>NZ_JBQTCH010000006.1:0-384565 GCF_052445935.1 Rhodopseudomonas sp. NSM | reverse complement strand
CTCGACCCGGCAATCCATCTTCTTCGCAAACAGTCATGTGGCGCGCTCGCGCGCGCGATGGATGCGCGGGTCAAGCCCGCGCATGACGTCGTTAGTGAGGCCAGGCCGTGACAAAAGAGTAAGCCATCATGCCTTGCGAAGGGTGATAGTAAGGTTGCCAGGCAATGCCACATTCTCAGCCGTCATCCCCCGCGTAAGCGGGTGATGGATTCACGATTGAAGCTCGTAGGATGGGTTAGGCGCACTTGCGCCGTAACCCATCACTTCGCGCACACCGTCGCACGATGGGTTACGCGCTTTGCGCTAACCCATCCTACGGGCTGCTGTTTCGGCGCCTTCGCCACGCTCGGCATCATCATCGGCATCTTCGGACAACGCGGTTGAGCCCGTAGCGGTCCGCAAGGATGTCAGGGCGGCGACCAGCCCGGCGGCGCCAGTTCGAATGTCGCGAAATCGAAGCCCGGCGCCACGGTGCAGCCGACCAGCGTCCAGTCGCCGGTCGCGGCGGCGGCCTGCCAGGCGTGCGGCGGCACGATCGCCTGCGGCACTTCGCCGGCTGCGATGTCCGGCCCGAGCGTGATCGTGCGGTGGCCGCTGTCGTCGGCGATCTGCAGCGTCAGCGCCGCGCCGGCGTAATAGTGCCAGATTTCAACGGCGTCGATGCGGTGCCAGTGCGAGCGCTCGCCGCGCGCCAGCAGGAAATAGATCGCGGTCGAGACGCTGCGGCCGGAGGCGTCGCAGCGCGGATCGCGAAACGTCTCGCGATAGTGGCCGCCTTCGGGATGCGGCGCGAGGCCGAGTTGCGCGATCACCTCCGCGGCGGACAGGGTCGCCTGCATCACGAATTGTTCTTGCGCTCGCGGATTTCGCCGAACACGTCGGCCGCGCTCTCGCCGGCCAAGCCGACCGCCGCAGCGACCGACGCCTCGTCGGCACGCAGGAACACATTGGCCTGCTTCTCTTCGCCGAGCGTCACCGGGATGGTCGGCTGGCCGGCGGCGCGCTGCTGCTCGACCTGTTTGGCGCGCGCCTGCAGCGCGGCGTTGTCGGGCTCGATGGTCAGCGCGAATTTGACGTTGGAGGCGGTGTATTCGTGGCCGCAATACAGCTTGAAGTCGTCCGGCAGCGCCCGCAGCTTCAAGAGCGATTCCCACATCATCGGATAGGTGCCCTCGAACACCCGGCCGCAGCCGATCGAGAACAGCGTATCGGCGGCGAACAGCGCGCGATCGTCGTCGAACACGTAGGAGATGTGATCGAGCGTGTGGCCCGGCGTCTCCAGCACCCGCGCGCTCAGTCCGCCGACCTTGACGACGTCGCCCTCCTGGACGCGCAGATCGACGTCGGCGATCTTGGCGTTGGCGTCGTGCGGCGCGACGACGCGGCACTGATACTTCTTCTTCAGCTCGGCGATTCCGCCGACGTGATCGCCGTGATGATGCGTCACCAGAATATCGGTCAGCGTCCAGCCTTCCTTCTCCAGCGCCGCGATCAAGGGCGCGGCTTCCGGCGCGTCGATCGAGGCGGTGGCGCCGCTCGACTTGTCGTGGATCAAATAGCCGAAATTGTCGGTGAGGCACGGAACGATGCGGATGTCGGCAGCCATGAGATCTCCCGGGAATTGGACGGTGCGGTTGCGCCCGACGTTGGTGGCGGCCGCCGGAGCGACGCAACACGGACTCTACCACGACGGCGAGTCCGGCGAAACGCACGAGAATGCGCGTGTCAACTCCGCAGCACGCCGCTTTGCCGGAGTGTCCACTGCCGTGGTAAAAGCTCGGCATGACGATCGACGTGGTCAATCTGCGCGAGTTCTACTCCAACCGGCTCGGCGTGGTCGCGCGACGCCTGATCAACCGCGGTATCCAGACGCACTGGCCGGATGCGCGCGGACAGCGCGTGCTCGGCCTCGGCTATCCGACGCCGTATCTCGGCCTGTTTCGTCATAATTGCGAACGCTGCATCGCCTTCATGCCGGCGGCCCAGGGTGTGCTGAAATGGCCGACCGCGCGCGCCACGCTGTCGACGCTGGTCGAGGAGCGCGCGCTGCCGCTGCCCGACGCCGCGGTCGACCGCATCCTGCTGGTGCATTCGCTGGAAATGTCCGACGACCCCGACGCGCTGCTGCGCGAGGTGTGGCGGGTGCTGGCGCCGTCGGGACGGCTGCTGGCGGTGGTGCCGAATCGCCGCGGCGTCTGGGCGCGGATCGACAACACCCCGTTCGGTCACGGACGGCCGTATTCGCGCTCGCAGATTTCCGACCTGCTGCGGCGGACCTGGTTCACCCCGGTCGGCTGGAGCGAGGCGCTGTTCGTGCCGCCGCTCGAGCAGGCCTGGCTGCTGCGCTCGGCGCCGGCATGGGAGCGGATCGGCGCCGCCACGTCGCTGCCGCTGGCCGGCGTCCATGTGGTCGAAGCGACCAAGCAGGTGGTGCGGCCGATCCAGGCGCGGCGCGAACGCACCCGGCTGATTCCCTCGCTGGAGCCGTCACTGGTGCCGTCGCCGATGCAGGCCGACGACAACGACCTGCCGGCGCGGCCGCGCTGAACGCAAAAGGGCCGCGCCGAAGCGCGACCCTTGCTGTCTCCAGCCGATCGGCCGGGCTTATTCGTTGCCGGGGGTGGCGTCTTCCGCGGGCGCCGGCGCTGCGGCGGCGCCTTCGGCGGTCCGCGGCGTATGCGGACGACGCCGGCGACGCGGCGGAAAGCGTTCGCCGCCAGCACCGGTCGCGCCCTCGAACGCCGCGGGGCTGATCTGCGGCTGCGGCCCGGTGATGAACGAGGGCAGCCGATCGACGCCGGCATCGACGCTCGGCTGCGGCTGCTCGACCCGCGGCGTGAATTGCGGCTGCGGCCGATGCTCGCGCGGCTGCGGCTGCTCACGCGGCTCCCGCGGCTGAAACTGCGGCTGTTCGCGGGGTTCGCGCTGTTCGCGCGGCTCGCGGGGCTGAAAGGATTGCGGCTGCTGCTGCACCGGGACGAGGCCGGGCTCGGCGCCGAAATTCGAGTAATCGGCCTCGCCGTCGTCGTCGCTCTCCGACATCTCGTTGTCGAGGCGGGGCGCCTGCTGCGGCTGGTTCTGCCGGAACTGCTCCTGCGCCGCGGCGATCAGGCGAAAGTAATGCTCGGCGTGCTGATAGTAGTTCTCCGCCGCGACCGGATCGCCGGAGGAGCGCGCGTCGCGCGCCAGCTGGACGTATTTCTCGGCGACGTGAGAGGCGGTCCCGCGGATCTTGATATCGGGTCCATTCGACTCGAACACCCGGGTCATCGGGTTCTGGCCGCGCCGGTTATTGTTATTGTTGTTGTTATTGTTGCTACCGCTGTTCCGGTTACGCAGCCGCTTGTTGTTCTGCCCGTTTCTCATGTCTTACCTTCTTACGAACCCGTTATATCCCGACAGTCGCGAAATCCCGACGGCCGCTTGTTCAGATTGGAGTGTGTTGCGGGGGCCAGGCATGCCGCTGCCCGTCATGAAACTATCCCAGTCATGAATCTGTCGAAGCATGCGCCGCCGGGCGCTCGGACGGCGCCGAACGCGACGACGCCGAACGCAATGCGACCACCCGAAGTGTTGACCCGCCCGGTATCGATCGTGCCGTATATCGCGTTCAGCAAAGACGCGTTCCCCAACTCCGGAGCGCGCCGTGCCGCGCCGGCCGGACCATTCAACGAGCCCGCCACAGCAGGCTCAGCTTCGCTTGCGTGAGTTCTTCAAGCGCAAATTCAGGCTTTCGTTCGCTTCGCGGTCGCGAGCAGCGCGGCTGTCTCAGCCTTCGCGCGCCATCAAACCCGCCGTTTGGGAACCCTTCTCGATCCGGGCTCTCGACAAGAACTCTGTTCTGTTCTGGTCTTTGACCGCAGACCCGCGGGACCAGCCACCCTGGACCGATATCCTGCCCGGAACGTAGTCGCTCTCGACCGATATTCCAAGCGTTTTTTGCAATCAATTCCGACATTAACCCGTCAAATTGCGCCCCACCACCGCCCGAAAAACGCCACCCAGATCGGGCCGCGGCGGATCGGCGACGGCCAGCCCGGCGGCCCGCATCAGCGCCGTGACGTCGTCGCTCTGGCCCTGCCCGATCTCGACCACCAGCGCCCCGCCGGGGCGCAGCAGCCGCTTCGATTCGGGGGCGATCCGGCGATAGGCGTGGAGGCCGTCGTCGCCGCCGTCGAGCGCGCGGCGCGGATCATGCGCTCGAACCTCGACATCGAGCGCGGCGATGTCGCGCGCCGGTATGTAGGGCGGGTTGGAGACGATCAGGTCGAACGAAGCGCCGAGCGCCGCGGCGTAGTCGCAGGCGACGAAGCCGGCGCGATCCGCCAGCCCGAGAGCGACCGCATTGGCCCGCGCGGCTCGTAGAGCTCCGGGGCTGATATCGGTCGCCAAGCCGAACGCGTCGGGGCATTCCGACAGCAGCGCCAGCAGGATCGCGCCGGAGCCGGTGCCGAGATCGAGAATCAGCGGGCGCGCGCGCGCCTCGGCGCGCAGATAGTCCAGCGCGACCTCGACCACGGTCTCGGTGTCGGGCCGCGGCACCAGCGTGTCGGCGGACAGCGTCAGCGACAGCCCCCAGAATTCGCGCCGGCCGAGAATCCGCGCCACCGGCTCGCCGGCCAGCCGGCGCGCCGCGAAGGCGTCGAGCCGGCTGGCCTCGTCCGGCGTGAGCCGACGCTCGGCCTGCACGATCAGTCCGGTGAGATCGAGCCCGGTCGCCTCCCCGACCAGCAGCCGGGCGTCGAGCTCGGCGGATTCGATGCCGGCGTCCCGCAGCCGCCGGCCGAGCGCCCGGCGCGCGGCGGCGATGGCAGTGCCTGCGAACGATCCGGTCACGCGCGCCGCGCCGCTGATCGCGCGCGGCCATGTCGCTTACGCCGCATGGCCCTGCGCGGCGAGTTGCGCGGCCTGGTGCTCGGTGGTGAGCGCGTCGATCAGTTCGCCGAGCGCTTCGCCGGCGATCACCTGCGGCAGCTTGTACAGCGTCAGATTGATGCGATGATCGGTGACCCGTCCCTGCGGAAAGTTGTAGGTCCGGATCCGCTCCGAGCGGTCGCCGGAGCCGACCTTCTCCTTGCGCTCGGCCGAGCGGGCCGCGTCGAGCCGCTGCTGCTCGGCGTCGTAGATCCGCGAGCGCAGGATGTTCATCGCCGAGGCGCGGTTTTTGTGCTGCGAGCGGCTGTCCTGCATCATCACCACGATGCCGGTCGGCAGATGGGTGATGCGGATCGCCGATTCGGTCTTGTTGACGTGCTGGCCGCCGGCGCCCTGCGCCCGCATGGTGTCGATCTTGAGATCGTCCTGCCTGATCTCGACGTCGACCTCCTCGACCTCGGGCATCACCGCCACCGTCGCCGCCGAAGTGTGGATGCGGCCCTGCGTCTCGGTGTCGGGCACCCGCTGGACGCGATGCACGCCGGATTCGAATTTCAGCTTGGCGAAGGCGCCGCGGCCCTTCACTTCGGCGATGATTTCCTTGTAGCCGCCGACGGTGCCTTCGGAGGCCGAGATCACCTCGACGCTCCAGCCCTGCAGCGCGGCGAATTTCTCGTACATCCGGAACAGATCGCCCGCGAACAGCGAGGCCTCGTCGCCGCCGGTGCCGGCGCGGATTTCCAGCATCACGTTGCGATCGTCCATCGCGTCCTTCGGCAGCAGCGCGACCCGGATCTGCTGGATCAGTTCCTCGCGATGGGCGTCGAGCGCGTCGCGCTCGGCTTCGGCCATCGCCCGCATCTCGGGGTCGGTGGCCGGATCCTCGAGCAGTTCGTCGATGTCGCCGAGTTCGTCGCGCACCTCGCGATAGGCCTTCACCGCCTCGACCAGCGGGTTCAGCTCGGACAATTCGCGGGTGATGCGGACGTAGTCGGAGGCGCCGACCTCGCCGAGCAATTGCGCTTCGAGCGAGGCGTGATGCGCGAGCAGGACGTCGAGCTTGGCTTCGGGCAGTGTGGACATCGATCGGTCTCGGACAGCGAAGGCGAAAACGGAAAAGGCAACGGCGGGGCGACGGCGCGGAGATCGTCGCTACAACGACAGCCCGTGGGCCTCGGCGAATTCCGCGAGCTTGTGCCGGATCGAGACGCTACCGGACGGCAGATCGAGCAGCGGCGAGATCGCCGCTTCGGCCTTGGCGGCGTCGAGTTCGAGGATCATCGCCTTGACCGGGCCGTGCGACACCGCCGACACCGACAGCGCGCGGTAGCCGATCGCGATCAGCGCCAGCGCGCCGAGCGGCTGCGACGCCATCTCGCCGCACAGCGACACCGAGCGCTTGGCGGCCTTGGCCTTGCGGACGATGTCGCGCAGCGCGCGCAGGATCGGCGCCGACAGCGTGTCGAAGCGGTCCGACACCTTGGCGTTGCCGCGGTCGACCGCATACAGGAACTGGAACAGATCGTTGGAGCCGACCGAGATGAAGTCGACCTTCTTCAGCAATTCGTCGAGCTGATACAGCAGCGCCGGCACCTCGACCATGGTGCCGACATCGACCCGCTCCGGCAGCGTGTGGCCGTGCTGGCGCAGATAGGTCAGCTCGCGCTCGACGATCGCCTTGGCGGCATCGAATTCGGCGACTTCCGAGATCATCGGGAACATGATGCGCAGATTGCGCCCGCCGCCGGCGCGCAGCAGCGCGCGGATCTGGCTGCGCAGCAGGCCCGGCCGATCCAGCCCGAGCCGGATCGCACGCCAGCCGAGCGCGGGATTTTCCTCGACCACCGTCTCCATGTAGGGCAGCGCCTTGTCGCCGCCGATATCGAGCGTGCGGAAGGTCACCGGCTTGGAGCCCGCCGCATCGAGCACGGCGCGGTACAGCGCGAGCTGATCGCTGGAGCGCGGCAGGCTCTGGCCGATCATGAACTGCAGCTCGGTGCGGAACAGGCCGACGCCGGACGAGCCGGTGTCGTCGATATGCGGCAGGTCGATCGCCAGCCCGGCATTGATCATCAGGTCGATCGGCTGGCCGTCGGTGGTGGCGCAGGCGAGATCGCGCAGCGCCGAATACTGCGCCTGGCGGCGGGCACGGAAGCGCACCCGCTCGGCATAGGCGGCCTCGACTTCGGCGGACGGCCGCACATAGATCGAGCCGGAGGTGGCGTCGACGATGATCGCGTCGCCCGGATCGGCGATGCCCGGCGCGTTCGGCACTTCGCCGATCGCCGCGATGCCGAGCGCGCGCGCCACGATCGAGACGTGGGAATTCGCGGTGCCTTCTTCCAGCACCAGGCCGCGCAGCCGCTTGCGGTCGTAATCGAGCAGCGCCGCGGGGCCCATCGAGCGCGCGATCAGGATGGCGTTGTCGGGCAATTGTTCGCGTGACGGCGCGTGGTTCTGGCCGACGAGCTGGCGCATCAGCCGGTGGCCGAGGTCCTCGAGATCGTGCAGCCGGTCGCGCAGATAGGGATCGGTCGAGCGCAGCATCCGGGCGCGGGTGTCGGACTGGACGCGCTCGACGGCGGCTTCCGCGGTGAGGCCGGTGGCCACCGCCTCGTGCAGCTTGTGCGACCAGCCGTGGTCGTTGGCGAACATCCGGTAGGCTTCGAGCACGTCGCGATGGTCGCCGCCGTCGGCGACGTCGCCGCGCTCCAGCAGGCGGTCGAGGTCGGCGCGCAGATTCGCGAGCGCGGTGTCGAGCCGCCGGATCTCCTTGGGCAGATCCTCGGCGATGTAGTTGGTGATGACGACGCGCGGCTCGTGCAGCACGACATGGCCGAGCGCGATGCCGTCGGACAGGATCGCGCCGGTCTTGTGGATCGAGTGCCGCGCCGCTGGCTCGGCGCCGGGCTGCGCCAGCGCCGACAATTCGCCCGAGGCGATCATCTCGGCGAGCACCATCGCGGTGGTCTGCAGCGCCTCGACTTCTTCCTCGACGTAAGTGCGCTTGGCGCGGTTCTGCACCACCAGCACGCCGAGCGTGTTGCCGGCGCGCAGGATCGGCACGCCCAGGAACGAGTGATAGATCTCTTCGCCGGTCTCCGGGCGGAACGAGAATGCCGGATGGCTCTGCGCGTCGGACAGATTCAGCGGCGTCGCCTCGGAGGCGACCAGACCGACCAGACCTTCATGCGCGGTCAGCACGGTCTGGTGAACAGCCTCGCGGTTGAGGCCTTCGGTGGCGTAGAGTTCGAGCGTGTTGTCGACCCGCAGGACGTAGGTCGAGCACACCTCCGCCACCATATTGGCGGCGATCAGCACCACGATCTTGTCCAGCCGTTCCTGCGCGGAGACCTGCTCCGCCATGGTTTCACGGAGCCGTCTCAGCAAGACGCGGGGGCCGCCCGACGTGCTCCGCATATGCCGACATCTCCCCTGAAAAGCGTCACCACCGCCGGCCTGCGGTGCCGGCGACGAACCTCTGGACGCAGCGTCGCCGGGCCGCGATCCGCCCCGGCCTTCGAAGCAAGCCGGGACCAGGCCGGTTCACGGCCCGATTCCAGCCTTCGCGACGCACCGGAACCGGCCGTTCAGCCGTCTCGCCGGCGCCGCGCGCCCTTCAGGCCGTATAGCGAATTGACGCTTGATTTGCCAAGCAAAACGCCTGCCGCGGGCAACGGCGACGAACGCCGCGCCCGGCCCGAAATCACTGCAAAATTGTTCTAAACTTGATCCAATCCGTACAAAGTATGCAACGTCCGTACCGCGAGCTCGGTATAGGCGGCGTCGATCAGCACCGAGAACTTGATTTCCGAGGTGGTGATGGCGCGGATATTGATGTTGCGGGCGGCCAAAGCGGCGAAGGCCTGGGCCGCGACGCCGGCATGGCTGCGCATCCCCGAACCGATCACCGAGACCTTGGCGACGTCGGTTTCGCTGTCGAACCGGGCGTAGCCGATCTTGTCCTGCGCCGAAGTGATGGTCTGCTTGGCGCGGGCGAAATCCGCCGCCGGCACCGTGAAGGTCAGGTCGGTGGTCTTGCCGTCCTCTGAGACGTTCTGCACGATCATGTCGACGTTGATATTGGCGTCGGCCAAAGGCCCGAAGATCGACGCCGCCACGCCCGGCTTGTCCTCGATCCGGCGCACCGAGATCTGGGCCTCGTCCTTGGAAAAGGCGATGCCGGTGACGACGTGGTTCTCCATGATTTTCTCCTCGCTGCAGATCAGCGTGCCCGGCGGCGTGCCGTGCGGATCGATATCTTCGGGTTTGTCGAAGGAAGAGCGCACGAAGATCGGCATGTTGTGCACCATGCCGAGCTCGACCGAGCGGACCTGCAGCACCTTGGCGCCCTGGGAGGCCAGTTCCAGCATTTCCTCGAACGCAACCTTGTCGAGCCGCCTGGCCTTCGGCACCACGCGGGGGTCGGTGGTGTAGACGCCGTCGACATCGGTGTAGATGTCGCAGCGGTCGGCCTTCAGCGCCGCCGCGATCGCCACCGCCGAGGTGTCGGAGCCGCCGCGGCCGAGCGTGGTGATGCGCCCGGTTTCCGGATTGATGCCCTGGAAGCCGGCGATCACCGCGACTTCCTTGCGGTCGCCGAAGCGCTTGATGATCTCGCTGCCGTCGATCTCGACGATCCGGGCCGAGGCGTGGGCGTCGCTGGTGCGGATCGGCAGCTGCCAGCCCTGCCACGACCGCGCCTGGATGCCGAGCGCCTGCAAGGCGATCGCCAGCAGTCCAGACGTCACCTGCTCGCCGGACGCCACCACCGCGTCGTATTCGCGGGCGTCGTGCATCGGCGAGGCCTCGGTGCACCAGGCCACCAGCTCGTTGGTCTTGCCGGCCATCGCCGACACCACCACGGCGACCTCATGGCCGGCGTCGACCTCGCGCTTGACATGGCGCGCGACGTTCTGGATGCGCTCGATATTGGCGACGGACGTGCCGCCGAATTTCATCACCAGCCGGCCCATGACGAATAGTGCAATCCCTGCAGACAACGAGTAATGATGGCGCGGGCTTCGCGAGATAGGCGCCGCGAGGCGCGTATACACAGCGGCGCTGTTCCGGGCAAGCAATCGAGACCGCGACCAGGATGATTCGCGCCGGACAGGCGGTCGGGAAAGGCGTCTGAGACGGCATGGGGTACATCGACCAGATCCTGCAGCCCGGGGAGAAGGTGCTCTATTCGGCCAAGCCGCACTGGATCTTCTATCTGCCGGCGCTCGGGCTGTGGATCATCGTTGCCGCGGTCGTCGGCCTGACCCGCATTCCCGCCGTCGTCGCCATGGACCCGCGCATCGAGATCGGTATGCTGGGACTGGCTGCAGTGATCGGGGTGTTCGCGCTGTATTTGACGCTGAAGGCCTGGTTCCATCGCTGGACCACCGAGACCGACGTCACGTCGCTGCGGCTGGTCCATAAAACCGGATTCATTCAGCGCCGTACCTTCGAGATGAGCCTGGACAAGATCGAGAGCGTTGACCTCGATCAGAGCATCCTCGGCCGCGTTCTCGACTATGGCGACGTCACCGTTCTGGGCGTCGGCGAGGGGCGGGAAACCATCCGGACCGTCGCCGCCCCGCTGGCGTTCCGAAGTTCAATAACCGCGCGATAGGAGCACGGCGCATCCATGGCACTGCAATCCGAATCTCCCGGTCCCGTGTCGCCTTCGGTCGATCCGGCCGAAATCGCGAAATTCTCCAAGCTGTCGGCGCAATGGTGGGATCCGACCGGCAAGATGGCGCCGCTGCACCGGATCAACCCGCTGCGGATCAGCTTCATCCGCGACGCCGCCTGCCGCAAATTCGACCGCAACGCCAAGAGCCTGAGCTGCCTGTCGGGGCTGCGGATGCTCGACATCGGCTGCGGTGCCGGGCTGCTGTGCGAGCCGTTCACCCGGCTCGGCGCGCAGGTGACCGGGATCGATCCGTCGGCGACCAACATCGCGGCGGCCAGGATCCACGCCGACAAGTCGCATCTGCCGATCGACTATCGCTGCACCACGGTGGAGGAGATCGACCCGCGCGAGCGCTTCGACATCGTGCTGGCGATGGAAGTGATCGAGCACGTCACCGACGTCGGCGCTTTCCTCGGCCGCTGCGCGGCGCTGATGAAGCCGAACGGGATCATGGTGGTGGCGACGCTCAACCGCAACTGGAAGAGCTTCGCGCTGGCGATCGTCGGCGCCGAATATGTCATGCGCTGGCTGCCGCGCGGCACCCATCAGTGGGACAAGTTCGTCACCCCCGCCGAGCTCGAGCAGCACCTGCACGGCTTCGGGCTGGTCGTCACCGAACAGTCCGGCATGGTGTTCAACCCGCTCGCCGACCGCTGGAAGCTGTCGGCCGACATGGACGTGAACTACATGGTGGTGGCCGAGACCGCGCCGTAGCTCGATCGACGCGATGCACGGACTCCTCATCCTGAGGAGGCCGTCGAAGCCGGGCGTCTCGAAGGATGCGGCCACGGGTGCGGCGCATGGTCCGGGACGGCGCTTCGCTTCTCACCATGAGGTTATAATTGTGGTGAGCGTCCCGGAACGCCAATACTGATACGAACGCTCAGCGCGGGGCGCGCTTGGCGAGAATGCGCTGCAGGGTGCGGCGGTGCATGTTGAGGCGGCGCGCGGTTTCCGAGACGTTGCGGTTGCACATCTCGTAGATCCGCTGGATGTGCTCCCAGCGAACGCGATCGGCCGACATCGGATTGTTCGGCAGTTCGGATTTCTCATTCCCGCTCGCCAGCAGCGCGGCGACGACGTCGTCGGCGTCCGCCGGCTTCGACAGATAGTCGACCGCGCCCATCTTCACCGCGGTGACCGCGGTGGCGATGTTGCCGTAGCCGGTCAGCACGATGGCGCGCGCGTCGGGGCGCTCCTTCTTCAGCGCCGACACCACGTCGAGGCCGTTGCCGTCGCCGAGCCGCAGATCGACCACCGCGAAAGCCGGCGCCGCCTTGCCGATCTGGGCGAGGCCGCTGGAAACGCTGTCGCAGGACGTGACCTCGAAGCCGCGGGTTTCCATCGCCCGTGACAGCCGCTCGAGGAACGGCTTGTCGTCCTCCACGATCAGCAGCGAGCGATCGGCGTGGTCGTTCAGTTCGGGGATGGCGTTCACGGCGCGGGATCTCCTATGCGTCTTCAGGCGAAGTGGAACCGCTTCGCCTGACGAGAACGCGTCAAAACCAGAATCGGCAACGTCGACGCAAAAGATATGGCGACGGGGTGCGACAATGCCAAGGCCCGGCCGCAGCCCGGGCCCTGCGACCGGACCGCGCGCCCCCGGTCAAGCCTCTGCGATGGCAGCGGTTTCCGAATTCTCGAAGCGGGCGCGGGGCCAGGTGAGCTGGACCACCGCGCCGTGGTCGGGGAACAGCTTGTTGCGGAACGAGACCTTGGCGCCGGTGCGCTCCAGCAGGGTGCGGGCGATGAACACGCCGAGCCCGAGGCCGGAGCGCTCGTTCGGCGCGTCGTCGGCATGGCGGCGGCGCGACAGATACGGCTCGCCGATCCGCTTCAGCAGATCGGGTTTGATGCCCGGCCCGTCGTCCGAGATCATGATCTGCACGGTTTCGGCATTCCACCAGGCGTTGACCTCGACCGCGTCGCGGGCGAAGTCGACGGCGTTCTCCATGATGTTGCCGATGCCGTAGAGGATCGCCGGGTTGCGCATCACCACCGGCTCGGCGGTGCCGGAGACCGCCACCCTGATCTTGATGGCGACGCCGAAATCGCGGTGCGGGGCCACCGCCTCCTCGATCAGCGTCGACAGCGGCATCTTGTCGAACGGCGCCCCGGCGGCGTTGAGATGCGAGATCTTGGCGAGGATCTCGCGGCAGCGCTGCGCCTGCTCGCGCAGCGTCCGCAGGTCGCCGGCCATCTCCGGCGGCGCGGTCTTCTCCAGCTCGCGCGAGATCAGGAAGATGGTCGACAGCGGCGTGCCGAGTTCGTGGGCGGCGGCGGCGGCGAGCCCATCGATCTGGGTCAGATGCTGCTCGCGCTCCAGCACCAGTTCGGTCGCCGACAGCGCGTCGGCGAGCTTGCGGGCCTCCTCGGTGACCTGGAACGTGTAGACGCTGGTGACGCCGATCGCGAGCAGGATCGAGAGCCAGACGCCGATCAGATAGATCTCCGGAAGCTGCACCGCCTCGTCGCCGGCCCAGGGCAGCGGCTGGTGGGTGTAGCCGAGCAGCGCCGCGCAGCTCGCGGCGAAGATGCCGAGCGCGATCGTCATCCTTGTCGGCAGCGCGGTGGCGGCGATCAGCACCGGGCCGAGGAACAGGAACGCGAACGGGTTCTGCAGCCCGCCGGTGAAGTACAACAGGCCGGCGAGTTCGGCGATGTTCAGCGCCAGCAGCAGCGCCGCATAGATCGGCTCCATCCGCTGCATCGGATTGAACGCGATCTGCAGGCTGAGATTGACCACCGCCGAGGCGAAGATGATGGCCAGACAGGGCAGCACCGCGAAGTCGAATTCCAGCCCCTGGGCGACGATGAAGATCGCCGACAATTGCCCCAGCGCCGCGAGCCAGCGCAGCCGCAGGATGGTGTCGAGCCGGACGTGGCGGCGCGGATGGCGGAAATCGGCGGAGATCAGATCGTCGGACATGGGCCGACCCTACCCGTCGCCGCGCGCGTTCACAATTCGCGCCGGGGTCGCGGACGCCCGCGTCGGCGCTTGCGCAGTCCGGCCGCAATCGGCAAACAGGCCGCCATCATGACCGCCGAGCCCACTCCGAAGCAGACCTCGCCCGCCGCCGCGCCCATCGCCGCGATCGAGGTCGCGCATCTGGTCAAGGTCTACAAGGCGGCGCGGGCGGTCGACGACATCTCGTTCAGCGTCGCGCGCGGCAGCATCACCGGGCTGCTCGGCGGCAACGGCGCCGGCAAGACCACCACGATCGCGATGATCATGGGGCTGGTGCTGCCCACCGCGGGCCACATCCGGGTGCTCGGCCACGACATGCCGGAGCAGCGCGCCGACGTGCTCGGGCGGATCAATTTCGAAAGCCCCTATGTCGACATGCCGTCGCGACTGACGGTGCGGCAGAACCTGCGGGTGTTCGGCAAGCTTTACGACGTGCCGGATCTGCCCGGCCGGATCGCCGAACTCGCCGCCGATCTCGACCTCGGCGAATTTCTCGACCGCGCCAGCGGCAAGCTCTCGGCCGGGCAGAAGACCCGCGTGGCACTGGCGAAGGCGCTGATCAACCGCCCCGAACTGCTGCTGCTCGACGAGCCGACCGCCTCGCTCGATCCCGACACCGCCGACTGGATCCGGTCGCATCTCGAGACCTATTGCCGCCGGCACGGCGCCTCGATCCTGCTCGCCTCGCACAACATGCTCGAGGTCGAGCGCTTGTGCGACCGCGTCATCATCATGAAGCGCGGCCGGATCGAGGACGACGACGCCCCGGCCGCGATCATGGCGCGCTACAACCGCGCGACGCTCGAAGAGGTGTTCCTCGACGTCGCCCGCGGCCGCGACCGCGAGCAGGGCGATCCGCTATGAGACACAACCTCTCCCTTGGTCGGTTCCGCGCAGCTGCGTTCAGCCGCCGCCTCCGCAACATGTCGTCCCCGCGCAGGCGGGGACCCATAACCCCTGGCTTCCCGGTTGAAACAAAGTCTCTGTCTCCGAGCTTCCAACGCGATGCTGCGGCGTATGGGTCCCCGCCTGCGCGGGGACGACAGAGTGATGGACGGTGCGAAACACTGTGGGCGAGCGGCGTGAGGGCACGACCATGCGCTCGCTGATCGGCAGCCTCGAATTCGGCCGCGGCATCGCCTGGCACCGCATCGCCGCGATGGTGCTGCGCTATTGGTACCTGCTGCTGTCGTCGTGGCCGCGGCTGCTCGAGCTGTTGTACTGGCCGGCGCTGCAGATCATCACCTGGGGCTTCCTGCAGAGCTACATCGCCGAGAACGCCGGGTTCTTCGCCCGCGCCGGCGGCACGCTGATCGGCGCGGTGATCCTGTGGGACATCCTGCTCCGCGGCCAGCTCGGCTTCTCGATCTCGTTTCTGGAAGAGATGTGGGCGCGCAATCTCGGCAACCTGATGATGAGTCCGCTGAAGCCTGTCGAGTTTCTCGCCTCGCTGATGATCATGAGCCTGATCCGGCTGGCGATCGGCATCGTTCCGATGACGTTGCTGGCGATGATCTTCTTCGACTTCAACCTGCTCGGCTTCGGGCTGCCGCTGATCGCGTTCTTCTGCAACCTGATCTTCACCAGCTGGGCGCTCGGCATCTTCGTATCGGGCCTGGTGCTGCGCAACGGCCTCGGCGCCGAGAGCATCGTCTGGACGCTGATGTTCGCCGTGATGCCGCTCGCCTGCGTGTACTATCCGGTGTCGGCGCTGCCGCACTGGCTGCAGCCGATCGCCTGGGCGCTGCCACCGACCTACGTGTTCGAAGGCATGCGGGCGCTGCTGATGCAGCATCAGTTCCGCGCCGACCTGATGCTGTGGTCGCTGGGGCTGAACGCGGTGCTGTTCGCGGCCGCGTTTGTGAGCTTTATGCTGATGCTGAACAGTGCACGGCGGCACGGATCGTTGATTCAGAGCGGCGAATAGGCCCTTTCCGGACAGCTTTTGGCCGCCGCCTGTGCTCATAATTCGATCTACGGATTGACGCATCCTGACCCAGCGGCCACTATGCTGCGGTGCGAGAAGAGCCAGGGAAACAAATAAGATGCCGGTTAATATGCCCGTGATTGGTGAGTTTGGCCGTCCGCCGGAGATGCCAGCGGAAGTCAGTCCGGCGATGACCACGCCGATGTACTGGTTCTACGAACTCGCTCACGCGTCGCTCAATCCGGCGCGGGCGATGTCGGACGCGACGCGGCTGATGTTCAAGAACCCGATGAATCCG
Source organism: Rhodopseudomonas sp. NSM (assembly GCF_052445935.1). Lineage (NCBI taxonomy): Bacteria > Pseudomonadati > Pseudomonadota > Alphaproteobacteria > Hyphomicrobiales > Nitrobacteraceae > Rhodopseudomonas > Rhodopseudomonas sp. NSM. The sequence continues at coordinate 368,814 of NZ_JBQTCH010000006.1, read as the reverse complement.
TGGAGTCACACCGACCTCGGCAAGTCGATCGCGGCGGCCTGCGAAGTGTTCGAGCGCACCACGCGCCGCTACGGCAAGCCCGAATGGGGCCTCGACACCACCGAGGTCAACGGCATGCGCGTGCCGATCGAAATTCACAATGTGTGGGAAAAGCCGTTCTGCCGGATGTTGTATTTCGAACGCAAGCTGGAGCACCCGCTGCGCCATCCGCAGCCGCGGGTGCTGATCGTGGCGCCGATGTCGGGCCACTACGCGACGCTGCTGCGCGGCACCGTCGAGGCCTTCCTGCCGACCCACGAAGTCTACATCACCGACTGGACCGACGCCCGGATGGTGCCGGTCGCCGCCGGCCGGTTCGATCTCGACGATTACGTCGACTACGTCATCGAGATGCTGCGGACGCTGGGCGGCAACATCCACGTCGTCGCGGTGTGCCAGCCGTCGGTGCCGGTGCTGGCCGCGGTCTCGGTGATGGAAGCCAATGACGACCCGTTCGTGCCGCTGTCGATGACGCTGATGGGCGGCCCGATCGACACCCGCCGCAATCCGACCGCGGTGAACAACCTCGCCGCCGAGAAGGGCATCGACTGGTTCCGCAGCCACGTCATCACCAAGGTGCCGTTCCCGCATCCGGGCGTGATGCGCGACGTCTATCCGGGATTCCTGCAGCTCAACGGCTTCATCAGCATGAATCTCGACCGCCACATGGACGCGCACAAGAACCTGTTCAACCATCTGGTCCAGGGCGACGGCGACCTCGCCGACAAGCACCGCGAATTCTACGACGAATATCTGGCGGTGATGGACCTCACTGCGGAGTTCTATCTGCAGACCGTCGATCTGGTGTTCGTCAAGCACGCGCTGCCGAAGGGCGAGATGACCCATCGCGGCAAGCTGGTCGAGCCGTGGAAAATCAAACGCGTCGCGCTGATGACCGTCGAGGGCGAGAACGACGACATCTCCGGCATCGGACAGACCGAAGCGACGCACACGCTGTGTAGCTCGATCCCCGACGATCGCCGCGTGCACTACGTGCAGAAAGGCGTCGGACATTACGGCGTGTTCAACGGCTCGCGGTTCCGCTCCGAAATCGTGCCGCGGATTTCCGACTTCATGCTGTCGGCCGCGAACAGCGCGCACGCGAACGCCGCGGAGTAACGCGCGACGCAACGAGTCCCCGCGAGTAATCCACGTGAGTAATCCACGTGAGTAACGGGGATCGTTGTCGCGGCCGGCGCGGTTTGCATCGTGGAATCAAACGGAAGCGCGATGTCCTAGGGGTCGGGGGCATTGTGGGAATCTCGATTCAGCTCCATTTCAATGAATGAGGACTGAGTCATGATTCAAAGCCGATAATTGAATCGAAATTCGCGAAAATTTCGGGTTCCGGCACCCATGTTGTAGGGGGATCGACGCGCGATCACCCTGTATATTGGGCAAATGATTTGTTTTCGCGCCGGGCGCTTCCAATGGCGGCGGATATGGCAGACTCCAGGTGACCTCCTGTTGTCCGGATCTGCAGAAATGGCCTTCCGCGCACTCCTCTATCGGCGGCCCACCGAGCCGTCGACCATCCCCGTTCGTCACGGCTCGCATTTTTTCGCCGTTCGCATCCGGCGTCATCGCCGCGCGACGCGCTACACGCTGCGCATTCATCCGAGCGATCGCGAAGCGATTCTGACGATGCCGCCGCGCGGCACGCTCGCCGACGCCAAGGATTTCGCACAGCGTCACGGCGCGTGGATCGCGGCGCGTCTCGGCCGTCTGCCGAAGGCGGCGCCGTTCCAGCCCGGCACGCTGGTGCCGCTGCGCGGCCACGACCACAAGATCGTTCACCGCGCCGGCCGCGGCACGGTGTGGACCGAAGTGCGCGAGAGCGGCGAGCGCATCATCTGCGTCGCCGGCGAGCTCGACCACATCGACCGCCGCGTCCACGACTTCCTCAAGCGCGAGGCGCGCGCCGACCTGCAGAAGGCCTGCGACCGCTACGCGCCCGAGCTCGGCGTCAAGGTGAAGCGGCTGTCGATCCGCGACCAGTCGAGCCGCTGGGGCTCGTGCACCTCGGCGGGATCGCTGTCGTTCTCGTGGCGACTGATCCTCGCGCCGTCCTATGTGCTCGATTATCTCGCCGCGCACGAAGTCGCGCATCTGGTCGAGATGAACCACTCGGCGCGGTTCTGGCGCGTGGTCGGCAAGGTCTGTCCGCATATGGAGCGCGCCAAGACCTGGCTCGACACCCACGGCAACGACCTGCACCGCTACGGCATCAGCGACTGAGGGCGCTTGCTGCCGGCATCGTGCCCGGGGCTTCCCCCACCCCAACCCTCCCCCGCAAGGGCGGGAGAGGGAGCCCGCCAAGCGTGATGCACAGCCCCACCACAGCCGCTGAATGCCCCCTTTCCCGCCTGCGGGAGAGGGTTGGGGTGAGGGTGACGCGGGCACGGCGTGTCGATGAGGCGCCGAAGCAGCCGAAAGAAAAAGGCCCGCCAGATCGACTGACGGGCCTCACGCATACTCAAATGTAAAACGGCTTGCTGCGCCTCAGCGCGGCGCCAGCACCATGACCACCTGACGGCCTTCGAAGCGGGCGTCCTGCTCCACCTTGGCGATCTCGGCGACGTCGGCCTTCACCTTTTCCAGCAGCTTGGTGCCGATTTCCTGGTGGGCCATTTCGCGTCCGCGATAGCGCAAGGTGATCTTCACCTTGTCGCCTTCCTCGAAGAAGCGCTGCATCGCCTTCATCTTCACGTCGTAGTCGTGATCGTCGATCATCGGGCGGAGCTTGATCTCCTTGATCTCGACGATCTTCTGCTTCTTGCGCGCCTCGGCGGCCTTCTTCTGCGCCGAGTACTTGAACTTGCCGTAGTCCATGATCTTGCAGACCGGCGGACTGACGTTCGGCGAAATCTCGACCAGATCCATGCCGGCTTCCATCGCCATCTTGATCGCGACGATGGTCTCGACCTTGCCCTGGTTCACACCGGCCTGGTCGATCAGCTGGATCTCGTGATTGCGAATTTCATCGTTGGTGCGCGGCCCATCCTTGGCAACGGGGGGCGGGGCTCTGTTGGGACGGCGAATGGTGGCTTCTCCAATATTGTGAACGTTGGTGGCGAACGATCAGATCAACGCATGTCACAGAAATATCGACGGCTGTGCCGATCAGATCATGCGCTCCATATAAGTCAGAGCGCGACCGGACGCAAAACCGGGATCGCCCCGGTTTTCTCCGCCGAGGCACATGCCCTTCCTGATCGCCGCGCAGTGTGACGGAAGAACCCCGACCCGGCAAGCCAACTTCCGCCTAAGCGGAGCGAAGACCGGCCGATTCGCGGCATTTCCGCCACGCCGGACCCGCGCCCGGCGTTGACGGCGCGACGCCGCGTATAGCAAACCAACTCCGCAACGAGGCCCTTGATCCATGACAAACACCTCCTCCGCTCCGGCTTCCGACTTCATCACCGTCGGCGACGGCCCGGCGCAGCGCCGGATCGCGGTGCAGGCGCGGGCGGGCAGCGGGCCCGGGCTGTTCTGGCTCGGCGGCTTCAATTCGGACATGACCGGCACCAAGGCGGTGGCGCTCGACCAATGGGCGGCCAAACGCGGCCGCGCCTGCGTCCGGTTCGATTATTCAGGCCACGGCACCTCCTCCGGCGCCTTCGCCGAGGGCACCATCAGCCGCTGGCTCGAAGACAGCCTCGCGGTGTTCGAGCATTTCTGCAAAGGCCCCCAGGTGGTGATCGGCTCCTCGATGGGCGGCTGGATGGCGCTGCTGCTGGCGCGCGAACTGAGCCGCCCCGGCGGCACGGGCGCCGCGAAACTCGCCGGCCTGGTGCTGATCGCGCCGGCGCCGGATTTCACCGAAGCGCTGATGTGGAAGGGGTTTTCGCCCGATATCCGCCGGCAGATCGAGACCGAGGGGGTGTGGATGCGGCCGTCCGAGTATGGCGAGCCGTATCCGATCACGCGCGCGCTGATCGAGGACGGCCGCAACCACCTGCTGCTCGGCGGCGCGATCAGCACCGGCTGCCCGGTCCGCATCCTCCAGGGCAAGCAGGACCCCGACGTGCCCTGGACCCACGCCTTCGCGCTGACCGAACGGCTGCCCTGCGAGGACGTCGTGCTGACCCTGATCCAGGACGGCGACCACCGGCTGTCGCGGCCCCAGGACATCGCAAGGATGCTGGCGGCGGTGGAGGAGATCGGGTGAGCTGTTCCTCGGATTGGAGAACCTCTCCCCTTGTGGGAGAGGGTGGCAGCCGAAGGCTGCCGGGTGAGGGGTGTCCCGAGCACAGTGTCCGCGGCTAACCCCTCATCCGGCACGGACTGCGTCCGTGCCACCTTCTCCCACAAGGGGAGAAGGACGTGCGTCCGTCCACTCCGCCCGCACACTCTCGTCCGCTTCACCGACGACATGCCTCTCGCGCAGCGCCGCGAACTGATCGTACGCACTTAACTGCCCGAGCGCCCAAACCGCTGCGCCGCGCACCACCGGATTGGCGTCGCCGAGCAGCCTTTCGGCTTCCGCCGCCAGCCCGGCATCGCCTGAATTGCCGATCGCGATCAGCACGTTGCGGATGAAGCGGTCGCGCCCGATGCGCTTCACCGGCGACTTGGTGAACAGCGCCCGGAACGCCGGATCGTCGAGCCGCACCAGATCCTGCAGCGACGGCGCCCGCAACGCCTCGCGCGCGGCGAGCTTGGCCTCGCGCCCCGCCTGAGCGAACTTGTTCCAGGGGCAAGCCGCCAGACAATCGTCGCAGCCATAGATTCGGTTGCCGATCGGCCGACGGAATTCGTGCGGGATCGGTCCCTTGTGCTCGATCGTCAGATACGAGATGCAGCGCCGCGCATCGAGTTGATACGGCGCCGGGAATGCCGCGGTCGGGCAGGCGTCGAGACAGGCGCGGCACGAGCCGCAGCGATCGGGCTCAGGCTCGTCGCGCGGCAACTCCAGCGTGGTGAAGATCGCGCCGAGAAACAGCCACGAGCCGAATTCGCGCGACACCAGATTGCTGTGCTTGCCCTGCCAGCCGATGCCCGCCGCCTGCGCCAGCGGCTTCTCCATCACCGCAGCCGTATCGACGAAGACCTTGACCTCGCCGCCCGCGGTCGCGACCAGTCCGCGCGCGAGCTGCTTCAGCCGCGACTTGATGACGTCGTGATAATCGTCGCCCTGGGCATAGACCGAGATCGCGCCGCGATCCCTCGTGTCGAAAATCGATCGCGGATCGGCATCGGGACCGTAATTGACCCCGAGCATGATCACCGAGCGCACCTCGCTCCACATCGCCCGCGGGTCGGCCCGGCGCTCCGGCCGGTCGGCCAGCCAGGCCATCTCGCCGTGGCGGCCGGCGTCGAGGTAAGCGAGTAGCTGTTCGAGGGCGCGGGGGGTGGAATCCGGCGCGCAGACCCCGAGCGCGTCGAAGCCGAGCGCCTGCGCCTGCTGCCTCAGCTTTGTCACCAGTTTGCCGCAAGCCTCAGCGGGGTCTGAATCGTCTCCCGGGGCGGCGCTCAGAAGTCCAGATCCACGTAAGTCCGCGACGCCGGCACCCCCGCCAGCCACTCGCTCAGCAGCGGACGGAACGACGGCCGCGACTTGATGCGCGCGTACCAGGCCTTTGCCGCTTCGTCCTCGATCCATGGCACGTCGCCCAGATAGTCGATCGCCGACAGATGCGCCGCCGCCGCCAGATCGGCGAAGCTCATGCGGTCGCCGGCGAGAAAGTTCCGGGTCCGCGCCAGCCAGCCGATATAGGCGAGATGATAGCGCACATTGGCGGTCGCGGCGCGGATCACATCCATCGCCGGCGGCCCGCCGCCGTCTTCCTCGCTCATGAAACGCTTGTAGATCCGCTCCGTCACAAGCGGTCCGCTGGCCTCCTCGAAGAACTTGTCGTTGAACCACGACATCAGCCGGCGCACTTCGATCCGCTCGGCGGTCGAATGCGGCAGCAGCCGGCGATCACGCAAGCCCGCGCCATGGGTCTCGTCGAGGAACTCGGCGATGACGTCGGCGCCCGGAATCGGCGGATAGCCTTCGCCCACCAGCACGGGTGTGGTCCCGGCCGGATTGAGTGCGAGGAAAGCCGTGCGCCGCTCCCATGAGCGTTCTTCCACCAGCCGCAGGTCGAGACCGTGTTCGCCGAGCGCGAGCCGGACGAACCGGGACTGCGGGCAGAACGGATGATGGAAAAGGGTGTACATAGCGACCTTGATAGTTTCGCAGGCTTAACAAACGGTGGCCGGGACAACGATTTGACCCTGCCCGCGGAGGTGCCGGACGCGTGATGCGCGGCCGCGTGGCACGCCGGCTTTCGGCGCATTTTTGACGTTGCGGCATGCAATCGAATAGGCGACAAGGTCGCGCCTCTTGCGAGACCGATCCCTCCCAGCGGACAATCCCATGCTTTCCGATATCATCAGAGCCGTCATTCTCGGCGTGGTCGAGGGTGTCACCGAGTTCCTGCCGGTGTCGTCGACCGGCCATCTGCTGCTGGTGGGGCGATTCTTCAATCTCGGCGAGGGCGATTTCTGGAAGACCTTCGACGTCCTGATCCAGCTCGGCGCGATCCTCGCGATCCTGGCGCTTTATTTCGCCAAATTGTGGCGAATTGCGCTCGGGATGTTCTCCGATCCGGCGGCGCAGCGTTTCATCATCGGCGTGCTGGTCGCGTTCCTGCCAGCGGCGGTGATCGGCGCTGCGGCGGGGTCCTACATCAAGCTGTTTCTGTTCAATCCGTGGGTGGTGTGTTTCTCACTGATCGTCGGCGGCGCGATCCTGCTGTGGGTCGATCAGCTCGACCTGAAACCGCGCCACCACGACGCCACGACGTTTCCGCTGTTGATGTATTTCTACATCGGATGCGCGCAATGCGTGGCGATGATCCCCGGCGTGTCGCGCTCAGGCGCGAGCATCGTCGCGGCGATGCTGTTCGGCGCCGACAAGCGCGCGGCGGCCGAGTTCTCGTTCTTCCTGGCGATCCCGACCATGGTGGGCGCCTTCGTCTACGATCTCTACAAGAGCCGCGCCGACCTGACGACCGACCATATGACCATCGTGGCGGTCGGCTTCGTGGTGTCGTTCATCACCGCGATCATCGTGGTGAAGACCTTTCTCGGCTACGTCACCCGGCATGGCTTCGAGCTGTTCGCGTGGTGGCGCGTCGTCGTCGGCACGCTCGGCCTGATCGCGCTGGCGATGGGGCGCTGATCGCCTGCCGACAGACGCCGGAGCCGATGCCCCGGCATCATTCCGCGTCGGTGACTACGCGTTCTTGCGCGCGAACTCGCCGGTCCTGCGGAAGCGCCAGAGATAGGACGGCACGATCGCCTGCATCGAATCCGGCGTGATGCCGAGCCCCGGCAGCGTCAATCCGGCGCTCTTGGCGGCCTCGGACACGACGTTGTCGACCTTCAGCAGCTCGACCTGATCCGGCGTCAGCTTGAGGCCGCCCGGCGCGAATTGCAGCAGCATCGCCTGCATGCGGGCGAGCCCGAACGGCAGCGGCAACATCAGCCGCTTGCGGTCGATGGTCTCGAGAATGATCTCGATGATCTCGCGCATCGTCAGTTGTTCCGGACCGCCGAGCTCGTAGGTCGCGCCCGGCCTGGTGTTGCCGTCGACGGCTTCGGCCACCGCGGTCGCGACGTCGCCGACATAGACCGGCTGCAGCTTGGTGTCGGCGCCGACCAGCGGCATCACCGGCGACATCCGCGCCAGCGCGGCGAAGCGATTGGTGAACTGGTCCTCGGGGCCGAACACCACCGACGGCCGCAGGATCGTGGCCTGCGGCACCGCGGCCAGCACCGCCTGCTCGCCGGCCGCCTTGGAACGGGCGTAGCGCGCCGGCGAGTTGGCGTCCGCGCCGATCGCCGAGACGTGCACCATCCGCGCGCCGATCGCCGCGGTGGCCTTGGCGATCGCGGCTGCGCCCTCGGCCTGCACGGAGTCGAATTTCTGCGCCCCGCCCTCCGCGAGGATGCCGACCAGATTGATCGCGACGTGAGCGTCGCGCATCGCCGCCTCGATCGAGGCCGGATAGCGCAGATTGGCCTGCACGGCGTGAATCTGGCCGACCCGCCCGAGCGGCTGCAGATGCCCCGCCAGCTCCGGCCGCCGCACCGCCACCCTGATTCGGTAGTCCCGCCGGGCCAGCGCACTGACCACATGGCGGCCGATGAAGCCCGAACCGCCGAAAACCGTGACGAGGGTGTCGATGTTGGAAGTCATGCAGGGTCATCCTGTGGAGAAACGAAGCGCCGGAAGGCCTTCATTCTGGCGGTTTCGCGTTACGGCATCAACCTTTCGCTGTACAGCGGAATTGGAGCCGCGAAGCAATTTGACATTTCCGTATCGGGTCCCTATCAACCCGCCCGGGCCCAGGTGGCGGAATTGGTAGACGCGCTGGCTTCAGGTGCCAGTGGCTTCACGGCCGTGAAGGTTCGAGTCCTTTCCTGGGCACCACTCGCCCGTTGCCCTGAAGCTGATGCCGAGCCCTACGATTCTCACCGCAGGATTCGGCGCCGCGCTCGCCTCGCGCCGGTCGCGGCGATAGGTTGAGCGGGCGATTCGAGGCCGGTTCCGGCTTCTCCTTCAACGTCCGAACTCAAATCTTAGGATTGGCCTGACCATGACGATCCGTCTGCATCGCGGCGATCTGCCGGATCTCGCGCGCTATACGACTTCGGTGGCGATCGACACCGAGACGATGGGGCTGCATCCGCATCGTGACCGATTGTGCGTGGTGCAATTGTCGAACGGCGACGGCAGCGCCGATGTGGTGCAGATCCCGCAGGGGCACAACGACGCGCCACATCTGAAGAAGCTGCTCGGCGACCCGAATGTCGTCAAGATCTTCCATTTCGCGCGGTTCGATCTCGCCGCGCTCTACAACGCCCTCGGGGTGATGCCGCAGCCGGTGTACTGCACCAAGATCGCCTCGCGGCTGGCCCGGACCTACACCGACCGCCACGGTCTCAAGGATCTGGTGCGCGAGTTGCTCAACGTCGACCTGTCCAAGCAGCAGCAATCCAGCGACTGGGGCACGGACACGCTGAGCGACGCCCAGCTCGCTTATGCGGCCTCCGACGTGCTGCATCTCCACGCGCTGCGCGACAGGCTCGACACCATGCTGGCGCGGGAGAACCGCACCGAGCTGGCGCAGGCCTGCTTCGGATTCCTGCCGCATCGTGCCCGGCTCGACCTCGGCGGCTGGAGCGAAGAGGACATCTTCGCGCATTCTTGAGGAATTCGGGCCCGATTCGGCGGGCGGGCCCGCCCCGTTTCGGTCATACTCCTCGTCCTGATGGACTTTTGATCGACCGGTCGCCCAGGTCCCCTCGCCTCTCGCGGCGTTTGTGACTATCTGGGGGTGCTCCCCGCGCCGGAATTCTCCCCGGCCGGCCCCCCGATCCGGAGCGCGAGTGTGAAACAGCGGGGCTCGACGCCGGCCGATCGGCCGGGCGCGGCACCAGGCGGGAGCAGCGGTGGCTTCGGTTCAGGCGGCATCCTATCAGGCCGGCATGGAGGTGCGCTTCGCGGCTGCGGCGCGCCACAGCCGGCTGGTGCGGACGCTGCGAATCGCGGTGCCGCTGGTGGTGGCGCTGTCGATGGCCGCGATCATCGCGATCTCGCTGTTCAATCCGTTTCGCCTGCTGTCGAAACTGCCGCTCGAGGTCGGCGACCTGGTGGTGTCGGGGACCAAGATCACGATGGAATCGCCGCATCTCGCCGGCTTCACCAATGACGGTCGGCCCTACGAGATGTGGGCCCGCTCGGCGACGCAGGATCTGACCAGCCAGGATCATGTCGACCTGCATACGCTGCGGGCCAAGGTCACGAGCGACGATCAGTCCACCGTGCTGATCGAGGCGCGCGACGGCAAGTTCAACACCAAGGCGCAGCTTTTGAATCTGCAGAAGGACGTCTATTTGCGCACCTCGACCGGCAGCGAAGCCTGGATGACCCAGGCCGACATCGACATGGGCAAGGGCACGGTGGCGTCCGACGAACCGGTCGACGTCAAATGGCTCGGCGGTACGTTGCGCGGCCAGCGGCTGCGAATTACCGAGAAAGGCGACGTGATCCGATTCGAGGGCGGAGTGGTAATGAACCTGGACAACGCCAGGCTGCCCGGGCCCGCAGAGGAGACCGATGCGCCGGCGCAGCCGACCTCGACCCCGAAGGCAGATCCGGCGGCCAAGCCGAAATCGTCGCAACGCGAAGTGAACCGTCCATGACCGCAGCCGGCCATCTCTGCGCGCGCCGCATCGTCGCGATCGCCTGTGCGTCCCTTCTCACCGCCGCGATGACCTGCGGCGGCGCCGCTGCGCAGAGCGCGGTGCAGGGCGTGCCGAACGCCATGCAGGGGTTTTCGCAGAACCGCGAACAGCCGATCCAAATCGAATCCGACACGCTGGAGGTCCGAGACAAGAAGAAGGAGGCGACCTTCGCCGGCAGCGTCAAGGTGATCCAGGGCGACACCACCATGACGTCGAAGAGTCTGGTGGTGTTCTACGATCAGGATCAGTCCGACGCCGCCGCCAAGCAGCAGGCCAAGCGCAAGACGATGCCGGCCGCTGCGCCCGGCCCCGGCGGGGCCTCGTCGATCCGCAGGCTCGAAGCCAAGGGCAATGTCGTCGTCACCCAGAAGGATCAGGTGGTGACCGGCGACAGCGCGGTGTTCGACACCAAGACCAATCTGGTGACGATGCTCGGCAGCGTGGTGCTGACCCAGGGCAAGAACGTGGTGCGCGGCGACCGACTGCTGGTCGACATGACCACCGGCGTGTCGCGCGTGGAATCCAACAGCGGCCGGGTGCAGGGTCTGTTTCAATCGTCGGGAAGCGGCACTGGCGGTCCGCTCGGCATCGCACCGACGGGCCAGAAGAAATGACAGCGCGACGGCTTCGAACAACGACGCGGCGCACAGCAGGGCCTGATCGGTAGCGGCATGGTGGACCTTCTCGGCATGTTCCGTCGGCGCGCCCCGAAACAACCTTCGGGCTTCGGGCGCACGCGCATCGACATCACCGCGCTTCAAGGCGAGGTCGGCGATCTGCTGACGGCGCCGGTGCGGGACGCGCCGCCCGTCGCCCGTGCGGCCAGGCATGATGCCTCGCTGGGGCCGCCGACGCCTGCGCAGCCGCGGCCACGCCGACCGGCTGCAGCGCCGAGCGAGCGACGCGAGAGTCATAGCGGCTATCTGGCGGTGCATCGCGTCGAGAAGAGCTTCGGCACCCGCAAGATCGTGCGCGGCGTCAGCATCTATGTCCGCCGCGGCGAGGCCGTCGGCCTGCTCGGCCCGAACGGCGCCGGCAAGACCACGGTGTTCTACATGATCACCGGCCTGATCAAGGCCGACCGCGGCGCGATCGAGCTCGACGGCCACGACGTCACCAAGCTGCCGATGTATCAGCGCGCCCGCCTCGGCATCGGCTATCTGCCGCAGGAAGCCTCGATTTTCCGCGGCCTGAATGTCGAGCAGAACATCCTCGCCGTGCTCGAGGCGGTCGAGCCGGACAAGCGCAGGCGCGAGGCCGAACTCGACAATCTGCTGCACGAGTTCAACATCGAGCGGCTGCGCAAGTCGCCGTCGATCGCGCTGTCCGGCGGCGAGCGCCGCCGCGTCGAAATCGCCCGCGCGCTGGCCAGCCGCCCCAACTACATGCTGCTCGACGAACCGTTCGCCGGCATCGACCCGATCGCCGTCGGCGACATCCAGGACCTGGTCCGGCACCTTACCAATCGCGGTATCGGCGTGTTGATCACCGATCACAACGTCCGCGAAACGCTCGGCCTCACCGACCGCGCCTATATTGTTTATGCCGGCGAGATTCTCACCGAAGGCAGCCCGGAAGAGATCGTCAATAATCCGGACGTCCGCCGGCTTTACCTTGGCGAAGAATTCCGCCTGTAAGCGGTTGCAGTTTCCACGCCGGCGCGGCATGCTTGCGCTGCCTTGCTCGCCCCGCGCTCCCTCCTCGCTGGTGGCCCCCTACTCCGAATTTCCAATTCGTCAAGGCGTGTACATCGGCCACGGAAAGGCGTAAGCAAGAAACGGACCAACTTGGATCGTTCTTGCCACCATGGCACTGACTCAACGCCTCGAGTTCCGACAGTCGCAGTCGCTGGTAATGACGCCGCAGCTGATGCAGGCGATCAAACTGCTGCAACTGTCCAATCTGGATCTCGCGACCTTCGTCGAGGACGAACTCGAGAAGAATCCCCTGCTCGACCGCGCCAGTGACAATGCCGAACCGCCGGTCGCCGGCGAGGCGACGACGGACCGCGCCGAAACCGGCAGCGACGAATTCAGCGGGAGCGACAGCGGCGGAGAGGGTTCGGACTTCTCCGACGGAGTCGGCAGCGACTCGTTCGAGCCGGGCGCCGAAGACTGGATGCACCGCGAGCTCGGCAGCCGCAGCGAGATCGAGCAGACGCTCGATACCGGCATGGAAAACGTGTTCCCGGAAGAGCCGGCCGAGGCCGCCGCCCGCGCCGCGCAGGACGCAGCGCCAGCCTCCTACACCGAATGGGGCGGCGGCGCCTCCAGCGACGAGGGTTACAATCTCGAAGCCTTCGTTGCCGCCGAGACCTCGCTCGCCGATCGCCTCGCCGAACAGCTCGCGGTGGCGCTGACCGCGCCGTCGCAGCGCATGATCGGCCAATATCTGATCGACCTCGTCGACGACGCCGGCTATTTGCCGCCCGACCTCGGCGAGGCCGCAGCACGTCTTGGAACCACCCAGGCCGAAGTCGAGGCGGTGGTCGCCGTGCTGCAGACGTTCGATCCGCCGGGGATCTGCGCGCGTTCGCTGGCCGAATGCCTGGCGATCCAGTTGCGCGAGCTCGACCGGTTCGATCCGGCGATGCAGGCGCTGATCGAGAATCTCGACCTGCTGGCCAAGCGGGATATTGCCAGCCTGCGCAAGCTCTGCGGCGTCGACGACGAAGATCTCGCCGACATGATCGGCGAGATCCGCCATCTCGACCCGAAGCCGGGTCTGAAATTCGGATCGTCGCGGGTGCAGACGGTGGTGCCCGACGTGTTCGTCCGCCCCGGCCCGGACGGCGGCTGGCTGGTGGAGCTCAACAGCGACACGCTGCCGAAGGTCCTCGTCAACCAGTCCTACTATTCCGAACTGTCGAAAACGATCCGCAAGGACGGCGACAAATCCTACTTCTCCGACTGCCTGCAGAACGCCACCTGGCTGGTGCGTGCGCTCGACCAGCGCGCCCGCACCATTCTGAAAGTGGCGACCGAGATCGTGCGTCAGCAGGATGGCTTCTTCACCCACGGCGTCGCGCATCTGCGGCCGCTGAATCTGAAAGCGGTGGCCGACGCGATTCAGATGCACGAGTCGACGGTGTCGCGTGTGACCGCCAACAAGTACATGGCGACCAATCGCGGCACATTCGAGTTGAAGTATTTCTTTACCGCCTCGATCGCATCCGCCGATGGCGGCGAGGCGCACTCGGCCGAAGCCGTGCGCCACCACATCCGGCAGTTGATCGACGGCGAGGTGCCGACCGCTATTCTGTCCGACGACACCATCGTCGAACGGCTGCGCGAAGCCGGCATCGAGATCGCGCGCCGCACGGTCGCGAAATATCGCGAGGCGATGCGCATCCCGTCGTCGGTGCAACGACGGCGCGACAAGCAAAGTATGCTCGGCGCGGCCCTGACGGCGCCCGCCGATCGGTCCCGCGACACCGCTCCGGCTTGATTACGCCGCAGGCAGGACTACTGTCATTTCCCCCAAGGACGAAACGAGGCATCCCATGACTTTTCGGGTCTCCGGCAAGAGCATCAGCGTCGGCGAAGCCCTGCGCGGCCGCGTCAGCGAGCGCACCGAAGAAGTGCTGCGCAAGTATTTCGACGGCAATTATTCGGGCCATATCACGCTGAGCAAGGACGGCTTCGGCTTCCGCACCGACTGCGCGCTGCATCTGGATTCCGGTATCACGCTGGAAGCCGAATCGAACGCGGCCGACGCCTATGCCAGTGCCGATCAGGCGCTGCTGCAGATCGAGAAACGTCTGCGCCGCTACAAGAGCCGGCTGAAGGACCGCTCCGCCCGCAAGGCGCACGCCGAAGCCAGCGCGCTGGCCGAACTGACCGCGCCGGTCGACATGCCGAGCTACGTCATCGAAGCGCCCGGCGGCGACGAGGAGCATTACGAGGACGCTTACAACCCGGTGATCATCGCCGAGGCCACCACCGCGATGAAGCGGCTGTCGGTGAGCGAGGCCGTGGTCGAGCTCGACCTCACCGGCGCGCCCGTGCTGGTGTTCCTTCACGGCAGCTCGGGCCGCGTCAACATCATCTATCGGCGCGCGGACGGCAATATCGGCTGGATCGATCCGCCGGCGCTGAACGGCGCCGCGGCCTGACGGGCAGTGGACGGCGCCGGACCGGCGCGGTTGCGGCGAGATCGGCCATTGACGCCCGTCGACGCCTCTGCCTATGGTCCGCCGCCTTCCGACGCCGGTCCGGAACGGCCGGAATTTGCGACCGCCGGCAGGGATGGTTGATTAGTTAGGTTGATGATTTCAGGGATGTTTTCCCCAGGCCGCGAATGGCTCGGCGGACCTCTGGAATTCGAGCTTGACGCAGCCTGCCCCTGTCCTATTTCACACTGACCGCACAGCTCATCCTCGGAACGCCGCATGACGATTACCGATCTGGTCGCGCCCGAGGCCGTTATCCCGGCGTTGAAAGTCATCAGCAAGAAGCAGGCGCTGCAGGAACTCTCGGCACGCGCCGCGGAACTCACCGGGCAGAACGAACGTGCGGTGTTCGAGGTCTTGCTGCAGCGCGAGAAGCTCGGCACCACCGCGGTCGGATACGGCGTGGCGATTCCGCACGGCAAGCTGCCGAAGCTGGAGCGGCTGTTCGGCCTGTTCGCGCGGCTCGAGCGCCCGATCGATTTCGAGGCGATGGACGGCCAGCCGGTCGATCTGGTCTTCCTGCTGCTGGCGCCCGAAGGGGCCGGCGCCGACCATCTCAAGGCGCTGGCGCGGATCGCCCGCCTGCTCCGCGACCAGGACGTCGCCAAGAAGCTGCGCGCTTCTCGCGACGCCCAGGCGATCTATTCGGTGCTGGCGCTGCCGCCTGCTACGGCCGCATAGTTCGCGGCCGCGCAATGCGGCTGCGAAGAATCAGCTGAGCGGTTTGGTTTGACTGTCCGCGGGTGATTGCGGTCACGGCAAACGCGGGGCCCGTCACCGGACGTCCGCGTTGCGTAACTCAGACATCAGCGTTCAGTGGACGCTGACGGCCTGCAGCTCCTGGCTCCAGGCATTGGCGACCGCCGCCTCGCGGCTGTCGGTCAGCATGATCGGCGTGCCGTCGGCCGAATGCAGAGCAAACAGCTTGATGCCCGGCGCGATATGCGGCGCCTGCGGGAACAGGCCGGGGACATCCTCGGATCGGATCTGCTTCACATAGGCGATATGACCTTCGCCCAGATGCGCCAGCGCTTCCAAGGTGACGCTGGCATTGTCGTGATTTGTGCCCATTCCAGTCATGGTCTCGACTCCTCTGTCAGACTAAGCGGTCGAGTCCGCTACTCGTTCCATTATTCATGTTCCGTGATGGCGATTGTCTTAATGACCCGCTCCGGCTCCGGCCGGACCAGATCGACCGACAACAACCCGTTCTTCAAATCCGCGCCCAGCACCTGCATCCCTTCCGCCAGCACGAAGGTGCGCTGGAAGTGTCGCGCGGCAATGCCGCGATGGATGTATTGCCGGGTCTTGTCATCCTGCTGCCGGCCCCTGATGACGAGTTGATTTTCCTCAATCGTGACATCGAGTTGTTCGCGGGTGAAACCCGCCACCGCGAGCGTGATCCGGAGTCGTTCCGGATCGCCGTTGCCGCGCTCGCAGCGCTCGATGTTGTAGGGAGGATACCCGTCGGCACCTTTCACGACGCGGTCGAGCGCACGCTCGATCTCGTCGAATCCCAGCAGAAAGGGACTTGATAACGAAGGAACACGAGACATCACAAAGTCCTCTCGAAGCGACTTTGAGGGGGTCCTTCACGGCACCCCTGACCGTCCGGCACCGCGCCGTCCGGTCCAACCCAATATGGGCAATGCACCACAAGTCTTCAAGAAGGCCGAAACATTGCAATCGGCCAATGGGTTAGACCCCGACCTCGATGCGGCGCCGGCCGTCGGCGCTGAACAGGTGCAAATGTTGCGGCAAAGCCGTGGCAAACATGCGATCGCCGACCGCCGGCGCCTCCTGGCCCGGAACCCGGACGATGATGTCGTCCGCCGGTAGTTCTCCCGGCTTCCTGCTGATCGCGGTCGGGCGGCCGTGGCCTGATCGGGTCCCGTAGATGAAGGTCTCCGGCCCGACCCGCTCGATCGCCTCGACGGTGAGGTCAAGCGACAGCCCGTCCGTCGCTGCGGGCTCCCGTGAGATTACCAGGTCCTCGGGGCGGACGCCGAGAATGCCGGCTCCGGTCGCGGCGTTGCCGAACCGGGCGCGGACGCCCTCGGCGTCGAGCGGCATCAGGTTCATCGGTGGCGCGCCGATGAAGGAGGCGACGAAGGTCGTCGCCGGCCTGGCGTAGACGTCGAGCGGCGAGCCGATCTGCTCGACCTGGCCGGCGTTCATCACCACCAGAATGTCGGCCAGCGTCATCGCCTCGAGCTGGTCGTGGGTGACGTAGATCGCGGTGGTGCCGAGCCGGCGCTGCAGCTTGCGGATCTCGACCCGCATCGCCACCCGCAGCTTGGCGTCGAGGTTGGACAACGGCTCGTCGAACAGGAACACTTTGGGCTGGCGCACGATGGCGCGGCCCATCGCGACGCGCTGGCGCTGGCCGCCGGACAGTTGCCGCGGCTTGCGATCGAGCATCGCGCCGATCTCGAGAATCCGCGCCGCCTCCTGCACCCGCGCCTCGATCTCGGGCTTCGGCATGCCGCGATTGCGCAGGCCGTAGGCCATGTTGTTGTAGACGCTCATATGCGGATACAGCGCGTAGTTCTGGAACACCATCGCGATGTCGCGGTCGGCCGGCTCGATCTGGTTGACGATTCGGCCGCCGATCTCGATCTCGCCGGCGGTGATGGTCTCCAGCCCCGCCACCATCCGCAGCAGCGTGGACTTGCCGCAGCCGGAGGGGCCGACCAGCACACAGAACTGGCCGTCGCCGACTTCGAAATCGACGCCCTTGATGGCCTCGAAGCCGCCCGGATAGGTCTTGCGGACGTTGCGGAGAACGACGTTGGCCACGATGCTACTTCTCCGTCTCGACCAGACCGCGCACGAACAGTTTCTGCATCAGCACCACCACGGCGACCGGCGGCAGCATCGCCAGCACCGCGGTCGCCATCACCACCGGCCATTCGGTCAGCGCGTCGGACGTCACGATCATCTTGCGGATGCCGATCTGGATGGTCTGCATGTCGTCGCGCGTGGTGATCAGCAGCGGCCACAGATACTGGTTCCAGCCGAGGATGAACAGGATCACGAACAGCGCCGCCATGTTGGTGCGCGACAGCGGCAGCAGCGTATCCCAGAAGAACCGGAACGGCCCGGCGCCGTCGATCCGCGACGCCTCCAGCAATTCGTCCGGGACCGTCATGAAGAACTGCCGGAACAGCAGCGTCGCGGTCGCCGAGGCGATCAGCGGCAGCGTCAGCCCGGCGTAGCTGTCGAGCAGATTGAGGTCTGCGACGATCTTGTAGGTCGGATAGATCCGGACCTCGACCGGCAGCATCAATGTTATGAAGATCAGCCAGAAGATCGTCATCCGGAACGGGAACCGGAAATACACGATCGCATAGGCCGAGATCAGCGAGATCGCGATCTTGCCGACCGCGATCAGCATCGCCATCACGAAGGAGTTGAACAGCATGGTGCCGACCGGCTCGCGGGTGGTGCCCGAGGTGCCGACGAACAGCGTCTGATAATAGGTGTCGAGAAAATGCCCGCCCGGCAGCAGCGACATCTGGCCGTTGGCGATGGTGGCGTTGTCCTGGGTCGAGGCGACGAAGGCGATGTAGACCGGGAACGCCACGATCAGCACGCCGGCCCACAGGATCAGGTGCGGCAGCAGGTTTCCGAATCGGCGGTGCTCGACCATCAGTAGTTGACCTTGCGCTCGACGAAGCGGAACTGGAACGCGGTGAGCGCGATGACGATGCCCATCAGGATCACCGACTGCGCCGCCGAGCTGCCGAGATTGCCGCCGAGCAGGCCGTCGCTGTAGACCTTGTAGACCAGCGTCTCGGTGGCCTTGGCGGGGCCGCCGCGGGTCATGGTGTCGATGATGCCGAAGGTTTCGAAGAACGCGTAGACGATGTTGACGACGATCAGGAAGAAGATCGTCGGCGACAGCAGCGGGAAGACGATGGTCCAGAACCGCCGCATCGGCCGCGCGCCGTCGATCGCCGCCGCCTCGATCACGCTACCCGGGATAGCCTGCAGGCCGGCGAGGAAGAACAGGAAATTGTAGGAGATCTGCTTCCATGCCGCGGCGAGAATGATCAGCGTCGCGGCCTGGTTGCCGTCGAGCAGCGGGTTCCAGTCGACGCCGAGCGCGCGCAGGCCGTGGGCGATGACGCCGAGCGACGGGTTGAGCATGAAAATCCACAGCACGCCGACCACCGGCGGCGCCACCGCATAGGGCCAGATCAGCAGCGTGCGATAGAACATCGAGCCGCGCAGCGGCCGGTCCGCCATCACCGCCAGCAGCAGCGCCAGCGACAGTGACGACACCGCGATCAGAACCGAAAACAGGAAGGTGCGCAGGATCGCGCTGAAGTAATCCGGGTCGCTGAGCAGTTCCTGATAGTTCTCGAACCAGACGAAAGTGGTCGACAGCCCGAACGCATCCTGCAGCAGGAACGACTGCACCACCGCCTGCAGGGCCGGCCAATAGAAGAACACCAGCACCACCGCGAGCTGCGGCAGCACCAGCCAATAGGGCAGGAATTTCGACCGGAAGACGGATTGCTTCTGCATGATCAGCTCCCCTCCCCCCGCTCTTGCGGCGGGGAGGGGTCGGGGGTGGGGGGAGCCGCGCGCACGGCGTCTACGATGGTCTGCATCACGCCGTCGATGTTCTGGAGGACATCGTTATTCCAGAAACGCAATACGCGATAGCCCGCCGCCTCGAGATAGTCCGTTCGAACGACATCGGCGGCCGATCCGTCGTGTTGGCCGCCGTCGATTTCGATGACGAGGCGGAGCGCATGGCAGGCGAAATCCGCGTAATAGGGGCCGATCGTCGCTTGCCGGCGGAAATGAGCCTCGCCGAACGCGGGGCGACGCAGTCGTTGCCACAGCTTTCGTTCGGCGTCCGTCGGGTTTTGACGGAGGCTCCGCGCTCGGTGGATCCGCTGGTCGACTGTGCGCGCCATCAGCGTTCGTGCCTGGGGCACCCCCCACCCCCGACCCCTCCCCGCCGCAAGGGCGGGGGGAGGGGAGATCGCGGGCGATGGAGTGCTTACTTCACCGCGGTCTTTTCGAACTGCCGCAGCATCACGTTGCCGCGGGTGACGGCGGCGTCGAGGGCTTCCTTGGCGGTCTTCTTGCCGGCGAGCGCCTGCTCGATTTCCTCGGCCCAGACGTCGCGCAGCTGCACCATGTTGCCGAGCCGCAGGCCGCGGGAATTCTCGGTCGGCTGCTTGTTGGTCAGTTCCTTGATCGGGGTCTCGAGATAGGGCTGGTCCTTGTAGAAGCCCTCGGCCTTGGCCTTCTCGTAGGCGGCCTTGGTGATCGGCAGATAGCCCGACGCCTTGTGCACCGCGACCTGACGATCGGTGTCGGACAGGAAGGCGAGGAACTTGGCGACGCCCTTGTATTCGTCCGGCGTTTTGCCGCCCATCACCCACAGCGAGGCGCCGCCGATGATCGAATTCTGCGGCGCTCCTTCGACGTCCGGATAGTAGGGCATCGGCGCATTGGTCCAGTTGAACTTGGCCTGCGACTTGACGTTGCCGAAGAAGCCCGACGAGGTCAGGAAGATCGGGCACTCGCCGGAGGTGAAGCGGCCCTCGCCGGTGTTGGTGCGGCCGGAATAGTCGAAGGTCTTGTCCTTCTGCAGCTCGACCAGTTTTTCGAGGTGCTTGACCTGCAGCGGGCCGTTGAATTCGAGTTTGGTGTCGAAGCCGTCGAGGCCGTTGGCCTTGCTGGCCAGCGGCACATTGTGCCAGGCCGAGAGCTGCTCGAGATTGACCCAGGTCACCCAGGCGGTGGAGAAGCCGCAGGTGGCGTAGCCGGCCGCCTTCAGCTTCTTGGCATCCTCGAACACCTGCGGCCAGGTCTTCGGGACTTCGGCGATGTCGGCCTTCTTGAGCGCGTCGAGATTGACCCACATCACCGTCGACGACGAGTTGAACGGGAACGACAGCATCTCGCCCTTGGAGGTCGAGTAGTAGCCGGTGATCGCCGGCAGGTAGGCGTTCGGGTCGAACGGCTCGCCGGTCTCCTGCATCAGCTTGTAGACCGGCTTCACCGCACCGGTCGCTGCCATCATGGTGGCGGTGCCGACCTCGAACACCTGCATGATGTGCGGCGCGTTGCCGGCGCGGAACGCCGCGATACCGGCGTTCATGGTGTCGGCGTAGCTGCCCTTGTAGGTCGGGACGACCTTGTAGTCGCTTTGCGCGGCGTTGAATTCGTTGGCGAGCTTGACCACGACCTCGTTGTTGCCGCCAGTCATCGCGTGCCACCACTGGATCTCGGTCGCCGCCTGCGCCGGCGCGGCGATCGCGAGCGTTGTGGCGATCGTCGTCGCCAGCGCAGCGGTCAGAGCTTTCAAACGGAATGCCATCGAGAACCTCCCAGTTCAGCCGTCATCTTCGTGTGGCGCGCGTTAGCAGCGCTGGATGACAAACACATGACCGTATACAGCGGCCAGACCGTAGGGGGAAAGCGGTCAGCCTACCAAACAAGAATAAAGACTGATGCGGGGACGGCGGGTGCGGCGCACTGCATTGCAGCGCACCGGATTACAGCACACGGGGTCCAGCCCCATCAGCCTGCGCGGCGAAACCGCGGGCGCCGCAGCGCCCGCAGCTCGGGGATCAGCGCTTGCGTTCCGGCCCGCTGACGATGCCGTCGGCCACGAGCTTCGAGACCTCGTCCGGCGTGTAGCCGAACTCGCCCAGAACGTCGCCGGCGTGCTGGCTGAAGGTCGGCGGAATGTGGCGCAGGCTAGCCTTGGTGCGGTCGAACCGGATCGGCGAGGCGATGCCCTTGTACCAGTCCTTCTCGATGATATCGCCGCGGGCCTTGACGTGCTCGCTGGCCAGCGCCTTGTCGATCGCCTGCACCGGCCCGGCCGGCAGGCCGGCGGCGAGCAGCTTGCGGCACAGCGGCTCTGCGTCGTGCTGGGTCAGAATCGCCTCCAGCTCCGCGCGCAGCGCCAGGCGATTTTCGACGCGGTCGCGGTTGCGGGCGAAGCGCGGATCGGTTCCGAGCTCCGGCCTGCCGAGTTCGCGGCACAGCTTGCGGAAGGTGCCGTCATTGCCGACGCCCATGAAGATGTTGCCGTCCCGTGCCGCGAACACCGAATACGGATAGAGATTCGGATGCTCGTTGCCGGTGCGCGCCGGCGGCTTGCCGTGAATGAAGAAGTTGGCGGCGTGCGGATGCATGATCGCCAGCCCGGTCTCGAACAGCGTCGCCTCGACGAACTGCCCGAGCCCCGATTTCTGCCGCTCCAGCAGCGCCATCAGGATGCCGGTGCAGGCGTAGAGCCCGGTCGCCATGTCGACCAATGCGACGCCGATGCGGGTCGGGCCGCTGTCCGGCGTGCCGGTCGATTCCATCAGCCCGACCATCGACTGGATGATGGCGTCGTAGCCGGGGTGGCCGCCATGCGGACCGTCGCCGCCGAAGCCCGAGATCCGGCAATGCACGAGCTGCGGAAATTTCGCCCGCAGCACCTCGTTGCCGATGCCCCATTTGTCGAGCGTGCCCGGCTTGAAGTTCTCGATCATGACGTCGGCGTCTTCGAGCATCTTCATCAGCACAATGCGGCCGCCCTCGGAGGCGAGGTCGAGGCCGATCGAGCGCTTGTTGCGGTTGGTGCCGATGAAATACGCCGCGTCGTCGTCGTGGAACGGCGGGCCCCAGTCGCGGGTCTCGTCGCCGGCCGGCGGCTCGACCTTGATGACGTCGGCGCCGTGATCGGCGAGAATCTGGGTGCAATACGGGCCGCCGAGCACGCGCGACAGATCGATCACGCGCAAACCGGCAATGGCGCCGGGCATCAGGGGAGAAGTCATGAGGGCTTTCTTATTGAAGCTTTGATGCAAGACGGAGGACAGAGCCGCTTGTTGGCAAATGCTCTGCCCGAATGGGACTTCAGATAGTGTTCGAACTCCAGAGCTTTGAACTTATCGGGAAAGGCACAATACCAGCACAGTTCCCAAGGCATGAACTTCGAGGTGTGTGGCGACCTTCCGGTATTGTGATCCTTGATCCGCATTTTTAGATCGGCGGTCGCACCCGTGTAAACCTGATCGGGATGGCTGAGGCTGCGGATGATGTAGACGTACCACATTCCCCACCTCCGCAAAGATCGCGCAAGTTTCGAGCGGCGCCGCCCGCTTCGATGGCTCCCAGAGGGAGGCTAGCGAGGCTCGCTCACGGACGTGAAGACTAAATCAAAATCGCGGGGAAACTGGACGGGCACCACGCGAAGCACAAATGTGCTGCGTTGCAGCCCGTCTTCGCCGACGGCTTCGCCGGGCACCACGCTTCGCCAAGTGGCTTAGCGCGGCTGCGCCACGCGAAGCCAAGGTGTGTGCTGCGTTGCAGCCCGTCTTCGCCCTGTGGGCTTCGCCGGGCACCACGCTTCGCCAAGTGGCTTAGCGCGGCTGCGCCACGCGAAGCCACTTGGCGAAGCGTGGTGGAGCCAGGCGGGATCGAACCGCCGACCTCTTGCATGCCATGCAAGCGCTCTCCCAGCTGAGCTATGGCCCCTGAAGCCTGGGTGCGCGCGGAGAAATCACCGCGCGCGGCATTCGTTGATCACAGATCGGCGACGATCTCAAGTCTCCTCATCGCCGGAAACGTCACCAATGATGTCGGTGACGTCTTCATCGCCTTCTTCCTCGTCGGCAATGAAGGTCGAATCGTCGTCGTCCTCGATCGATTCGTCGATCTCGATGTCGTCCTCGGACTCCGGAACGACGGCCTTGACCTTGCCGGTCTTCTCCTCGGCATCGGCCTCCTCGAGCGACACCAGCTCTTCGGACTCCATCGCCTCGGGCGCCTCGGCGGCGGCGGGGGCTGCGGCAGCGCGGGAGTCGGCCCGGCTGCGCGATGCCACTACCGGCGCGATCGGCACGACTTCGCCGGTATAGGGCGAGATCACCGGAGTCTTGTTCAGATCGTAGAACTTTTTGCCTGTCACCGGGCAAATACGTTTGGTTCCGAGATCGGATTTCGCCACTTGTGCAACCTTGGGATTTCTTGAAAAACGGTGCTTCACTTGGCTAGTTGCCACGCTGCTGTCAATAGCGGTTTATGCGAAGCGGCCGCCGTGCGACGCGCGCGGCCGCAATTCGATCACGCGCCCGGCGCGCAGGGGACCCCATCTTGAGCCATTCCGACCACACCTCGCCGCTCGAGGCGCGCAAAAGCGCGGCGCTCAGCGGGACCGCCCGCGTCCCCGGCGACAAGTCGATTTCCCACCGCGCGCTGATTCTCGGCGCGCTCGCGGTCGGCGAGACCCGGATTTCCGGCCTGCTGGAAGGCGAGGACGTGCTCAATACCGCGAAGGCGATGCGGGCGCTGGGCGCGCAGGTCGAGCGCACCGGCGATTGCGCCTGGCGCGTCCACGGCGTCGGTGTCGCAGGCTTCGCGGAGCCCGCCGCGCCGCTCGATTTCGGCAATTCCGGCACCGGCTGCCGGCTGGCGATGGGCGCGGTGGCGGGTTCGCCGATTTCCGCGACCTTCGATGGCGACGCCTCGCTGCGCTCCAGACCGATGCGGCGGATCGTCGATCCGCTGGAACAGATGGGCGCGCGGGTGACGCAGAGCGCCGAGGGCGGCCGGCTGCCGCTGACGCTGGCCGGCGCGCGCGACCCGCTGCCGATCACCTACCGTACCCCGGTGCCGTCGGCGCAGATCAAATCCGCGGTGCTGCTGGCCGGCCTGTCGGCGCCGGGCATCACCACCGTGATCGAGGCCGAGGCCAGCCGCGACCATACCGAGCTGATGCTGCAGCATTTCGGCGCGACGGTCGTGACCGTGCCCGAAGGCGCCCATGGCCGGAAGATTTCGCTGACCGGCCAGCCCGAATTGCGCGGCGCGCCGGTGGTGGTGCCGGCGGACCCCTCTTCGGCGGCGTTCCCGATGGTCGCGGCGCTGATCGTGCCGGGCTCCGACGTGATGCTGACCGAGGTGATGACCAACCCGCTGCGCACCGGGCTGATCACCACGCTGCGCGAGATGGGCGGCGCGATCGAGCAGAGCGAGACCCGCGGCGACAGCGGCGAGCCGATGGCGCGCTTCCGGATTCGCGGCTCGCAATTGCGCGGCGTCGAGGTGCCGCCGGAGCGGGCGCCGTCGATGATCGACGAATATCTGGTGCTGGCGGTCGCGGCCGCCTTCGCCGAGGGCACCACCGTGATGCGCGGCCTGCACGAATTGCGGGTGAAGGAAAGCGACCGGCTCGAGGCGACCGCGGCCATGCTGCGGGTCAACGGCGTCAGGGTCGAGATTTCGGGCGACGACCTGATCGTCGAGGGCAGAGGCCATGTGCCGGGCGGCGGCCTGGTTGCCACCCACATGGATCACCGCATCGCGATGTCGGCGCTGGTGATGGGGCTCGCGGCGGACAAGCCGGTGAAAGTCGACGACACCGCCTTCATCGCCACCAGCTTCCCGGACTTCGTGCCGATGATGCGCCGGCTCGGCGGCGAGTTCGCCTGAGCGACTGCCTCATGCCGGCTCGACCGGCACGCGGCCGACCAGCCGGTCGGTCTCCTGCTGCGCGGCGGTCAGCGAGGCCGACAGCCGCGCCCGGATCTCTGCGCGATCGGCATCCGCATCGACGATGATCGGTTCGCCGAACCGGATCGCGACCTTCGAGAACAGGCCCGGCAGCAGCAGCCGGTCCCAGCTTCGCAGCAGCTTGCCGCGCTGCAGGCTGACCGCGGCCGGCAGGATCGGCAGGCCGGTGAGCCTTGCGAGGTCGAGAATGCCGTCATTGTTGATGTGCATGCGCGGGCCGCGCGGACCATCGGGCGTCACGAACAGGCTGTGGCCGTCGCGCGCCAGCCGCAGCATCTCGCGCGCCGCCCGCATGCCGCCCTTGGAACTCGACCCGACCGCGGTCTGGATCCCGTACAGGGCGCCGGCCTTGCTGATGATCTGGCCGTCGCGGTGACCGCTGATCAGCGCGATCAGGGGTTTGCCGCCATTGCGCAGCATCGGCAGCGTGTTCAGCCGTCCGTGCCACATCGCCAGGATATATGGCTCCGCAATCGGAAACGGCGTGCGATCGAACCGGCCGGTCCAGATCACGACCTGCAAATAGGCCGCGGCCGGAATCACCGCCGCCCACTGGAATGCGTCGCTCCTCAGGATGCGTTTGACGAAAGCAGGAGTGGCCATACCGAGGATTGTCCGGGCAAATCATGTCGCGGCGCGCAGGGCTGATTTCCGCGGCTCGCGGGTTTATATCGGCCGGCGGCAAGCTGCAAACCGCGCCGCTTGAAATCCCTCTATCCGCCGTGTTGAAGAGCAGCCGCGCTGCTCCGCGCCGGGACCGACTGGAAAGCTGAAGACCGCATGATCATCGCCATCGACGGACCGGCCGCCTCCGGCAAGGGCACGCTCGGCAAGCGGCTCGCCGCTCATTACGGCTTTCGGCACCTCGACACCGGGGTGATCTACCGTGCCGTCGCCAAGGTGTTGCTCGACGGCGGCGCCGATCTGAGCGACGAGGCCCAGGCCGTCGCCGCCGCGCGCGGGCTCGATCCGGGCATTTTCGGCGACCCGGCGCTGAAGAGCCAGGCCGTCGGCGACGCCGCCTCGGTGATTTCGGCCTATCCAAAGGTCCGCGAGGTGCTGGTCGGCTTCCAGCGGCAATTCGCCGCCGAACCGCCGGGCGCGGTGCTCGACGGCCGCGACATCGGAACCGTGATCTGCCCGGACGCCGACGTGAAGATCTTCGTCGTCGCCGACCCGAAGGTGCGCGCCTTGCGCCGGACGCTCGAGGCGCAGGCCCGCGGCGAGCCGGCCGACGAGGCGGTGATCCTGGCCGACATCCTCAAGCGCGACGAACGCGACCGAAACCGCAGCGCAGCGCCGCTGAAGCAAGCGCCGGATGCGGTCTTGCTCGATAATTCCAATTTGGATATAGAAGGCGGCGTCCGGGCCGCCATCGCTATTGTCGAGGCCGTTCGAGCGGGCCGGCGTCGGGTCTGAGGACCAAACCGACGCCGTCATTGGAGGAACGCCCGCTCCACGGTTCTGTACAGATGGTCGAACGCACAACGCCCAGGCCCGATTAGGCCTGTCGTTCTCGTTCTGCGCCCCGCGTTTCTTGGAATGACAGCTTCTCGATCCGATGCTTCGGATCAACGGCTCGACCGTGCAGGCATGCTGCCGGCCCGCTCTGCAATGATTTGCAGGGCGGTCGTCAGGTTCGCGGACCCCTGACACTGCGCGCGCGAGACGTCCCTCAACCGAACTGCCGGCGACATCCGCATCTGGAGAACAAATGGCTTCGACTGATACTTACAATCCGACCCGCGACGATTTCGCCGCGATGCTCGACGAGTCCTTTGCGGGTGGCAATCTGCAGGAAAGCTCCGTCATCAAGGGCATCGTCGTCGCGATCGAAAAGGACATGGCCGTCATCGACGTCGGCCTGAAGACCGAAGGCCGCGTGGCGCTGCGTGAATTCGCAGGACCCGGCCGTGAAAGCGAATTGAAGGTCGGCGACACCGTCGAAGTGTTCCTCGACCGGATCGAGAACGCCCTCGGCGAAGCCGTTCTGTCGCGCGACAAAGCGCGCCGCGAAGAGAGCTGGGGCAAGCTCGAGAAGGCCTTCCAGGGCAACGAGAAGGTGTTCGGCGTCATCTTCAACCAGGTCAAGGGCGGCTTCACGGTCGACCTCGACGGCGCCGTGGCGTTCCTGCCGCGCTCGCAGGTCGACATCCGTCCGATCCGCGACGTCGCGCCGCTGATGAACAACTCGCAGCCGTTCCAGATCCTCAAGATGGACCGCCGCCGCGGCAACATCGTGGTGTCGCGCCGCACGGTTCTCGAAGAGACCCGCGCCGAGCAGCGCCAGGAGCTGGTGCAGAACCTCGAAGAGGGTCAGGTGATCGACGGCGTGGTCAAGAACATCACCGATTACGGTGCGTTCGTCGACCTCGGCGGCATCGACGGCCTGCTGCACGTGACCGACATCGCATGGCGTCGCGTCAACCACCCGACCGAAGTCCTGACGATCGGCCAGACCGTCAAGGTCAAGATCATCAAGATCAACCACGAGACCCACCGCATCTCGCTCGGCATGAAGCAGCTGCTGGACGATCCGTGGCAGGGCATCGAGGCCAAGTACCCGCTGAACGCGCGCTTCACCGGCCGCGTCACCAACATCACCGACTACGGCGCGTTCGTCGAGCTCGAGCCGGGTATCGAAGGCCTGATCCACGTCTCCGAGATGTCGTGGACGAAGAAGAACATGCACCCCGGCAAGATCGTTTCGACCTCGCAGGAAGTCGAAGTGCAGGTGCTCGAGGTGGATTCGGTCAAGCGCCGGATTTCGCTCGGCCTCAAGCAGACGATGCGCAACCCGTGGGAAGTGTTCGTCGAGAAGTATCCGGTCGGCTCGACCGTCGAAGGCGAAGTCAAGAACAAGACCGAGTTCGGGTTGTTCTTGGGCCTCGACGGCGACGTCGACGGCATGGTGCATCTGTCGGACCTCGACTGGAAGCAGCCGGGCGAGCAGGTGATCGACAACTTCAAGAAGGGCGACATGGTCAAGGCCATCGTCCTCGACGTCGATGTCGAGAAGGAGCGGATCTCGCTCGGCGTCAAGCAGCTCGAAGGCGACCCCTTCGCCGAGCCGGGCGACGTCAAGAAGGGCGCGATCGTGACCTGCGAAGTGCTGGAAGTGAAGGAATCGGGCATCGACGTGCAGATCGTCGGCACCGACTTCGCCACCTTCATCAAGCGCTCGGAACTGGCGCGCGACCGCAACGATCAGCGCAGCGACCGCTTCGCGGTCGGTGAGAAGGTCGACGCCCGCGTGATCCAGTTCGACAAGAAGGCCCGCAAGGTCCAGGTGTCGATCAAGGCGCTGGAAGTCGCGGAAGAGAAGGAAGCCATCGCGCAGTACGGCTCGTCCGATTCGGGCGCGACGCTGGGCGACATTCTCGGCACCGCGCTCAAGCAGCGCGACAAGTAAGCTCAGGCTTACCGCCGACCAACATCAGGGCTCCGGCATCGCCGGGGCCCTTTTTGTTTGTCTCGCCCCGCAGCCAAACACCACGCCGTCATGCCCGGGCTCGTCCCGGGCATCCACGACTTTACGGACTCCGCGACAGAAAGATCGTAGATGGCCGGGACAAGCCCGGCCATGACGAAGCAAAGGTCACGCGCAGTCACCGCGGCGTACCGTCGCCTGCACCTTGTTTTCTTCATATTGGGGCGCAATTGATGTAATCCCGTCACGGGAAATCAACGATCCCCTTTGAAAACCGTGAATAGTATTTCGCCGGAGAATCTCCATGTCGCTTGATTCCGATGTGATCGTCGATCGCCGCCGCATTCGCCGCAAGCTGACGTTCTGGCGGGTCGCCGCGGTGCTGGTCGCGATCGGCGCCGTGATCGCGATCGGCGCGATGGCCTCGCCGGCGGGGCGCAGCGTGCTGACGACCTCCGGCTCGATCGCGCGGATCAAGATCGACGGGCTGATCCGCAGCAACTCCGAACGGGTCGAGGCGCTGGAGCGGCTGGCGAAATCGAACAGCGCCGCGGTGATCGTCCACATCAATTCGCCGGGCGGTACCACCGCCGGATCGGAAGAACTCTACACCGCGCTGATGCGGCTCAAGGCCAAGAAGCCGATGGTGGTGGTGGTCGAGGGCCTGGCCGCGTCGGGCGGCTACATCGCCGCGCTCGCCTCCGATCACATCATCGCCCAGCAGAGTTCGCTGGTCGGCTCGATCGGCGTGCTGTTTCAATATCCGAATGTCTCCGAACTGATGAAGACGGTCGGCGTCAAGGTCGAGGAGGTGAAGTCGTCTCCGCTGAAGGCCGCGCCGAACGGCTTCGAGCCGACCAGCCCCGAGGCACGCGCCGCGCTGGAATCGCTGGTGCGGGATTCCTATGCGTGGTTTCGCGATCTGGTGAAGCAGCGCCGCGCCATGGACGACAATCAGCTCGGCATCGTCGCCGACGGCCGCGTCTTCACCGGCCGGCAGGCGGTCGGCCTGAAGCTGATCGATCAGCTCGGCGACGAGAAGACCGCGGTGGCTTGGCTGGAGACCGAGAAGAAGGTCAAGAGCGGCCTGCCGGTGCGCGACTTCAAGCTGGCGCCGCAATTCGGCGACCTGACGTTCCTGCGGGCCGCGGCATCGGTCACGCTCGATGCGCTCGGCCTCGGCCCGATCGCGCGACAGATCGAGCAGTCCGGCGCGATGCATCTCGGCCTCGACGGCATGCTCGCCTTGTGGGTGCCGGGTAGCAGCCGCTGACCGCGGTTCCGGGCACGCGTCGCGCGGCCTTCTCTGCTCGACCGCGCGCGACGCGCTCGCAAGCACCGCCGGACGGCATTGTCCAGCCCGCCTCATTTGATTTAGCGTCTTGACAGTTCACAGTATTTTCAAGGAAATGGCGGTCCGCACGCACGGACCACATCCTCGATGATCAAATCCGAACTCGTTCAGCGTATCGCCGAGCACAACCCGCACCTTTACCAGCGGGACGTCGAGAACATCGTCAACGCGATCCTCGATGAGATCGTCGACGCGCTGGCGCGCGGCGATCGGGTGGAGCTGCGCGGCTTCGGCGCGTTTTCGGTGAAGCATCGGCCCGCGCGGGCCGGCCGCAATCCGCGCACCGGCGCGCATGTTCCGGTCGACCAGAAGAGCGTGCCGTTTTTCAAGACCGGCAAGGAAATGCGCGAACGGCTGAATCGCGACACCGGAAATACTGATACCGGCGCGTGACGCGACGCCCGTTTGCTGGGCAAGGCGAGCGAGAACGACATGCAGAAATTCCTGACGGCCCTGGTGCTGATCCCGCTCGGACTGATTTTCATCGTCTTCGCGGTCGCCAACCGCCATCTCGTCACGGTGTCGTTCGATCCGCTGGATGTCAGCGATCCGATCGGCACCGTGCAGATGCCGTTGTTCGTCCTGATCATCGGCGTGGCGATCCTCGGCGTGATCGCCGGCGGCATCGCTACCTGGTTCCGGCAGCGGCATTGGCGCCGCGCGGCACGGCGGCATCAGGCCGAGGCGATCGAGGCCAGGGCAGAGCTCGCGAATTTGCGCGCCAGCATCGTCACCCCGGCGCAGAGCGAACCGAAGCGGCTGCTGCTGGAACAGGGTTCCGCGACCGGCAGGCGCGACAAGGCCAGCGCGGCGCTGTAGAACTCCGTCGAGCAGCCGGCCTCCCTGCCGCCGGCCGAAACCCGATCGCGAACCCATGTCCGTCGTCGTCAAAATCTGCGGCCTGTCGACCTGCGACACGCTCGAAGCGGCGGTCGCGGCCGGCGCCGACATGGTCGGCTTCGTGTTCTTTCCCGCCTCGCCGCGCCATGTCGGGTTCGACCTCGCGCGCGACCTCGGCAGCCAGGTCGGCGACCGCGCAGCGAAAGTCGCGCTGACGGTCGACGCCAGCGACGCGCTGATCCGCGACATCGTCGAGATCCTCAAGCCCGATCTGCTGCAACTCCACGGCAAGGAGAGCCCGGAGCGGATTCGCGCGATCAAACACAGCTTCGGGCTGCCGGTGATGAAGGCCGTCGCGGTGGCGACCGCCGACGATCTCGCGGCGCTGCCCGCTTACGTCGCAGCAAGCGACCGCATCCTGTTCGATGCGCGGCCGCCGAAGGACGCTACCCGCCCCGGCGGGCTCGGCGTCCCGTTCGACTGGGACCTGCTGAGCGGCCTCGCGCTGCCGGTGCCGTTCATGGTGTCCGGCGGCATCACGCCCGGCAATGTCGCCGAGGCGTTGCGGGTGACCCGCGCCGGCGGCGTCGATGTGTCGTCGGGCGTCGAGATTGCGCCCGGTGTCAAAGACCCCGAATTGATCCGAAGCTTCATCCGCGCTGCGCGCGCCAACGAAGAGACGATGGCCTGATATGAATCAGATCCTGCCGAATTCATTCCGATCCGGTCCCGACGAGCGCGGGCATTTCGGCATCTTCGGCGGCCGCTTCGTCGCCGAGACGCTGATGCCGCTGATCCTTGCGCTCGAGAAGGCCTATGCGGAAGCCAAGGACGATCCGGCGTTTCGCGCCGAGATGGACGGCTATCTCAAGCACTATGTCGGCCGGCCCTCGCCGCTGTATTTCGCCGAACGGCTGACCGAGCATTTCGGCGGCGCCAAGATCTACTTCAAGCGCGAGGACCTCAACCACACCGGCGCCCACAAGGTGAACAACGTGCTCGGCCAGATCATGCTGGCGCGGCGGATGGGCAAGCCGCGGATCATCGCCGAAACCGGCGCCGGCATGCACGGCGTCGCCACCGCGACGATGTGCGCGAAATTCGGCCTGCAATGCGTGGTCTATATGGGCGCGGTCGACGTCGACCGGCAGCAGCCCAACGTGCTGCGGATGAAGGCGCTCGGCGCCGAAGTCCGCCCGGTGACGTCCGGCGCCGCCACGCTCAAGGACGCGATGAACGAGGCGCTGCGCGACTGGGTCACCAACGTCCACGACACGTTCTATTGCATCGGCACCGTCGCAGGCCCGCATCCCTATCCGATGATGGTGCGGGACTTCCAGGCGGTGATCGGCCAGGAGGTGCGCGAGCAGATCATGGAAGCCGAAGGCCGGCTGCCGGATTCGCTGATCGCCTGCATCGGCGGCGGCTCCAACGCGATGGGGCTGTTTCATCCCTTCCTCGACGATGCCGGCGTCGCGATCTACGGCGTCGAGGCCGCGGGTCACGGCCTCGGCAAACTGCATGCGGCGTCGATCGCCGGCGGCAAGCCCGGCGTGCTGCACGGCAACCGCACCTATCTGCTGATGGACACCGACGGCCAGATCCAGGAAGCGCACTCGATCTCGGCCGGCCTCGACTATCCGGGCATCGGCCCCGAACACGCCTGGCTGCACGACGTCGGCCGCGTCAACTTCCTGTCGGCCACCGACACCGAGGCGCTCGACGCCTTCAAGCTGTGCTGCCGGCTCGAGGGCATCATCCCGGCGCTGGAGCCGGCGCACGCCCTTGCCAAGGTCGCCGAGCTCGCGCCGATCCTGCCGAAGGATCATGTGATGGTGCTCAACATGTCGGGCCGCGGCGACAAGGATCTCGCCTCCGTCGCCGAACATCTCGGGGGCCAGTTCTGATGACCACGCGTATCGACACCCGCTTCGCCCAGCTCAAGCGCGAAGGCCGCCCGGCCTTCGTCACCTTCGTGATGGCGGGCGATCCCGACCTCGCGACCTCGCTGCAGATCCTCGAGGCGCTGCCGGCCGCCGGCGCGGATATCATCGAGATCGGCATGCCGTTCACCGACCCGATGGCCGACGGACCGGCGATCCAGGCGGCGGGGCTGCGCGCGCTGCACGCCGGCGCCACGCTGCACAAGACGCTCGACCTGGTCGGCGACTTCCGCAAGCACGACGACGCCACGCCGATCGTGCTGATGGGCTACTACAATCCGATCTACATCTACGGCGTCGACGCGTTTCTCGCCGACGCCAGGAAGGCCGGCGTCGACGGGTTGATCATCGTCGACTTGCCGCCGGAGGAAGATTCCGAATTGTGCCTGCCGGCGATGAAGGCCGGGCTGAATTTCATCCGGCTGGCGACGCCCACCACCGACGAAAAGCGGTTGCCGGCGGTGCTCGCCAACACCTCGGGCTTCGTCTATTACGTCTCGATCACCGGCATCACCGGATCGGCCTCGGCGGATACGGCCGCGGTCGGCGACGCGGTGGCCCGGATCAAGCGCCACACCGACCTGCCGGTCTGCGTCGGCTTCGGCATCCGCACCCCCGAGGGGGCGCGCGCGATCGCCGCACAGGCCGACGGCGCGGTGGTCGGATCGGCGCTGATCGACGCGCTGCAGAACAGCCTCGACGCCGACAACCGCGCCACCAAGGCGACCGTCGGGGCGGTGGCGGACCTGGTCGCGGCGCTTGCGGCCGGCGTGCGCGGCGCCAAACAGGCTGCGGAATAGGCAGTCATCAATTCGGGCCATGGTCTGGACGGAGCCGTTGTCCGCCGCCATATCCCGACAGTGCAATGAACCTGGCGACGCCCTTCCGGGGGCGACGCGGAGACCATCATGAACTGGCTGACCAACGTCGTCCGTCCGAAGATCCGCAACATCCTGCGGCGCGAAACGCCGGAGAATCTCTGGATCAAATGTCCGGATACCGGGCAACTGGTGTTCTACAAGGACGTCGAGCAGAACCAGTTCGTGATCCCCGGCTCGAACTATCACATGCGCATGGGCGCGATGGCGCGGCTGCGGTCGGTGTTCGACAACGAGACCTGGTACGACGTCGCGCTGCCGGAAGTGACCGCCGACCCGCTGAAATTCCGCGACGAGCGCAAATATGTCGACCGCATCAAGGACGCCCGCGCCAAGACCGGCGCCCATGACGCGGTGAAGGTCGGCTTCGGCAAGCTCGAAGGCCTCGGCGTCGTCGCCGCGGTGCAGGATTTCGACTTCATGGGCGGCTCGCTCGGCATGGCGGCCGGCGAGGCGATCATCCGCGGGCTCGAGCTCGCGGTCGAGAAGCACGCGCCCTTCATCATGTTCGCAGCCTCCGGCGGCGCCCGGATGCAGGAAGGCATCCTGTCGCTGATGCAGATGCCGCGCACCACCGTCGCGGTGCAGATGCTGCGCGAGGCCGGGCTGCCCTATATCGTGGTGCTGACCAACCCGACCACCGGCGGCGTCACCGCCTCCTACGCGATGCTGGGCGACATCCAGCTCGCCGAGCCCGGCGCGCTGATCGGCTTCGCCGGCGCCCGCGTGATCGAACAGACCATCCGTGAAAAGCTGCCGGACGGCTTCCAGCGCGCCGAATATCTGCGCGACCACGGCATGGTCGACATGGTGGTGCACCGCCACGAGCTGCGCCCGACGCTAGCGCGGCTGTGCCGGATCCTGACCAAGACGCCGCTGCCCGCGGCCGAAGAACTGGCCGCGGTCGAGGACGCGGCCCAGGATATCGAAGCCGCGGTCGCAACCGAGATCGTGGCGACGCCATCCGAGCCGGCGCCGCCGCCGGCCGCGCCGCAGGCGTGAGCGCAGCGACCTCCGCCCCGAACCCGCCTGCGACGGTCGGCGAACTCCGCGCGCGCCTCGCGCAGCTGCATCCCGCGCGGATCGACCTGACGCTCGACCGGATCGAGCGGCTGCTGGCGGTGCTGGATCACCCCGAACGCAAGCTGCCGCCGGTGATCCATATCGCCGGCACCAACGGCAAAGGCTCCACCCTCGCCTTCCTCCGCGCCATTCTCGAAGCTTCGGGGCTGAGCGTGCACGCCTACACCTCGCCGCATCTGGTGCGCGTCAACGAGACCATCAGGCTCGGACGGCCGGGTGGCGGCGTGCTGGTGAGTGACGAGGAACTGGCCGAGGCGCTGGCGCATTGCGAGCGCATCAACGCCGGCGCGCCGATCACGCTGTTCGAGATCGAGACCGCAGCGGCGTTGTATCTGTTCGCGCGGCATCCCGCCGACGTGGTGCTGCTCGAAGTCGGGCTCGGCGGAAGGCTCGACGCCACCAATGTGATCGACGATCCGCTCGCCTGCGTGCTGACGCCGATCGGCATCGACCACACCGAATTTCTCGGGCCGACGCTGGCCGCTATCGCCGCCGAGAAGGCCGGCATCCTCCGACGCGGCGCGCCGGTGATCGTCGCCGAGCAAGCCGACGACGCGATGGACGTGATCGAACACGAAGCCAGGCGGCTGCGCGCGCCGCTGCACGCGCGCGGCCAGCAATGGCACGTCGAACTCGAGCACGGCCGGCTCGCGTATCAGGACGACCGCGGCCTGATGGATCTCACCGCGCCAAAACTGTTCGGCCGGCATCAGATCGACAATGCCGGGCTGGCGATCGCGACGCTGCGGGCGCAGCAGCGCTTCGCCATCGATCAGGACGCGTATCAGGCCGGACTGCTCGCGGCGGAGTGGCCGGCGCGGATGCAGCGGCTGACGACGGGGAAACTACTCGACGACGCGCCGCAGGGCTGCGAGCTGTGGCTCGACGGCGGCCACAATGAAGACGGCGGCCGTGTCGCGGCGGCGGCGCTCGGCGATCTCGAGGAGCGGGTGTCGCGACCGCTGGTGATCATTGCCGGCATGATGGCCAACAAGAATGCCGGCGCGTTCCTCACCAATTTCACCGGACTGACGCGCCACGTCGTCGCGGTTCCGATCCCCGACCGCGACGGCGCGATGTCGCCCGAAGCGCTCGCCGATTCCGGCCGCGCGCTCGGCCTTCGGGTCGAACTCGCCGACGGCGTCGAAGCCGCGTTGCGGCGGATCGCCGGCCTTGCCTACGAGCTGCCGCCGCGTATCCTGATCACCGGATCATTGTATCTCGCCGGCCATGTGCTGAGTATCAACGGCACGCCGCCGAATTAGTGGCACTTGCTCGGTCGTCATCCTGAGGAGCCCAGCGAGGTCGGGCTCGGCGCAGTGGATTGCTTCGCTCGCAATGACGAGGATAGGATCTTGATTTTGCGGCCTGCGTTTTCGGTCGGGCTCTCAGGACGACGTTACGAAACCCTCCGTCGAGGTCGGTAGGCGTCCCGAGGCCGCAACGGGACGAGACTGAGAGCCAGAAAGCTCTTGTCACCTCTTCAGCAGCTTCATCGGGTCGATCCGTTTCTGCGCGAGCTGATCCATCGTGCATTGCGCCGGCGCCTTGTCGGGACGCCAGCGCAGCAGGCTGGTGCCATGGCGGAAGCGGCCGCCGCTGAAGTGGTCGTAACAGATTTCAACGACGAGCTTCGGCTGCAGCTTCTGCCATTGCGCCGAGCGCTCGGTGGACCAGCGGCTCGGACCGCCCGGCGCACTGCCGGTGAAGCCCTCGCCCGGAAGCTGTTCGAGCTTGTCGGTCAGCGCCGGCTTGTCGGCGCGCTTCAGCGCCGAGGTGAAGCCGACGTGATGCAGCAGGCCGCCCTCGTCATAGAGGCCGAGTAACAACGAGCCGACCACGCGCCGGCCGTTCAGCGTCGCGCTGGCGTAGCGGAAGCCGCCGATCACGCAATCGGCGCTGCGGAATTTCTTGATCTTCTGCATGCCGTCGCGATTGCCGGCCTGATACGGCAGGTCGCGCCGCTTGGCGATCACACCGTCGGAGCCGCCGCCGGCCTGCACCAGCCATTTCGCGGCCTGCCTGTCGCTGGTCGTCACCGGCGACAGACGGAATGTCGGATGGTTCTCGAACTGCGCCTTGGCAAAGGCTTCCAGCGCGGTGCGGCGCTTCGCCAGCGGCTGCGCGGCAAGCTCGGCCTCGCGCGGCGTCGCGAGCAGGTCGAACACGATCAGCAAGGCCGGCGTCTCCGCGGCGAGCTTGCGGACCCGGCTCGCGGCGGGATGCAGCCGCTGCAGCAGATCGTCGAACGAGAACGCCCGCCCGATCGGCACCACGATCTCGCCGTCGAGCACGTAGCGCTGCGCCTTCAGCGCTCGCGCCGCTCCGACCAGTTCGGGAAAGTAGCGGGTGAGGTCCTCGCCGGATTTCGACCACAGCGCGACGTCGCCGCCGCTGCGCAACAGCAGGCAGCGGAAGCCGTCCCACTTCGGCTCGTACTGCCATTCGGGGCCGGCCGGAATCGCATCGACCGAACGCGCCTCCATCGGCTCGATCGGCGCGGCGCCTGTCTTGGTGATGGATGATTTCCGCTCAGCCACGAAATGAACCCACTGGTTGCTAATCGCCCCATCCCCGTCATTGCGAGCATGGCGAAGCAATCCAGTGCGGCGAGCACGGGGCTGGATTGCTTCGCCGCTGCGCTCCTCGCAATGACGAGAGGCCGGAAAAGCAAAACGGCCGGCGGATGCCGGCCGTTTCAGAACGTTCATGGAGCGTCAGAGTTCAGACCGCCGAGCTGATCCACTGCTGCAGCTTGGCCTTGGGCGCGGCGCCGACCTGGCGGGAGGCCATCTCGCCGCCCTTGAAGATCATCAGCGTCGGGATCGACATCACGCCGTATTTCGACGCGGTGACCGGGCTCTCGTCGACATTGAGCTTCACGATCTTGACCTTGTCGCCCATCGCGCCGGAAATCTCGTCCAGCGCCGGCGCGATCATCCGGCAGGGGCCGCACCACTCGGCCCAGAAATCCACCACCACGGGGCCCTGCGCCTGGAGAACTTCAGCTTCGAAATCGGCGTCTGACACCTTGCCTACGGCCATGGAAAACCTCGTGAGAGCGGATGAAGGCGCTGGGGAATCGCGCCGGGATGATGATTTCAACCTATGAACGCGCCGGGGCGGGGTCAAGCACGCTCACGCCACCGTCAACGCGGCCAGCTCCGCGTCCAGCGCAGAGGCTGAAATCTCCATGATTTCAGGTGCTTCCGTCCACAGCAGGGCGGCCCTGACGAGCCGCTGTGGATACAGCCGCGACAGCACCGCGCGATACAGCGCCAGCTGGCGCAGATAGGCCGGCGGGGTTTCGGCCAGCGTCGCCGGCGGGGCCTGGTTGGTCTTGAAATCGACGATCAGGACCTCGGCGTCGGTCACCACCAGCCGGTCGATCTGGCCGGAGACCACCACCGGCTCGCCATGGCGCTGCAGCCGGCCGACGATCGGCACCTCCGCGCGGCTGCCCGACGCGAACAATGCGGCGAAACGCGGCTCGTTGATCACCTGCAGCACCCTTGCGGCGAGCGCTTCGCGGTCCTCGAGTGTCCAATCCCCGGCATTGCGAAGCAGGAAGCGGCCGGCTGCGTCGGCGCGAACATTCGCCGGCAGATCGGGCAGCGACTGCAGCAGCCGGTGCACCAGCGTGCCACGCTGCAGCGCGCGCTTGCGTTGCGCCTCGGACTCGCTGCGGCGCAGCCGGCGGTGATCGGCCGCGTCGGAATCGGACGGCCGCAGCAGGCCTTCGGTCGGGCGCAGCGCGGGCGCGGCTTTGCGCAGCCAGTCCGGCACCATCAGCGGCGACGCAGCGGGCTGCGGTTCGGGCGCGGCGGCTTCGGCGATCTCGTCCTCGGGGCGGCAGTAGCGCTTCACCGCGCCGTCCGGCGGCGGCACCGCGCGCATCGCCAGACCCGAATTCTCCAGTCCCTTGCTGATCAGATCGTACCAGGACTCTGCGCGGACGTCGTTGCGATTGCCGGGCATGCAGCCGCCGACGATCAGCCGGTCGGCGGCGCGCGTCATCGCCACATAGAGCAGCCGGCGATACTCGTCCTCGGTCTCGCTGATCATCGCGGCGCGCGCCTGCTCGACCACGCGGGGATCGTTGGCCTTGCGACCCGCCCACACCATCGCGGACGGCGCGCCGGGCTGCGCATTGCCGCCGGGCAATCGAATCAGATTGAGCCGCTGGCTATCCGCCGGCGACGACGTGGTATCGACCAGGAACACCACCGGCGCTTCGAGCCCCTTGGCGCCGTGCACGGTCATGACGCGGACTTCGTCTCGCGAGATTTCCATGTCGCGCTTGATCTCGGTGTCGGCGGCGCGCAGCCAGGCGACGAAGCCCTGCAGCGACGGCGCCTGCTTCTGCTCGAAGCTCAGCGCCAGTTCGAGAAACTCGTCGAGCGCGTCGTTGGCCTCCGGGCCGAGCCGGCGGAGCACGCGGGCGCGCCCGCCGTCGCCGCCGAGCAGCCAGGCGTAGAAGCCGAACGGCGTCTCGGCCTGCGCCCGCGCCGCGCAGGCGTCGAGCCGATGCAGCGCGGCTTGCAGCTTGGTATCGCCCGCCGCGTGTTCGCGCAGCGCGGCGCGCAGCGAGCCCTTGCGCCGCCACGCCAGCCGGAACAGATCGTCGTCGTCGAGCCCGAACAGCGGACTCTTCAGCGCCACCGCCAGCGCCAGATCGTCCTGCGGCAGCAGCAGCGCATCGGCCAGATTCATCAGGTCGATGATCGCGATATGCTCGGTCAGCTTGAGCCGGTCGGCGCCGGCGACCGGAATGCCGCCGCGCTTCAAGGCTTGTATCACCGCATCGAACGCCGAGCCGCGGCGGCGCACCAGCACCAGCACGTCGCCGAACCGCAGCCGGCGACGGTCGTCGCGCGGCCCCGTCATCGTGCCGCTGGCGATCAGCGACGCGATCTCGGCCCGTACCTTGTCGGCCAGCCGCACCTCGGGGCTGGTCTCCGACACCGCATCGAACGGAGCGCGCCAGCCTTCGATCTCCTGCCGCTCGTCCGGCACTTCGAGCGGCCACAGATCGATCAGGCTGGGGCCGGCGTCGGTCAGCGCCTCGTGCAGCGGATAGCTCGCATCGGCGTGGATGCTGCGATAGATCTCGGGATCGCGAAACACGTGATCGACCGATTGCAGGATGGTGGCGCCGGAGCGGAACGAGTAGTTGAAACTGACCTTCTCGAAGGCGAGCCCGGCGCCGTGGAAGCGCCGCTGCAGCAGATCGCGCCGCTCGGCGAACTCCTTCGGCACCGCGCCCTGAAACGAAAAGATCGACTGCTTCTCGTCGCCGACCGCGAACACCGTGCGCCTGACGCCCTCGCGCGCGCCCTCGCCCGCGGTGAATTCGGCGATCAGATGCGCGACGATGTCCCATTGCTTCGGGCTGGTGTCCTGCGCCTCGTCGATCAGCACGTGATCGACGCCGCGGTCGAGCTTGAAATGCACCCAGCTCGACGCGCCGCTGTCGAGCATCTGCAGCGTCCTGTCGATGAGATCATCATAATCGAGCAGCCCGCGCTCCTGCTTTTCGCGGCGGATCCGCTCGGCGACGTCGAAGGCGATCACCAGCAGCGCGCGGGTGCGCTCGCGCATCAGCAGCGCGCGGCGGCGCTCCAGCAGGTCTTCGAGCCGGGCGCCTTCGCGCTTGAGATCCTCTACCAGGCCGGGCGCAGCATCGGCGATCTTCTTGGTCGCGAAGCTTTTGCGCAGCCCGTTGTCCTTGGTGAAGAACAGCTCGCAATATTTGTCGAGCTGGGCGGTGCCCGACAATCCGATCGCCGCGCGCAACCGCTTGGCCTGCGCCTGATCGTTGGCGCTGCCCTGCTCGAACATCGCTGCTGCCGTCGCCCATTGCGACCGCGGCAGGTTCGGACCGTCGACGATGTCGCGCTCGACGTCGTCGCATGTATCATCGGCAGCGACGCCGAGGGTGACCGATAGCTGCGCCATCGCGCCGTCGACGCCGCCGGCCTGAGCGATCCAGCCGAGGAAGCGGTCGCGACTCATGCAGGCTTCCTGCACCACCTCGCGGAAGGTGATATCCGCCGCGCTGGTCATCGCCAGCGTCAGCGCGCGCCCCGCGGCACTGTCGGGCGCGGCGGCGGCCTGCAGCAGCACCGCGAGACTGGCGCGCTGCATCAATTCGGCCTGATCGCGATCGTCCAGCACGGTGAAGCGCGCCGGCACATTGGCCTCGAACGGAAACTGCTGCAGCAGCCGGGTGCACAGCGCGTGGATGGTCTGCACCTTGAGCCCGCCCGGCGTCTCCAGTGCGCAGGCGAACAGTTTTCGCGCCTGCGCCAGCAGCGACGGCCCGACCGACTTGATACCAGTCGCCTTGATCGCGGCCGCCAGCGCCGCGTCGTCGAGCGTCACCCAGCGGCCGAGCGTGGTGAAGACGCGCTCGGCCATGTTGGCGGCGGCGGCCTTGGTGAAAGTGATGCACAGGATGCGCTCCGGCGGCACGCCGTCGAGCAGCAGCCGGATCACGCGCTGCACGAGAACATGCGTCTTGCCGGAGCCGGCATTGGCCGAGACGAACACCGAGGCGGACGGATCCGAGGCGAGGATCTGCCGCTCGCGCGCCTGATCGGGAATGCTGCGCGGCGCGCTCATCGCGGCTCCTCCCCGACGCCGCCGGCGGCCGACCATTCCTTGATCCGCGCCAGATCGTCGTAGCGGCCGTAGCGCTGCGCCCACATCGACAGCACCAGCGCGTGATAGGGCTGCGCCTCGTCGTCGAACCGCCGAACCAAAGCTTCGAGCTTGCTACGCGCTTCGGTCGCGGCGTCGTCGGGATGCTGCGGCTCATCCTTGCGCTCGATTTTCAGTTCCAGCACGCGCTCGTCGCCGGGCGGCGAGTTGCCGCTGAGCTTGACGTAAGTGAGTTCGCCGACCGACGCGCCGGCGTCGATGCCGTCGAAGCCGCCTTCGCGCAGGATCGCGGCCTCCAGCGTCAATTGCGGCGACAGTCCCAATCGCACCTGCTTGTTGCTGGGTGGATTGCCGGTCTTGTAGTCTAGGATCGCGTAGCTGCCGTCGGGGCGATGCTCGATCCGGTCGGCGCGCGCGGTCAGGACGAAGTTGCGGCCGCCGTCGAGCGGGATCGAGAGGCTGCCGTCGCGCTCGGCGTCGACGCGCCGCCCGTCGGCGCGCCGCCCCTGCTCCCAATTCGCGAACCATGCGGCGATCCGGGCGAAGCGCGGCCACCACAGCGCGCGGGCCTCTGGATGATCCATCAGCGGCGCGAAGTGCGTCTCGCCGATGGCGAGCAGCGCCTGAGCCGGATCGTCCGGCAGCGCGTCCGGGAAGCGCTCGGTGAATTCGCCGAGCGCGCCGTGAATCGCCGAGCCGCGATCCGCCGCCGACAGCGGCATGTCGACCGGGTCGATCGCCGACAGGCCGAGAATGAACTTGGCGAAGATCGTGTAGGGATCGCGCAGCCAGTCCTCGATCGCGGTGACCGACAGTTTCAGCGGCCGTGCCTCGCGCGGCGGCTTCGGCGCCGGCTGGGCGATCGGTACAATTTTTTCGGGCCGATCCAGCGCCAGCGCGTAGTCCAGGTACGTCTGCCCCCGCACCCTGATATCGTTCCAGCGCTGTTTGCCGGCGACCGCTTCGAGCCGGTGCAGGAATCGCGACGCCACCGCCGGCGCGCCGCCGACCTTGGCGGCGTGGCTGAGGATCACTTCGCCGGCGCCGAGCAGCTGCGCGAAGTCGTGCGCCGACAGGCCGATCCGGCGCTCCGGCAGATCGAGGCCGAGTTCGTGGCGCATCGGCCGCGACAGCCACGGATCGATCCGCGGCGCCGGCGGCCAGACGCCTTCGACGAGGCCACCGAGAACGACGCGATCGTGCTGCGTCAGCCGCGCCTCGAGCGGGCCGTAGATCCGCAAGCCCGCGCCTTCGAGTTCGGGGCGGCGCACGATTCGATCGCCGAAGGCGGTCTCGAACACGTCCGGATAGTCGTGCGGCGGCACCGGTACGCCGCTCAGCGGCTCGACCGCGGCGAGGTCGTCGAACGCCTTCAGCAAAGCCGAACCCTGCGGCCCCTCGAACGCCTGCGTGACCTCATCGTGGTCGGTCGTCAGCGCAATCAACACGTCGCGATGGCGATGGCCGAAGGCGCACAGATCGATCGATTCCGCTCCCAGCGTTTCCAATGGCGCCAGCGCCGTGCGCAGCCCTGCAATCAACGCCTCAGCACCGTCGAGCGCGTCGTCGCCGAGCCGCGCGCGCGGCTCGGAGCGATGCAGCGCGCTGAGTTCCTTGCGCCTCAGCTTCGTCAGCTCAGTGCGATACTGCGCGAACTCCTTGGCCAGCCCCTCGCTGCCAGCGGCCGGCCGGGTGCCGCGCAGCAGCGCCAGTTCCAGCGTCTCGATCGCGGACCGCCAGCCATAAGCGGCGCGGCCGAGCCGCAGCAGCGGATGCTTGAGCAGCGCCAGCAGCGGCGCCGGCTCGCAGCCGTGCAGCGCCACTTCGGCGGCGAGCCGGGCGAAGATGCCGGCCGACGTATCCATCAGCGAATCGCCGCCGGAATCGTCGACCGGCAGATTCCATCGGCCGAGTGCCGCGACGACGCGGCGCGCCAGCGCGCGGTCCGGCGTCACCAGGGCGGCGGACTGGCCGCGCTCGCGCGCCTCGCGCAGCGCCACCGCGATCGCCAGCGCCTCGATCTCGGCATTCGGCGCCTCGATCAGCGTCACGCCGTCGATGCCGTCGCGGATCAATTTGTCGATCGCCGGATCGGCAAGGCGGTCGTGCCACGACGCCGTTGCGGTCGACGGCCGCATCGCCTCGGAGGCCAGCACTTCGCGGCCGTGACGCTCGGCGTTGCCGAGGCGAAGGACGTCGCGCCGCTCCAATCCCATTCGCGCCAGCAGGCCGTGCATCGCGAATTGCGGATGGTTCGGCGACGGCGGCGAGATCAGTTTGCCCTGCTTGTCGTGCACGGCGCCGATCATCTGCCACGCGGCTTCGTCGAGCTCGGTGTCGAGCCCCGGCAGCACCACGGCGCCGTGCGGCAACCGGGCGATGGCGTGCAACAGCCGCGCGGTCGCCGGCATCGAGCCGGTCGAGCCCGCCGCGATCACCGGCCCGCCGCGATCCGCGGCGAGCCGCCGAGCTTCGGCTTCGATCAACAGATCGCGCCGCGCCGCCGGTTCGATGCGATGGTCTTCCTTCAGATGCTGCGGCCACCAATGCCCGGCGATCTTCAGGAAATCCAGCGTCAGCCGCCAGTAACGATCGAACGCCTCCGGCACCAGCGTGTCGAGCGCGGCCCAGTCGACGCCGCGCGTCGCCATGTCGTCGATCAGCCGCGCCAGATCGTCGGCGAGCGCGAGCGTCGAGGCCGGGCCGCCGACCACCAGCGGCGATTGCTGCGGATCGCCGGGCTTCAGACCCTTGGCCCAGGCGGCGATCAGTTGCGCCAGCAGCAGGCGCCGCGGCAGGCCGTCGAGCGCCGGCGGAATGTCGAGGTCGGCCGCGCCGGAGGCGGCCTGCGCAAACGCCAGATCGTCCTCGTCGATGTCGCCGAGCGCGACGATCCGCGGCAGCAGCACCGCGTCGGTGCCGAGCACGTCGAGGAAAATATTGCGCGCCAGCCGGCCGGCGCGGCGGGTCGGCAGATACAGCGTCGCCTCGGCGAGGCGCTCGGGCTTTTCGCGCGCGTCAAAACCCTCGATCAGTTCGCCGTCAACCAGCGCGGCGATCGTCGTGCGCAGAAGCGGCGCGGAGGGCGGAACAGTGAATACGCGCATGGAGGTCCTGATTCGCGGGAATCAGGCGAGCATGGCACGGGGGGCGCCTGCACGGGAGGTGGCGGGCGGCATCTCAGGCGACGCTGGCCAGATAGGCGCGCTCGGCGGCGGCGACCGCGTCCGGGGTTCCGACATGCATCCAGACGCCGTCGAGCCGCAGCCCGAACAGCCGCTGCTGCGCGGCAGCGCTGTCGAACATCCGCGTCAGCGAGAACTCGCCGTGCGGCGCGTCCTTGAAGATCGCCGGCTGCATGATGGCGGCGCCGGCATAGACGAACG
This sequence comes from Rhodopseudomonas sp. NSM, assembly GCF_052445935.1. Taxonomy (NCBI): domain Bacteria; kingdom Pseudomonadati; phylum Pseudomonadota; class Alphaproteobacteria; order Hyphomicrobiales; family Nitrobacteraceae; genus Rhodopseudomonas; species Rhodopseudomonas sp. NSM. The sequence goes on along the minus strand of NZ_JBQTCH010000006.1, from coordinate 324,240 downwards.
GCGTCACCTCGTTCTCCTTGCGCTTGCGCAAGGTCCCGTCGGCCGCCATCGCGAAGTCGCCCTTGCCGGCATAGCCGATGCTGCCCGCGGTCGGCGCCATCAGCAGCAGGATGTCCATCCGCGCCGGATCGAACGCATCGGCCAGCCGCGCCAGATTCGGCCGGACGCCGTCGATCCACAGCGTGTCGGCGTTGAGGTGATAGAACGGCGCATCGCCGAGCAGCGGCAGCGCCTTCACCACCGCGCCGCCGGTGCCGAGCACGACGTCGCGCTCGTCCGAGATGATCACCCGCGGATGCGCGCGTCCGGCGGTGTGATCGATGATCTGGTCCGGCAGATAATGCACGTTGACCACGGCCTCGGCGACGTCCGCGTCGGCGAGCCGGTCGAGCACGTGATCGAGCAGCGGCTTGCCGGCGACCGCCACCAGCGGCTTCGGCATGTGGTCGGTGAGCGGGCGCATCCGCAGGCCGAAGCCGGCGGCGAGAACCATCGCTTTGGAAGGATGAACGGACATCGTCGCTCGTTGTTCGGACAGACCGGATTCGTGCGAATCGATTGTATCACGCAGCACCGGCCGGTCTATCAGCGGTCATCATGGCGGTCTTGGGGTATTCGCTAACCATGACGCCGATGCGACATCGCGCCCAGCGAACGGCGTTGCGGGGCATTGATTTCGGGCAGGGAGCCTGTGTCAGGCGGCGGTGGCGGCCGTGCGGGTGCTCGGCTTCTTCTTTTTGTCGTGGCGCAGGAAGCTGACGCCGATCTGATCGCCATTGACCCAGCTCAGCTCGCAGCGGCGATAGGCCAGGCCGGTGGACGACAGCAGCAGAAAGAATTCCTTGAGATTGAGCCCCTCGACCGATCCCTCGATGGTCAGCTTCGCGCCGGTTTCGGAGACGTCCTCGAGCATGCAGGGACGGCGCCAGGTGCCATCGATCGCCATCATCTGCGCCCGGATTCCGCGCTCGAATACGACGCGCCCATCCTTGTTACGTTCGCCAGCCATCACTTCATCCTCGCCCCGAAACAGCGACCACGACAGGCCATTCCTGGGAAGACTACGGAGGCGATCAACCTAGCGAGATACCGGCTAACAAGACGTAAAGCCGACCGCTCAAATCAAAGCGGCGGTGGCACATTGGCCTGATACCAGGCGCGCATTTCCGCCAGCGACGGGTGCGCCAGCGAACGGGCCAGATAGGTCCAGATCCGCGGCTGATGGCGCAGATATTGCGGCTTGCCGTCGCGCCGGTTCAGCCGCGCGAAAGTGCCGAGCAGCCTGGTGTTGCGCTGCGCCGACATCACCGCATAGAGCCGCGCGAAACCGGCCGGATCGAAGCCGGGATCGGCGGCGAGACGCGCCTTGATGTAGCGGCCGAGCAGCGCCAGTTCGAGCGCCTCGGGCACGTCGATGCGGGCGTCCTGCAGCAGCGACACCACGTCGTAGGCGGCGGGCCCGAGCACGGCGTCCTGGAAGTCGATCACGCCGACGCGGGCGATGTCACTGCGCGCGTCGAGCCAGATCAGATTCGGCGAGTGATAGTCGCGCAGCACCCAGGTCCGCGTCTCGTCGGCGAAGTCGTCGAGCAGTCGCCGCCACATCGCGAGGAACTCGCCGCACAGCGCGGCGGAGGCCGGCGCACCGCGATCGGGCAGATACCATTCCGGCATCAGCCCGACCTCGATCAGCATCGCTTCGGTATCGAACGCCGGAATCGCGTAGTCGTCCTGCGGCAGCGGCAACGTCTCGGGCAGCGACTGGCCGTGCAGCGCCGCCAGCATGTCGGTCGCGGCCTGATAGCGCTCGGCGATCGGCTCGGGCGGCGTTCCGTCGACGAAGCCTGCCGTGCCGAAATCCTCGGTGATCAGGAAGCCGGAATCGAGATCGGCGTGATGGATCGCCGGCGCCGAGAAGCCGCGCTCGCGCAACCCGCCGGCGATCGCGACGAACGGACGGACGTCCTCGGCGAGATGGACCGCCGCGCTGTAGCTCTTGCCGGCATATAGCGCCGGCCCGTCCGGCCGCCGCGGCGCGTTCATCAGGATCAGCGATTCGCCGTCCCTCATCAGCCGCGCATAGGACCGCGTCGAGGCGTCGCCCGGCATGTGCCGGCGCTCGGCCTCGGCATAGCCGGATGTCTCGATGAAACTGCGCAGCGCCGCCAGCCGCTCGACCTGCGCGGCCGCCTTGCCGTGGCCGGTGATCTCGGCGGCGCGCGCCATCGAGCCGAGTGCCGGACGATGGCTGAGCGCGATGTCGATGCGGTCGGACGGCATCGCGCCCGGCGCGCGCTCCGGCCATTCGATCAGCGCGACGACGCCGTCCGGCAGCGGCGACAGCCCGATCTCGTCGAGTTCGGACGGATCCTCGACGCGATACAGATCGGCGTGCAGCAGCGGGAACGGCGGCAGTTCGTAGCTCTGCACCAGCGTGAAGGTCGGGCTCGGCACTTCGAGCTCGTCGTCGCCGGCGAGATAGCGGATCATCGCCCGCGCCGCGGCGGTCTTGCCGGCGCCGAGATCGCCCGACAGCGTGACGGTGTCGCCCGGTCCGATCAGCAGCGCGACGTCCGCCATCAGCCGCGCCGTCGCCGTCTCGTTGGCGAGCGCGACCGAGAATGTCGCCGGGCCGGTCATTCGGCGGCGTTACGCTGCGCGGTGGGCTCGATCGGGAATACGCAGATCACCGAGGTGCCGTGCCCGACCACCGAATCGACCTCGACCTTGCCGCCGTGCAGTTCGACGAAGGAGCGCACCAGCGCCAGGCCGAGGCCCGGGCCGCGGTGCCGCGAGCCCTGGGAATCGCTCTCGAACAGATCGAACACCTTGTCCTTCAGCGCCGGCGCGATGCCCGGCCCCGCATCGGTCACGGTGAAGACCACGTTGGTCCCCTTCTTGCGGACGACGAGTCTCACGGTCGCCTCGCTCGGCGAGAAGCCGATCGCGTTGGCGAGCAGATTGTACAGCACCTGCACGACGCGGCGCTCGTCGCCGACGAACTCGCCGATCGCCGGATCGGTGTCGATGTCGAGCGTGATCTGGTCGCGCGCGAGGCGATCCTGGATGCCTTCCGCCGCCGCCGCGATGGTGCGGCTGATCTCGATCGGGCCGAGATTGAGCGTCATCGCGCCGGCGTCGATGCTTGCGAGATCGAGGATGTTGTTGATGATCGCCAGCAGCGCGTTGGTCGACGAGGTGATGTAGGCGATGTATTCGGACTGCTTGTCGTTGAGCGGGCCGGTGCTCGGATCGCCGAGCAGATGCGCGAAGCCGATGATCGTGGTCAGCGGCGAGCGCAGCTCGTAGGAGACGTGATGGACGAAGTCGATCTTGATGCGGTCGGCGGTCTCCAGCGCCTCGTTGCGCTCGCGCAGCGCGCGCTCGACATTCTCGGTGTCGCTGATGTCCTGGAACGTCAGCATCGTGGCGCCGTCCGGCAGCGGCATCGTCTTGCAGGACAGCACGGTGCCGTCCTTGCGCTCGAGCTTCAGCACCACCTGTTTGCGGTCGTCGATCCCGGTGATGGCGCCGCGCAGCGCCTGCCAGCTCGCTTCGTCGTCGTACAACGGCCGGCACCATGCCTCGACGGTTTCGATGTGCGGCCGGTTGTTGAGCGCTTCGGATGACAGGTTCCACATCCGCGTGAAGGCGGGGTTGAACAGTTGCGCGCAGCCGTTGCTGCCGAACACCGCGACCGCTTCGGAGAGGTTGTCGAGGGTCTCGCGCTGGACGTCGATCAGCCCGCCATAGCGGCGCTGCAGATCGAGGCTTTCGGTGACGTCGTCGAACAGATAGGTGACGCCGCCTTCCTGATTGGGCGTGGTGACGATGCTGATGGCGCGGCCGTCGGGCAGATACCAGATCGCCTTGTCGGCTTCGACCGCGCGGTAGGCCTCGTGCAGCCTGTTCTTCCACTCCCGGAAGTCGCGCTCCTCCGGCAGCTTGCGCGCGGCGCGCAGACGGTCGAGCACGCTGGAATCGTCCGGATGGCCGTCGAGGAAGGCGCGGTCGAGGTCCCACAGCTTGCGATAGGAATCGTTGTAGAAGGCGAGCCGGCGCTGCGCGTCGAACACCGCGACGCCGGACGACAGCTGATCGAGCGTGCGGCGATGCGCGTCCGCCATCCGCACCAAAGCGGCGCCGAGTGCGGCCGCCTCGCTCGAATCCACCGCCATGCCGGCGCTGCCGCCCTTGAGCCGCAGCGCGCGGACGTCGAAGTAACGACGCTCGCCGGCGACCACGATCGGCAGCCGCGCGGCGTATTCGGCATCGTCGGCGAGCGCGCGCGTGAGATTGCCGCGGTCGGTCGAATCGAGCAGTTCGAGATTGCGGCTGACCGCATCCGCCGGGCTGCTCGCATCGGCGGCCCGCGCATAGGCTGCGTTGGCGAAATTCAGTTCGCCCGAGGCGCGCCGGGTCCAGATCGGCCACGGCGCCGCATCGGCGAAGCCGCGCAGCATGTCGGTCTCGTCCTGCAGCGCCTTGAAGCGCCGCGACATCTCGGCGAGTTCGCGGCGGACGCCGCTGAGTTCGCGAATCCGCAGGATCGCCTGACCGCCGACGGCACGGCCCATCGCTTCGATCGAGCGTCCGGTCGACGTCATCAGATGCAGCAGGAAGGCTTCGCCCTTGTCGAGCAGCGCGTCGACGGCGTGATCGATCTGCAGCGCCGGCTCGGGCGGCAGCCAGGTTCCGAAGGCGAGCACGCGTTGCGGCTGTCCGCCATGCGCGTCGTTCGGCAGCAGCAGCGCGATGTCGCCGCTGATCTGCGGACGGTCGTCGCCGGCGGACCACGAGATCAGCACCTGCGGCTCGGCGAACAGCAAAGCGCGGAAGCGATCGGACTCGGCCTGCAGCGTCTGCACCTCGGCGCGCAACCGCGCCTCCTGCGCGGCGGCGCGCTGCCGCGTGCGCATCAGCAGGATCGCCGACATCACCGAGAAGCCGAGCACCGACACCGCCATCGCCAGCGTCACCAGCTCGTGGCGGTTGAGATCGACGATGATCCAGGAGGTCAGTGCGGCGAGCGGATCGTCAGCCGCGAAAGCCGGCGACGATGCCGTGACCAGGCCAGCGCCCGCGAGGCCGCGCACCAGCGACGTGCACGACAAGCAGGTCCGACGCATCGACCCCAATACGTCCGACATGGATTGCCCCAAACCATCCGACGCGATCACAGATCGCCAGCGTCGTCGCCGAATCGCTGGACATTATCCTGTTCGCGACTCCGCGGGTAAGAGTCCAGACCGTGAACGGCACCGGCGCGCGGGTCGAAATGAGGAAAGTATATTTTTAGCTGACGAATCCGCGCGTGCTTGACACAAAATCTAGCGGCCGGTCGAGCCGAAGCCTCCTACACCCCGCGCGGTCTCCGACAGCGACTCGACGCTGATCAGTTCGGCACGGACCACCGGCGCGATCACCATCTGGGCGATCCGCTCACCGCGGCGGATGGTGAAGGGCTCTTTGCCGTGATTGATCAGCAGCACGCCGATCTCGCCGCGATAATCGGCGTCGATGGTGCCGGGCGCGTTCAGCACGGTGACGCCGTGCCTGGCGGCGAGGCCGGAGCGCGGCCGCACCTGCGCCTCGTAGTTCGGCGGCAGCGCAACCGACAGCCCGGTGGGAACCAGCATGTGGCATCCCGGCGCGAGCGACAGCGGCGCGTCCGCCGAGTTCGCCGCGCACAGATCGAGGCCGGCGGCGTGCGCGGACTGATAGGCGGGCAGCGGCAGGCCTTCGGCGTGCGGCAGTTGCTTGATCTCGACGGCGATGGCGGCGCTCATGATTGGTGTACTTCCAGTTCTCGCGCGATTCGCGCGACCAGCGCGGTTGCGACTTCGTCCTTGGTCATCAAAGGCCACGACTCCACATCGACGGTGTCGGCCGATTTCGTCAGCAGATGCACGGTGTTGCGGTCGCCGCCCATGACCCCGCCGGCGGGCGACACGTCGTTGGCGACGATCCAGTCGCAGCGCTTGCGGGCGAGTTTCGACCTCGCATTGTCGAGCAGATTCTCGGTCTCGGCGGCGAAGCCGATCACCAGCGGCGGGCGGTCGTCGCCGAGTTTCGAGACCGTCGCCAGGATGTCGGGGTTCTCGGTGAGTTGTAGCGGCGGCGGGCCGCCGGCGCCTTTCTTGATCTTCTGCACGCCTTCGCTGGCGACGCGCCAGTCGGCGACCGCGGCGGCGAAGATCGCGATGTCGGCGGGGAGCGCGGCTTCCACCGCGTCGAGCATGTCGCGCGCGGATTCCACGCGCGTCAGCGCCACGCCATCGGGGGCGCGCAGATCGACCGGGCCGGAGATCAGCACCACCTCGGCGCCGGCCGCGGCCGCGGCGGCGGCGATCGCGTAGCCCTGCTTGCCGGAGGAGCGGTTGGCGATGTAGCGCACCGGATCGATCGGCTCGTGGGTCGGACCGGCAGTGATCAGCACGCGCCGGCCGAGCAGCGGGCGCTGCGGCGGCGGCGCCAGAAGTGCCTGTGCGGCAGCGGCTATTTCAAACGGCTCGGCCATCCGCCCGGTGCCGGCTTCGTTGCGCTCGGCCATCTCGCCGGCATTGGGGCCGACCAGGACGATGCCGTCGCGCTTCAACTGATCGACATTGCGGCGGGTCGCGGCGTTGTTCCACATCAGCGGATTCATCGCAGGCGCGAGCAGGACCTGGCGATTAGTCGCCAGCAGGATCGCGGTGGCGAGATCGTCGGCGTGGCCGTTCGCGATCTTCGCCATCAGATCCGCGGTGGCGGGCGCAACGACGATCAGGTCGCAGTCGCGCGCCAGCCTGATATGGCCGGCGTCGAACTCGCTCTGCGGGTCGAACAGATCTGTGTAGCAGCGCTGATGCGACAGCGCGCTCGCGGTGAGCGGCGTGACGAAGTGCTGCGCGGCCTTGGTGAGCACGACGCGAACCTCGGCGCCGCGCTCTTTCAGGCGGCGGATCAAATCCATCGCCTTGTAGGCCGCGATGCCGCCGCCGACGATCAGCGTGATGCGCGCGGTCGATGGCCGGTCGGAGGGAAAAGCTGTTTGATTTTCGAGACTTACATCACCCGGACCGGGCTCGGCGGCGCCGCCGCCGGCTTGCGGCAAACTGGTGGCAAACCCGTGGCGCTGGTGGACAGCGTCGCGCAGGATGACGCGGACCTCGTCTTCCATCGAGCGGCCGTTGCCGGCCGCGCGCTGGCGCAGCTCGGCCTTGAGGGCGTCGTCGAGTTTGCGGATCGTCAGGTTGGCCATGGCCGGCAGACTAGCGGATGCAGGCAACGCAAGCAACATACGACCGCGATGCGGTCATGGCATCACGCAATCAATGCAGTCGTGAAGCGCCTGCAATGCAATCAGAACCGCGACAGCGCGATCAGCACCCCGATGAAGGTCGCGGCGATCACCCACAGCGCGATGGTGCGGCCGCGGGTGCGGCCCCGCTCGTTGCGGCCGATCGCCGCGATGGTCTCAGGCGCCAGCACGAGGCCGTCCTTGGTCATCACTTCGAGCTGGTTCAGCACGGTGACGGCGCGCGACACGATGGTCGGCAGGCCGCTCAGCGTGTGGCCGAGCTCGCCGGCGCCGCCGAGCACGCCCTCGATCTTGCCGACCGGGCCGAGGTTGCGCTGGATCCATTCGCGCACCACGGGGTCGGCGACCTTCCAGATGTCGAGCTTCGGATCGAAGCTCCGCGCGACGCCTTCGACCACCACCATGGTCTTCTGCAGAAGTATCAACTCCGGCCGGGTCCGCATGTCGAACAGGCCGGTGACTTCGAGCAGCAGCGTCAGCAGCTTCGCCATCGAGATTTCTTCGGCGAGGCGGTTGTGGATCGGCTCGCCGATGGCGCGGATGGCCTGCGCGAAATTCTCGACCGAATGATGCGGCGGCACGTAGCCGGCCTCGAAATGGACTTCGGCGACGCGGCGATAGTTGCGGGTGATGAAGCCGAGCAGGATCTCGGCGAGGAAGCGCCGCTCCTTCGGCAACAGCCGCCCCATGATGCCGAAATCGACCGCAACTAATCGTCCCTCGGTGTCGAGGAACAGATTGCCCGGATGCATGTCGGCGTGGAAGAAGCCGTCGCGCAGCGCGTGGCGCAGGAAGCTCTGGATCACCTTGCGGCCGAGCTCGACGGTGTCGACATTGGCCTCGGCGAGGCGCTTGTGATCGTTCAGCGGGATGCCGTCGATCCACTCCATCGTCAGCACGTTGTGAGTGGTGCGGTCCCAGTCGACGGTGGGGACGCGGAAGTCCGGATCGTCTTTGGTGTTTTCCGCCATCTCGGAGGCGGCGGCGGCTTCCAGCCGCAGATCCATCTCCATCGCGACCGAGCGCGACATCGTATTGATGACTTCGATCAGCCGCAGCCGCCGCGCCTCGGACGAGTACATCTCGGCCTTCTCGGCGACGAAGAAGAAATCCGAAAGGTCGCGCCTGAAGCGCGCGGAGACGTTGGGCCGCAGCACTTTTACCGCGACCTGCTTCTGCTCGCCGCCGACCTCGACGACGCCGCGATGCACCTGCGCGATCGAGGCGGCGGCGACAGGCGGCGACAGGCTGACGAAGGCCTGCGCGATCGGCCGCTCCAGCGACGCGGCGATCACCGCCTCGGCTTCGGCCTGCGCGAATGGCGGCAGCCGGTCCTGCAGCGCTTCGAGATCCCGCGCCATCGCCACGCCGACGACGTCGGGCCGGGTGGCGAGAAACTGCCCGAGCTTGAGATAGGCCGGGCCGAGCCGCGTCAGCGCCCGCGACAGCCGCGCGCCGGACTTGGCGCCGGGCCGTTCGATCAGCCGCGCGAGGCGCACCGGCAACTGGCCGGCGGGCGGAATCAGCGACGGATCGACCACACCGAACACGCCCTCGCGCGCGAACACGAAGGCGGCGCGGGCGAGCCGCGCCACATGAGTGAGTGATGCGATCACAAACGCCAGCCCGAATGCAGCGCGACGATGCCGCCGCTCAGCACCTGCCAGTTGACGCGCGCGAAGCCGGCGTCGCGCATCATCTCGCCGAAATCGGCGGGCTTGGGAAATTTGCGGATCGATTCGACCAGATATTGATAGCTCTCGGCGTCGCCGGTGACGACGCGGCCGATCTGCGGAATCACCTTGAACGAGAACAGGTCGTAGATCTTGGCGAGGCCCGGCACGTCGACGCTGGAGAATTCGAGGCACAGGAAGCGGCTGCCCGGCTTCAGCACCCGATGGGCTTCCTTCAGCGCCAGATCGATCCGCGGCACGTTGCGGATGCCGAAGGCGATCGTATAGGCATCAAAGCTCTTGTCGGGGAACTGCAGCGCCTCGGCATTGCCTTCGACGAACTCGACCTGGCCGTCGAGATGGCGCTCGACCGCACGCTGGCGGCCGACCTCGAGCATGTCGGTGTTGATGTCGCAGACGGTGGCCTGGAAGCCCGCGCCGGACGCTTTCGCCGCGCGAAACGAGATGTCGCCGGTGCCGCCGGCGACGTCGAGCAGGCGGAACGGCTGGTCGTCGCGCGGCGGGTTCAGGGTCGTGATCATCACGTCCTTCCACAGCCGGTGCATGCCGCCCGACATCAGGTCGTTCATCAGGTCGTAGCGGCTGGCGACGCTGTGGAACACGTCGTTGACCATCGTCTGCTTGTCCTGCAGCGGAACGTCGCGATAGCCGAAATGCGTGGTCTGGCCCGGCTCGGTCATGCCTTCAACTCCTGCATACGGACGGTTCTCCAGGGCGCGATGCCGCCCGGAACACGAAATGCCGCTCCGCGGCGGACCATATAGCGCGCCGGGGCGGCAGGCGCTATCACCTGAATGCCTTATGGGACCGACGCGACATGCCGCCAGCGACATCGGCCACACCACTTCCACGTCATGCCCGGGCTCGTCCCGGGCATCCACGCCTTGAACCGCGAGCTGTGCCCGCGGCCGTGGATGGCCGGGTCGAGCCCGGCCATGACGGCGTGAGGGGCGTGCAGGTCCTGGACGCTCCCCGCGTCGAAAGGTCCGCGGCAACTGGCAGCAGGCTTGTCTCGCATGCCTGAACTGCCCGAAGTCGAAACCGTCCGCCTCGGGCTGCAGCCGGCCATGGAGGGATTCCGGATCGACCGCGCGGTGGCGAACCGCGGCGATCTGCGGTTTTCGTTTCAACCCGACTTCGCCGCGCGGCTGACCGGGCAGACCATCACCGGGCTGGGGCGGCGCGCCAAATATCTGCTGGCCGATCTGTCGAGCGGCGACGTGCTGCTGATGCATCTCGGCATGTCGGGCTCGTTCCGGGTGGTGAACGGGGCCGCCGCCACCACGCCCGGCGAGTTCCACCATCCGCGCAGCGAGGACCGCACCCACGACCACGTTGTGTTCGAGATGTCGAGCGGCGCGCGGGTGATCTTCAACGACCCGCGGCGATTCGGCTTCATGAAGATCTTTCCGCGCGCGACCATCGAGGACGAGCCGCACCTCAAGGGCCTCGGCCCCGAGCCGCTCGGCAACGCCTTCGACGCCAAGATGCTGGCGCGAGCCTGCGCCGGCAAGCAGACCTCGCTGAAGGCCGCCCTGCTCGACCAGCGCGTCGTCGCCGGGCTCGGCAACATCTATGTCTGCGAGGCGCTGTGGCGCGCGCATCTGTCGCCGAAGAGGAAGGCATCGACGCTGGCCGACCGCAAAGGCGCGCCGACCGACCGCGCCGGGCGGCTGGTGGATGCGATCCGCGCGGTGCTCGGCGACGCCATCAAGGCCGGCGGCTCGTCGCTGCGCGACCACCGCCAGACAAGCGGCGAACTCGGTTACTTCCAGCATTCCTTCGCGGTGTACGACCGCGAGGACGAACGCTGCCGGACGCCGGGATGCAATGGCACGGTGAAGCGCTTCGTGCAGAACGGCCGGTCGACGTTCTGGTGCGGGGGGTGTCAGAAGTAGTTGCGGTGTAGTCGCCGGCGTCGTGCTCGGCTCGCCCTCACCCCAACCCTCTCCCGCAGGCGGGAGAGGGGGCTCGTTGTGCGCGGGGTAAGGCCCTGCATCAAACACAAACAGCGATCGAGATCATTCTCATAAGTCGCCCCGCGACGCGGCCGGACTCCCTCTCCCGCTTGCGGGAGAGGGGTGGGGTGAGGGCGACGCGGGCACGGCGCCGGTGATAGTTGTTACTTCCGCACGCAGATCACACGGACGACGCTGGCCTTGGCGTCGCCGGCGGCGTCGGTCGCGGGCTTGATGGCGTTGCTCACGAGAAACTTACGCACCGTCTCGGCATCCACCAGCGCGGCTTGCGGTGCGGCGGCGCCGTTGGTCGCGCCAGCGACGACCGAGGGGCGCAGCAAGGCGATGCCGGCGAATTTGCCGTCGGCGTCGCGCGCCGGGGCGCCGGAGAAGCCGAGGCCGGGCGCCGGCGACAGCGCGAGGCCGCCATTGCTGCCGACCGGCGATACGCCGGCCTTGCCGACGCTGACCGCGGCGCCGCCGCCCTGGCTCTGCGGATCGGCGATGCCGGTCAGATCGACGGACGCTTTCGCCGCGCCACTGCCGAGCGGCAGCGGCTTCAGGCCGCGCGCGCCATAGATCCGCAGCAGCGCCAGATCGTGCGCCCTGTCGCTCGCGGCGAGATCGGCATTGCCGTGTGCTGCGATTTGTCCTGCGATCACGATCGACTGGCAGGCCTCGACCGCCTCGCGATCGGCGAGGATGGCGCCGTCGTCGCTGACGATGGTGCCGGTGGAATACTCGACCTTCTTGCGCGGCGGCGGACCGGCCAGCGCGCCGGACGGGAACGGATTGAACGCGCTCGACATCGCGATCACCACCGGCTGCATCGTGCCCTCGGTGGCCTGATCGTACAGGATGGTGAGGATGCGCACCTCGGCGTCCTTGAACGCGCCGCGGATGTAGAATTTCTTCAGGCCCTGGGTGCCCGACAGCACGAAGAAATCCGGCTTCACCGCGCTGTAGCTCACCTTGCGGCCGGGCTCCTTCTTCTCCTGATCGGCGAGCTTCGCGGCGGTGATTCCGGCTTCCTTGCGATGCGTCAGCGCGATCTGGATGGTGCCGGTCGACGACGCCCATCGGCTGCCAGTGGCGTCGCTCGCCTGCTGCGGCGCCAGCTTGGCCGGAACGCCGAGCCGCGCGCCGGTGACCGGATCGGCGAGCAGCTTCCAGCCGACATTGCCCTGCAGGTTTCGCGCAGCGGCGGTGAGCTGGGCGCGTTCCTGCGGATTGAGCACGCCGGTCGGCTTGCCGCCGTGATTCTTCTGGAAAGCCTTGATCGCCGTGACCATGCGGTCGGAGGCTTCGCCGTTGATCACGCCATTGTAGTCGCCGGTCCAGGCGAGATCGGACTGGATCGCCTGTCGCTCCGCCGCCGTCATCGCCTGCGCGGTCTCGGCCGGGGTCTGCAGCGCCGGGCGGATCGGCGTGGTCGCGACCGGCTTCGGCTTGACGCCGGGCACGGCACCGGACGGCGGCGCGGTCTGCGCCGCGGCGAGGCCGCTGGCGCCGACGATGATCAAGGTTGCGGCCAGCATCGCTCTCATGACATGTCCCGCCTGCGTCGCGCCTCGTTGAGCCTCGGCGCAGATAACCATAGATGCTTGGTCGGAAACAACGCCGGCCGGGTTCGATGTTCCGGGGGCTTGTCGCGCGACCTGCCTCGGCGTGCACAAGCGTCGTCATCCTGAGGCGCGCGCCGATCCTCGGCGCGCCTCGAAGGATGCGGAGGCGAGCACCGGCGCCCGCGGCCCATCCTTCGAGACGCCCCGGCTTCGCCCTGTCGGGCTTCGCCGGGGCTCCTCAGGATGACGGTGGTGGGCGCGGAAACGAGACGACGACAGACGTTGAAGGACACCACCCCACCATGCTGAGCGCCGAGGAACTCGAACGCTACGCCCGCCATATCGTGCTGCGCGAGGTCGGCGGGCCGGGGCAGGCGGCGCTGCGGCGCGCGCGGGTGCTGGTGGTCGGCGCCGGCGGGCTCGGCGCGCCGGTGCTGATGTATCTGGCGGCGGCGGGCGTCGGCACGCTGCACGTCGTCGACGACGATGTGGTGTCGCTGTCCAACCTGCAGCGCCAGGTGATTCATGCGACGCCGGATATCGGCGCGCGCAAGGTCGACAGTGCGGCGGCGCGGATCGCGGCGCTCAATCCGCATGTCGAAGTCGTGCCGCATGCGACGCGCCTCACCGCCGCGAATGCGCTAGGGCTGATCGGCGATTGCGACCTGGTGCTCGACGGCTCGGACAATTTCGCCACGCGCTATCTGGTGTCGGACGCCTGCTTCATCGCGAAGAAGCCGCTGATCACCGCGGCGCTGGGCCCGTTCGACGGCTCGCTGACGACGATCAGGGCGCACGAGAAAAACGCCGCCGGCGAGTTCAACCCGACCTATCGCTGCCTGTTTCCGGAAGCGCCGCCGCCCGGCACGGTGCCGGCCTGCGAGGAGGCCGGGGTGATGGGCGCGCTGGCCGGGCTCCTCGGCTCGATGATGGCGCTGGAGGCGATCCGCGAGATCGTCGGCTTCGGCGAGGGGCTGGTCGGACGACTGCTGATGATCGACGCGCGGAGCATGCGATTCGAGACGCTGCGCTATTCGCGCGACCCGGCCAATCCGCTGAACGGGGATGCGCCGAAGATCCATGATCTGGGCGGGCATCGGTAGGAGCAGGACTGCGGACTCACTGCCCGCGGCGCCCTCACCCCGGCCCTCTCCCGCAAGCGGGAGAGGGAGTCAGGCCGCATGCGGTTCGAATGGTCTTGTTCATGCTCTGACTCAGCAACGCGCACGGCGAGCCCCCTCTCCCGCTTGCGGGAGAGGGTTGGGGTGAGGGCTCGCGGGCACGGCTTTAGAGCCTCGAAGCCCTACAACATCCCGGGCAGGACGCGATCCGGCGGCTTGTGGTTGTCGAGGAAGGTGCGGATGTTGATGATGACCTTCTCGCCCATCTCGACGCGGCCTTCGATCGTCGCCGAGCCCATATGCGGCAGCAGCACCACCTTGCCGTGCTTGGCGAGGCGCACCAGCTTCGGATTGACCGCGGGCTCGTGCTCGTAGACGTCGAGGCCGGCGCCGGCGATGTCGCCGGCTTCGATCAGCCGGGTCAGCGTTTCCTCGTCGATCACCTCGCCGCGCGCGGTGTTGACGATGAAGGCGTCCTTGCGGACCAGCTTCAGGCGGCGCGCCGACAGGAGATGGAAGGTCGCGGGCGTGTGCGGACAGTTGACCGAGATGATGTCCATCCGCGCCAGCATCTGGTCGAGCGAATCCCAATAGGTCGCGCCGAGTTCGTCGGCGATCCGCGGCGCCACCGGCTTGCGGTTGTGATAATGGATCTGCAGCCCGAAGGCGCGGGCGCGGCGCGCCACCGCCTGGCCGATCCGGCCCATGCCGATGATGCCGAGGCGCTTGCCGCCGAGACGGCGGCCGAGCATCCAGGTCGGCGACCAGCCGGGCCATTCGCCGCCGTCGGTGAGCAAGGCGGCGCCCTCGATCAGCCGGCGCGGCACCGCGAGAATCAGCGCCATCGTCATGTCGGCGGTGTCTTCGGTGAGCACCTTGGGCGTGTTGGTGACGGTGATGCCGCGCGCATGCGCCGCGGCGACGTCGATATTGTCGATGCCGTTGCCGAAATTCGCGATCAGCCGCAGCTTGCAGTCGGGCTGGTTCAGCATCTCGCTGGTGATCGAATCGGTGACGGTCGGCACCAGGATGTCGGCGGTGCGCGCGGCCTCGGCGAGTTGCTCGGCCGACATCGGCTCGTCGTCGAGATTGAGCCGGGCATCGAACAGTTCGCGCATCCGGGTTTCGATCGAGTCCGGAAGCTTGCGGGTGACGACCACCAGAGGCTTTTTCTTCACCGACATTCAACCGCTCTCTGACGAGTCTGGCGAGACTGTTTAGTCCGCATTAACCCAGCTGTTCGACACTCCCGCTGCAGCGCGACCGCAGGGGCCAAGTCGGCCAAGTCTGTTTGGCCAAGTCCCTTCCGATCGGTCCCTTCACCACCTTGGGGTTACCGGATGCCTTCCGGCCTTCTCTAGCAGAAGACCGCGCCAAGACAAGGACCCCGGGAAACGGACCCCGGGACAGGGACCTTCGGAGCTTCACCGAAGCGGCCGCGCACATCATTCGAGTGGAGAGCGTGTCGATGAAGCTGACGAAACCGATCGCGGGATTGTTGTTCGCAGGTGCGATGGTAGGTGCGGCGGCGCCGTCATTCGCTGCGAAGGATTCGCCGCTGTCGGCCAGCGGCCTGCCGGTGCCGCGCTACGTCAGTCTCAAGTCGGATCACGTCAACGTCCGGATCGGCCCGACCAAGGACAACGACGTCGCCTGGGTCTACACCCGCGCCGGGCTGCCGGTGGAGATCACCGCCGAGTTCGAGAACTGGCGGCGGGTGCGGGATTCGGAAGGCGCCGAGGGCTGGGTGTATCACTCGCTGCTGTCCGGCCGCCGCACCGCGGTGATTACCATGAAGGACAAGGACGAACTGGCGACGCTGTATGAAAGCGCCTCGGCCGACAGCGCGGTGGCGGCGCGGCTGCAGGCCGGCGTGGTGGCGCAGATCAAGCGCTGCGACGCGGTCTGGTGCCGGATCTCCGGCCAGGGCTTCGACGGCTGGATCGAGAAGCAGCGGCTGTGGGGCGTCTATGCGGACGAGCAGGTGAAATGAGCTGATTGTCGCGCGAGGCTGCGACTCGCGTCGCCCTCACCCCAGCCCTCTCCCGCAAGCGGGAGAGGGAGCGCGCTGCGTTGTGGGGCGAGCTTTTCCGTTCGGCTCCAAGCTCAGCAAAGATGCACAGCGAGCTCCCTCTCCCGCCCTTGCGGGGGAGGGTTGGGGTGGGGGCGCGACGGGGGCAGTCGGCGTGATTCTGCACAAAACGTAGGCACAACGCTGTGCGCCGCTGCCTACCCCTACGAAGTCACTAGGACGTCACAATCACTCTGGAATAGGTCGAAACAGGCCGTTCAGGCCTTCCGGCGCAGCCGGACGACGACGTCGACGCGGGCGATTTCGTAGCCGTCCGGAACCTCCGGGGTCGAGCGCAGCGCGACGTGCTGATCCGGAATATCGATCAGCTCGTGATTGTTCTCGAGATAGAAGTGCTGATGCGCCGACACGTTGGTGTCGAAATAGGTCTTGGTGCCGTCGACGCTGACCTGACGCAGCAGGCCGACATCGGTGAGCTGATTGAGGGTGTTGTAGACCGTCGCCAGCGACACCGGAACCTTGGCCTGGCTGGCCTCTTCGTACAGCATTTCCGCGGTCAGATGCCGGTCGCCCTTGCTGAACAGCAGCCAGCCGAGCGCCATGCGCTGACGCGTCGGACGCAGGCCGACCGACTGCAGCATTTCGTTGACGTCGTGCCAGGGGCAGCCATTGAGGTGCGGCTCGACAGCATGGGCCGAGGTCACATGGTCCTCTCGCGAATATGTCGCACGCTCACCGATGTCCACGTCCGCAATCCCCTATGTTCGATCTTCTGATTATAGGAAGCATTCCAATAGCGTGCAAGCGCCTCGCAACTGGAGCGCCTCGGAGGTTTGACTTAAGGAGGAATACGGAGGTGCCGCTTTGACGGGTCATATGCCTATGTTAGACACCGCCGCGCGTTTCCGTTGCACAAGGAACGGGCGTGCGCCGGCCGCTCGAACGACAAGGCCCGACCGGGACTGTCGCGGCCGAATTCCGGAAAACTGATAGAGGCAGAGCCGCATGCAGGACCGTCGTTCCAGCTACGATTATGAAGACCTGCTGGCCTGCGGCCGCGGCGAACTGTTCGGCGCCGGCAACGCGCAATTGCCGCTGCCGCCGATGCTGATGTTCGACCGCATCACCGAGATCAACGACACCGGCGGCGAGCACGGCAAGGGGCTGATCCGCGCCGAGCTCGACGTGAACCCGGACCTGTGGTTCTTCGCCTGCCACTTCAAGGGCGACCCGGTGATGCCGGGCTGCCTCGGGCTGGACGCGATGTGGCAGCTGGTCGGCTTCTTCCTCGGCTGGTCCGGCGGCCTCGGCCCCGGCCGCGCGCTCGGCCTCGGCGAACTGAAATTTTCCGGCCAGGTTCAGCCGAACATCAAAAAGGTCGTGTACAACATCGACGTCAAGCGGGTGATGCGGTCCAAGCTCTGGCTCGGCATCGCCGACGGAACGATGGCGGCCGATGGCGAGATTTTCTATCGCGCCAAGGATCTGAAAGTCGGTCTGTTCAAGCAGGACGCCGCAGTTCAGCCTGCCGTCTGAGTTAACGACGACAGCATCGAAATCCGTTCGAGCCGGCACGGTTCGACCAACGACAAGCAATGAACGAGGCGAGCATGAGACGGGTTGTTGTCACGGGGATGGGGATCGTCTCATCGATCGGAAACAACACACAGGAGGTGCTGGCGAGCCTGCACGACGCCAAGTCGGGCATCTCGCGCGCCGAGAAGCACGCCGAGCTCGGGTTCCGCTCGCAGGTCCAGGGCCTGCCGTCGCTGAACCCGGCCGACGTGGTCGATCGCCGCGCGATGCGCTTCCTGGGTGAAGGCGCGGCGTGGAACCACGTCGCGATGGAACAGGCGCTGGCCGATTCCGGGCTCGAGGAAAAAGACATCTCCAATCCGCGCACCGGCATCGTGATGGGCTCGGGCGGCCCGTCGGCGCGCACCATCGTCGAGGCCGCCGACATCACGCGGACCAAGGGCCCGAAGCGGGTCGGCCCGTTCGCGGTGCCGAAGGCGATGTCGTCGACGGCGTCGGCGACGCTCGCCACCTGGTTCAAGATCAAGGGCGTCAACTACTCGATCTCCTCGGCCTGCGCGACCTCCAACCACTGCATCGGCAACGCCTACGAGCTGATCCAGTGGGGCAAGCAGGACGTGGTGTTCGCCGGCGGCTGCGAGGAACTCGACTGGTCGCTGTCGGTGCTGTTCGACGCGATGGGGGCGATGAGCTCGAAATACAACGACACCCCGGCCACCGCGTCGCGGCCCTATGACGTGTCGCGCGACGGCTTCGTGATCGCCGGCGGCGCCGGCGTGCTGGTGCTCGAAGAGCTGGAGCACGCCAAGGCGCGCGGCGCCAAGATCTACGGCGAGATCATCGGCTACGGCGCCACTTCGGACGGCTACGACATGGTCGCCCCCTCGGGCGAAGGCGCCGAGCGCTGCATGCAGATGGCGCTGGCGACCACCGGCGGCATCAAGATCGACTACATCAACCCGCACGCCACCTCGACCCCGGCCGGCGACCCGCCGGAGATCGCAGCGCTGCGCAACGTGTTCGGCGCCGGCGACAAGTGCCCGCCGATCTCCGCCACCAAGGCGCTGACCGGGCATTCGCTCGGCGCCACCGGCGTGCAGGAGGCGATCTATTCGCTGCTGATGATGCAGAACGGCTTCATCTGCGAGAGCGCCAACATCACCGAGCTCGACCCGGCCTTCGCCGACATGCCGATCGTGCGCAAGCGGATCGACAACGCCCAGCTCGGCGCCGTGCTGTCGAACTCGTTCGGCTTCGGCGGCACCAACGCGACGCTGGTGTTCAAGCAGCTGGACGCGTGATCTTTCCAACCTCTCCCCGCCCTGCGCGGGGAGAGGTCGACCTTGGCGCGCCAGCGCGAAGGTCGGGTGAGGGGCCGGGCAATGCCCTCACCTCGCCAGCAGCATTCGCGGGCCGGAGAGCCCCTCACCCCAGCCCTCTCCCCGCAAGAGCGGGGCGAGGGAGCAAGCCCAATGCGCGGCGGAGCCAGAGAACCACATGCAATCACTGATGCAGGGCAAGCGCGGCCTGATCATGGGCGTCGCCAACAATCATTCGCTCGCCTGGGGGATCGCCAAGACGCTGGCGGCGCACGGCGCCGAACTCGCCTTCACCTATCAGGGCGACGCGCTCGGCAAGCGGGTCAAGCCGCTGGCGCAATCGCTGAACGCCGAGCTGGTGCTGCCCTGCGACGTCGAGGACATCGCCAGCGTCGACGCGGTGTTCGCGACGCTGAAGGAGAAATGGGGCGGGCTGGATTTCGTCGTCCACGCCATCGGCTTTTCGGACAAGAACGAACTCAAGGGCCGCTACGCCGACACGTCGCGCGAAAACTTCTCGCGCACCATGGTGATCTCCTGCTTCTCCTTCACCGAGATCGCCAAGCGCGCCGCCGAGCTGATGCCGGCCTCCGGCGGGGCGATGATCACGCTGACCTATGGCGGCGCGACGCGGGTGATGCCGAACTACAATGTGATGGGCGTGGCCAAGGCGGCGCTGGAAGCCAGCGTGCGCTACCTCGCCTCCGATTACGGCCCGCGCAACATCCGCGTCAACGCGATCTCGGCCGGCCCGGTGCGGACGCTGGCCGGCGCCGGTATCGCGGACGCGCGGATGATGTTCAACTACCAGCTCCGCCACGCGCCGCTGCGGCGCACAGTGTCGATCGAGGACGTCGGCGGCTCGGCGCTGTATCTGCTGTCGGAGCTGTCGAACGGCGTCACCGGCGAAATCCACTTCGTCGATTCCGGCTACAACATCATCTCGATGCCGCAGCCCGACGCGCTCAAGACCGTCGACGAAGCCGAAACCGCCGCCGAACAGCGCGCGGCGACGGGGGAGTAGCGCGGCGCTGCCACGCCCCATCCGTCATCCTGAGGTGCGCGCCCTTGCGCGCCTCGAAGGATGAGGCGACGGGTGCAAGCGGCCATCCTTCGAGACGCTCGACTTCGCCCTCCGGGCGAGGCCGAGCTCCTCAGGATGACGGCGGATGAGTTGCGGCGCGGAGCGAAAAGAACCCACCAACGCAAAAAGGGCGGCCCGGAGGCCGCCCTTTCGCGTCTTGATATCAGCCGCGCTTACTTCGCGACGATGTCGAAGCGGTCGGCGTTCATCACCTTGGTCCAGGCGGCGACGAAGTCCTGGGCGAACTTCGGCTGGGCGTCGGACTGGGCGTAGACTTCGGCGAGCGCGCGCAGCTGCGAGTGCGAGCCGAACACCAGGTCGACGCGGGTGCCGGTCCAGCGCAGTTCGCCGGTCTTGCGATCGCGGCCTTCATAGACGCCTTCGGTGGCCGACGGCGACCAGGCGGTCTTCATGTCGAGCAGGTTGACGAAGAAGTCGTTGGTCAGCTTCTCCGGCCGGTCGGTGAACACGCCGTGGGGCGTGCTGCCGACATTGCCGCCGAGCACGCGCAGCCCGCCGAGCAGCACCGTCATTTCCGGCGCGGTCAGGTTCAGCAGTTGCGCCCGATCGACCAGCGATTCCTCCGGCGACATGTACTGCTTGCGCTTGCCGATGAAGTTGCGGAAGCCGTCGGCGCGCGGCTCCAGCGGCTTGAACGAGTCGGCGTCGGTCTGCTCGGCCGAGGCGTCCATCCGGCCCGGGGTGAACGGCACCTCGAGCTCGGTGCCGGCATCCTTGGCGGCCTTTTCGACCGCCGCCGCGCCGCCGAGCACGATCAGATCGGCGAGCGAGACCTTCTTGCCGTCGGTCTGGGCGGCGTTGAACTCGGTCTGGATCGCCTCGAGCTTGCTCAGCACCTTTGCGAGATCGGCCGGCTGGTTGACCTCCCAGTCCTTCTGCGGCGCAAGCCGGATGCGGCCGCCATTGGCGCCGCCGCGCTTGTCGGAGTGCCGATAGGTCGAGGCCGAGGCGAACGCCGCGGAGACGAGCTGCGACACCGACAGGCCGGAGCCGAGGATCTTCGCCTTGAGATCGGCGATGTCCTTGGCGCTGACCAGCTCGTGATCGACCGGCGGGATCGGGTCCTGCCAGATCAGGTCTTCCTTCGGCACCAGCTTGCCGCGATAGCGGACCTTCGGCCCCATGTCGCGATGGGTCAGCTTGAACCAGGCGCGGGCGAAGGCGTCGGCGAACTGATCCGGGTTCTCCAGGAAGCGGCGCGAGATCTTCTCGTAGGCCGGGTCGAAGCGCAGCGACAGGTCGGTGGTCAGCATCGTCGGCAGGCGCTTCTTGTTCGGATCGAACGGATCCGGAATATTCGCCTCGGCGTTCTTGGCCTTCCACTGCTTGGCGCCGGCCGGGCTCTTGTCGAGCTCCCATTCGAAGCCGAACAGATTTTCGAAGAAGAAGTTGCTCCACTGCGTCGGGGTCTGGGTCCAGATCACTTCCGGGCCGCCGGTGATGGCGTCGGCGCCGACGCCGGTGCCGAACTTGCTCTTCCAGCCGAGGCCCTGATCCTCCAGCCCGCCGGCTTCCGGCTCCGCGCCGATGAAGGACGGATCACCCGCGCCGTGGGTCTTGCCGAAGGTGTGACCTCCGGCGATCAGCGCTACGGTCTCTTCGTCGTTCATCGCCATGCGGGCGAAGGTCTCGCGGATGTCCTTGGCGGCCGCGACCGGGTCGGGATTGCCGTTGGGGCCTTCCGGGTTGACGTAGATCAGGCCCATCTGCACCGCGCCGAGCGGATCGGACAGTTCGCGCTCGCCGCTGTAGCGCTCGTCGCCGAGCCAGCTGCCTTCCGGACCCCAGAACAGCTCTTCCGGCTCCCAGGTGTCGGCACGGCCGCCGGCGAATCCGAAGGTCTTGAAGCCCATCGATTCCAGCGCGACGTTGCCGGTCAGCACGTAGAGGTCGGCCCACGAGATCTTGTTGCCGTATTTCTGCTTGATCGGCCACAGCAGCCGGCGCGCCTTGTCGAGATTGGCGTTGTCCGGCCACGAATTCAGCGGCGCGAAGCGCTGCTGCCCGGCGCCGGCGCCGCCGCGGCCGTCGGTGGTGCGATAGGTGCCGGCCGAATGCCAGGCCATGCGGATGAACAGGCCGCCATAATGACCGAAATCCGCCGGCCACCATTCCTGCGAATCGGTCATCAGCGCGTGCAGGTCCTTGATCACCGCGTCGAGATCGAGGCTTTCGAATTCGCGGGCGTAGTCGAACGCCCGCCCCATCGGATCGGACAGCGTCGAATTACGGTGCAGGAGGCTGATGTCGAGATGGTCCGGCCACCAGTCGGCGTTCTTGCGCCCGCGCGCGCCGCCATGGGGGAACGGGCATTTGCCGGCGCCGTTGTCGTCTGTCTTTGCGTCCATCGTTGCTCTCCGTCGTCGCCTGCCATTGTGGTCGCGTCGTTCGAACGCGTGATGACAGTGTGAGTGTTGGGTCAGGAATGCCGCGGACGCGGGGGGCCGTCCGCGGCATCTCTTCCTGGGGTGATGCTGTTGTGTTGGCCGTTGGCTGGCCGCTGAATCAGCGTCGCCCGGCAGGCACAGACTGGATCAGTTCTACGATCAGGTCCAGTCGAATTGATTTTGCATCTCGATCAGATTATCTGATCGACATGGTGACGCTCCGTCAGCTCCGCTATTTGTCCGCCCTCGCCCGCTTCGGCCATTTCGGCCGGGCGGCGGAATCCTGCGCCGTGACCCAGCCGGCGCTGTCGATGCAGATCGCCGATCTGGAACGCACGCTCGGCGTCAAGGTGGTGGAACGCCGGCCCGGCGAGGTGTTCCTGACCGAGATCGGCCGGGAAATCGCCCGCCGCGGCGAGGACCTGCTGACGGCGTCGCGCGATCTGGTGGATTTCGCCCGCCACCGTACCCGGCCGCTGACCGGCCGGCTGACGCTGGGGGTGATTCCGTCGCTGGCGCCGTATCTGCTGCCGAAGCTGCTGCCGCTGCTGCAGCAGCGCTACCCGGAGCTGCGGCTGGAGCTGCGCGAGAGCCAGACCCGGCAACTGGTCACCGAGGTCGGCAGCGGCGCGCTCGACGCCGCGCTGCTGGCGCTGCCCGCCGGCAACCGCGAGCTCGATACGATCGCGCTGTTCGACGACGAATTCCTGCTGGCGGTGCCGGCCGACGATCCGCGGCCGGAAACCGCGACGGTGGCGGTCGACGAGATCGACCAGTCGCGGCTGATCCTGCTCGAGGACGGCCACTGCCTGCGCGACCAGGCGCTGGCGTTCTGCGCAACCGCGCGCAACCGCGCGATCGCCATCGGCGGCACCAGCACCACCACCTTCGGCGCCTCCAGCCTCACCACGGTGATCCAGATGGTCGCCGCCGGCTACGGCCTGACGCTGATCCCGCAGATCGCCGCCGAGATCGAACGCCGCGACACAAGGGTGAAGTTCCTGCGGCTGCGCCGGCCGCAGCCCGGCCGCACCATCGGACTGGCGTTCCGCAAGACCTCGCCGCGCCGCCAGGACTTCGAAGCGCTCGGCGACGTGGTGAAGGAAGGCGTCGGCGGGGCGCCGGCAGCGGCGGCGCAGCCGGCGGCCTGATCGCAATTCGGCGAGCGCGACGCCCCTGCGCTCAGCCGCCCGCCGCCATTGCGGCGGCTTCGGCGGCGGCGCGCTGCATGCTCGACGACATCTCGCCGGTCACCGTGCTCTGTTCTTCGACCGCGGCGGCCGTCGAGGTGACGTATTCGCTGACGTTCTGGATCGCACTCTTGATCTTGCCGAGCGCGCCGACCACGTCGCCCGAAATGCCGTTCAGATTCTCGATCTCGGCGCCGATCTTGTCGGTGGCCTGCTTGGCCTGATTGGCGAGATTCTTGACCTCCGAGGCGACCACCGCGAAGCCGCGCCCGGCCTCGCCGGCGCGCGCCGATTCGATCGTCGCGTTGAGCGCCAAGAGATTGATCTGCCCGGTGATGTGGCCGATCAGTTCGACGATCCCGGTCATCGCCTGCGCGGCCTCGTTGAGCCGGTTGGCCTGGCCGTCGGCGGCGTCGACCTCGCCGACCGCGGACAGCGCCGTCTCGCGCGACTTGGTCATCGCCTCGGAGATTTCGCGCACCGACGCGTTCAGCTCCTCGGCGCCGGCGGCGACCGATTCCATCATCCCGCGCACCCGCTCGTTGCCGAGCCGGACCAGCACCTGCCGGGTGGTGTCGGTGGCGTATTTCACCACCTTGAACGGCTTGCCGTTGAGATCAAGGATCGGATTGTAGGACGCCTGGATCCAGACCTCGCGGCCGCCCTTGCCGATCCGCTTGTACTCCGCGGCCTGATACTTGCCGGCGGCGAGCTCGGCCCAGAATCTGCGATAGGCGTCGCTGTCGCGCTCGGCGGGCGCGACGAACATCGAATGATGCCTGCCCTTGATCTCGGCCAGCGTGTAGCCCAGCGCCTGCAGAAAATTGTCGTTGGCGACCAGGACGGTGCCGTCGATCGCGAACTCGATCACCGCCTGCGACTTGCCGATCGCGGCGATCTGGCCGGCGAGGTCGGCGGTCGCGAGCTTCTGCGCGGTGACGTCGGTGGCGAATTTGACCACCTTGAACGGCCGGCCGGATTCGTCGAGGATCGGATTGTAGGACGCGAGAATCCAGACCTCGCGGCCGCCCTTGCCGATCCGCTTGTACTCCGCGGCCTGATACTTGCCGGCGGCAAGCTCCGTCCAGAACTCGCGATAGGCCGCGCTGCCGCGCTCCGCCGGCGTGACGAACATCGAATGATGCTTGCCCCTGATTTCGTCCAGCGTGTAGCCCAACGCGCCGAGAAACCCCGCATTGGCATCGAGGATGGTGCCGTCGAGCGCGAATTCGATCACCGCCTGGGCGCGGCCGATCGCCGCGATCTTGCCGGCGTCTTCCAGCGCGCGCCGCTTGGCGGGTGTGATGTCGGTCGCATACTTCACCACGCAGACCGGCTCGCCGTCCTTGTCCAGCACGGGATTGTACGAGGCCTGGATCCAGATGTCGCGGCCGCCCTTGGCGACGCGCTTGAACTCGCCGCTCTGATAGTGACCGGATTTCAGATCGGCCCAGAACCGGCGATAGGCGTCGCCGCCGATCTCCTGCGGATCGACGAACATGCTGTGATGCTTGCCCTTGATCTCGTCGAGCGCGTAGCCGAGCGCCGCGAGAAAGTTCTCGTTCGCATTCAGCACGACCCCGTCGAGACTGAACTCGATCATCGCCTGGGAGCGATTGAGCGCGTCCAGAACCGCGGCGGAGGACGCGGCATTGCCGGCGCGCTTGAACAAGGAGAACATGAAGGGGCCTTTGTGAGAGAGCAGCCGACGAACCGTCGAGCGGCGGGCAGGCACGAGTCATTCCGACTCGCGTCGGTACTATCGCAATGATGACTTAACGATCGCCTAGCCCTGAAAATGGACGGCTGCTCAATTTCTGCATCACCGATTCGACGAGGAAGTGATCGCCATTCCGCGCGTCGTCGCGCCGGTCGACCGTTCAACTCAGGGATGTACAGGGAGGTGCAAAGAGGCGCCGGCGCGGCGACGCGATCGCTCTGCAGAACAAGCCGGGCGACATTCCGGTTCGTGCAACGCGCCCGGAATGCCGCCTCCGATCCGCGTCCGCGCTCAGACGCCGAGCGTGCCGGCCCTGGCGGCGGCGTAACGCTCGCCGACCTTGCTCCAGTTCACCGTATTCCACCACGCCTTGAGATAATCGGCGCGGCGGTTCTGGTAGTTGAGATAGTAAGCGTGCTCCCAGACGTCGTTGCCGAGCAGCACGCGCTTGCCGTCCATCAGCGGCGTGTCCTGATTCGGTCGCGCCTCGATCGCCAGCTTGCCGTCGTTGGTCACCGTGACGAAGACCCAGCCGGAGCCGAACTGCTTGCCGCCGGCGGCGTTGAAATCGGTCTTGAACTTCTCCATGCCGCCGAGGTCGCGATCGATCGCGGCCAGCACCTCGCCGGACGGCTTGCCGCCGTTCGGGCCCATGATCTGCCAGAACATGGTGTGATTGGCGTGGCCGCCGAGATTGTTGCGCACGCCGGTGCGGATCGCCTCCGGAACGCTGCCGAGATTGCCGAGCACCTCCGGCACCGGCATCTGCGCGAGCTTCGGGTGGTCCTTGGCGAAGCCGTTCATGTTGCTGACGTAGCCCTGGTGATGCTTGCCGTGGTGGATCTCCATGGTCTTCGCGTCGATATGCGGCTCCAGCGCCGCGGCCGGATAGGGCAGCGGCGGCAGCGTGAACGGACCGGCCGGCGCGGCGGCGGCCTGCGCGAACGCCCCGCGCGGCGCCGCCATGGCGGCAGCGGCGAATCCGGTAGCGGCCATCATCAGATGGCGACGGGACAGCATGGTCATGGTTTCCTCCAGTTCGGCTTCAGGGCGTGCACGTCATCTACGCCCGCCGGGGACCGCAGTTTCTGACGGAACTGCGACTTCGCTGCGGCGGAGTAGCGCAGCGCGTGGCGATGTCCTGCTTGACCGCACGAGGCGCGGTACGCCGCGTCCCCTTCCGCACCCTGCCCCGAGCGGTGACGCCGGAGCCGCCGGCCTCAGAAATGATAGGCGAGCGTCAGCGAGCCGTAATCCGAATAGGACCGGGTCTGCGTGGTGTATTCGCGCGACCGACGGACCCAGCTCAGCGAGGCCAGGAAGCCGGCCTGATTGAAAACCTCGGCGCCGGCGACGAGATCATAGACGAAGGATTCGCGGGTGACGTGCAGGCCGCTGCTGAAGGTGTTGCCGTCGAGGAAGATGTTGCGCGCGACGCCGCGCGCCTGCACGCCGCCGAACAGCGAGAAGCCCCAGAACGGCGCGGCGGGATCCGGGCTGACGAAATTCGCGCCGGTCACGCCGGGGCGAATCAGCGTCGGCCCCCAGGTGGTCGACAGCGCGCGGCCGAACCGGACGATCGCGCCGGCTTCGCCATAGGTGAAAACGTTGCCGGCGGTCAGTCCGACCGACGGGATGATGTCGGCGCCGAAGCCGTTGCCGAATTCGGTGCCGAACTTCCAGCGCCGGTCCCACGCCACCAGCACGCCTGGCTCGTTGCGGAGTTCGTAGCCGTTGATGACGGGCTTGGCCTGATTGAGCAGGCTGTGGAAGCTCGACTGCACCGCCTCCGCCAGCGACGCGCGCCCGCCGACGGCGCCGACCTGAACCTCGAACGAATCGAGCTGACGGCGATCAGTCTCCTGCGCGACGCTGAAGCCGGTATAGAGCCAGCCGCCGAACGGACGGTCGACGCCCGGCGTGTAGACGCCCCTGGTGTCGCGATCCGGCGTGTAGATGTTCTGCGCCAGCGCGATCCATTCGAACTGCTGCTTCACCGAGCCGCCCGGCGCGCCATAAGTCACCAGCGCAGGGCGGACCAGATCGAACATCTGCCCGGCGAGCAGATCGCGCGAGAAATTGTCGAACACGAAAGAGAGCCGGAAGCCGGACGTGTAGTCCCGATCGGTATCGGCGACCGTGTCGTTCTCGCCGATCAGCACCGCGCGCTGCGCGAACGCACCATGCGAGAGCAGCGTCGCGATCGCGACCGTGGCGAGCCTGGCAGTCCAACGGCGCATGACGGAATGATCTCGCGAGGTGCGTCCGGCGAGTATCGGGGCAGACGCCCCGCCCCGCAAGGCCGGCTCGACGCCCGAGCGTCAAGGAACAGTGGGCGGCGCGGTGATCGTGTCGAGACGGACACAGTGCGCAGCCGGCCGGCCGACGGCGACGGCCCGCGTGCAACGAAAAGGGGCAGCCTGCGCGGCCGCCCCTGATCATCCATCGGTCATATTGCCCATTCGGGCCGCAGTTCGCGCAGGGAGGGTTCTGGTCGACCCAGAGCCGGCTCCCGATCCGCGGACTACTCGCCGGCGGCCTGGGCCGGGGCTTCGCCTTCGGCCTTCTGCTTGGCCTCGAGGTCTTCGCCGGTCTCCTGATCGACCACGCGCATCGACAGCCGGGTCTTGCCGCGATCGTCGAAGCCGAGCAGCTTGACCTTGACCTTGTCGCCTTCCTTGACGACGTCGGAGGTCTTCTGCACCCGGCCGGAAGCGAGCTGGCTGATATGCACCAGGCCGTCCTTGGCGCCGAAGAAGTTCACGAAGGCGCCGAACTCCATCACCTTGACGACGGTGCCTTCGTAGATCTCGCCGACTTCCGGATCGGAAGCGATCGACTTGATCCACTTGATAGCAGCCTTGATCGACTCACCATCCGACGAGGCGACCTTGACGGTGCCGTCGTCCTCGATGTTGACCTTGGCGCCGGTCTTCTCGACGATCTCGCGGATCACTTTGCCGCCGGTGCCGATCACTTCACGGATCTTGTCGGTCGGGATCTTGAAGGTCTCGATGCGCGGCGCGTGTTCGCCGAGCTCGGCGCGGGCGCGGTCGAGCGCCTTGGACATCTCACCCAGGATGTGGATGCGGCCGTCCTTGGCCTGGCCGAGCGCCACCTTCATGATCTCTTCGGTGATGCCGGCGATCTTGATGTCCATCTGCAGCGAGGTGATGCCCTGCTCGGTGCCGGCCACCTTGAAGTCCATGTCGCCGAGATGATCCTCGTCGCCCAGAATATCGCTGAGCACCGCGAAGCGCTCGCCTTCCAGGATCAGGCCCATCGCGATGCCCGCGGTCGGCCGCTTCAGCGGCACGCCGGCATCCATCAGCGCCAGCGAGGCGCCGCACACCGACGCCATCGAGGACGAGCCGTTCGACTCGGTGATCTCGGAGACGACGCGGATGGTGTAGGGGAACTCGTGATGCGGCGGCAGCACCGGACGGATCGCGCGCCACGCCAGCTTGCCGTGGCCGATCTCGCGGCGCTTGGTACCACCGAGGCGACCGGTCTCGCCGACCGAATAGGGAGGGAAGTTGTAGTGCAGCAGGAACGTCTCCTTGTACGTACCTGCCAGCGAATCGACGTACTGCTCGTCTTCGCCGGTGCCGAGCGTGGTGACCACCAGCGCCTGGGTCTCGCCGCGGGTGAACAGCGCCGAACCGTGGGCGCGCGGCAGCACGCCGGCTTCGGCGATGATGCTGCGGACGGTCTTCGAGTCACGGCCGTCGATGCGCTTGCCGGTGTCGAGGATGTTCCAGCGAACGATCTTGGCCTCGAGCTCCTTGAACACGCCGCCGATGCGCTGCTTGTCGTATTTCGGCTCTTCGCCTTCCGGGAAGAAGTGCGCGATCGCCTTTTCCTTGACCTTGCCGACCGCGGCGTAGCGCTCCTGCTTGACCGGGATCGCGTAGGCGGCGCGCAGCTCCTGCTCGACCAGGCCGAGCATTTCCTTCTCGATCGCCGAATCGTCGATGACGACGAGTTCGCGCGGCTCCTTGGCGGCCTTCTCGGCGAGCTCGATGATCGCGTCGATCACCGGCTGGAAGTGACGGTGACCGAACATCACCGCGCCGAGCATGATCTCTTCCGACAGCTCCTTGGCTTCGGACTCGACCATCAGCACCGCGTCGGCGGTGCCGGCGACGACCAGCTCGAGCTGGGTCTCGGGCATCTCGTCGAGCACCGGGTTGAGCACGTATTCGTCGTTGATGAAGCCGACGCGGGCGGCGCCGATCGGACCCTTGAACGGCGCGCCGGACAGCGTCAGCGCCGCCGAGGCGGCGACCATCGCCAGAATGTCCGGATCGTTCTCCATGTCGTGCGACAGCACGGTGATGATCACCTGCGTCTCGTTGCGCCAGCCGTCGGCGAACAGCGGACGGATCGGGCGGTCGATCAGGCGGGAGACCAGCGTCTCCTTCTCGGTCGGGCGACCCTCACGCTTGAAGTAACCGCCGGGGATGCGGCCGGCCGCGTAGGTCTTTTCCTGGTAGTCCACGGTCAACGGCAGGAAGTCGACGCCTTCGCGCGGCGACTTGGCGGCGACCACGGTGGCGAGCACGATGGTCTCGCCATAGGTGGCGACGACGGCGCCGTCGGCCTGGCGCGCGACCTTGCCGGTCTCGAGCTTGAGGGGACGCCCACCCCAATCGATTTCGACGGAATGCTTATTGAACATCGGGTGTCTCTTTCATCGTTTTCCGCGACGACCGGACGCCAGATACCAAAAGACCATGCGCAAGATTGCGGGACGCTGGCGACCCGAAGGTGCGAGCAGCGTCCGGCGATCCTGCCATGGTCTCGAGGTGGAAAATGGCGTTCAGTCCTCCCGGGTGCGGGCGCGCGACCTTCGCGGTCGTCGGCCCACGGGGCGGGCTCGGTGGCCCGTTGACGGCCCAGCCGCCGGATGCGGCTGAGCAAACACACAGGCGAACTCAGAGCGCCTGTGTGGACGGTTCGGCCGGACGCGGCGGGTGGAAGCGGCGATCCGCTTTCGTGCCTCGCCCGGCGGACGCAGCTTCGATCAGCGACGGATGCCGTGCTTTTCGAGCAGCGCCTTGTAACGCGCCTCGTCCTTCTTCTTGACGTAGTCGAGAAGTGAACGGCGCGTCGACACCAGCTTCAACAGCCCGCGACGCGAGTGATTGTCCTTGGTGTGGGTCTTGAAATGCGCGGTGAGGTTGGCGATGCGTTCCGACAGGATCGCGACCTGGACCTCGGGCGAACCGGTATCGCCGGCCTTGTTGGCATTGCCCTGGATGACTTCCGCTTTGCGTTCTGCGGTAATCGACATCGTCAGATACTTTCCTTAGCGTTCGAACTGGCGGTCAGTCCGGAGAGGTTGAACACGCGCTTGGGGATGAGTTCGCCATTGCCGAGCTCGGCGAGGGCCAGAAGCCGGCCTGCCACCGTCACATAGACTGTGCCGCTAGTATTGGGCGCATCCCGTCCGCGCAACAAAACGGCTTGGCCCCGATGGAGCCTTGCCGCATCAGCCCGTGTGACGGCCAGTGCCGGGATGTCGTCCAGCGCGGTCTCAACGGGCAAAAGCGCGTCGGCGAGGCTGCCCTCGCCAGACGCGGCTCTATCGCACAAAGCCTGCAACTGTTCCAGCGGAATCATGTCCGCCTCGTCGAACGGCCCGACCAGGGTCCGGCGCAGCGCGCAGATATGGCCGTAGCAGCCGAGCAGCCGCCCCATGTCGCGTGCCAGAGCCCGCACATAGGTTCCCTTGCCGCATTCGGCCTCGAACACCGATTTTCCGCTATCATCATGTTCGACAAGGGTTAATTCGTGAATCTCGACCGGCCGGGGAACCAGCGGCACGATTTCGCCGTCGCGCGCCATGTCGTAGGCGCGCTCGCCGGCGATCTTGATGGCGGAATATTGCGGCGGGGTCTGCTCGATCAGGCCGGTGAAGCGCGGCAGCAGCGCCCGGATCGCCTCGGGCGTCGGGCGGATCTCGCTGGTCTGCGTCACCTTGCCTTCGGTATCGTCGGTGTCGCGCTCCTCGCCCCACGCCACGGTGAAGCGGTAGCGCTTGCGGCCGTCCATCACGAACGGCACCGTCTTGGTGGCCTCGCCCATCGCGATCGGCAGCCCGCCGGAGGCGAGCGGATCGAGCGTGCCGGCGTGGCCGGCGCGCTTGGCCGAGAACAGCCGCTTCACCACCGCGACCGCATGGGTCGAGGTCATGCCGATCGGCTTGTCGAGCACCACCCAGCCGTGGACGTCGCGCTTGTCGCGGCGCGGCTGCTTGTTGCCGCCGCCGCCGTCCTTGCCTCGGGCATTGTTGCGCGGGTCGTTGTTGTCGCGCGGCTTGCGGGCCTGCGCCGAGGAGGCGTCGTCGGCGCCGTCGAGCTGCGCATCGTGCGGAGCGAGCGTGGCGGCGGGGGTGGTCATCGTCATCAGTCCTGGTCCGAATCGTGTTCGAGGTCTTTCTGCACCGCGGGCGTGCGGAGCAGCTTTTCGATCCGCTCGGCTTCGGCGAAGCGCTCGTCGATGCGGAAGCGGAGGTCGGGGGCGAATTTGAGGTTGACGCGGCGGGCGACCTCGCCGCGCAGGAAGCGCTTGTTCTGCTCGAGCGCCTCGAGCACCAGCTTCTCGTCCTTGCCGCCGAGCGGCATCACATAGACGGTGGCGAGCTTGAGGTCGGGCGACATCCGCACTTCGGGCACGGTGATCAGACGGGTTTCCAGCACCGGATTGTGCACGCCGCCCTGGCTGAGAATGTCGGCCACCGCGTGGCGCACCAGCTCGCCGACGCGAAGCTTGCGCGGCGAGGCGCCCTGGCCGGTGGGTTTCTGATTGCGCGGCATGATCGTCTCTCAAAACTGTCGTCATGCCCGCGCTTGTCGCGGGCATCCACGCCTTTGATACGGAAAAGGAAGCCGTGGATGGCCGGGACAAGCCCGGCCATGACGGTCTTCTGCTTAGATCCTCGGCTCGACTGTAAGACTTGGACTTACAGCGAGCGCTGGATGGTTTCGACGCGGTAGCACTCGATCACGTCGCCGGCGCGCATGTCGGTGTAGTTCTCGAACGCCATGCCGCATTCCTGACCCGACTGCACTTCCTTCACTTCGTCCTTGAAGCGCTTCAGGGTCGACAGCTTGCCCTCGTGCACCACGACGTTGTCGCGGATCAGCCGGACATTGGCGCCGCGCTCGACGGTGCCGTCGGTGACGCGGCAACCGGCGACCTTGCCGACCTTGGAGATGTTGAAGATCTCCAGGATCTGCGCGTTGCCGAGCATGGTCTCGCGCAGGGTCGGCGCGAGCAGGCCGCTCATCGCCTTCTTAATATCGTCCACGAGGTCGTAGATGATGTTGTAGTAGCGGATCTCGATGCCGTTGCGCTTGGCGGCGGCGGCCGCTTCCTTGTTGGCGCGGACCGAGAAGCCGAGGATGACGGCGCTGAAGCCTTCGGCCAGCGTGACGTCGCTCTCCGAAATGCCGCCGACGCCGGCGTGCAGGATGCGCGCGGCGACCTCGTCGGTGCCGAGCTTCTCCAGCGAGCCGAGGATCGCTTCGAGCGAGCCCTGCACGTCCGCCTTGACGATCAGCGGGAAGTCCTTGCGGCCGGTGGTCTTGAGCTGGCTCATCATCTGCTCGAGCGAGCCGCGCATGCCCACGATGGAGGCGGCCTTCTCGCGCTTCTGATGCGCACGATAGCTGGTGACCTGGCGGGCGCGGGCTTCGTTCTCGACCACGGCGAGACGATCGCCGGCCTCGGGCGGGCCGTTGAAGCCGAGCACTTCGACCGGGACCGAGGGACCGGCGGAGTCCACGGTGTCGCCCTGATCGGAAATCAGCGCACGGACGCGGCCCATCTCGGCGCCGGCGACGATGATGTCGCCGACCTTGAGGGTGCCGCGCTGGACCAGCACGGTGGCGACCGGACCGCGGCCGCGATCGAGCTTGGCCTCGATCACGGTGCCTTCGGCCGGGCGCTGCTCGTTGGTCTTGAGGTCGAGCAGTTCGGCCTGCAGTGCGATCATCTCGAGCAACTTGTCGAGATTGGTCTTGTTCTTGGCCGAGACCTCGACGTCGACGACGTCGCCGCCGAGCGATTCGACCTGGACGTTGTATTGCAGCAGTTCGGTGCGCACGCGCTCCGGCTTGGCGTCCGGTTTGTCGATCTTGTTGATCGCCACGATGATCGGAACGTTCGCCGCCTTGGCGTGATTGATCGCCTCGATGGTCTGCGGCATCACGCCGTCGTCGGCCGCCACCACCAGGATGACGATGTCGGTGACCTTGGCGCCGCGGGCGCGCATCGCGGTGAACGCGGCGTGGCCCGGGGTGTCGATGAAGGTGATCTTCTTGCCGCTCTCCGGCGAGGTCACCTGATAGGCGCCGATATGCTGGGTGATGCCGCCGGCTTCGCCCGACACCACATTGGCGTGGCGCAGCGCGTCGAGCAGCGAGGTCTTGCCGTGGTCGACGTGGCCCATCACGGTCACCACCGGCGAACGCGGCTCGGTGTCGGTGGAATTGTCGACGACGTCGAACAGGCCTTCTTCAACGTCCGACGCGGCGACGCGCTTGACGGTGTGGCCGAGTTCTTCGGCGATCAGTTGCGCGGTGTCGGCGTCGATCACGTCGTTGATCTTGTGCATCGCGCCCTGCTTCATCAGCAGCCGGATCACATCCACCGCCCGCTCCGACATGCGGTTGGCGAGTTCCTGGATGGAAATGGCTTCGGGGACGATGACTTCGCGCACCAGCTTCTCTTTCGGCTCGTTCGAGGCGTGGCCCTTGAGGCGCTGGGTGCGGCGGCGGAACGACGCGATCGAACGCTCGCGGACGTCGTCGGCGGTGAGCGCGGTGACCAGCGTCAGGCGGCCGCGCTGCTTCGACGCGCCGGGCTTGGCGGCCGGCTGCTTCGGCGGGGGCGCCGGACGGGCGGGGCCGCCGCCGGGACCGCGGCGAACCATCCGCGGAGCCTCGTCGTCGTCACCGGCTTCGGCGGCGACGGCCGGCGGGCGCGTGGTCGTCGTGGTCACGGGCGCGCGCGGCGCAGCGGTGGCGCCAGCGGCCGGGCGGCCGCCGTCTGCCGGCTTCCGCGCGGCGGGCTCGGTCTCGCCGAAGCGCTTCTTGGCCTCGGTTTCGGCCTTGCGCTTGGTCTCTTCCTCGTTGCGGTGACGCTCTTCCTCGGCCTTGCGGCGGGCCTCGGCGGCTTCGCGCTCGGCCTTGTCGACGACTTCCTGCGCGGCGCGGCGCTGCGCCTCGATCTCGGCCAGACGGCGTTCCTCGACCTCGCGGACGCGGGCGTCGGCGAGCGCGGTGGCGCGCGCGCTGCGCTCGTCCTCGGTCAGGGTCCTGAGCACCATGCCGCTGCGCGCCTGCTGCTGCGGCGACGGGCGGGGCTGCTGCCGGGGCGACGGCGGGGCCGGCGCGGGCGCGGGCTTCTTGGCGACTTCGGGCGCTGCCGGCTCGGGCGCGCCGTCGCCGCCGATGCGCCGCTTGCCGCGCTTCTCGACCACCACCTGCTTGCTACGGCCGTGGCTGAAGCTCTGGCGCACGACGCCCTGCTCGACGCGCGGCTTGAGCGTCAAGGTCTTGGACGGCATCGACAGAGTCTTGTCGCCAGGAGTTTTCGTATCAACCATTCAGTCGTCCCAATCTCTCAACGTTGTGCGCGTTCGCACAGACTTCATCAGCAGCGTCTTCGTCAGCAGCGTCTTCGTCAGCGGCGTTGGCGTCAGCGGGGCTGTCGTCAGCAGCGTCGTTCGGCGTTTTGATCGGCGGTCCTGCAATCACCGCAGTGCCATTGCCGTCGTCCGCCAGCCGGTATCGGACCAGGATCTGGCAGCGCGACAGGAATGTTCGTCCGGCCGGGCCCGCAAGCAGGGCAGCATGTATCACATTTGACCGCCCCAATGCCAAATCCAATTCTTCGGAATTGAGCACCGTAATGACGGGAAATTCCCGCGAGCCGGTCGCATTGCCGTCAATTTGCCGGGAAAGCGCGCCGAGCTTGCGGATTCCGTCGGCCGCGCCG
Source organism: Rhodopseudomonas sp. NSM (assembly GCF_052445935.1). Taxonomy (NCBI): domain Bacteria; kingdom Pseudomonadati; phylum Pseudomonadota; class Alphaproteobacteria; order Hyphomicrobiales; family Nitrobacteraceae; genus Rhodopseudomonas; species Rhodopseudomonas sp. NSM. Next base: position 289,302 of record NZ_JBQTCH010000006.1, on the reverse strand, counting down.
TCGGCGGCATGCAGCATCGCCACCGCCTCGCCGGCCTTCAGCGCCGAGCCGACCTTGCCGAAACCCGACACCACCTGACGGGCCTTGGCGGCGATCGCCAGCGCGTCGCAGACCGATTGCACCAGCAGCCGCTCGATGTCGGCCGCCAGCGTCGGGGCGACCTTGACGTCGCGCTTGAAACCCCGGGCGAACACCCTGCGGCGGACCGCCTGCTCGACCATCGCCCGCGACCCGGTGACCCAGAGACCGCGGCCGGGCAGCTTGCGCTTCAGGTCCGCCACCACCTCGCCGGTGGGCGCGACCACGAAGCGGATCAGCTCGTCGGTCGGCCGGACCTGCCGCGTGACCGCGCACATCCGCTCGGTCGCGGACTTTTTGGTCCGCGGTCCGTCGTCGAGATCTGCAGCATCGGCGGCAGCGAGCATTCGGTCGATCGGCCTTTCATGTCTCGAAACGCGTTGGTTCGGATCGCGAAGCCACGGCGGCTACTCCGCCTCCGCTTCGATTTCCGCTCCGGCGTCCTCGCCCTTGCCGTTCTTGGCGAGTTCTTCCTCGGTGATCCAGCCGGCCTTGACGCGGGCCTGCATGATCATGTCTTCGGCCTCGTCGCGCGTCACGCCCTCGACGCCGTCGAGAATGCCGGCGAACTTCACCGGCTCGGCGCCTTCCTTGCGCTCGGTCCAGCCGACCAGATCGTCGGTGGCGCAGCCGGCCAGATCCTCGACCGTCTTGACGTCGCCCTCGCCGAGCTTGACCAGGATCTTCGAGGTGACGCCGGGAACGTCCTTGAGGGCGTCCTCGACGCCGAGTTCCAGCCGTCGCGCTTCCATTTCCGTCTCCACCCGATCGAGATATTCGCTGGCGCGAGCCTGCAGCTCGGTCGCGGTTTCCTCGTCGAAACCTTCGATCGAGGCCAGTTCGCGGATATCGACCAGCGCCAGTTCCTCGACCGAGGTGAAACCTTCGGAGGCGAGCAGCTGGCCGACCACTTCGTCGACGTTCAGCGCTTCCATGAACACCCGGGTCGAGTTCTCGAAATCGGCCTGGCGGCGCTCGGATTCCTCGGTCTCGGTCAGGATGTCGATGTCCCAGCCGGTGAGCTGCGAGGCCAGACGAACGTTCTGGCCGCGACGGCCGATCGCAAGGGATAATTGGTTATTGGTGTCGGGAACGACAACCTCGATGCGCTCGCGATCTTCGTCGATCACGACCTTCGAGACTTCGGCCGGCGCCAGCGCGTTGACCACGAAGGTGGCGATGTCCGGCGACCACGGGATGATGTCGATCTTCTCGCCCTGCAGCTCGTTGACCACCGCCTGGACGCGCGAACCGCGCATGCCGACGCAGGCGCCGACCGGATCGACCGACGAATCCCGCGACACCACGCCGATCTTGGCGCGCGAGCCCGGATCGCGGGCGACCGCCTTGATCTCGACGATGCCGTCGTAGATTTCCGGCACTTCCTGCTGGAACAGCTTGGCCATGAACTGCGGATGGGTACGCGACAGGAAGATCTGCGGGCCGCGGGTTTCGCGGCGGACGTCGAAGATGTAGGCGCGGACGCGGTCGCCGTTGCGGAACGACTCGCGCGGCAGCATCTCGTCGCGGCGGACGATCGCCTCGCCGCGGCCGAGATCGACGATCACGCTGCCGTATTCGACGCGCTTGACGACGCCGTTGACGACGTCGCCGATGCGGTCCTTGAACTCCATGTATTGCCGGTCGCGCTCGGCCTCGCGCACCTTCTGGACGATCACCTGCTTGGCCGACTGCGCGGCGATGCGGCCGTATTCCAGCGGCGGCAGGGTGTCGGCGATGGTGTCGCCGACCTGCGCGCCGGGATTGGCGCGCTGCGCGTCCTTCAGCGAGATCTGGTTGGCGGCGTTCTCGACCTGGTCGACCACCAGCATGTGGCGCGACAGCCGCAGCTCGCCCTTCTTGGCGTCGATCTCGGCGTGGACGTCGGTCTCCGAGCCGTAGCGGGCGCGCGCCGCTTTCGCGATCGCGTCTTCCATCGCGGCGATCACGATGCCGCGGTCGATCGATTTCTCCCGCGCCACCGCGTCGGCGATCTGCAGCAATTCAAGCTTGTTGGCGCTGACGGCCATGGTCAGTCTCCCTCGGACAGGTCGGTGTCGCCACGCCGCGACCTGTCGGCGGCGAGGCGATGTTGCTTGGTGTTCTTCGGCTTCGGCTTGGCGACCGGCGCGACCGGCGGCTTCGGCTTGGGTTTCGGCGCGTTGCTCTTCTTCGGATCGCTGCGCTTGGCGTGCGGCGGCGGCGGCGGCGCGAGCCCGAGGCTCTGCTTCAGCTCGCGTTCGGCCTGCTTGCCGCGGCGCATCGATTCGGCAATCAATTCGTCGGTCAGCACCAGCCTTGCGTCGCCGATGTCGTGCATCGGCAGCAGCACCAGCGGGTCTTCGTCCTTGACGCCCTCGCGCTGGATCCGGATCGCGTCGCCCTCGACGCCGTCGAGCAGACCGCGATAGCGCTTGCGGCCCTGATGCGGCACCGCCATCTCGATCTTGACCAGATGGCCGCTGTAGCGGGCGAAATCCGAGCGCCGCACCAGCGGACGGTCGATCCCCGGCGACGAAATCTCCAGCCGGTAGGCCTTCTCGATCGGGTCGGTGACGTCGAGCACCGGCGACAGCGCCTTGGACACCGCCTCGCAATCCTCGATCAGCATGGTGCCGTCGGGCCGCTCGGCCATGATCTGCACGGTGCAGCCGGACTCGCCCGAGACCTTGATCCGCACCAGCCGATAGCCCATCGCCTGCAGCACCGGCTCGGCGACCGCGCCGAACCGCGCAGCGACGCCGGGCTCGACCACCAGGCGCGGCTCGTCCAGCAAATCGGGGGCGACGGAACTGGCGATAGGATCGGTCATATCCGGGTCGATCGAATTTTGGCGGTCAGGTTGGGGCAGTCTCAGCGGCCTTCCGATGGCTGTCAGCGGCAATCCGGAGATTTCGGTCCGGGCGATGCGTTTCGGGTCACAATGATACGATCGGGTAATAAAAAAGAGCGGGTCCCGGGGGGCCCACTCTCGATACGCGGTCGTATGAGAATTTCTGAGTGGCGATGATATAGCGGTTTTCCGGCCGACCGGCAAGGGCCGCGGGAGGCGGCCCGCCCCCACCATGGAACCGCGCCGGGACGGCGGACGGCCGTTCAAGTTTTGCCTATCAGCATGTCGTCGCCGCGCAGGCCCGGGCGGTCGCAGATGAAAGTTCGCGGCCGCGACGCGCATCACCCTCCCCTGGAGGGGGAGGGTGACGATAGCCCGATCGAATAAGCTCGATCAGCATCTCGATTTGAAGCCGCGTCGCAGAGGCCTTGCTCCACTCCGGAAGCCAGCGGTTATGGGTCCCCGCCTGCGCGGGGACGACTCGTTTTGGGGGCGGCGGTCGCGTATCAGGTAGCGAGCCTGCGGAACCGCAGATAGGCGGCGCGGCGGCCTTCGCGTTCGGCTTTGCGGCCGTAGCGCGTCATCGTGTAGTTGGGCCACGGCTTGCGCCAGTCGTCGGCGCGCTCGGCGCACCAGTCGAATGCCGGCGCGCGCAGCAGATGCGCCAGCGTCCACGCATTGTAGCTGTCGATGTCGCTGACGAAGCGGAATTCGCCGCCCTCGGCGAGCGCCCGCGCCATCGCGCCGACCATCGCATCCTGCACGAAGCGCCGCTTCCAGTGCCGCCGCTTCGGCCACGGATCCGGATGAATCAGATCGATCCGCGCCAGCGAGCGCGGCGGAACCCAGGCCATCAGCGCCGCCGCATCGCCGGCGAACAGGCGGATGTTGCGGATGTCGTCGTGCTCGATCCGGGCCAGGATCTTGGCCATGCCGTTGACATAGGGCTCGGCGCCGATGAATCCGGTCTGTGGATGCGCCAGCGCCTCGGCGACCAGATGCTCGCCGCCGCCGAACCCGATCTCCAGCCGCACCGCCTCGACCGGCGGCCCGAACAGTTCGACCAGCGACACCGGCGCGGGCGCGGCGATGTCGAGCGAAAGACGCGGCAGCAGATTGCCCACCAGATCGGCCTGATGCGCGCGAAGCTTGTGGCCCTTGCGCCGCCCGAAGAACGAGCCCTGAGGATGTACCGATTCATTCATGTCGATGAACGCCGTTTGAGGGATGCACACGCGACGCGTCGTCGGCTGAACGCGACGATCAATAATGATCACGGGCGGGCCAGCTTTACGTGCAGAGCCGGAATTAGTTCAACCCCATAAAACGCAATCGCCGCGATCCGCGGCACTGAATTAGTTCAGCGCGCGGATCGCGGCGGTTAATCAATTGCTAAGATCAGCGAGACTCGGCCGGCTCGCGCGCGGCGATCTGTTCGACCAGATCGACGATGCTGCGGCGAAGCTTGGCGTCGCCGATCCTGGTGAAAGCGCGGGTCAACGCCAGGCCTTCGGAGGTCGCGAGAAAATCGGAAACATAGGACGGCGACGGCGCTTCGCTGAAACCGCTGCCATTGGCGAGGCCGCCGCTGGGACCGCCCTCGAACAGAAACGACACCGGCACTTGAAGAACTTCCGAGATCTGCTGGATACGGCTGGCGCCGACGCGGTTGGTGCCCTTCTCGTATTTCTGCACTTGCTGGAAGGTCAGGCCCAATGCTTCGCCGAGCTTTTCCTGGCTCATGCCGAGCATGATGCGGCGCATGCGCACACGGCTGCCGACGTATTTGTCAACAGGATTGGGCGCTTTGGTCGACATCTCACTTACTCCTCGAGGCACATGCAGTCGCAAACGGAAAGCGAAAGCGATCGCGGGTTGGAATACGCCTGAAATATCGGAGCCGTCAAATGTCTTCGGATGCCGGCGTTAATAGACGCCATCGGGGAAACGCAATTCACGCACGTGCGCATTTTATCCAGCTTAATCTCTGGTTGCGCGGCTGCGCTGCGTACTATCACCGGGGTGATGGTCGCCTTCGTAATAGTACAAGCATCAGCGAAAGCGCAACCATAACAGCAGCAGGAAGTTCGCCGACTCTCGCATAGACAGTGGGCGGGATCGGTTGCGGCAGTGTCGCGTCGAGCACACCTTCGACGCCGAGACCGAGCCGTCCGACGATCCGGCCCACCGGATCGATCACCGCCGAGATACCCGTATTTGCGGCGCGCACCAGCGGCAGCCCTTGCTCCACCGCGCGCATCCGCGCCTGCTGCAGATGTTGATACGGACCGGTGGAAACGCCGAACCAGCCGTCATTAGTGAGATTCAGCATCCATCCGGGGCGCTGGCCGCGAATCTCGATCTCGTCGGGGAATATCGCCTCGTAGCAAATCAGCGGCAGTAGCGGCGGCGCGTTCGGCAGATCGAGAGTCTGCCGCTTCACGCCGGGCAGGAAACCACCCTGCACCTTGGTGAGTTGCACGAAACCGATTTTCTCCATGAAGTTCTGAAACGGCAAGAATTCGCCGAACGGCACCAGATGAAGCTTGTCGTAGACATTCAGAATTGATCCGTCGTGATCGATCGCATAGATCGAATTGTAGGCCCGGGTAATACGGCGGCCCGGCGGCATATCAGGCGGTCGAACCGATCCGGTGAGTAAAATGGTGCCTTTTGGCAACAGTTCGGCGATCTGCGCCATCGCGTCGGCTTCGCGCGCGAGGAAGAACGGAAACGCCGATTCCGGCCAGATCAGCAGGTTGACGTCACGCACGCCTGTCGCGCCGGGGCCGGTCGCGCGGTCCGACAAAGTGAGGTATTTCTGCATCACCTCGGCCTTGGCGGAGTAGTTGAAGCGCTGGTCCTGCTGCACGTCGGGCTGCATGATCCGCAGCCGGACGTGGTCGACCAGGCGGGTCGGCGTGAGCTGCAGCCGGATGCCGCCATACGCCGCCATCGCGATCAGCACGCCGAGTGCGGCGGCGGGCGCGAGCCAGCGCCGGCGGGTGTCGGCGCGATCGTCGAACAGCACGGCCGGGCTGGCGAACACCGCGACCGCCACGAAGGTCAGCCCCCACAGCCCCACCAGCGAGATGCTCTGCGCCAGCGCCAGCGGCTCGGTCAGCGCATAGCCGAACGCGTTCCACGGAAAGCCGGTCAGCACATGGCCGCGCAGCCACTCGCCAATGGTGAGGCTGACGGCGAGCGCCAGCACGCGCATCGCGTCGGGCCGCCACAGCAGCCGCGCCAGCGCGAAGCCGAGCGCCGTGAACAGCGCCAGATACGCCGGCAGTCCGGCGATCGCGACCGGCAGCAGCCAGGCGAAGGTCTGGGCATCGACCAGAAACGCGTAGCCGATCCAGTACAGCCCCGGCACGAAGTAACCGAAACCGAACCACCAGCCGGCCATCGCGGCCGCCGGCACGCCGCGCCATCGGCCGGCCCCGGAGCCGTCGATCAGCCACACCACGATCGGGAACGTGACGAACAGGATCGGCCAGGCGTTGAACGGCGCCATCGCCAGCGACGACAGCGCGCCGGCGAGCACGGCGATGGCGGCGCGCTTCCAGCCCCATGCGAGGATGATGCTCGATGCGGCTCGGCTCAACAGGATTGGCAATGTCACGTGGTGCTCGCTCAGTCGCCGGGCGGCGAGGGATTCGGACTGGTCGGTTCGGCGGGCGGAGGGGCGGTCTGATCGGCGGCCTGGTCGCGGCGGCGAGTCTCGCGCGGCCGCACGACGGGGCGTTCCTTGCGGATGCCGATGCGCAGCCGCTTGACGCGGCGCGGGTCGGCATCGAGCACCTCGATCTCGTAATTGCCGGGGCCGGAAATCACTTCGCCGCGCACCGGCAGCCGGCCGACATGATTGACCAGATAGCCGCCGAGCGTCTCGACGTCCTCGCCGGCCTCGCCGGTGACGAAGCCGTTGCCGATCATCTCGCGCGCATCCTCGAGGCTGGTGCGGGCGTCCGCAACGAACGAGCCGTCGGCCTGCTGCACGATCGAGGGCGGCTCGGCGCTGTCGTGCTCGTCGTCGATCTCGCCGACGATCTGTTCGACGATGTCCTCGATCGAGACCAGCCCGTCGGTGCCGCCGTATTCATCGACCACCAGCGCGAGATGGATGCGGGCCGCCTGCATCTGCGCCAGCAGATCGATCGCGCGCATCGACGGCGGCACGTACAGCAGCTTGCGGATGATGCCGGTCTCGGTCAGCGGCATCTTCAGATCGATCGCGCGCAGATCGAGCCCGGCCGGCAGCGCCTTCTTGCGCTTGGCGACGGTCTCCGGCGCGACCTTGGCCCTTGCGGTCATGAACGCGACGAGATCGCGGATGTGCACCAGCCCGACCGGGTCGTCGAGCGTCTCGTCATAGACCACCAGGCGCGAATGCGCCGCGCCCTGGAACAGACTCATCAGTTCGCCCAGCGCGATGTCCTGCTTGATCGCGACGATGTCGGCGCGGTGCACCATGACGTCGGCGATGCGGCGCTCGTGCAGCCCGAGAATGTTGCGCAGCATGGTGCGCTCGAGCGCGGTGAAGCCGGTGTCGTCCGCCGGGCTGGTGTCGAGCACCACCTGCAGATCGTCGCGCACCGAGCCCGGCTTCCAGCCGAACAGCGAGCGGATGGCGCGGACCAGCCAGGCGGCGCCGACCGGCCGCAGCACCTCGCCCTGATGCACCACCGCCGGCAATTGCTGGGCGCGGGGTAAGTCCTGCTCCGATGGCTGGGTTGCGCTCTGCGCTCTGTCGCCGTCCGGCATGTCAGCTCACCCGATCCTGATCGGCATAGGGGTCCGGAATGCCGAGGCCGGCGAGAATGCGGCGCTCGGCGCCTTCCATCGTCTCGGCGTCGGCGTCGGTCTCGTGGTCGTAGCCGACCAGATGCAGGAAGCCGTGGACCGCCAGATGGCTGAGATGATGATCGAACGGCTTGCTCTCGTCGTCGGCCTCGCGGCGCACCGTCTGGTACGCGATCGCGATGTCGCCGAGCAGTTTCGGCGCGACGTCCGCGCCCTGGGAGGCGTCCTGATAGTCCGGCTGCGGCGCCGGAAACGACAGCACATTGGTCGGCTTGTCCTGGCCGCGATACGAGGCGTTGAGCGCGCGGATGCCGTCGTCGTCGGTCAGCATCACCGCGAGCTCGGCCGCGCCGGTGTCGGCGTCGACCATCGCGGCGGCGGCTTCGATCGCGCGCAGCACGATCGCTTCGGCGGAGGCCTCGCACCGCCAGCAATCGGCGGCGATCACGACCTCGGTGGCGGGATTGGCGGAACTACTCATCGGTCCTAAATTACTGCCCCGAGCCGCCCCGATGCAATCGGCACGACTCGCAAAACTGGATTGTGACATCAGCCTGCGCCGCCCGTCGGCTTCGGCGGGATCCCCTCATAGGCGGCGACGATCCGCGCCACCAGCTCGTGGCGGATGACGTCCTCGGCGGTGAATTTGACCTGGGCGATGCCCTCGACGCCGGCCAGCAGCTTCACCGCCTCGGACAATCCCGAGGTCTGGCCGTTCGGCAGGTCGACCTGGCTCGGGTCGCCGGTGACGATCATCCGCGAGTTCTCGCCGAGCCGGGTGAGAAACATTTTCATCTGCATCGAGGTGGTGTTCTGCGCCTCGTCGAGGATGATCGCGGCATTGGTCAAAGTGCGGCCGCGCATGAAGGCGAGCGGCGCGATCTCGATCTCGTTGGTCTGCAGCGCGCGCTCGACGATCCGCGAATCCATCAGATCGTACAGCGCGTCGTAGATCGGCCGCAGATACGGGTCGACCTTCTCGCGCAAATCGCCCGGCAGGAAGCCGAGCCGCTCGCCGGCTTCGACCGCGGGGCGGGTCAGGATGATCTTGTCGACCTCCTTGCGCTCGAACAATTGCGCCGCATGGGCGACCGCGAGCCAGGTCTTGCCGGTGCCGGCCGGGCCGACGCCGAACACCAGCTCGTGCCGCTTCAGCGCCCGGATGTAGGAATCCTGCGCCGCGGTGCGCGCCCGCACCGGGCGCTTGCGCAGATTGATCGCCTCGAACGCGCCGGCGGTCGATTTGCTGTCGAACTCGAACAGCGAGCCCTGCGCGATCACCGCGCGGATCGCGCCCTCGACGTCGCCCTGGCTGAGATCGCTGCCCGCCACCGCCTGGGCATACAGCGCCTCCAGCACCCGCCGGGCGGCGTCGCAGCCCTCGCGCGAGCCCGCGATGGTGATGTGGTTGCCGCGCGAATCCACCACCACGGCGAGCCGTCGCTCGATCTGGGCGAGGTTCTGGCCATACGGCCCGACCAGCGCCGAGGCGGCGCGGTTGTCGTCGAAGGCGACGACGACCTGGGTCTCGGGTTGGGTCTCGGGCCGGGGCGGGCTGTCGCGATCGAGCTTGCGGCGGGACATCAGCGAGGACGAATCCGATACGCTTTTTGCCAAGGGGCTCAGGCTCCAGTAGCGGCCAGAGGAGGTGCATGCTGCTGCGGCGGCATGGCCGCAAGTTCGCCGAGCAGGCTGTAGCGCTCGAGGCTGTCGATCCGGACCGGGAGGACCTGCCCGACGATGCTGTCGGGCGCCATCACATGACCTGGAAAAACATGACCAGGAAAAACATGGGCGGGCTGCAGATAGGCGGTGCGGCCGACGATCTGGCCCGGCTTGCGGCCGGCGCGCTCGAAAAGCACGTCCACGGTCCGGCCGATCGCGGCCTTGTTGAAGGCCGATTGCTGAGCGTCGATCAATTGCTGGAGCCGCTCCAAACGTTCGTCCATCGCCGCTGCGGGCACCATCTCCGGCATCTCCGCCGCGGGCGTGCCGGGCCGCGGCGAATATTTGAACGAATACGAACCAGCGTAGCCGATTTGTGTGACCAGTGCGAGCGTCGCTTCGAAATCCGCCTCGGTCTCGCCGGGGAATCCGACGATGAAATCCGACGAAAACGCGATCTCCGGGCGCACCGCGCGGAACCGGTCGATCACCCGGCGATAATCCGCCGCCGTATGCCTGCGGTTCATCGCCGCCAGAATCCGGTCCGAGCCCGACTGCACCGGCAGATGCACGAACGGCATCAGGGCGTCGAGGTCGCGATGCGCCGCGATCAGGTCGTCGTCGACGTCGTTGGGATGGCTGGTCGAATAGCGCAGCCGGACGATGCCTGGAACCGCCGCCAGCCGCTGCAGCAGGCGGCCGAGCGTCCAGGGCCGGCCATCCGGGCCGTCGCCGTGATAGGCGTTGACGTTCTGGCCGATCAGCGTGAGTTCGCGGACGCCGTTGTCGGCGAGCCGCGCGACGTCGTCGAGGATCGCCGCCACCGGGCGCGAGACTTCGGCGCCGCGGGTGTAGGGCACCACGCAGAAGGTGCAGAACTTGTCGCAGCCTTCCTGCACGGTGACGAAGGCCGAGATGCCGCGGGCCCGGATCGCCTCCGGGCGCGGCTGCGGCAGGAAGCCGAACTTGTCGGCGACCGGGAACTCGGTCTCCAGCGCCCGGCCGGCCTGCGCCGCCTGCGCCAGCAGGCGCGGCAGATGATGATAGCTCTGCGGGCCGACCACGACATCGACCGCCGGCTGACGCCGGACGATCTCCTCGCCCTCGGCCTGCGCGACGCAGCCGGCGACCGCGATCTGCATCTTCCGTCCGCCTTTGGCCGCCTCGTCGCGCGCCAGCCGCAGCCGGCCCAGCTCGGAATACACCTTCTCGGAGGCCTTCTCGCGGATGTGGCAGGTGTTCAGGATCACCAGGTCGGCGTCGTCGACGCTGGCGGTCTCGACGAAACCCTCCGGCGCCAGCACGTCGACCATGCGCTGGGCGTCGTAGACGTTCATCTGACAGCCATAGGAGTTGATGTGCAGCTTGCGCGGCGGGGCCATGACAACCGGGTTTCGAGGGTGAAGGAGCCCTGCCTTACAGGGCAAAGGCGGCGAAATCCAGCCGGCGGACCGCATGCGCCCCCTCCGCGTGCAGTTTTATCGAATAATTTCAGGCAATTGCCGCATATCATCGAACACCGCGGCGGCGCCGGCGGCGCGCAGCCGCGCGTCCGTGCTGGGCAGGCAATGGCTGCCGCCGACAAAGCCCAACACCTCCATGCCGGCGGCACGCGCGCCGAGGATGCCCGGAACGCTGTCCTCGATCACCACGCAGCGCGCCGGCGGCACCTGCATCTGCCGCGCCGCATGGAGAAACAGGTCCGGCGCCGGCTTGCCGCTCTCGACCTGCTCGGCGGAGAACAGGTTTGGCGCGAAGCGCGCGTACAGGCCGGTGCGGGTCAGCGCGAAGGCGATGCGTTCCAGCGTGCCGCTGGAGGCGACGCAGACCGGCTGCACGATGCTGTCGAGCGCATCGTTGATGAAGGGAATCGGTTCGAGGCTTTCGGCGAAGCTGCGCAGCAGATCGGCAACTAACTGCACTTCGAGCTGGTCGTCGAAGGCGCGGCCGAGTTCGGCCTCGATCTCGCGCCTCGCCTCGCGGCCGGAGCGGCCGAGGAAGCGCTCGGCGACCTGTTCGGTGGTGATCGGATAGCCGTGGCGGGTCAGCGTCTGCGCATGGACGCGGCAGGAAATCACTTCGCTGTCGACCAGCACGCCGTCGCAATCGAAGATGACGAGGTCGTAAGTCAATCACGCCCTTTCGTTTCCACCGTCATGCCCGGGCTCGTCCCGGGCATCCACGCCTTTCAGCGCCGGCCAGGTTCAAAGACGTGGATGGCCGGGACAAGCCCGGCCATGACGAGTCGTTCACACAACTATTCGACCTCGTATTCGACCTCGAGCGAGGCTGACAGCGCGCGACGCCCGACGGCTCAGGCCTTGTCGTCGTCGAGCGGGACGCAGTACAGTTCGAGCCGGTGATCGACCAGCTTGTAGCCGAGCTTGCGGGCGATCTCGGCCTGCAACGTCTCGATCTCTTCGTTGGTGAACTCGATCACCTTGCCGTCGCGCAGATTGATCAGGTGATCGTGATGGCTGTCGCGCATCTGTTCGTAGCGGGCGCGGCCCTCGCGGAAATCGTGCCGCTCGATGATGCCGGCGTCCTCGAACAGCTTGACGGTGCGGTACACGGTCGAGATCGAGATCTTGTCGTCGACGGCGACGCAGCGGGTGTACAGCTCCTCGACGTCGGGATGATCGACCGACTCGGCGAGAACCCGCGCGATCACGCGCCGCTGTTCCGTCATGCGCATGCCGGTAGCGGCACAGCGGGCTTCGATTTCAGTGGCCTTCATATCGGACATCGGCGTCAACGCATTGTTGGAATTGGACGGAGCGACGAGCGGTTGTGCCATCGCGCGAAAACTAGGACAAGTCGCGACGCATTATCAATGCGTTCAATTGTTCGCCGTCGGGCTGGCGATAATAGCGCTCGCGGCGTCCGACGATCTCGAAACCGGCGCGCTGATACAAACGCCGCGCCGGCTGGTTGTTCTCCTCGACCTCCAGAAACACTTTGGCGACACCGTGGCCGGCGAGGTGACCGAGATGCGTCAGCAGCAATTCCCGCGACAAGCCGCGGCCACGGTAGCCGGCGGCCACAGCGACCGACAGGATCTCGGCTTCGTCGGCCCCGAATCGCGAGGCGATGAAGCCGATGATCTTACGTCCCATACGCAATCGGTGGACCAGCGTGTTGCGCTGGCTCAAAAGGTCGGCGAATTCCTCCTCGCTCCAGCCCGAATGAAACGACGCGGCATGGAGCTGCGCCAGCTTCGGGCTGTCGCGCAGCGTCGCGGGCTCGACGACGGCGTCGGCGTAACCCCAGAATTCGGCCAGCCAAGTCATCATTTGAGCAGCATCATTTGAGCAGCGTCATGCGGCGGGCTGCGCACGCGCCAGCGCATCGGCCTGCGGCTTCGCATCCGGCGCGCGCAGATAGAACGGCCGCGCCGGCGCGGCTTCGGGCGTCGCGGCGGCGCCGAGCCAGGCGACCCAGAAAATATCCGGGGCGGGCTGCTGATCGATCAGCGGCGCCGGCGGCGTCAGCGCCGGCCAGCGCGCGGCGAGCAGGCCCGCCGCATTGCCGACCAGCCGCGGCGCGCCGTGGCGGACGGTTTCCAGCGCTTCGCCGATCGGGCCGACGCGCGGCGACACCAGACGCGTGCCGTTGCCGCTGACGAGTTGGTAGTAGACCTGATCGTGCCGCGCATCGATCGCCGACAGGATCGGCGTGTCGTCGCGCTCGCTGACCAGCGGCGCGGCGAAGGCGGACAGCGTGGTGAGGCCGACGATCGGCTTGTCGGCGGCGAGCGCGATGCCGCGCGCGGCCGAGAGCCCGACCCGCAACCCGGTGAAACTACCAGGCCCGGTCGTCACCGCGATGCGGTCGAGATCGGCGAAGCCGATGCCGGAGGATTGCATCACGCGGCCGAGCAGCGGCATCAGCGCCTCGGCATGGCCGCGCTGCATCGGCTGCGATTCCCGGGCGAGCAGCCGGTTCGCGCCGGTGTCTAGCACCGCTGCGGCGCAGGCGTCGAGCGCGGTATCGATAGCGAGGATCAACATCCGGCGAGCATATCAGCAATGCAACGCGCGCGTCATGCCCTGACGGACACGATCGACAGAGATTCGCTGACAACGCCACGCATGGCGCGACGCAGCATGCTGCGTCGGGCCGGGCGGCGGTCGGATGCGGGATGGCGCGCGGGCGCGCGCCGCTCAGACCGGGCGGACTTCGACCACTTCTGGCACGAAGTGCTTCAGCAGGTTCTGGATGCCGTGCTGCAGCGTCGCGGTCGAGGACGGGCAGCCGGAGCAGGCGCCCTTCATGGCGAGATAGACGATGCCGTCCCTGAAGCCGCGGAAGGTGATGTCGCCGCCGTCATTGGCGACCGCCGGGCGCACCCGGGTCTCGATCAGATCCTTGATGATCTCGACGGTCTCGGCGTCGCGCTCGGCGAAGAACTCGTCGTCCTCGTCGCTCGCGTCGCCATCCGTCCTGCCGTCGGCCAGGATCGGCGCGCCGGACATGTAGTGCTCCATGATGGCGCCGAGGATCGCCGGCTTGAGATGCTGCCAGTCGCCGCCGTCCTTGGTGACGGTGACGAAATCCGAGCCGTAGAACACGCCGCTGACGCCGTCGACGTCGAACAGCCGCTCCGCCAGAGGCGAGCGCGCCGCCTGGCTGCGGTCGGTGAATTCCATCGTGCCGCTGTCGAGCACGACGCGGCCGGGGATGAATTTCAGGGTGGCGGGGTTCGGCGTGGGTTCGGTCTGGATGAACATGGGGATCTCCGTCGTCGCCGGTTCAAGGCCGGTGCGTAGGGGTGTGTCTAGCAGATGGCGTCGCGGAACGCACGATCAAGCCGGCAGGCCGCGGTGGAAGGCGATTGTCGCTTGAAAGCATTCAACTTTTCGAATTTCGGGTGGCGGCGGTCAGGTCAGCGCGTCGATGTCGTCGTCGGTCAGGCTCGACGCCACCACCACGACCGGAACCGGGAACGAGCCGAGATGGCGGACCATCGCGGTGACGATCGGGCCCGGGCCCTCCGGGCCGTCGCTCGCCGCCAGCACCAGCGTGGTGATGTCGACGTCGGCGTCGATCGCCTTGCGGACCTGGGCGATGGTCTCGCCCTCGCGGATCACCCGCTCCGGGGTGATGCCGGCGACGCCATTGGCGCGGCCGGAGGCGCGGTCGAGCGCCCGTTCGGCGATTTCGATCGCCTCGGCGCGCATCACATCGGCGACGCCGAGCCATTGCTGGTTCTGGTCGGGAATCTCGATCACCCGCAGCATCACCACGCCGCCGCCGACCCGCACCGCCCAGCGGCTGGCGTAATACACCGCGCGATCCCATTCGGCGGTGTCGTCGACCACGACCAGGCATTTCGGCTTGTGGCCGGATTCGTAACTGCGTCGCTGGCTGCTCATGGTTGTCCCCGATCCAAGGCGCGCGCCCGCCCAAACCCCGCCATGCTGCCACGGCGGCGCGGTGGCGGACAAGCGGGTGACGCTTTCCCGACGCCGTCATCCTGAGGCGCGAGCGCAGCGAGCCTCGAAGGATGCGGCTGCGCGCGAGGTGCCTGCGGCCATCCTTCGAGGCGCGCAAGGGCGCGCACCTCAGGATGACGGAGAGGGCGTAGCGGGCGGCGAAAGAACAGCTCAGCCCTTCTTCCGCACCATGCCCATGATGTCCTTGACCGCCGTCATGGTTTCGGCGGCGATCACGCGGGCGCGGTCGCTGCCGGATGCGAGCACGGAATCGACATAGCCGTGGTCGGCCGACAGCCGCTTCATTTCGCCGGCGATCGGCGACAGTTTCTCGACCGCGAGATCGACCAGATTCGACTTGAACGCCGAGAACTGCGCGCCGCCGAATTCGCTCAGCACCTGCGCCTTCGGCTTGCCGGCCAGCGCCGCATAGATGCCGACCAGATTGTCGGCCTCGGGGCGCGGCTCCAGGCCCTTCTCCTCGGTCGGCAGCGGCTCCGGATCGGTCTTGGCCTTGCGGATCTTCTGCGCGATCGCGTCGGCGTCGTCGGTGAGGTTGATGCGCGAGTAGTCGGATGGATCCGACTTCGACATCTTCTTGGTGCCGTCGCGCAGGCTCATCACCCGGGTCGCAGGACCCGTGATCACCGGCTCCGGCAGCGGGAAGTAAGCGTCGCCGAGGCCCTGCGCGGCGATCGAGGCGGCGAAGTCGTTGTTGAACTTCTGCGCGATGTCGCGGGTGAGCTCCAGATGCTGCTTCTGGTCCTCGCCGACCGGCACATGGGTGGCGCGGTAGACCAGAATGTCGGAGGCCATCAGCACCGGATAATCATATAGTCCAATCGAGGCGTTCTCGCGGTCCTTGCCGGCCTTCTCCTTGAACTGGGTCATGCGGTTGAGCCAGCCGAGCCGGGCAACGCAGTTGAACACCCAGGCGAGTTCGGCGTGTTCGGCGACCTGGCTCTGGTTGAAGATGATGTGCTTTTGCGGATCGATGCCGGCGGCGATGAACGCCGCGGTGACCTCGCGGGTGTTGCGACGCAGCTCGTCCGGGCCGCCCCAGACCGTCACCGGCACGGTGATGGCGTGCAGATCGACCACGCAATAGATGCAGTTGTGGGTCTCCTGCAGCTTCACGAAATTCACGATCGCGCCGAGGTAGTTGCCGAGATGCAGATTGCCGGTCGGCTGGACCCCGGAGAAAACCCGCTGCGTGATGGCCATTGGTCGTATTCCTGCGCGTACTGGGAAAGGCGCCGTGAAGTGGCACAAGCGCGCTAGCCGCGCAAGCTGCGCGGCCGCCGCAGCGCCCCGAGCGCCGCCGCCGGGCGCACCACGCCGAACAGCATCAGCAGCGCCGCATAGACGATCACGCCGCCGGCGATCAGCACGCCGAGCGCGGCGGCCTGTGCCAATGTCGAAGCCTGTGCGACCAGCGGCAGCACGAAGCCGGCTTTCAGCGCCAGCAGCCCGCCCATCACGCCGGCCGCGAGCCCGATCAGCGCGACGCGGCGCCGCGCCACCCGATCGATGGTGACGCCGAAGCGGCTCAGGCCGCGCCCGAGCAGCAGGGCTGCGTTGCTCCAGGCGCCGAGCACGATCGCGACGGCGACGCCGCTGGCGCCGAACGTCCGCCCGAGCAGCAGCGCGGCGGCGAGCGCCACCGCCAGGGCGACCAGCGTGGCGAGCAGCGGCGTGCGGGTATCCTCGCGGGCGAAGAACGCCGCGGACCAGTTTTTCGCCAGCACCTGCGCCGGCAGGCCGAGCGCCAGCAGCGCCAGCGCCTGCGCGGTGGCCGCGGTGTCGGCGGCCGTGAACGCGCCGTGCTCGAACAGCACCCGGACGATCGGCTCGCTCAGCACGATCAGCCCCAGCGTCGCCGGCAGCGCCACGCCGATCGCGAGTTCCAGCCCGCGCGAGGCGGCGTCCGACAACGCAGCCTGATCGCCGCCGCGCACCGCGCGCGCCAGTTCCGGCACCAGCACCGCGCCCATCGCCACGCCGACGATGCCGAGCGGCAGCTCGATCAGCCGGTTGGCGAAATACAGCCACGACACCGCGGCGGGCTGCGACGACGCCACGCTCGCGCCAATTACGATCAAGAGCTGCGGCCCGGAATTGGCGATCATGCCGGGGATCGCCCTGGCGAAGAAGGCGCGCATCGCGCCGTCGAACGACACCCGCAGCGGCGTCGCGAGGCGCTCGCCGCGGCCGTTGAGGACGAGGATGCCGAGCTGCAGCAGCCCGGCGATGCCGACGGTGGCGGACAGGATCCACGCCGAGACGATGTCGTCATCGCCGGCGAACAACAACACGGCGGTGACGGCGATCAGCGCGAGGTTGAACAGCAGCGGCGAGAACGCGGTGAGGCCGACTTTTCCCTGGGCGTTGAACAGCCCCATCATCACCGCGACCGGGCCGGCGAAGGCGAGATAGGGCAGCATCAGCCGCGCGTCGCGGGTCGCCATCACCAGCGTCGGATGGCCGATGAAGCCAGGCGCCAGCAGCGCGATCAACAGCGGCATGAAGACGCCGAGCAGCAGCGCCAGCACGAGCGTCGCCAGCGCCACGGTGCCGAGAAGCCGGCCGGCGAAGGCGGCGGCCGCGACCGCGCCGTTGTGCTCGCGGACCCGCAGCCAGGCCGGCACCAGCGCGGCATTCAGCGCGCCCTCGGTGAGCAGCCGCCGCGCCACATTGACGAGCTGGAACGCCAGCAAGAACGCATCCGCCACCGCCCCGGCGCCGAGCAGCGCCGCGACCAGCGCGTCGCGAACGAATCCCAGCAGGCGCGACGACAGCGTTCCGGCGGAGACGGTGAGAATCGGGCGGATCATCCCGGCCTTATAGCCGGATTGCGGGCGCAGGGGCCGGGCGCAGCGCGGTTGAGTGGTTGATTGGTAAAGGCGCGCGATAGCGGCGGCCCCGTTTTCAACTCGCAGCCCGTCATGGTGAGGAGGCGCCCGGCACCACCTCGCAGACCGGCACGGCCTGCCATGGGCGCCGTCTCGAACCATGAGGCTGACAGAAACGCGGCGTGCCCGCGGCCATCCTTCGAGACGCCCGGCTTCGCCCTGCGGGCTGCGCCGGTCTCCTCAGGATGACGAAGTGCAGGTGGCGGACCTGATCCGGGAACCGCGCTCGCTTGCCGCAGCGCCGCCGATCGTGATAGGTCGGCGCGCCTTTCGCGTGGCCGGCGATGCACCGGCCCCTGCCGCAGAACCGCGGTCCGATTCCCCCTCGCCGCAATGGAAACCAATCTCGATGAGCTCAGCCCAATACGACGTCCTCGCCATCGGCAACGCGCTGTTCGACGTGCTGGTGCGCACCGAGGACGACTTCCTGCTCCGCCACAAGATGACCAAGGGCGGCATGGCGCTGATCGACGAGGCGGGCGCGGCCGCGATCTACGCCGACATGGGCATGGCCACCGAGATCTCCGGCGGCTCCGCCGCCAACACCATCGTCGGGCTCGCCTCGTTCGGCGCGCGCACCGCCTATGTGGGCAAGATCAAGGACGACCAGATCGGCAAGCTCTACGCCCACGACATCCGCGCCGCCGGCGTCGCATTCGACACCCGGCCCGCGGCGGACGGACCGGCGACCGGCTGCTCCTACATTCTGGTGACGCCGGACGGCCAGCGCACCATGAACACGTTTCTCGGCGCGGCGCAGGATCTGCGGCCGTCCGATATCGACGAGGCGCAGATCGCCGCGGCGGCGATTACTTATCTCGAAGGCTATCTGTGGGATCCGCCGCAGGCCAAGGAAGCGTTCCTGAAAGCCTCGACGATCGCGCATGGCGCCGGCCGCAAGGTGGCGCTGACGCTGTCGGATGCGTTCTGCGTCGACCGCTATCGCGGCGAATTTCTGGAGCTGATGCGTAGCAAGACCGTGGACCTGATCTTCGCCAACGAGTCGGAGCTGCATGCGCTGTACCAGACCTCGGATTTCGACACCGCGCTGAAGGCGCTCGCACAGGACGTCGGGCTCGGCGTGGTCACCCGCAGCGAGAAGGGCTGCGCGGTGGTCGAGGGCGACGCCGTCACGCTGGTGCCGGCAGCTTCGATCGACCAGCTCGTCGACACCACCGGCGCCGGCGACCTGTTCGCCGCGGGCTTCCTGTTCGGCCTGGTGCGCGACGCCGGCTACGAGAACGCCGGCCGCCTCGGCGCGCTGGCGGCCGCCGAAGTGATCCAGCACATCGGCGCCCGGCCGCTTGTGTCGCTGAAAGAGCTGGCGCAGCAGCACGGGCTGCCGGTGTAGTTCGGCCAAGAGCGACGACACCATCTTCTGTCATTCCGGGGCGCGAGCGCAGCTCGCGAACCCGGAATCCATAATCACCGCCGCTGTTACTTCGGCACAGCGATGCGGTCGCCGGGCATCACCGCGAGGCCAGGGAGTATGGATTCCGGGTTCGCGCTTCGCGCGCCCCGGAATGACGTCGTGCTTGTTGTTACGTCCAGCACCCCCGCTTGGCAGCAACTCCTCACGCCGTCTTCGCCGCGACCAGCCCAAGCTTCTCTTCCACCTTCTCGCGCATCACGAATTTCTGGATCTTGCCGGTGACCGTCATCGGGAATTCGTCGACGAATTCGACGTAGCGCGGGATCTTGTTGTGGGCGATCTGGCCCTGGCAGAAGGCGCGGACCTCGTCGGCGGTCAGGGCTTCGCCCGGGCGGATGCGGACCCAGGCGCACAGCTCCTCGCCGTAACGCGGATCGGCGACGCCGAAGATCTGCACGTCCTGGATCTTCGGATGGCGATACAGGAATTCCTCGATCTCGCGCGGATACAGGTTCTCGCCGCCGCGGATCACCAGGTCCTTGATGCGGCCGACGATGTTGCAGAAGCCTTCCTCGTCGATCACCGCGAGATCGCCGGTGTGCATCCAGCCGGCGGCGTCGAGCACGTCGGCGGTCTTCTCCGCCTCGTCCCAGTAGCCGAGCATCACGCTGTAGCCGCGGGTGCAGAGTTCGCCGCGGGCGCCGCGCGGCACGATGCGGCCTTCGAGATCGACCACCTTAACTTCGACATGCGGATGGATGCGGCCCACCGTTGAAACGCGCCGCTCTTCCGGATCGTCGACGGCGCTCTGGAAGCTGACCGGGCTGGTCTCGGTCATGCCGTAGGCGATCGTCACCTCGCGCATGTTCATCGCATCAACGACGCGGCGCATCACTTCGACCGGGCACGGCGCGCCCGCCATGATGCCGGTCCGCAGCCACGACAGATCGAAACTCGCGAAGTCCGGGTGATCGAGCTCGGCGATGAACATCGTCGGCACGCCGTACAGCGCGGTGCACTTCTCCTGCGACGCCGTCTGCAGCGTCGCCAGCGGATCAAACCCCTCACCGGGATACACCATGGTGGCGCCACAGGTGACGGAGGCGAGATTGCCCATCACCATGCCGAAGCAGTGATACAAGGGCACCGGAATGCAGATGCGATCCGCTTCGGTGAGCTTCATCGCGCGGCCGACGAAGTAACCATTGTTGAGGATGTTGTGATGCGTCAGCGTCACGCCTTTGGGCGAGCCGGTGGTGCCGCTGGTGAACTGGATGTTGACCGCGTCGTCGAACTGCAGCTCGTCGGCCAGCCGGGCGATCGCCTCGCGATGGCGGTCGCCGCCCATCGCGGCCACTTCGTCGAACGCGATCGTGCCCGGGCATTTCGGGCCGCCGATCTGGATCACCGCGCGGAGCTGCGGCAGCCTGGCCGACTGCAGCGCGCCGGGCTGCGCGCGCGAAAGCTCCGGAAGCAACGTATTCAGCATCTCCAGATAGGCCGAGGTCCTGAACGCGGTGGCGGTGACCAAAGCCGCGCAGCCGACCTTGGCGAGGGCGAATTCGAGCTCGCTCAGCCGGTAGGCGGGATTGATGGTGACGAGGATCAGCCCGGCCTTGGCGGCGGCGAATTGCGTCAGCGTCCATTCCGGCCGGTTCATCGACCACACGCCGATGCGCGCGCCGCGCTCCAGCCCGAGCGCCAGAAAGCCCGCCGCCAGCGCATCGACACGCTGCGCGAATTCGCGCCAGCTCCAGCGCACGTCGTGGCTCGGCGACACCAGCGCCTCGCGGTCCGGCCAGCGCTGCGCCGCCAGATCGAGCGCCTGGCCGATGGTGATGCCGAGCAGCGGCGCGTCGGAGACGCCGCAGACATAGCTGGGAGCTTTATCGGGAGCTTTGTCGATCACGTCCTTGGTTTCCTCGCCGTGCACCGGACCTGATCGGCCGGCGTGTTTTTTTGGTTCGGATCGATGATCGCGCCGCCGGCGGGGCTTGTCGAGCCCCGCCGGCAAGTCGCGCGAGAGCCGTCAGGCCGCCTTCTGGCCGGCGACCAGCCCCTGATACACGCCGCGCTCGAAGCCGGCGAAGGCCTCGAGGCATTTGCCGTCCGCGAACGGCAGCACCTGCATCAGGATCACGCCGCAGACGTCGCGCGCCGGGTCGATCCAGTAATAGGTGTTGGCGAGGCCGGCCCAGGCGAGGCTGCCGGGGCTGCGGCCTTCCGGCGTGGCCTCGGTGTTGATCAGGAAGCTCAGCCCCCACTTCTTGTCCATGCCGGGATACAGATCGACGTCGTTGGTGGCGAAGGGAATCGCCGAACTCATCCGGGTGACGTTGAGGTCGCCGATGTGGTTCTGGCTCATCAGCGCGACGGTCTCGGGCTTCAGCACCTGACCGCCAGCGCCGCGGCCCTTGTTGAGGATCATCTGGGTGAACTTCAGATAGTCCGCCGCGGTGCCGTACAGCCCGCCGCCGCCCATGTGGAATTCGGGCTCCTGCGCGACCTCGAACGGAATCGGCGACAGCGAGCCGTCCTCGCCGCGGGCATGCACCGCGACCAGCCGCTGCCGTTGGGCGTCGCCGATCCTGAATCCGGTGTCGGTCATGCCGAGCGGCGCGAAGACGTGGTCGCGCAAGTAAGCGTCGAGCTTGACGCCGCTCGCCGCCTCGACCGCCTTGCCGGCGAAATCGATATTGATGCCGTATTCCCAGCGGGTGCCGGGATCGGACGCCAGCGGCGTCTTCAGCGCTGCTTCCTGACAGCCGATGATGCCGGGGATGCCGTGGCGCTCCATGTACTTCACCATGTCGGCATTCCACATGTCGTAGCAGAAGCCGGCGGTGTGGGTGAGCAGATGGCGCAGCGTGATCGGCGTCTTCGCCGGCCGCGTCTTCGGCGTGCCGTCGGCGTCGAAGCCGTCCAGCACCAGCGGCGCGGCGAGATCGGGCAGCACCTGGCCGATCGGCTCGTCGAGCGACAGCCTGCCCTGCTCGACCAGCTGCATCGCCGCCGCGGCGGTGATCGCCTTGGTCATCGACGCGATCCAGAACACGCTGTCGGTCGTCATCGGCTGCGGCTTCGACAGATCGCGCTTGCCGAACGCGCCCTGATAGATCACTTCGCTGGAGTTGCCCGCGAGCGCGACCACGCCGGGAATCTCCCCGCGCTCGCACATCTGCCGCAACGACTGATCGATGTTGGCTCCGTCCTGCATTTGATCCTCCCGGTTGTTGTTTTGTTAACGGGGGCATTGTTCCGCCCAAACTCCGGATAGGCAAGGCGGCAGATCGACGGAGCGACATCGTCGCGCAGTCGTGAAGCGCTACACTGCAGCGCGGCGGCGCCACAGACGCGGCGGCGGGTTCGGCGAATTGGTGACCGTTCGATGGCCACGGAACGATCGGCGCGGATCGACGTTCAAAATCCGGCCGCAGTTGGTTGAACCTCGCATCAATCTGCGGCGTCACAATCCCACAACTACAAACGCAGGCCGTGCAGCCCCGGAGAGTTCGATGATCCCAACCTGGAGTGCGTGGAAGCGCTATCCCCGTGACGGCCGGGGCAATATCGAAGCGCCGGTCGGCCCCGGCGTTTACGAGATCCGCAATGCCGACGACGGATCGCTGTTCGGCTTCGCCGCGGCCGACAATCTCGCGGTGGCGCTCGGCCAGCTGCAGGTGCAGCCGAAACGGCTCGGGGGCTGGTTCGGCCGCCGCACGTCGGCGCCGACGCCGGATCTGGAATATCGCGTCTGCGCCACCGCGACGCGTGCCGACGCCCGGACCGCCGCCGAGCATATGATCGAACGGCGCGAGACCTGGTTCAGCCGCGCTGCCTGAATCCTGCTTCGCACTGCGGCGCGAACGCCGCCGCCGCAGTGCTGCAATGACGCCGGGTCCGTGCCAACCGCGCGAGATGCTCCTATACTTCCTCACAGGCCGGGACCCGCTTCGCTCGCAGGCTCCCGCGCGCCGACGTCAAATCTCGAGGAAGACCGATGTCCCCAACTGCCGCCGCCCGCCCGTCCGATGCCGCCTCGTCGCTGCGCGACCGCCTGAAAGACCCGTCACTGCTGCGCGAGCAGTGCTTCATCGACGGCGCCTGGACCGGCACCGGGTCGATCGCCGTGACTAATCCGGCCAATGGCCAGGAGATCGGGCGGATTCCCGGCCTGACGGCGGACGATGCGACCGCGGCGATCGAAGCCGCCGAGCGCGCGTTCCCGGCGTGGGCCAAGCTGACGGCGAAGCAGCGCTCCAACATCATGCGCAAATGGTTCGAGCTGATCGTCGCCAATCGCGAGGATCTGGCGCTGATCCTGACCACCGAACAGGGCAAGCCGCTGACCGAGGCGCTCGGCGAGGTCGATATCGGCGCCGCCTATGTCGAATTCTTCGCCGAGGAGGCCCGCCGGGTCTATGGCGAAACCATTCCGACGCAGCGCCCCGACGCCCGGCTGATCGCGATCAGGCAGCCGATCGGCGTCTGCGCGGCGATCACGCCGTGGAACTTCCCCAACTCGATGATCACCCGCAAGGTTTCGCCGGCGCTGGCCGCCGGCTGCACCGTGGTGCTGAAGCCGGCCGAAGAGACGCCGTTCTCGGCGCTGGCGCTCGCTGTGCTGGCCGAGAAGGCCGGCGTGCCGAAAGGCGTGTTCAACATCGTCACCGGCGACGCGCCGCCGATCGGCAAGGTGTTCTGCGAGCATCCGGCGGTGCGCTTCGTCGGCTTCACCGGCTCGACCGAGGTCGGCAAGATCCTTTACCGGCAGGCCGCCGTGGGCGTGAAGAAGCTCGGTCTGGAGCTCGGCGGTAACGCTCCGTTCATCGTGTTCGACGATGCCGACCTCGACGCCGCGGTCGAGGGCGCGATGGTGTCGAAATATCGCAACATGGGCCAGACCTGCGTCTGCGCCAACCGGCTCTACGTCCAGGACGGCGTCTACGACGCCTTCGTCGAGAAGCTCGCCGCCAAGGTGAGGGCGATGACGATCGGCGACGGCACCGAGCCGGGCGTGACGCAGGGCCCGCTGATCAACGAAGCCGCGGTCGAGAAGACCGAAAAGCACATCGCGGATGCGGTGTCGAACGGCGCGAAGGTGATCACCGGCGGCAAGCGCCACGCGCTCGGCGGCACCTTCTTCGAGCCGACCGTGCTGGCCGATGTGCGCCCCGACGCGCTGGTCGCCCATGAGGAGACGTTCGGCCCGCTGGCCCCGGTGTTCCGCTTCAAGACCGAGGACGAAGTCATCAAGCTGGCGAACAATTCGCCGTTCGGCCTCGCCAGTTACTTCTATGCGCGCGATCTCGGCCGGGTGTGGCGCGTCGCCGAGGCGCTGGAGTCGGGCATGGTCGGCGTCAATTCCGGCCTGATCACCACCGAAGTCGCTCCCTTCGGCGGCGTCAAGGAATCGGGGCTGGGCCGCGAAGGCTCGCATCACGGCATGGACGAATATGTCGAGATCAAATACGTGATGATGGCGGGGATCTGAGCGAACTAACCACTCGCCCCGCCGGCATCCTGAATTTGCTCCGCCGGCATTCTGAGCCGCCGTCATCCTGAGGTGCGCGCCCTTGCGCGCCTCGAAGGATGGGATGCACGTGGTTGGCGCTGGTGCTTGCGGCCATCCTTCGAGGCCCGTTCGTCCGCGCATGTGCGCGGACGAACAGGCTCCTCAGGATGACGCCGACCGCGTCGTGTTGACTAATCAAGATGCCAGCACTTCGTCATGCCCGGCCTTGTGCCGGGCATCCACGTCTTGGACCTCACCTCATGCAAGACGTGGATGGCCGGGACGAGCCCGGCCATGACGGTGTTGTTAGTAAGAGAAATGATTGAGCCTGCAGCGCTCATGGTTCGAGACGGCGCTGCGCGACTCACTCACCATGAGGGCGTTGGCGGCTCAGATTCCGGAAGCCCGTCGACCGGATTGAAGCAGCTCACGCCGAGCGGGCGGAAATGACTGATGTTGGCCGTCAACACGGAGAGCGCATGGGCTCGCGCGGACGCTGCGATCAGCACATCGGCGAAGCCGGGATGGACGCCGTTCGCGATCGCCTGGTCTTCGATCGCGCCGGCAATCCGCGCCGTCGCCGCATCGATCGGCAGCAGCCGGTCGCCATAGAGGTCGATCAGTTCGCGCAACCATGCGGACAACGCTTGCGCCCGTGCCGTGCCGCCGGCGTGGGCGAGCTTGCGGCATCCGCGCTCGATCTCGGCCACCGTGATGACCGACAAATGCAGCCGCTCGGCCTCGCCCTGCGCGATCATCCACCGCGCCGTTTGCTCGGCCACCGCTGGGCGATCCGGCGCAAACGCCGACACGATCGAGGTATCGACCAGGAAGCCGGACGGATCGCTCACAGGTCGATCTCGCGGCCCGGTGACGGATTGCGCTCGATCTCTTCAGGAAGGCCCGGAAAGCCCATCAGGAATTCGCCAAAACCCCTGCGGGCCGGGTAGAGCCGCCGTGCGACATCGACGGGGACCACCACGGCAGCCGCCTTGCCGTGCCGCGTGATGGTCACCGGCTCGCCGGCCTCGGCGGCTTCGACCACCGCCGACAGCGTCGCCTTGGCTTCCCTGAGGTTGATCGTTTTCATCGGCGATCTCCGCATGTAGTCTCCTGTGACTACATAATGAAGAACACCAATTCTGCAAGGCCTTACGCACCACCCACGCGCCGGCCTTTGGCCCGCCGCGGTCACTGCCGCAGCATGATCAGCGGGTCGGCGCTGTCGGGGGTCTTGCGCCATTGCGCGTTGTCGTCGGCCTCGAACCGCCAGATCTCGCCGGACGGCGCGATCAGCATCAGTGCGCCGCGCTCCAGCCGCCACATCGTCGGGCCGAAACTCGCGACCGGTGGATCGCAGCGCGGCTTGAGAAAGGCCTCGAAATTGTCCGGCGTGGTCGCCTCGTTGTTGGTCAGCGTCAGGCCGCAGACGACGCGGCCGCTGCCGCGGACCATCGACCAGTCGCCGATCATCTGGTCCATCGATTTGGCGAGCGAGCGCGCCGCGACGAGATTCTGCAGGATGTAGACGCCCTCATTGGCGCGCAGGCCTTCGAAGATGCCGCTCTCGACCTCGGTGAAATCGATCACCGGCGCGCCGGCGGCGCTCTGCAACCGGACGATGTCGAGGCCCTTTACGGTCCAGGATGCGATATCGCTGGTGAAAGGCAGCGCGGCGGCGCAGCCGGGCTCGAGGTCGAGCTTCATGCCCGGCACGCCCCCTTGAAGCCCCCCCTGCTGTCCTTGCGGAGCGGCCTCCGGCTTCAGCGTCACCACGCAGGTCCTGCTGCGCTCGGTGGTCGACAGCTCCCACTGCCCGACCATCGCCTTGGTCAGCGCCGCGGCGTCCTGCGCCGGCGCCGGCGCGGCGCTCAACAGCAACAGCATGGCGGCGGCGACGCAGCGTCTCATCTCAGCGGCCCTTCACCGGGGTTTCGGGGATCGGCGTCAGCGGCGGCTTGCCGTCGAACCACGCCTGGAGATTGTCGACCACGAGCTGATCCATCGCATTGCGGGTCACCACCGAGGCCGAGCCGATATGCGGCAGCAGGATCACGTTCTGCAGCGCGCGCAACTCTTGCGGGACATTCGGCTCGTCGGCGAACACGTCGAGGCCGGCGGCGAGGATCGTGCCGGATTGCAGCGCCGCGATCAGCGCCGGCTCGTCGACCACCGAGCCGCGCGCGACGTTGATCAGCACGCCGCGCGGACCGAGCGCGGCCAGCACCTCGGCGTTGATCAGCTTCGATGTCGAGGCGCCGCCAGGGATGATCACGATCAGCGCGTCGACCTCCGTCGCCATCGCGATCAGGTCGGGATAATGCTTGTAGTTCACGCCCGGCGCCGGCTTGCGCGAATGATACACCACCGGCACCAGCGAGGCGTCGAGCCGCCGCGCGATCGCCTGCCCGATCCGCCCCATGCCGACCATGCCGACGGTGCGGTCGCGCAGCGAGCCCTTGCTGAGCGGATAGGCCTGCGTCGCCCACAGCCCGGAGCGGACGTGGGCGTCGGCGCGGACGAATTCGCGCAATGTCGCGATCAGCAGGCCGAGCGCGGTGTCGGCGACTTCCTCGGTGAGCACGTCGGGCGTGTTGGTGACGACGACGCCGTGCTGCGCCGCCCAAGAGGAATCGATGTGGTCGTAGCCGACGCCGAACGAGGCGATGATCTCGAGCTTCGGATAGCGCGCCAGCATCGCCGCCCGGCTCGGCACCAGGCCGGTGACCGCGACGCCGCGAATCCTGGCCCGAACGTCGTCGCCGAGGCGGTCGAGATCGGCCGGCTGCTCGCATCGGTGCAGGACGTAACGCTGCGGAAAGCCCTCGTTCACCACCGGCTTGTTCGGCCCGTAGATCAGCAGATCGATGGCGTCCGCCGAGCCCGTTTCCCCCGCCATTATTGTTCCTTTCCGAGCGCGCTTTCGTGCCAGCGCCGCAGCAGCAGATGCGACAGCAGCGCCAGCGCCGCATAGATGACAATGCCCGCCGCCGAGAGCAACAGCAAGGCGGCGAACATGCGGGGAATGTTGAGCCGGTAGCCGGACTCCGCGATCCGGTAGGCGAGGCCGGAGCCGGCGCCGGCGGAGCCCGCCGCGATCTCCGCCACCACGGCGCCGATCAGCGACAGCCCGCCGGCGATGCGCAGGCCGCCGAGGATGTAGGGCAGCGCCGCCGGCAGCTTCAGCCGCAGCAGCGTCTGCCAGCGCGAGGCGCCGTACAGCCGGAACAGCCCGGCGAGATTGCGATCGACCGAGTTGAGCCCGAGCGTGGTGTTGGCGAGCACCGGAAAGAACGCGACGATGAAGGCGCAGGCCACGACGGCGGTCTCCTGCGGCAGATAGATCAGCAGCAGCGGCGCGATCGCGATCACCGGGGTCACCTGCAGCACCACCGCATAGGGAAACAGCGAGTACTCCACCCAGCGGGACTGGTTGAACAGCAGCGCCAGCGCGATGCCGCCGACCGCGGCTACGAGAAAGCCCTGCAGCGTGGTCGCCAGCGTGGCGAGCAGCGAGGCCGACAGCACCGGCCAATCGGCCACCAGCGTCTGCGCCACCAGCCCCGGACCCGGCAGGATATAAGGCGGGATCTGATTGAGCCGCACCACCAGATCCCACGCCGCGACGCCGGCGGCGAGCACCACGACCGGCAGCAGCACGCGCAGCAGGCGCGCCGCGCCGAGGCGGACGGGCTGCAATTCGGTCGGCTCGGATTCGCTCATGCGCGCACCTTCGATGCGCCGGTCTCGGCGAGCGCCCGCGAGACCTCGCGGCATTGCGCGGCGTAGTCCGCCGAGGTGCGGAATTCCTCGTTGCGCGGCTCGGGCGCCGCGATCCGGAAATCCGCCGCGATCGTTCCCGGCCGCGGCGACATCACCACGACGCGCTGTGCCAGATACACCGACTCGAACACCGAATGCGTCACGAACAGCACGGTCTTGCCGAGTTCGCGCCACAGCGCCAGGAGATCGTCGTTGAGCCGGAAGCGGGTGATTTCGTCGAGCGCGGCGAACGGCTCGTCCATGAGCAGGATGTCCGGATCGGTCACCAGCGCGCGCGCCAGCGACGCCCGCATCTTCATGCCGCCGGACAGTTCACGCGGATAGGCCTCGGCGAAATCCGACAGATCGACCCGCGCCAGCGCCGCGTCGACGCGGCGGGCGATCTCGGCGGACGGCGCGCGCGCGAGCTTCAGCGGCAGGCCGACATTGCCGCGCACGCTGGTCCACGGCATCAGCGTCGGCTCCTGAAACACGAAGCCGATCGAATGCCCGCGCTGCGACGACGCCGCGGCGACCTCGATGCGGCCGGCGGACGGCTGCGCAAGCCCGGCGATCAGCCGCAACGCGGTCGACTTGCCGCAGCCGGACGGCCCAAGCAGCGCAACGAACTCGCCACGGCCGATGTCGAGATCGATCGGCCCGAGCGCCGGCACGCCGTTGCGATAGGCCTTGGTCACCGCACGCAGCCGGATCGCGGGCGCCAAGGCCGGGCGGGCTGGATCGGACAATGAGGCGACGGCCATCGCGGCGGCGCTACTTCTTCGGCCGCAGATCGACGCCGACGCCCTTGTTGGTGAATTGCAGCGTATAGGCCTGGCGGAAATCCAGATCGCGCTTGATCACGCCGGCGCGCGACATCTTGTCGAAGAAGCTGGCGTAGCGCGCGTCGCTCATCGCGCCGATGCCGCTCTTCACCGCGTCGCCGGAATCGACGATGCCGTGTTCCTTCATCTTGTCGACGCAATAGGCCAGCATCTCGTCGGTCATCTCCGGATTGAGCGACTTGATCATCGCGTTGCCGGCCGAATTGTCGCCGTAGAGGTAGTTGTACCAGCCGATCATCGAGGCATCGACGAAACGCTGGACCATCTCGGGATTCTTGTCGATCAGGTCGCGCCGGGTCTCGATCAGCGTCGAATAGCCGTCGAGGCCGTAATCGGCGAGCAGCAGGACGTTCGGCTTGAACTTCGCCTTCTGCTCGATCACGAACGGCTCGGAAGTGACGTAGCCCTGCATCGCCGAGTTGCGGTCGATGATGAAGGGCTGCGGATTCGAGGTGTAGGGCTTCACCCTGGCTTCGCTGAAGCCGTATTCGGATTTCAGCCACTGGAAGTAGCTGGCGATGCCCTCCTTGGAGACGAACAGCGTCAGCCGCTTCAGATCCTCGAGCTTCTCGACCCTGGATTCCGGATGGCTCAGGAACACCTGCGGGTCGCGCTGGAAGATGGCGGCGATCGCCACCACCGGGACATTGTTGGCGACCGCGTCGAACGATTGCAGCGTATTGGCGGTCATGAAGAAATCGAGCTTGCCGGCGAGCAGCAGCGCGCGGTTGTTGACGTTGGGACCGCCCGGCACGATCGTCACGTCGAGGCCGTAGGCCTTGTAGGTGCCGTCGGCGACCGCCTGGAAGAAACCGCCGTGCTCGCCCTCGGCGACCCAGTTGGTGCCGAACGAGACCTTGTCGAAGCCGCCCTCCGGAACCTTTCGCACCGGCTGCAGCTTCGGCGGCGGCGGCTTCTTCGGCGGCGGAGGCGGCGGGGCGGGCTTTTCGACCGGCTTGGCCGGAGCCGGCGGCGGCGAGGCCATGGCCGGAAACGCCAGCGACGCTGCCACGACGGCCCCGGTTAACGCTCGCAGCAGGAAGGCGGGGGTCATGATTGGACTCCGTCGTTCGTTTTGGCCCATGATGGGAGCAGCGGGGCGGCGCGGTTGGGTCCGGTCGAGGATAGATAGCGAAACAATGCGGGCATTTGAACCATTGATGCGGGCGGACGCCGCACGCCCGGAACGCGCCCGAGTCACGAATTCATGACCACGCTTCCTCCCCGCGACTGGACCGAGATCCGCTGGCCGGAGATCGGCGATGCCGATCCGGCGCGCTGGATCGCGGTGCTGCCGCTCGCCGCCACCGAACAGCACGGCCCGCATCTGCCGCTCGGCACCGATGTGATCATCGCCCAAGCCTATCTGGCGCGGGTGCACGAGCTGTTACCGGCGGAGCTGCCGGCGACGTTCCTGCCGCTGCAGCCGGTCGGGCTGTCGAGCGAGCATCTGTCGTTTCCCGGCACGCTGACGCTGTCGACCGAAACGGCATTGCGGCTGTGGACCGAGATCGGCGACAGCGTTGCGCAGGCCGGCGTGCGCAAGCTGGTGATGGTGACCAGCCATGGCGGCAACAGCGCGGCGATGGGGCTGGTGGCGCAGGAGCTGCGGGCGCGGCACGGCATGCTGGCGGTGACGACCGGATGGGCGCGGTTCGGCCTGCCCGACGGGCTGTTCGCGGCCGACGAGCTGCGCCACGGCATCCATGGCGGCGCGGTCGAGACCTCGATCATGCTGGCGCACGCGCCGCACCTTGTCCGCACCGATCGGATCGCCGATTTCCGCCCGGCCACGCTGGCGATGGAGCAGGACTTCCGCTTTCTGTCGGCGCAGCGGCCGGCGCCGTTCGCCTGGGCGGCGCAGGATCTGCACCCGAGCGGCGCGATCGGCGATGCGACGGCCGCCACCGCCGACAAGGGCCGGCAGGCGCTCGACCACGGCGCCCGCGCCTTCTGCGAGCTGCTGGCCGATGTCGACCGCTTCGACCTCGCAGCACTCGGCGCCGCGCCGCAGGCCTGATCCACGTCCTTCCAGAGTGACCTGGCGCACACGCGCCGCAGCGCCGGCCGAACCGCGCCCTCGATCGCACCGACCACCCTGCATGCGGACCACGACGGGCCGCCTCGCACAGGATGGAGTTGTCAGATGTCGTTCAACAGCAAATTCGCCGCCCTCGCCCTCACCGCGATCGTCGCCGCCGGCGCGCTCGCCACCTCGACCCAGGCGCAGGCCAAGGGTCCCGGCCCGGCCTTCGGCGTCGCCGCCGGCCTGTTCGGCGCCGCGGTGGTCGGCAGCGCGATCGCCGCCGGCAGCCCGTATTACGTGGCCGGCTATCGCCACTGCGTCTGGGTGCCGCAATACAACTACTACGGCGCCTATATCGGCCGGGTCCGGGCCTGCGACTGAGCCGATCCACACGCGTGGAGTTGCGTCCGGCACGGGCGCCTCATCCACCCCGTGTCGGAGGCAGACCCGCCCGGCCGTCCCCCCGGGCGGGTCACTTCGTCGATGCACGACCAACAGTTGCATTCGGATTCCGCGCATCGCGATACCGGATATCTTGGCCGCCCCGTCACACGGGCGTAAAGATCGCGCGGCTAGAGGTCTTCCGGTAAGCGACGACCGCGTGCCCGGCACGGCGGCATGCGCTCGACGCAAACCGGCAAATCAGCCAAACCGTTCCTGGATTTCGTCAGCTTGCGATCCATCAGCGAAGCTGTCCGGCGACTCGCGCGGCCAAGACCGCGCGATATTCATGTGAAGTCTGCAATGATCCATCAGCGACGCTGCGCGACCATGCGCCCAATCGTGACGACCGCGCTGATGCTCGGCGGCCTGGCTCTGCCGCAGGCCGCCTCCGCGGCCGACGCGCTGAAGGCATTGCCCTCCCCGGCCACTAACTGGAGCGGCTTCTATGTCGGCGCCCATGCCGGCTACCTCCGCGGCCACGCCGACGCGGGTTTGCAGGATCCGACCTTCGCGGCGAGCCAGAGCAACGGCTCCGGCGGCGTCACCGCCGGCGCGCAGGCCGGCTACAATGTTCTGACGCGGTCCGGCGTGCTGCTCGGCGTCGAGGCCGACATCTCGTTTCCGAGCTATCTGCCGGCCAATGCGGTGCTGTCGGAATTCGACAATGACGCCTCGACGGCGCAGCAGCACATCGACTTCTACGGCACGCTGCGGGCCCGGCTCGGCGTCACCGCGGGGCGATGGCTCGGCTACGTCACCGGCGGCCTCGCCTATGAGCACGAGCGCTATCTGACCGAACCGGGCGCCGGCAAGGTGCTGAACGGCCGGATCGGCTGGGCCGCGGGCGCGGGCCTGGAATACGGCTTCACGCCGAACTGGAGCGCCCGGATCGAATATCTCTACAGCGACTTCGGCAACGACTCGGTGACGCTGCCGACCGGCGCCCGCTACGACACACAGCTCAAGCTCCAGACGCTGCGCGTCGGCGTCAACCGCCGGATCGACTGGCTCGGCGCGGGCGACACCGCTCCGTTCGCGGCGGTCGCCGATCCGGACTCCGACCGCTGGGAAATCCACGGCCAGACCACCGTGGTCGGCCAGGGCTATCCGTCGTTCCGCGCGCCCTATAGCGGCGCCAATAGTCTCACGCCGAACGCCCAGTTCAAATCGACCTGGAGCTCCGGCCTGTTCGCCAATGTCCGGCTGTGGGACGGCGGCGAATTGTACCTCGGCCCGGAATTCCTGCAGGGCTTCGGGCTCAGCGACACCGTCGGCGTCGCCGGCTTCCCCAATGGCGAGGGGCAGAAGTCCGGCTTCGCCTACCCGCATATCAGCCCGTCGCGGTTCTATCTGCGCCAGACCTTCGGCCTCGGTGGCGAGCAGGAGCAGCTCGCCTCCAGCGCGTCGCAGCTCTCCGGCAAGGCGGACATCTCGCGGCTGACGCTGCAGGTCGGGCGCTTCAGCGTGGTCGACGCGTTCGACGGCAATGCCTACGCGCACGATCCGCGCCGCGACTTCATGAACTGGTCGATCTGGGCCTCCGGCGCGTTCGACTACGCCGCCGACAAGCTCGGCCTCACCTACGGCGCCACCGCCGAACTGAACCAGAAGCAATGGGCGATCCGCGCCGGCTACTTCCTGATGGACGCCGAATCCAACTCGAACAATTTCGACATGAAGCTGTTCGCACGCGGCCAATATGTCGCCGAGTTGGAGACGCGCTACACGCTGTTCGGCCAGCCCGGCAAGCTGCGCACGCTGGCGTTCCTCAACAGCGTCTATGCCGGCAGCTATCGCGAGACGCTGGATAATCCGCTGCTGAACCTCGACATCAGCCAGACGAGGCGCGGCCGCATCAAATACGGCTACGCGCTCAATCTCGAACAGGCGCTGAGCGACGACATCGGCCTGTTCGGGCGCTGGAGCTGGAACGACGGCAAGAACGAGATCATGGCGTTCACCGACATCGACGACAGCCTGTCCGGCGGCGTCTCGATCCGGGGCCTGCGCTGGGGCCGGCCGGACGACGTCATCGGCATCGCCGGCGCGACCAACGGGCTGTCGCGCGACCACCGCGATTTTCTCGCCGCCGGCGGGCTCGGCCCGCTGATCGGCGACGGCGCGCTGAACTATCGCCGCGAGAATCTGCTCGAGACCTACTACGCCTACGCGATCAACCGCGCCTGGACCGCGACGGCCGACTACCAGTTCATCGTCAACCCGGCCTACAACGCCGACCGCGGCCCGGTCTCGGTGTTCACCGCGAGGCTGCACGGCGAGTTTTAGGGGCACCCGTCGCTCATCCTTCGAGGCTCGCTGCGCTCGCACCTCAGGATGACGGGGGTGATTGTCGCGCGCTCAGGATGACGGCCGAGGATCCTTCGCTTTCCTCGCACTGACGAGCATTACACCGCCGCCGCGAAGGTCTCCGCGCGCGCTATCGCCCAGGCGTGCTTGAAGCGGGGGTCGTCGGTGCCGTCGAGCAATTCGCCCGGCCGCAGCGTCGGGTAGAGCTGCGCCAGCGACACCACGTCGGACGACGTGGTCCGCTGCGAAAAATGGATCGGGCGGATGTCCTGCGGATGATCGAGCCCGGCGGCGGCGATCAGCTCGGCCAGCGCGTGCAGCGTGGCGTGGTGATAATTGTAGACGCGGTCGATCTTGTCGGTCACCACCAGCGCGCGATAGCGCGACGGCTCCTGCGTCGTCACGCCGGTCGGGCAGCGGTCGGTGTGGCAGCTCAGCGACTGGATGCAGCCGAGCGCGAACATGAAGCCGCGGCCCGAATTGCACCAGTCGGCGCCGAGCGCCATCGCGCGGGCCATGTCGAACGCCGTGGCGATCTTGCCGGCGGCGGCGATCCGGACGCGGTCGCGCGCGCCGATGCCGATCAGCGCGTTGTGCACGAAGTTGACGCCCTCGCGCATCGGCATGCCGAGATGGTCCATGAACTCCAGCGGCGCGGCCCCGGTGCCGCCCTCCTTGCCGTCGACGACGATGAAGTCCGGATAGATGCCGGTCGCCAGCATCGCCTTGCAGATCGCGAGAAACTCCCAGGTGTGGCCGATGCACAGCTTGAAGCCGGCCGGCTTGCCGCCCGACAGCCGACGCATCTCGGCGATGAAGCGCAGCATCTCGATCGGCGTCGAAAACGCCTTGTGATAGGGCGGCGAGATGCAGTCCTCGTCCATCGCCACGCCGCGGATGCGAGAAATCTCCTCGGAGACTTTCGCCGCCGGCAGCACGCCGCCATGGCCCGGCTTGGCGCCCTGGCTGATTTTCAGCTCCACCATCTTGATCTGGTCGTCGCCGGCGACGCGCGCGAAGGCCTCGGGATCGAACTGGCCGTCGCGGGTGCGGCAGCCGAAGTAACCGGAGCCGATTTCCCAGATCAGGTCGCCGCCGTTCTCCTGATGGTAGGGGCTGACGCCGCCCTCGCCGGTGTCGTGGGCGAAGCCGCCCTTCTTGGCGCCGGCATTCAGCGCCCGAATAGCATTCGGACTGAGCGCGCCGAAACTCATCGCAGAGATGTTGAACACCGAGGCCGAATAGGGCTTGCTGCAATCCGGCCCGCCGATCGTGACGCGGAACTGTTCCTCGGCATGCCGCCGCGGCGCGACCGAATGATGCATCCATTCATAGCCCTGATCGTAGACGTCCCTCTGGGTGCCGAACGGCCGCTTGTCGAGCACCATCTTGGCGCGCTGATAGATCAGGGCGCGGGTGTCGCGGCTGAACGGCTTGCCGTCCTTCTCGCTCTCGAAGAAATACTGCCGCATCTCCGGGCGGATTTCCTCGAGCAGGAACCGCAGATGCGCCGAGATCGGATAGTTGCGCAGCACCGCGTGGTTCTTCTGCAACAGATCGCGGATTCCGAGCAGCGTCAGCGCGGCGAATATCAATGCCAGCGTCAGCAACAGGCCGAACAGCTTGGTGTGATAATCGGCGATCGCGATCGAGGCGAACAGCGCGGTGAGCACCGCACAGATCGTCAGCGCGATGTAGCGCGGCGAGAAAGGAAGCAGGATCGTTTCCATGAATTCCCCGCGAGCCGGACGAAGGGCTCCAGCCTGTTTGTCGTCCGCCGCGAAGCGGACCGTGGCCGCGCCCGCGGGCGCGGGCGAAGTGCGCGTTGTATAGCACGCCGATCGCGGCGCGATAACGGCGGCCGCACGGCTGGATCACACCTCGGTGATCCGCTAGGTTGCGGCCACGAGTCGTTCGGAAACCGCCGCGCGACGAGCGGGGCCCTCATGCCACAGTTGCAGGCTTTTCGACGCGGCAGACCGGGGTTCTATCCCGACCAGGCGATCTACGCCGAATATGCCTGCGCCCGGCTCGGCCTTTCGTTCCGCGAACTGGACGGCGGCACCGGCCTGCTGTTCGGCATCGCCTCGGCGTCCCGTGAAATCTGCTTCGGAGGCGGGCGCTGCTCGTATTATCCGCAGAACGACGCCACCGCGTCGTCGCTGGCGACCGACAAATATCTTGCCAATGCGCTGCTGCAGCGCGCCGGGCTGGCGACGCTCGGCGGGCGCTACTTCTTCCTGCACGAGCGGCACCGCGCGCTGCGTCCGCCCGGGCATGAACGCGGCGACGCGCAGGACTATCTCGAAGCCCTCGGCGGCCGCGCCTTCGCCAAGCCGCTGACCGGATCGCGCGGCGACTTCGCGCGGCCGATCGCGAGCGCCGCGGCGCTGACGTCGTATCTCGACGAGGTCGCGCGCAGCTACGATTCCGTGCTGATCCAGCCTATCGCATCCGGCCATGAATATCGCGTCTTCGTGGTCGACGGCGAGGCGCTCTACACCGCGCGGAAGCGACCGCCGTTCGTGATCGGGGACGGCGTTCACAGCCTGCGCGATCTGCTGCGCGATCACGATCGCGCGCTGCGCGAGCGTGGCCTCTCGGACGCGGCCACCGACGATGCCGCATTCGACACGGTGCCGGCGGACGGCGAACTGCGCGAGATCGAGGGGCGGATGAATCTCAGCGCCGGCGGCGCGATGACGATGGAGGGCGCCGGCGCGCGGGCGATCGCGGCGGCCACGGCGGCGGTGCGCGCGCTCGGGCTGCGGCTCGGCGCGGTCGATCTGTTCGTCGATCCGGAGCGGCGCGACGTCGTGCAAGTGATCGAGGTGAATTCCAATCCGGCGATCCGTTTTCTGGAAAGCTGCGGCCGCGACGATCTGATTCTCGCGATCTGGCGGCATACGTTCACGACGACGGGACTGTTGTAGATGTTCGACCTGCCGAAATACGGCGAAGGGATCTGTCTGGCGCGGCTCGCAGCGCTGCTCGAACGGCTCGGCATCGACCGCGCCCGGCTGCAGCGCGTCGCGATTGCGGTGTGCGGCTCCAACGGCAAGGGCTCGACGGCGGCGTTCACGGCGAGCATCGGCCGTGCCTACGGCCTGCGCACCGGGCTGTTCACCTCGCCGCATCTGATGCGCTTCAACGAGCGCTTCCAGATCGACGGCGTGCCGATCCCCGACGCTGACTTGACGCCGCTGCTCGAACGCGTGGCGACCGCGGTGGCCGAGATCTCGGCCGCGCGCGGCGAGCAATTCGGCGCGTTCGAGGCGCAGTTCGCGCTGGCCTGCGTGTACTTCCAGCAGCAGCATTGCGATCTCGTGGTGTGCGAGGCCGGGATCGGCGGCCGCTACGATCCGGTCCGGCTGCTCGGCGCGCGCGTGAGCTGCGTCACCTCGGTCGATCTCGAACATGTCGGCCTGCTCGGCGGCTCGCTGGAACTGATCGCCTCCGACAAGAGCGACGCCTGCGCGGCGGGCGGCACCATCGTGTATGGCGAGAACTGCCGGCCGTTGCGCGATCACCTCGACGAGTACATCCGCAATCGCGACATCGCCGCGCTGTATGTGCGCGACGAGATCGGCGTCGAAGCCGAGGCCCTGGTCGACGCCAAGCAGCGCTTCGATCTGCGGCTCGGCGACACCGACTACATGGCGCTAGAAACCACGCTGCTCGGCGCGTTCCAGATCAACAATGCGGCGATCGCCGCGACGCTGTTCGCGTCGTGGCTGAAGCAACCGCAGCCGGCACGCGATTCCGCGCGACTCGACGCCGCGATCCGCAACGGGCTGTCCGAGGCCCGCTGGCCGGGGCGGCTGGAGGCGATCAGCACGCAACCGCTGACGGTGATCGATGTCGGCCACACCCCCGACGGCATCCGCCAGGCGCTCGCCGGACTCCACGCCGCGCATGGCGACAGCGGCTGGATCCTGGTGCTCGGCGTGTCGCGCGACAAGGCGGCGGGCGAGATCGTGTCGGCACTGGCGCCGATGTTCGACACCATCGTCTGCAGCGCCGCGCATCACAAGGGCGCGCCGGCCGAAGTGATCGCCGAGGCCGCGCGCGCGGCCAATCCGCGCGCCGGGATTCATACGGCTGCGACCGTCGCCGATGCGGTGCAACAGGCGCGCGCGCTGGCCGAGCGGCTCGGCGCGCGGATCTACGTCGCCGGCGGGCTGTTTCTCGCGATCGAATTCGCCACGGTGCTGCGCGGCGGCCGCGCCGAGGAGCTGCGGTTCTTCTGACGCCCGATTTGAACGTTGCGCATGGCGGCGGCGCCGATTAGCGTCCGCCGCCAACCCGACAACAACACTGCAATCAGGGAGAGACATATGA
Source organism: Rhodopseudomonas sp. NSM (assembly GCF_052445935.1). Taxonomy (NCBI): domain Bacteria; kingdom Pseudomonadati; phylum Pseudomonadota; class Alphaproteobacteria; order Hyphomicrobiales; family Nitrobacteraceae; genus Rhodopseudomonas; species Rhodopseudomonas sp. NSM. The sequence continues at coordinate 250,961 of NZ_JBQTCH010000006.1, read as the reverse complement.
CCGCCGTCAACCGCCAGGTGCTGCTGATCGAGAAGCCGAAGGAGAAGCTCGGGCCCGAGCATTTCCGCATGGCGGAAGCAGCGGTGCCGGAGCCGAAGGACGGCGAGGCGCTGGTGCGCGTGCGCTACATCTCGCTCGACGCCGCCAACCGCGCATGGATGCAGGGCGCGACCTATCGGGCCGCGGTCGAGACCGACAGCGTGATGCCCGGCGGCGGCATCGCCGAAGTGGTGAGTTCGAAGGCCGAAGGACTGTCGCCCGGCGACATCGTGTTCGGCGACACCGGCTGGCAGGACTACGCGGCGCTGCCGGCCAAGCATCTCACCAAATTGCCGAAGGTCGAGCCGCTGACGCATCTGCTCAGCGTCTACGGCATCGCCGGCCTCACCGCCTATTTCGGCCTGCTCGACATCGGCAAGCCGCGCGCCGGCGAAACCGTGGTGGTGTCGGCCGCGGCCGGATCAGTGGGCTCGATCGTCGGCCAGATTGCCAAGATCAAGGGCTGCCGCGTCGTCGGCATCGCCGGCGGCAAGGCGAAGTGCGACTGGCTGGTGAACGAGCTCGGCTTCGATGCCGCCGTCGACTACAAGGACGGCGCGCTGTTCAAGGCGCTGCGCGCCGCGGCCCCCAAAGGCATCGACGTGTATTTCGACAATGTCGGCGGCGACATTCTCGAAGCGTGCCTGGCGCAGATGAATCTCAAGGGCCGGATCGCCTGCTGCGGCGCGGTCTCGCAATACGACCGCACGCCGTCCGCCACCGGCCCGCGCGGCATCCCCGGCCTGATCGTGGTGAAGCGGCTGATCATGCAGGGCTTCATCGTGATGGACTACATGGACCAGCGCGACGAGGCGGTCGCCAAGCTGCAGGGCTGGGTCGAAAGCGGCAAGCTCAAGGTGCAGGAAGACGTCATCGACGGGCTGGAGAACACCCCGGCCGCGCTGATCGGCCTGCTGGCGGGGGAGAACAGGGGCAAGCGGATGGTGCGGGTGTGAGCTGAGGCTTGCACCGAGCTATCAACCCGTCATGGCCGGGCTCCGTCCCGACCATCTACGTTTTCGGCCTCCGCCAGCGCTGCAGCGCGTGGATGCCCGGGACGAGCCCGGGCATGACGAGTCATATTGAAACGGCTTGTCTCGAAAACGAGTCGGGCGCGCAGGGCGCGTTGGCGATCCCGGGATGACTCGAACATCCGACCTACGGTTTAGGAAACCGCCGCTCTATCCGGCTGAGCTACGGGACCGGCCGGCCGCGGCGTGCCGCGGGCGTCGGGAATCCACATAGCAGAGGGGGCGGCGGATCGCCACCCCCCGGAAACAGCGATCGGGCAGCGGCAAGACGTCCGGAATGCTCGGCGTCCGGAATGATTGCGCCCAGAATGCTCGGCGCGAGGGTGCGGCTCCCAAACGAAAAGGGCGGCCCCGCGGGACCGCCCTTCGTCACTCTCATCGCGGCGGCGAACTCACCGCCGCAGTGAAGCTTACTCGGCCGCCATCTTGACGTCGGGCGCGGCGGCGAGGACTTCGGCGTCGACCTGCGCTTCGAACTTGGCGAAGTTCTTCTGGAACATGCCGACCAGTTTTCGCGCGGTGGCGTCGAACGCGGCCTTGTCGGCCCAGGTCTTGACCGGCTCGAGCAGTTCGCTCGGCACGCCCGGCAGCGCGGTCGGGACCGCGAAGCCGAAATACGGGTCGGTGCGGAATTCGGCGTTGCGCAAGGAGCCGTCGAGCGCCGCGGTCAACAGCGCGCGCGTCACCTTGATCGGCATGCGGTGGCCGGTGCCGTAGATGCCGCCGGTCCAGCCGGTGTTGACCAGCCAGCAATCGACATCATGCTTGGCGATCAGCTCGCGCAGCATGTTGCCGTAGACCGACGGATCGCGCGGCAGGAACGGCGAGCCGAAGCAGGTCGAGAATTCCGGCTCGGGCTCGGTGACGCCACGCTCGGTGCCGGCGACCTTGGCGGTGTAGCCGGACAGGAAGTGATACATCGCCTGCGCCGGGGTCAGCTTGGCGATCGGCGGCATCACGCCGAAGGCGTCGGCGGCGAGCATCACCACGTTCTTCGGCTGGCCGGCGCGGCCGGTCAGCGACGCGTTCGGGATCGATTCCAGCGGATAGGCGGACCGGGTGTTCTCGGTCTTGGAGCCGTCGTCGAAATCCGGCTTGCGGGTGACTTCGTCGAGCACGACGTTTTCGAGCACCGCGCCGAACCGCGACGACGCGGCGAAGATCTCGGGCTCGGCCTCGGGCGACAGCTTGATGCACTTGGCGTAGCAGCCGCCTTCGAAGTTGAAGACGCCGTCCTTGCCCCAGCCGTGCTCGTCGTCGCCGATCAAAGTGCGGTTCGGGTCGGCCGACAGCGTGGTCTTGCCGGTGCCGGACAGGCCGAAGAAGATCGCGGTGTCGCCCTGCGGGCCGACATTGGCCGAGCAGTGCATCGGCAGCACGCCCTTCTCGGGCAGATAGTAGTTCAGCGTGGTGAACACGCTCTTCTTCATTTCGCCGGCGTATTGGGTGCCGCCGATCAGCACGATCTTGCGGGCGAAGTCGATCGCCACGACGTTCTCGGAGCGGCAGCCGTGGCGCTTGGGATCGGCGCGGAAGCTCGGCAGATCGATCAGCGTCAGCTCGGGAACGAAGCTCTCGAGCGCGGCGCGGTCGGGACGGCGCAGCAGCGTGCGGATGAACAGCGAATGCCAGGCCAGCTCGGTGAACACGCGAGTCTTGATCTGGAACGACGGATCGGCGCCGCCGTACAGATCCTGCGCGAACAGCGTCATGCCTTCGGCGTGCTTCAGGAAGTCCTGATACAGCGTCTCGAACTGATCGGCGGTGATCGACTGGTTGCCGCCCCACCACATCGTGGTCTCGGTGGTGGCGTCGCGGACCGTGAATTTGTCCTTCGGGCTGCGGCCGGTGAACTCGCCGGTGTCGGCGCAGAGCGCACCGTCGGCCGACAGCACGGCTTCGCCGTTCTTCAGCGCATGCTCGTAGAGCTGCGGAGCGGCGAAATTCCAGTACACGCCGTTGAGATTTTTAAGTCCGAATTTGTCGGCGCCATGAGCACCGTTATGCACGCCCGTCTCTTGCACGAATGAATCCTCCTCGAGTCCGCGTTGTCCCGATCGCGCGATTGCCGCCAATGCGCTTCAGCCCGCGGTAAACGACAATATATACCGCCTAGGTCCAGTGGGGCGACTGAATAGTGGCGAACCTCGGCTTTGCCAACCCGGGCGGCAGTATTTGGTTTACCGCCGGAAGACATTGCGCTGGCTCAAGTCATGCGGCGTCCCGGGCGATGTCTGCCATGCGTTTGAGCATGTGCCGCAGCGCCGCTGCGGTCGTCACCCGCTCCGGAAACCGCAACCGCAGTGTGGTCCGGGCGGCCTGCAGATCGATCCCCTCGGGGTCGATCCCGGTACAGCGCCAGTCGGCCGACGCGGCGCCGAGCAGCCGGGTCGCATAAAGATTCATCGTGCCCAAATGATCCGCATTCATGTGCTCGACCGCGGAAGCCTCGGACTCCAGCAGATCCTCTGCGCCGCCGAGATCGGTCAGATAGTCCGGCGGCGCGAGATCGACGATGCGGCCGAAGCCCGCGACCAGATGCGCGCCGCTGCTTTCGATCCGGAACAGCGAGAAATCGGTAAAATCGATATAGTCGGCCGCGCCGGGGTGGGCGGCGAGATAGCGCCGGCGGAACTGCGGAACGTCGGCCGGATCGGCCTCGGCGGCGACGCCGAGCAGCATGATCCGGGCGCCCTCCAGCGGGTCGCCCTCGGCGCGCTCGTCGAGCATCAGCGACACCCGCGGGTCGGCCAGCAGGTTCCGGGTGTGCACAGCCAGGCGGGAAATCAGCAGGATCGGCGAGCCGTCCGGCGCGCTGGCGAGGTTGACCAGCGAGCAATAGGGATCGCCGCTGCCGCGCAGCAGGGTGGCCAGCGCCCCCTCCCGACGGCGGCGGAGGAGCGACTTGGCGACCAATCCCGCATCGAATTCGGCCGTCGGCTGCATGGGGAAAATTCCGTCAATTGACTGCCGGATGGGGCTTTGATGCCCAGAAACCGGGCTTATATCACGCCTGATTGCGTCGCGTTCCCGAGATTTGGCAACCGGCCACATTTCAGCCCAGCTTGCATTGCTCGTTGACTGTGCTTTTTGGGCAACCTGAACCACGGATCGCCGAATCGTTCGCGGTCTCGCCACGCCGTTTCGGAAAGAGCTACATGCCAACAATCGCCCTGGTCGACGACGACCGCAACATCCTCACATCCGTTTCGATCGCTCTGGAAGCCGAGGGCTACCGGATCATGACCTACACGGATGGCGCGTCTGCGCTCGACGGATTCCGCACCTCGCCGCCCGACCTCGCCATCCTCGATATCAAGATGCCGCGGATGGACGGCATGGAAACGCTGCGGCGGCTGCGGCAGAAATCCGACCTGCCGGTGATCTTCCTCACCTCGAAGGACGAGGAGATCGACGAATTGTTCGGCCTCAAGATGGGCGCCGACGATTTCATCCGCAAACCGTTCTCGCAGCGTCTGCTGGTCGAGCGCGTCAAGGCGGTGCTGCGGCGGTCGGCGCCGAAGGATCCGGCTGCTGCGCCGAAGGAGACCGACGCCAAGGCGCTGGATCGCGGCCTGCTGCGGATGGATCCGGAGCGTCACACCTGCACCTGGAAGAACGAGCCGGTGACGCTGACCGTCACCGAATTCCTGATCCTGCAGGCGCTGGCGACCCGTCCCGGCGTGGTGAAGAGCCGCAACGCGCTGATGGACGCCGCCTATGACGACCAGGTCTATGTCGACGACCGCACCATCGACAGCCACATCAAGCGGCTGCGCAAGAAGTTCAAGGTGGTCGACGACGATTTCGAGATGATCGAGACGCTCTACGGCGTCGGCTATCGTTTCAAGGAAACCTGAACGGCGCACCGGCCCGCAGGCGCATCGGCGCCTGACGGCGCCGCCGCATTGCGATATGCTGGCGCATGATCCCGAAAAAGGGGATACCGGTTTTCGGAGAAGATCATGCGCCGACGAGAATTGCTCATCGCCAATCATCGGGCAGGCTTGGCCATTGCTGGATCGCACCGCGGCTGATCAGGAAGTCCGCGACGGGGACGACGCCGCCGCGCCGGACGAGGCTGTGGCGCAGGCCCGGCCATGGTCGCGGCCGCTCGCCTGGGTGCGGCGCGCCGGGCAGTTCTTCTTCACCCTGAGCTTCTCCAGCCTGACGCGGCGGATCCTGTCGCTCAACCTCGCCGGCCTGATGGCGCTGTCGGCGAGCATTCTGTATTTGTCGCAGTTCCGGGCCGGCCTGATCGACGCCCGCGCGCAGAGCCTGCTGGTACAGGCGGAAATCATCGCCGGCGCGATCGCCGCCTCGGCCACCGTCGAAACCAACACCATCACCATCGACCCGGACCGGCTGCTCGATCTCAAGCCCGGCGAGACCTACGGCCCGCCGGACGAATTCGCGGTGCTCGATTTCCCGATCAATCCCGAGCGCGTCGCGCCGGTGCTGCGGCGGCTGATCTCGCCGACCAAGACGCGGGCGCGGATCTATGACCGCGATGGCGTGCTGATCCTCGACAGCCGCAGCCTGTACGGCCGCGGCGACGTGATGCGCTTCGAACTGCCGCCGCCGACCGCGGAAAAGCCCGGCATCGTCGAACGCGCGATGATCGCGGTCCGCACCTGGTTCAATCGCGGCGACCTGCCGCTGTATCGCGAACTCGGGCCCGAAAACGGCAACGGCTACCAGGAGGTCGCCGATTCGCTGAAGGGCCAGAAGAATTCGATGGTGCGGATCAACGAGCGCGGCGAAGTGATCGTCTCGGTCGCGGTGCCGGTGCAGCGCTTCCGCGCCATCCACGGCGCGCTGATGCTGTCGACCCAGGGCGACGACATCGACCAGATGGTGACCGCCGAGCGGCTGGCGATCCTGAAGATCTTCGGGCTCGCGGCGATGGTGATGTTCGTGCTGTCGGTGCTGCTGGCCTCGACCATCGCGGGCCCGGTGCGCAGGCTCGCCGACGCCGCCGAGCGGGTCCGGCGCCGCATCCGCGCCCGCGTCGAAATTCCCGACTTCACCACAAGGCGCGACGAGATCGGGCATCTGTCCGGCGCGCTGCGCGAAATGACGGATTCGCTGTACAACCGCATCGAGGCGATCGAGGCGTTCGCCGCCGACGTCAGCCACGAATTGAAGAATCCGCTGACCTCGCTGCGCTCCGCGGTCGAAACATTGCCGCTGGCGAAGAACGACAAGAGCCGCGCCCGCCTGCTCGCGGTGATCGAGCACGACGTGAAGCGGCTCGACCGGCTGATCTCGGACATCTCGGATGCCAGCCGCCTCGACGCCGAATTGCAGCGTCAGGACGCCGCCCCGGTCGATCTGCGCCGGCTGCTGACGACGCTGACGCTGGTCGCCAACGAAACCCGCCTCGGCAATATCGCGATGGTCGAGGTGCGGTTCGAGGGGCCGGCGAACGATTCGTTCTCGGTGCCCGGCCATGATTCGCGGCTCGGCCAGGTGATCTCCAATTTGCTGTCCAACGCGCAGTCGTTCTCGCGCGAGGGCGGCCGCGTCCAGATCGTCTGCCGCCGACGCAAGACCGAGATCGAGATCGTGGTCGACGACGAGGGCCCGGGTATCCGCGACGACGCCTTCGACAAGATCTTCGAGCGCTTCTACACCGACCGGCCGCATCAGGGCTTCGGCCAGAATTCCGGGCTCGGCTTGTCGATCTCCAAGCAGATCGTCGAGGCCCATGGCGGCAAGATCCGCGCCGAGAACCGCCCCGGCCCGCGCGACGCCGACGGCGAGCCGACGGTCTCAGGGGCGCGCTTCGTGGTCCGGCTGCCCTCGACATGAGTGCGGCGGGCGCGCCAAGCGTTCACGCCTCGGCCGTCAAGGTCGGCGACCGGGCGTTGCTGATCCGCGGCCCCTCCGGCTCCGGCAAGTCCCGCCTCGCCTTCGGGCTGATCGTCGCAGGACGGGCGCGACAGATCCCCCCGGTGGAACTGATCGGCGACGATCGTGTCTTTCTGGAGCAGCGCGACGGCCGGCTCTGGGTTCGCCCGGTCCCGGAAATCGCCGGAATGATCGAGGTCAGGGGCCTCGGCCTCCGCCGCGTTCCGACTGCGCCGGAGGCTATGGTCGGCCTGGTCGTCGACCTCGCCGCAGATGATGCCGCGCGCCTTCCGGAAGCCGTATCGATGAGTGTGACAGTGCAGGGCGTCGAATTGCCGCGGGTACCGGTAGGCGAAGCCTACGATCCGCTACCTCTGGTGGTGGCAGCGTTCACCACCACCGATGCCGTTACCGCTGCCACACAGTTGGACGATTGCTGGAAGGATTTTTGTAACCATATGAGCCACACAATCGTCACTGAATAGACCGGCCCCGGTTCCCGATTTGCCCCTGTCTTCGAGGGAGAATCGCGAGAACCCCCTTGCATAGGGGCTCTGGATGGTCAAAGTGACCCGTTCGCGCGGTGCACCCACGAAGCGCCCGCGAGGAGTTTCCGATGATTGGTCTAGTACTTGTGACCCACGGGCGCCTTGCCGACGAGTTCAAGGCAGCGCTGGAACACGTGATGGGGCCACAAAAGCAAATCGAAGCCGTCACGATCGGCGCCGAGGATGACGCCGACCTGTGTCGCAGCGACATCATCGAGGCGGTGAATCGCGTCGACAGCGGCGACGGCGTTGCGATTCTGACCGACATGTTCGGCGGGACGCCGTCGAATCTCGCAATCTCCTGCATGAGCCGCCCGAAGGTCGAAGTGCTCGCCGGGATCAATCTGCCTATGCTGGTGAAACTGGCGAAAGTTCGCGAGGAGCGCACCTTGCCCGATGCGATCGCCCTGGCCCAGGAAGCCGGGCGCAAATATGTCACCATCGCCAGCCGGGTGCTGGCCGGCAAATGACCGCAGACGCGCCCCAGACCGCGCCGGACGGACACCCGGACACAGTCGCTGGCACCGCCGGAAAAATCTCCCGCGAGATTCCCGTCATCAACAAGCGCGGCCTGCACGCCCGGGCCTCCGCCAAATTCGTGCAGATGGCCGAGAAGTTCCAGGCCGACGTCACCGTGACGCGCAACGGCGAGACCGTCGGCGGCACCTCGATCATGGGCCTGATGATGCTGGCCGCCGGGATCGGCACCACCGTCACCGTGTCGGCGACCGGCCCCGAGGCGCAGCAGGCCGTCGAGGCGCTGGCCGAACTGATGGGCAGCAAGTTCGGCGAAGAAGAATAGTCCTCAGGCCTGCAATCTCGCGTTCCGCGACGACATCCTCTGCGTCGTCATCCTGAGGCGCTCGCCCGCAGGGCGAGCCTCGAAGGATGCGGACACGGAGACTGCGCACGCCGCCGATCCTTCGAGGCTCGCTGCGCTCGCGCCTCAGGACTTCGCCGCGGCGCCCGCCTCCGGCAGCACCAGGAAGAACACGTCCTTCACCGTGCCGCCGGCGATTCCGAGCAGCGGCCGGCTGAGCCACACCTTGCTGCGCAGGATCTGCGGCTGCGCCGCCACGATCTGCTCGGCGATCGCCAGACAGGCCTGATCCGCCGCCGGGCACACCAGGGCCGCGCCGCGCGCGGCGGCCTCGGCTTTCAGCGTAGCCAGATCGGCGGTCGCGAAGGCGCGGCTGTCGGTGCGCAGATAATACGCGGTGTTCTGCGCCAGCACGGTTTCGCCCGCCACCAGCGCGATCGGCCTGTCGGTGTGGCGCTGCCAGACCCGCGCGATGTCGTCGGCGAGCAGGGAGGCGTATTCGAACGGCTCCGGCGGGCTGCTGCTGTGGATCGCCACTGCCACGCCCGGCGCCGCGGCCAGGATCGTCAGCGCCAGCGCCGCAGCCGCGATCAGCATCCGGCGCAGCGCGTCGCGGCCGACCGCGATCAGCGGCGACGACAGCAGCACGACCGGCAGCAGCGTCCAGGCCGGCATCGTCCACAGCGGCACGATGCGGATGCCGCTGAGAAGCGCCAGCGGCGCGGGGGCCACGATCATCAGCACCTGGATCGTCACGATCAGCCGGCGCTGCGGATCGGCCGGCCAGACGCTCTCGGCCAGCGCGGCGCGCGACGGCCGCAGCAGCACCCAGGTGGCGATCAACGCCAGCGCCGCATAGCCGACGCAGCCGGCGAGATAGCGCAGCGTGTCGAGCGCATTGTGCCCGAGGCCGTCAGATTCCCGCGCGGCCGCGTAAGCAAAGGTCGGGAAGCGGTGATCGACCAGCCAGGCGACATGCGGCGCCAGCACCGCCGCGCCCGCGATGATCATCAGCCACGGCGCCGGGGAGGCGAAGAACCGCGCACGCCGCGGGTCCAGCAGCGCGCCGAGCCCGAGCGCGCCGACCAGCACGATCGACCAGTATTTGCCCAGCATCGACGCGCCGGCGAACACCCCCGCCAGCGTCGGCCACAGCAGGCCGCGGGCCTCGAAGGCGCGCAGGAAGCAATGGATGGTCAGCGCCCACAGCGGCAGCAGCACCGCATTGGCGTTGTATTTCAGCGCGATGAAATTGAAGAACGGGATCAGCGTCAGCGTCGCCAGCCCGAATAGCGCCTTCTCGGCCGTCATATAGCGCCGCATCGTCCGCCAGGCGATGTACAGCGTCACCGCGATGTTGACGGTGGCGAGCAGATGGAACGTCAGGTCCGAGACCGGGACCACGCTGAACCACCCGCGGGCGACGAAGGCCGAGAACGGCGGGTGCTTGTCATAGCCGAACGCCAGATGCTGCGACCAGGCGTAGAGCTCGGCTTCGTCGGCGTGCAGGTCGCGCGGCCAGGTGGCGATGGTGCGGTAGGCGGTCCAGATCGCCGCATAGACCGCCAGCGACAGGATGACGGTACGCTCCTGCCGTTTGGGATCGAGCAAGGCATCGATCCAGCGCTCGATCAGCGACAGGCGGCCGCGGGACGTGGCAATCGAGGTCATCCGGACCCTGGGTTCGAGGCATGCGCGGCGGACATCAGCCGGTTCGGCCCGCCCCGTCAAGCACGCCAAAAGCGGCGGTTTTTCGGGCGGTTGCGGGCGCCCTTCGCCTTGCCGCGCCGGAGTCCCGGTGCTATCTCGCGACCATGACCACCGCCCCCATCGACAACATCCGCAACTTCTCCATCGTCGCCCATATCGACCATGGCAAGTCGACGCTCGCCGACCGGCTGATCCAGATCACCGGCGGGATGTCCGACCGCGAAATGGCCGGCAAGGAGCAGGTGCTCGATTCGATGGACATCGAGCGCGAGCGCGGCATCACCATCAAGGCGCAGACCGTGCGCCTGAACTACCGCGCCAAGGACGGCAAGGACTACATCTTCAACCTGATGGACACGCCCGGCCACGTCGACTTCGCCTACGAGGTGTCGCGGTCGCTGGCGGCCTGCGAGGGCTCGCTGCTGGTGGTTGACGCCTCGCAGGGCGTCGAGGCCCAGACGCTGGCCAACGTCTATCACGCGCTCGACGCCGGCCACGAGATCGTGCCGGTGCTCAACAAGGTCGATCTGCCCGCCGCCGAGCCGGAGAAGATCAAGCAGCAGATAGAGGACGTGATCGGGCTCGATGCCTCCGACGCGGTGATGATCTCGGCGAAAACCGGCCTCGGCGTGCCCGACGTGCTGGAAGCGATCGTGACGCGGCTGCCGCCGCCGAAGGGCGACCGCTCGGCCCCGCTCAAGGCGCTGCTGGTCGACAGCTGGTACGACGTCTATCTCGGCGTCGTGGTGCTGGTGCGGATCGTCGACGGCGTGATGAAGAAGGGCCAGCGCATCCGGATGATGGGCACCAACGCGGCCTATGATCTGGAGCGCGTCGGCTATTTCACGCCGAAGATGACCACGGTGGACGAACTCGGCCCCGGCGAGATCGGCTTCATCACCGCCGGCATCAAGGAAGTCGCCGACACCCGCGTCGGCGACACGATTACGGACGACAGGAAGCCGATCACCGACATGCTGCCGGGCTTCAAGCCGGCGATTCCGGTGGTGTTCTGCGGCCTGTTCCCGGTCGACGCCGACGACTTCGAAACGCTGCGCGCCGCGATGGGCAAACTCAGGCTCAACGACGCCAGCTTCTCGTTTGAAATGGAAACCTCGGCCGCGCTCGGCTTCGGCTTCCGCTGCGGCTTCCTGGGCCTGCTGCATCTGGAGATCATCCAGGAGCGGCTCAGCCGCGAATTCGATCTCAACCTGATCGCGACCGCGCCCTCCGTCATCTACAAGATGACGCTGACCGACGGCACCCAGATGGAGATCCACAACCCGGTCGACATGCCGGACGTGGTCAAGATCGCCGAGATCGAGGAGCCGTGGATCGAGGCGACGATTCTCACGCCCGACGAGTATCTCGGCTCGGTGCTGAAGCTGTGCCAGGACCGCCGCGGCAATCAGAAGGAGCTGACTTACGTCGGCGCCCGCGCGATGGTGAAGTACGACCTGCCGCTCAACGAAGTGGTGTTCGATTTCTACGACCGCCTCAAGAGCGTGTCGAAAGGCTACGCCTCGTTCGACTATCACCTCACCGAGTACAAGCCGGCCGATCTGGTGAAGATGCAGATCCTCGTCAATGCCGAGCCGGTCGACGCGCTGTCGATGCTGGTGCACAGAACGCGCGCCGAAGGCCGCGGCCGCGCCATGGTGGAGAAGATGAAAGAGTTGATCCCGCCGCACATGTTCGTCATCCCGATCCAGGCGGCGATCGGCGGCAAGATCATCGCCCGCGAAACCGTCCGCGCCCTGCGCAAGGACGTCACCGCCAAATGCTACGGCGGCGACATCACCCGCAAACGCAAACTTCTGGAAAAGCAGAAGGAGGGCAAGAAGAAGATGCGCCAGTTCGGCAAGGTCGACATCCCGCAAGAGGCGTTTATTGCGGCGTTGAAGGTGGATAGTTGATCGAGTGACCTCAAAGGTCGAAGGGAAGGCTGGTCGAAAGCGCGCGACCGCCGGACACGGCGCGACCCCACCCCCTATGGATGGCAATCAGCCTGCTACTCCGCCGCATTCCCGACCGGTCGCAATTCTCCCGCCGCCTGCATCTCGCGATGCAGCGCGATCGGGTCCCAGTCGTAGCCGTTCGGCCAGGTCGGCACACCATTCTCGACGAAGACGCGGTTGAAGTAAGCGGGGTCCTTGAGCGGCTCGAGCATTGGTCCGGATTCGCCGAGGATGAAGCCGAGATCGTGCTCTCCGACGGTATCGTCGGAAAACTCCAGTTTCAGCCGGTGACCGCCCAGCGCGGTCGCACGCCGCACTTTAATCAACATCATCGTCCGGACCCGCAATTCGTTCGAGCGTTTCGTGCCGTCGCGCCCGCTCCCAGTTCGCCAGCAACGCCCCACGCCGCAAGGTAACCCATCGTCGCGCAATCAGCATTGCGGTTGGTGGTAGTTTGCCCTGCAATAGACTGGCGTCCTCAATCGCCACCAACGCCTCATAGCCTTGATAGATCACATGGACATGAGGTGGGTTATGATCGCGATAATACATCGCGATGGCAATTCCGAGGAAATACGCGATCGTCGGCACGCCAGTCTCCGCTTCGGCAGCCTCACAATAAGACGCAATGGACAGAGGATGACAACCAGGAATTGAAAACGCCCCTAACGTGTTACGCTGCCGTCATGCCAACCGATCCAGATAAGCCCCCCTCCCAAACTGCCTGCGCCCACTTGGCATCGCTGCGGGAGCGGCTGCGGACGCAGGGCTTACGTCCGAATGTGCGCAGCGCGCCGGACATGCGTGATCCCCAGTTTCTGGCCGATCTCCGCCGCGGAGCCGCGATGATGGCGCGGCATCCGGAGGATGATGCGATCGATGATGGGATCGAGGCGAATCGCGATCTCGAGGGCTGGGTGTGGGACGACGATTTCGACGAATCCCCTTAGCGCTTCACCTTAGCCGCAACGACGCTTTCCGCACTTGCTGCTATCCGGCGGTGATTCGACACGTCGCAAGGTGATTCGCATGGCAACGCTCACTCGCTTGTTCGCTCCAGGTATCGTCGCACTCCTGCTCACCGCAACCTCGGCCCTCGCCGATCCGGTTGCGCCGGTCGGCAAGGCGATCGGCCGGGACCCGCAGGGCCGCGCCATCTATCAGGTCAACGCCAACGGTATCTCAATCGGTTACAAGCTGATCGGTAGCGGCGCGCCGATGGTGATGATCATGGGGCTCGGCGGGACCGCCGAGAACTGGCCGCCGCAGGTCGTCGATGCGCTGTCGAAGAACTATCAGCTGATCCTGCCGGACAATCGCGGCATGGGCCACACCACCGCCAACGACACGCCCTTCAGCTACCCGCTGTTCGCCGCCGACGTGATCGGCCTGCTCGACGCGCTTGGCGTCAAGCGTAGCCACGTGCTCGGCTATTCGATGGGCAGCACGATTACCCAGCAATTGCTGCTGCAATATCCCGATCGATTCAACAAGGCGCTGATCCACGCCACCTCGACCGATGGCAGCAACGTCGCCAAGGCGCTGCACGGAAGGGTGCCGTCCGATCCGATCGTGGCCCGGCAGGTCGAAGCCACCACGCACTGGAAGACCCCGCTGGACAAGCTGCCGTCGATCGCCAACCAGGTGATGCTCGTGGTCGGCACCGCCGACAATGTGGTCGGCACTGAAAGTTCCAAGACGCTGGCTTCGGCCATTCCGGGAGCGTGGCTGGTGCAGTTCAAGGGCGCGACGCACCATCTGATGTACGAAGCACCGGACGGGTTTTCGGCCGCCGCTCTGACCTTCTTCGAGACCGACGAGACGGTTACCGTAAAGCCGCAGCCCGATGCCTCGGTGGTCCCGCCAGCCGGACGACCCTGAGCGGGACACGATCCGGCGACGTCGATCGCCGTCATGCGCAGAGCTGACCGCCGCGCCACAGGCCGGAGGCCCGCGCGGGGGGCCTTGCCGGGAGACGGACAGCGGCAAGACGATCTGCCTGTCTCGAGGAAGGCAAGCGCCGGCCCGAGCCGGCATTTGCTCCAGATCACGCCGCCGCGCCCGAATCCGCCGCATCATCCCCGGCGATGACCGCCAGCCGCCACCCTCTCGCCGCCTCCGATATCGAGGCCGCCACACGGATCGCCGAGCCGGATTTCGACCTGCTCGACGCGCTGGTCCGGACCGACGATCCGGACGACCAGGCCCATACGCTGGCGCGCGTGGTGCTGGCGGCGTTCGACAATTACTATGCGGTGTCGCGGCGGATTCCGGCGCTCGCCAAGGCGGCGTTCGAGGCGCGCGACTGGACCGCGACGGTGCGGCTGTCGAGGATCCGGATCGGGCTCTATACCGCCTGCATCGATCAGCTGGTGCCGCTGCTGAAAGCCGGCCTGCCCGAACTCGCCAATGACGAGCAGGTCTGGGTGCGCGCCGAGGCCGAGCTGCTGGCGGCGATCGCCGGCCGCTACGAGGCCGATTTCGCGTTCGCGTTCTGGCAGTCGCTGCGCCGCAAGCTGGTCAGCGACGAATGGCGGCCGGTGTCCTACGATACCGGCCCGGCGGCGCGGCCGCCGGCCTCTGTCGCCGCGGTGGTCTGGACCATCGCCGCCACGCTGCCGATCCGGCCGGAGGTGATCCGCGACGTGCTCGACGCTGCGGGCTTCAACGTGCCGTGGCGCGATCTCGACGGCGACGCCGCGCTCGCCGCCGCCGCGATCGAGGCGGCGCTGGAGCCGCTCGGCCCACGCGCCGGCGAAACCGCAAAGATCGAGATCGCCGACTCCGGCTTTTTCCGCAATCGCGGCGCCTGCCTGATCGGCCGGATCCGGCTGCGCGACCGCGGCGACATGCCGCCGCGCAACATCCCGTTGCTGATCGCGCTGCTCAACGAGGACGACGGGCTCGTCGTCGACGCGGTGCTGTGCGACGCCGACGAGCTGCAATTCGCGTTCTCGTCGACGCTGGCGAATTATCACGCCACCAATCCGCGCTATCACGAGCTGGCGCGGCTGCTCTACGAGCTGATGCCGAAGCGGCCGCTCGGCACGCAATATTCCTGCATCGGCTTTCATCACCTCGGCAAGGTCGCGGTGATGAACGAGATCCTCGCCGAGCACCGCAAGAGCAAGGAAAAGCTGGACACCGCGCCGGGCTTCAAGGGCACGGTGGCGATCGCGTTCACGATGCCGTCCTCGGCCTATGTGCTGAAGATCATCCGCGACCATCCGACCGACGACTACAAGTTCGACTATTTCGACGGCCTCGACGCGGTGCTGCGCAAGTACAATCTGGTGCACGAGATCGACCGCGCCGGCTCGATGCTCGACAACATCATCTATTCGAACGTCAAGCTCGCCCGCACGATGTTCGCGCCCGATCTGCTCGACGAGCTGCTCGAGGCCGGCATCGACACCGTGACGCTGGAGCGCGACGCGCTGGTGTTCCGGCATCTGATCGTGCAGATCAAGCTGACGCCGCTGCCGCTGTATCTCGCCACGGCTGCGGCCGCCGACGCCCGCGCCGCGGTGATCAATCTCGGCGACTGCATCAAGAACAACGCCGCCGCCGACATCTTCAACAAGGACCTCGACGGCCGCAATTACGGCGTCAGCCGGATCCGCAAGGTGTATCTGTTCGACTACGACGCGGTCGAGCCGCTGACCGACGTGAAGGTCCGCGGCAACGCGTTCGCCCCGGTGCCGGAGTTCGAGGACGGCGTGGTGTTCCGTCCGGCCGACATGCTGGAGGGGCTGCGGATCGACGAGCCCGGCCTGCGCCGCGCCTTCCGCGACGCCCATCCGGAACTGATGCAGCCGGAGTACTGGGAAGCCATGCAGCGCGCGCTGCGTGAGGGCCGGGTGCCGAAAGTCATGAACTACCCGGCGTCGCGGCGGCTGCGGCGATAGCTGCGCGAATCGGACCGTGCCCGGGATGGGGCTGCGGCCAATGAAGTCGGGCACTTTCGTTTCAACGCGTCATGCCCGGCCTTGTGCCGGGCATCCACGTTCTCGCAGCAGGGCCGCAAGAGATGCGTGGATGGCCGGGATGAGGGATTCAGTGTGGAGAGGCCGCCGGGACCACCCCGCCCTTGCCGAACCCCGTCGCCCCCTCTACCTGTTTCAGGCCGATTTCCGGACGAGGACACCGCCCATGCTCGACGCCGCCATCAAGGCGCTGACCCAGATTCTGTCGCCGCCGATGCGCTCGATCCTGTGGCGCTCGATCGGCTTCGCGCTGGCGCTGATCGCGGTGGCGGCGATCGGGCTGCAGCGGCTGCTGAGCTGGCTGGCCTCGTCGAGCGAGTTGTGGGCCGAGGCCGCGCTGGGCGGCTTTCAGACCCCGCTCAACATCCTGTCCTGGGTATTCTCGATCGCCGCCGGTCTCGGCATCGTGGTCGGCGCGGTGTTCCTGATGCCGGCGGTGACCTCGCTGGTGGCCGGCATCTTCGTCGACGAGGCCGCCGAACATGTCGAGCGCGAATATTATCCGCACGACGAGCCGGGCGTCGCGCTGCCGGTCGGCGTGGCGCTGATCGAGACCATCAAGACCGCGCTGCTGACGATTCTGGTCTATCTGGTGGCGCTGCCGTTCCTGCTGTTCGCCGGCGCCGGCGTCATCGTGTTCTTCGTCGCCACCGGCTGGCTGCTCGGCCGGGAATATTTCGAACTCGCGGCGATGCGCTTCCGACCCGCCGCCGAGGCCAAGGCGATGCGGCGCGACAACGCCACCACGGTGTTCATCGCCGGGCTGGTGATCGCCGCCTTCGTGTCGATCCCGATCGTCAATCTGGCGACGCCGCTGTTCGGCATGGCCTTCATGGTGCATCTGCACAAGCGGTTGTCCGGCTCGCGGCCGGAACTGATCGCGCCCGACCAGGGTCGCATCACGGCGGGTTGAGGCGAGGGCGCGCCGCCTAGTCCGCGCGGCGTCGCTTACTCGGCGCGGTCGTCGCGGCGCCAGCGGCGCCTGACGGCGTAGGCGACTTCCTGCGCCGCGCCGCCGAAGATCATCAGCAGAAAATTGGCCAGATGAGACATCTTCATCGCTTCACTCCCGTTCGGGACGCGTCGCCGCGATTCGCCGCGACTGCCGTTGCGACTCACCCTGACTGTTAGTTCAGGGCCTGCACTGAATTGAATATTGGAATGATTTGCAGGACCGCGAAGGGAAATCTGCGGTATTCATGCCGATTTCACGTGTGTCGCGGCGTGCTGACAGATTTGGTCAACGCGATCGAGCAGCGTTGTGACGCTACGCGCCCGAACTGTCGCGCAGTGCTGACACAGGGTGTCAATCCAACGCAACGTGCTCACGAGTATGAGCATAGCGCAGCGTCCGCGCGCCGGAGACTGACCCGGCTGATGCCATAAGCGAGTACCACTTTCGCAGATAACACAATCCCGCCCGGAACCGGGCGTTCGCCACGTATTTGACAGGGTGCGCCGGCGATGATGCCATCGGCGCAACAAGGGACAGGGCGATGATGCGTGCGCTCAACGACAACAACCCTCCGCCCCGCACGCCGCGGGCCGCGCTGCTTGCCAGACCACGCTGGGACGTCGAAGGCCGCGACTGGCCCAATCGCGACGCCAGTCAGTTCGTGCACGCCGCCGGGCTGCGCTGGCACCTGCAGCAGATGGGCTGCGGTCCGGTGCTGCTGCTGATTCACGGCACCAGCGCGGCGACGCATTCCTGGCGCACGCTGGCGCCGCTGCTGGCGGAGCACTTCACCGTCGTCGCGCCCGATCTGCCGGGCCACGGCTTCACCCAGACGCCGGCGCCGGCGCGCATGACGCTCGATGCGATGGCGCAGGATCTCGCCGCGCTGCTGCGCGGGCTCGGCCACCAGCCGGTTCTGGTCGCCGGCCATTCGGCCGGCGCCGCGCTGCTGGCGCGGATGTGCCTCGACGGCAGCATCGCGCCGGCCGGCGTCGTGGCGCTCAACGGCGCGCTGCTGCCGATCGGCGGCGCGGCGGGTCGGTTCATGCTGCCGTTGGCGCGGCTGCTGGCGTCGAGCACGATGGTGCCGCGGCTGATGGCGCGGTTCGCGCGCAATCCGGGCATGGTCGAGCGGATGCTGGTGGATACCGGCTCGTCGATCGAGCCGGACGGCATCGACTATTATCGCCGGCTGGTCGGCAGCCCCGGCCATGTCGCCGCGGCGCTGCGGATGATGGCGAGCTGGCGGCTCGAGCGCACGGCGCAGGAGCTGCCGCAACTGGCGACCCGGCTGCTGCTGATCGCCGGCAGCAACGACAAGACCATCGCGGCCAGCAATTCGGCGCAAGTGCAGCGCATGGTGCCGGGCGCGCGGATCGAGCTGATGCCGGGGCTCGGCCATCTGGCGCATGAGGAGCGGCCGCACGACGTCCGCGACATCATGGTCGAATTCGCCCGCGACGCCGGCCTGCTGCCGCGATTGCTCGCGGCGGCAGAGTGACGGCGTGACGACGCCGGTTGTGGGCGGCGGCTAGACGCCTTCGAACAGAGCGGTCGACAGATAGCGCTCCGAGAACGACGGCACGATCGCCACGATGGTCTTGCCGGCGTTCTCCGGGCGCTTGCCGAGCTCGATCGCGGCCGCAATCGCGGCGCCCGACGAGATACCGCCGGGGATGCCTTCATGCCGCGCCAGCGCCCGCGAGGTCTCGATCGCAACCGGTCCCGACACCTTGATGATTTCGTCGATCACCGAACGGTCGAGAATGTCCGGCACGAAGCCGGCGCCGATGCCCTGGATCTTGTGCGGGCCGGGCGCGCCGCCGGACAGCACCGGGCTCTCCTCCGGCTCGACCGCGACCACCTTCAGCGAGGCTTTCCGCGGCTTCAGCACCTGGCCGACGCCGGTGATGGTGCCGCCGGTGCCGACGCCGGCGACGAAGATGTCGATCTCGCCGTTGGTGTCGTTCCAGATCTCCTCGGCGGTGGTGCGGCGGTGAACCTCGGGGTTGGCGAGGTTCTTGAACTGCTGCGGCATCACCGCATTCGGGGTCGAGGCGATCAGCTCCTCGGCCTTGGCGATCGCGCCCTTCATGCCCTTTGCGGCTTCGGTCAGCACCAGCTCGGCGCCGAGGAAGGCCAGCATCTTGCGGCGCTCGATCGACATCGATTCCGGCATCACCAGCTTCAGCCGGTAGCCCTTGGCGGCCGCCACATAGGCCAGCGCGATGCCGGTATTGCCCGAGGTCGGCTCGATCAGGATGGTGTCGGGCTTGATGATGCCCTCGCGCTCCATCGCGGCGATCATCGCCGCGCCGATGCGGTCCTTCACGCTGGAGGCCGGATTGAAATATTCGAGCTTGGCCAGGATCGTCGCCTTGACGCCGTTCTGCCCCGGCAGCCGGTTCAGCCGCACCAGCGGGGTATCGCCATAGGCATCGGCGACCGAATCATACACCCGGCCGCGGCCGGGCTGATGGGCGGGCGCTGCGGCGGTGGATTTGAGCGATGCGGTTGCTGCGCTGGACATGGTCGCCTCCGGGAACTGAACGGTCGAAATCGGGATTATCTGCTACGCATCTGATAGAAGCAGCCCGCGGACGTCAACGCGCCCGGTAAATATGGAACAATCGCCTTCATTCGCGAGCGTTCCGGCACATCCATTCTCCCGAATTCGCCGCATTTGGTCGGAATTCCCCGCGTCGGCGAGCTTCCTTTCCCGGTTGCCCTTCACAACGGCGTCACGCTGGCTGTAGTATCCCTTCCGCATGCTGCTTCGCAGCGTCGATCGGTCGGGGGTCAGGAGCGTTTCTTGAACGCGCATGTCTCGCATGGCGGTTGGCCGGTGCTGGTGTTGAACGCGGATTTCCGGCCGCTCAGCTACTATCCGCTATCGCTTTGGTCGTGGCAGGACGCGATCAAGGCGGTGTTCCTCGATCGCGTCAACATCGTGGCGCATTACGACCGCGCGATTCACAGCCCGAACCTCGAGATCCAGCTTCCCAGCGTGGTCTCGCTGAAATCCTTCGTGAAGCCGTCGACGCATCCGGCCTTCACGCGGTTCAACGTGTTCCTGCGCGACCGCTTCTCCTGCCAGTATTGCGGCGCACCTGAGGACCTCACCTTCGACCACATCATCCCGCGCTCCAAGGGCGGCCAGACGACGTGGGAGAACGTGGTGGCGGCGTGCTCGCCGTGCAATCTGCGCAAGGGCAACATGACGCCGGCCCAGGCCAGGATGTTTCCGCGCCAGACCGCCTTCGCGCCGACGGTCCACCAGCTGCATCGCAACGGCCGGCTGTTCCCGCCGAACTATCTGCACGAGAGCTGGCTCGATTATTTATATTGGGACACCGAGCTCGATCCGTAGCGAACTGATCGGCGGCAGGAGAAGTCGGGATGGACTCGCCGAGTCGCGAGCATCATTGGCAGAGCGTCTATGTCGGCAAAAGCGCCGTGGGACAGCGACCAGATCTTTCAGTTCGTGACCTTGCGGCGACGGCGCTGATCGACCTCGCCGGCCGTTGCCGAAGAAGCCCGCCGGCATCGCCGACGGGCTTCGGGGTCGTGATCATTCCGTCGCCCACGATCGATCGACCTCTGCGGCGCGGCGATCAGCCGAGCAGCGCGTAGGGCACCAGCGGGGCGAGCGTCATCAGCAGAGCGGCTCCGACCGCAGCCGTTTCCATTCCGTTCAACTTGCGAAACACCGACATTTTCGAACCTCGCGTTGGTTGCTAGTGCCCTGTTTACGAAGCGCGTCGCGGGCCGGATCACCGACGTCGTATCACAGCCGCGTGAGTTCGCGCGTGATCGATTTGCGCCGTCCGCGTGATGGCGTCGCACCGCTGTCGCTTTTTTCAGCCGCCGCAGTGATCCAGATCGCGCGTCCGCACGTATCAAGATGCAAATCCACCGTTTCCTTGTAGCGATCGCCGCGCCATGCATGTCCAGACCACAGATGCCGACAGCGCGCGTCACTACCAGCTTACTACTCGCGGCCAATTCGTCGCCGGCGCGACACAAGGCGCGCTGTGCCTTGCGCAATCGGACGCTAGGCTGCCGCGTTCGGACAGGACGTCATGCCGCGTCGCTGTCGATCGTGCCTTGCCCGGGAATGGACTGGTCGTCATGGATCAACCGCGACGCGACCCGCATGCCGTTTCTCGAGAATTGTCCGATTGCATCGTGCGGATCGCCACCGATCACGACGAGGCCGCGTTCGACGCGTTGTTCAGGCACTACGCGCCGCGGCTGAAATCCTACTTCACAAGGCGCGGCGGCGATCCGGCGACGGCGGAGGAGATCACCCAGGAGACCATGGTCTCGGTCTGGAAAAACGCCACACAATTCGATCCGACGAAGGCCTCGGCGACGACCTGGATCTTCACCATCGCGCGCAATCTCGGCATCGACCGGCTGCGGCGGGCGAAGCGGCCGTCGTTCGATCCACACGACCCGGCGTTCGTTCCCGACGAGGAGGCACCCCCGGACCGCCAGTTCGAGCGCGCCGAAGTGCAGCGAAGGGTTCGCGACGTGATGAACACGCTGTCGTCCAACGAGAAGAGCGTCCTGACGTTGTCGTTCTACGAAGACCAATCCCACGGCGAGATCGCCCAACGGCTCGGGCTGCCGGTCGGGACGGTGAAGTCGCGAATCCGGCTGGCGTTCGGCAAGCTGCGCGCCGCGCTCGACCCGCAAACGGGAGCCGGACGATGACGGTGCGGTATCACATCGGCGACGATCTGCTGCTGAGCTATGCCGCCGGCACGCTGGACGAAGCGTCGAGCCTGCTGGTCGCCACCCATCTCGCGCTGTGCCCGGCCTGCCGCGCCCGTGCTGCGGCGGCGGACGACCTCGGCGGCGCGCTGTTCGACGCCTTGCCGGAAGCCGAGCTGTCGCCCGGGCTGCACGATGCGGTGCTGGCGCAATTGCGCGGCGAGCCGGCCGCCGCTCCGGCGCCGGCGAGACCGCTGCGTCCACGCTCCGGCATCGTCATCCCGGAGCCGCTGCGCGGCTATCTCGGCGGCGACCTCGACACTTTGCGTTGGACTGTGCTGGCGCCTCGGGTGCAGCAGATCGCGATCGACCTTCCGAACTGCCGGCCGCGCGCGCGGCTGTTGCGATTTCAGCCGGGCACGGGGGTGCCGGCGCACGGTCATGCCGGCCGTGAGCTGACGCTGGTGCTGAGCGGCAGCCTGTGCGACCGCGACACGGTCCTGGCGCGCGGCGACGTCGCCGAGACCGACGAGTACACCGAGCACCAGCCCCACGCCGGGCCGGATGGCGACTGCATCTGCCTCGCCGTCACCGACGCGCCGCTGAGGTTCAAGGGCGTATTCGCCCGCCTGCTGCAGCCCTGGTTCGGTATTTGAGCCCAGATTCTGCTCGGGCGCCGGAGGGTGCCCGGCGCGGGGCCCGGGCTCCGCGAGACCGCTACGGCGCGTCGCTGCTCGGCACCTCGCCGTTGCTCGGCACGCCGCCGGTGGTCGCCTCGCCGGCGCTGGCGGCAGCTTCGCGCGATGTGGAGTAGATATCCCACACCGCGATGAACATCGCCGCGATCACCGGGCCGATGACGAAGCCGTTGAGGCCGAACACCTGCAGGCCGCCAAGCGTCGAGATCAGCACCACGTAGTCAGGCATCCGGGTGTCCTTGCCGACCAGCACCGGGCGCAACACATTGTCGACCATGCCGATCACCAGCGCCCCATAGGCGATCAGCAGGATGCCCTGCCACATCGACCCAGTGGCGATCAGATACACCGCCACCGGCGCCCACACCAGGCCGGCGCCGACCGCAGGAAGCAGCGACACGAACGCCATCACCACCGCCCACAGCAGCGCCCCGCCGATGCCCAGAACATAGAACGCCAGCCCGCCGAGAGCGCCCTGGATGAGCGCGATCAGCATGTTGCCCTTCACGGTGGCGCGGATCACCACGGTGAATTTGTTCAGCAGCAGGTTCTGCTGATCGACCGACAGCGGCAGCCCGCGGCGGATCCGGCCGGCGATCAGGTCGCCGTCGCGCAGCAGGAAGAACAGCAGATACAACATCACGAACAGGTTGACGGTGAAATCGACCGTGCTCTGGCCGATCGTCAGCGCCTGGCCGGCGAAATACTGGCTGCCGCGCATCAGCGCCGAACTCAGCCGCTGCTGCAACTCGGCGACGCTGCCGATGCCGAACCGCTCGAGCAGGTCGTTGATCCAGCTGGGAGGCTGCTCGATGAAGTTCCGCAGGTTGTTGAGCAAAGCGAGATTGCCGGATTCGATCTTGCCGTAGACGCCGGCGGCCTCCTTCGCCAGCGCAGTGCCGATCGCCGAAAACGGCAACAGCACCAGCAGGACGATGACCGTCACCCCGACCACCGCGGCGAGGTTGCGGCGGAAGCCGAGGGCGCGGTTGAGCTGCCGGTACAGCGGCGCGAACAGGATCGCGATCACCACGCCCCACAGCACCGCGCCGTAGAACGGCAGCAGGATCCAGACGAACGCAATCGAAGCGGCCGCCAGCAGGAACAGGAAGAACTTGTTGTCAGCCGCGCGCATTCAGAAATCCCCGTTGCCGTCGCGGAAGCCAACGATCGAGGCGGCCGATGGCTCCCGCGCCGCCCGCAGCCGCCAAAACGGGTGCGTGGCTGACGGAGTGCGCAGACCTGTCGCCCGGCTCGCTCCACCAAGGCATGAGACTGCAGCGGCTCTCCCGATCGCGACATCCCCGTCGCGGCATCCTTTCATCGCAGGGTAGGACATTGGACGGCGGTTGGAAATCCTTTGCCGCGCAGGCGGCGGGGCGGCGGTCTGCCGATGACTACCCCGTCGACCGCGCGCATCACGACGAACGTCTCACCGTAGTGGTACGAGGATGATCATTAACGATGCAACAAGTTCCATCCCGCAACGTGCTGCTCAACAAGGCCATGCTTCGGACCAGCTCCGAGGTGTCGGGCGGAGCGGCGGCCCTCTGCCTGCACATCACCACAACATCCCGGGCGCCTCAATCGGCAGGACGTTTTCCATGTTTGCAAGGCTCTCCATTCGCACCAAAATCACGACGCTCGTCGCGGCTCTGTTGATCGCCATGTCCGGCCTGGGCGGGATCGGGCTGCTGAAAATGCAGGGGATCAACGCCGCCACGGTCGAGATCACCAGCAACTGGCTGCCGACCGTCACGACCCTCGGCGATATGCGGGCCGAAGTCATCAGCTATCGGATGAAGCTGCGAAACCATCTGCTGGAGACGAACCCCAGCCGCATGGCCGACATCGAAAAGCAACTGGCCGACAACGAAGAGCGGATCAAGAAGGCCCAGAACGGCTACGAGCCGCTGATCTCGTCGCCGGAGGAGCGGCAGATCTACGAAACATGGGTCAGCGAATGGGCGAAATACCGGGCCATTGTCCCGAAGCTGCTCGAGCTGTCGCGCAACAGCCATAACGGGCAGATCTCGATCGAGGGCGTGGAGATGCTCTCCAGCACCTTCAATCCGATCGGTGCTCGTATGGACGAGGCGATGAGCAAGGACATCGCGCTCAACAACAACGGCGCCAAGCATGCGAGCGGAGTCGCCACATCGACCTACACCTCGGCCTTCTTCATCGTGGTGTCGATCCTCGGCCTGGCGATCCTGGTCGGCATCGGCGCGAGCGTCATGGTGATCCGCGACATCGCGCAGGCCATCGCCTCTATCATCAAGCCGATGCAGTCGCTCGGCCAGGGCGACCTTTCCGCCGAGGTGCCGCATCGCGGCGCGAAGACCGAGATCGGCGCGATGGCCGATGCGCTGCAGGTCTTCAAGGAAGCTCTGATCGCCAAGAAGGCCGCCGACGAAGCCGCGGCGCATGAAGCCGAGGCCAAGATCGCCCGCGCCCAGCGCGTCGATACGGCGACCCGCAAATTCGAATCCGCGATCGGCCAGATCGTCGAGACGGTGTCGTCGGCGTCGACCGAGCTGGAAGCTTCGGCCAGCACGCTGACCGCGACCGCCGGTCACGCCCAGGAGCTGACCACCGCGGTTGCGGCGGCGTCGGAGGAAGCCTCGACCAACGTGCAATCGGTGGCGTCCGCGACCGAAGAGATGGCGTCGTCGGTGAACGAGATCAGCCGACAGGTTCAGGAATCGGCGCGGATCGCCAATGATGCGGTCGACCAGGCCCGCAAAACCAACGACAGCGTCGGCATGCTGTCGGCGGCCGCGGCGCGGATCGGCGACGTCGTCGAACTGATCAACACCATCGCCGGCCAGACCAATTTGCTGGCGCTGAACGCCACCATCGAGGCGGCGCGCGCCGGCGAGGCCGGCCGCGGCTTCGCTGTGGTTGCCAGCGAGGTCAAGGCGCTGGCCGAACAGACCGCGAAAGCGACCGGCGAGATCGGTCAGCAGATCACCGGCATCCAGGCCGCGACCGATCAGTCGGTGTCGGCCATCAGGGAGATCGGCCTGACCATCGGCCGGATGTCGGAAATCGCCTCGACGATCGCCTCGGCGGTGGAAGAACAGGGCGCCGCGACCCAGGAGATCTCGCGCAACGTGCAGCAGGCCGCACAGGGCACGCAGCAGGTCTCTTCCAACATCACCGACGTCCAGCGCGGCGCGACCGAAACCGGCTCAGCGTCGTCGCAGGTTCTCTCCGCGGCGAAATCGCTGTCGCAGGACAGCAGCCGCCTCAAGGAAGAGGTCGCCACCTTCCTGGAGACGGTGCGCGCGGCCTGAACGGCCGCTGCTTCCGCAACGGCGAGAAGCCTCGAGACAGGATGCGCCGCGCGATGCCCTCGCGCGGCGTTTTGCCGTGCGCGGGTTCGATCCGGCTTGCTTTGGTCCGGAGGATCGCCACTCTCTGCTGATGACGGCCGAGCCGCCGGTTCATTCGGAGAGACTTGCGATGAGCGATGCCGTGATCGACGACATCGTGGCGCTGCTGCCGCCGCTGCTGCGGTCGATCGAGGCACTGGGCTTCGTCGCGCGCTATCTGCACCCGCCGGATTTCGGCGAGGTGATGCGGCTCGCCGGCGCCCCCGACACCGAGCTGCGCGCCGAGCTGCCGCGGCTCGTGGCATGGCCGGATTCGTTTGCGCATCTGCGCGAGCCGTTGCGGACCGCGGCGGATCATGCGCTCGCGGCGTTCGCCGGGCTGCGCGCGGTCGACCGCGGAGAAGGCGACCTCGTCTCGGTGTTCCGGGCGCTGCGCCACCTGCCGCAGGCGCTCGAGGCGCTGTATCCGCTGGCGGCCAACCTGCCGCCGGTGTCGGGCCTCTATCTCGATCCGGCGCTGCGCGAGGACGACGCCGTGCTCGCCCGGCTGGCGCAGCCGAAGCATCCCGACAGCGGCGTATTCCATCACGACAACGCGCCCGACAACCGCGGCGGGTTCTCGTTCTACGTGCCGGAGGACTACACGCCGGCGCGCGGCTGGCCGCTGGTGGTGGCGCTGCATGGCGGCAGCGGCCATGGCCGGCTGTTCCTGTGGAGCTGGCTGCGCGACGCCCGCAGCCGCGGCGCAATCGTGGTCGCGCCGACCGCGATCGGGCCGACCTGGGCGCTGATGGGTGAGGACGCCGACACGCCGAATCTGGCGCGCATCGTCGCGTTCATCCGCTCGCGATGGTCGGTCGATCCGCAGCGGCTGCTGGTCACCGGGCTGAGCGACGGCGGCACGTTCTGCTACGTCACCGGGCTGGAGCGCGCCTCGCCCTTCACGCATCTGGCGCCGATCGCCGCGAGCTTCCATCCGCTGCTGGCCGGCATGGCGGCTCCGGAGCGGCTGCGCGGCCTGCCGATCCAGATCGTGCATGGGCGGCACGACTGGATGTTTCCGGTCGAACTGGCGCGGCAGGCGCAGCAGGCGCTGGTCGCCGCCGGCGCCGATGTCAGCTATCGCGAGATCGCGGACCTCAGCCACACTTATCCGCGCGAGATCAACGCCGCATTGCTGGACTGGCTGAACGGGACAGGCTGAGCCTACGCCCGGCGCAGCCGCAGCATTGCGGACTTCGCCAATTCGGTCGCGTCACCGCGATCGGCATAGAGCGCCAGCAGCAGCAGCACGAAGCCGGCGTGAAAAAGCGCGGCGCCGACCGCCACATGCGCCATCTGCCAGATCACGACGGGCGCCGCGCACATCAGCGCGGGCGCGGTCACATAGGCGAGCGTCAATGCCGGAGAGGTCGGATAGCCGAGCCGCCACACCGCCACGCCGAGCGCAAACAAAGCGAGCAGCGCCTTCACGCCGGCCATGAAGCGCAGCAGCATCACCAGTTCGGGGTCGGACAGCGCCACGGCGCTGGCGCTGGCCTCCGGCGACGACGCCAGCAGCGCGACGGCGATCGCCGAGACCACAGCGAGTAGCGCGATGGCGCGGCGCGTCGCCGATGCGTGGACGCGACGCGGAGCAGCGGCGGACGTCGGCAAGGCTGAAGCGTCGGTCATGGTCCAGCTCCCTGCGGCAGCAAGATCACAAATTAGCGCGTTGCCGGGGCGTGTTCAAATCACAACCTGCAGAACCAGACACGCCGGTCATCGCCCGGCTCGTCCGGGCGACCCCGTATTCCAGAGTGCCTGCGATCATCATCAGCGCTCTGCAATACTGGGCCCTCCGCTTTCGCGGAGGGTGACGGCCGAGGATGGTGCGGCGTTGCGGCAAAACGCCGACTGCGAGCAATCGCCCGAACTATCTCACCAGCAGCGTCACCAGCACCGGGACCAGCAGCGCGGTGATCAGCGCGTTGAGGCTCATGGCGATGCCGGCGAACACGCCGGCGATGGCGTCGACCTGGAAGGCGCGGGCGGTGCCGATGCCGTGCGAGGCCAGCCCGACCGCAAAGCCGCGGGCGCGGAAATCGCGGATGCCGAGCGCGTTCATCAGCGGCGTCACCACGATCGCGCCCATGATGCCGGTGAGGATCACCGCGACCGCGGTCAGCGACGGATCGGCGTGCAGCGATTCGCTGATGCCCATCGCGACGCCGGCGGTGACCGATTTCGGCGCCAGTGACAGCACCACCGTTTCGGGCAATCCCGCGAGCTGCGCCAGCACCACCACCGAAACGATCGCGGCGACGCAGCCGACCACCAGCGCGATCGCCATCGGCACGATCGCGGCGATTACCCGATGGCGGTTCTCGTACAGCGGCACCGCCAGCGCCACGGTCGCCGGGCCGAGCAGGAAGTGCACGAACTGCGCGCCGCCGAAATAGGTCGTGTAGGAGGTGCCGGTCAGCCACAGGAAGGCGCCGATGATCCACATCGCGTGCAGCACCGGGTTCATCAGCGGATTGCGCCCGGTCGCCAGCGACACAGCGTCGGTCGCGGCGTAGACGAGCAGCGTCACCGTCAGCCACAGCAGCGGCGTCTGCGACAGATAGACCCACAGCGCGAACGGGTCGGCGCTCATCGCGTGCCCCACATCGACAGCAGCCGGGCGGTGACGATGAAGGTCGCGACCGTCACCAGCAGCGTGATCAGCACCGAGCCGGCCAGCACCAGCGCGATCGCAACGCCGTGCGCCGCGATCATGTCGAGCTGCTGCACCACGCCGACGCCGGCCGGCACGAACAGCAGCGACAGATGCGCCAGCATCCCCTTCGAGGCGTTCTCGACGCCATCATTGCGCAGCGGCCCGACCGCCAGCCAGCGCAGCCGGTCGCGCGCCAGCAACAGCAGCAGCAACAGCACCAGCCCGATCACCGGGCCGGGCAACGGCAGCGCCAGCGCGCGCACCGCGACCTCGGCGACGAGCTGGCACAGCAGGATCAGGCCGAGACTTGCGATCATGCGTCACCCCATCCGAAACCTCAGGCGGGTCGGATGGGCCGTTTCGGCGGGCGCGTCAATCGTCGAGCCGCGTCAGGCGGCGGTTCGGCTGGACGGGCGCAGCGCCATCAGCGTCGCCGACATCGTGGCGACCAGATGCTCGGCGCCGTCGCGCAGCGCGATCGCCGATCAGCCCTTCAGCCGCTTGTTGCATTCGCTCCAGTAGCCGCCGCCCTTCTGGATCCAGCGCAGCCCGCCGGTTGTGTTGGCGGCCTTGTTGGCCTTCCATTGTTCGGCGCAGGTGTGCAGCCGCGCGCGGGTCGGCTTCTCCTTGGCGAATTTCGGATGGATCGCGGTCGGGAACACCGCAGGGCCGGCCGGCGCGGCCGACGCGGCGGTCTTCGCCTTCGATCTCGATGTGTCGGGCTTGGCTTTGGATTCGGACTTGGACTCCGACTTGAGCTCGGACTTGGATTCCGGCTTGGATTCCGGCTTGGATTCGGGCTTGGGCTCGGCTTTCGCCTCATCCCTGGTTTCGTCCCTGGCTTCGTCCTTGGCTTCGTCCTTGGCCTGAGCTGTTGTGGGATCCGCCGCAGCCGCCTCGACGCCGCATTCTGCCTTGCGGAAATCGCTCCAGCCCTGTCCGGCGAGCGTCCCGGCGGACTTGGCGGCCTGATATCGGGCGCTGCATTCCTGCGCGGTCAGTGCGTGGCCGGGCGTCGCCGACGCCCCTGTCAGCAGCGCCGTCAGCATGGCCGCTGCGATCGTCGCGAATGGTGGAGCTTTCATCGTCCCGCCCTCCTGGTCATGACCCCGGAACATCCTAGCGCGACCCCGCGTCCTGACAATTGTAAACTCGTTGATATGCAACCGCGCTTGCTTCCTTCGGCCGCGTCGCCGGTATGGCGGGGCGCGCCGTTCGCATTTGTCGGCGGTATTCGTATTTGCGATAAGGTCGCGTGTCCCCGAATCCCGCGCTGACCGGCACGCCGCTGCGGTCGAAGACCCTGAACGTCCTGGAGACCATCGCGATCGGCGTCGCCGGTGGCGCGCTGTCCTATTGGGTGCAGCTTCCGGGCGGGTTGATCACCGGCGCCATGGTGGCGGTGGCCGCCGCGGGCCTTGCGGGCCGCAATATGGGCCTGCCGCCGCCGCTGTCGCATATCGTGCTGATGGCGCTCGGCGTCTCGCTCGGCTCGATGGTGTCGCCGGCGATGATCCACAATCTCGGCTCGTATCCGGTGACGATCGGGCTGCTGGCGCTGGCGACGTTCTGCGCCACCTTCGGCAGCGCGATCTATCTGCAGCGAATCCACGGATGGGACCGCACCTCGGCGCTGCTCGCCGGCAGCCCGGGCGCGCTGTCGCAGATCATCATGCTGGCCACCGAGCGCAAGGCCGACGTGCCGGGCATCGCCGTGGTGCAGATCATGCGGGTGATCATCCTGACCAGCGCGGTGCCGCTGCTGCTGGCGATGACCGGGATGACGGCGGGCGGACCGCTGCCGGTGCGCGGGCCGGAGGCGACGCCGCTGGTGCTCGCGGCAATTGCCGCGGTCGCGGTCGGCGCGTCGCTGCTGCTGCGGCTGATCAATTTTCCGGCGAGCTGGATGTTCGGCGCGATGCTGGGCTCCTCGGTGCTGCACGGCTCCGGGCTGGTCGAGGGCACGCTGCCGGAATGGGCGTATCTGTCGGCGCTGGTCGGAATCGGCACGCTGATCGGCTCGCGGTTCGGCGCCATCAAGCTACGCACCATCCTCAGCTATCTCGCCGCGGCGCTCGGCTCGTTCGCGGTCGCGATCGCGATCTCGTCGGTGTTCGTGGTCGCGATCCTGCTGACCACGCCGGTGCGCGTCGCCGATCTGGTGGTGGCATTCGCGCCCGGCGCGATGGACGCGATGATGGCGCTGGCGCTGACGCTGCACATCGACCCGGTGTTCGTCGGCGCGCATCATCTGTCGCGCTTCGTCTACGTCTCGATCGTGACGCCCGGCATCGTGCACTGGTTCGGACGCAGCCCGGACGATCTCGACGATTGAAGCCGGGCGAGTGCGGCCGGATCGGCAGAGCGCGCAGGACCCTCAGGGCTTTTCGAAGAACGCGTCGTTGCGGGCGCGCCAGGTCTGGTCCGAGAGCCAGTTGTAGTCCTGATCGGGCATCACCGGCACCGTCTCCATGACGTCCTTCACGATCGGGAGAAAGAAGCTCGAGCGGTCCTGCGTGACTTTCAGCGACCGGATCGGCACTACGATGCTGTCCTTGCCGGTGGTGAAGAATCCGCCCGACGCGATGATCGCGTAGTCGCGCCCGTCCTTGGTGCCGAACACGATATTGCGGACCTCGCCGACGATCTTGTCGTCGGAGCTGCGGACTTCCGCCCCGATCATCTCGTCGGTCCGCAGACCGGGCGTCAGCTGATCGATCCGGATCAGCGGCTTGGCGTCCTTGTTGCCGCGGTTGCCAGACGGCGTCCCGCGCCGCGTTTTCGGCTCGCGAGCGGAGTTCTGGATGTCGGCCTGTTCCTCGTCATTGTCGCCCAGCGACCCCATCGGCGGTCCGGCGATGAGTTCGCGAATATTGGCGAGGAGACGCTCGCAGTCCTCGTGGCGTCCATAGGATCGCAGCGTGAAGGCCGCGTCCCGCAAGCTGCGGAGGTCGCGCACGGCCTGACTGTTGGCCGGCCCGCGAAATCGGGGATTTTCCTGAATCGCCTCCTCGAGCTTCGCATCGGCGATTTCGCACGCGGCCAGCGCCTGGGTCGTGCCGACAACGCCGATCACTGCGGCCATGACCAGGAGTTTTGCGGTTGTCATTGCGATTTGTCCTGTGTCTGGCCCGAGCGCTCGAGCTCGGGACGTGAAGATGAGTGCTGGTCACGAGATCCGGCGAGTTCGGCTCGGCCGTCACCCTGCATTGGTCAACTGACGAATAGCATCGATGATCTGCGCGGGTTGGTACGGCTTGAGGAAAAACAGGGCGTCTGCCGGAAGATCGCCGGCCTGCAATTTGAAATGTCCCGAGGTCGCGATGATCTTGATCGGGGGCCACCGTTCCCTGACGGCCGCCGCCAGTTTCAGACCGTTCATGGCACCCGGCATATCGATGTCGGTGAACATCAGCCGGATGTCCGGGTCGCGCTCGAGCATCTGAATGCCTTCGGCCGCACTGATCGCCTCGACAACGTCGACGCCGGCCGCGCGCAGAAAATCGACCACGTCCATACGGATGAACACTTCGTCTTCGACGACGAGAACGCGGATCGGTCGGTTGATTGAAGCCATCTATAAGGGACTCACAGGGTTCGCATATGACCCGGCGCCCGGGATGTTGACTGCAGCTCGCGTATCAGGCCGCCGTTCAGGGCGGGTCCAGCGGAAACTTGATGGTGAACAGGGCTCCCCTCGGGATGTTCTTCGAGATCTTGAGTTCGCCCATCAACTGCCGGACCAGGCCGAGGATGACCCGAAAGCCGAGGCTCTTGCGCGGCTGGTTGATGTCGAAGCCGTCGGGCAGGCCGGTGCCTTCATCGGAAATCTCGACGAGCAGATGCCCGTTGATCTCCCTGGCGTCCATTCTGATCACGCCGGGTCCATCGATATAGGCGTACTTGATGGCGTTGGTGACGAGTTCGTTGACCAGCAGGCCGAGCGGGATCGCCTTGTCGGCGGACAGGATGATGGGGTCGGAACGGGATTGCAGCGTATGTCCCGGCGCCGAGCTCTGGAGATTCTTGCACAGATGGCCGACGAAGTCGGACAGATCGACGAAGCCGACCTTGCTGCCCCGCCAGAGATGATCGTGCACCTCCGCGATCGAGGCGACGCGCATCGCGGCATTTTCCAGGGCGTTTTTCACGTCCGCGGAATCCGAGCCGCGCGCCTGGACACGAAGCAGGCCGACGACCGAGGTGAGGCTGTTCTTGACCCGATGGCTCATCTCGCGCGTCAGCAGGGCTTCGTGATCGAGCGCCTCCTGAAGCTTGGCGTCGGCGTGCTGCCGTTCGATCGCGATGCCGAGCAGGCCTGCGAAGCCGGCCAGAAAATCCGCATCGGCGTCGTCGAACTGCCCGGGATCCGGACTGTCCGCTTCGAGGATGCCGAACGCCGTGTCGCCCTCGCCCCCGCGCCGGATCAGCACATTGATCGCACGCTTGATGCCGTGATCGGCCAGAAGTTTCGGCGTCCGGAAGCGCGTCTCGTTCTGCAGGTGATTGGAAATGACCGATTGTCCGGTCTGAAAGGCGTAGCCGGCGGGCGATTCGATGTCGGCGCCGAGCGACACATGGTCCACGGTGCCGGCGGGCCAGCCGATGCCCGCACGCACGATCAGTCGCTTTTCGCCGGGCTCGTATTCGAGCACCTTGGCGTAAGAGCATCCCAGACCGCGGGCGCTGAGGTTGGCTGCCTGCTGAAGGATGTGCCGGAAGTCGCGTGACTGCAGGGCGGCCGTCCCGAACTCCCGGAGGAGCGCCTGCTGGCGGCGACGGTAAGGAAGCTCATCCTGGCGGTTGAGAGAGGCATCTGAGGCCGTCGGAGAGACCAGCCTCGTTTCGGAGGGCATGAAACTGCCAATTCTGATTAGCGTCACTTCGCAGAGAGGCTGGCCACACGGGAGCCTCAACGAGAACCCGCACCAACCGCCCGAATGACGATAGCTGACAACGCTCTCGACCTGATTCGGTTCCCGATGTGCGCGATCGGCGTGTGGAAACGGCCGCTGGCCGGCGGGCGTCAGCGCCTGATTCTGGCGATCCCCCAGCCGGCAATGGCAGCGAGGCAGAGCGACAGCAACACATTGTAGCCGGCGAAGGACAGGCCGAGCATGCGCCACTGCGCCTCGTCGCAACGCACCACGGTCACCTTGTCGAGCTGGTCCAGCAGGCTGCCGGCACGGCCGAGATCGAGCACCGGCCCGCTGCAATCGCTCGGCCCGGCCCAGAATTTCCATTCGACGCCGGCGTGGTAGGCGGCGAGCCCGGCATTGCCGAGCGCCAGCAACGCCAGCAACGCGAGACCCGCCAGCAGCAGCGAGACCGGAGCGTCGCGCCGGGCGGCGATCACGATCAGGGCGGCGAGCGGGACGGAAGCATAATAGGCGTAGCGCTGCTCGAGGCAGAGCGGGCACGGGTGAAAGTCGAGGAAGAGCTGGAAATACCATGCGGTCGCCAGCGCCGCCACAGAGACGGCGCCGATCGTCAACGCCACGTTCTGCGCGATGCGCGCCGCGCGCGCCGGTCGCGAAGCGAGGCCGGGCTGGTCGAGGAGGTTGGCCGTCACGGGTTTCTCCGGGTGCGGCAGGCGTCGTATCGCGCGGCTGCGGCGGTGTCGAGACGGCGGCCGATCAAACCGGAGTGTAAGCGGCGGCCCCCGCGGGGCGAGGCGCCGGGTTGACCCCGATTCCCCGCCCGCTATAGTCCGCGCGCTTCGCGGCCGGGCCTCCCGGCAGCGCGGGCCCCTGTGGCGGAACTGGTAGACGCGCTCGACTCAAAATCGAGTTCCGCAAGGAGTGCTGGTTCGATTCCGGCCAGGGGCACCATCCTCGCTCGCGATGTTGCCGGCAGCGGGAGTGAGAAAGGCTGGCTGTTTCGCACCTCGAGCGGGCCATGGCTGTGCACTCTGCCGGGGATGCCGAGATCGCGCAAAGCGACTGGCTCCACGCCGCGATGATTACTTCGGTGCGGCTTCCGCCGCGCGCGAATAGTCGCGGGACCATCCGCCTCGCAGAATGGGCGCCCTCGCCCGGCTCTGCCTCGACAACTATGTTGAAGCTCGCTCGCCGCGCGGAGAAATCCGTCCCGACGACGGCATCGATCCGGACCACGTCAGGCGATTGCCGCCGCGTTCAGGGAAGTGGCTATCGAGCAATTGAGGGCCAGGAGCAGCCTAGAAGCCGCCGGCGATCTTCAGGCACGCCTTTTCGAGGCGCAGTTTCAGCGCCGCGAGTTGCTGGACCAGATCCTCCAGCGATTCATTCGAGTAACCGGCGAAGATGAAATCGCTCAGAGACTGCTCCTCGGCGGCGAAGCTGGCGATCGATTTGTAGGCCTTGTCGGAGACCGACAGCTTCACCACCCGGGCGTCGGTCGGATCCGGTTTGCGGCGAACCAGCGCCTTCTTCTCCAGCAGCTTGGACTGCGTGGTGATGAACGATGAATCGACGTGCAGCGCCTTGGCGACGTGCCGCACCGAGACGCCCTCGCCCTCGTCGAGATCCATCACCGCCATCAGGATCGCGAATTGCGGGCCGCTGATCCCCAGCTTCTTGGCGCGATAGTGGCGGATTTCGTCCAGAAAGGTGGTGACATTGGTCGTGATCGAGGCAAACCGACGCGTCAGATCCCGCTCTAATCCGGCCACATCCACCATTTGATTTTTGGTATTCGTCTTCATCGCCGGGGGCGGCCCAAGAATATTTCTGAATTTTACAATAGTTTCTCAATAAACAAAGTCAGCTATAGACACAAGCAGAAACGTCGCGCGGGTCAGCGTCGTGCCGCGGAAGCGGACGCGGAATGGCTTCTCGACGTCATCAGTGCGACGTGGGCCGCGCGAGACCGTTGTCCGACAGCAGGTCACGCCGGATTTCGCGAGACCTGCCGCGTTGCGCCGTTCGGCCGATGCGCGATTCCCTTGTTGCAGAAAAGCAACTAGGACTGCGAATAAATAACTGATCAGCTAAACGAAGTTGCTAACCTTCTAAATTCAACGAATATGACGCCAGACGGGTGGGGCACACGAGTCGTCCCGTTGACGAAGGGCGCCGCGCCCCAGCGCGTGCACATCGAAGTAACAGGGCCGCGTCAGGCGGAATTGCAGGGCGGCCCATTCAACCAACCTGGAGGGCTGAATGAGAGTTATCAAGCGTCTGGCACTGGGCTCGGCGGCGGCGATGTTGACCGCCGTCGGCGCGCAGGCAGCCGATCTTCCGATGAAGGCCAAGGCGGTCGAGTACGTCAAGGTCTGCTCGGTCTACGGCGCCGGCTTCTACTACATCCCGGGCACCGACACCTGCATCAAGCTCGGCGGCTATCTGCGCGCCGACGCGACGTTCAACGGCTCGGGCGCGTACAACGCCCCGGCCTGGAACGGAACCTCGGGCGCGAAGAGCCGTCTCGCCAACAGCACCATCTTCCGCTCGCGTCAGGACATCAACCTCGACACCCGCACCGCGACCGAATACGGCGTGGTCCGGACCTATTTCGATGCGACCTTCAACTGGACCACCGGCTCGGATTCGACCGCCGGCGGTTCGCTCGGCGTCTACTACGCCTTCATCCAGTTCGCCGGCTTCACCTTCGGCAAGGCCGTGTCGCAGTTCGATACGCCCTGGACCGGTTATCCGGGCAACAACACCTCGTTCCTGATCGGCGGCTACGACGACGTCACCGGCATCAACCAGGTCGCCTACACGGCGGAATTCGGCAACGGCGTGTCGGGCTCGATCTCGCTCGAAGACCAGTCGTCCTATCTGCAGTCGGCGCTCTACAACACCTCGGGCCTGACGGCTGCCGGCTTCGCCACCGGCGTATACGGGACGAACTCCTACGCCGGCACGCAGATCCCCGACATCGTCGGCAAGATCCGGGTCGACCAGGCCTGGGGCCTGTTCCAGGTGTCGGCGGCGGCCCACCAGGTTCGCGCCAGCTACTACAACACAGCCCTCGAGACCTCGGGCCACCCGAGCGACACCTGGGGCTACGCGGTGCAGGGCGCGATCTCGCTCAAGAACCTGCCAACAGGCCCCGGCGACAGCATCAACTTCACGGCGACCTACTCGAACGGCGCGACCCGCTACGTGCTCGGCGGCGTGAGCCCGAACTCGTTCGCCATGTATGGCAGCTCCGGCTCCGCCTATCAGAGCATCGCGATCGCGTCTGCGGCCGACGGCGTGTTCGCCGGCACCGACGTCAGCAACGGCACCGGCATCTCGAAGACCAATGCCTGGGGCATCCGTGGTGCGTTCAACCACAACTGGAACCCGTTCTGGTCGACCTCGCTGTTCGGCTCCTACACCTCGATCGACTACAACGGCACGGCGACCGCCCAGATCTGCGCAACGGCTGTCGGCTTCACCTGCAACCCGGACTTCCGGATGTCCCAGATCGGCACCGTCACCCGCTGGACCCCGGTCAAGAACCTGACGTTCTCGGGCGAGGTGATGTACACCTATCTCGACCAGAGCTATTCGGGCTTCATCTCCCTTCCGGCAGTGTCGTCGGCGTCGAAGCCGGCCGCGACCTACGAGTTCAAGGACCAGGGCACCTGGACCGGCAACCTCCGGGTTCAGCGCACCTTCTGATCCCGATCTCTCCGCGACGAGCCTAAACCCCGGCGGGCGACCGCCGGGGTTTCCGTTGTCCGACCCACGCCAACCGGCGGCGCCCGGGAGTCAGATAACTGAGTAACTTAACTGTTGCGAAAATCGAATTTTATGATACAGTGCAGATCGTCGCCAGTGCGGCCGCGCTCGAAAGAGTTCGAACAATACTTTTTCGTTCACGTCAGACCTCCAAGAAACCTCCGGCAATGCCCTGCCGGAGGTTTCCGAGTCTTTGGCCGCAAGGCCCCCTGCTCGACTTCCTATCTCTTCCGGCCCTGCGCGGCCCTGCATTGCAAGCGCGGCATATCAGACCCGACAGCCCGCGGCCGACCGTTGGCGTCGGCCTGCGTGGTCGCGAGCGCATGTAAAATCAACGCTCTAGCACTCTGCCCCGTCGAGCCCCGGATACGTGCTCCGGACCGGGTCAAAAATGCCGCATTGCAGCATTCGCCGGACTCCGCCGTTGGTTGCATGGCTCTTTTCGGCAAAGCGATTAGACGCATCGGATCAATCACTTCCGCGGGCGGACCGGCCCGTGATCAGAAAGAGCCGTGATGGTCGTCTCCGCCTCTCGCGTCCAAGCTCCCCACCTCCGCTCCAAGATCATGACCGCGGCCGACGCCGCTGCGCAGATACCGTCGGGCGCTAATGTCGGGATGAGCGGCTTCACCGGCGCTGGCTACCCGAAGCTGCTGCCGCTGGCACTCGCCGAGCGCATCAATGCGCATCACGCGCGCGGCCAGAAGTTCAAGGTCTCGGTCTGGACCGGCGCCTCGACCGCGCCCGAGCTCGACGGCGCGCTCGCCAAGGTCGACGGCATCGAGATGCGGCTGCCGTACCAATCCGATCCGACCTGCCGCAAACGCATCAATGCCGGGCGGATGGAGTACATCGACATCCATCTGTCGCACGTTGCCCAGCACGTCTGGTTCGGCTTCCTCGGCCAGCTCGATATCGCCATCGTCGAGGTGGCGGGCGTGCGCGAGGACGGCAGCCTGATCCCGTCGTCGTCGATCGGCAACAACAAGACCTGGCTCGACCTCGCCGACAAGGTGATCCTCGAGGTCAACGCCTGGCAGGACATCCGCCTCGAAGGCATGCACGACGTGTATTACGGCACGCAATTGCCGCCGCACCGCAAGCCGATTCCGATCCTGGCCTCGGGAGACCGGATCGGCGAGCAATATCTGCGCTGCGATCCGGCCAAGATCGTCGCCATCGTCGAAACCAACCTGCCGGACCGCAATTCGGGATTCTCCGCGCCCGACGAGAATTCGCAGGCGATCGCCGAGCACATTCTCGAATTCCTCGGCCACGAAGTGAAGAAGGGCCGGCTGCCGCCGAACCTGCTGCCGCTGCAATCCGGCGTCGGCAATGTCGCCAATGCGGTGATGGCCGGGCTGGAGAACGGCCCGTTCGACAACATGACCGCCTACACCGAAGTGCTGCAGGACGGCATGCTCAGCCTGCTGCGCAAGGGCAAGCTCAGCCTCGCTTCCGCCACCGCGCTGTCGCTGTCGCCGGAGGGCTACGACGAATTCCTGCGCAACCTCGATTTCTATCGCGAGCGCATCGTGCTGCGGCCGCAGGAAATCTCCAACCATCCGGAAGTGATCCGCAGGCTCGGCGTGATCGCGATGAACGGGCTGATCGAGGCCGACATCTACGGCAACGTCAACTCGACCCACATCATGGGCACCAGCATCATGAACGGCATCGGTGGTTCGGGCGATTTCGCCCGCAACTCCTATCTGTCGTTCTTCATGACGCCGTCGGCGGCGAAAGGCGGCAAGATCTCCTGCATCGTGCCGATGGCCTCGCATGTCGACCACACCGAGCACGACGTCCAGATCATCGTCACCGAGCAGGGGCTGGCCGATCTGCGCGGGTTGTCGCCGAAGGCGAGGGCGAAAGTCATCATCGAGAACTGCGCGCACCCGACCTTCAAGCCGGCGCTGAAAGAGTACTACAAGCGCGCGCTGGAATACTCGCCCGGCCTGCACACCCCGCACATTCTCGACGAGGCGCTGACCTTCCTGCCGAACTGGATGGCCAACAAGGCAGCGCGCGAAGCCTGGCGCGAGGACGCCGTGGTGCAGGCGGATGTGTGGCGGTGATCAGCCTTTGGCCGCCTCGCAACTAGCGCGGCCGTCATCCTGAGGCGCGAGCGAAGCGAGCCTCGAAGGATGTGCGACGAGCGCCTTGTCTGCGGCCCATCCTTCGAGGCCGCCGCTACGCGGCGGCGCCTCAGGATGACGCCTACTTCGTGGCGGACGAAGCTGGCTCACTCCGCCGGCTGCAGCCGCGCTGCCTTCTTGCGCGGCGCGATCCAGAAGGCGTCGGGGCGTTCGAACAGGAAGGTGGCGCCGCTCATCATCGCCAGCCGCCAGATGATCAATGCGCCGACCACGCCGGCGATGTTGACCAGGATCGCAATCACGCCGAGGTCGAGAAAGCCCGCGAACTTCAGCAGCAGCGATCGGCTGATCGCCATCGGCAGGAAGAAGGCGAGATAGATCACGATCGAATGCTCGCCGCAGAACCGCAGGCCGTCGAGCCAGCGCTTCTCCGCCAGCAGCGTGCCGGTGGCGATGATCGCGCCGGCGCCGGCGAGGCCGAGCACGAGCGACAGCAGCGGCCATTCGCTGAATCCGGCATGCACCAGCGCGGCGTTGATCGCGGCCCATAGCGCCAGCCCGAGCAGCGCCAAGGCCGGCCGCGCCCGGGCGGCGTCCGAGAACGCGAAGACGTAGCGGGCGAACAGATAGCCGGCATAGAAATAGAAGAACCGCGCGCAGAATTCGTCGGGCACCATCCAGCCGGTCTGGAGGTGCAGCGATTCCAGCAGTGCGGCGACGCCCAGGATCAGCAGCGGCGGCACGCGCCGTGTCAGCTTGGTGACGACGAAGAAGATCGGCAGCAGATAGATGAACCACAGCGTGCCGAACGGATCGATGAACGACAGCGCATACAGCTTGGCGACGCCGGCCCAGCCCATCTCGGCGGCGAAGCTCGGCGCCTTGAAGGCGAACTGGATCGTCACCCACAGCACGTAGAAGTAAGCGAAATGCACCACCTTGCGGTCCAGATAGGTGCGCCAGTCGCGATCGATCACCACCGCCAGGAACAGGCCGGAGAGCAGGAAGAAGTCCGGCATCCGGAACGGCTTGGCGAACTCGACGACGTAGTGCATGAAACTGGTCTGGCCGGCCGCGGCCTCGACGCCGAGCACCGAATGCATCATCACCACCATGATGATGCAGATGCCCTTGGCGTAGTCCACCCAGTCGACGCGGTCGCCATGCATGCGGGCCGGGACATCTGTGCCGTTTGCGGTCATCATTGTTCCTG
The DNA here is from genome assembly GCF_052445935.1 of Rhodopseudomonas sp. NSM. Lineage (NCBI taxonomy): Bacteria > Pseudomonadati > Pseudomonadota > Alphaproteobacteria > Hyphomicrobiales > Nitrobacteraceae > Rhodopseudomonas > Rhodopseudomonas sp. NSM. The sequence continues at coordinate 210,639 of NZ_JBQTCH010000006.1, read as the reverse complement.
TCTGGTGCGGCTCGCGCGTATCATCGCCGGTATCGGTTGCATTAGTCTTTCCGCGATCAATGAATGTGCCGGTCTGGTCGTGATCCGGCCGCTGCGTCGTTTTGCTGCGTCGGTGAGAGTCTGTTAACCATCGCCGCCCGCTTCACCCTTCGAGCACCCTTTGCCCCGTTCCTTCGACACGCCGCTTCCCATCGACGACGCGCTGGACGATCTCGCCGCTGCGCTGGGCGGCAACAGCACCGCCGTGCTGGTGGCGCCGCCCGGCGCCGGCAAGACCACGCGGGTGCCGCTGGCGCTGCTCGATGCGCCGTGGCTGCAGGGCAAGAAGATCATCGTGCTGGAACCTCGCCGGATCGCCGCCCGCGCCAGCGCCGAGCGGATGGCGAAGACGCTGGGCGAGCGCGCCGGCGACACCGTCGGCTATCGGGTCCGGTTCGGCTCCAAGATCTCGCGGGCGACCCGGATCGAGGTCGTCACCGAGGGCATCTTCACCCGGCAGATCCTCGATGATCCGGAGCTTTCCGGCGTCGGCGCGGTGCTGTTCGACGAATTTCACGAGCGCTCGCTCGACGCCGATCTCGGTCTCGCGCTGGCGCGCGACGCCCAACAGGGGTTGCGCGAGGATCTGCGCATCCTGGTGATGTCGGCGACGATCGACGGCGCGCGGGTGGGCAAGCTGCTCGGCGACGCGCCAGTGGTGGAAAGCCTCGGCCGGGCGTTTCCGGTCGAGACCCGCTATCTCGGCCGGCGTTCCGACGCGCCGATGGAGCGGCAGATGGCCGAGGCGATCGCCTCCGCGCTGCGCAGCGACGCCGGCTCGGTGCTGGCGTTCCTGCCCGGCGCGGCCGAAATCCGCCGCACCGAGACGATGCTGCGCGAGCGCGTCCATGACGCCTCGGTCGAGATCGTGCCGCTGTTCGGCGCGCTCGATGCCGCGGTGCAGGACCGCGCGATCCAGCCGGCTCCCAAAGGCCAGCGCAGGGTGGTGCTGGCGACCTCGATCGCCGAGACCTCGCTGACCATCGAGGGCGTCCGCATCGTGGTCGATTGCGGGCTGTCGCGGGTGCCCCGCTACGAGCCGGATATCGGGCTGACCCGGCTCGAGACGGTGCGGGCCTCGCGCGCCGCGGTCGACCAGCGCCGCGGCCGCGCCGGCCGCATCGAGCCCGGCGTGTGCTACCGGCTGTGGGACGAGCCGCAGACCGCCTCATTGCCGGCCTATACCCAGCCGGAAATTCTCAGCGCCGATCTGACATCATTGCTGCTCGATCTGGCGCAATGGGGCGTCAGCGATCCGGCTACTCTGGCGTTCCTCGATCCGCCACCTGGGCCGGCGCTGAAGGAAGCGCGCGAGCTGCTGCGCGAACTCGGCGCGCTCGATGCCGATGGCCGCATCACCGACGAGGGCCGCGCCCTGCGAGCGATGGCGCTGCCGCCGCGGCTGGCGCGGATGATCGTCGATGCGGCGCGGCAAGGCCATGGCGAGGAGGCCGCCGAAATCGCCGCCATCCTCACCGAGCGCGGCCTCGGCGGCGACAGCGTCGATCTCGATCATCGCCGCGACCAGTTCCGCCGCGACCGCTCGCAGCGCGCGACGAGCGCACGGCAGATGGCGCAAGGGTGGGCCTCTTCACCCTCCCCCTCGCGGGGAGGGTGGACGGCCGAAGGCCGGCCGGGTGGGGGGAGCCACGAGCGCGGTGCCCGCGGCACCCCCACCCCGGACCCCGGATCAAGTCCGGGGCAGGCTCCCTCCCCGCAAGGGGGAGGGGAGTCGCGCCGAGGGTCGGGGCGGCGAAGTGCCCAACAGGCAGATGGCGATCAGTCCTTGTCGACAGGCGTCCTTCTGTCCTTCGCCTTCCCGGATCGCGTCGCCAAGAATCGCGGCAATGGCTCGTTCGTGCTCGCCAATGGCCGCGGCGCGATGATCGAGCAGACCTCGGCGCTGGCGCGGGCGCCGTATCTGGCGGTGGCGGAACTGACCGGCACCGCTGCGCAGGGGCGGATTCTGCTGGCGGCGCCGATCACGCCGGCCGAGATCGAGCAGCATTTCGCCGACCAGATCACCGACGCCGACGAGGTCTCGTTCGATCGCGCCGCGATGGCGCTGCGGGCGCGGCGGCGGCGCGCGCTGCATGCGATCACGCTGTCGGAGGCGCCGCGGGCGCTGACGCCCTCGGCCGAGACCGCGCGGGTGCTGGCCGACGGGCTGGTGGCGGTGGGGCTCGATCGGCTGCCATGGTCGAAATCGCTCGAGCAATGGCGCGGCCGGGTAATGTTCCTGCGCAAGGCCGAAGGCGAGCCTTGGCCGGACCTTTCGGACACTGCGCTCGCCGAGCAGCGGGACGACTGGCTGGTGCCGGCGCTGTTCGACAAGGCCGGGCTGAAGGACTTTTCCGCCGGTGACCTGTCCGATGCGCTGATGAATCTGCTGCCATGGGAGCTGCGCGCGCGGCTGGAGCGCGAGGCGCCCACCCATTTCGAGGCGCCGACCGGCACGCGCCTGCCGATCGACTACGACGCCGAGCAGGGCCCGACCATTGCGGTGCGGCTGCAGGAATTGTTCGGGCTCACCACGCATCCCTCGGTGGCGGGCGGCAAGGTGCCGCTGGTGCTGGAATTGCTGTCGCCGGCGCAACGCCCGGTGCAGGTGACGCGCGACCTGCCGGGATTCTGGCGAGGCTCTTACGCCGCGGTGCGCGCCGATCTGCGCGGCCGCTATCCGCGCCACCCCTGGCCGGAAGATCCGGCGAGCGCGCCGCCGACCCGCCGCGTCAAGCCGAAGGGCACCTGAATACGCGGCGCCTGAAGTTCCGCTCCCGGCTTTAAGTCTTCACTCACCCTTTTGGGCAAAATAGCTGGGCGCGCGGGCCGCATCGGTCGCAGCGCTTGCGCGCGCGTGATCCAATCGCGCGGCTGTTGTTCTTGTGGGTAGGCGTCATGCGTAACATCATGATTTTCGCTGCGGTCCTGGTGGTTCTCGGCACGGTGATGGCCCAGATCGCCGACCGGATGATGCCGGCGCCGGCGCAGGCCAGCGTCGCCAGCAAGGCCACGATCGGGATGTCGTCGCATGCGGGCGCGCGCAGCGTGGCAATTCCGCGCGATGCGCGCGGGCATTTCCAGACCGACGGCCGGATCGACGGCCAGCGCCTCGCCTTCATGGTCGACACCGGCGCCTCGGTGGTGGCGCTCAACGAGACCTCGGCGGCGCGCTTCGGCCTGCGGCCGCGGCCGGCGGACTACACCGCCAAGGTTTCCACCGCCAACGGCACCGTGAAGGCGGCGCGGACGCGGATCGCGATGCTCGACATCGGCGGGCTGGTGGTGCGCGACGTCGACGCCATGGTGCTGCCGGACGAGGCGCTGTCGGAAAATCTGCTCGGCCTGTCGTTCCTGTCGAAGCTCAGGCGCTTCGAATATTCCAACGGCCAGATGGTGCTGGAGCAATAGACAACTACCCGCGCCCGCGCAGCATGTCCTTCGCCGCCAGCAATCCGCCGCCGGCGATCAGCAGCGCCGCGAACGCCAGCGTGGCGGTCGGCCGCGCGTAGCCGGCGAGGATCAGGAAGCCGGTCGACAGCAGCGGCGTCGCGTAGGAGGCGGCCCCCAGCACGCGGATGTCGCCGCGCTTCATGCCGATGTCCCAGGCGTAGAACGCCGCCCCGACCGGGCCGATTCCCAGCGCGACGATCGCGAGCCACTGCACCGCGCCCTGCGGCCACACCGTCGATTCGATCACGCCGTGAACCAGCGCGGCGAGCAGTGCGGTGACGAAGCAGAAGCCCGCGACCGCATCGGTCGGCACCGCTTTCAGCCGCCGCGACAGCACCGAATAGGCCGCCCACACGAAGGCGGCGACGAACGCCGCCGCCAGCCCGGCCCAGTTGGCCGGATCGAGCGCCGCGCCGTTGCCGGTGAACAACAGCGCCGTGCCGACCAGGCCGAGCAGCGCGCCGGCGATGTGGTGCGGCTTCAGGCCTTCCCCCGGCAGCAATCCCGAGAACAGCACGATCAGCAGCGGCCACAGATAGTTCAGCAACCCGGCCTCGGCCGGCGGCGCCAGCCGCAGCGCCAGGAAATACAGCGCGTGATAGCCGAACAGCCCGCCGACGCCGACCGCCCAGACCAGCGGCGGCTGCCGCAAGGCGCCGATCGCGCCGGGCCGCACGATCCATCCGGAGGCCGCGGCGAGCGCGCCGATCGCGAAGGTCATGGCGGCGAGCTGAAACGGCGGGATCGTCCCGGTCGAAACCGTCAGCACCGCGAGCAGCGACCACATCAGGATCGCCGACAGTCCGATCAGCGTGGCGGCTCTTGGTGTCATCGCACGATAAACGCAGGCGTCCGCTCGATCCAGCCGATCACGTCTCCCCGCGTCATGGCCGGGCTTGACCCGGCCATCCACATCTCTTGGTGGCGGCCGTCGTAAGACGTGGATGCCCGGGACGAGCCCGGGCATGACGATTCTGTTTTCTCCAGGACTCGCAGTTCGAGGCTCACGTCATCAACTGGCCGCCATTGATCGACAGCGTCGAGCCGGTGATGTAGCCGGACTCCTCGCCGGCGAGAAACACCACGGCGCGCGCGATCTCCTCGGCCTCGCCGAGCCGGTTGCACGGGATCAGCGGCAGGATCGCCTTGTCGAGCACGTCCTTCGGCACCGCCTGCACCATCTCGGTGTTGATGTAGCCCGGGCAGATCACGTTGACGGTGATGCCGCCGCGCGCATTCTCCAGCGCCAGCGCCTTGGTGAAGCCGATGTCGCCGGCCTTCGCGGCGGAGTAGTTGACCTGGCCGAACTGGCCCTTCTGGCCGTTGATCGACGAGATGTTGACGATGCGGCCGAACTTGCGCGCGCGCATGCCCTCGATCACCTGCCGCGTCATGTTGAACAGCGAGCCGAGATTGGTGTTGATCACCGCATTCCATTGCTCGAGCGTCATCTTGTGAAACGCGCCGTCGCGGGTGATGCCGGCATTATTGACGAGAACGTCGACCGGCCCGAGATCGGCCTCGACCTGTTTGACGCCCGCCGCGCAGGCGTCGAACGAACTCACGTCCCACTTGTATACCTGGATACCTGTCTCGTTCTTGAACTTCTCCGCCGCCGAATCATTGCCCGCATAGGACGCCGCGACCGCATAGCCCGCCGCCTTCAACGCCTTGCTGATCGCCGCACCGATTCCGCGCGTCCCCCCAGTCACCAACGCCACACGCGCCATTTTTGAAATTCCTCCCGCAGACATACTTTTCTAGAATTCGATTGTGTCGTCTCAAATAAAATCCGCCGACGATCCGAACATCAAGCAAAAACGCCCGGCAATCTGCCGGGCGTTTGAACATTCGGTGGTGCAGCGCAACTCCGCAAAGATCGTGCCGAGTCGTGCTGCTGATTGTTGCGTCAATCGCGCGCAAGGCACATCGCGATGCCCATGCCGCCGCCGATGCACAACGTCGCGAGTCCTTTCTTCGCATCGCGCTTCTGCATCTCGTGCAGCAGCGTCACCAGCACGCGCGCGCCGGATGCGCCGACCGGATGGCCGATCGCGATCGCGCCGCCATTGACGTTGACCTTCGAAGTGTCCCAGCCGAGATCCTTGTTGACCGCGCAGGCCTGCGCGGCGAACGCCTCGTTGGCTTCGATCAGATCGAGATCGTTGATGGTCCAGCCGGCCTTCTTCAGCGCCGCGCGCGACGCCGGGATCGGGCCGGTGCCCATGATCTTCGGATCGACGCCGGCATGCGCCCACGACACGATGCGCGCCAGCGGCGTCTTGCCTTCCTTGGCGGCCTGCTTCGCGGTCATCAGCACTACCGCAGCGGCGCCGTCATTGATGCCCGAGGCGTTCGCCGCGGTGACGGTGCCGTCCTTCTCGAACGCCGGCTTCAGCTTGGCCATCGCGTCCATGGTGGCGCCGTGCCGCGGATACTCGTCGCTGTCGACGACGACATCGCCCTTGCGGGTCTTGATCGTGAACGGCACGATCTCGTCCTTGAACCTGCCGGACTTCTGCGCGGCTTCGGCCTTCTGCTGCGAAGCGACCGCGAACTCGTCCTGTTGCTGACGGGTGATCTGATACTGCTTGGCGACGTTCTCGGCGGTGTTGCCCATGTGGTAGCCGTTGAAGGCGTCCCACAGGCCGTCCTTGATCATGGTGTCGACGAATTCGACCGCGCCCATCTTCACGCCACCGCGCAGATACTGGGCATGCGGCGCCATGCTCATCGATTCCTGGCCGCCGGCGACGACGATGTCGGAATCGCCGTTGAGCAGCGCCTGATAGCCGAGCGCGACGGTGCGCAGGCCGGAGCCGCACAACTGATTGACGCCCCAGGCCGGGCTCTCGACCGGAATGCCGGCGGCGATCGACGCCTGACGGGCGGGGTTCTGGCCCTGCGCGGCGGTGAGAATCTGCCCCATGATCACTTCGGAGACGCGCGCCGGCTCGATACCGGCGCGTTCGAGTGCCGCCTTGATGGCGACGGCGCCCAATTCGTGCGCGGGCGTGGTGGCGAAGGCGCCGTTGAAGCTTCCGACAGCGGTGCGTGCAGCGCTGACGATGACGACATCGTCCGACATGGACATCTCCTGGGGCTCGGGTTGTTTGAAACGAATTTGTTTGGACGGCGGGTGCCGGGTGGAGTCGGCCAGCGTCGGCCCCATCCTGAGAATGCCGCCGCGGCGTGTCAATCCGGGACGCGGTCGATCTTGCCCATAAAGTCACGCCGACGGCATCATTCAAGGCACCGAATGCCCGCCGATTAACCCTGGCGCACAAAACGGTAGCCGAACCGCATTGGAAGTGCTTACTTTATTGCATTGCGTTCTGCCCCGCTGTCGGGAGCGGCGGGTTCCTTTCCTCCATGCGTGTGGGTGCCATGGCGAAATCAGACCAACCAACGACAATCAAAAAATATGCGAACCGGCGGCTCTACAACACCGGCACCAGTACTTACGTCACACTCGAAGATCTCGCGACGATGGTGAAGGACGGCGAGGATTTCCTCGTCTACGACGCCAAGACCGGCGACGACATTACGCGTTCGGTGCTTGCGCAGATCATCTTCGAACAGGAGAACAAGGCCGGGCAGAACCTGCTGCCGACCACCTTCCTGCGCCAGCTGATCCGGTTCTACGGCGACAGCATGCAGATGGTGGTACCTAAATATCTCGAACAGTCGATCGACTCGCTCACCCGCGAGCAGGAAAAATTCCGCAAGCAGATGACCTCGACCTTGAGCATGACGCCGTTCGCGCCGCTCGAGGAAACCGTCCGCCGCAACATGGAGCTGTTTCAGCAGACCTTCTCGATGTTCGTGCCGCGCAAGCCGAACCACGAGGTCGACGCCGAGGCGGCCGTCGCGGAGCCGGTGCGCGAGGCCGACAATATCGACGACCTGCGCCGGCAGATGCGAGACATGCAGGAGCGGCTCGACCGGATGTCGCTCGAGCAGCCGAAGAAAGAAGAGTAGTCGGGATTTTCTGCAGGACGCGTATCCTGACCGCGAGACCGGCCAACGGTCTTGCGGGCCACGCGCTTAGTTCACGATACGCTCAGTTCACGATGCGCTCCCGGACCGCGGCGGTCTCCGTCGCGGCCGGCGTGTCCCATGGACGACGCTGCGAGGCCAGGCCGGTGAGCCGGCCCTGGATGTAATCGCAGCCCCAGTCGCGCAGCATCAGCGCGGACTCTTCGTCCTGCACCCATTCCGCCACCGTCTTGATCCCGAGCCGCCGCGCCAGATCGATCAGGGTCTGGACGAAGGCGCGGTCGTCGGCCGAGCGCGCGATGTTCTGCACGAAGGCGCCGTCGATCTTCACGATATCGACGCCGAGATTGCGCAGATTGCGGAACGAGGTGTAGCCGGCGCCGAAATCGTCGATCGCGATCTTCGAGCCCAATTTTTTCAGCCGGTTGACGAAGCCGCGGACTTCCTCGATGTCCTGGATCGCCACCGTCTCGGTGATCTCGACGATCAGCCGCTCGGCGACGCCGGAATGCGCCAGCATCAGCGATTCGATTCCGGCCCACCAGTCGGCGTCCATCGTGGTGTCGGGCGAGATATTGAGGCTGAGCGTCATTTGCGGCGCGGCGGCGAGTTCGGCGACGACGAGTTCGAGCACGCGGTGATCGACCAGCCGGATCAGCCCGAGCCGTTCTGCGACAGGCACGATATCGGGCGCCAGCAGTACCTGGCCGTCGTGCTGCTTCATCCGGACCAGGCATTCGTGAAACGCCGGCGCGCGGGTCGCGGCGTCGACCACCGGCTCGTAGGCCAGCACGATCCGGCGTTCGTTCAGCGCGGTGACGATCTCGTCGGTGACCCGGATATTGACCCGGCGCTGGGCGTCGCGCTCGACATTCGGCCGCCACATCGAAAACGCGCCGCAGCGCCGATGCTTCGCCGCGGCCAGCGCCTCCTGGGCGCGATTGATCGCCTCGTCGGCGGTGCGGGCGTGGCGTGGCGAACTGATCGCGCCGATCGACGCGGTGATCGACACCGGACCGGATCGGGTCGGGATGATCTCGTCGCGGATCGCGGCGAGGAACCGCTCCGCGGCGATGTGGGCGTCGTCGATGGTGCAGGCTTTCAGCACCACGCCGAACTTGTTGCCGGAAAACCGGCCGAGCTGGTCGCCGGCACGCAACCGCGCGCGGATCCGCTGGGCGAAGGTGCAGATCACTTCGTCGGCGACGTCGAAGCCGAAGGAATCATTGATTCGCGACAGATGATCGATCCCGATCAGCATGAAGCAGAGGCTGTTGCGGAAGCGCGAGGCTTCCTCGATCGCCCCGGCCAGCGCCGCGACGAGGTGGGTGCGGTTGAGTTCGCCGGTCAGCGGGTCATATTGCGACAGCTTCAGCAATTGCTCGTCGCGGGCGTGCCGTTCGTTGTTGATGCGGACGACGCCCTCGACGCGCGCCGGCCGCCCATCGAGTCCCGGATACCAGTAGCCGCTCTCTTCGATCCAGATGATCGGCGACGAGGTTGCGGCGCGGACGCCGTACTCGATCCGATAGGGCACGCAATTTGCGCCGGCCGCCGCGGCGGCGTTGAGCAGTGCATCGGCGCGGATCGTCCGCGACGGCTCGAGCAGCGCGGCGTAGCCTGCCCCGGTCGACAGCGTCTCGGCGAGAATGTCCTGAAACAGCACGGCGGTCGGGCCGGTCCAGACGATGGCGTCGGTCGCGAGCTCCCAGACGAACGCCGCCTGCCCGAGTGCGTGCAGGATCGCTGCGGGATCGGGGACCAATGAATCGGTGCCCGCGATCGGCTGGTCGGACGCAGGATCGGCTGGCGACACCACTGCCTCGTTTCGGAACGATTCGGTTGATTCTCCACCGCAGAGTACGGCGGTCTACCTTGCTCACGCTAGGGTGTGATCGTTAACAATCTGGAAACCTATTTCACAGGCGGGTCGGAACGATCCACGTCCGAGCGGCATGATCCTTGCGATGTTACCGTTACGGGCGCTGCACGTGTCCCGACATGGTTCAGGCATACAGAGATGGCGAACATCTGGGTCGATCACAGTGAGGATGACATTGGCGGTTGCGAAGCGGCCGACGCTGTCGACGCCGAGCTGATCGAACCGATGCCGGTGCCGCTGACGGCTCAGAGCCGGCGGCGGATCAGATACACCGACCAGCCGGTCCGCCCCTCGGCGAATTTCGTCGCCCAATTGATGGCGATCGATCGGGGCTATCCGCAGACCCGCGCGATGGATCGCGCCGAGCCGGGCCAGGCCACGGCGGCGTATCGGACGGCCAGCGCCTATGCGGCGTCCGGGCGGACCCGACGTTTTTCCTGATCCGACGCGACCGTCTTCACCGCGGCGGCTGACCGCCCACGGCGTCCTCGGCCGGCTGCAACCGGGGCGACTGCACCCGCGGCGATGCCGCGGCGGCTGTGACCGGCTGCGGCCGATCCAGCAGCACCGCTTCTGCGATCGAGGCCGCCGATCTCGAGGCCTCGGTCGAAGCCGACGGCACAGCGACCGGCGCCGCTGGGGCAGGCGTTTCAGCGGCGGTGGCGGGCGACGGGGCGACCGGGGTCTGCTGCGGCTGGTCGCGTTTGGCTGCCGGGGCGCTGCGACCCTCGCGAGCCGGACGATTGCGGGCCGGACGATTGCGCAGCGCGATGCCGGCGAGGAAATCGACCAGCATCAGCGTCGCCAGCAGAAACACCGTGGCGTTGGCGAACTGCGGCAACATGACGAATTCGGCGACCGTGCCGCACAACACCAGCAGTGACAGCAGATGGTCGGTGAAATAGCGGGCGCCCGGGCGACCGGCCTTGATCACCTCGAACAGCAACATCAGCACGCCGAATGCCACCAGGATGTCACCGGCGGTGAGGGTCCAGACTGCGCCAGAAGGCAGGGGGATCCGGCTGAAGACCGCGTCGAAACCGACACCCGGCATCAGGAAGACGACGATGTTGCAGATCGCGATCGGGATCAGCAGCAGCGGGAAACCGATAATCGACATCGGCAAGAACCTGTTGTTCAGAAAGACCACAAATCAACGGGCGACCGTCCGGGCGACCGGCGGATACTCTCTAACGCAACAGTTGGAACGAATTCGGGCGTCGGGGGCGATGACGTCGGATCACATCAGGATCCCGACGTCGCGGATCAGCGACGTCACGGTATCGCCGGTCAGCACTGGCAAGCCCGCAAAGCGGCGCGGCCAGGCTGCGCCGGGAGCGCCTGAGCCCGGCTCAGGCGTCCTTCTTCTTGATCACCTGGCGACCCTTGTACATCCCGGTCTTGAGGTCGAGATGATGCGGGCGGCGCAGTTCGCCGGAATCCTTGTCTTCCGCGTAGGTCGGGCGCTTGAGCGCGTCCGCCGACCGGCGCATGCCACGCCGCGAGGGCGAAGTTTTTCTTCTCGGAACGGCCATTTCAGTGATCCTTGACGGGATTGATCTCGTCGTCCACGGCGGGACGGCCCGGCACTCGCGCGCAGGCGTAAAGCTAGGCCGGGCTTATAACGGAAGGTCGGCCGCAATGCTAGAGCGCGGAGCGGTCTAAATCGCCTCAGGAGCCGCTATTTTCGCCCCAGCATTGCTGCAATTCGGCCGATCGCGCCCGCGCCACATAGGTCACGGCCAGCCGGCGCACGCCCGGTCCCGGCTTCTTTGCGCTGCGGATGCGCGGATTGGGCAGGATCGAGGCCATCAGCGCGGCCTCCTTCTGCGTGAGCTGGCTGGCCGGGCGGCCGAACGCATAGGCAGCACCGGCTTCGGCACCGAACTGCCCGTCCGGCCCCCATTCGGCGATGTTGAGGTAGAGTTCGAGAATCCGCTGCTTCGACAGCACCAGGTCGATCCACATCGCCAGCGGGAATTCCAGCGCCTTGCGAACGACGCTGCGGCCCGGCCACAGGAACAGGTTCTTGGCGACCTGCTGGGGGATGGTGGAGCCGCCGCGGGTGGCCTCGCCGCCGTCCTGCAGATTGTCGAGCACTTCACTTACCGAGTCCCAGTCGATACCGCGATGGCTGCAGAATTTGGCGTCCTCGGAGGCCACCACGGTGCGCGGCAGGGCCGGCGAAATCCGTTCGATGTCCACCCACTCCCGGGTCACCGTGGACCCGGTCAGCCAGCGCCATATCATCAGCGTCGAAACCGGATGGCCTGCGCCGTAAAACGGGGTGAGAACGTAGGGCGCCGCGAGCAGCACCAGCAGCGTCAGGAGGGCGGCGCGGATCGGCCGTCTCATGCCGCCCCGATGCGGGTCGGACGGCCCTCGACGTCGAGGATCGGATTGGCCGGCATCATTTGCGCCCCCTGATTGACCGCCGCGTCGAGCGCCGAATTGACGAAGCCGGTGCCATGATGAATGGTCCGGCCGAATTTTATCTGGAGCACTTCCGAATGGCCACCGGCACTTCCACAATCGACTTTGCCAAACGGCTCGACACGACCGCAGAGGATACCGAAACCCTGCTTGGACGGCTGTTGTCCGACGAATTGCTACCCGACGAGATCGCCCGTCCCCGCCGCCTAATGGAGGCGATCCGCTACTCGACGCTCGGCGGCGGCAAGCGGCTGCGGCCGTTTCTGGCGGTGGAGAGCGCGGCGGTGTTCGGCGTCGATCGCGCCTCGGCGCTGCTGGTCGGCGCGGCTCTGGAGTGCATCCATTGCTATTCGTTGATCCACGACGACCTGCCGGCGATGGACAACAGCGACCTGCGCCGCGGCCGGCCGACGCTGCACAAGGCCTATGACGACGCCACCGCGATTCTCGCCGGCGACGCGCTGCTGACGCTGGCGTTCGACATCATCACCCGCGACGAGGTGCATCGCGATCCGCAGGTGCGGCTCGATCTCAACCGCGTGCTGGCGCGCTGCGCCGGGCTGGGCGGCATGGTCGGCGGCCAGATGCTCGACCTCGCCGGCGAAGGCCGGTTCGGCGACCGCGAGCCGGTCGACGTCGCTCGCCTGCAGCAGATGAAGACCGGGGCGCTGCTGCGCTACGGCTGCGTCGCCGGCGCGATTCTCGGCGAGGCGCAGCCGGAGCACTACAAGGCGCTCGACGATTACGGCCGTGCGCTCGGCGAGGCGTTCCAGGTCGCCGACGATCTGCTCGACGTCGAGGGCGACGCCGCAGCGCTCGGCAAGCCGGCCGGCGCCGACGCCGCGCTCGGCAAGACCACCTTCGTCACCCAGCTCGGCGTCGACGGCGCCAGGCAGCGGGTGCGCGATCTGATCGCGCGGGCCGACGAGGCGCTGGCGCCGTTCGGGGACAAGGGCGACGTGTTGCGCGCCGCCGCCCGGTTCGTCGCCGAACGGAAGAACTGACCCGCGGATGAGCGGCGAAGCGCCCGAGGATCCGCACCTCCTGCGCTTCAGGAAACTGCCGCGCGCGGTCCGGGTGGTCTATTCCCGGCCGCGGCTGTTCATCTCGATCGCGGTCGGGATCGTCGCGTTCCTGCTGCTGCCCGCGACGCTGCGGCCGGTGACCCGGGCGCTGATCGGATGGGACGTCTCGGTTGTCGTCTATCTGGCGCTCGCCTTCGCCATGATGGTCCGCTGCGGCGTCGACTACATCCGCCGCAACGCGGTGCTGCAGGACGACGGCCGTTTCCTGATCCTGATGGTGACGGCGCTCGGAGCCTTCGCCAGCATCGCGGCGATCGTCAGCGAACTCGGCGCCGGGTATCGCGGCGCCGCGGAGCTTGCGCTCGCCATGGTGACGATCGCGCTGTCCTGGGCGACGGTGCACACCACCTTCGCGCTGCACTACGCGCATGAATATTATCGCCGCGGCAAGGCCGGCGGGCTGGCGTTTCCCGGCAGCGGCGCACCGTTCGAGCCCGACTATTGGGATTTCGTGTACTTCTCGTTCGTGATCGGCATGACCGCGCAGGTGTCCGATGTCGGCATCACCGACAGGGAGATCCGCCGCACCGCGACAGCGCATGGCGTGGTGTCTTTCGTGTACAACACGGCGCTGGTGGCGCTGATGGTCAACATCGCCGCCAGCGCGATCTGACGCCGCCCCGATCCGTCGCGGCGGAACGACTATGCGGTCGCCAGGGAGCGGACGATGTCGAGCAGGCGCCGGGCTTCGGGATGCATCCTGGATGCGTCGTCGTCGCCGAACGCGACGAGCCGGACCTGATCTTCGTTCGCGGGATCGAGCTTGGCCATCGGCCATTGCGGGAAGGCCCGCTCGGCCACGGGGCCGAACGCCAGCACCTGGACGTCGCCGTGCCGCTCGTCGCGCTGGATCTGTTCGAACACCATTTCGACCGCTTCGCGCGGGCCCTCCAGCAACTGGGCGAAGACGCCGCGACCGATCGCCAGCGCGCCGGTGATGCCGAGGCGCGCGTTGTTGCGGCGCGCCGCAGTCAGGATGGATTCGACCTCGGCAGCGACCTGCCCCGGCTCGCCGTCCATCCGTTGTCTGCTCCAGTAGACGCAGCGGTAGGGCCGATCCGACATTCAGGCGATCCTGACCGGATCGTCACGGCTGACTTCTTCTTCAGCGCTCTCGGCGGCGAGGAAGTCCTCGACCTGTTCGGGCGAAATCGGCCGGCTGATCAGATAGCCCTGCACATGCGTGCAGCCGTCGGCGGCGACGCGCTCCATGTGTTCGGCGGTCTCGACGCCTTCGGCGACGGTCGCCATGCCGAGGTTCTGGCCGAGCGATGCGATCGCGCGCACGATCGCGCGGTTGCCGGGGTCCTCGGCGGTGCCGCGGACGAAGCTCTGATCGATCTTGATCTTGTCGAACGGGAAGCTGCGCAGATAGCCCAGCGACGAGTAGCCGGTACCGAAATCGTCGAGCGAGACGCGGATGCCGGTGCCGCGCAGGCGCTGCAGCACGCCGAGCGCGGTGCCGCGAGCGTCGAGCATGACGCTTTCGGTGATCTCGAGCTCCAGCCGCCTCGGATCGAGATCGCTGTCGGAGAGCGCCGACAGAACGGTCGTGGCGAGCGTGCGGTGGGTGAACTGCACGGCGGAGATATTGACCGCGACGGTGATGTCGGAGGGCCAGTTGGCGGCGTCACGGCAGGCGGTCCGCAGCACCCATTCGCCGATCGGATTGATGATGCCCGTTTCTTCCGCGAGCGGAATGAAGTCGAGCGGCGACACCGTCCCGCGGGTCGGGGAATTCCAGCGCAGCAGCGCTTCGAAGCCGGTCACGCGCCCGGTCTGCAATTCGAATTGCGGCTGATAGACTAGTGAAAATTCGCGCAGCGCCAGCGCCCTGCGCAGATCGGTCTCGAGCGCGCGGCGCGCCTTCACGGTCTCGTCCATGCCGGATTCGAACACGCAATAGCCCGTCGAGCGGTCCTGCCTGGCACGGTTCAGGGCGAGGTCGGCATTCTTCAGGAGATGCTCGACATCGGCGGCGTCCAGCGCGAGCGGGGCGATGCCGACCCGGGCGGTCACGTCGATCAACTGCCCTTCCAGCATATAGGGGCGGCTCAGCAGGTCGCACAGACGCCTGGCCAGGATGACCGAAGATTCGGGTTGCACCCGCCCGAACTGAATGATGCCGAACTGATCGCCGTATAGCCGCGTGACGATGTCGGCGTCGGACACCGCGGAGCGGATCCGCTTCGAAACCAGACAGAGCAGGGCGTCGCCGATATTGCGGCCGAGCGCATCGTTGACCGCCCTGAACCGGTCGAGATCGACGGTCAGCAGGGCGCAGTCGCCACGGACCGCGGGCGAACTGTCGAGCAGATCCTGCAGGCGCTCGCGCAGCAATCGGCGGTTGCCGAGCTCGGTCAGCCGGTCGGTCCGTGCCAGCCGCGCATCGCGCGCATCCTGAGCGAGCTGATCGGTGATGTCCCCGGCGCAGACGAAATAGCCTTCGGGCAGCACCATGGTGCGGATCCGGAAGCTGCGGCCGCTCGGAAACAGCACGGTGCGTTCGCTGCCTTCCAGATTCTGCCAGGACTCGATCTGCAGGCGCGCCAGCAGATCCTCGGACGAAATATCGCCGAACAGCAGACCGAAAGCCGGATTGGCCATCATGATCCGGCCGTCGGGAGCGATCATCGCCAGCGCCGAATCGATCGCCGCGAAAGCGGACAGCGCCAGCCCGGCAGCCTGCTTCGGCGACACTGTCCGCAATGGCCGGCGCGTGCGCGATTCCGCGAGCGCTGTCCCGGCTTGTGTGATGGAGTGCACGGATCCCATACCCCCACAAAACGTCGGGAATGTTGCCAAAGGTATAACCAATGGTGGCGCTGTCCCCCGACGGTGAACGGGGGGTTAGCGCGCGCGCGCAAGCTGAACCGGACTTGTTGATATGATGGTTACGCTGATGACCCGGGCGCAGCGGAGGCGGCGGTTTGCGAGGCTCTCTTGACCTGACCCGGCGGCCAGGCGATGCAGTCTCAATCGGCTATTGACCACGACGTTGTGGGTTTCGTGGAAGCGAAGTTCCAGATCTTCCTGATCCTGCTCGCCGTGCTGGCGGCGACCGCGCTGCTGGCGCGCCGTCTTCACGTGGCGCCGGCGATCCTGCTGCTGCTGGTCGGCATCGTGCTGGCGTTCATTCCCGGCATGCCGGCGATCGAACTGCCGCCCGACCTGATCCTGCTGCTGGTGCTGCCGCCGCTGATCTATTCCGCGAGCGTGGCGATGAGCTGGCGCGAATTCTGCGCCAATCTGCGCGCGATCGGCCTGCTGGCGATCGGCTGCGTGATCTTCACCGCCTGCGCGGTCGCGGTGGCGACGCACTATCTGCTGGGCCTGCCATGGGCGGTCGGCTTCCTGCTCGGCGCCATCGTCGCGCCGCCCGACGTGGTGGCGCCGCTGGCGATCGCCCGCAAGCTCGGCCTGCCGCGGCGGATCGTGGTGGTGCTGGAGGGCGAGGGGCTGGCCAACGACGCCACCGCGCTGATCCTGTATCGCTTCGCGCTGGCCGCGATCATGACCGGCGCGTTCTCGCTGCCCGAGGCGTCGGGCACCTTCGTGGCGATCCTGGCCGGCGAGATCGTGTTCGGCATCGCGATCGGCTGGCTCAGCCTGCGGCTGCGGCGCTGGGCGCGCGATCCGCAGATCGAGATCACGCTGTCGCTGCTGACACCCTACATCGCCTACTGGATTCCGGAGCATCTCGGCGGCTCCGGCGTGATCGCGACGGTGGCCTGCGGCCTCTACATCTCGTGGAACGGCCCGCTGCTGATCTCGGCGGCGACCCGGCTGCAGGGCGTGTTCTTCTGGGATCTGGTGATCTATCTGATCGAGGGATTGCTGTTCCTGCTCACCGGCTTTCAGATGCGGGCGATCCTGGAACGGTCGAAGGGGCTTCCGGTCGACGACATCGTGATCGCGACGCTGCTGGTGGCGGCGATCGTCGTCCTGGCGCGCTTTCTGTGGGTCTATCCGGCGACCTATCTGCCGCGTCTGCTGAGCAGGCGGATCCGCACGCGCGAACGGCGTCCGAGCTGGCGCGCGGTGTTCGTGGTCGGCTTCACCGGCGTGCGCGGCGCGGTGTCGCTCGCCACCGCGCTGGCGCTGCCGTTCACGCTGCCGGACGGCTCCGCGTTTCCCGATCGGGACCTGACCCTGTTCGTCGCCTTCGGCGTCATCCTGATCACGCTGGTCGGGCTGGGCCTGACGCTGCCGGCGCTGGTCGGCGTACTCGGGCTCACCCGCGACGGCCAGAGCGAGCATGTCGCCGAACACGAAAGCGAGATCGCCGCGCGGCGTGCGGCGCTCGATGCCGCGCTGCAATCGCTCGACGCGCTGACCGACGATCGCGAATTGTCCGACGAAGTCGTCGAATTGCTGCGCGCGCGCCACGACATCCGCGCCCAGCAATTGCCGGCCTCGCTCGACGACGAAGCCTATGCGGCGACCGCCAATGCCCGCGCGCTGGTGCGCGAACTGATCGCGGCCGAGCGAAGCTTCATCCACGCCCAGCTCCGCGCCGGCAAGATCACCGACGAAGCCCGCCGAAGGATCGAGCGCGACCTCGACCTGGAGGAGGCGAGCCTTGCGAATAGGGAGTTTCGGAACGGGGCGGCGTGAGACGGGTGCGGATCAACGCATGTCGAACAGCTCCTGATGGAAGCGGGCGGCCGGCAACCCCTTCGCAATCATCGCGCCGCGCATGGCATCGCCAAAGCCGCTGGGTCCGCAGAACCACACATCGGTCTGCTTCCAATCCGGCAGCGCGGCTGCAAGGCTCTCCAGCGTCAGACGCTCGTCCTGCGATCCGTCCACCAGATGGAATGAAATCCCGGTTTGCTGAGCGAGTTGCCGTATCGTGGCAATGAAAGCTGTATCCTTCGCGTTCGTCGCATAGAATAGGTCGATCGGATTCGTTCGGCCCTCCCGCGCCAGCTCTCGCAGCCGGGCGATGAACGGAGTAATGCCGACCCCGCCGCCGATCCAGATCTGCCGATCGCTGTCGCCCTGGAAATTGAACCGCCCATAGGGTCCTTCGACCACGACGCCTTGTCCCAGATGCAGGTTGCTGGCCAGCGAGCTGGTGTAGTCGCCGAGACCCTTGATGGTGAACAGCAGCATCCCGTCATTGTGCCAGGCCGAGGAGATCGTGAACGGGTGAGCGTCCTCGACATCGTCGAAGTTCACGAACGCATACTGGCCGGCATCATGTCCGCGCCAGGCGGTTTCGAGGCGGACTCCGACATCGAGAACCTGATTGCCTTCGTGGATGCGCAGCGTCGCAATCGTTCCCGAGGCCTGGCGGGAAATGCCGATCTTTCTGAACAGTGCTATCAGGGCGGCCACAGTGCCGGCCGCGAGCAGCAGCGCCAGCACCGGACCGAGCGGCTTTGTCCAATAGCTCCGGTCGATCAGGATGAAGGCGTGAAACACCAGAACCAGATAGACCATCGGCATCAGCCGATGGGTCTTGAAGAAGTACTTGTACGGAAAGCGCTTCCACAGCGCGAGCGCGACCAGGGCGACGAGCAGGTAGAGCGCCCATTCGCCGATCTCGGCGGCAAAATCCCGCAAATCGCGAAACACATCAAAACCGGTGGGGACGTCCTTCGCGTGCGGCGGCTTCGGCGGAATCGCGAACAGCCCCAGTTCGGTGATCCATGACGGCCCCTTGCGCAGCACCCAATGCGCAAGCGCGAATCCCAGCGCCGAAAGTCCAAGCCATTTGTGCAGGCGATAGAACTTGTCGAGGCCACCCAGCGGGGTCTCGAACCACACAGGTCGCGCCGCGAGGATGATGCCGACCGACATCAGGCCGAGCGCCATGACTCCTGTTCCATAGACGAGCGTGGTGCGCGTCGCCCAGAAGCCCTGCGACAGCGCGCCCGGCTCAAGACTAAGCGTCCACAGGGCGGCGAGCCCCAAGGCTACCAATGCGAGGGTGGACTTCAATCTGGTGAACTGCATGCATCGATCCAATCTGAAAAATCAGGGACGCGCATGTCTTCCGGGCTGAAGCCGGCGATGAGCGGGGATGCAACCAACTATAGGCGCACCGCTTCGCTCGAAATGTAGCAAAACTGCTCACTGCTCCGCGTCATCGTCGATCGATGGACGCGCACACTGGCGGATCTCCTGGCGATCCGCCGCAGGCCGAGAGGCGGATTACTCCGCCGCCGGCACCATCTGGGCGGCGCCGGGCTTCGGCGCTGCGCCGTAGCGCTGCTCGATGTAGTCGATTACCAGCGCCTTGAAGTCGCCGGCGATGTTCTCGCCGCGCAGCGTGCGGAATTTCTCGCCGTCGACGAACACCGGCGCGGCCGGGCTTTCGCCGGTGCCGGGCAGCGAGATGCCGATATTGGCGTGCTTGCTTTCGCCCGGGCCGTTGACGATGCAGCCCATCACCGCGACGTTGAGGTTCTCGACGCCCGGATAGCGGGTCTTCCAGCTCGGCATTTCGACCCGGATGAAATCCTGGATCGAGCGCGCCAGTTCCTGGAACGTGGTCGAGGTGGTGCGGCCGCAGCCCGGGCACGCCGCGACCAGCGGCACGAAGGTGCGGAAGCCCATGGTCTGCAGCAATTCCTGCGCGACCTGGACTTCCAGCGTACGGTCGCCGCCGGGCTCCGGCGTCAGCGAAATCCGGATGGTGTCGCCGATGCCCTGCTGCAGCAGAATGCCGAGCGCGGCCGAAGAGGCGACGATGCCCTTGGAGCCCATGCCGGCCTCGGTCAGGCCGAGATGGATGGCGTAGTCCGAGCGCGACGCCAGGTCCTGATACACCGCGATCAGATCCTGCACCGCCGACACCTTGGCGGACAGCACCATCTTGTTCTTCGGCAGGCCGATCTCTTCGGCGCGGGCGGCCGACAGCAGCGCCGACTGCACCATCGCCTCGCGGGTCACGGCGCGGACGTCGCGCGGCTGCGCCGAGGCGGCGTTCTCGTCCATCAGCTTGGTCAGCAGCTCCTGGTCGAGCGAGCCCCAATTGGCGCCGATCCGGACCGCCTTGTTGTTCTTGATGGCGATCTCGACGATGTCGGTGAACTGGCTGTCGCGCTTGGCCTTGAAGCCGACATTGCCCGGGTTGATCCGGTACTTGTCGAGCGCCTCGGCGCAGGCCGGGTATTCGGCGAGCAGCTTGTGACCGATGTAATGGAAGTCGCCGATCAGCGGCGTGGTCAGGCCGAGCTTGCGCAGGCCGTCGCGGATATGCGGCACGGCGGCGGCGGCCTCCTCGCGGTCGACCGTGATCCGGACCATCTCGGAGCCGGCGCGCGCCAGCGCTGCGACCTGCCGGATGGTGCCTTCGATGTCCGCGGTGTCGGTGTTGGTCATCGACTGCACGACGATCGGCGCACCGCCGCCGACGGCGATGTCGCCGACCATGACCTGGGTGGTTTGGTGCCGCGGCGCGGGGCCGGCGACGTCGTTCTGCAGCGGATTTTCGAGCTTGTTCATGGCGTCCGGAATATCAGGTTTTTGTGACAGTCAGCAATGGATCAATCGGCGCAGGAACCCCGGGCCGATGTGGATTCTGGAGCCGGGAACTGCAAGATCCGACCTCACAGAACCGGAACCCTGCCCGGCCGGTTGACCAGATACAGCCCGGCGATCACCAGCAGTGCCGCCAGGCCGAAGGCCGGGGTCAGCGGCTCGTGCAGGATCAGATAGCCCGCCGCCACCCCGAATAAAGGGGTAAAAAAGGTAAATGCCGACAATTTGCTGGCCGAATAGGTCTTCACCAGGCTGAACCAGAGCAGGAAGGTCAGCCCGACCACCCAGATCGACTGATAGGCCATCAGCGCCAGCGATAGCGGGCTCGGCACCTTGTCGATGGTTTCGCCGGACACCAGCGCCGCCAACAGCAGAATCGGAACCGAAATCGCCACCTGGTAGGCCAGCCCCTTCTCGGCGGGGGCCCGCTGCAGCGGGGTGGCCTTGACGACGAGGGTGGTGGCGCCCCACAGCGCGCCGCCGCCGACCAGCATCAGGTCGCCGAGCAGCACCTTCGCATCGACATTGGGCTGCGGCACCCCGATCGCCACCGCGACGCCGGCGAAGCTCAAGGCGAGCCCCGCCCATTGCAGCCCGCGCAGCCGCTCGCCGAGGAAATGGAAGGCGCCGAGCGCGACGACGAACGGCGCGACGTAGAGAAACACAACCCCGCGCGAGGCCGTGGTCAAGGTCAGCCCGTAGTAGATCAGCACGAATTCCAGCCCGAACAGCACGCCGGCGAACAGCCCGGCCTTCAGCGTGCCGTCGCGTTGAAACAGCTTCACGCCGCGCACCCGGGCGATGATCAGGATCACGATCATCGCGGCGGCGGAGCGGATCGCGGCCTGCAGGAACGGTGGGATGTCCGGAAGCACGAGCTTCACGGCGATCTGGTTGAAACCCCAGCTGAAGCAGCACAGCAGCATCAGCGCGATCGCGCCCGCGGTCAGCGGCCGGGCGGCCGCGCCGCCTACGGGTGACGACATCGGGCGAATATCGGCTTTGCCAGCAGAGAGAAATCGACAGAGAAAGAGTCCACAGACATTGCGCCTCCGGCTTGCCGCCGTGTTGTCGCGGGCGTGCCCGCGCGCGAGCGACGCTCCTCCCAATGGCTCAAGGCGTAGACCGCGTCAGGTGGATTGGCAATGCCCGCAGACGCCGGTGATCTCCACCACCGAGAGCTTCGGCGTGAAGCCGGTCTGCCGCGCCGCCTCGCTCAGGCTCTGCGCGACGGCGGTGGCCGGAATCTCGCCGACCGAGCCGCAGGATTCGCAGATCAGGAATGCGACCGCGGAGGCGTCGTCGTGCTCGCGCCCGCAGGCGAGAAACGCGTTGCGGCTTTCGATCCGGTGCACCAGCCCGTTCTGCATCAGGAAGTCGAGCGCGCGATACACCGTGATCGGCGCCGGCCGCGGCATCACCCGCGCCAGTTCGTCGATCACCTCGTAGGCGCCGAGCGGCCGATGGCTGGACAGCAGCGCGCTCAGCACCTGGCGCCGGATCGGCGTCAGGTTCTGTGATCGGTCCGCACAGATCCGTTCGGCGTGCTCGATGCCTTCCGCGGCGCAGCGGTCGTGGTCGTGACCGGGCGCAGGAAAAGCCGGCTTCAAAGCTGTCATCGCATGGCCTCAACGCAGCAGCAGATCCCGCCGCAGTCCCCAACGGCAGCACCAACGGATAGTTGACGACGCCCCTCCGCACAAGCCTCGCGACGCCGTGCCGGTTCCGACGGAACGAGCCATGCGAAAGTTCAGGGGGCCTCATGCGGCAGATGATACTGTCGCAATTCATGAGCTTGCTTACTTTGTGCGAACTCACAAACGAGGCGTCCCATGACCCGCGGGTCGGTCGATCAGCATTTCATGTTCACATTGGCGGAGGTGCAGCGGCTGCTGCGCGCCTATGCGGACAAGCAGGCGGCGCGGCACGGCATCACCCGCGCGCAGTGGGCGGTGCTCGCCAAGGTCGAGCGCGCCGAAGGCCTCAAGCAGTCCGAACTCGCCGAGCTGATGGAACTGCAGCCGATCACCCTGACCCGACTGATCGACAAGCTGTGCGAGCACGGCTGGCTGGAGCGCCGCAGCGACGACAGCGACCGCCGCGTCAAGCGGCTGTATCTGCGCAAGGCGGCGCGTCCGCTGCTCGGCAAGCTGTCGGGGCTGCGCTCCGAACTCACCGCGACCGCGCTGGCCGGTATTGCTCCTTCGGATGCGCAGCGGCTGCTGACGCAGATGGAGACCATCAAGGAAAACCTGCGCAATGCGATCCAGGTCTGCAACGCCGACTCTCACCGAAAGGAACAGCGCCATGGCTGATCCCGTGCTCAAATTTCCGCCCGACCAGAAGGCCGCTCCGGACGAGGCCGGTGCGCCCCCGGGCGAACGACCGAGCCGGGGCCTGCTCGCCGGCCTGCGGCGCTATCGCCGAACGCTGTTGCTGGTGGTGCTGCCGATCATCGCGCTGGTCGGCGGCGTTGCGTTCTACCTGCAGGGCGGCCGCTACGTCACCACCGACGACGCCTATGTCGGCGCGCAGAAGGTGCTGATCACGCCGGACGTCGCCGGCAAGATCGTCGCGGTTACCGTCAAGGAAGGCCAGGTGGTCGCTCCCGGCGACGTGCTGTTCCAGGTCGACCCGGTGCCGTACCGGTTCGCCGAACAGCAGGCCCGCGCCAAGCTCGCCGATGCCAGGACCTCCTACAACAATCTGCGCTCCAACGTGAAGATCTACGGCGCCACGATCGAACTGCTGAACGCCGGAATCGGCCTCAAGCAGCGCGACGTCGAGCGCAAAACGACCCTCGCCGAGAGCCGGTCGGGCTCGCTGCTCGATCTCGACAATGCCAACGCCGCGCTGGTCACCGCCAAGGCGCAGCTCGAACTCGCCAGGCAGCAGCAGGACACGGCGCTGAACCAGTTGCTCGGCAATCCCGATCTGCCGCTCGAACAGTTTCCCGCCTACATGCAGGCCAAGGCGGCGCTCGACGACGCCGAGCGCAATCTCCGGCTCTCCACCGTGCGCGCGCCGATGCACGGCACCGCGACCCAGGTCGATTCGATCCAGCTCGGCCGCTTCGTCGCCGCCGGCACGCCGGTGTTCAGCGTGATCGACACCACGGCGCCGTGGGTCGACGCCAATCCGAAGGAAAGCGATTTCACCTATGTGGCCGTCGGGCAGAAGGTCGCGATCGACATCGACGCCTTCCCGGATCACGAATTCACCGGCACGGTGTCGTCGCTTTCGCCCGGCACCGGCGCGCAATTCGCCGTGCTGCCGCCGCAGAACGCCACCGGCAATTTCGTCAAGGTGGTGCAGCGCGTGCCGCTGCGGATCAAACTCGACGAGTCCGATCCGATGGTGCGGAAGCTCAAGGCCGGCATGAGCACCACGGTGTCGATCGACACCGACCATCGCCGCTCGCTGGCGAAACTGCTCGGCTTCGGCACGGCCAACGCCGCGCCGCACGAGGGCGAGTAAGCGATGCCGGCGGCTGCGACATCGTCGGCGGTCCCCGGCTTTCGCCGCAACATGGTGACGATCTGCGCCATGACGGCGACGATCATGCAGGCGCTCGACACGACGATCGCCAACGTCGCGCTGCCCTATATGCAGGGCTCGCTGTCGGCGTCGCAGGACCAGATCAACTGGGTGCTGACCTCCTACATCGTCGCCGCCGCGATCATGACCGCGCCGGTCGGCTGGATCGCCAACCGGTTCGGCCGCAAGCGGATTTTCATCATCTGCGCGGCCGGCTTCACGGTCGCCTCGGTGATGTGCGGCCTGGCGCAGGACATCACCCAGATGGTGGCGTTCCGGCTGCTGCAGGGCGTGTTCGGCGCCGCGCTGGTGCCACTGTCGCAGGCGGTGATGCTCGACAGCTATGCGCTGCACGAGCGCGCCAAGGCGATGTCGATCTGGGGCATGGGCGTGATGATGGGGCCGATCATGGGTCCGTCGCTCGGCGCCTGGCTGACCGAGACCTATTCCTGGCACTGGGTGTTCTTCGTCAACCTGCCGTTCGGCGCGATCACGGTGATCGGGCTGCTGATGTTCATGGACGAGACCGACAAGAACCACGAGCTGCGGTTCGACTGGTTCGGCTTCCTCGCGCTCGCCGTCGGCATCGGCTCGATGCAGCTCGCGCTCGATCGCGGCGAGCAGCTCGACTGGTTCAATTCGCCCGAGATCATCATCGAGTCGATCGTCTCGGCGGTCGGGTTCTACTACTTCTTCGCGCATTCGTTCACGACGCCGAAGCCGTTCATCCAGTTCGCGATCTTCAGGGACCGCAATTTCATCGGCGGCTGCGTGTTCATGACGGTGATGGGCCTGGTGCTGTTCTCCACCATGGCGCTGTCGTCGCCGTTCCTGCAGAATGTCGAGGGCTTTCCGATCATGACCGCCGGCCTGCTGCTGGCATCGCGCGGCTGCGGCACCTTCGTGGCGATGATGCTGGTCGGGCGGATCATGCGGCACATCGAGGCGCGGCTGCTGATCGCCACCGGCCTGACGCTGACCTGCCTGTCGCTCTACGCCATGACCGGCTGGACCGACCAGACCAGCGTGCGCACCATCATCACCACCAGCATCGTGCAGGGCTTCGGCTTCGGCCTCGTGTTCGTGCCGCTGTCGACGGTGGCGTTCATGACGCTGCCGGGACATCTGCGCACCGACGGCACCTCGATGCTGACGCTGCTGCGCAACGTCGCCTCCTCGATCGGCATCTCGCTGGTGATCGCGCAGCTCACCTCGGGCACCCGCGCCACCCACGCGGTGCTGGTCGAGCATATCAACCCGTTCAATCAGGCGATGCAGATGCCGAACATCACCGGCACCATCGACATGGCGACCACCACCGGCAAGGCGATGATGGACGCCATCGTCACCGCGCAGGCGCAGATCATCGCCTTCGCGCTGGATTACCAGATGGTGATGCTGTTCACCGCCTGCACCATCCCGCTGGCACTGCTGATCGGCTCGACCAAGGCCGCACTGCGCAAGCAGAGCCAGGCGCCCGATCATGCCGCGGTGATGGAGTAGCGAACTTCACCTCTCCCCGCGCGCGGGGAGAGGTCGGATTGCGCAGCAATCCGGGTGAGGGGGCGCTTCCACACAGCCGAGCCTCAGTGCCCGCGTCGCCCCTCACCCCACCCCTCTCCCCGCAAGAGCGGGGCGAGGGAGCCGGCTGTGCCTAGTTCACCTTCTCGATCGCCATCGCGACGCCCTGGCCGACGCCGACGCACATCGTGGCGAGCGCCAGCCTGCCGCCGCGCTTCTCCATGCCGTGCACTGCAGTGAGGGCGAGGCGGGTGCCGCTCATGCCGAGCGGGTGGCCGAGCGCGATCGCGCCGCCATGCGGGTTGACAAAATCGGCATCGTCGGCGACGCCGAGCTGGCGCAGGCAGGCGATGCCCTGCGAGGCAAAGGCTTCGTTGAGCTCGATCAGGTCGAAATCGCTGATCTTCAGCCCCAGCCGGTCCATCAGCTTGCGGGTCGCCGGCACCGGGCCGATGCCCATGATCCGCGGCGGCACCGCGGCCGAAGCGATGCCGAGAATCTTCGCCCGTGGCGTCAGGCCGTGCCGCTTCACCGCGGCTTCCGAGGCGACGATCATCGCCGCGGCGCCGTCATTGACGCCCGAGGCGTTGCCGGCGGTTACCGTGCCCGGATTGCGCACGATCGGCTTCAGCTTGGCGAGACCTTCGAGCGTCGTCTCCGGGCGCGGATGCTCGTCCTTGTCGACGATGATCGGCCCGGCCTTGCCGCCTGGCGCCGATACCGGCGCGATCTCCTCGGCGAAATAGCCGGAAGCGATCGCCGCGCCGGCGCGCTGCTGGGAGCGGATCGCGAAGGCGTCCTGGTCGGCGCGCGAGATCTGGAATTCCTCCGCGACGTTCTCGCCGGTCTCCGGCATCGCGTCGACGCCGTATTGCGCTTTCATCAGCGGGTTGATGAAGCGCCAGCCGATCGTGGTGTCGAAGATTTCCGCCGAGCGGGAAAACGCCTCGCCGGCCTTGCCCATCACGAATGGCGCCCGCGTCATCGATTCGACGCCGCCGGCAATCGCCAGATCGATCTCGCCGGCGCGGATCGCGCGGCCCGCGGCGCCGACCGCGTCGAGGCCCGAGGCGCACAGCCGGTTCAGGGTCTGGGCCGGCACCGAATCCGGCAGGCCGGCGAGCAGCGTCGCCATCCGGGCGACGTTGCGGTTGTCCTCGCCGGCCTGATTGGCGCAGCCGAAGAACACCTCGTCGACCGCGCTCCAGTCGAGATTAGGGTGCTTGGCCATCAGCGCCTTGATCGGAACCGCGGCGAGGTCGTCGGCGCGGACCTTGGCGAGCGACCCGCCGAACCGGCCGATCGGGGTGCGCACTGCGTCGCAGATAAAGACGTCGGCCATCATTCTCTCCCTTGCTGGCGCGTTCCGGGCTTTGGCCGGAATTGGCGGCGAGTTTTAGGAAGCGGCCCGGGGCAGGTCAATGTGCGCCGGCCGCACAGGGCTTTGCGGAAACCGTGCATGGCGGCGTTGGCGCGGTAGGAAGGACGGGGCGAATTTTGCTATGCATCGGGTCATGACCATCCGCCCCGACATCGCTCCGCCGCCTGATTTGCCTGCGCCCGCCGAGCCGCCGGCGAAGGCGTCGCCGATGATGGAGCAGTATCACGAGATCAAGGCCGCCAATCCCGGCCTCCTGCTGTTCTACCGGATGGGCGATTTCTACGAATTGTTCTTCGAGGACGCCGAGATCGCCTCGCGCGCGCTCGGCATCACGCTGACCAAGCGCGGCAAGCATCAGGGCCTCGACATCCCGATGTGCGGCGTGCCGGTCGAGCGCTCCGACGATTATCTGCACCGGCTGATCGCGCTCGGCCATCGCGTCGCGGTGTGCGAACAGACCGAGGACCCGGCCGCCGCGCGCGCGCGCAAGAGCGTGGTGCGGCGCGACGTGGTGCGGCTGATCACGCCCGGCACGCTGACCGAAGACACGCTGCTGGACGCCCGCGCCAACAACTATCTGCTGGCGATCGCCCGCGCCCGCGGCTCCAGCGGGACCGACCGCATCGGGCTCGCCTGGATCGACATCTCGACCGGCGAATTCAGCGTCACCGAATGCGTCACCGGCGAATTGTCGGCGACGCTGGCGCGGATCAACCCGAACGAGGCGATCGTCTCCGACGCGCTGTACAGCGACGCCGAATTGGGCCCGAGCCTGCGCGAACTCGCCGCGGTGACGCCGCTGACCCGCGACGTGTTCGACTCGGCGACCGCCGAGCGGCGGCTGTGCGATTACTTCGCGGTCGCCACCATGGATGGCCTCGCCGCGCTGTCGCGGCTGGAAGCGGCGGCGGCCGCCGCCTGCGTCACCTATGTCGACCGCACCCAGCTCGGCAAACGCCCGCCTTTGTCGCCGCCGTCGCGCGAGGCGACCGGCTCGACGATGGCGATCGATCCCGCGACCCGCGCCAATCTCGAACTGACGCGGACGCTGGCCGGCGAGCGCCGCGGCTCGCTGCTGGACGCGATCGACTGCACCGTCACCGCCGCCGGCTCGCGGCTTCTCGCGCAACGGCTTGCGGCCCCGCTCACCGACGCCACGGCGATCGCGCGGCGGCTCGATGCGGTGGAAACCTTCGTCGCCGACAGCGGGCTGCGCGAACAGATCCGCAGCGCGCTGCGTGCGGCACCCGACATGGCGCGGGCGCTGGCGCGGCTGTCGCTCGGCCGTGGCGGCCCGCGCGATCTGGCGGCGCTGTGCAGCGGCATCGGTGCCGCCGATCAGGTCCTGCAACAGCTGTCGCAGCTTTCCACACCGCCGCAGGAGATCGCCGCCGCGATGGCGGCGCTGCGGCGGCCGTCGCGCGATCTGTGCGCCGAGCTGAGCCGCGCGCTCGCCGACGATCTGCCGCTGCAAAAGCGCGACGGCGGCTTCGTCCGCGACGGCTACGAGGCCGCGCTCGACGAGACCCGCAAGCTGCGCGACGCCTCGCGCCTCGTCGTCGCCGCCATGCAGGCGCGCTACGCCGACGAGACCGGCGTCAAGGCGCTGAAGATCCGGCACAACAACGTGCTCGGTTACTTCGTCGAAGTCTCCGCGCAGCATGGCGACAAGCTGATGACGGCGCCGCTGAACGCGACCTTCATCCATCGCCAGACGTTGGCCGGCCAGGTCCGTTTCACCACCGCCGAACTCGGCGAGATCGAGGCCAAGATCGCCAATGCGGGCGACCGCGCGCTCGGGCTCGAACTCGAAATCTTCGACCGCCTCGCGGCGATGATCGAGGCGGCCGGAGAGGATCTGCGCGCCGCCGCGCACGCCTTTGCGCTGCTCGATGTCGCCACCGCGCTGGCAAAGCTTGCCGTCGACGACAACTACGTGCGGCCCGAAGTCGATCAGTCGCTGTCCTTCGCGATCGAAGGCGGCCGGCATCCGGTGGTCGAGCAGGCGCTGAAGCGGGCCGGCGAGCCGTTCATCGCCAATGCCTGCGATCTGTCGCCGGGGCCGGCGCAGAAATCCGGCCAGATCTGGCTGCTGACCGGCCCCAACATGGCCGGTAAATCGACCTTCCTGCGCCAGAACGCGCTGATCGCGCTGCTGGCCCAGACCGGCAGTTTCGTGCCGGCCGGTCGCGCCCGGATCGGGATCGTCGACCGGCTGTTCTCCCGCGTCGGCGCCGCCGACGATCTCGCCCGCGGCCGCTCCACTTTCATGGTCGAGATGGTCGAGACCGCCGCGATCCTCAACCAGGCCGGCGAGCGCGCGCTGGTGATCCTCGACGAGATCGGCCGCGGCACCGCGACCTTCGACGGCCTGTCGATCGCCTGGGCGGCGATCGAGCATCTGCATGAACAGAATCGATGTCGCGCGCTGTTCGCGACGCATTACCACGAGCTCACCGCGCTGTCGGCCAGGCTGCCGCGGCTGTTCAACGCCACGGTGCGGGTCAAGGAATGGCGCGGCGAGGTGGTGTTCCTGCACGAGGTGCTGCCGGGCTCGGCCGACCGCTCCTACGGCATCCAGGTGGCGAAACTCGCCGGGCTGCCTGCGTCCGTGGTGGCGCGGGCGAAATCGGTGCTGGCCAAGCTCGAAGCCAACGACCGCGGCCAGCCCAAGGCCCTGATCGACGATCTGCCGCTGTTCGCCATCACCGCGCGCGCCCCGGCCGAGCCGTCGCCGCCGAGCGAGGCGGAGCAATTAATTGCGGCGGTCAGGGCACTGCACCCGGACGAGCTGAGCCCACGCGAAGCGCTCGACGCGCTGTACGCCCTGAAGGCGAAGCTGCCGAAGGCCGATTGACCTCCGTTCCGCGTCATTGCGAGCGAAGCGAAGCAATCCAGTGCGCCGAGCACAAGAGTCTGGATTGCTTCGTCGCTTCGCTCCTCGCAATGACGGATCTTGCGCGGCTGATCCGGTGCACAAAACGACAATGGCCGGGACGAGCCCGGCCATTGAAATCATTCAGGACTTTACCGAAAGCGAAGCTTACTTCTTCGCCGGCGCCTTGGCCGGATCGGCGGGCTTGGCGGCGTCGGCCGGCTTCGCGGCGTCGGCGGCAGGCTTGTCGAGCCGCTCGATCTTGGCGGCCTGACGCAACTGCGCGACGTAGTCCGACTGCGCCTTGCGGGTGACGTACTGCTCGATCTGCGGCTTGACCTGGTCGAAGGTCGGCGGCTTGCGGTTGCGCTTTTCCTCGACCTTGATGATGTGCCAGCCGAACTGGCTCTTCACCGGGTCCGAGATCTTGCCCGGCTCCAGCGCGAATGCCACCGCGGAGAATTCCGGCACCATCTGGTCCTTGGTGAAGAAGCCGAGGTCGCCGCCGTCGGAGGCGCCCGGGTCCTTCGACTTCTTCTTCGCCAGCTCGGCGAAGTCGGCGCCCTTCTTCAGTTCCTCGGCGACCGCCTTGGCCTCGTCCTCGGTCTCGACCAGGATGTGGCGGGCGTGGACTTCCTGCTCGCCGGAAATCTGCTTGGCGGCGTCCTCATAGACCTTCTTCATCGCCTCGTCGGTGGTCGCGGCCTTGCCCTGGACGCCGAGCAGGTCGTCCATCAGCAGGCGGTTGCGGGCGAAGTCGAGCCGCTTCTTGAATTCCGGGCGGTCGGCGATCTTCTTGTCTTCGGCGGCCTTGGCGACGATCTTCATGTCGATCAGGAACGCCAGCACGTTCTCTTTCTTGGTCGCCGGGTCCATCTGGGCCAGGCTCTGGCCGAGTTCTTCCTCGGCGAGGGTGACGTCGCTCTGACGGATTTCAGCGCCGTTCACCTTCGCCAGCACCGGGTCGGCATCCTGGGCGCGCGCCATCGGGCTCGCGAGCAGCGCAAAAGCGAGACAACCGGTCGCGGCCGCGCCTATGATGCCGGAGCGCAGGGCCGATCGGGCTGCGGGTGACGCAGGGGTCATGGAAAATCCTTGTTCTGAAAGCCGGGGTGTCGGGGGCGGCGGGACAGTCACCCAATCACGGAGCCTTGGCAACGCGAAAACTCTGTCAAAATGATGAATTCCATCACCGGGCCGCGCGTTGACATCCCCCTACCCCAGCCATATCTCTGCCGCCACTGGCACGGGTATCAAGGTCGTCCGACGGCCATGGCCACGCGGCCGGCCCTCGGATTGCTGGATGACCGTTCATTTCGCGCCTCCGCCTGTATCCCGATAGGTGGCTGGGCGTCACGATGAGTTGATAGCGGCTCGAGTGAACGGCACACACGCTGCGAAGTCACATCGCAAGGACAGGAAGCTGGTATGATCGGCGCGTTCGCCCGCAAACTCTTCGGCTCTTCGAACGATCGCAGGATCAAGGCCTATCAGGCTCGGGTCACCGCCATCAACGCGCTGGAGCCGGAGATCGCTGCACTGTCCGACGACGCGCTGCGCGCGCGCACCGACGATTTCCGCGCCCAGCTCGCCGCCGGCAAGACGCTGGACGACCTGCTGATCCCGGCTTTCGCCACCGTCCGGGAGGCCGCCAAGCGCACCCTCGGCCAGCGCCATTTCGACGTCCAGCTGATCGGCGGCATGGTGCTGCACGAAGGCGACATCGCCGAAATGAAGACCGGCGAAGGCAAGACGCTGGTCGCCACCCTGGCCTGCTATCTCAACGCGCTCGCCGGCAAGGGCGTCCACGTCGTCACCGTCAACGACTACCTCGCCAGCCGCGACGCCGGCTGGATGGGCCAGATCTACACCTTCCTCGGCATGACCACCGGCGTGATCGTGCACGGCCTCGACGACAGCGAGCGCCAGAGGGCCTATGCCTGCGACATCACCTACGGCACCAACAACGAATACGGCTTCGACTATCTCCGCGACAACATGAAGTATCGGCTCGAGGACATGGTCCAGCGCGGCCATTTCTTCGCCATCGTCGACGAAGTCGACTCGATCCTGATCGACGAGGCCCGCACCCCGCTGATCATCTCCGGCCCGCTCGACGACCGCTCCGAGTTCTACAACACCATCGACACCTTCATTCCGAGCCTCGACAAGTCGGACTACGACATCGACGAGAAGCAGCGCTCGGTGGCGCTGACCGAAGCCGGCATGGAGAAGATCGAAAAGCTGCTCGGCGACGCCGGCCAGCTCAAGGGCGAGTCGCTGTACGACATCGAGAACGTCTCGGTGGTGCACCACATCAACCAGGCGCTGCGCGCCCACACGCTGTTCCAGCGCGACAAGGACTACATCGTCCGCAACGACGAGGTGGTAATCATCGACGAATTCACCGGCCGCATGATGCAGGGCCGGCGCTATTCCGAGGGCCTGCACCAGGCGCTGGAAGCCAAGGAGCACGTCACGGTCCAGCCGGAAAACCAGACGCTGGCCTCGATCACCTTCCAGAACTACTTCCGGATGTACGGCAAGCTCGCCGGCATGACCGGCACGGCTGCGACCGAAGCCGACGAGTTCTACGACATCTACAAGCTCGAAGTGGTCGAGATCCCGACCAACCTGCCGATCTCGCGTCTCGACGAGGACGACGAGGTGTATCGCACGCAGGCGGAGAAATACGCCGCGATCCTCGCCGAGGTCGAGCGCGCCAACAAGCGGCTTCAGCCCGTCCTCGTCGGCACCGCGTCGATCGAGAAGTCCGAGCTGCTCGCCGATTTCCTTTTGAAGAACGGCTACAAGCAGATCGACTTCGGCGATCCGAAGGCGCTGGAGAAGCTCTATGCGGCGGCCCGCGCCGGCAAGCCGGCCAAGCTGTTCGCGGTGCTGAACGCGCGCTTCCACGAGCAGGAAGCCTACATCGTCGCCGAGGCCGGCGTGCCGGGCGCGATTACCATCGCCACCAACATGGCCGGCCGCGGCACCGACATCAAGCTCGGCGGCTCGCTGGAAATGCGGGTGCCGCAGGAAACCGCGGGCATCACCGACGAGGCCGAGAAGGCCGCCAAGATCGAGCAGATCAAGGCCGATATCGAGCGCTTCCGCGAGATCGTGCTGAACGCCGAAGACGAGATCGAGATCGAGCCGGCCAAGGGCAACAAGCCGGCCAAGACCGTCAAGCGCCCCGGCGGCCTCTACATCATCGGCTCCGAGCGCCACGAAAGCCGCCGCATCGACAACCAGCTGCGCGGCCGCTCCGGCCGTCAGGGCGACCCCGGCCGCTCCAAATTCTTCCTGTCGCTGGACGACGATCTGATGCGGATCTTCGGCTCCGGCAAGCTCGACACCATGCTGACCCGGCTCGGCCTCAAGGAAGGCGAGGCGATCATCCATCCCTGGATCAACAAGGCGCTGGAGAAGGCGCAGCAGAAGGTCGAGGCGCGCAACTTCGACATCCGCAAGAACCTGCTGAAGTTCGACGACGTCCAGAACGACCAGCGCAAGGTGATCTTCGATCAGCGCATCGAGCTGATGAAGGAAGACAGCGTGGTCGAGACCGTCACCGACATGCGCCACACCTTCATCGAGGATCTGGTCAGCAAGCACGTGCCCGAGCACGCTTACGCCGAGCAGTGGGATGTCGCCGGCCTCAAGGAAGAGCTGAACCGCGTCGTCGGCCTGGATATTCCGGTCGACGAATGGGCCAAGGAAGAAGGCATCGCCGACGAAGAGCTGCTGACGCGGCTCGAGAAGGTGTTCGACGAGCACATGGCGGCGAAGGTGGCGCAATGGGGCCCCGACGTGATGCGCTACGCCGAGAAGAGCATCCTGCTGCAGACGCTCGATCATCTGTGGCGCGAGCATCTGGTGATGCTGGATCATCTGCGCCAGGTGATCGGCCTGCGCGGCTACGGCCAGCGCGACCCGCTGCAGGAATACAAGTCGGAGGCGTTCAACCTCTTCCAGGAGATGAGCGCGCATCTGCGCGAGGCGGTGACCGCGCAACTGATGCGGGTCGAGATCATCCCGCCGGAGCAGCCGCGAGAGCTGCCGCCGATGGAGGTCCACAAAATGGACCCCAACACCGGCGAGGACGAAATGCAATTCGCCAACGTCTCGCTGGCGCCGGCCGACACCGTCGAGAAGTCCGCACGCGATCCGAACCGCCCCGACACCTGGGGCAAGGTCGGCCGCAACGAGGACTGCCCCTGCGGCTCCGGCAAGAAGTACAAGCACTGCCACGGCAGGTACGCGTAAGCGCTCGACCTCGGTCGTCGAATCGCAGCAATGCCCGGCTCGCGCCGGGCATTTTGCGTTTGAGGACCGCAGAATCCGAGTCGTGACGATGTCGCCACCGAGAGAGCGACCCATCAGGTCGTCATTCCGGGTCGCTCGCGAAGCGAGCGAACCCGGAATCCAGAGGTTGTTCGCGACGTGAGATTCCGGGTTCGCGAGCTGACGCTCGCGCCCCGGAATGACGACGGTGGTGGGTGTTGCTGATCTCGGCCGGCGGCCGAAGGCGCGCCGCCTCAGCGGAACGCCGAGAACCTGCTGTCGAAATTGTTCGACGACACCACCGGCGCTGCGCCGGTGATGGCGCCGGTCGGCCGGGCTGCGGTCGCCCCGTGGGTGTCGACCGACGGCTTGAGTGGCGGCCGGCCGGCGGCCTGTTTGGTGTCGTTCGACCTCGGCATCGCCGCCTGCGGCCGCGGCGGCGCGGGCGTGGCTTCGCTGCGCCGCGCGGTGATCACCTGCGGCGGCGAGGACGGCGGCGGGGCGGTCGACGCGGTGGTCTCGCCGCTGCCGACCCGGCGCGACAGGCCGGACAGCAGGCCGCCAATGTCGTCCTTCGCCGCCGAGGCGACGCGCGGTGTCGTCGGAGCAGAGGTCGCGGCCACGGCCGTCGTTTCGGGCGCGTTCTGCAGCAGATTGTCGGACGGCCGCGGCGGATTCACCGTCGGCGGGATGGTGCCAGGTGCGCGCTCCATCGCCAGCGATACCGGGCTCTCGTCGGCTTCGGAAAGGCCGGTCGAAGCGTCGGGGATCTTCGAGGCGAACACCTGATGCATGCCGCCGTCGATGCCGGTGCGCAGCCGCGCCACCGGCGTGCCCTTGGCGATCAGTTCGGCGAGCTTGGTCTGGTCCTTGTGGTCCTTCTCGCGCACCGCGTGGGCGATGTCGGCGGGCACCGTATAGGCCGGGCATTTGGCCGACGCATTGAACGCCAGCGGCCTGGTGGCGCCGGGCGGCGGGGCGGCGTCGAACACGTATTTCTGTTCGCAGAAATCGACCTTCGGCTCCTGCCGCGTCACTTCGAAGTGGTCGTAGCCTTCCTTCAGCATCTTCCAGAACGGCATGTTCGGATTGTTGCGATGCTTGGCGAAATTCGCCGGCGTCATCTTGAACGGATAGGCCTGCAGCTGGAACGCGCGCTGGCCGCCGAAGAACGACTCCCGACCCAGCGCGTAGATCTCGGCGATCTGTTCGTCGGTCATCGCGTAGCAGCCGCGCGACGAGCAATCGCCGTGCACCATCAGTTGCGAGCCGGTGCGGCCGAGCGACTTGTCGAACGCGTTCGGATAGCCGGTGTTGAACGCCAGGTAATAGGACGATTGCGGATTCATCTGGCCGGGCGAGATCGAATAGAACCCCTCCGGCGCCTGGCGGTCGCCCTCGCGGATCTTCGGGCCGAGATCGCCTGACCAGCGGCAGATCGGATAGGTCTTGAGCAGCGCGAACACGCCGCTGCGGTCCTGCTTCCAGACCTCGAGTTCGGCTTCCTGCTTGAACAGCCGCACCAGGATCGGCGACTGCAGGTCCATGTTCTTGTCCTGCATCGCGGCGACGAGCTTGGGCGGCACCGGCTGGTTGGCCCTGGCGTTTCTGGCGAGCGACATCTGGTCGCTGTTGCAGCCGGCCAGCGCGGCGCTCGCGGCGATCACGGCGGAAGCCAGCAGCGCGCGCAGCAGCGGAGTTCTCGTCACAGCGAAGCTCCCCAGACGACCGGCAAACCTGCACCCTTGATCATTCGAGCAATGAGCAGCTCAGTCCGTCGCACTGACACGATCCCTCCGGCCCATTGGGTCGAATTGTATCGCGCGAATTTACCAAGAAGCGCAGGACGTTGTCGCTTTGGCACGGCGCATCCTGCACTCACGAAAGATTATCCTTAAGCCCGGGCGGTCGCAAGCCGGGCGGCTGGCCGCACCGGCTCCCCGTCGAACGTGGTCAAGGAACACTGAATTGCGGCCCCGCGGCGAAACTGCGGCGGGCGGGCAAAATCGGGGACAGGCCGACGGGATGGTTAGCAAACCGGCAATGTCGCGCCGCCGGGGGTCAGCCCAGCTTGCGGCCGATTTCCAGGAATTTCTGACGACGCTTGGTGCGAACCGCGCCGGCATCGAGGCCGCTGAGCTCGGCGAAGGCCGCCGCGATGGCGTCGCCGGTGGTCGCGATCATCGCATCCGGGTCGCGGTGGGCGCCGCCCTTGGGCTCGGGCAGGATCTGGTCGATCACCCCGAACTTCAGCAGGTCCTGGGCGGTGATCTTCATCGAATTGGCGGCTTCCTGCGCCTTGGTGCCGTCGCGCCACAGGATCGAGGAGGCGGCTTCGGGCGAGATCACGCTGTAGATCGCGTGTTCGAGCATCAGCACCTTGTTGGCGGTGGCGATCGCGATCGCGCCGCCGGAGCCGCCTTCGCCGATCACCACGGCGACATTCGGCACGCCGAGCGACAGGCAGGCGTCAGTCGAGCGCGCGATCGCCTCGGCCTGGCCGCGCTCCTCGGCGCCGATGCCCGGATAGGCGCCGGCGGTGTCGACCAGCGACAGCACCGGAATGCCGAAGCGGTCGGCCATTTCCATCAGCCGGACCGCCTTGCGGTAGCCTTCGGGCCGCGCCATGCCGAAATTGTGCTTGAGGCGGGTCTCGGTCGAGGAGCCCTTCTCCTGACCGATCACGCAGATGCTCTCGCCGCGGAACCGGCCGAAGCCGCCGATCAGCGCCTCATCCTCGCCGAACTTGCGGTCGCCGGCCAGAGGCGTGAATTCGGTGATCAGCGCTTCGATGTAGTCGACGCAATGCGGCCGCTGCGGATGCCGCGCCACCTGGGTCTTCTGCCAGGGCGTCAGCGTCGCATACAGCTCGTTGAGCGCCTGGACGGCCTTCTCCTCGATCTTCGCGACTTCCTCGTGGATGTCGCTGCCGGAGGCAGCCAGCGCGCGCAATTCGTCGATCTTGGAATCGAGTTCCGCGACCGGCTTTTCGAAGTCGAGATAGCTGCGCATGGGCTCGGACATGACCAGGGACATGGGGAGGGCTGCTGCGGCGGCCGACATCGGCCCGGCAAGGGCTTTTCGAGCCAACCGGGCATCAAGTCAAGCGGCTGGGCACCCCGGCGGTCCTAGGCAAAAGAATCAGGCGCCGCTGCTGTTGCAAGCCCGTTGCGGCAAGGCGCGCCGGCCTCAGCCCTCCGCCAGCGGGTGCAGGTCGCGCACCAGGCTCTTCAGGCGGTCCTCGACCACATGGGTGTAGATCTGCGTGGTCGAGATGTCGCTGTGGCCGAGCAGGGTCTGCACGATCCGCAGGTCGGCGCCGTTGTGCAGCAGATGGCTGGCGAAGGCGTGGCGCAACACGTGCGGGCTGACCAGCCGCGGCTGCAGGCCGGCGCGCGCGGCAAGCTCCTTGAGGTCGCGGCCGAAATGCTGCCGGGTCAGATGGCCGCTCTCGCCGAACGACGGAAACAGCCATTTCGAGGCGGGCGCGCCGGCTTTCTTGTCGCCCGCCATCGCCTTCTCGGCGGCTGCGGCGGTCGCCAGATAGCGCGTCATCGCCTGCTTGGCGCTGGTATTGAGCGGCACCAGCCGTTCCTTGTCGCCCTTGCCGCGGACCACGATCATCCGCGCATCCCCCCGCGCCGCCGTCCGCGGCAGCGACACCAGCTCGGAGACGCGCAGCCCGGTCGCGTACAGCACCTCCAGCAGGCAATACAGCCGTGCGGCGCGCAATCCCGCCGGGCCCTCCGCCGCGTCGGCCTCCTGCCGCGCGCAGCCGAGCAGGCGGTCGACGTCGGCGATCGACAGCACTTTCGGCAGCCCGCGGCCGCGCTTCGGCCCGGACAGGATCGCCGCCGGATCGTCGACCCGGATGCGCTCGCTCAGCAGGAATCGAAACAGATGCCGCAGCGCCGACAGCCGCCGGGCCACGCTCGACGAGGCGAAGCCGCGGGTATCCAGATCGGCGAGATAGCCGCGCAACGCCTCGGTGTCGGCCGAGGCGATGCTCTTGCGGCGGCGTGTGAGATAGGCCGACAGGTCGGCGAGGTCGCGGCGATAGGCGTCGATCGTATTGGCGGACGCGCCCTGTTCGGCGGCGATCATGTCGAGAAACAGCTCGCTCAGCCCGGCATCCGAATAGGAGGCGGGCCGCAGCGGCTTGGTGTCCCGTTCGGCTTGGGCGGCCGGAACGTTGGCGGAAGGACTGAATCTCGCTCGCGGTTTTCGCATGCGACGAGCCTACCGGCTATTTCTTGAGAAATTTGTCCTGCGGCACCACCACGGTGATTTCCCGCGATTTCGGGCCGGTGAAGTTGGCGAGTGCGAAGATCGCCCCGTAGATCAGGCCGCCGATCACCGCGACGACCGACAAAAAGCGGAACAAGGTAGGCATTCGCTGATCTCGGCGGCGGTGGAACGGCGATTGCCGGCGCAATTGCTGGATGACGGCCGACGATGACCATGTTCGCCTGCGCGTGGCAAGAGACTCTGGCAACCGCAGCAACCGCAGTAGTATAGCTGGCCGTTCCGAGCCCAAGCGATCCCGCGCCCAAGCCCACGGGTGATACGACTATGTCTGAAACCGCACCGTCGGCCGCCGCCGCCAGGTCCCAGGAAGCCGAGATCGTCGCGGCGCTGGGCGAGCGCCCGGTCGTGCTCATCGGCATGATGGGCGCCGGCAAGTCGACCGTCGGCCGCCGGCTGGCGCTGCGGCTCGGGCTGCCGTTTCTCGACGCCGACACCGAGATCGAGCACGCCGCCGCGATGACGATTCCGGAGATCTTCGAGACCCACGGCGAGCCGCATTTCCGCGACGGCGAAGCGCGGGTGATCGCGCGGCTGCTCGACGGCGGGGCCAAGGTGCTGGCGACCGGCGGCGGCGCGTTCATGCGCGGGGAGACACGAGAGCGGATCCGCGACAAGGCGGTCTCGATGTGGCTCGAGGCCGAGGCCGACGTCATCCTGCGCCGGGTCAAGCGCCGCGCCGACCGGCCGCTGCTGCAGACGCCCGATCCGGCCGGAACCATCGCCCGGCTGATCCACGAGCGCTATCCGGTGTATCGTGGCGCCGATCTCACGATCGCGTCGCGCGATGTGCCGCACGAGAAAATCGTCGACGAATGCGTTGCCGCGCTGCACGACTATCTCTGCGGCACCCCCGCCCCAACCCTGAGCGAGACATCATGACCGCGCCGCTGAATCATTCCGCTCCGATCAAGGTCGAGGTCGCGCTCGGCGATCGCGCCTATGACATCGTGATCGGCCGCAACGTGCTCGGCACGCTCGGCGAGCGGATCGCGAAGCTGCGGCCCGGCGCCCGCACCGCGATCGTCACCGATCGCACCGTGGCGCGGCACTGGCTGACGAACACCGAGGCGGTGCTGGATGCGGCCGGCATCGCGCATCAACGCATCGTCGTCGGCGAGGGCGAAAGCTCCAAGACCTATGCGGGGCTGGCGGAAGTCAGCGAGGCGCTGATCGCCGCGAAGATCGAGCGCAACGATCTGGTGATCGCGCTCGGCGGCGGCGTGATCGGCGATCTCGCCGGCTTCGCGGCGTCGATCCTGCGCCGCGGCGTGGATTTCGTGCAGGTGCCGACCTCGCTGCTGGCGCAGGTCGACTCCTCGGTCGGCGGCAAGACCGGGATCAACTCGCCGCAGGGCAAGAACCTGCTCGGCGCTTTTCATCAGCCCGTTCTGGTGATCGCCGACACCGCGGTGCTCGACACGCTTTCGCCGCGGCAGTTCCGCGCCGGCTATGCCGAAGTGGCCAAATACGGCGCGCTCGGCGACGAGGCGTTCTTCGCTTGGCTCGAGGCCAATCATGCCGAGATCGTTTCAGGCGGCCCGGCGCGCGAGCACGCCATCGCCACCTCGTGCCGCGCCAAGGCGGCGATCGTGGCGCGCGACGAGCGCGAAAACGGCGAGCGCGCGCTGCTCAATCTCGGCCACACTTTCGGCCATGCGCTGGAGGCCGCCACCGGCTTCTCCGACCGGCTGTTTCACGGCGAGGGCGTCGCCATCGGCATGGTGCTGGCGGCGCAGTTCTCCGCCGCGCGCGGCATGATGCCGGAGGCCGACGCGATCCGGCTGCAGCGCCATCTCGCCGATGTCGGCCTGCCGACGCGGCTGCAGGACATCGCCGGCTTCGCGCAGGAGGGACTGGCCGATGCCGACGCGCTGCTGGCGCTGATGGCGCAGGACAAGAAGGTCAAGCGCGGCCGGCTCACCTTCATCCTGATGGAGGGGATCGGCCGCGCCGTGATCGCCAACAATGTCGAGCCGGAGCCGGTTCGCGACTTCCTGGCCCGGCAGCTCGCGCACGCGTCGTGAGCGAGCGCGACATGATGGACTGGTTCGCGTTCGGCATCGTGATCGCCTGCCTGTTCGGCTCGGCGTTCTTCTCCGCCAGCGAGACCGCGCTGACCGCGGCTTCGCGCGCCAACATGATGCGGCTGGCGAAGCAGGGAAATCGCAACGCCGGCATCGTCGGCCGGCTGCTGGCGACGCGCGAGCGGATGATCGGCGCGCTGCTGCTCGGCAACAACATCTTCAACATCGGCGCCTCGGCGCTGGCGACCGGCCTGTTCACGGCGTGGTTCGGCGAGTTCGGCGTGCTCTACGCCACCGCGGTGATGACGGCGCTGGTGGTGATCTTCGCCGAAGTGCTGCCCAAGACCGTCGCCATCAACGCGCCGGACCGCTTCGCGCTGTCGGTCGCCAAGCCGATGCGGCTGATGGTGCTGTTGCTCGGTCCGCTGCTGACGGTGATCGAGGCGCTGGTCCGCGTGCTGATCCGGCTGCTCGGGATCAAGGCCGGCGCACACCCGTCGCTGCTGTCGGGGACCGAGCGGCTGCGCGGCGCGGTCGAACTGATCCATCACGAAGGCGGCGTCGCCAAGCACGACCGCGACATGTTCGGCGGCCTGCTCGATCTCAGCGAGCTGCAGGTCTCCGACGTCATGGTCCATCGCACCGAGATGGTGATGGTCAACGCCGATCTGCCGCCCGAGGAACTGGTGCGCGAGGTGCTTGCCACGGAGTACACCCGGATTCCGCTGTGGCGCGAGAAGCCGGAGAACATCATCGGCGTGCTGCACGCCAAGGATCTGCTGCGGGCGATGCGCGCGGCCGACGGCGACGCCAGCAAGATCGTGGTCGACAAGATCGCGCTGCCGCCGTGGTTCGTGCCGGAGATGCGGCTGGTGTCGGAGCAGCTCAAGGCGTTCCGCTCGCGCAAGACTCACTTCGCGCTGGTGGTCGACGAATACGGCGAAGTCGAAGGCATGGTGACGCTCGAGGACATCCTCGAGGAAATCGTCGGCGACATTTCCGACGAGCACGACGTCGTGGTCGCCGGCGTCCGAACCCAGCCGGACGGCTCGGTGGTGGTCGACGGCTCGGTGCCGATCCGCGATCTCAATCGCGCGATGGACTGGAATCTGCCCGACGAGGAAGCCACCACGATCGCCGGACTGGTGATCCACGAGGCGCGCTCGATTCCGGATCGCGGCCAGAGCTTCACCTTCCACGGCTTCCGCTTCCGCGTGCTGCGCCGCGAGCGCAATCGCATCACCGCGCTGCGCATCGTGCCGGTGCTGCGCGAGACGGAAGCCGAACTCGCCGACAAGAAGAAGGGCAAGATCGCGCGCATCAGCGGCCCCGCGGCTTGAGCCCCGGCGCGTGGCGCCGCTTACGCTTCGCCCGGCGCCTTGGCCTTGAGCGCCAGCGCGTGGACGCCGCCCGCGAGTTCCGCGGCCAGCAGGTCGTTGACCATGCGGTGGCGGTCGATCCGGCTCTTGCCGGCGAATGCGCCCGACACGATATTCACTCGGAAATGCGACTCGCTGCGGCCGGAATGGCCGGCGTGACCCTCATGAAGGTTGGATTCGTCGATCACCTCGAGGCTTTCCGGCGTGAAAGCATCGCGCAACTTCTGTGTGAGACTGTCCTTGACGCCCATGTCCCGACCGATCGTTCGTTCTTCGCCCGCTCTCACCATCAACCCGGGGCTTGCTGATAATGTCAAGACTTGAAGCTCGGCCCGAGGCGTAGTCAAAGTCACGCATGGCAATCGACTCGTCCAAATTCTTCGACAAGATCCGCGTCAAGCCGTCCAAGGCCGCGGCGGCGAAGGAGGCTGCGCGCGAACAGGTGATCATGTGCGACGCGCCGGGCTGCGCCAATCGCGGCGCGCATCGCGCCCCGAAGGGCCGCGGGCTGGAGAAGGATTACTGGCATTTCTGCCTGAATCACGTCCGCGAATACAATCAGGGCTACAATTTCTTCGAGGGCATGAATGCCGACGCGGTGGCGCGCTATCAGAAGGACGCGCTGACCGGGCATCGCCCGACCTGGAAGATGGGCCAGAACGGCGCCAAGAGCCGGACCAGGAATCCCGAGGATCTCGAAGGCGCCGCCGATCCCTTCAATGTGATCAACGAGTTCAACGGCCGCAGCCGCTGGCGGCGCGGGCCAGATCCGTCGGCCGAGCAGACCAAGTCGGAGCCGCGCAAGGTGTTCAACGCCGAGCGCAAGGCGCTGCAGGTGATGGGGCTGGACAGCGACGCCACGCTCGAGGTCGTCAAGGCGAAGTACAAGGCGCTGGTCAAGCAGCATCATCCCGATGCCAATGGCGGCGACCGCTCGACCGAGGACCGCCTGATCGAGATCATCAAGGCGTATAATTACTTGAAGACGGTGGTGCGGACCTGAGCCGGGCCTCGATGGACCTCGGTCCTCATCCCTCGGGTCCTCATCCTGAGGAGCCTGGCGAAGCCAGGCGTCTCGAAGGATGAGTGTCCTGCGCCATGGTTCGAGACGCGCCGCTGCGCGTCGCTCCTCACCATGAGGTCTTGCGTGTGGCGGGAGTAATGCAGCGCGGCCGTCAGGTCGCCTGAGCGCGGCCCCGCCGTCGCCGCCACAGCAGCCAGCCCGCGAGAACGAGAACGCCGGCGACGCCCGCGACCACCGGCAGCCAGTGGTGCCATCGGCCGTGCGATTGTTCCAGCGCGGTCGCGGCGAGCACGCCGGGCAGCACATGCGCCGGCGCCCACAGCAGGATCGCCGGGATGTTGATCGCGAAGAACCGCGCCGGCGGCATCTGCAGCGCGCCCGCGGTGATCGGCACGAAGGCGCGGATCGGCGGCACGAAGCGGGCGAACAACACCGCCCAGCCGCCGAATTTCACGAAGAACGCCTCGGCGCGCGCCACCACTTCCGGATAGCGCGCCATCGGCCACGCCGACAGGATGCGCCGCTGCTGGCGATGCCCGATCCAGTAGGCGGCGCCGTCACCGATCGCAGCCCCGGCCGCCGCCGCCGCGAGCACGCCGGCCAGATCGAGCTGCCCGCCCGGAATCAGCGCGCTCAGCGCCAGGATGATGGTCGAGCCCGGCACCAATGTGCCCAGCACCGGCACCGCCTCCAGCAGCGCGGCGGTGAACAGCGTCAGATAGGCCAGCTCGCGATGGGCGGAGGCGAAGGCGATCAGGGCATCGAGAAAGGCGTTCACGCAGGGCCTCGCAAGCGCGGGATGGTGTCGATGGGGGGCAGTCTACGCCAATGCGGCTCAGGAAGCGTTGCGCGGCCCGGGCCGGCGACGCCGGCTCGAACGGCCCGCTGTTTCGCAGGGCAGCCTTCCAAAAACCGGGTTCGGTGCCTATCTCAATGAAACATCGACGGAACTTTGATCATACGGCGGGCTTCTGCGGATC
This sequence comes from Rhodopseudomonas sp. NSM, assembly GCF_052445935.1. Lineage (NCBI taxonomy): Bacteria > Pseudomonadati > Pseudomonadota > Alphaproteobacteria > Hyphomicrobiales > Nitrobacteraceae > Rhodopseudomonas > Rhodopseudomonas sp. NSM. The sequence goes on along the minus strand of NZ_JBQTCH010000006.1, from coordinate 166,938 downwards.
GCGGCGGTCTGCTAGGTTTAAATCCGCACTCAACCGCATCCACCACATAGATCGGGTTTCGGGCGCGTCCGGGACCACGGAGGATTGATGACCGCCGCCACGACCAAAGCCCAGGAGATCACCGGCCTGCCCGACATGAAGGTGTCGGTCCGCCAGGTCTTCGGCATCGACAGCGACCTCGAAGTTCCTGCCTTTTCCGAGGCCGATCCGCATGTGCCCGACGTCGACAGCGACTACCGCTTCGACCGCGCCACCACACTCGCAATTCTGGCCGGCTTCGCCCGCAATCGCCGCGTGATGGTGACGGGCTTCCACGGCACCGGCAAATCGACCCATATCGAGCAGGTCGCGGCCCGGCTGAACTGGCCCTGCGTCCGCGTCAATCTCGACAGCCACATCAGCCGGATCGACCTGGTCGGCAAGGACTCGATCGTGGTCCGCGACGGCAAGCAGGTCACCGAATTCCGCGACGGCATCCTGCCCTGGGCGCTGCAGCACAACGTGGCATTGGTGTTCGACGAATACGACGCCGGCCGCCCCGACGTGATGTTCGTGATCCAGCGCGTGCTGGAAGTCTCCGGCCGGCTGACGCTGCTGGACCAGAACAAGGTGATCAAGCCGCATCCGGCGTTCCGGCTGTTCGCGACCGCCAACACCATCGGGCTCGGCGACACATCGGGCCTGTATCACGGCACGCAGCAGATCAACCAGGGCCAGATGGACCGCTGGTCGATCGTCACCACGCTGAACTACCTGCCGCACGACGAGGAAGTCGAGATCGTGCTCGCCAAGGCGAAGCACTATCGCAACCCGGAAGGGCGCGACATCGTCAACAAGATGGTGCGGCTCGCCGATCTCACCCGCAACGCCTTCGCCAATGGCGACCTGTCGACGGTGATGAGCCCGCGCACGGTGATCACCTGGTCGGAGAACGCCGAAATCTTCGGCGACATCGGCTTCGCGTTCCGCGTCACCTTCCTCAACAAATGCGACGAGCTGGAGCGCCCGCTGGTGGCGGAGTTCTACCAACGCTGCTTCAACGCCGAGCTGCCGGAAAGCTCGGTGAATGTGGCGATGAGCTGACCAAACAGCCTCTCCCTGCCTGCGGGGGGAGGCGGAAGGCAAGCGATGACGACGACCAAGTCGAAGCTGCGCAATGATCCGATCGAGCCGGCGGCGCCGAAAACGTCGCGTGGCTACCGAGAGGATCTATACGGCTGGGTCGAGGATCAAGTCGCGTTGCTCAAGGCTGGACGTATGTCGGAAATCGACGCCGTCAACATCGCGGACGAGTTGGGCGACGTGGGCAAGACAGAATACGACAGGCTGCAAAGCGCCATTCGAATTGTCCTACTTCATCTTTTGAAGTGGGACCATCAATCAGAGCGGCGATCTCGCAGCTGGGTGCTGTCAATTCGTGAGCATCGAAGGCGGATTGCTCGAGTGCTGCGGGATAACCCCAGTCTGCAACCGCGCATCTCTCAGGGTGTCGTTGAAGGTTATGAGGACGCCGTGGACGATGCCGTGAAGGAGACTGGACTGGCCGAAACGGACTTTCCCGCGACTTGTCCTTACGATTGGCAGGCAATCGTAGAACGCGTGATTGAGTACGACGAATTGCAGTCACCACGCCGGCGTTGATCAGCATGACCACATCCAACACCAAATTCCGCACCGGATCGAAGGAAGCGCCGACCGAGCCGTTCAAGCGGGCGGTGACGTCGTGCCTGCGCGCCATCGCCAAGACGCCGGAGCTGGAGGTCAGCTTCGCGGCCGAGCGTCCCGGCCTGTCGCCCGGCAAGGCGCGGCTGCCGGAGCCGGCGCGAAAAATGAGCAAGCGCGACGCCGCGATCGTGCGCGGCCACGCCGATTCGATCGCGCTGAAGCTCGCCTGCCATGATCCGAAAGTGCATCGCAAGCTGATGCCGGGCAATCCGCAAGCGCGCGGCGTGTTCGAGGCGGTCGAGCAGGCCCGCGTCGAGGCGCTCGGCGCGCGGCGGATGGCGGGCGTCGCCAGGAATCTCACCGCGATGCTCGACGATCACTTCCACCGCGGCAAGTTCGACGAGATCACCGACCGTGCCGACGCGCCGTTGTCGGACGCGCTGGCGATGCTGGTGCGCGAGCGCCTCACCGGCCTCGCGCCGCCGGCGGCGGCGAAGAAGCTGGTCGACCTGTGGCGTCCGGTGCTGGAGGACAAGATCGGGCCGAAGCTCGACGAGCTCGAACGCTTCGCCGAGAACCAGGCGAAGTTCGGCGACGCCATCCACGACCTGCTCGACGTGCTCGAACTCGGCGACGATCGCGACACCGATTCGGACGAGGAAGAGAACCAGGACGACAAGCAGGAAGGCGAGAACGATCAGTCCGGCGCCGAAGGCACGCCGGAGAGCGAAGCCGCCCAGGAGATGAGCGCCGACCAGGCCGAGGCGACCAGCGACGACGTCAGCGACAGCGCGATGGAGAGCGCGCAGGCGTCCGCCTCGGATGCGTTCGACGATTCCGAAACCGGCGAGGACGACACGCCGGGCGAGGCGACGCGGCCGAACAATCGCGGCGCCAACGAGCCGCGCGGGCCGGAATATCACGCCTTCGCGCCGAAATTCGACGAAGTCGTCGCCGCCGAGGATTTGTGCGATCACGACGAGCTGGAGCGGCTGCGCAGCTATCTCGACAAGCAGCTCGCGCATCTGCAGGGCATCGTCGCGCGCCTCGCCAACCGGCTGCAGCGGCGCCTGATGGCGCAGCAGAACCGCGCCTGGGATTTCGACCTCGAGGAAGGCATCCTCGATCCGGCCCGGCTGTCGCGCGTCGTCACCGACCCGTTCCATCCGCTGTCGTTCATGAGCGAGAAGGAAGCCACCTTCCGCGACACCGTGGTGACGCTGTTGCTGGACAATTCCGGCTCGATGCGCGGCCGCCCGATCACCGTGGCGGCGACCTGCGCGGACATTCTGGCGCGGACGCTGGAGCGCTGCGGCGTCAAGGTCGAGATTCTCGGCTTCACCACGCGGGCCTGGAAGGGCGGGCAGTCGCGCGAGGCGTGGCTCGCGGCCGGCAAGCCGGCGTCGCCCGGCCGGCTCAACGATCTGCGCCACATCATCTACAAATCCGCCGACGCGCCGTGGCGTCGGGCCCGCAAGAATCTCGGGCTGATGATGCGCGAGGGGCTGCTGAAGGAGAACATCGACGGCGAGGCGCTGGACTGGGCGCACAAGCGGCTGCTCGGCAGAAGCGAACAGCGCAAGATCCTGATGATGATTTCGGACGGCGCGCCGGTCGACGATTCGACGCTCTCGGTCAATCCCGGCAACTATCTCGAGCGGCACCTGCGCCATATCATCGAGGAGATCGAGACCCGCTCGCCGGTCGAACTGATCGCGATCGGCATCGGCCATGACGTCACGCGCTATTATCGCCGCGCGGTGACGATCGTCGACGCCGAAGAGCTCGGCGGCGCGATCACCGAGAAGCTCGCCGAACTGTTCAGCGAAACCGCGGACGCTCCCGCGCCGGGCCGCCGTCGCCGGCTGCATTCGTGACTGCGCGCGAAGCGCGATGAGGCGATCGAACGCTCGCTCGGCTGAGCCGGAAGAGCACAGCGCGAGCAACGCAGCCCCCACCCCTGCCCCCGGATCAAGTCCGGGGCAGGCTCCCTCCCCGCAAGCGGGAGGGGAGACGACACGTCGAGGTTTCATCGCTGGAAGCCTTGCCCTCGGCGGTTTGGCGTCGGTGCAGGTTTTCTCCCAGCGTCCCGCGCTGGCGCAGGCCGCCAGGGCTGAGCGCGACGCCGATGCCGTCCCCGCGCCGGAGCGCATCCAGGTGCGGGCGCGGCCGATCGAATCCTTCGACCTGCGCGACCGCGCCGGCCGGCGATTCGGCGCGCTGCAATTTCGCAGCGGGCTGATGCTGACCTCGCCGTTCCGCGGCTTCGGCGGCCTGTCGGCGCTGCGGCTCGATCCGCAGGGCGAGCGCTTCGTGGCGATCAGCGATCGCGGCGTCTGGTTCACGGGGCGCATCGTCTATAACGGCGCCGAGATGACCGGCGTCGCCGACGTCGAGGCGGCGCCGCTGCTCGGGCCCGACGGCCAGCCGCTGACGAAGCGCAAATGGTACGACAGTGAAGCGCTGGCTTTCGACGGGGCCACCGCCTATGTCGGCTACGAGCGCGTCAACCAGATCGTGAAATTCGATTTCGGCCGCGACGGCGTGCGCGCCATGGGGCAGCCGGTCGCGGTGCCGCCGGGCCTGCGCAAACTGCCGAACAACAAGGGAATCGAATCGCTGGTGGTGGTGCCGAAGGGCCTGCCGCTCGCCGGCACGCTGATCGCGATCTCAGAGCGCGGCCTCGACGCCGATCGCAACATCATCGGCTTTCTGATCGGCGGCAAGACGCCGGGGCAATTTGCAGTCCGCCGCACCGATGATTTCGACGTCAGTGACGCGGTGCTGCTGCCGTCCGGTCAATTGCTGATCCTCGAGCGCAAATTCTCCTGGATTCAGGGCGGGCACATCCGGATCCGGCGGATCGCGCTGTCGACGCTGACGCCGGGCGCGGTCGTCGACGGCCCCGTGCTGTTCAACGCCGATCTCGGCCAGGAGATCGACAATATGGAAGGCATCGACGCCCATCTCGACGCCGCAGGCGACACCGTGCTGACGATGGTGTCGGACGACAATTTCTCGATGCTGCAGCGGACGCTGCTGCTGCAGTTCACCCTCGTCGACGATTGATTTGCCGCGCCGGTCAGACCGTCGCCCGAACAACGTCGCCGGAGTCCGTCCCGGTCTCCGCGGCGGCCTTGCCGCCGGAGTCGGATTCGCCGGTCGAACTCAGCGCGAGGCGGATCATGCGCGCCAGATCGGCCCGCCGATACGGCTTCGACAGCAGCAGGATGTCGGAATCGATCCGGTCGTTGTGGATCAGCGCGTTCTCCGAATAGCCGGAGGTGAACAGCACTTTCAGCCCGGGCCGCCGCCGCGCCATTTCGGCGGCCAGCTGCACGCCGTTATAGGGGCCCGGCATCACCACGTCGGTGAACAGCAAATCGAATCGCGTGCCGCTGTCGCCGATCGACAGCGCCGCCGTGGCGTTGCCGACCGACAGGGTGGTGTAGCCGAGGCTCTTGAGCTGGGCGTTGACATAGCTGCGCACCATGGCGTCGTCCTCGACCACCAGGATGGTTTCGGTGCCGCCGATCGCGCCCTGCTCCGCGGCCGCCGGCGCCTCGCGTTCGACGTCGGCGGTGGCGCGCGGCAGGTACAGCCGGAACGTGGTGCCGAGGCCTTCCTCGCTGTACAGCGTGATGTGGCCGCCGGACTGCTTGATGAAGCCGTACACCATGCTCAGCCCGAGCCCGGTGCCCTTGCCGATGTCCTTGGTGGTGAAGAACGGATCGAACACCTTGCCGCGGATCGCCTCGGGAATGCCGCAGCCTGAATCGGTGATCGCGATCATCACATAGGAGCCGATCTCGACATTGCCGAGCCGCCTGGCGAACTCCTGGTCGACGACGATGTTGCAGGTCTCCAGCGTCAGCTTGCCGCCGTTCGGCATCGCGTCGCGGGCGTTGACGGCGAGATTGACCAGCGCGGATTCGAGCTGGCCGCGATCGACGTAGATCGGCCAGACGTTGTCGGCGAGCGCGGTCTCGACTTCGATCTGTTCGCCGAGCGTCGGCCGCAGCAGGCTCTGCAGCCCGGCGACCAGCGCGTTGACGTCGGTGTCGTCCGGCCGCAGCGGCTGCTTGCGGGCGAAAGCCAACAACAGCCGCGTCAGCTCCGCGCCGCGATCAGCCGCCTCGCTGATCAGCTTGGCGATGTTCGCCAGACGCGGTTGTCCGGCGACGCCGTCGCTGATGATGTCGATGGTGCCGGTGATCACCGTCAGCATGTTGTTGAAGTCGTGCGCGATGCCGCCGGTGAGCTGGCCGATCGACTCCATCTTCTGCGACTGCCGGAGCTGCTCCTCGAACGCGATCTTGGCGGTGAGGTCGCGCAGGAAGGCGTTGATGACGAAACTGCCGTCGCGATACAAAGCGGTCATCGCGACTTCGACCGGGATCGGCGTGCCGTCGTTGCGGATCGCCTCGATCGCGACGCGGAAGCCGGAACTGTCGCGCCCGAGCGTCGATGCGAACTGCCTGAACTCATTGGTCCGCTGCTCGAACTGGTCGGGCGGAATGATCAGTTCGAAGACGTCGCGGCCGATCGCCTCGCTGCGACGCCAGCCGAACATCTCCTCGGCGTGCGGGCTCCACTCGGTGATCGTGGCGAACGCGTCGATCTGCACGAAGGCGTCGAGCGCGGTGTCGATGATCGCCCGCGCCATCTGTTCGCTGCGACGCAGCGCCTCCTCGGCCTTCTTGGTCTGGGTGATGTCGTGATACACCATCACCGCGCCCTGGATGTCGCCGGTCTCGCTGCGCAAGGGCCGGCCGTTCGCGATCAGATGGTATCGGCGATCCGATCCGATCGGCTCCACGACGAACTCGAAATCGACGATGATATCGCCGCGATAGGCCCGCAGCAGCGGCGACTGATCCAGCGGCAGCGGCTTGCCGTCGGGGAAATAGCGTTCGAACGAGCGGGTGGTGTTGAGCAGCCCGACGCCGGACAGCGTCCCGAACATTTCGCGCGCCGCCGGATTGGTGAGGATCACCATGCCGCGCGCGTCCGCGACCAGCACCGGATCGACCATGTTGTCGATGGTGTTCTGCAGCACCCCGGCGAGGCGGCTGCGCTCTTCCGCCTCCTCCGCGAAGGCGATCGCCTTGCGCTTGGCTTCGTTGGTCATCTGGTCGAAGGCTTCGGCCAGCAGCTTGATTTCCAGGCCGCCGCCGGGCGCGAGTTCGAATTTCTCGCCGCGCGCGAACGCCTGAACCGAGCGGGTGATCCGGACCAGCGGCCGGGTCAGCGATCGCGCCAGTGGCACCGCCATCAGCATCGCCACCAGCACCGCGACCGCACCGCCCGCCAGCGTCGCATTGCGCACGGCGGAGCGCACCGCGGTCAGAGATTGATGCGGCCGCATCTCGATCACGCCGATCTTCGGACCGTCGGCGAGACGTACCCAGCCCCAGCCGGCACCGAAACGCTGCCCGGTGCGATCCTCGACCACGCGCGGGGTCGTATCCTGGCCGTCGAGCAATGCCGCGAACGCCGGGAAATCGTCCTGCACGCGGTTGGGCTTGCCGAGATCGAATCCGAATTCGCGCGACTGGTCGGGATGCAGCAGATAATCGCCGGCGTCGTTGACGATGTAGATCAGGTTGCCGTTGGTGACGCTGTTCCGGACCCGCTCGAACAGCGCGGTCAGATTGGTGTTGATCACCAGCACGCCGAGCCGCGTGCCGTCGGCCGCGTCGATCGGCGCCATCGTGCGCACGGTAGGAACATAGGGGATTTCCAGCCCCGTCGCCGTCCGGTTCAGTTCGATTCGGGAGATCGCCACCTCGCGCGGCGGCAGCGCCATGCCTTCCTTGAAATAGTGGCGGTCGCCGCGTCGGGTCAGCTGCGCAGCAGGCACCGCGCGAATCGCGCCGTTCGGTCCCAGCCGGTCGACCCGCACCAGCTCACGGCCGCCGTCATCGGTCCCGAGGATGCGCAGGATGTCGCAATTCGGCTTTCCGACCAGTTCTGCCGCGAAGCGATCCTCGATCCGTCGGCGCCAGTCCGATGGCGCCTCGCCGGAGCCGTCGCTGGTGCGGCCGCGATTGGCGAGCAAGTCGCGGAGGGCGGCAGAGGCCTGCGCACTGACGGCGTCCGCGCGCGTGCCGCGCAGATACGCATCCATCAGCAGCGCATGGAGCTGCGAGCGCGTCTGCAACTGCAGCAATGCGCGCGGCATGACCATCTCGACGATGCTGCGGTAGTTCAAGAAGCCCAGAACCGCCGTGGTCACCAGGACCAGCGCCACCATCGCCAGCGTCAAGCGGGTCGAGAGCTTCATCGCGACCTCTGCGATGCGGGGTCATCGCCGGCGCCGTCAAACCAGATCGGGCGCGGCCTCTGGGACATGATACGCGGTCTGACCGCTGGCGTAACAGCTTGTGCGGGTGTGCGGCTGATACGTCACCTCGGTAAACTACGTGATTCGTCGAAGGATCGACCCCGGGCGATTCACGGCGAAGCCGGACCAAGACGGAATAAGCAGATGGGTCGGCGGCCATCAGCCCGCCGCGCCCCCCGCCGCGACGACATGCGGACGTGCACGCATGCGAAAACAGCCGGGTCTTTTGAACCCGGCCGTCCGGAGATTTCGGAATGCTGAAACAGCGGCCGATCAGCTCGCGGCTGCAGCCGGCTCGCTCTGCTTCTTCTTGGCGATCGCGCGCTTCAGCTCGGCCGCCTTCGGCGAGAGCTCGGCGATGCTGGCCTTGAGCAGGAAGGCATCGAGGCCGCCGCGATGGTCGACGCTCTTCAGCGCATTGGTCGACACCCGCAGCCGCACCGGACGGCCGAGCGCATCCGACAGGAAGGTGACGTTGACCAGATTGGGCAGAAAGCGCCGCTTGGTCTTGATATTCGAGTGGCTGACCTTGTGGCCGGTCTGGACACCCTTGGCGGTCAGTTCGCAGCGCCGGGACATGGCGAAAATCCTCTGTCATCCCCGCCAGCCCACGGGCAGGCGCGGGGGGTCTATCGACGTCCATTTCAGGAACCGCGGACGTATAGGCGGACGCGGCTCCAGCGTCAAGCAGGCGGCAGCGCTGCGGCCCATTTTGGCGGTCGGATGGAACCGCCAAACGCTCTTCCCGGCATTGATTTGCCAAGCCTGGTAACGATCTACAACCATATAAACGACGCATTCGGTTCCGAAACGTTTGGTTCGGATCGGTCGCGGATTTATCAGATCGGTTGAACGGCGCGCGCCGCAGGCAGGACCACCCTTCGTGAACATTCGCGTCAGCTTCGCAGCCCGTCGGACCGCCATCACTTCGCTGCTGCGGTCCGGCCCGCTTGCTGGTCTGCTGGCGGTCGGGCTGGGCGTGATCGCGCAGCCGGCCCCCGCCGTGGCGCAGGGCAAACTCGACGCCCGTTATGAAGCCACGCTCGCCGGCATCGAGGTCGGCAAGGGCGCCTGGGTCATCGAGATCACCGACGATGGCTATGCCGCCGCCGCCAATGGCGCGACGTCGGGCGTGATGCAGGCGTTTTCGCGCGGCAACGGCAGTGGCGAAGCGCAGGGGCGCATCGTCAACGGCCAGTTCGTGCCGATGAATTACAAGGCGACCACCACCAGCGCCAAGAAGACCGAGACCATCCGGATCACGCTGGCAAACGGCAACGTCAAGGACTCCTCGATCGAGCCGGAGCAGCCCCCGGATGCCGATCGCATTCCGGTCACCGACGCGCATCGCCGCGGCGTGGTCGATCCGATGACCGGCTCCTTTCTCCGCGTGCCCGGCACGGGCGATCTGATGAGTCCGGATTCGTGCCGGCTCTCGACGCCGATCTTCGACGGCCGGATGCGCTACGATCTGCGGCTGGAATACAAGCGCACCGAAATGGTGAAGGCCGAGAAGGGCTATCAGGGGGCCGTGCTGGTCTGCGGGATCTACTTCACGCCCGTGTCCGGCTACATCCCGGATCGCGCAGCGATCAAATATCTGACCGGGCAGCGCAACATGGAAGTCTGGCTGGCGCCGATCGCGGGGACGCGGGTGCTGGTGCCGTTCCGCCTGAAGATTCCGACCCCGCTCGGCAATGCGGTGCTGCAGGCGACCCAGTTCGTCACCACCGCGACCCCGCCGAAATCCGCCTCGCGGACCCAATAGTGCCTCCGGCGGCTGTGGCGCGGTCGAGCGACTCCCGAGTCGAATCCTGTTGACTCGCCGCGGAATCACGGAACGCATGACAGCGGGGAATATGACCCTCGATCGGTACGTTGATCTTCCGGATTGCCCCTGATCTTGTGGCGGAGGTCCAGCCCAACGCGAGATGTTGCGACAGAACGTTGTCCAACCCGGCGAGTCTGCGATTCGGCCGCGTTTCGTTCCGGACTCGTTCCACACCTTAACCAGCGTGCGCCGCGGCGTCGCAATGTGACACACAACTGACCGCGGCGACGCAGAAATCCAGCCAATATGCCTCATTCGTTCTCCGCGCCGTTTACCAATGCGCCGTCTACCAATGATCGCGCGCCCGGCGCCGGCGTCACCGCGGTGCTCGGCCCGACCAATACCGGCAAGACGCATCTGGCGATCGAGCGGATGGTGGCGCATCCGTCGGGGTTGATCGGTCTGCCGCTGCGGCTGCTGGCGCGCGAGGTCTACAACAAGATCGTCGACCGGGTCGGCGCCGACGCGGTGGCGCTGGTCACCGGCGAGGAGAAGATCAAGCCGCCGAAGGCGCGGTTCTGGGTGTCGACCGTCGAGGCGATGCCGCGCGATCTCGACGTCTCGTTTCTCGCGGTGGACGAGGTGCAGATCGCCGCCGATCTGGAGCGCGGCCACGTCTTCACCGACCGCCTGCTGCGCCGGCGCGGCCGCGACGAGACGCTGCTGCTCGGCGCCGCGACGATGCGGCCGATCATCGAGCGGCTGCTGCCGGGCGCCAGCATCGTCACGCGGCCGCGGCTGTCGCAGCTCGAATTCGCCGGCGACCGCAAGCTGACGCGGCAGCCGCGGCGCACCGCGATCGTGGCGTTCTCGGCCGACGAGGTCTACGCCATCGCCGAGCTGATCAAGCGCCAGCACGGCGGCGCCGCGGTGGTGCTGGGGTCGCTGTCGCCGCGCACCCGCAACGCCCAGGTGGCGATGTTTCAGTCCGGCGACGTCGATTATCTGGTCGCCACCGACGCGATCGGGATGGGGCTCAATCTCGACGTCGACCACGTCGCCTTCGCGTCCGACCGCAAGTTCGACGGCTATCAGTTTCGCCGGCTCAACCCGTCGGAATTCGCCCAGATCGCCGGCCGCGCCGGCCGTGCCACCCGCGACGGCACCTTCGGCACCACCGGGCGCTGCGCGCCGTTCGAGCCCGAACTCGTCAACGCCTTGCAGAATCATGCCTTTGATCCGGTGAAGACGCTGCAATGGCGGAATTCGGCGCTGGATTTCGCCTCGGTCGCGGCGCTGCAGGTGTCGCTGGCCGAGACGCCGCGGCACGATGCGCTGACGCGCGCGCCGGTCGCCGAGGACGTCCGGGTGCTCGACCACGCCGCCCGGGACGCCGAGGTGCGCGAGATGGCGCATGGCGCGGCCGCCGTGGAGCGGCTATGGGACGTCTGTCAGGTCCCGGACTATCGCAAGATCGCACCGGCGGCCCATGCCGAACTGGTGACGACGCTGTATCGGTTCTTGATGCAGAAGGGCCGGATTCCGGATGACTGGTTCGCCGCGCAGGTCGAGCAGGCCGACCGGATCGACGGCGGCATCGACACATTGTCGGCACGGATCGCGCAGATCCGGACATGGACTTTCGTCGCCAACCGTGCCGACTGGCTGGCTGATCCTGAACACTGGCAAGGCATTTCGCGCGACATCGAAAATAAATTGTCGGATGCGTTGCACGAACGCCTCACGGAGCGTTTCGTAGATCGTCGGACCAGTGTATTGATGCGCCGCCTGCGGGAAAACACGATGTTGAATACGGAAATTGGGAAGACCGGCGAGGTGATCGTCGAAGGGCATGTGATCGGCCGTCTCGACGGCTTCACATTCGCGCCCGACGCCGCCGAAGCTGGATCCGACGCGAAGGCCTTGCAGGCGACAGCGCAGAAGGCTCTGGCCGGCGAGATCGAACAGCGCGCCGAGAAGCTCGCCGGCGCGCCCGACGAGCAGTTCGTGCTGACCTCGGACGGCACCATTCGCTGGACCGGCGACGCGGTGGCGCGGCTGGTCGGCGCCGACGACGTGCTGCGGCCGCGGCTGCGCATCATCGCCGACGACCGTCTGGCGGGTGCGCCGCGCGACGCGGTCCAGACCCGGCTCGACCTCTGGCTCAAGACCCACATCGAGAAGATCCTCGGACCGCTGTTCGAACTCGGCAAGGCCGAGGACATCACCGGCATCGGCCGCGGCATCGCCTTCCAGCTGATCGAGTCGCTGGGCGTGATCGAGCGCGCCAAGATCGCCGCCGAAATGAAGGATCTCGACCAGCCGTCGCGCGCCACGCTGCGCAAATACGGCGTGCGGTTCGGCGCCTATCACATTTACGTCCCGTCGCTGCTGAAGCCGGCGGCGCGCTCGCTCGCCTCGCTGCTGTGGGCGCAGAAGCTCGACAATGTCGACATGTCGGCGCTGTCAGGCGCGCAGCATCTCGCCAGCAGCGGCCGCACGTCCTTCCCGGTCGACAAGGCGCTCGATCGTGACGCCTATCGTGTGCTGGGCTACCGGCTGTGCGGCGAACGCGCGGTGCGGGTCGATATCCTCGAGCGTCTCGCCGATCTGATCCGCCCGGCGCTGGCCTGGCGCGAAGGCACCTCGGGCGAAAAGCCGGCGGGCGCGTTCGACGGCCGCAGCTTCGTGGTGACGCAGGCGATGACCTCGCTCACCGGCTCGGCCGGCGAAGATTTCGCCTCGATCCTGCGCGCGCTCGGCTACCGGATGGAGAAGCGGCCGGCCCCGCCGCCTCAGCCCAAGTCTGAAATGACGGCTGAAAAGACGGCTGCGGCGACGGCGCCCGAGGTTGCTGCGGCCGAAGGGGCCGCCGCGGCCAGCGACACCGGCCTGTCGGCCGAGGACCACGCCATTCTGGCCGGCGCGATTGCGTTCGAGCCGGCGGCGACGGCCGAGGCCGGCGACGTCGCCGAGGTCGCGGATCAGACCTCCGACCAGGAAGCAGCCAGCGAGCCGGCACCGGCGCCCGTCGCAGAGGCGGCCGAGTCCCCGGTGGCAGAGCAGTCGCCGGTGGCCGAGCCATCCGAGCCCGTTGCTGAATCGGCAGCCGAGTCGGCCGCGGCCGATACGCCGCAGGAAGCCGTCGCGCCCCAGGAATCGGCTGAGCAATCGGCTGAGGAACCCGCTGAGCCATCGGCCGAACAGTCGGCCGAACCGGCGACTGAGGAAGCGCCGCGCGAAGCCGCCGAATCGGACGCCCCCGCGACCGAATCCGCCGCGGTTGAGGAGGCGCCCGCCGGGAACGCTGCCGTCGCTGCCGAAGCGGCGGCGCCCGCCGAGCCCGAGATGGTCGAAGTCTGGCGCCCGGGTGGACGTTCGGACGAGCATCGGGCCCGTCCCGATCGTAATCGCCAGCGCCATCGTCCGCAGCAGGGCGGCCAGGCTGCCGCTCCGGCGGAAGGCGAGGCCGGCGAGGCGAAGCGCGACCGTCCCGGCGGTGGCCGCCGTGGCGACCGCAAGGGCGGCGGCGATTTCCGCCGCGACCGCCGCGACGGCGAGGGCGCGCCGGCTCAGGCGGCCGCAGGCGAAGGTGGTCGTCCGCCGCGTGAGCGTTTCAAGGGGCGTGGTGACAAGCAGGACAAATTCAAGGGTGGGCCGAAGGGCGGTCGCGACAATCAGGGCGGCGGCTCGCACCGGCAGGTGCATTCCAGCGCGCCGCCGCGCGAACGCGATCGGCCGATCGATCCGAACTCACCGTTCGCCAAGCTGGCGGCGCTGAAGGAGCAACTCTCCGCCGCCCGCAAGGAGTAACGTGGCTGCGCGGCCCCGCGCGGCTGATTCCATGGTGATGCGTGGAGCGTCAGCGTCTCGACAAATGGCTCTGGCATGCGCGGATCGTGCGCGCGCGCAGCACTGCGGCGACCTTGATTGAAAGCGGGCATGTCCGCATCAACGGGGCGCGGGAGAAATCGCCCGGGCACGCGATCAAGACCGGCGACGTCGTCACGATTGCGCTGGATCGTGGCGTGCGGGTTCTGAAGGTGATTGGATTTGCGGAACGTCGCGGCGATGCCGCCTCGGTTACTGGACTTTATGCCGATCTCGAGGTGCCCCGGGAATAGGCATCTTCACTTGCGGCTGTAGAACTCCTGCGGTACGCAAACACTCAAAATTAGAACCGTTCCGGAGCCTTCGGATGACTTATGTCGTCACTGAAAACTGCATCAAGTGCAAATACACCGATTGCGTTGAGGTTTGCCCCGTCGATTGCTTCTACGAGGGCGACAACATGCTGGTCATCCATCCGGACGAATGCATCGATTGCGGCGTGTGCGAACCCGAATGCCCGGCGGATGCGATCAAGCCGGATACCGAGCCGGGGCTCGAGAAGTGGCTCGAACTGAATTCGGAATACGCCAAAACCTGGCCCAATCTGACCCAGAAGAAAGACTCGCCGGAAGACGCCAAGCAGTTCGACGGCGTGGAAGGGAAGTTCGACAAGTTCTTCTCGCCGGAGCCGGGCACCGGCGACTGAGGACGAACGCGCGTCGTAAAATGATACCGGGACGCAGTTTTCCACACCCGGCTTAACCCTGTTGATGATGAGTCGAGCCGGTGCCCGCGAGGGCCCGGCCGGATTCGTCATAAATCATTGATTTTTGCGGGAAATGTGCTATATTTGGCACATTGTACACACTCGGCATGCGTTTTGCGGCCGGGAAGGGATCCCGTCAAGAACAACGAACAGGGGCGTGGCAGTTCCACGCGCAGGCTGTGTCACAGAAAACGCGTAAAATGAGTGTCTCGTCCAAGGGTGCCAAGCATGGCGCTGCGGGCCGCAGCGCGACCAACAGATCCAGTACGTCTGCCAAGGACACCCGGACCGTCAAGTCCCCTGTTTCCAAGGCCCCTGCGTCAAAGGCGGCTGCATCAAAGGCCACTGCGTCCAAGACCAAAGCCACGACCTCGAAGACCGCCGCTGCCTCGAAGACCGCCGCTTCCAGGGCCTCTTCTTCAAAGGCGACTTCTTCGAAGGCCCCTGTCTCCAGGGCCACCCCTGCAAAGGCGAGCGCCGGCAAGGCGACTGCGAAGACGATAACCGCAAAGGGTTCCGCCGCGAAGGCTTCGGCCTCCAAGACGGCAGCTCTCAAGTCCTCGAAAAACAAAAGAAGTGCAATGCCATCCAAGACTTCGAAAACAGCCGCCGCGGCGCCCGCTCCCAAGGCGGCTCCGGCCAAGTCGACCGCCAAGCCCGCCGCCAAGTCCCCGGTAGCGCCGCCGAAGGCTGCCGCGAAGCCCGAGGTCAAGCCGGTGGCCGCCAAGCCGGCCGCGCCGCCGAAGGTGGATGAGCCGAAGAAGGTCGTGACCCAGCGTCAGGGCTTCAAGGCCAGCGAGTTCGTGGTCTATCCGGCCCATGGCGTCGGCCAGATTCTGGCGATCGAGGAGCAGGAAATCGCGGGC
Source organism: Rhodopseudomonas sp. NSM (assembly GCF_052445935.1). Classification (NCBI taxonomy): domain Bacteria; kingdom Pseudomonadati; phylum Pseudomonadota; class Alphaproteobacteria; order Hyphomicrobiales; family Nitrobacteraceae; genus Rhodopseudomonas; species Rhodopseudomonas sp. NSM. The sequence goes on along the minus strand of NZ_JBQTCH010000006.1, from coordinate 151,693 downwards.
GCCAAGCTCGAACTGTTCGTCATCAACTTCATCAAGGACAAGATGACGCTCCGGGTGCCGACCGCCAAGGTCGCCAATGTCGGGATGCGCAAGCTGTCCGACCCGGCGCTGGTGAAGAAGGCGCTGGAAACGCTGAAGGGCCGCGCCCGCGTCAAGCGCACGATGTGGTCGCGCCGCGCCCAGGAGTACGAAGCCAAGATCAATTCCGGCGACATCGTTGCGATCGCCGAAGTGGTCCGCGACCTGTTCCGCTCCGACTCGCAGCCCGAGCAGTCCTACAGCGAACGCCAGCTCTATGAAGCGGCGCTCGACCGGCTGTCGCGCGAAATCGCGGTGGTGCAGCAGGTCACCGAGACCGAAGCCGTCAAGGAAGTCGAAGGCCAGCTCGCCAAGAGCCCGCGCCGCGGCGCCAAGGCCGAGGCGGACGCCGAAGGCGAAGCCGATGGCGATGCCGACGCCGACACCGACGACGCGGTCACCGACGAAGCCGCCTGAGCCGCAACGTCTCCCGCAAACAGATCAGGCCCGGCGCAAGCCGGGCCTTTTTTGTCGAGCCGGGCTGTTGTCGAGCTAACGCGTTTATCTATTGAATTGAAGTGATCTGGCCCTCTCGCGTGCAGAGTCGTCATCCTGAGAGCCTGCCCCGGACTTGATCCGGGGTGCGCGCGTAGCGCGCCTCGAAGGATGCGGCACCGAGGTGCCTGCGGCCCATCCTTCGAGGCCCGCCGCGCCGCGCACAGCGCGGCCGAGCGGGCACCTCAGGATGACGGCTCTGCGCCCGAGAAGGCCGCATTGCTTCAATCAGTCTATGAAGCGCACTAACTTGCAGCTGCGCCCACCATTGATAGCTGGCGCTTTGCCTTGCGGAAGCGCGCCCTCGTCCACCCCGCGCGCGGGGAGAAGGAGCAGGCCTCGCTTGCGGCTGTCTCAATCCACCACGATCTTGACCAGCTCGCGCGGCTTCACCGTGGCGTTGGCGTCGAGACCGTTGAGCACCCGGAAGCGATCGAGCGGGCGATCGACGCCGGACATCCGGTTCGACAGCGATTCCACCGTATCGCCGGGTTGCACGGTGATCACCTTGATCCGCAGCGGCCGCGCCGCCTGGATCTCGTCGAGCGTGAGCCGCCGGAACGAATTCACGGTGTCGCGCGAATTCCGTTCGCTCTCGGCCGATTTCGTCCGCGTCGCGAAGATGAAGCGATAGACGTCGCTGCCGAACCGCAGCGCATAGACCTTGAACTGCCATTGATCGCCGCGGGCGGCGACCGAGGCGGCCGGAAACCCGTTGATGCTCAGCTCTTCGGTCGAGCTCTTGTCGACGTTCTCCATCCAGCCCGAATTGAGGTAGTCGCCGAGCGACTGCTCGGCCGGCACCCGCACCACGTCGAACCGCATCGCCTGGCTGCCGCCCTCGCGAACGCCGATCACCGCCTGCGCGGTGTTGTCGAGCGTGAAGCTCTCCGGCACCTGGAAGGTGAAGCCGAGCTTGGGATGCAGGAAGCGGCGGCCGCGGACGAAGCCTTCGCTCGGGTCCTCGCCATAGACGATGTTGTCGATCGCATTGAGATAGGTCTCGCGGTCGCGCTCGCCCTTGGCGGTCTGTTCCGGCGAGGCGTATTGCCGGGCGTTGTTCTGCGCATTGCGCACCCGCTCGGGCGTCGCCGGATGCGAGGCGAGGAAGTCCTGCGAGCGCGGATCGCCGCGGCTGGCCTTCAGCGCGGCGTTGCGCTCCATCGCGGTGAGGAAGCGCGAGGCCCCGAACGGATCGAACTGGGCACGCGCCGAAATGCCGACGCCGATGCCGTCGGCCTCGAGCTCCTGCTGCCGCGAGAAGCTCGCCATCGACAGCTTGGTCTTGGCGAGCGCCAGCGCGGTCATCTCCGGATCGGTGCCCATGTCGGTGACGACGCGGGTGACCAGCGCCGCCTGGCGCGCCTGATCCTCGCGGATCGCGGCGTGCTTGGCGAGCACATGCGCCATCTCGTGCGACAGCACCGACGACAGTTCCGAGGTGTCGCTGGCGAGCGCCACCAGCCCGCGGGTGACGTAGAGCTGCCCGGTCGGCAGCGCGAAGGCGTTGACGGCGCCGGAATTCAGGATCGTCACCTTGTAGGTCAGGTCGGGTCGATCGGACGCCGCCACCAGCCGATCGACCGTCGCGGTGATCAGCGCTTCCAGCCTCGGATCGTCATAGGCCCCGCCATAGGTGGCGAGGATGCGCTCGTGCTCGCGCTCGGCGGCCGGCGATTGCACCGGGGGCCGCGCCGGCTTCGCGGCCGGCGTGCTGGACGGAATCGACGCGGTTTCGAAGCGGCGAAAATCGCCGCAGCCGGCCAGCGCCAGCGCGCCGGCCAGGACAGGCGCGGCCAACCAGCGGCGGCTTGTCCAGATGCTGCGCCGTCCCTCGGATCCGATCACGTGCTGGCTCTCTCCGGGCGCTATCTCGCGCCGGGCATCTCGATCTGTCCCACCTCGCGAATTCGGATCTGTGGGCCGGAGCGCCGTTCGACCCAGCCCCGGACCCGGATTCGCTTTTTCTCCAAGGACTTGGGCGCGATGCCCGCCGCCTCGAACGACCCCAATATGCGCCTTGAAATAGTCACCGCAAAGTCCCGAGTCCAGCGCCGGCCGAAGTTCAGATAGATCGTGCCGCCGGTTCCCCGGACCGACAAAATCCTGCCTTCGATCACCGTGAATCGCCCGACCCGGGACATGATATCGCCGGGATTTCCGGCGTTTTTGAGGGCTGCCGGATCGGCCCAGAGCCCGCGCTGCGCGACTCGCGCCGTCGCCTCCGCGGCCAGCAGCTCGGCGCGGCAGTCGCCGTCCGCGATCCCGAGCCCGACCAGCGCCTCGCCGGCGTCGAGCAGCCGGAGCTGCAGCGACTGCGTCCCCGCCTCGGCGAACACAAAGGCCGGCTGCCGGCCGTAGCGATCCGGCGCATCGTCGTCGCCGCGCAGCGTGACGCGACGCTCGCGTGCGAGCGACGCGAGCGTGGCCTTCGCCGCGGCCTGCCGCGACGGATCGATCTCGATGCCGGCGAGCCGGATTTCGCGGCCGTCCTGCAGCCGGAGCGTGCGGCCATCCTCGATCGCCGCCACGACGGCTTCGCCCTGTTCGGGGAGAGTCAGGCAACCGGCCAGAGCAGCGCCATCGATGCCCGGCGTCGCGCCGGCGATCATCGCGATGCATCCGATCAGCACGATGCATCGTTTTCGCCGGTGCGCTGTCGTGGTCATCGCCGTCATTGCGTGCACTCGCAGGCAGCGTGGTCACGACCCTGCCGAAGCAGGCGTCGCGGACGAATTGCGGCCAACCGCTTACTAAGCGTGTTGCGATCGCGCAAGCGCATTCCATCGAGCGGAAATCGCGCGCGCTTGCCGCTGCGCAGTCGATGCGGCATGATCGCACCACGACCAGAAGCGCCGCGACGAAATCGGCGCCGGTCAGGGAGGACCACGTGAGACCCATCCGCACCACACTACTCGCATGTCTGTCGATCGCCGCGATTTCGGCCGCGCAGGCGCAATCGCAGCCGCCGCTGAAGCTCGGCGCGATCCTCGACATGTCCGGCCTCTATGCCGACATCACCGGGACCGGCAGCGAGACCGCGGCGAAGATGGCGGCGGAGGATTTCGGCGGCACCGTGCTCGGCCGCAAGATCGAGATCATCGCCGCCGACCATCTCAACAAGGCCGATCTTTCCGCCAGCATCGCGCGCGACATGCTGGACAATCAGGGCGTCGAGGCGATCATCGACGTCGCCGCCTCCGCCACCGCGCTGGCCGCCGGCGAGATCGCCAAGGCGCGCAACAAGATCATCATGTATTCCGGCCCGGGCTCGGTGCGGCTGTCCAACGAGGCGTGCGGTCCCTACACCATCCACTATTCCTACGACACCTTCGCGCAGGCCAACGTCGCCGGTCTCGCCTCGGTGAAGCAGGGGCTCGACACCTGGTTCTTCCTGTCGGCGGACTACGCGTTCGGGCAGGATCTCGAGCGCGACACCACCAACGTCGTCAAGGCGTCGGGCGGCAAGGTGCTGGGCAGCGTCAAGCATCCGATCAACACCTCGGACTTCTCGTCCTTCCTGCTGCAGGCGCAAAGCTCCAACGCCAAGGTGATCGGGCTCGCCAATGCCGGCGGCGACACCATCAACGCGATCAAGCAGGCGGCGGAATTCGGCATCACCCGCAAGGGCGGCCAGAAGATCCTGCCGCTGCTCGCCTTCATCACCGACGTCGACAGCATCGGGCTGGAGACCGCGCAGGGCCTGCTGATCGCCGGCGCATTCTACTGGGACATGAACGACGAGACCCGCGCGTTCTCCAAGCGCTTCATGGAACGCACCAAGCGGGTGCCGACCTCGGCGCAGGCGGGGCTGTATTCCGAGACGATGCACTATCTGCAGGCGGTCAAGGCCGCCGGCACCACCGACGCCGCGGCGGTGATGAAGAAGATGAAGGAAACCCCGGTCAACGATTTCTTCGCCCGGAACGGCAAGATCCGCGAGGACGGCCGCATGGTCCACGACATGTATCTGTTCGAGGTGAAGAAGCCGTCGGAATCCAAGGGCCGCTGGGATTACTACAAGCTGCTCGCCACCGTCCCCGGCGATCAGGCCTTCCAGCCGCTGGAGCAATCGCGCTGCCCGCTGGTGAAGAAGTAACAACCAGCACCCTCACCCTGAGGAGTCCGGCGTAGCCCGAAGGGCGAAGCCGGGCGTCTCGAAGGGCGAGGGCTGTTCTGCTCATGGTTCGAGACGGCGCCTGCGCGCCTCTTTGCCATGATGGTGGTGACCGGTTCGACCGCCGTAACGAGACAACGACAACAAGGACCATTCGCCCATGACCGACATCGTCCTGCAGCATCTCGACCAGGGCCTGCTCACTATCACTATGAACCGGCCCGAGCGGCGCAATGCGCTCAATCAGGACATGATCCGCGGGCTGGTCGAGGCGGCGCATCGCGCCAAGGACGATCCGCAGGTGCGGGCGGTGCTGCTGAAGGGCGCCGGCGGCAGTTTCTGCGTCGGCGGCGACGTCAAATCGATGGCCGCGGCCGACGACCCGCCGCCGCTGGAACAGAAGGTCGCCAATCTGCGCCGCGGCATGGAGGTGTCGCGCCTGCTGCATCAGATGCCCAAGCCGGTGGTGGCGCAGATCGACGGCGCGGCCGCCGGGGCCGGGCTGTCGATGGCGCTGGCCTGCGACCTGCGCGTCGCCGGCAGCTCCGCCAAGATCACCACCGCCTTCGCCAAGGTCGGGCTGTCCGGCGATTTCGGCGGCACTTACTTCCTGACGCATCTGATCGGCGCCGCCAGAGCGCGCGACCTGTATCTGACCTCGCCGGTGCTCACCGCACAGGAGGCACTCGCGCTCGGCATCGTCAGCCGCGTCGTGCCCGACGTCGAGGTCGAGAGCGCCGCGCGCGAACTGGCGCTGTCGCTGGCGCAGGGGCCGAGCGTGACGCTGGGCTACATCAAGACCAACATCACCAACGCCGAGACTCTCTCGCTCGAAGCCTGCTTCGACGCCGAGGCGCTGCATCATTCGCGCTGCGCCGAGACCGCCGACCACAAGGAAGCGGCCGCGGCTTTTGTGGAGAAGCGTGCAGCCGTATTTCAGGGACGATGACGATGACGCCGTTTCTCAGGCTGCGCCAGATCTGCCTCGTCGCCGACGCTATCGAACCCGCCGCGTCGCAGATCGCCGCGATTCTCGGATTGAACATCTGCTACCGCGATCCGCATGTCGGCAAATACGGGCTGGAGAACGTGCTGATCCCGGTCGACACCACGCTGCTGGAAATCGTCGCGCCGATCGAGGACGGTACTGCGGCCGGGCGCTTTCTCGAAAAGACCGGCGGCCGCGGCGGCTACATGGCGATCTTCTGCTGCGACGATCCGGACGCGCGCGGCCGTCACGCCGCGACGCTCGGCGTCCGCACCGCCAATGTGATCGATCACGCGCCGTATCACGGCGTGCAACTGCACCCGCGCGACTGCCGCGCCGCCTTCATCGAACTGAATCACACCGATGGCAGCGACAACATCAAGGGGCCGTATCCGCCCGCGGGCCCGGACTGGGACAAGGCGATCCGCACCGACACGACGCAGGCGCTGGTATCAGTCGAGCTGCAGAGCCCCGACCCCGCCGCCCTTGCGGCGCATTGGGGACGGATCCTCGAATTGCCCGTCCAAGCAGGCGCCGATGGCGTCGCCGAATTGCAGTTGCCTAACGCTACGCTGCGCTTCGTCCGCGGTGACAACGAGGCGATGGCGGCGCTGAGCTTCAAGGTCGCCGACGCGAACGAGATTCGCGAGGCCGCGAAGGCCCAAGGCGTCGCGACAACCAGCGACGGCTTCCATCTCGCCGGGGTAGAGTTCAGGCTCACAGACTAACCACTCGTCAAACGAATAGAGTCTGTCATTCCGGGGCGCTCACGCAGTGAGCGAACCCGGAATCCATACTCCCCGATGGTTGTTAGTTGCGCACGGCAGTCGTCCACTGGGCATCCCCGCGAGTCCAGGGGCTATGGATTCCGGGTTCGCCGCTGCGCGGCGCCCCGGAATGACGGGGTGAGGCGGCAGTGAGCGACGACCTCACCGCCCCTTGAAATGCGCGATGCGGCGTTCTTCGGTGGCTTTGACGCCTTCCTTGAAGTCTTCGGTGGAGCGCAGCCGCGTCTGTTCGGCGAGTTCGTGCCTGGTCGCTTGCATCACCCGGTCGGCCAGCGTGGCGCGCATCGTCGCGCGGGTCGAGAGCAGCCCGAGCGGGGCGCATTCGGCGATTTCGCGGGCGAGCTTCAGCGCGGCGCTGCGGACTTCATTCAGAGGCACCAGCTCGTTGGCCAGTCCCATCTTGACCGCGTCCTCGCCGGTGACGCGGCGCGAGGTGTAGAACATCAGCTCGGCATTGTTGCGGCCGATCAGTTCGGGCAGCGTCACCGTCAGGCCGAAGCCGGGATGAAAGCCGAGCTTGGTGAAGTTGGCCGAGAACCGCGCCTCCGGACAGGTGACGCGGAAATCCGCCGACACCGCGAGGCCGAGCCCGCCGCCGATCGCCGCACCATGGATCGCCGCGACGATCGGCTTCTTGGCACGAAAAATTCTGACCGCCTCGATGTAGAGATGGCCGATCTGGCCGAGGCTGTCGGCGGGGTCGCCCTTCGCGGCCGCGGGGTCGACCTCCTGCCGCGCCGGATCGCCGAAATTGGCGCCGGCGCAGAACGCCTTGCCCTGCGCGGCCAGCACGGTGGCGCGGATCTCCGGGTCGGCGTCGATGGCGTCGAGCGCGTCGGCGATCTGCCGGATCAGCGCAATGTCGAAGAAATTCAGCGGCGGCCGCCGGATCTCGATCAGCGCGACGTGGCCGTTGGTCTCGACCGCGATGTCGGTGTACTGGGTCATGATCTGTCCTCGATGAATGTCGGGTTGCGCGCGGCGTTGCCGCGGCTCAGCGCAGGCCGAGCCCGCGCGCGATGATGCCGCGCAGCACCTCGGTGGTACCACCCTGAATCGTGAGTTTGGGCGCGAGTTTGGTAGCGAAGGCGGTGAGTTCGTCGAGCGTGGCGTGGTTCGACGCCTCGCCGTCGACGAAGGCGGACAGCTCCCGCACCCGGTGCGGCAATTGCTGCTCCCACAGCGTGCCGATGTCTTTCACGATCGAGGCTTCCACCACCGGCTCCTTGCCGGCCTGCAGCATGCCGGCGACCGACACCGACATCCGCCGCATGGTGTGGAGCTGCGCCACCAGCCGGCCGATGCCCTCGGCGCCGCGCGTATCGGGGTCCGGCCCGAGCGCGCGCACCAGTTCGGTCAGCACGTAGTAGGTCTCGAGGAAGCGCTCCGGTCCGGATCGCTCATAGGCGAGTTCGGAGGTCGCCTGCTTCCAGGCGCCGTCGATCTCGCCGAGCAGATGATCGTCCGGCACGAAGGCGTCGGTGAACACCACCTCGTTGAATTCGTGCTGGCCGGTGATCTGCCCGATCGGGTTGACCTTGATGCCGGGCGATTTCATGTCGACCAGAAACTGCGTCAGGCCGTGGCGGCGATTCTCTTTCGTCGATGGCGAGGTGCGGAAGATCGCGATCATGTAGTCGGCCATGTGAGCCGAGGTGGTCCAGATCTTCGCCCCGTTGATCAGATAGCCGCCTTCGGTCCTGGTCGCCTTGGTTTTCGCCGCGAACAGGTCCGAGCCCGAATTCGGCTCGCTCATGCCGATCGCGAAGCACAGCTCGCCGCGGCAGATCCGCGGCAGGATATCCATCTTGATGTGCTCGGGCGCGTATTTCAGCAGCACCGGGCCGCTCTGCCGGTCGGCGACGAAGAACCGCCGCGTCGGCGCGTTCGCGACGCGCATCTCCTCGGTGACGACGTAGCGCTCGAGAAACGTGCGCTCGTGCCCGCCATATTGCTTGGGCCAGGTCATGCCGAGCCAGCCGCGCGCGCCGACGCGGCGGGAGAATTCCGGCGCGTCGGAATCCTCGCGCTGCGGCTTGTGCGGATCGAAGGTGCCGGCGGCGATTTCCTCGGCGAGGAAGGCGCGGACTTCGCGGCGCAGCTCCTCGCAGACGGGCGGCAGGCGGATCGGATCGAAACGGAGGGCTGCGGTCATGATGTGTCTCGTCGGGTTTCGGGGCGATCAGCGCGAGGCGACCAGCGGCCACAGATCGTCGGCGCCGCGCGCGGCGACCATGCGGCCGAGCGCGACCGCCCAATGGCTCTCATTGCCGAAATCGTCGCGCCAGCCGAGCGCGCGCAGCGAGTAGCGATGCAGGATGTGTTCGGAGGTGAAGCCGATCGCACCAAACACCTGATGGGCGATCGCCGCGCCCTTCTCGGCCGCCTCGGCGCAGCGGATCTTGGCGGCGGCCGCTTCGAGCATCACGGCGTCGTCGAACGTCGTCGCATTCGCCAGCGTATCGGCGGCGGAGGTCGCGGCCGCCAGCGCGGCCGAGGTTTCGCCGGCGAGCCTCGCCAGATTGTGCTGCACCGCCTGGAATTTCGCGATCTTCTTTTCGAAGGCGACGCGCTCGTTGGCGTAACCGACGCTGATCTCCAGCAGCGTCTCCAGCGCGCCGGCGATCTGCAGGCTGCGCGCCACCGCGCCCATCAGCAGCAGCGCGGTCTGATCGAAGCCCTGCGGCGCCACCGCGAAGGTCAGCGGCGTCACCCCGTCGAACGTCACCGCATCCGACGGATCGCCGCCGAGGCCGAGGCCATGCTCGATCCGGCACGCGGCCGCCTCGACCAGCGCGATGACGGCGATGTCCTTGCTGTGCGCCAGCACCGCGATATGCCGCGCGTCCTGCGCGAACGGTACGCCGCGCGCGCGCCCCGACAGCGTGCCGTCGGCGGCCAGCGCAATGCGGTCCTTCGGATGCGCCGGCGCGACCGTCATCGTGCCCTCCGGCGAGGCGATCCTGGCCTGCGCCAGCAGCCAGCCGGCGAGCATCGTCTCGGCCAGCGGCACCGCGAGCCCGGCGCGGCCGGCGGCGTTCAGCACGGCGAAACCTTCGGCGAGGCTGGCGCCCGCGCCGTCGCACTCTTCCGGCACCCAGGACAGCGGCAGTCCGGAATCGCCCAGCGCCCGCCACAGCGGCGCTTTCCAGTTTCCGGTTTTGTCGGCGTTGATGCTCTGCGCATCGGCGAGGTCGGCGAAGATCTTCTCCGCGGTCTCGACGACGATATGATCAGTGGTCTCCGTCACGGCGTTCCCCATTCGCGCAACATCATCGCAGCCCGCGCGAAGCGGACAGGGGAGCTGCAGCCTTGTTTGTTGCGCGGCATGATGCGGAAAAGCGAAAGCGATGACAAGCGTCGCCGCCGCGGAGCCGTCTGCGGCCGCGACATGGAGTTATTCCGCGATGCGGGTTGAGGCCGCTTGCCCAACGCCTCGCAGCCGATATGGTGCTGCCCGCCGCGCGGCGCGCAGGTCGAACACAGGGAGCGAAGATGGCGACGAACGGACTGAATGTGATCGTGACAGGCTCGGCCTCCGGCCTCGGCGCCGCCACCGCAAAAATCCTGGCGCGCGACGGCGCCCGGCTCGTGATCAACTATTCGTCCAGCCAGGCCGACGCCGAAACCACCGCGGAGGAATGCCGCAAGCTCGGCGCCGCCGAGGTCGTGGTGGTGCAGGGCGACGTGTCGAAGGACGACGACTGCAAGCGCATCGTCGAAGCCGCCGCAGCCTGGGGCGGGCTCGACGCGCTGATCAACAATGCCGGCATCACCAAGCACGTCTCGCATCATCTGCTCGATCAGTTGTCGGCGGAGGATTTCCAGCGGCTCTACGCGGTCAACACCATCGGCCCGTATCAGATGGTCCGCGCCGCGCGGTCGCTGCTATCGGCCGGCGCCAAGGCGGCGGGCCGCGCCGCGGCGGTGGTCAACGTGTCGTCGGTCGCGGGCATCAGCGGCATCGGCTCGTCGATCGCCTATGCGGCCAGCAAGGGCGCGCTCAACACCATGACGCTGTCGCTGTCCCGCGCGCTGGCGCCGAACATCCGCGTCAACGCGATCTGCCCGGGCTATATCGACACGCCGTGGTTCACCAAGGGTCGCGGCGCCGAAGAGGCCAAGCAGGTGCGCGACATGGTGGTGGCGAAGGTGCCGCTGAAGATCGCCTCGAGCCCGGAGGACATCGCCGAGCTGGTGTGCTTCCTGGCGACGCCGAAATCCGCCAGCATGACCGGCGAACTGGTGCGGATGGACGCCGGCATGCATCTCGGCTGATCGATCGCCGTACAAAAAGATACGGCCCGGTGATCAGCCGGGCCGTTTGCTTGTCAGCGATCGAGATAGCGGTTGCCGGGATCGGAGATCATCCGCCGCGCCACCAGCCGGTTCCAGATGAACAGCACCAGCACCGCGCCGATCGTGGCGGTGATGAAGCCGGCGCCCTGGTTGGGCCCGTAATGCCCGATCATCTGGCCGATCGCGGTGGCGAGAAACGCGCCGGCGATGCCCAGCACGGTCGTCAGCAGGAAGCCCTGCGGATTGTTCGGCCCGGGCGAGATCACACGCGCAATGATGCCGGCGATGAAGCCGACCAGGATGATCCAGAGAATACCAGTCATGGGCAATAGTCCTTTTCGAAACGCTCAGCGTTGGTCCACACGTCGAACCATCAGACCCAGCGCGAGGCTTCGTCCTCGGTCGGCAGCCGTCCGTCCGGCGTCAGTTGATCGACGAATTGCGGCAATTGCCGGCTGAGGCCGTCGAGCAGTTCGTCCCGCGACATCCCGGTCTGCTGCGTCAGCATCTCGAGCTGGTCCGCGCCGAGCGCATTGGCGAGATCGTTCGGGGCGATCTGCTTGTTCTCGCCGCGCCCGACCCACGATTCTGCCGCGTCGCCGAGGCCGCTGGTCTGGAACTGCTTCAGCAGGTCGCCGAGCCCGCCGGACAGGATGCTGCCCGCCGCGCCGCCGGCGAGCAATCCGCCGAGCCCGCCCTTGAGCAGATCGCCGAGCCCGCCGCCGCCGGGCATCCCGGCATTGACGGTGTTGGGTGGCAGGGTGGGGCGCGACGACGGCACCGAGGTCGGCCGCGCCTGGCCGGCCGGCTGATCATCGGGCGCCGTCACGTGCTTGTAGGCCTTGTAGGCAAGCAGCGCGAGGATCGCCATCGTGAACTTCGACATCCCGCCGCTCTTGTCGTCGGGATCGGCAGGGCCGCGCGGGCCGTTCTGCATGCCGTTGAGGATATCCATCAAACCCATCCTGGCCTCCCTTTGAACCGTCATGCTCGCTGAGCCGACGACAACGTCCAAGTGCGGCGTTTCGTTCGCCGTCCGGAACCAGATAGGAGTCGGCGACGGCGAGAACAAGGCGAGAGCGACTTGGCGCGGACTAGACGCTTCTTCGTTCGATTGTGGCGATATGGCCTTACCAGCTGCACCGACTCCTCCTGACTGGACATGCAGGCCGCCAGATCAATGCCCTCTCCCCGTCATTGCGAGCGAAGCGAAGCAATCCGGACCGCCGCGTATGGGGGCTTCTGGATTGCTTCGTCGCGGAGCCTGTGCCCGGACGGCGGAGCGCCGATCCGGGTGCTCCTCGCAATGCTGCGCCGGCTTCGAAGCGCAGGTCGACGCCGAAGTCCTCGCCGCCGCGCCCGACGGCAAGATGGCGGCCGAGTAACTTCGAACGCCTCGGTGGATCGAAACGACATCGCGAATCAAAAAAGGGCGGCCCATCATCGGGCCGCCCTTTCCTCAATCAGCTTGCGCACCGGGCGCCGGAGCGCCCGGTCCGATGCCTACTTCAGCGAAGCCATCTTGCCGGTCGCAACGTTCAGCACCGAACCATCCTCGAGGCTGATCCGATAGATTTCGCGCAGAACGTTGCCGGCGAAGCCCAGCTCGACGATCGAGACGCTCTTGAAGGAGGCGGGGATTCCGTCCGGGAGGATCTGGTTGAACTCCTTCGCCGCCTGATTCATCTGCGCCTGCACCTCCGGGGTGAACTTCGCCATGCTGTAGACCAGCGTGTTGTGCGGGTTGTGCGAGCGCAGTTCCTTGCCGTCCTTGACGACATTGACGCCGCTGACGCCGACGGTGCGGACCAGATCCTTGGCGGCATCGCTCATCACGGCATAGACCGGTCCGGTGCAACGCGGCAGCGGTCCGTCGCGGAGCGGAGCCAGCGCCGCCGTGGCGGCGGTGTTGAACGCCATCATTTCCTCGAAGCTCTTGCCTTCCTTGACGAGGCCGAGATCGAGCCACCACGGATGGCCGGCTCCCTTGGCGGCTTCGGTGGTGTAGAAGTTCTTCAGCGTGACTTCGAGGACCGGCGGCAGTTTGGGCAGCGCCGCGAGCATCTTCTCGGGCGTGGCGGGATCGGCATTGTGGATGTGGACCACCGTGACGTGCGGAATGTTGTGCATCTGCGCTTCGGTGTCGAGCTTCGCATTCAGGAGCTTTTCCTTCAGCGGGCCCTTGATGGTCGCATCGAGAACATCGTTGACGTTCTTGGGCAGCGTGTACACCAGTCCGAAGGTCCTGGCATGATCGCGGAATTCGGATTTCGCCAGCGCACCGTTGTCGATGGCGCCGTCAGCCGCAGCGGCGACGGTGACCGACGCCGCCACTGCGAGCAGAGCGGAAACGAACGAAGTCAGCATGGTGTTGCGCATGAAAGAGAGAGCCTTTGCTGGATTTCAGAGAATGCGGAGACGTGCAAACGCATTGCTGCGCCTGATCGACTGCGTCTGATCGAGTGCGGCGGCCGATCTGCGTCGACCGGCCGATCAGACATCGCGGATGTCCGAGACTAGCCGTGCAACATGACAGTGATGTTTAGCCCGGCAACCCGGCCTGAGGCGCTCTGTCGCAGCGCGCGTGGCCGCATCGCGTCGCAGTGGTCGCGGGGACGACAGTCGGGAGTGTTGCCGCGGCTTATTCCGCCGGTGTCTTCTTCTTGGCTTTCTTGGCGGCCTTCTTGGTGGCTTTCTTGGCCGTCTTCTTCGTCGCGGTCGTCTTCGCGCCGCCGGCGGCGCTCTCGCCGCTGTGCTCCCTGGCGAGCGACTTCAGGTAGACGTCGGCCTTGTCGACGTCGAACTCGGTCCACATGATCAGATGGTCCGACATCTGATAGGTGCGCCAGTCCTTGAACTTCGCTTTCGCCGGCATCACGTCTTTGTAGAGCTCGGGATCGTTGAAGACGTATTTGTAGAAGTCGAACACGCCGGCGCTCATCTCTTTGATGCCGCGGGTTTCCTTGAAGAACGCGATCTGGTCATAGAACTTGTCCTGGGCGACGTTGCTGCCCTTGGTCTGCCGCAGCAGCTGTTCGGGGATCACGAATTTGTTTCGGGTCAGCGCCTGGAACGTCGCATCCTCGCGGCCGAAGATGTTGAAGTCGCCGAGCAGCACCAGATTTTCCGGCGAGTAGTCGGCCGGGGAATCGAGATTGACGTAGCTCTTTGCCTTGGCGGCGAGCAGCCTCGCGGTCTGGTCGATCTCCTCGATCCGCTGCGGATCGTCCTTCTTGCCCTTGCCGTAATAGATGTGAACGGTACACAGATTGAACTTCGCCCAGCCCGACTGGAAGCCGCAGATGAACGGCGTCCGCGCGATCTGCGCCACCAGTTCGGTGGCGGCCTTGCTCGGCAGCACCAGTTCGCCGGCGAGGCCGCTGAAGTGGACGCGCGAGCGGTTGAACAGGAACGCGAGCCGCTCGCCATTGCCGGCGTCGGCGAACGACACGTCGGTGTAGATGTAGTCCCAGTCGCGGCCGAGCAGCCGCATCACCCGTTTCAGTGCGACCAGATCCTGCCGCACTTCCTGCACCGCGACCAGATCGAAGCGGCTGATGCATTCGGCGATGCAGTACAGCGCGTCGTCGGTCCGGCCGCTGCCGCCGAACTGGCGGATATTCCAGGTCGCGAGCAGGAAGTTGCCGGGGCCCTTCGGCGGAAGCTGCTTCAGGCCGGCGCGGAGGGCGATGAGGGCATCGACGGTCCGGGCGCGATCGGGGTTGGTCTGGCGACGCTCGGTGGCGCCGCTGCGCGGGCGCAAGCCGGTGTAGTCCATGAAATCCTCCCTGGTGCTGAAAGGAGGAAGTCTAGAGCGTTTTCGAGCGAAGTGGATACCGGTTCGCGTGAAGAAAACGCGACAAACCAAGAATCCAGAGCTCCGGTTCTGATTCTATCAGAACCGGAGCTCCAGATTCGCATCGATGACGCTCGCAAGACCGGCGCTCGGCCGGTCAGGACAGGAAGTGCATCACGCCGCGGGTGCAGACATACAGCCCGACGATCACCACGACGGCGGAGAACACCGCGCGCAGCGCCTTGTCGTGGGTGCCGATCAGCCTGCCGGCGCCGATGCCGATCAGTCCGCCGGCCAGCCCGCCGCCGATGAAGAGTCCGGCGAGCCACCAGTCGATCAGTCCGGACAGCGCGTAGCTCGCCGCCGTGGAGGCGCCGAACGCGAACACCGCGACCAGCGAGCTGCCGATCGCCGACGTCAGCGGCATGCCGGTGGCGAGGATCAGTCCCGGCACGATCAGGAAGCCGCCGCCGATGCCGAAGAAGCCGGCGAGCACGCCGACGCCGAAGCCGGTGCCGATCAGCTTCGGCAGCATCGTCTTCGCGGTCGCCCTCGTCAGCCGGATGGTCGGGTCGCCGCCGCCGGAGCGACCGCGCGACATCAGCACGCCGATCACGATCATCAGCAGGCCGAACAGCACCAGCAATTGCTGGCCGTCGATCTGCTTGGCGACGGTGGAGCCGGCGAACGCGCCGCCGATCCCCGCCGCCGAGAACACCAGCGCGCAGGCCCAGCGCACATTGCCGGCGGCCCAGTGGCTCAGCATGTTGGCGAGCGCCGAGATCGCCACCGCGATGGCGCTGGTACCGATCGCCACATGCGGCGAGCGGACGCCGACCACATAGACCAGCAGCGGCACCGCCAGCACCGAGCCGCCGCCGCCGATCAGCGCGAGGATGAACCCGACCAACCCGCCACTCGCGACGGTGACGATGTCGGCGGCGGTGACACCCATCAGCATGAAATTCTACAGATCCCGGCTTGCACGGGCCGAATATGCTAATAGATATCGGAGGGGCGCAACAGTCATTCTACCGGACCAGGGAAAATGCTCGTGACCAGCCCTTCTTCCCCGCACAAGTCGTCTTCCCCGCAGATGTCGTCGCAGCGAATCTCGCCGCAGATCCGCGCATTTTTCGACGAGCCGACCAACACCATCAGCTATCTGGTGTCGGACCCCGCCACCCGTCGCGCGGCGGTGATCGACCCGGTGCTTGACTACGATCATCGCGACGGTTCCGTCGACATCCGCTCGGCCGATGCGATCCTGCAGGCCGCCCGGGACGACGGGCTGACGATCGAGTGGGTGCTGGAGACCCACGCCCATGCCGACCATCTGTCCGGCGCGCCCTACATCAAGGGCAAGACCGGCGCGCGGATCGGCATCGGCGAGCACATCAAGGACGTGCAGCGGATCTTCCGGCCGATGTTCAACGCCGACGATCTGCGCACCGACGGCAGCGATTTCGATCATCTGTTCAAGGACGGCGAGCGCTTTTCGATCGGCGATCTGCCGGTCGAGGTGATGCACACGCCGGGGCACACCCCCGCCGACATCGCCTACCGGATCGGCGACGACGCGGTGTTCGTCGGCGACACGCTGTTCATGCCGGATTACGGCACCGCGCGGGCGGATTTCCCCGGCGGCGACGCGCACCAGCTCTATCGCTCGATCCAGAAACTGCTGGCGCTGCCGCCGCAGACCCGGCTGTTCATGTGCCACGACTACAAGGCGCCCGGCCGCGACGATTATGCCTGGGAGACCACCGTGCAGGCGCAGCGCGACGGCAATGTGCATCTGCGCGGCGGCGTCAGCGAACAGCAGTTCGTCGACATGCGCCAGGCGCGCGACGCGACGCTGAGCGCGCCGACGCTGCTGCTGCCGTCGATCCAGGTCAACATCCGCGCCGGCCGCTTCCCCAAGGCGCAGCAGAACGGCGTGCACTATCTGCTGCTGCCGGTGCATGCCCGCCCCGGCGCCGAGGCCGGGGTCAGCTGAAGCGACGCCCGGCTGTGCGCTGCCGGGCGGACAACCATTAACGCGGCATTAACCGCCCCCGGTGTGAAGTGTTGCTGAATATTTTCGCGCGGCAGGGAGCTGGCGATGGCTGACATCATGAGCGTTCTGGCCTCGGGCTATACGGCGGCGGGGCTGCTGAATCCGTCGCGGACGCCCTACGTCAATGTCGACGCCAAGCTCTATGAAGGCACCTGGAGCGGCACCTATTCGAATACCAAGAAGTTCGCCATCACGGTGTCCAATGTGCAGGGCTTTCGCGCCCAGGTGAAGTACCAGAGCGAAGGCACGATCAAGTATCAGACCGTGCTGATCAAGGACGGCTCGTTCCGGATCGGCGACAGCAAATTCACGCTCGGCAGCAACGGCAGCGCCTCGATCCGCACCGCGATCACCGATCCGGTCACCAGCCAGACCAGCCTCGTCACCGGCACCGCCAAGCGCGACTGAGCCGCGCGGCATTCCCGTTTCCTTCGTCATGGCCGGGCTCGACCCGCCTGCGCCGGAGCCCCTTCGGCGCGGCGAAGGCCCGGCCATCCACGCCTTGATCCGTTGCAGGGCCTCAAGACCGTGGATGCCCGCGACGAGCGCGGGCATGACGGGTTGCTTGAGCGTTTTCGAGCGAAGTGGAAACCGGTTCTGTGAGAACCGGAGCTCTGGTTCCGCCGCTGAACGCGCCGCGACGACGAAAGACTATCAGGCCAACAAAAACCCCGCCGGGATGCGGCGGGGTTCGTCGTTTCGGTGCGCTTGGCGCCGGCGTCAGTGGGCGGCTTCGAGCGCCGCCTGTTCCTGACGCGCGATCGTGCCCTTGACGGCGCTCTGCACCTTCTCGAAGGCGCGGACCTCGATCTGGCGGACCCGCTCGCGCGAGACGCCGAACTCGGCGGCGAGATCTTCCAGCGTCATCGGCTCGTCGGCGAGGCGGCGGGCCTCGAAGATCCGCCGTTCGCGCGGGTTGAGCACGCCGATCGCGCCGTTCAGCGCGGCGCGGCGATGATCGAGCTCTTCGTGCTCGGCCATCACGACTTCCTGGTTCGGCGACTGGTCGACCAGCCAGTCCTGCCATTCGCCGGGCTCGCCGTCGTCGCGGATCGGGGCGTTGAGCGACGCGTCGCCGCCGAGGCGGCGGTTCATGTCGATCACGTCCTGCTCGGTGACGCCGAGCCGCTTGGCGATCAGCTTGACCTGGTCGGGGTGCATATCACCCTCGTCCAGCGCCGAGATCTTGCTCTTCGCCTTGCGCAGATTGAAGAACAGCTTCTTCTGGTTCGCGGTGGTGCCCATCTTCACGAGCGACCACGAACGCAGGATGTACTCTTGAATCGACGCCTTGATCCACCACATCGCGTAGGTGGCGAGGCGGAAGCCCTTGTCGGGCTCGAACCGCTTCACCGCCTGCATCAGGCCGACATTGCCTTCCGAGACGACCTCGGAGATCGGCAGGCCGTAGCCGCGATAGCCCATGGCGATCTTGGCCACGAGCCGCAGATGGCTGGTGACGAGCTGGTGCGCCGCGTCGCGATCATCGTGTTCGCGCCAGCGCTTGGCGAACATGTATTCCTGTTGCGGCTCGAGCATCGGGAACTTGCGGATTTCCGCCAGATACCGAGCGAGTCCGGATTCACCGTTGAGAACGGGTAGCGTAGCTGCACGGGCCATCAGCGCCCTCCAGTGGTTTCAAGCCCCCGACATCGGGCGGCCTGGCAGACAGGTCGCTCTGCTAAAGCCGACCGGGCTGCGATGTTCCGCGTTGGCTCATCCAACGCACCTGCAATATACCGAGATTAGTCGCGCGAGTTTAGTTACAGTCTTGTCACTTGGCTGTGACGACCTAACAACGCGCTGAGATGATTTATGTTTTCTGACTAAACTGCGTCATTCCGTCGCCGAAAGCGCGGCTTTCAGGCGGGCCAGGTCGGCCGGCAGGCCGGATTCCCAGGCCATGACCTCTCCGGAGGAGGGGTGCTCCAATACCAGAAGATAGGCGTGCAGCGCCTGACGGCCGAGATCCGCCAGCGCGGCGCGGGCGTCCGGGCGGAGCTGGCTGGCCTTGGTCTTGAAGTGCGGGCCATAGACGTCGTCGCCGAGCAGCGGGTGGCCGAGATGGGCCAGATGCACGCGGATCTGGTGGGTCCGGCCGGTTTCCAGCTGGCAGGCGATCAGCGACACGATCTCGCCGCCGCTGCGCCCGGTGAAGGTTTCCAGCACCTCCCAATGGGTAATCGCCTCGCGGCCGCCGTCGCGCACCGCCATCTTCTCGCGGGCGTAAGGATGGCGGTCGATCGGCGCCTCGATGGTGCCGCGGGCGCGGTTCGGCACGCCCCAGACGAAGGCGTAATAGCCGCGGCGCAGCTCGCCGGTGCGGCCGTGGTCGGCGAATTGCGCGCTCAGCGACTGGTGCGCGCGATCGTTCTTGGCCGCCACCATCAGCCCGGTGGTGTCCTTGTCGAGCCGGTGCACGATTCCCGGCCGCCGCACCCCGCCGATCCCCGACAGCGAGGCGCCGCAATGCGCGATCAAGGCGTTGACCAGGGTTCCGGTCTCGTGGCCGGCGGCGGGATGCACCACCAGGCCGCGCGGCTTGTCGATCACGATCAGATCGTCGTCCTCGTGCACGATCGTCAGCGCGATCGCCTCGCCTTCCGGCTCCGGCGCCACCGGCGGCGGCACGTCGATTGTGATCGTCTCGCCGGGGCTCGCATGATAAGCGGGGTCGCGAACCGCGCTGCCGGCGATCGCGACGCGGCCGTCCAGGATCAGGACCTTCAGCCGCGACCGCGACAGTTCGGGGCAGCGCGTGGCCAGAACCCGGTCGAGCCGCGACGAGCCCTCGTCGCCGGCGACGACCACTTCCAGCAGATGTTGCGAATCGTTCACGACCGAGCCTTCCAGAAAACCGAGTATTGCATGACCGAAACCGCCCTGCCCGAACCGACCCCCGAACAGGCCGCGTTGTTTGCGCGGGTGCGGCGGATGATGATGATCGCGGGC
The DNA here is from genome assembly GCF_052445935.1 of Rhodopseudomonas sp. NSM. Lineage (NCBI taxonomy): Bacteria > Pseudomonadati > Pseudomonadota > Alphaproteobacteria > Hyphomicrobiales > Nitrobacteraceae > Rhodopseudomonas > Rhodopseudomonas sp. NSM. Next base: position 132,121 of record NZ_JBQTCH010000006.1, on the reverse strand, counting down.
CTGACCACGGCGCTGGCGCTCGCGGCGGTTCTCATCGCCATCGGCTATAAGCTTTTCCGCGCCGAGGGAAGCGCCCCGGTCGCCGCCGAGCAGACGCTGCGGCTGCCGAAGGGCGCCAAAGTCGTCTCCACCGGCACCGCCGGCGACCACATCGTGGTCACATTGGACGTCGGCGGCGCCACCGAAATCCGCACCTTCGACGCCCGGACGATGAAACCGGCCGGACGGCTGACGTTTGCGAGCGAGCCGTAGGGCCTCGCCGCCGCTGAACCGAGCCACAGGCGCCGACCTCGCCCCGAGGCAGGCAAGCCCGCTCCGCAAGCACAGACCTCGTCCTGAGGAGCCCCGGCGAAGCCGGGGCGTCTCGAAGGACGTGCGACGGGGCGCGCTTGCGGCCATCCTTCGAGACGCGCGCCATCGCCCTGCGGGCGGTGCCGCGCTCCTCAGGATGAGGTCGCGCCAGTGGCCGGACAAGCCTGCGGCAGTCGGAAAATGGGCCCGAGGCTCCCACTTCGTCATGGCCGGGCTCCGTCCCGGCCATCCACGGCCACCCGCACGGCCTGACGACGTGGATGCCCGGCACGAGGCCGGGCATGACGGCAGAAATGGCCGCCCCCGATCTTGCAGCCGAGCCGTTTCGCCGCTATTGCTCTGGCCCTCACGCTCCCTTCGTCTAGCGGTTAGGACGCGGCCCTCTCAAGGCTGAAACAGGGGTTCGATTCCCCTAGGGAGCGCCAGTTTTTAGTTTTGCCTCAGATCAATTCATTGCTTGTCCAAAACCGGCGACAAGCTGAAGCATCGTTCCGATCCCGCTGCAGGCGACTCCTCGCAAGATCAGTGACGTACGGCGTTCCAAGTGATCTTTCTGTGTTCGCAGGCCTTCGATAAGCTTACCGAGCTGGCCGCCCACAATTACCATATGTTTGCCGTCGCGATTTCCTTCGCCATCCCATAGTTCGATTCGGTCAAAATCCTCTTTCTCTCTCGCGATTGCAGTTGTGTCCACGACCGCGAGTTTGTTTGTCTGCACGAGTTCGTAGGCAAGGATACCAAAGCCAACAAACTCGATTAGTAATCCAAAAGCGGCTAGCCAATTCGCCCACATACACTTCTTTCTGTTCCGGTTGTGAGAATAACCGTCTTCGTAGATTGGATGGAAGATGAGGTTGGTAATAGTCCGCTGCATTTCGCATATACTGAAATGCATAGTGGTCCTATCCATTTCACTGCCGACCACCCTGTTTATCGCGGTGCTGGCGGCGACGTCCTCGGCACGCGCCGAATGGAAATTCGTCCAAATCACAGATCGGATGTCCGACAAGGTCTCACATTTTGCAGGAGTGTCAGCCAAGGAATCTTCTGCAGGTGTGGCGGGCAGGCTCGACATTGGGTGCGCCGAAGGCATTCGTGCAACAGAACCGGAATTTCTCTACGTGGCGATCCAATTATCAGAGGATATGCCCAATGGAGCTATCATATCCTGGCGAATCGACGATGGACCGATACAATATCAACCTATGCCAAACGTTCGTAGCGGTTCTCGCTCCGCGTTGCATCAACTTAGGCCAGAGGCACTAAAATCAGCCAAGCGCGTCCGGGTTCAGTGGGCTCAATGGTCCGGAAAGGGGCCAGCCGTGTTCTATGATTTCGATGTCGCGGGGGCTGCTGAAGCCATAGCCAAGATTCCCTGTTCAAAGGGACACAAGCGGTGACGCCACCCCTTGCTGATTGGCGGATTCGCAAACAGACAGCGTTGCGGCCGCCGCGAGCAGAGCTACCGCCGTCGATGAGTTAGCGCGGGAGAGAGTGTCGCGATCATCACGACACTCCCCCCAGCCCGCCCAGCAAATCCCCCCGTAAATCCTCGTAATCCTCCAGCCCCACCGAGATCCGGATCAGCCCGTCGGTGAATCCGTGCCGGGCGCGTTCGTCGGGGTCGTAGGTGGCGTGGGTCATGCTGGCGGGGTGCTGGACCAGGGTTTCGGCGTCGCCGAGGCTCACGGCGCGGGTGGCGATCTTCACGTTGTCCATCAGCGCGCGGCCCGCCGCCAGTCCACCTTTCAGTTCGAGCGCGATCATGCCGCCCATCTGGCGCATCTGCTGTTGCGCCAAGGCGTGCTGCGGATGGCTGGGGAGGCCCGGGTAGTACACCCGCGCCACCGCCGGATGGGCTTCGAGGTCGCGCGCGAGCTTTGCGGCGGTGGCGCTGTGGCGGTCCATCCGCAGCGTCAGCGTCTTCAGCCCGCGCAAAATCAGAAAGGCGTCGAAGGCGGAGATGCAGGCGCCGTTCAGCTCCTTGATGCCGGTGAAGCGCAGCCGGTCGATGATCTCCTGCGACGCCACCACGGCGCCGGCCAGCAGATCGCCATGGCCGCCGAGATACTTGGTCGCCGAATGCGTGACGATGTCGGCGCCGAGTTCGAGCGGGCGCTGCAGATACGGCGTGCAATAGGTGTTGTCGACGACGAACAGCGCGCCGGCGTGGCGGGCGATCGCCGCGATGGCGGCGATATCGACCACCCGCATGTTCGGGTTGGACGGCGTCTCGGTGAACACCATCCTGGTGTTCGCGCTCAGCGCCGCTTCGAGGCCGGCCGGATCGGTGAGGTCGGCGAACCGCACCCGGATGCCGAAGCGCGGCAGATGATGCTCGAACAGGCCGAAGGTGCAGCCATACAGCATCTGGTCGGCGACGATCTCGTCGCCGCCGTTGAGCAGCGTCCAGACCAACGCGGTCAGCGCGCCGACGCCCGAGGAGGTGGCGAGCGCGGCCTCGCCGCCTTCCAGCTCGGCCAGCCGCCGCTCCAGCACCGCGACGGTGGGGTTGCCGACCCGGCCATAGATGAAGCCCTCGGCCTCGCCGGCGAACCGCGCCGCGCCCTCGGCGGCGCTGTCGAACGCATAGGTCGAGGTCAGGAACACCGGCGGGTTGAGGCTGCCGAGATGCGCCTGCGGGTCGTAGCCATGGTGGATGGCGCGGGTGGCGAAGCCGAGGCTGTTCGGGAGATGGCGGGGCGGCGGAAGGGTCATGGGGCGCTCCTTTGCGCTTCAGTATGGCGCAGGTCCGGCCGCCGATCTTGCCAAAGATGCCACAGATGAGCTATGAATTGGCGATCTTCGGCAAATTGCTGCGCAGCATATGATCGATCCTGCCAAAACCGATCCCCCCAGAACCAATCCCGCCAAGGCCGACCTGGACGCGATCGACCTCAGGATCCTGGCCGAGCTGCAGGCCGACGCCCGGATTCCCAACATCACGCTGGCCGAGCGGGTCGGGCTGTCGCCGTCGCCGTGTTCGCGGCGGGTCAGGCTGCTCGAAGAGGCCGGCGTGGTGGCGGGCTATCGGGCGCTGATCGACCGCGCCGCGGTCGGGCTGTCGGTCACAGCCTTCGCGGGCATCCGGGTCGAGCGGCATTCGCGCGACAATGCCGAGGCGTTCATCGCCGCGGTGCGCGACATGCCGGAGGTGATCGCCTGCCATCTGGTGTCGGGCGACGCCGATTTCCTGCTCGAAGTGGTGGTGCCGGATATCGCCGCCTACGAGGCCACCGTACTGCGCGGCCTGCTGGCGCTGCCAACGGTGCGGGACATCCGCACCTCCTTCGTGATGCGCAGCGACAAGCTCGACGGCCCGCTGCCGCTGCCGAAGTGACGCCGCGGCTCAGCCCGGCAAATTCTCCCGCACCCAGCGCACGATCGCGCTGGCCGGCATCGCCCCGGAGGTGCGGGCGCGCTCGCGGCCGCCGTCGAACAGGATCATGGTCGGGATGCCGCTGATGCCGAGCCGGGCGGCGATCTGCTGCTCGTTGTCGGAATTCAGCTTGATCAGCCGCACCTGCGGCTCGAGCTCGCGCGCCGCGATCTCATAGGCCGGCGCCATCGCCCGGCACGGCCCGCACCACGGCGCCCAGACGTCGACCAGCACCGGCACCGTGCTGCGCGCGATCTGCTTGTCGAAGATTTCAGCGCCGACATCGGCGGGATGCCCGTCGAAAATCTTCGCGCCGCATTTGCCGCATTTGGCTTCGAGCGCGGAGCGCTGCTCCGGCAGCCGGTTGACCCCGCCGCAATGCGTGCACACCACCAGATGGTCGGACATGATCGAAGCCTCCTCGGTGAGTTATCTAGGCGCTCCCCTCGTCATTGCGAGCCGAAGGCGAAGCTGCAGTCGCCATGACGTGGCAAGGCCTTGCTACGGCACCAGCACCGCCGCACCGAGCAGCTCGCCGGCGCGAAGCTTGCCGAGCACCGCATCGGCGTCGCCGAGCGGAAACGCGTGGGTTTCGGTCCTGATCGCGGCACGCCGCGCCACATCGAGGAAATCGATGCCGTCCTGCCGGGTGAGGTTGGCCACCGAGACGAGTTGTCGCTCCTCCCACAACAGCGAATAGGGGAAGCCCGGAATGTCGCTCATGTGGATGCCGGCGCAGACGACGCGGCCGCCCTTGCGCACCGCCCGCAGCGCCGCCGGCACCAGGCTGCCGACCGGCGCGTAGATGATCGCGGCGTCGAGCGGCTCGGGCGGCGGCTCCTCCGAGGCGCCGGCCCAGACCGCTCCGAGGCTGCGGGCAAAATCCTGCGCGGCGACATCGCCGCCGCGGGTGAAGGCATGGACGCGGCGGCCCTGCCACCGCGCCACCTGCGCCACGATGTGGCCGGCGGCGCCGAAGCCGTAGATGCCGAGCCGTTCGGCCGACCCGGCGATGACCAGCGAGCGCCAGCCGATCAGCCCGGCGCACAACAGCGGCGCGATCGCGACATCGTCGCCGTCCTCGCCGAGCGGAAAGGCGTAGCGCGCATCGGCGATGGTGTGGGTGGCGAAGCCGCCGTCGCGGGTGTAGCCGGTGAACAGCGGCGCGTCGCAGAGATTTTCCATGCCGCTGCGGCAGTAGCGGCAGACGCCGCAGGTGTGTCCGAGCCATGGAATGCCGACGCGGTCGCCGACCCGGTGCGAGGTGACGTTACGGCCGACCGCCTCGACCCGTCCGACGATCTCGTGTCCGGGGATGATCGGATAGGCGATGTTCGGCAGTTCGCCGTCGACGACGTGGAGGTCGGTGCGGCAGACGCCGCAGGCGCTGATCCTGACGCGCAACTCGCCGTCGCCGGGCAGCGGCGTGTCGCGCTGCTGATACTGCAACCGGGTTCCCGGCGCCGTCAGCACCATTGCGTCCATCGGGTGCCCCCGCAGTTCGGCCGATCGCTGCCTCCGGCTTACATCCGCCGGCGATCACGGATCAACCGCCATCGCGGGATCTCACCCGGAATCGCGCGCGACCCAGCGCTCGTCCTGCTTCCGGTACTGTTTCTTCACCGCCGCCCAGGCGACACGATGCGCGGTGCTCTCCTGCTCCTCGGCGCCGCGGTCGGCATATTCGGCGAACGCGCTGTTGAAAGCGGCCAGATAGATCTCCTGCGCGTGCAGCGGCAGCCGCACCTGCAGCGACGGGGGAAGATCGTCGGTCGAGCTGTAAGGCATCCCGCTCTCCTCGCCGCGCGGCGCGCACCCGCGCGGGCAGCGACAATCGCCGAACCCGCGGCGGCCGGTACGTTGTGGCGGCGACGCTTGCATCCGAATACGGCGGCGGCGCGTCGCCGCGGAAGCGCGCGCGGTGCCGGCTTGATCCGGATCAATCGAGGCCCGGCCGGCCGCTCCTAACATCGCGGCCGGCTCGGATCGTCGCAGCGCAACAGCGCCGAGGCCGGCGGTCAGGGGAGGTTGCGATGGCGGCTTCGGGCTCCGTGCATCCACCGGTCGGCGACGATGCGACGGACTTCGCCGCGCAGCGCGAGCGGATGGTGGCGCTGCAGATCGTCGCGCGCGACGTGCGCGATCCGCTGGTGCTCGACGCGATGCGCCGGGTGCCGCGCGAGGCCTTCGTGCCGGAGCGGACGCGCGATCTCGCTTATGACGATTCGCCGCTGCCGATCGGCTGCGGCCAGACCATCTCGCAGCCCTATATCGTCGCCGCAATGATCGAGGCGCTGCAGCTGAAAGGCGGCGAGCGCGTGCTCGAAATCGGCGCCGGCTCCGGCTATGCGGCCGCGGTGCTGGCGCGGATCGCCGGCGAAGTCATCACCATCGAACGCTTCGGCGCGCTCGCCGACAAGGCCGCGGCGACGCTGGCCGCGCTCGGCATCGGCAATGTGCAGGTCCGGCAGGGCGACGGCTCGCGCGGCTGGCCGCAGGGCGCGCCGTATGATGCGATCGTGGTGGCGGCGGCCGGGCCGCATCCGCCGGAATCGCTCAAGGCGCAGCTTGCCATCGGCGGCCGGCTGGTGATGCCGGTCGGCGCCGATCAGCAGGCCCAGAAGCTGCTCCGGCTGACCCGCACGGGCGCCGACGACTTCCGCTGCGAGCAGCTCGCCGACGTCCGCTTCGTGCCGCTGGTCGGCGACGAGGGCTGGGCCGCGCCGGATCAGGCCGGGCCCGCCGGCAGCGCGAGCAAGTGAGCCATGCGTCGCCGCGACGCTGCAACCCGATCCCTTCGTTGCGCGGCAGTGCTATACAGCCGCACACGCGCGCCGCCGCGCGGCATCCCGATCACCAGCCGCCGCAACGACAACCGGCCAACACCAAGGGGGAGCACGACCATGATCAAGGATCTCATCGTCAATCTCGAACGCAGCCCGTCGCGCGGCGCCATCGACGGCGTCGCCATCGCGATCGCGCGGATGTTCGACGCCCATGTCTCGGGCGCCTGCTTCGCCTATGAGTCGCTGCCGAGCTTCACGATGCCGGACTTCCCCTCCGACGTGATGACCAAGATGCTGGCGGAGAGCGAGACCGCCGCCCGCGCCGCCGTCGAACGCTTCGAGGCCGCCTGCAAGCGCGAGGGCGTCTCGGCCGAGCATCATCTGCTGGAGACGCCCTACGGCACCTCGGGCCGGTTTCCGCGGATGGCGCGGCGGTTCGACCTGTCGGTGATCATGCAGTCCGATCCCGAAAACGCCGACAACGACATCCTGATCGAGCAGGTGCTGTTCGATTCCGGCCGGCCGGTGCTGATCGTGCCCTACATCCAGAAAGCCCCCGTCAAGCTCGACCGGGTGATCTGCGGCTGGGACGGCAGCCGCGCCGCCACCCGCGCGATCAACGACGCGCGGCCGTTCCTGCGCCGCGCCGGCGCGGTCGAGCTCCTGATCGTGCGCGACCACAAGGTCCGCGACCAGAACGAGCTGCGCGGCATCGAGATGGCCAACCATCTGGCGCGCCACGGCATCAAGCTCGACATCAAGATGATCACCTCGCCGGATATCGGCGTCGCCGGCACCATCCTGTCGCACGTCGCGGATTCATCCGCCGACCTCTTGGTGATGGGCGGCTACGGCCATTCGCGGCTGCGCGAATTCGTACTCGGCGGCGTCACCCGCGAGATGCTGGCGTCGATGACGGTGCCGGTGCTGATGTCGCATTGAGGGCGGCGGTTCGGTCTTCAGGCCGAACGCTCAACCGTCATTGCGAGCCGAAGGCGAAGCAATCCAGAGGCTCTGTGCACGGCGCTCTGGATTGCTTCGCTACGCTCGCAATGACGGAAGTGGGCGCGTCAGGGGCCGGGCTACACGCACGCCCGGATATACGGCCGGTTGATCTCCCACAGCTCGTCGAGAATCTGCTCGGCGGCAATGGCCGAGTTGACCACCGGGTCGATCAGCAGCGCCTGCAGCGCCAGCTGTTTGGACGCGTGCATCGCCGCCTCGACCGCGAGCTGCTGCACATGGGCCTGCATCGACATCAGCTTGGCGACCGGATCTGGCAGCGGGCCGAGCGACACCGGATGCACGCCGGCGGCGTCGACCGTCACCGGGACCTCGACGGCGAGTTCGGCCGGCAGATTCGGGATGACACCGCGGTTCATCACGATGCCGGATTCGACGAAGCGCTTCTGGTCGCGCAGCATCGCGGCGATCACCGCGGCGCCGCGCTCGCCCGACGGCTCGGTCCACCACGCCGGCATCGGCATCGTCCCGGCCAGCACGCCGTCGATCTGCGCGAGGGTTTCGGCGCGGCTGCGTTCGTCGCCTGCGAAATCATAGCCGCGCTCGCCGGCCTGCCAGCCGTAAGCCAGATACTCGCCGAGATGATCGTCGCTGCAGGTCAGCCAGTATCCGAACGCGCGATACAGCCGACGCGTGAAGCGCCACGCGTTCGAATCGAAGCGCTGCTCCGCCTCGCGCAGCCGCGGCGCGAGGTCTTCGCCGGTGAGGCGATCCCGGATCTGCAGCAGGCACTGGAAGTGATTGAGCCCGGCTCCCCACACCTCGACGCGCTCGCGCGGCAGTCCCATGATATCGGCGACCGCGTCGCGGCCCATGAAGATGCCGTGACACAGGCCGATGCAGCGCACCTTCGAATAGCGTCCGACCGCCAGCACGATCCGGCTCTCCGGATTCGAGTAGTTGAGGAACAGCGCGTCCGGGCACAGCTGCTCGATGTCGCGGATGAAATCGAACACCAGCGGCAGCGTCCGCAGCGTGAAGAACAGCCCGCCGGGGCCGCCATTCTCACCCAGCGTATGCCGGATGCCGTGCTTCTTCGGCACCTCGAAGTCCATCTTCCACAGCCGGTTGCGATCGATCGCGGTGGCGTTGACGACGAAGCCGGCGCCGTCCAGCGCGGCGCGGCGGTCGGTGCTGTGTTCGATCACGAAGCCGGCGCCGGTCCGCTCGTTCAGCAGCCTGGCCAGCTCGGCCGTGACGCCGAGCCTCGCCGCGTCGAGGCCGACCAGCACCAGCGTCGACCCGCGCAGCTCCGGCGCGCCGAACAGGTCGCGCAGCATACTGAGGCCGAATGACGCACTGCCGGCGCCGAGGAAGACGATCTTGGTCGCTTTCGCCATGGCCCGATCTATCCCCCGTGGCGATGAGCCGCCAATGGCGGGGCTCCCGTCGTCATCCGTCCAACGCGCTGCGCGTTTGAGTCGCGTGCAACCGCCCGCCGTGCAGCAGTAAGAGTGGAGCGCACATCGACGACGCGGCGTTGACGTGAGTCAACGGCGTTCGCTGTCAGCCGCGTGACATTGCGACGTCCGCCCGACGTCCCGTCGGGGCCGTCCGCTCGTCCGCCGATTCCCCGCAAGCCAGCACTGGAGACCTTCCGCGATGGTCGAACTCGTGACCCTCACGCCCAATCCCGCCATCGACCTGTCGACCTCGGTCGCCCGCATGGTGCCGAGCCGCAAGCTGCGCTGCGCGGCGCAGCAGCGCGATCCCGGCGGCGGCGGCATCAATGTCGCGCGGGTGGTGAAGCGGTTCGGCGGCGACGTCGAGGCGATCTATCCGGCCGGCGGCTTCACCGGCCGGCTGCTGCGCTCGCTGCTCGACCGCGAACAGATCCCGAGCCGCATCATCGAGGCGGTGGCCGAGACCCGCGAGGATTTCTCGGTTACCGAATCCGAAACCGGCCAGCAGTTCCGCTTCGTGCTGCCCGGCGAGGCGCTGGCCGAGGGCGAATGGCGCGGCCTGCTGGAAATTCTCGGCGGCACCCATCCGGCGCCGAAGATCGTGGTCGGCAGTGGCAGCCTGCCGCCCGGCGTGCCGCATGATTTCTACGCCCAGGCCGCCGCGGTGGCGAAGCGGATCGGCGCGCAGTTCTTTCTCGACACCTCGGGCGACCAGCTGATCGCCGCGCTCGCTCACGGCGTCACGCTGATCAAGCCGAATCTGCGCGAGATGCAGGAGCTGGCCGGCCGGCCGCTCGCCAATGATCAGGACTACGTCGCCGCCGCGCGGCAGCAGATCGACGCCGGCAAGGTCGAGATCGTCGCCTTGTCGCTCGGCCATCTCGGCGCGCTGCTGGTCACGAAGGACAAGGCGCTGCGCTCGCCGGCGCTGCCGGTCGCGCAGGTCTCCACCGTCGGCGCCGGCGACAGTTTCCTCGGCGCGATCGCCTTCAGCCTGGCGCAGGGGCGGCCGATCGAGGACGCCTTCCGGCTCGCGCTCGCCGCCGGCTCCGCCTCGCTCACCATGCACGGCACCGAATTATGCCGGCCGGCCGATGTCGAGCGGCTGAGCGCCGAGGTGGTGATCCAGCCGCTGTAGCACGCGCCCGGCGCTCACATTGCGCGGAGCGGCGAAGGCCGTTCCGGAACCGTTGCGGAAACGGCCGGTTGTGTTCCGCGACGCCGCATTGCGCGTCGCGAGGAGCGCGGCATGGCCCAGGACGATAATCAGCTCGATACTCAGGTCGACACCCGAATTCACGAAGCCGACCTCCCGGACTCCGGGCAGACCGTCGAATATGACGGTGCCGCCGGCGGCTGGGGCTCGCTGCAGGGCATCGCGCAGATCTTCGGCAAGGAATGGAATACGCCGACGGTGATCGAGACGCTGATGCGCCAGAACAAGCCGAAAGGCTTCATGTGCGTGTCGTGCTCCTGGGCCAAGCCCGCCGACCACCACACCTTCGAGTTCTGCGAGAACGGCGCCAAGGCGACGCTGTGGGAACTGACCAGCAAGCGCTGCACGCCCGACTTCTTCGCCGAGCACAGCGTCACCGAGCTGCGCGGCTGGGCCGACTACGATCTCGAAATGCAGGGCCGGCTCACCCATCCGATGCGCTACGATTCCGCCACCGATCACTACATGCCGTGTTCGTGGGACGAGGCGTTCCAGGGCATCGCCGAGCATCTGCGCTCGATCGATCCGAAATCGGCGGTGTTCTACGCCTCCGGCCGCGCCAGCCTCGAGACGTCCTACCTCTACGCGCTGTTCGCGCGGCTGTATGGCCACAACAACCTGCCCGACAGCTCCAACATGTGCCACGAGACCACCTCGGTGGCGCTGAAGAAGCTGATCGGCGTCGGCGTCGGCACCGTGGTGTTCGACGATCTGGCCAAATGCGACGCGATGTTCTTCTTCGGCCAGAACCCGGGCACCAACAGCCCGCGTTTTCTGCATCCGCTGCAGGAAGCCGCCAAGCGTGGCGTGCCGATCGTCACCTTCAATCCGGTGCGCGAGCGTGCGCTGGAGAGTTTCATCAATCCGCAGAGCCCGACCCAGATGCTGACCGGCAAGGAAACGCCGATCTCGAGCCAGTATCACCAGCTCAAGGTCGGCGGCGACATCGCCGCGCTGCTCGGGATCTGCAAGCACGTCTTCGCCGCTGACGATGCCGCCAAAGCGAGCGGCGGCAGGCGCGTGCTCGATGTCGATTTCATCGAAGCGCATACCCATGGCCTCGACGAATTCGAAGCCAAGGTGCGGGCGACGCCGTGGGAGCGGATCGAAGCCGAATCGGGTCTGAGCCGGGCCGAGATCGAACAGGCGGCCGAGGTCTATGTGAAGGCCGAGCGCGTCATCTGCGTCTACGGCATGGGCCTGACCCAGCACGTCCACGGCTTCGACAACATCGCGATGCTGCTCAATCTGCTGCTGCTGCGCGGCAATATCGGCCGCGAGGGCGCCGGCATCTCGCCGGTGCGCGGCCATTCTAACGTCCAGGGCCAGCGTACCGTGGGAATTTCGGAGAAACCTGAGCTGGTGCCGCTCGACAAGATGGCCGAACAATTCGGCTTCGAGCCGCCACGTGACAAGGGCATGAACACGGTCGAGGCCTGCCACGGCCTGCTCGACGGCAAGGTTCACGCCTTCATCGGCCTCGGCGGCAATTTCGTCCGCGCCATCCCGGATCAGGCCGCGCTGGAGAAGGCGTGGACGCGGATGCAGCTCACCGTCCAGATCGCCACCAAGCTCAACCGCAGCCATCTGGTCAACGGCCGCTCGGCCTATCTGCTGCCCTGCCTCGGCCGCACCGAGCAGGACGTGCAGTCTTCCGGCCCGCAGGCGGTGACGATGGAGGACACCTTCAGCTGCATCCAGGGTTCGATCGGGCTGCGGCAGCCGGCGAGCGAGCAGCTGATGTCGGAACTCGCGATCGTCGCCGGCATCGCCAGGGCGACGCTGCCGTCGAACCCTAAGGTCAAATGGGACGACTGGGTCGGCGATTACGGCCTGGTGCGCGACCTGATCGAGCACAGCTATCCGGAGATGTTCCACGATTTCAACGCCCGGATGTTCACGCCCGGCGGCTTCTACAAGGGCAACGACGCGCGCGAGCGGATCTGGAACACCGAAAGCGGCAAGGCCGAGTTCACCACCCCGGAGATCACGCGGTCGATCGGCTTCGACGATGCGCCGGGGCGCTACCGGCTGCTGACGATGCGCTCCAACGACCAGTTCAACACCACGATCTACGGCATGAACGACCGGCTGCGCGGCATCGAGGGGCGGCGCGACGTGCTGCTGATCAATCCCGACGACATCGCCCGTCAGGGGCTGCGCGATGGCCAGATGGTCTGGCTGGAGAGCGACGCCGACGACGGCATCCACCGCGAGGTCGGGCCGCTCAAGGTGACGCCGTTCAGGCTGCCGGACGGCTGCCTCGGCGGCTATTATCCGGAGATGAATCCGCTGATCGCGCTGACGCATCACGACAGGAAATCCAAGACGCCGGCGAACAAGTCGGTGCCGGTGCGGATCCGGGCCTGAGTGACACGCCTCCCGGGCGGCGGCTGACACTCACCGTCGCCCAATCCGCCGTCATTGAGCGATTCAAGCTTCGTCTTTGCGGCATCGCAAATCATGACATGCGAATTGCACTACTCGGCAATGCGACGTCATTTCGCCGCGCCAGCTCTTGCGCCGCACCATTGCAAGCCCTCGTCGCCTCCGCCACACTGCGGCGATGCAATACGGCATGCTGATACAGGCGATTCGGACGCGTCACATCGGCTGAACCGGAACGCCCGTCGTCGACGGCACATTGAGAGGCTTCATGAGTAACGGTGTTACCGCTCCGCTCGCCCGCCACGCCATGGCCTATGTACTGGCAGGAGGACGCGGCAGCCGGCTGATGGAGCTGACCGACCGCCGCGCCAAGCCGGCGGTGTATTTCGGCGGCAAGTCGCGCATCATCGATTTCGCGCTGTCGAATGCGCTGAATTCCGGCATCCGCCGCATCGCGGTGGCGACGCAATACAAGGCGCACAGCCTGATCCGGCATCTGCAGCGCGGCTGGAACTTCTTCCGGCCGGAGCGCAACGAGAGCTTCGACATCCTGCCGGCGAGCCAGCGCGTCTCCGACGACATGTGGTATCGAGGAACTGCTGACGCGGTCTATCAGAACATCGACATCATCGAGAGCTATGATCCGAAGTTCATCGTGCTCCTGGCGGGCGACCACGTCTACAAGATGGACTACGAGAAGATGCTGCAGCAGCACGTCGACGAGGGCGCCGACGTCACCGTCGGCTGCCTTCAGGTGCCGTGCGCCGAGGCGTCGGCGTTCGGCGTGATGCACGTCAATCCGGACGGGGTGATCCACACCTTCCTGGAAAAGCCCGCCGACCCGCCGTCGATTCCCGGCAAGCCCGGCATGTCGCTCGCCAGCATGGGCATCTATGTGTTCGACACCAAATTCCTGATCGAGGAATTGAAGCGCGACGCCGCCGACCCGCATTCGTCGCACGATTTCGGCAAGGACATCATCCCCTATCTGGTCAAGAACGCCAAAGCGGTGGCGCATAATTTCGACAAATCCTGCGTCCGCTCTCACGCCGAGGCCAACAGTTACTGGCGCGACGCCGGCACCGTCGATGCGTATTGGGCGGCGAATATCGACCTCACCGACATCGTGCCGCAGCTCGATCTGTACGACCGCGAATGGCCGATCTGGACCTATGGGGAGATCACGCCGCCGGCGAAATTCGTCCACGACAAGGACGGCCGTCGCGGCGAGGCGGTGTCCTCGCTGGTGTCGGGCGGCTGCATCATCTCGGGCGCGTCGCTGCGGCACACGCTGCTGTTCACCGGCGTCCGGGTTCACTCCTATTCGCAGGTCGAAGGCGCCGTGATCCTGCCCTATGTGGACATCGCACGCTCGTGCCGGCTGAAGAACGTGGTGGTCGACGCCGAAGTGCGGATTCCGCCCGGGCTGGTGGTCGGCGAGGACCCCGAACTGGACGCGAGGCGATTCAGGCGCACCGACAACGGCATCTGCCTGATCACCCAGCCGATGATCGACAGGCTCGACCAATGAGCGCGCTGACGGCGCTGTCGATCGCGTCGGAAATCTTCCCGCTGATCAAGACCGGCGGCCTCGCCGACGTCACCGGCGCATTGCCGACCGCGTTGAAGCCGCACGGCATTGCGATGCGCACGCTGGTGCCGGGCTATCCGGCGGTGCTGGGCGGCATCGAGGACCCGCAACAGGTCCACAGCTTCGCGGATTTCTTCGGCGGCAGCGCGCGGCTGCTGACGGCGCGCTGCGAGGAGCTGGAGCTGCTGGTGCTCGACGCACCGCATCTCTATGTCCGCCCCGGCAATCCTTATGTGGGCCCCGACGGCAAGGACTGGCCCGACAACGCGCTGCGCTTCGCCGCGCTGGCGCAGGCCGGCGCCTGGATCGGGCAGGGCCTGCTGCCGGGCTATGCGCCGGACATCCTGCACGCCCACGACTGGCAGACCGGACTGGTGCCGGCCTATCTGCGCTACAGCGGCCGGCCCGGGCCGAAATGCGTCTTCACCATCCACAATCTCGCTTATCAGGGGCAGTTTCCCGCCGATCTGCTCGAACGGCTCGGCCTGCCGGAGCGCGCTTTCAGCCTCGACGGCGTCGAATATTACGGCGGCATCGGTTATCTGAAAGCCGGGCTGCAGCTCGCCGACCGCATCACCACGGTGTCGCCGAGCTACGCGCTCGAGATCCAGGGCCCGGACGCCGGCATGGGCCTCGAAGGCCTGTTGCGGCTGCGCGCAGGCCGGCTCAGCGGCATCCTCAACGGCATCGATACCGGGGTGTGGGACCCCGCGAGCGACGAACTGATCCCCGCGACCTACGACGTCGAGACGATCGGGGCGCGCGCGCGCAACAAGCAGGCGCTGCAGGCCCGGTTCGGCCTGCGCAACGAACCGGATGCGCTGCTGTACGGCGTGATCAGCCGGCTGTCCTGGCAGAAGGGCCTCGACATGCTGCTCGAGGTGCTGCCGGGCATGCTGGCGGAAGGCGCGCAGCTGGCGCTGCTGGGCTCCGGCGACACGCCGCTGGAAGAGGGTTTCCGCACCGCCGCGCTGAAATATCCGGGGCAGGTCGGCGCGGTGATCGGCTATGACGAAGCGCTGGCGCATCAGATCCAGGCCGGCGCCGACGCGCTGCTGGTGCCGTCGCGGTTCGAGCCCTGCGGCCTGACCCAGCTGTGCGCGCTGCGCTACGGCGCGGTGCCGGTGGTGGCGCGGGTCGGCGGGCTCGCCGATACGGTGGTGGACGCCAACGAGATGGCGATCGCCACAGGCGTTGCGACCGGCGTGCAGTTCTCGCCGGTGACCGCCCAGATGCTGGCGAAAGCGCTGGCGAAGACCGCAACGCTCCACGCCGACCACGCCACCTGGCGCAACCTGCAGATCAACGGCATGACCACCGACGTGTCGTGGAAGAACCCGGCGCAGCATTACGCCCGGCTGTATCGCGAACTGGTCGACGCCTGAGCGCCGCGCGACGTCGCCAATCCGACGCAGTTCTGCGCTCAATTCCCCTGCCGAACAATCGACCGCCTGGCGTGCAGGCTGCGCGTGGCGGCGGTCGTGCCGAAGGAGATGGAATGCTGAGGTCGCCCTGGTCCGCCTGCCGCGTCGCGCTGGCGGCGCTGCTCGTCACAACCGCAACGCTCGCGCCGCTGCAGGCGCAGGACGCGTCGCCGCCGGCCGCCGCGCAAAGCAAACCCTCGCCCTCCGACGCCGACCAGCACAAGCTGCCCGCCGATTCGACGACCAGGCACACGCTGGCGCTGCCGGGCCGCAGCCTGTCCTTCACCGCCACCGCCGGCTCGATCCGGCTGTTCAACGACAAGGGCGAGCCGCAGGCCGATATCGCCACCACGGCCTATCAGCTCGACAACACCGAGGCGCGGACGCGGCCGGTGACCTTCGTGTTCAACGGCGGGCCGGGCGCCTCCTCGGCCTGGCTGCAGCTCGGCGCCGCGGGGCCGTGGCGGCTGCCGATGGCCGGCGACGCCGCGGTCGCCTCGGCGACGCCGGCGCTTCAGCCCAACGCCGAAACCTGGCTCGACGTCACCGATCTGGTCTTCATCGATCCGGTCGGCACCGGCTACAGCCGCTTCGTCGCCAGCGGCGACGACGTGCGCAAGCAGTTCTATTCGGTCGACGGCGACGTCGCCGCGGTCGCGCTGACGATCCGGCGCTGGCTGGAGAAGCACGACCGGCTGCTGTCGCCCAAATACGTCGCCGGCGAAAGCTATGGCGGCATCCGCGGGCCGCGCGTGGTACGCGATCTGCAGACCAGGCAGGGCGTCGGCGTCAAGGGGCTGATCCTGGTGTCGCCCTTGCTCGACTTCCGCGAATATTCCGGCTCGAGCCTGCTGCAATACGTAGCACGGCTGCCGACCATGGCGGCGGCGGCGCGGCAGCGAAAGGGTCCTGTCACCCGCGCCGACCTCGCCGAGGTCGAGAGCTACGCGCGCGGCGAGTTCATCACCGATCTGCTCAAGGGGCAGGCCGATCAGGCCGCGACCCGGCGCCTCGCCGATCGCGTCGCGGCGTTGAGCGGGATCGATTCCGCCGTCAGTCGAAGGCTCGCAGGCCGACTTGGTACCAGCGAATTCCAGCGCGAGTTCGACCGCGCCGATGGAAAAGTCACCGGCCGGTTCGACGCCTCGGTGCTCGGCCAGGATCCGTTCCCGGATTCCAGCGACGCGCAGTTCAGCGACCCGTCGTCGGAATCGCTGATCGCACCGCTCACCAGCGCCGCGATCGAGCTGACCCGCAACACGCTGCAATGGCGCCCGAGCGGCTCGTATCATCTGCTCAACGGCGCGGTGTCGCGGCAATGGGATTTCGGCCGCGGCCGCAGCCCGGTCGAATCGCTGACGCAGCTCCGCGAAATTCTGGCGGTCGACCCGACGCTGCAGGTGCTGGTGACGCACGGCCTGTTCGACCTCGCCACGCCGTATTTCGGCAGCGTCGTCGCGATCGATCAGTTGCCGCCATTCGCATCGAAGCGGATCAGGCTGGTCACCTGGCCCGGCGGCCACATGACCTACGCCCGCGACGACGCCCGCAAGGCGCTGCACGGCGAAGTCAGCGCGATGATGAAGTAACAGCGACGATTATGATCAGAGCCGTTACTCCGAGACGCTCGCCACTCACACAGCGCCGTCATCCCGAGGCGCGCACCAAGAACACGGAGCCGTCATCCTGAGGTGCTCGCCCATTTGGGCGAGCCTCGAAGGATGCGGACGCAGACACACGCGGCCCATCCTTCGAGGCGCGCAAGAAAGAGCGCGCACCTCAGGATGACGTTGCTACTCGTCGAGAGACGGAACTACACACTTTTCTCCGGCCACCTGCACAGGTCGTTGATCACGCAGACCTCGCAGCGCGGCTTGCGGGCCAGGCAGGTGTAGCGGCCGTGCAGGATCAGCCAATGGTGGGCGTGCTGCATGAACTCCGGCGGGATCGCCTTTTCCAGTTCGAGCTCGACCGCGAGCGGCGTGTCGCCGGGCGCCAGCCCGGTGCGGTTGCCGACGCGAAACACATGGGTATCGACCGCCATGGTCGGCTGCCCGAACGCCATGTTGAGCACCACATTGGCGGTCTTGCGGCCCGCACCCGGCAGCGTCTCCAGCTCGGCGCGTGTACTTGGGACCTCCCCACCAAAGTCGGTGATCAGTTTTTGCGACAGCGCAATCACGTTCTTCGCCTTGGTGCGAAAAAGGCCGATGGTCTTGATGTAGTCCCGCACCCGCTCTTCGCCGAGCGCCAGCATCTTCGCCGGCGTGTCGGCGATCGCGAACAGGCTTCGCGTCGCCTTGTTGACACCGGCGTCGGTCGCCTGCGCCGACAGCACCACCGCGACCAGCAGCGTGAACGGGTTGAGGTGCTCGAGCTCGCCCTTCGGCTCGGGGTTGGCCCGGGCGAAACGGGTGAAGGCCTCGCGAACCTCGGCGGAGGTCCAGCGGCGGGGGCGTTTTGGCGGCCTCGCGGGTTTGCCTCCGGTTTGCCCCGGGTTTGCCGCAAGGCTTTTCGGGGTGGTCTTGGCAGTTCTCGCGGCGGCGGGTGCCGCCACGCGGCGGGTGATTTTCGGCATGGTAAGGTATAATATTCCGCAATGACGACAGGAACCGATCTTGATCCGGAATGGGCCGAGCCGAAACTGTTTTCGGCGCTGCTGAAGCCGCATCGCGCCTTGAGTCACAAGGCTTTTCTGGTGCTGATGGGATTCCTCGGCACGATCAGCTTCGCCGCCGGCCTCGGCTTCTGGATGCTCGGCGCCTGGCCGGTGTTCGGCTTCTTCGGCCTCGATCTCTTGGCAATCTACATCGCCTTCAAGGTGGTGTTCGCCCGCGGCCGCGCCAGCGAAGAAATCTCGATGACGATCAGCGAGTTACGGGTCCGCCGCACGTCGCCGCGCGGCCAGGTGGTGGAATGGGTGCTGAACCCGCTATGGGTCCGGCTGGAGAAGATCGTCCATGCCGAGTTCGGCATCGAACATCTCTATCTGGTGTCCTCGGGCCGCCGCGTCAGTATCGCGAGCTACCTCGGCGCGGAGGAAAAGGCGAGCTTCGCCAATGCCTTGACGGCTGCCTTGGAGGCCGCCCGACGCGGCCCGGTGGTTCAAGCCTGATCCGGCGGGCACGCTGAAAACGGGTGGCCGATGCGGCCCCGGCAGGTAACATCGGCCTCATGATGAACCTCGCTATCGCCGACCATGTTCCCGCCAAGCCCGGCCCCCGCGACACCGCGCTCGCCGACTACGACGCGGTGCGCCGCGCCATCGCGTTCATCTCGCAGAAGTGGAAGGCGCAACCCACCGTCGAGGCGATCGCCGACGCCGCCGGGCTGACGCCCGACGAACTGCACCATCTGTTCCGCCGCTGGGCCGGCTTGACGCCGAAGGCCTTCATGCAGGCGCTGACGCTCGACCATGCCAAGTCGCTGCTGCGCGATTCCGCCAGCGTGCTCGATGCGGCATTGGACTCCGGGCTGTCCGGCCCCGGCCGGTTGCACGACCTGTTCGTGACCCATGAGGCGATGTCGCCGGGCGAATGGAAGAGCGGCGGCGCCGGGCTGACGCTGCGCTATGGCTATCACGCGTCGCCGTTCGGCACCGCCGTGGTGATCGCCTCCGAGCGCGGTCTCGCCGGCCTCGCCTTCGCCGATCCCGGCGGCGAGGAGGCCGCTTTCATGGACCTGCAGCGGCGCTGGCCGCGCGCGATGTGCATCGCCGATCAGGCGTTCACCGCGCCCTTCGCGCAACGCGTATTCGACCCGGCGCAATGGCGACCGGAGCAGCCGCTGCGGGTGGTGCTGATCGGCACCGATTTCGAGGTCCGGGTCTGGCAGACGCTGCTGAAAATCCCGATGGGCCGGGCGCTGTGCTACTCGGACATCGCCGGCCGGATCGCCGCGCCGAAGGCGTCGCGCGCGGTCGGCGCCGCGATCGGCAAGAACCCGATTTCGTTCGTGGTGCCGTGCCATCGCGCGCTCGGCAAAGGCGGCGCGCTCACCGGCTATCATTGGGGCCTGACCCGCAAACAGGCGATGATCGGCTGGGAAGCGGGGCAGCTCGGGGCGGGCTGACCCTCCGGCCGACCGATTGACGGGGGCGGGCCGCGACCATAGGTGTGAGGGGCGCCGCAACAGCCTCGAGGCGCGCGCCCACACCCAGGAAAGTCTTTGCCATGCAGTCCCGTCGTCCCGTCATGCTCGTGATCCTCGATGGCTGGGGATGGCGCGAGGACCCGGCAGACAATGCCGTGCTGCAGGCCAAAACCCCCACCTTCGACTCGCTGTGGGCGAACGGACCGCACGCCTTCCTGCGCACCTCCGGCAAATCGGTCGGGCTGCCAAATGGCCAGATGGGCAATTCCGAGGTCGGCCACCTCAATATCGGCGCCGGCCGGGTGGTGATGCAGGATCTGCCGCGGATCAGCGACGCCATCGCCAGCGGCGAGATCGAACGCGCTCCCGAGCTGCTGGCCTTTATCGAGAAATTGCGCGCCAGCGGCGGCACCTGCCATCTGATGGGCCTGGTGTCGCCCGGCGGCGTACATTCGCTGCAGGATCATGCCTGCGCGCTGGCCAAGATCCTGGACAAGGCCGGAATCCCGACCGTGCTGCACGCTTTCACTGACGGCCGCGATACGCCGCCGAAATCCGCGGTCGACGACATCGCCCGGCTCCGCGCCGACCTGCCGCCGAGCGTGCCGATCGCCACCGTCAGCGGCCGCTATTACGCGATGGACCGCGACAACCGCTGGGAGCGCGTCGGCAAGGCCTACGATGTGATCGCCGAGGCCGAAGGTCCGCGCTTCGCCGACGCCGATGCGGTGATCGCCGCCGGCTACGCCTCCGGCGTCAATGACGAGTTCATCATTCCCGCCGTGGTCGGCGACTATCAGGGCCTACGCGACGGCGACGGCGTGCTGTGTTTCAATTTCCGCGCCGATCGGGTGCGCGAGATCCTTGCGGCCCTGCTCGATCCGGCCTTCGCCGGATTCCCGCGCAAGCGCGTGCTGAAGATCGCCGCGGCCGCCGGCATGACGCAGTACTCGACCGCGCTGGATGGCTTGATGCGCACGATCTTTCCGCCGCAGAGTCTGGTGAACGGCCTCGGCCAGGTGGTCGCCGACACCGGCCGGCATCAGCTGAGAATGGCGGAGACCGAGAAATATCCGCATGTCACCTACTTCCTCAATGGCGGCGAGGAAGTGCCCTATCCCGGCGAAGACCGCATCATGGTGCCTTCTCCCAAGGTGGCGACCTACGATCTTCAGCCGGAAATGTCCGCGCCTGAGCTGGGCGACAAGGCCGTGCAGGCGATCGAGTCCGGCAAATACGACCTGATCGTCCTCAACTTCGCCAATCCCGACATGGTCGGCCACACCGGCAGCCTGCCGGCGGCGATCAAGGCGGTCGAGACGGTCGACACCCAGCTCGGCCGCATCGTCGCGGCGATCCGCGCGTCCGGCGGCGCGCTGCTGGTCACCGCCGACCACGGCAATTGCGAGATGATGCGCGATCCGTTCACCGGCGGCCCGCACACCGCGCACACCACCAATCCGGTGCCGGTGCTGCTGGTCGGCCACGACGGTCCGCTGGCCGACGGCCAGCTGTCCGATCTCGCGCCGACGCTGCTGAAGCTGATGGATCTGCCGCAACCCGCGGAGATGACCGGCACATCGCTGATCGGATAGCCGCGCGCGCTGCGGCAACCCGTTCGGCAGCTCAGAACTCCGCGAGCCCGAGCACGTCCATCATCGAATACAGCCCGGGCTTCTGGCCATGCGCCCATTGCGCCGCCTTCAGCGCGCCATGGGCGAAGATCATGCGGTCCTCGGCCTTGTGGGTGAGCTCGATCCGCTCGTAGGGTCCGGCGAAGATCACGCTGTGGTCGCCGGTGACGGTGCCGCCGCGCAAGGACGCGAAACCGATGTCGCCGGACTTGCGCGCGCCGGTGAGGCCGTCGCGGCCGCGCGCCGAATGGCTGTCGAGATCGACCTTGCGGCCGGCCGCGGCGGCTTCGCCGAGCAGCAGCGCGGTGCCGGACGGGGCGTCGATCTTGGCGCGGTGATGCATTTCGACGATCTCGATGTCGAAATTGTCGCCGAGCGACTGCGCCACGCGCCTGGTCAACGCCGCCAGCAGATTGACGCCGAGGCTCATATTGCCGGACTTCACCACGATCGCCTGCCGGGTGACGCTCTGGATCACCGCATTGTCGGAGGACGACAGGCCGGTGGTGCCGATGACGTGGACGATGCCGCGCTGCGCGGCGATCGCCACATTGGCGATGGTCGCGGCCGGCACGGTGAAATCGAGAATGCCGTCGGCGCCGGCGGACAGCTTCCACAGGTCGGCGGACAGCGCCACGCCATTGGCCGGCAGACCGGCGAGCACGCCCGCGTCCTGCCCCAGCAAGTCCGAGCCGGGCGCTTCGAGCGCGCCGGTGAGGACGACGCCTTTGGTCTCGGAAATGGCGCGCGTCAGCGCGCGGCCCATCCGGCCACCGGCCCCGGCAACGATCAGGCGCATATCTGACATCGGCTGGCGATCCTTTTGCAGGCCCGCGGTATAGCCGGGCGAACCGGGCCCGGCAACTGATCGAAAGCAGGCGAGGCGCCTCAGCCTTGTGGCTGCGGCCCGTCATAGCCCTCGACGATGACGATCTCGCCCTGCGAATACGGCGCGCGCGCCTTGATCAGCGCCTGATACTCCGGCGAGTGGTAGCAGGCGAGCGCTGTCGCATAGTCCGCGAACTCGATCACGACGTTGCGCGAGCGCGACGGGCCTTCATGCGCCTCGTAGGTGCCGCCGCGGGTCAGGAACTTCGCGCCGTATTTGGCGAACACCGCGCCGTTGTGGGCGACGTAGTCGCGCTTGTAGCCGTCGAGATCGTGCACGTCGATCCGTGCGACCCAGTAGCCTTTGGCCATCGTCTTCTCCCTGATCAGTTATTTCGCTTGCGCGATTTCGGCGACGATCGCCTCCGCCGCCTGCTTTGGATCGGGCGCCTCTATCACCGGCCGCCCGACCACGAGATGACTGGCGCCGGCGGCGATCGCCCGCGCCGGGGTCATGATCCGCTTCTGGTCTCCGGCGGCCGAACCGGCCGGACGAATGCCCGGCGTCACCAGCGCCATCGCCGGGCCGACGATGCCACGCAGATGGGCCACCTCTTCGGGCGAGCACACCAGCCCGTCGGCGCCGATCGCCAGCGCCTGCCGCGCGCGCGCCTCGACGAGGTCGCGCACGCCGAGCGCGTAGCCGGCATCGGTGAGGTCGGCATCGTCGTAGGAGGTCAGCACCGTGACGGCGAGGATCTTCAGCCCCGAGGTGCCGCGCGCCTCGACCGCGGCTCTCATCGTTTGCGGATAGGCGTGCACGGTGAGGAAGGTGGCGCCGAGCGAGCTCAGGCTCTCGACGCCGCGCGCCACGGTGTTGCCGATGTCGTGCAGCTTGAGATCGACGAACACCTTCTTGCCGGCATCGACCAGTTGCGGCACCAGCGCGAGCCCGCCGGCATAGGCGAGCTGATAGCCGATCTTGTAGAAGCCGACGCTGTCGCCGAGCTTGTCGATCATCGCTTTCGCGGTGTCGACGCCGGGCACATCCAATGCAACGATCAGCCGGTCGCGATCGGCGGGGTCGGCTTGCGCCATGACCTGTTACCTCATCATCTGTTGGGCGAAGTCGATCAGTTGCCGCACCATCGCCTGCAGCGCGGCGACGTCGGCGGGAAGTTTCAGCCGATCGGTGTCGTCATAGGCCTGATGCGCGAAGGAGAGCGCGAGCTGATTGGGAATCACCGGCGCGCGGCAGCCCGACAGGATCAGCCGCAGCGCGGCGAGGCAACGCGCGCCGCCGAGTTTGCCTTCGGAGGCAGACGCCAGCGCGAAGGCGCGTTCTCGAAACACCTGACCTTGGGTCTCGTGCGGGTCCTCGACCCGCGATACCCAGTCGATCGCGTTCTTCACCAGCGGCGGCGGCGCAGAATTGTATTCCGGGCTGACGATCAGCACGCCGTGATGCGCGCCGATCATCCGCTTCAGATTGATGGCATTGACCGGCACGCCGGATTTGGCTTCGAAGTCGCCGTCGTAGATCGGCAGCGGAAAATCGGCCAGCGACAGCCGGGTGACGTCGATGTCGGCGCGAACGAATGCATACGCGGCGGCGGCCGCCAGCCGCACATTGTGCGAGCCGGTCCGCAACGAGCCGGGAATGATGAGGATCTTCACCGCTGACATGACGCCGACCTCCTGCCGACAAGCGCGACCATGGCCGCGCCCTGTTTAGCCAAGTTGTCAGGGGAAGGAACGCCGGATTTTCCCGGAGCGTCAGCGTCTGTGGAAAGGCGCTGTCACGAGCGGCGGCACGGCCGACGGCTCAGCCCTTGCGATAGACCCAGACCCGGGCAGGCGGGATGTTCATCCAGATCCGCTCGGACGCCTCGGTGGCGACGCCCGGCAGCGATTTCGGAATTGGCGGCGCAACCGAATAGGTGAACTGCACGAACGGCGCGCCGGGTTCGAGCAGATTGAAGGAATCGCGGATCAGCTTCATCCGGGTCAGCATCGGCTTGGTCACGAGCGGAAGCCCCGACACCACCGCGGTGGCCGGCTCGGGCAGCACGTCCCACAGCGTATCGCGCAGCCGATAGGCATCGCCCTGGACGATCGTCGCTTGCGGATAGCGTTCGCGCAGAAGCGCGCAGAAGCTCGGATTGTATTCGACCAGCACCAGGCGTTTCTGATCGACGCCGTGCTCGACCAGCGCATTGGTGATCGCGCCGGTGCCCGGGCCCAGTTCGATCACCGGCCCGGTGGAATGGATGTCGACATATTGCGCCATGGTCCGGGCCAGCAGCTTGCCGGACGGCATCACCGCGCCCATGTGCAACGGCTTCTCGATCCAGGAACGCAGGAAGCGAACCTCGTCGTCGAGACGGGGCTGCTTCTTCAACGCGCGAACCGAGGACTGCAAAGCCATTCCGCTACCAAACCGGGGAGGTATTTTGGCCCAGTGTCAAATTATTGTTACAGAACAACTATAGGGCACTCCCCGGCCGGTCAAGCTAGACGGTTAGGGAGTGTTCGCGCGGGAGCCGAAGAAGTCCTTGACCTTGGAGAAGAAACCCGCAGCTTCCGGTTGGGTTGCACCGGAGGATAATTTTTCGAACTCGGCCAGCAGCTCCTGCTGCTTCTTGGTCAAATTCTGCGGCGTTTCCACGGCAACCTGGACATACATGTCGCCGACCTGACGCGAACGGAGCACCGGCATGCCTTTTCCCGCAATGCGGAATCGCCGGCCGGTCTGGGTGCCCGACGGCACCTTCACCTTGGTTTTGCCGCGCTCGATCGTCGGCACCTCGAATTCACCGCCCAGCGCCGCCGTCACCATCGAAATCGGCACCCGGCAGTGCAGATCGGCGCCGTCGCGCTGGAAGATCGCGTGCGAGGCGAGCGACAGGAAGATGTAGAGATCGCCGGGCGGCCCGCCACGGAGGCCGGCCTCGCCTTCGCCGGCGAGACGGATGCGGGTACCGTCCTCGACCCCCTGCGGAATGTTGACCGACAGCGTCCGTTCACGGGTGACACGGCCGGAGCCTGAGCAGGACGGACACGGGTCTTCGATGATCTGGCCGCGGCCCTGGCAACTCGGGCAGGTGCGCTCCAGCGTGAAGAAGCCCTGGGCCTGACGGACGCGGCCGGCGCCGCCGCAGGTCGAGCAGGTTTTCGGCTTGGTGCCGGCCTTGGCGCCGATGCCAGAGCAGGACTCGCAGGTGACCGAGACCGGGATTTCGATCTGCGCGGTCTTGCCCTTGTAGGCGTCCTCCAGCGTGATCTCCATGTTGTAGCGCAGGTCGGCGCCGCGCTCGCGGCCGGTGCCGCGACCGCGCTGTCCGGCCATGCCGAACAGGTCTTCGAAGATATCGGAGAACGACGAGGCGAATCCGGCGCCGAAGCCGGGACCGCCGCCGCCCATGCCCTGTTCGAAGGCGGCATGGCCGTAGCGGTCATAGGCGGCGCGCTTGTCGCCGTCCTTGAGGATTTCGTAGGCTTCGTTGATTTCCTTGAACTTGATCTCGCTCGACGCATCGCCCGGATTGCGATCCGGATGCCATTTCATCGCGAGCTTGCGGAAGGCGCTTTTGAGCGTCGATTCGTCGGCGCTCCGCTCGACTTCAAGGGTTTCGTAGTAGCAACGCTTGGTGGTGGACATCCGTCAAACCTGCTCGATTCAATTGACCCTCGAGGGAACGTGCACGCTTCATGCAGTCCCAGGCCCAACGAAAGCAACCCCCACCTGAAGTCCGCAAGCGCGTTCGTCAGATGGGGGTTACGTTATCCGTCATGCGGCCCTTAGGCTGACTTCTTGTTGTTCTTGTCGTCGTCGACCTCGGTGAAGTCGGCGTCGACGATGTCTTCCTTGGCGGCGTGCTTGGCCGCGTCGGACTCCGCCTGCTGCGTGTACATCGCTTCGCCGAGCTTCATCGAGGCCTGCGCCAGCGTATTGGTCTTGGTCTTGATCACCTCGGCGTCGTCACTCTTGAGCGACTCGCGCAGATCGCTGAGCGCGTCCTCGATGGCACGGCGCTCCGGCTCCGCGACCTTCGAACCGTGCTCGGCCAGCGCCTTCTCGGTGGAATGCACCAGCGCATCGGCATGGTTCTTGGCGTCGACCGCTTCGCGGCGGCGCTTGTCCTCGGCGGCGTTGGCTTCGGCGTCCTTGACCATCTTGTCGATGTCGGAATCCGACAGGCCGCCCGACGCCTGGATGCGGATCTGCTGCTCCTTGCCGGTCGCCTTGTCCTTGGCCGAGACGTTGACGATGCCGTTGGCGTCGATGTCGAACGTCACCTCGATCTGCGGCATGCCGCGCGGCGCCGGCGGAATCCCCATCAGGTCGAACTGACCGAGGATCTTGTTGTCGGCCGCCATTTCGCGTTCACCCTGGAAGACCCGGATGGTGACCGCGTTCTGATTGTCTTCCGCGGTCGAGAACACCTGGCTCTTCTTGGTCGGGATCGTGGTGTTGCGCTCGATGATCCGGGTGAACACGCCACCCAGCGTCTCGATGCCCAGCGACAGCGGGGTGACGTCGAGCAGCAGCACGTCCTTGACGTCGCCCTGCAGCACGCCGGCCTGGATCGCGGCGCCGATCGCCACGACTTCGTCCGGGTTGACGCCCTTGTGCGGCTCCTTGCCGAACAATTGCTTCACGACTTCCTGGACCTTCGGCATGCGGGTCATGCCGCCGACCAGCACCACTTCGCCAATCTCGCCGGCGGTGAGGCCGGCATCCTTCAGCGCCTTGCGGCAAGGTTCGATCGTCTTCTGCACCAGATCGTCGACCAGCGCTTCGAACTTGGCGCGGGTGAGCTTCATCGTCAGATGCTTCGGACCGGACTGGTCCGCGGTGATGAACGGCAGGTTGATCTCGGTCTGGGTTGTCGACGACAGCTCGATCTTGGCCTTCTCGGCGGCTTCCTTGAGCCGCTGCAGCGCCAGCTTGTCGTTGCGCAGGTTGATGCCCTGCTCCTTCTGGAATTCGTCGGCGAGGTAGCTGACCAGACGCATGTCGAAGTCTTCACCGCCGAGGAAGGTGTCGCCATTGGTCGACTTCACTTCGAACACGCCGTCGCCGATCTCCAGGATCGAGACGTCGAAGGTGCCGCCGCCGAGGTCGTAGACCGCGATCGTGCCGGCCTTGGTCTTGTCGAGGCCGTAGGCCAGCGCCGCCGCGGTCGGCTCGTTGATGATGCGCAACACCTCGAGGCCGGCGATCTTGCCGGCGTCCTTGGTGGCCTGACGCTGGGCGTCGTTGAAGTAAGCGGGGACGGTGATCACCGCCTGATCGACCTTCTGGCCGAGATGCGCCTCCGCGGTCTCCTTCATCTTCTGCAGAATGAAGGCGGAAACCTGAGAGGGCGAATAGGTCTGGCCGTCGGCCTCGACCCAGGCGTCGCCATTGGAGGCTTTGACGATCTTGTAGGGAACGAGCTTCTTGTCCTTCTCGACCATCGGGTCGTCGTAGCGACGACCGACGAGGCGCTTCACGGCGAAGAAGGTGCGCTCGGGATTGGTGACGGCCTGGCGCTTGGCGGGCTGACCGACCAGCCGCTCTCCGTCGTCGCTGAATGCGACGATCGAGGGGGTCGTGCGCATGCCCTCTGCGTTCTCAATGACCTTGGAATTCTTGCCGTCCATGACGGCGACGCACGAATTGGTGGTGCCGAGATCGATCCCGATGACCTTTCCCATGGTGCTCATATCCTTCTTTTTGCGGCGAGTCGGGCGGGCCCTGACGGCGCACCAGCCCCAACCCCCAAATATCAAATGCTCGCGATTGTGCGGCGGTGAGCCTCATATAGGAGGGGGGGGTGGGGGCTGCAAGGACTGGCGGGCGGCCTCGCCTACGAAAACATCGGCTTTGATGAATCATCATCGGGCTCCGACGCGCCGCCGGGGGCGGTGGTTTTGCAGCACGGCAAAAGGGGTCCGCTTGCGGCCGGTCGTCCCAGTGTGCGGTTGCGCCTTGACCGGACGTCAGGACGTGATCAGGTGCCCTTCGGCCGTCGCATCTTCGCCCGTGCGATCGCCCCGACGGGCAGCCGCCACCAACCATCGAACGGCCTCAATGCGACTTCAGTAGAGCCCACCATGAGACAGATAGCGCGCCTCCTCGCCTTTGCCCTGGTGCTTGCCGCGACGCCCGCAGTCGCCGACACCATCTATCCACGTGGCATCCGCGTCGGCCTCACGCCGATGCCGGGAATGACCGAGTCGAAGGCCTTCCTCGGCTTCGAATCCGCCGGCCACGGCGCCAAGGTGCTGTTGGCGGAATTGCCGGGCCCGGCCTTCACCGAGGTCGAGGCGGCCTTCAAGGCGGTGCCGGAAGGCGCGATGGGCAAGGTGAAACCCGAGAGCCTGGAGACCGCCGCAGGCACCGCCTACTACACGGCCGAGGACGGCGTCGTCGGCGCCGACAAGGTCCGTCGCTACTCGCTGATCGTGTCGGGCAGCAAGGCGTTCTCCGGCTATGTGGCGGTGCAGGTCGCCGACAGCGAGGCCAAGACCTACTCGGACGAGGCCGTGAAGAAAATGCTGAGCTCCGTCTCGGTGCGGCAGCAGGTGCCGGTCGAGGAGCAGGTCGCGCAGATGCCGTTCGACATCCGCGAACTGGGCGACTTCAAGACCGTGCGCACGCTGGCGCCCGGCGCCGCGCTGCTGCTCGCCGACGGCAACGAGGACACCGGCATCGAAGGCGCGCCGTTCATGGTGCTGGGCCTGATCGGCTCGGTGCCGGAGCAGACCGACGATCGCGCCCGCTTCGCCCAGCAGGCCGCCGCCACCATTCCGGGTCTGCGCGATGCCAGGATCACAACGTCCGAACCGATGCGGATCGACGGCTCGCCGGGCTTCGAGACCCGGATCGACGCCGTCAGCGGCAAGGACAACACACCCGTCACCGTGGTGCAGTGGCTGCGGTTCGGCAATGCCAGCGTGGCGATGCGGGTGATCGGCAGCTCGCCGCGCGACCGCTGGTCCGACGCGTTTCCGCGCTTCCGCAAGGTCCGCGACGGGCTGAAGGCGCGCTGATCAGGCGCTGGTGTCGGTGCCGTTGGCGGCTGCGGGCGCGGGCTTCGCGCCGCCCTTTGAAACGCCGACCAGCGCCGGGCGCAGCACGCGCTCGCCGATCATGAATCCGGCCTGCACCACCTGCACCACCGTGCCGGCCGGCACCGACGGATCCGGAACTTCGTACATCGCCTGCTGGAAGTTGGGATCGAACTTCTCGCCCTGCGGATCGAACTTCCGGACGCCATTCTTTTCCAGCGCGTTGATCAGCGACCGCTCGGTGAGTTCGACGCCCTCGATCAGTCCCTTGAGACCGGCGTCGGCATTGGCGCGGGCTTCGGCCGGCACGGCGTCGAGCGCGCGCTGCAGATTGTCGGCGATCTCGAGCACGTCGCGGGCGAAGGCGCTGACGCCGTAGGTCCGCGCATCGGCGACCTCCTTCTGGGTCCGGCGGCGCAGATTCTCCATCTCCGCCAGCGTGCGCAGCATCTTGTCGCGCGCCTCGGCGGCTTCCTTGACCAGCGCTTCGTTCGCACCTTCTTCCGGGTCGTCCGGCATGATGTACGGCTTGGAAACCACCGGATCGGCAGCGGCCTGCGGCTGGTCCTGGTTGTTGTCCTTCGGTCCGTTGGAATCGGTCATCACGCTACCTTTTCGAAATTTCGTCTGGATCGGTCGGGAATTGGGCTGGCCGGGATATCGTGGTTTGCGCCGCCAAAATCAAGCTTGGCGGCGTCTCAGCCGCCCAGCATCTGGCTGACGATGCGCGCGGTGTAGTCGACCATCGGGATCACCCGCGCGTAGTTCAGCCGGGTCGGACCGATCACGCCGAGCACGCCGACGATATGGCCGGCGCCGTCGCTATAGGGCGCGATGATGGTCGAGGAACCGGACAGCGAGAACAGCTTGTTCTCCGAGCCGATGAAGATCCGCACGCCCTCGGCGCTCTCGGCGCGGCCGAGCAGATCGACCACGCCGCGCTTGGTTTCGAGATCGTCGAACAGCCGCCGCACCCGTTCGAGGTCTTCCAGCGCGTGCAGATCCCCCAGCAGATTGGCGTGGCCGCGCACGATCAGCTGGCGATCCTCGCCGTCGCCGCCCGACCAGCTCGCGATTCCAGCCGAAATCACCTTCTGGGTCAGCTGATCGAGCTCGGTGCGGTCCTGCGACAGCATGGTTTCCAGCTCGAGCCGCGATTCGGCCAGCGTCCGGCCGCGGATCCGGGCGTTGAGGAAGTTCGATGCCTCGGTCAGCGCCGATGACGGCACGCCCGGCGGCAGCACCAGCACCCGGTTCTCGACCTGGCCGTCTTCGGCGACCAGGATCACCAGCGCGCGCTCCGGCTCCAGCCGGACGAATTCGATGTGCTTGAGCCGGACGTTGGATTTGGCGGTCAGCACCACGGCGGCCGCCCGGGTCAGGCCGGACAGCCGGGTCAGCGCTTCGCCGAGCGCGGCCTCGACGGTTTTGGCCTGCCCAACGGACGAGAGCTGCGCCTGGATCGATTGCCGCTCCGGCTCGGTCAGGTCGCCGACCTGCATCAGCGCATCGACGAAAAAGCGCAGGCCGAGTTCGGTCGGCAGCCGGCCGGCGGAGGTGTGCGGCGCGTAGATCAGGCCGAGCTGTTCCAGATCGGCCATGACGTTGCGCACCGAGGCCGGCGACAGCGGCATCGAGATCAGCCGGGAGATATTGCGCGAGCCGACCGGCTCCCCGGTCGCGAGGTAGCTTTCGACGATCTGGCGAAAGATATCCCGCGAGCGCTCGTTGAGCTGCGCCAGTCCGGTATTGGGCGCGATCAGGCCGATCGGTTCATGATGAGCCAACTTGTCCTCCGTTGCCGTTCTAATCTGTCGTCGCCGGCGTCAGGTTACAAGTCGGGAGTCTGGCCATGAGCAACCGCTTTGGGCGACCGCCCTTGCCGCTGGAGCGCTCCGCCCCTAAAAGCAGCCCGGATCGCCATTTCCCGAAATTGACGGAGAATTCCCATGCGGCCAAGCCGCCGTGCGCCCGACGAACTGCGCGCCGTTTCGCTGGAGCGGGGCGTCGTGAAATACGCCGAGGGCTCCTGCCTGGTAAAATTCGGCGACACCCATGTGCTGGTGACGGCGACCCTCGAAGAGCGGCTGCCGCCGTGGCTGAAGGGCCAGGGCCGCGGCTGGGTGACGGCCGAATACGGCATGCTGCCCCGCGCCACGCTGGAACGCACCCGTCGCGAGGCCGCGGCCGGCAAGCAGAACGGCCGCACCGTCGAGATCCAGCGTCTGATCGGCCGCTCGCTGCGCACCATCGTCGACCTGCAGGCGCTCGGCGAGCGCCAGATCACGGTCGATTGCGACGTGCTACAGGCCGACGGCGGCACCCGGACCGCCTCGATCACCGGCGCCTGGGTGGCGCTGGCCGACTGCCTCGCCTGGATGAAGACGCGCAACATGCTCAAGGGCAATGTGATGCGCGACAACGTCGCCGCGATCTCCTGCGGCATCTACAACGGCACGCCGGTGCTCGACCTCGATTACGCCGAGGATTCCGAGGCCGAAACCGACGCCAATTTCGTCATGACCGGCGACGGCCGGATCGTCGAGGTGCAGGGTACCGCCGAAAAGACCCCGTTCTCGCAGGACGAGTTCCTGGCGCTGATGGCGCTGGCGCAGAAGGGCGTGGCGCGGCTGGTCGATCTGCAGAAAATGGCGGTGGCGTGAGTCATTCTTGCCACCCATTCGCGGCCGCTCCTGAGCTACGCTAGCGCCGCCATGCATCGACGAATCAGCGGCCAGCTCGTGATCGCGACCCACAATCCCGGCAAGCTCGCCGAGATGCGGGAACTGCTGGCCCCTTACGGCATCGCGGCGGTGTCGGCCGGCGAACTCAGCCTCGGCGAGCCGGACGAAACCGGCGACAACTTCCGCGCCAATGCCCGCATCAAGGCCGAGGCCGCCGCGCAGGCGGCGCAATTGCCTGCATTCGCTGATGATTCTGGCCTGGCCGTCGATGCGCTCGACGGCGCGCCTGGAATATTTTCCGCGCGCTGGGCCGGCGAGGGCAAGGATTTCAACGCCGCGATGGCGCGCATCGAACGGCTGCTGCAGGAGCGCGGCGCCACCGCGCCGGCGCAGCGCGGCGCGCATTTCGTCTCGGCGCTGTGCGTCGCCTGGCCTGACGGCCACGTCGAAGAGGTGGAGGCGCGCGCCGACGGCACGCTGGTCTGGCCGCCGCGCGGCACCGCCGGCTTCGGCTACGACCCGATTTTCCTGCCGGAGGGGCATGAGCGAACCTTCGGCGAAATGACCAGCATCGAGAAGCACGGCCTGCCGCCGCTCGGGCTCGGCCTGTCGCATCGCGCCCGCGCCTTCGTCAAACTGGCGGAGATCTGCCTTGCGCGCTGATCCGGATCGCGCCTTCGGCGTCCAAGCCTTTGGTGTCTACGTGCACTGGCCGTTCTGCCTGTCGAAATGCCCGTATTGCGACTTCAACAGCCATGTCCGCCACGCCGCGATCGACGAGGACCGCTTCGCCCGCGCTTTCGCGCGCGAGATCGAGACGACCGCGCAGCGCATCGGTCCGCGCGAGGTCACCTCGATCTTTCTCGGCGGCGGCACGCCGTCGCTGATGCAGCCCTCGACCGTCGGCGCGATCCTGGATGCGATCGGCAAGCATTGGCGCGTTGCGCCGGACGCCGAAGTCTCGCTCGAGGCCAACCCGACCAGCGTCGAGGCGACGCGGTTTCGCGGCTATCGCTCAGCCGGCGTCAACCGCGTCTCGCTCGGCGTGCAGGCGCTCGACGACGTTTCGCTGAAAACGCTCGGCCGGCTGCATAGCGCGCAGGAAGCGATGGACGCGGTGGCGATCGCCCGCTCGGCATTCGACCGCTACTCGTTCGACCTGATCTATGCGCGTCCGGGGCAGACGCCGGCGATGTGGGAGGCCGAGCTGCGCCGCGCGATCGGCGAAGCCGCCGAGCATCTGTCGCTGTATCAACTCACCATCGAAGCCGAGACGCCGTTCTTTGCGCTGCATCGCGCCGGCAAATTGCAGACGCCGGACGAATCCGCATCGCGCGCACTCTACGATGTCACGCAATCGGTCTGCGCCGAGCTCGGACTACCCGCCTATGAGATTTCCAATCACGCCCGCCCCGGCGCCGAGTGCAAGCATAATCTCGTGTACTGGCGCGGTCAGGAATATGCCGGGATCGGCCCCGGCGCGCATGGCCGGCTCGACATAGGCGGCACGCGCTACGCCGTCGCCACCGAAAAACGACCGGAGAGCTGGCTGATGCGGGTCGAGGCCAGCGGCACCGGCGTGGTGACCGACGACCGCCTCAACAGCGAAGAGCGCGCCGACGAATTCCTGCTGATGGGCCTGCGGCTCGCCGAAGGCATCGACCCGCGGCGCTATCAGGCGCTCGCCGGTCGATCGCTCGATCCATCGCGGATCGCGATCCTGCGCGAGGAAGGCGCCATCATCGTCGACGCCGACGGCAGGCTGCGCGTGACGCAGGCCGGTTTCCCGGTGCTCGATGCGGTGGTGGCGGATCTGGCGGCGTGAAGTTGTCATTCCGGGGCGCGCCGCAAGGCACGACCCCGGAATCTCAGTTCTCATCACCGCGGGATTCCGGGGCTCACCGCTGTGCGGCGTCCCGGAATGACCGGCTGAACTAAGCCCCGAAACTCTTCGGCGAGCCGGCCACCGGCTGGCCGCCGCCGGTGGCGACGCGCATCACGGCGAGTCCGCGTTCATTGCTGCCGTCGGCGCGGAAGCGGAACAGGCCGTCGATGCCGGCGAAACCCGACGGACTGGTCAGCACGGCGGACGAGAACCGCTGCGGGCCTTGCGTGCGCGCCAGCGCGGCGACGAGCGCTACCGCGTCGTAAGCCAGCGTCGCGGTGCGCACCGGCTCCTGGCCGAAGCGGGTGCGATAGCGACCCGAGAAACTGCGGAAGCCGGACGGATCGGGTGCTGCGTAAAGGCCGCCCTGCAACGCCGGCGTTGCGAACACCCGCGGATTGTCCCACAGCCCGGTGCCGAGCAATTGCACGCGGCGCAGATCGGCGCCCGCCGCGGTCAGCGCGTCGGTGACGCTCGCCAGCGCGTCGCCGTCATCGGCCAGCAGCAGCGAGTCGGCGCCCGACAGCGCCTGCGCGATGGTCCGGGCCGGGCCGGCACGGTCGGCGCCGTATTTCTCGAACGCGGCGATGCGGCCGCCCTTGGTCCCGACCATCTGCTTGAAGGCGGCCTCGACCACGCCGCCATAGGCGTTGTCGGGCAGCAGCGCCGCATAGGAGCGTTTGCCGACGCTCGACGCATAGCCGATGATCCGGTTGACGTCGGACTCCGGCAGGAAGCTCAGCAAATACACGCCGCGGCCGGCGACGCTCGAATCCGTCGAAAACGCGATCATCGAGACGCCGCGGGCACGGGTGAGCTGCGCCGCGGCCGGCACCGATTGCGCGAACAGCGGGCCGAGAATGATCTCGGCGCCTTCGTCGAGCGCCTGCTGGGTCGCGGCCTGCGCGCCCTGCGGATTGCCGGCGTCGTCTTTCAGCAGCAACTGGATATCGGGATTGTTGAACTCGGCGAGCGCCATCTCGGCGGCATTCTTCATCGACTGCGCGGCGACGCCGGCATTACCGGCCGCCGACAACGGCAGCACCAGGCCGACCTTGACCCGGCCGCTACCGACCGATTGCGACTGCGGCGCGGCCTCCGGTGCGTTCGGCTGCTGGCCGAACTGGCTGGAGAGAGTCTGCTGCGTCCCCGAACAGGCGGCGAGCAACGGCGCGCCGAGGATCAGTCCGACCGCCGTGCGGCGGGTCGTTCGCAAAGACTTCGTGTTTGGATCGCGCAGTTCCGCCATGACATCTCTTGCAGGGACCGGCGACGCCAGTCCGATTTTCCGGTAGTTCAGTCTGGTCCACCGATGGTCGATGGGCCAACCATCATAACGTCGGCGAATGATTAACCAAAACAAAAGGTTTGTGCTCGCCGCCAGTGCCGCGACAATGTGCTGTCCGGTACTCCGCCTTTTCTCCTAGATTGTGTCCATGCGCATAAAATCGGCCAGTCCCGCTGTTCCTGTGTCCGCCTCCGAACCCGACGTCCGGACATTTCTGGTCGCGGGCCAGAAACTGATTGCGCGGCGCGCTGCCCCCGGGCTGCATCTGGTCGCGACGCCGATCGGCAATCTCGGCGACATCACCTTGCGTGCGCTGGAAACACTGGCCGGCGTCGATGTCATCGCCTGCGAAGACACCCGAATCACGCATCGGCTGACCGAACGATACGGCATCCCGGCGCAGCTGAAACCCTATCACGAACACAACGCCGCGCAGGCGCGTCCGAAGATTCTGGAGAAGCTCGCGCAAGGCGGATCGGTCGCGCTCGTCTCCGACGCGGGTACACCGCTGATCTCCGACCCAGGCTACAAGCTGGTGCGCGAAGCGTACGATGCCGGACACGATGTGATCGCACTACCCGGCGCCTCGGCTGTGCTGGCCGCGCTGGCGCTGGCCGCGCTGCCGACCGACCGCTTTTTCTTCGACGGCTTCCTGCCGGCGAAGCAGGGCGCGCGCCGCAGCCGGTTGAGCGAACTGGCGGCGATCGACGCGACGCTGGTGCTGTTCGAGGCCGGCAGCCGGATTCACAACAGCCTGCGCGATCTCGCCGACGTGCTGGGCAATCGTGACGCTGCAGTGTGCCGCGAACTTACCAAGCTGCATCAGGAGGTGCGCCGCGCGCCGCTGGCGGTGCTGGCCGAGACCGCCGAGACGCTCGACACCCGCGGTGAATTCGTGGTGGTGATCGGCCCGCCGGATCCGGGAGCGCAGGTCATGAGCCTGGACGCGCTCGACGGCTGGCTGCGCGAGGCGCTGCAGCGCGACAGCGTCAAGGATGCGGTGGCGCAGGCCGTCGAAATCTCCGGGCGGCCGCGCCGCGAGATCTACGCCCGCGCACTCGAATTGTCGCGGCAGCGCGAGGCCGACGATGGCGAAATCTAAGAGCCCATCGGCTCCGCCCGCGCCGGAACGCGTCGCGGCATTCCAGACCGGTATCTCGGCGGAGACGCGCGCGGCCGCGTATCTGATGGCGAAGGGCTACCGGATCCTGGCGCGGCGATTCAAGACGCCGTATGGCGAAATCGACATCGTGGCGCAGCGGCACAAGCTGATCGCCTTCGTCGAAGTCAAAGCGCGCGCCCGGCTCGACGACGCCGCCTATGCGGTGACGCCGCGACAGCAGCAGCGCATCATCGCTGCGGCCGAGGCCTGGCTGGCCGCCCACCCCGACCACGCCGCATTCGAGCTGCGCTTCGACGCGCTGCTGGTGGCGCCGAAGCGGCTGCCGCAGCATCTGCCCGCAGCGTTCGACGCAAGCCCATGACCGCCGAATCCTCGACCTCCAGATCCTCGACCGCCTCGCCCGACGGACCGATCGCCCCTTTCGCTCACAACCCTGGAAGCTCTGCATGACATTGAAGGTCGCCGTCCAGATGGACCCCATCGCGCGGATCAACATCCGCGGCGATTCGACATTCGCGCTGCTGCTGGAGGCGCAGAAGCGCGGCCACGCGATCTCGTACTTCACCCCCGACAAGCTCTCGCTGCGCGGCAACGACGTCATAGCGTCCGTGCAGAGCCTGAGCGTGCGCGATCAGGAGGGCGATCACTTCACGCTGGGCGAGCCCGAACGCGTCGATATGCGCAACTTCGATGCGGTGCTGCTGCGCCAGGACCCGCCGTTCGACCTCGCTTACATCACCAGCACGCATCTGCTGGAGCGGATCCATCCGCACACGCTGGTGGTCAACGATCCGGCCAGCGTCCGCAACGCGCCGGAAAAGCTGTTCGTGATGGATTTCGCCGAGCTGATGCCGCCGACGCTGATCAGCCGCAATCTCGACGAGATCAATTCGTTTCGCGCCGAGCACGGCGCGGTGGTGATGAAGCCGCTGCACGGCCATGGCGGCGCCGCGGTGTTTCGCGTGCTGCCGCAGGACATCAATTTCGGCTCGCTCTACGACATGTTCGCCGTCACTTTCCGCGAGCCCTGGGTGATCCAGCGATTCCTCCCCGAGGTGAAGCACGGCGACAAGCGCATCATCCTGGTCGACGGTGAGTTCGCCGGCGCGGTCAACCGGGTGCCGGCGGCGGACGACCTGCGCTCCAACATGGTGCGCGGCGGCGCCGCCGCCGCGACCGACCTGTCGGAGCGCGAGCGCACCATCTGCGCGACGCTCGGCCCGAAGCTGCGCGAGCGCGGGCTGTTATTCGTCGGAATCGACGTGATCGATGGTTACCTCACCGAGATCAACGTCACCTCGCCGACCGGCATCCGCGCCGTGGCGCGGCTCGGCGGTCCGGATATCGCCGGACGGGTCTGGGACGTGATCGAGCAAAAGCGGTCGTAAGCGGCGCCAGCGCCAGCGCCGGTATTTGACGTTAGTTGGGTCGTCCCCTCTTGCTAGTTCGCCGACGCCGCTCCAGAAGTAACGGGTGCAGGCGGAGCATTGGCGATGTTGGCAGGCGAAAGTCATCTGTGGGGACGGCGTGCGCTGGAGTTCGTCGATGCCGCGGACCGGCTCGACGGCCCGTCGCTGGTTCGCCAGTTCGAAGCCCACATCGCCAGCGCCGGCTTCACCGCCTACATCATGGCCGGGCTGCCTTCGCCCGGCGCCGGGCTCGCCGACCTGACACTGGCCGATGGCTGGCCCAGCGGCTGGTTCGAACTCTATGTCGGCCGGAACTACATGGCGGTCGATCCGGTACCCCGGCACGGCGCGACCACGGTGCAGCCGTTCGAATGGTCGGAAGCGCGCTACGATCGCAGGCAGGATCCGGCCGCGCACAAGGTGATGACCGACGCTACCGAATTCGGCCTGGTCCGCGGCTATTGCATTCCGCTGCACTACGACGATGGCGGCGCAGTGATCAGCATGGCCGGCGAAAAGCCCGACCTCGACCCCACAGCAAAGAGCGCGATGCAGCTGATCGGCGTCTATGCCCATAACCGGCTGCGCTCGCTCAACCGGCCCAAGCCGCAGCGCCGACTTCTGACCGCGCGCGAATGCGAGATCCTGTCGTGGGCGGCGCAAGGCAAGACGGCGTGGGAGATCTCGATGATCCTCCGCATCGCCGAGCGCACCGTCAAATTTCATCTGATCCAGGCTTCCCGGAAGCTCAATGCGGTGAACCGCACGGCCGCCGTCGCCAAGGCGATGGCGCTCGGACTGATTAGGCTGTGACCTGTCCGATCGGACAGTAGGACGCAACCGACCGCCACGTCACTCTCCCTTCCGCGTATCGATACGGGGGGAAGGACGATGGACGTTCACGTCGTACGTCGCGAGAACCGCGACCTCTATGCGGATCTGATCGAGCGTCAGTTTCGCATCCGTCACCAGATCTATGTCGTCGAGCGCAAGTGGACCGAACTCGGCCGGCCGGACGGCCGCGAGATCGATCCGTTCGACACCGACGACACCGTGTATCTCCTCGGTCTGCAAAACGGCGAAATCGTCGCCGGTATCCGAATGGTGCCGACCACGTCCCCGACGCTGCTGAGCCACGTCTTCCCGCAGCTCGCGCTGGACAGCCCTGTGCGGCGCACCGACGTCTATGAATTGTCACGGATCTTCGTCGTCCCGAACAGGCGCGGCGAGCACGCCGGCCCGCGCGCCGAGGCCGTCATCCAGGCCGCCGCCATGGAATACGGCCTCGCCATCGGGCTGTCCGCCTTCACCATCGTGCTGGAGTCGTGGTGGCTGCCGCGTCTGTTCGATCAGGGCTGGCGCGCGCGGCCGCTCGGACTGCCGCGGGACATCGACGGCATGTCGACCACAGCAGTGCTGGTCGATGTCGATGACGACGCCTGGCTCGAAATCTGCGCCCGCCGGTCGGTCCCCGGGCCGATCCTGCAGTGGCGGGGCCTCGACAACGTCGACCGCAATCCACTTCCCAACATCATGGAGCTGTCATGAGCACTCAACCCACCCCGCGCGCCAACCCGACCGTCGCGTCCGACGCCAGCGTCGCCCGCGCCAGGTCGGTGTCGATCGATACGCTGGCGACGACAATCAACCGTGCCATCGAGCAGGCCGAGGAGCTCCGCATCCCGTCAGCCGTGCAGTTGCTGATGATGGCGCGGCTCGAGGTCGACCTGACCGAGATCGCGCTCGAGACCAAACAGAAAGAATCGGCCTAGGCGGGTACGGCACCGGGCCGCGGGGAATTCTGTTCCCGTAATGTTCTTGCGCG
This sequence comes from Rhodopseudomonas sp. NSM, assembly GCF_052445935.1. Lineage (NCBI taxonomy): Bacteria > Pseudomonadati > Pseudomonadota > Alphaproteobacteria > Hyphomicrobiales > Nitrobacteraceae > Rhodopseudomonas > Rhodopseudomonas sp. NSM. Next base: position 92,772 of record NZ_JBQTCH010000006.1, on the reverse strand, counting down.
AGATCGGGAACCGGGTTAGCCTTCCGGCAGCAGAGGGGCGTCATGGTTCAGCACGTGTCCACCGTGGCTTTCGAAGGCATCGATGCGCGCGCCGTCGATGTCCAGGTCCAGGTGTCGCCCGGGCTGCCGGCCTTCGCAGTAGTCGGACTTGCCGACAAGGCGGTGTCGGAAGCGCGCGAGCGGGTTCGCTCGGCACTGATCGCCTCCGGCCTGGCGCTGCCGGCGCGCCGCATCACGGTCAATCTCGCGCCCGCCGATCTGCCAAAGGAAGGCAGCCACTACGACCTGCCGATCGCGCTCGGACTGATGGCGGCGATCGGCGCCATCCCCGGCGACGCGCTGGCCGGATACACCGTTCTCGGCGAACTCGGCCTCGACGGCTCGATCGCGCCGGTGGCCGGCGTGCTGCCCGCCGCCATTGCGGCCAACGCCCGCGACGAGGGCCTGATCTGCCCGGCCGCCTGCGGCTCCGAGGCGGCCTGGGCCAGCCCCGACATCCAGATCATCGCGGCCAGTTCGCTGATCCAGATCGCCAATCACTTCAAAGGGACGCAGCTGCTCAGCCGGCCGCAGCCGCGGGTCCACGCGGCCGAGAGCTCGACCCTCGACCTGCGCGACATCAAGGGCCAGGAAAGCGCCAAGCGCGCTTTGGAGATCGCCGCCGCCGGAGGCCATCACCTTCTGATGGTCGGCTCGCCCGGTGCCGGCAAATCGATGCTGGCGGCGCGGCTGCCGTCGATCCTGCCGCCGCTGTCGCCGGCCGAACTGCTCGAAGTCTCGATGATCGCCTCGGTGGCCGGCGAGATCCGCGACGGCGCGCTGACCGCGAAGCGGCCGTTCCGCGCGCCGCATCATTCGGCCAGCATGGCGGCGCTGACCGGCGGCGGCATCAAGGCGCGGCCCGGCGAAATCTCGCTGGCGCATCAGGGCGTGCTGTTCCTCGACGAACTGCCGGAGTTCGATCCGCGGGTGCTGGACTCGCTGCGGGCGCCGCTCGAGACCGGCGAAGTCGCGGTGTCCCGCGCCAACCACCGCGTCACCTATCCGGCGCGCGTGATGCTGGTGGCGGCGATGAATCCGTGCCGCTGCGGCCGGGCCTACGAGCCGGGCTACGCCTGCAAGCGCGGGCGGGTCGAGCGCTGCAGCGCGGACTATCAGTCGCGGATTTCCGGGCCGCTGCTGGATCGCATCGACCTGCGGATCGAGGTGCCCGCGGTCACCGCCGCCGATCTGATCCTGCCGCCGGCGGCGGAAGGCTCCGCCGAAGTGGCGGCGCGGGTCGCCGCGGCGCGCGACGTGCAGCGGCAACGTTATGCCGCGATCGGACTGCCGCAATTCCGCACCAATGCCGAGGCGCCGGCGGCCGCGCTGGAGACCACAGCGCAGCCGGATTCCGCCGGGCTGAAGCTGTTGCGCGACGCCGCCGAGACGATGCGGTTGTCGGCGCGCGGTTATCATCGCGTGCTGCGCGTCGCCCGCACCCTCGCCGATCTCGACGGCGCCGGGAAGATCGGCCGGCTGCATCTCGCCGAAGCGCTGTCCTATCGCGCGCTCGGCGAGGACATCCGACGCGCAGCATGACTCGCGCCGGGTGATGGCGAATCACCGATCGGTCCTGTCAACCGGACGGTAACGAGTTTCGTTTACCATCTGCGAACCATAGCTCTGCGTATCAGGGCTGCGTTACGGATGGATGTGATGTTGCGTGTCCGGGTTCTGGCCTCCACCCTTCCGCTGCTGGTCCTGGGCCTGCTGGTCCGCGGTGAATTGATCGCCGGCCCGCAACCCTGCATCGCCATCGGTGATCGCACGGTGCAGATCGCACCCGCGCTCGAGCGAGCTCATCTTCATGTCGCTTTCACCGACGATCCGGCGCGCGCCACGGTCCGCGTCCAGATCGTCGACAGTCCCGATGCCGCCGATTTCGCCGTCACCGACGATGCTATCACCGACGAGCCCGGCGGCTGTGCACTGACGCCGGAAACCAGACTGGTGGCGATCGCAGCAAATCCGGCGGCGGCCGATCCGGTGATCTATCTCTCGCACGACGACGGCGACGGCGCCGACTACCGGATTTTCGTCCGCGCCAGGAGCTTCACTGTGCGTGACGCGGCCGCGCTGCTGGTCGGCGCCTCCGGCCGACATGCGCCGATCACCACCGCCTCGATCGGCGGCCGGTCTTAAGTTTCGGTCAACCCTGTCGGCAGAGCACGTCGCAACTATCTGGCGTTTCAAGCTGTTTGCAAGGTCGAGGGCCGATGCTGGCGACGCCGGCAAGGTCGATCGGGTTGGGCGGATGAAGCGGTGGTTGCGGATCAAAGCGAGACGGCGTGCCTTCGCCAGACGGTTTCCGCGGCTGGTGTTCGCGGTGCGCTGGATCATGATATTCTTGGCGGCGTTCGGCGGCGCCTATGGTTTCATCATCGGTAGCCGCGCCGAATCCTCCGGCTACAACCCGCACGCCTTCGCGATCGGCGCGAGCTTCCTGTTCGCGCTCGCCTGCCTCGGTCTCGCCGTCCAGAGCATGCGACTGCGCTGGATGCGCCGGCGCTTGCAGGCGCTGGAGCGGCACAACGAGGCGCTGGCGGACCGCAACTGGGAGCTGAAGGAAGCCGAGGAACGCGCCCGCGTTGTGCTCGACAGCCACGGCCAACTGATCGCCCGTCGCGACGATTCCGACGCGACGACCCGAGCGAAGTCGCGGCTGCTGGCGATGGCGTCACACGAAATCCGCACACCGCTGAATGGCATCATCGGGATGAGCGGCCTGCTGCTCGACACCGCGCTGACGCCCGAGCAGGCCACCTACGCCCGCGCGGTGAAGACCTCGGGCGATGCGCTGGCGGCGCTGATCGACGAACTGCTCGACCACTCCCGCATCGAGGCCGGCAGGTTCGAACTCGACAACCGCCCGTTCGCGCTGACCACCCTGATCGAGGACATCGTCGAACTGCTGGCGCCGCGGGCGCAGGCGGGCGCGCTCGAGATCGCGGCCGATATCGATGACCGGTTGCCGGCGCGGGTGATCGGCGACGCCGCGCGCCTGCGCCAGGTGCTGCTCAATCTCGCCGGCAACGCGATCAAATTCACCTCCGTCGGCGGCGTCGTGCTGATCGTCGAGCCGGGCGAACGCGACGGCGAGATCAGCTTTGCGGTGCGCGACACCGGGATCGGCATCGCGCCGGAGGCGCGGACGCGGATCTTCCGTGAATTCGAACAGGCCGACGACGGCATCGGGCGCAGCTATGGCGGCACCGGCCTCGGGCTGAGTATCAGCCAGCGGATCGTCGAGCGGATGGGTGGGCGGATCGCATTGGAGAGCCAGCCGGGCAGAGGCTCCACCTTCACGGTCTCGATCCCGCTCGCGGCGGCGGACGATTCCGGCGCGTCCCCTGCGATCCAGCCGCCCGACCTCACCGGCCAGTCGATCATGATCGCGGCGCCGCAGACCATCGAGGCGACGCTGGTCGGCCAGCGGCTGCAGCGCTGGGGGGCGCAAGTGTGCGCCGCGTCCGAACTCGCGGCCGCGCGCGCGGCGCTGCCGGAGCGCAGCTGGTCGGCGATTCTGATCGATGCCGGCTTCGGCGCCGAAGCGGCCGAGGCGCTGGCGGGCAGCGCCGGACCGTATGCGACGCAGCGCATCGTAATGCTGACGCCCGCCGCCCGGTCCGAACTGTTGCCGGAACTGCCGGCGGCGTTCACCGGCTATCTGGTCAAACCGCTGCGCGCGGCGTCGCTGGCGGCACGGCTGGCCGGAACGCTGATCGACACCGTCGCGCCGGGGATCGCCGACGGCGATCCGCCGGAGACTGCGGCAGCGGATGCGGACACGCAGGTCGGTCGCCGGCTCTCCGTTCTGGTCGCGGAGGACAACGAGGTCAACGCGCTGCTGATCCGCTCGCTGCTGGCCAGGCTCGGCCATCGCGCGGTGGTCGCCGGCGATGGCGAACAGGCGCTGCAGAGCTGGCTCGCGGCCGACGCCGAGGGCGTGCCTTTCGACCTGGTGCTGATGGATCTGCAGATGCCGGTGCGCGACGGCATCGCCGCGAGCCGGCAGATTCGCGCGCACGAGGCCACACACCCGGCGCGGCGGACGCCGATCCTGGCGCTGACCGCAAATACGCACGTCGAAGACCGCGATGCCTGCCTGGCGGCGGACATGGACGGCTTCCTGGTCAAGCCGCTCGACCGCGACAGTCTGGTCGCTGTGCTCGATGAGGTGGTGACCGCGAAGGCCGCCGTCGCATAGTCGAGGCATGCCGTTACCGGGCGCCGCTCCGGACTACAAACTTCGAGGCGGTGTCACGCGGCGGCAATCGTCGTGTCACATCGCTGTTGAAACGCCGTGATTGTTGATGCCCCACAGGCCGCGCATCACCCGATTCGGTTGCATGCGGCCGCGAGGATCACATGCAGACCGACCATCTCGCCCGCTCGAAGAAATTCATCCGATTGCTGCGGCCGGACATGGCCGGCGCTGCGGCGCAGACCGCGATCACCTGGTTCAAGCCGGCTCTGAAGATCGTCGATCACGGCAGGCCGATCGCGCCTCCGTCACTGACGCCGGCGACGCTCGGCCGGCTCGGCGCGCTGGAGGTCCGGCTGGCGCAGAAGAAGCAGGACATCAAACGCGCGCAGAAGCTGCGCTACCGCGTTTTCTATCAGGACGGCACCGCGATCGCCGACGCCGCCGCGCTGCTGGCGCGCCGCGACAAGGATGCGTTCGACCGCATCTGTGATCATCTGCTGGTGATCGACCACGCCGGCAAGCCGTCGCTCAGCGGCAAGCAGCCGGTGGTCGGCACCTATCGCCTGCTGCGCCAGGAGATCGCCAATCGCCACGGCGGTTTCTACACCGAGAGCGAATTCGAGATCGGCGGCATGATCGCGCGCCATCCCGGCTTGCGCTTCCTCGAACTCGGCCGGTCCTGCGTGCTGCCGCCCTACCGCAACAAGCGCACCGTCGAGCTGTTGTGGCACGGCATCTGGAGCTACGTCCGCCAGCACGGCGTCGACGTGATGATCGGCTGCGCCAGCTTCGACGGCACCGATCCGGAGCGGCTGGCGCTGCCGCTGTCGTTCCTGCACCACTACGCATCGGCGCCGGAGGCGTGGCGCGCCCGCGCCAACCCGTCGCGCTATGTCGAGATGAACCGGATGCCCAAAGAGGCGGTCAACCAGAAGGCCGCACTGCGCGAGCTGCCGCCGCTGATCAAGGGCTATCTGCGGCTCGGCGCCACGATCGGCGAGGGCGCGGTGATCGACCACCAGTTCGGCACCACCGACGTACTGATCATCATGCCGGTCTCGGCGATCAGTTCGCGCTACATCGAACATTTCGGCGCCGACGCCACGCGGCACGCGGCTTAAGGTCTCGAAGAGACGTCATTGCCGGGCTCGACCCGGCAATCCATCCTCTTCGAAAAATTCTTCGATGGCACGCTTCGCGCGCGATGGATCCGCGGGTCGAGCCCGCGGATGACGGCCGGTGGATCGCTCTAAAGCCGCCGCAGCGCGACCGAATCCACCACGTGATCGGCGCCCTTCTTCAGGATCAGCGTCGCGCGCGGGCGCGTGGGCAGGATGTTGTCCTCGAGATTGGCGAGGTTGGTGCGTTCCCAGATCGCGATCGCGGTCGCGGTGGCTTCCTCATCCGACAACGGCGCGTAGCGGTGGAAATACGATCGCGGGTCGTGGAACGCGGTGTCGCGCAGCGCCAGAAAACGACGGATGTACCAGTCGCGCAGCACCGGCTCGTCGGCGTCGATATACACCGAGAAGTCGAAGAAGTCCGACACCACCGGCACCGCCTTGCCGTCGCGCGGCAGCCGGCCGGTTTGCAGCACGTTGACGCCTTCGACGATCAGGATGTCCGGCCGATCCACCACCGCGAACTTGTTCGGCACGATATCGTAGGTGAGATGCGAGTAGATCGGCGCGCGGACCTTGCGGCGGCCCGACTTGATATCACTGAGAAACGCCAACAGCGCCGGCAGATCGTAGCTTTCCGGAAAGCCCTTCTTCTGCATCAGCCCGGCGCGCTCCAGCACCGCGTTGGGATGCAGGAAGCCGTCGGTGGTGATCAGGTCGACCTTCGGCCGCGGCGACCAGCGCGCCAGCAGCGCCTGCAGCACGCGCGCGGTGGTCGACTTGCCGACCGCGACCGAACCGGCGACGCCGATGATGTAGGGCATCTTGCGCTCGACCACACCGAGGAAGCGGCGCTGCGCGTAGTACAAATGCTGCATTGCGCCAACATGGATCGACAGCAGCCGCGACATTGGCAGATAGATTTCCTCGACCTCGGAAAGGTCGAGCCGGTCGTGCAGCGAGCGCAGCGTCGAGACCTCGTTGGCGTCGAGCGTCATCGGCGTATCCTGACGCAGATTGGCCCACTCCGACCGCGAGAATACCCGGTACGGGTTGTAGTGGTGCAGTTCCGACCTGGCATCCATCGCGTGGTCCTCGCCTTGTTCCGTTGCCGGCTTTTGTTGTTGTTGCGGCCGCTGCGGCCGAAGAAATTCTGTAACCGGTATCGCTTCGCCCGACGCGCTATTCGCGCTTGCGCGACGCCTTCTCCTCCAGCCCCGACATCGCGGTGCGCTGCCCCAGCGCCGCCTCGACCTCGTCGAGCGTCACGCCGCGCGCCTTCAGCAGCACCAGCATATGGAACATCACGTCGGCGGCTTCGGCAATCAGATGGTCGCGATCGTTCTCGACCGTCGCGATCACCAGCTCCACGGCCTCCTCGCCGAATTTCTTGGCGCAATGCTGCGCGCCTTTGTCGAGCAGTTTCCGGGTGTAGGACGCCTCGCCGCCCGCAGCCGCGCGGGCCTCGATGGTGGCTTCGAGATCGTGAAGGGTGAAACGGGCCATACGCCTACTCTGCCGGTTCTGCCGGTGCGAGACTACCGTCTCCGCCGGCCCGAATCTAGGGATCGAGCCGCATCGGCAGCCCGCAGCGAACCATATGATCCTTGGCCTGCCGAATGGTGTACTCGCCGAAATGGAAGATCGACGCCGCCAGCACCGCCGTGGCGTGGCCTTCGCGGATGCCGTCGACCAAATGATCGAGATTGCCGACGCCGCCCGAGGCGATCACCGGGACCGCGATGCTGTCGGCGATCGCGCGGGTCAACGGCAGGTCGAAGCCTGCCCTGGTGCCGTCGCGATCCATCGAGGTCAGCAGGATTTCGCCGGCGCCGAGCGACACCACTTCCTGCGCGAACTCGATGGCGTCGATGCCGGTGCCCTTGCGGCCGCCATGGGTGAAGATCTCCCAACGGTCCCGTCCCGGCACGCGCTTGGCGTCGATCGCCACCACGATGCACTGGTCGCCGAACTTCTCCGCGGCTTCCTTGACGAATTCGCGCCGCGCCACGGCTGCCGAATTGATCGACACCTTGTCGGCACCGGAGCGCAGCAGCGTCTTGATGTCGTCGACGGTGCGGACGCCGCCGCCGACCGTCACCGGCATGAAGCAGGCCTCGGCCGTCCGCCGCACCACGTCCAGCATGATGCCGCGGTTCTCATGGGTGGCGGTGATGTCGAGGAAGCACAGTTCGTCGGCGCCGGCGGCGTCATAGGCGATCGCCGCCTCGACGGGGTCGCCGGCGTCGCGCAGATCGACGAAATTGACGCCCTTGACGACGCGGCCGTCCTTGACGTCGAGGCAGGGAATGACGCGGACCTTGAACATCGCTCGTCCTCAAGCCGCCCTGGCGGCGCCGATCAGCGCCAGCGCTTCGGCCGGATCGAGCCGGCCGTCATACAGCGCCCGGCCGGCGATCGCGCCTTCGAGCTTTTGCGCATGCGGGCTCAGCATCGCTTTCACGTCTTCGATCGACGCGAGACCGCCGGAGGCGATCACCGGAATGCTGATGGCTTCGGCCAACGCGATCGTCGCGTCCCAGTTGATGCCTTTCAGCAGACCGTCGCGGGCGATGTCGGTGAAGATGATCGCGGCGACGCCGGCGTCCTCGAAGCGTTGGGCGATCTCCAGCGCGGTGACCTGCGAGCTCTCCGCCCAGCCTTCGACCGCGACCTTGCCGTCGCGGGCATCTAGGCCGACCGCGACGCGACCGGGAAAGGACTTGGCGGCCTCCTTCACCAGTGCCGGGTCTCGCACCGCGGCGGTGCCGATGATGACGCGGGCGATGCCTTTCGACAGCCAAGCCTCGACTGTCGCGAGGTCGCGGATGCCGCCGCCGAGTTGCACCGGCATCGAGACCACTTTCAGCATCGATTCCACGGCCTGGGCGTTCATCGGCTTGCCGGCGAAGGCGCCATCGAGGTCGACCACGTGCAGATACTGAAAGCCCTGCGCCGCAAAGCTCTTCGCCTGCGCGGCCGGGTCGAGGTTGAACACGGTCGCGCGCGCCATGTCGCCCTGTTCGAGCCGCACGCACTGGCCGTTCTTGAGATCGATCGCGGGGAAGAGAATCATGAATGGCAACCTGTTCCGGCGTCATCCTGAGGTGCGCGCCGCGCAAGCGGTGCGCCTCGAAGGATGCTGTCGCGGTCAACGCGGCCACCCTTCGAGGCCGTCGCTGCGCGACGGCATCTCAGGGTGACGGCAGTGTCGTGGTGAGCGCGAAAGCCCATCACGGCTTCCACTTCAGAAAGTTCGAGATCAGCGCCAGCCCGAAACGCTGGCTTTTCTCGGGGTGAAACTGGGTGCCCAGCATGGTGTCGCGACCGACCACCGCGGTGACCGGGCCGCCGTAGTCGGCGCGCGCCAGCACGTCGGCTTCGCTCTGCGCGGCGAGGTGGAAGGAATGCACGAAGTAGGCATGCAGGCCCTTCGGCCCGAGCGGCAGCCGCTCCAGCACCGGATGGTCCTGCATCACGTCGAGCGTATTCCAGCCCATATGCGGGATCTTCAGGTCGTCCTGGTTCGGCGCGATCCTGACGACGTCGCCGGGAATCCAGTCGAGCCCGTCGGTGGTGACGTGCTCCTTGCCGCGGGTCGCCATCAGCTGCATGCCGACGCAGATGCCGAAGAACGGCCGCGCCTTGACCCGCACCGTCTCGTTCAGCGCCTCGACCATGCCGTCGATCGCGTCGAGCCCCTTGCGGCAATCAGCGAAGGCGCCGACGCCCGGCAGCACCACGCGATCGGAGCGAAACACCTGCTCCGGATCGCGGGTGACGATGATCTTTTCGGGGACTTCCATGCTCCGCGCGGCGCGCTCGAACGCCTTCGCGGCGGAGTGCAGATTGCCGGAGCCGTAATCGACGATGGCCACGCTCATCGCGACGATCCCGGGCGCGGGAACGAGCCGACGATATCGCCATAGATCGACGACGACGGCATCGGCACGCTACGGGTCGGCGGCGGCGCGCCGCGGTCGACCGGAAACGAAAAGCCCACCGGCGTCGACTGCCGGCTGGTCCAGCGGTCGAAGAAGCGGCGCTCGGCGCTGGGCAGATCGTCGCCGATCACCACGTCGAGCTGGCGCCAGCCGCGCCGCCTCAACGTCCAGCGCCACAGGCTGGCGGCCTCGAGGCCGAGCAGCAGCGCCATCAGCAGCATCACGACGAAGCGGGGACCGGCGCCGACGCGCAGCGCCGCCAGCGCGACCGTCATCGCCACAATCACCACCAGATAGCCGAGCAGCGCCAGCCAGAGCCGGCGCGTCAGCAGCCACAGCGGCCCGAACACGAACGCCCAGACATAGAACCCGTCGCGCACGAAAATGAAGCGCTCCGGCTTGGCACCGCGCTCGTCGTCGACCGACGGCGGCGCATGGACTGTGTAGACCGGCATTTTGCCTTCTCCGCCGATGGACGGCGCCCTAGCCGCCGAGCTGCCCCTTGGTCGAGGGCACTTCGCCCGCCGCCTGCGGATCGATCGCCACCGCGGCGCGCAGCGCCCGCGCCAGACCCTTGAAGCAGGATTCGGCGATATGGTGGCTGTTCACGCCATATAGGGTTTCGACGTGCAGAGTCACGCCCGCATTCATCGCGAAAGCCTGGAACCACTCGCGCACCAGCTCGGTGTCGAATTCGCCGATCTTGTCGCGCGGAAAGTCCGCCTTGAACACCAGGAACGGCCGGCCGGAGACGTCGATCACCACCCGCGTGAGCGTCTCGTCCATCGGCATCAGCATGCTGGCATAGCGGGTGATGCCCGCCATGTTGCCGAGCGCCTGCCTGACCGCCTGGCCGAGCGCGATGCCGACATCCTCGGTGGTGTGGTGGAAATCGACATGCAGGTCGCCCACCGCCTTCACGTTGATGTCGATCCGGGAGTGCTTGGCCAAGAGATCGAGCATATGGTCGAAGAAGCCGATCCCGGTCGCCGCATTGGACACGCCGGCGCCGTCGAGGTTGACGGTCACCTCGATGTCGGTCTCCTTGGTCTTGCGCTTGATCGTGGCCGTGCGCATGAAGCGGGCTCTCCGGTAAAAAACGCCGTCCTTGTAACAGGCTGGTGACGCCTTCGCTACTGCGGGGGCCGCGGCCGCGCCCCGATCTTCGTCCTATGGTGACCGGATTTTGCGCGTCCGCCGCGGCCGATCGTCCGCCGGTTTGCAAGCCGGCCTCACAGTGCCTAGATCAGCGCTCGCGAAAGGGTTCCTATGACGATGTATTCCGCTACGGGCCAAGGCTGGCCCCAAGGCTCGCCAGAAGGCTCGCCTCAGGTCTGGCACGGCACCACCATCCTCACCGTCCGCAAGGGCGGCAAGGTGGTGATCGGCGGCGACGGCCAGGTCTCGATCGGCCAGACCGTGATCAAGGCCAACGCCAAGAAGGTCCGCAAGCTCGGCAAGGGAGACGTGATCGGCGGCTTCGCCGGCGCTACCGCCGACGCCTTCACGCTGTTCGAGCGGCTGGAGGCCAAGCTCGAGCAATATCCGGGACAGCTCACCCGCGCCGCAGTCGAGCTCGCCAAGGACTGGCGCACCGACCGCTATCTGCGCCGGCTGGAAGCGATGATGATCGTCGCCGACAAGGACGTCTCGCTGGTGCTGACCGGCACCGGCGACGTGCTGGAGCCGGAATACGGCGTGATGGCGATCGGCTCGGGCGGCAATTACGCGCTGGCCGCGGCGCGCGCGCTCGCCGACACCGACCAGGACGCCGAGACCATCGTCCGCAAGGCGCTCGATATCGCCGCCGACATCTGCGTCTACACCAACCGCAATCTGACTCTCGAGACGTTGACCGCGTGACCGGTTTCTTCCCCTCTCGCCTTGTGGGAGAGGGTGCCCGAGCGAAGCGAGGGCGGGTGAGGGGCAGCCTCTCCGTCTCGCGACACCCCTCACCCGGCACGGACTTCGTCCGCGCCACCCTCTCCCACAAGGCGAGAGGGAAAGAAGTAGAATCATGACCGACTTCTCTCCCCGCGAAATCGTTTCCGAACTCGACCGCTTCATCGTCGGCCAGGCCGACGCCAAGCGCGCGGTCGCCATCGCGCTGCGCAACCGCTGGCGGCGGCTGCAGCTCGAAGGCGCGCTGCGCGAAGAAGTGCTGCCGAAGAACATCCTGATGATCGGCCCGACCGGGGTCGGCAAGACCGAGATCGCGCGCCGGCTGGCGAAGCTCGCCAACGCGCCGTTCCTCAAGGTCGAGGCCACCAAATTCACCGAGGTCGGTTATGTCGGCCGCGACGTCGAGCAGATCATCCGCGATCTGGTGGAAGTGGCGATCGCGCAGGTCCGCGAGAAGAAGCGCAAGGACGTGCAGGCGCGCGCCCAGATCGCCGCCGAGGAGCGTGTGCTCGATGCGCTGGTCGGTCCCGGATCGAGCCCGGCGACGCGGGATTCGTTTCGCCGCAGGCTGCGCTCCGGCGAACTCGACGACAAGGAGATCGAGGTCGAGACCCAGGCGGGCAGCGGCTCGCCGATGTTCGAGATACCCGGCATGCCGGGCGGCCAAATCGGCGCAATCTCGATCGGCGACATTTTCGGCAAGATGGGCGGGCGCACCAAGACGCGCCGACTCACCGTGGTCGATTCGCACGACATCCTCGTCAACGAGGAAGCCGACAAGCTGCTCGACGACGATCAGCTGGTGCAGGAAGCGATCAATGTGGTCGAGAACAACGGCATCGTGTTCCTCGACGAGATCGACAAGATCTGCGTGCGCGACGGCCGCAGCGGCGGCGAGGTCTCGCGCGAGGGCGTGCAGCGCGATCTGCTGCCGCTGATCGAGGGCACCACAGTCGCCACCAAGCACGGCGCGGTGAAAACCGATCACATCCTGTTCATCGCCTCGGGCGCGTTCCACATCGCCAAGCCGTCCGATCTGTTGCCGGAATTGCAGGGCCGGCTGCCGATCCGGGTCGAGCTCAATGCGCTGTCCCGCGACGACATGCGCCGGATCCTGACCGAGCCGGAAGCCTCGCTGATCAAGCAGTATGTCGCGCTGCTGCAGACCGAAGGCGTGACGCTGGAATTCGGCGACGACGCCATCGACGCGCTCGCCGATGTCGCGGTCGCGGTGAATTCCAGCGTCGAGAACATCGGCGCGCGGCGGCTGCAGACGGTGATGGAGCGCGTGCTCGACGAGATCTCCTTCGCCGCCCCCGACCGCAACGGCGACACCATCCGGATCGACGCCGACTACGTCCAGAAGAACGTCGGCGACCTGGCGAAGAACACCGATCTGAGCCGGTTCATTCTGTAGGGTAGTAGCCGTCGGCTCGAGCTGACGAACGCAGGGCGCCTCACCACGTCTCAGCGTCATCCGCCGGGCTTGACCCGCGGATCCATCGCTCTCGCGAGAAGATGGATTGCCGGGTCAAGCCCGGCAATGACGGGAGTTGGAGCCGTCAGCAAGGCGCCGCCAAGTTTCCAACAGTCATCGCCCGGCTTGACCGGGCGACCCAGTATTCCAGGGCGCTGCTGTTAAGTAACAACTTCTCTGCAGTACTGGATCACCCGCTTCCGCGGGTGATGACGGTGCATGTGACTTGGTCCGCAGATGAACGAGCGAGGATCTGGAGGACTAACCGCGCGCGCGTCGCACCCGTACATACAGCGCGCCTTCGCCGCCATGGCCGATTGCGGCTTCGTCGAAGCCGACGACGTAGGTGCGGAATTCCGGCAGGCTCAGCCATTGCGGCACCTGGCGACGGAGCACGCCGCGTTCCGGATCGCCGCCGAGCCTCGCGCCTTTGCCGGTGATCACCAGCACGAAGCTCAGCCCATCATGGCTGGCGCCCTGCAGGAAGCGCAGCAGCGCGTGATGCGCGCGCGCCTGGGTCATGCCGTGCAGATCGATACGCGCGTCGATATCCTTGCGGCCGCGCGACAGATGGCTGCGTTCGCGCCGTCCGAGCGAGGCCAGCGGCGGCGGGCTCATCGGCGTCGCCAGCTTGACCGGTCGCTTGATCGGCTGTTGCGACGGCGGGGGCGGCGGTTTCGCGACGGGCGTATCCGACGGAGCCGCCGGCAGTTCGATCCGGGTCAGTCGCGGGCGGCCGCGCAGCGGCTTGACCTGCTTCGCCACGCTGTCCCACAGCACGCGCTCCTCCTCGCTCAGGCTGCGCTTGCGGCGCGGCGTGGCGGGCGGGTCGAGTGGTGGCACGAAGCGTTTCATCGGCGTCAGCGATGACGTCGGTGTCGATGATGCCGGTGATGCGGGCGATGCGTTCGCTTCGGCGCGGCCACCGGCGCCGCATCCGGCCGCGCCTGCGGCGTCGGAACGGCCTGATCCGCGACTGCGGCCGACGCCGGCTTGTCGTTCGCGGCGGCCTCTTGCGGTTTCCCGGCGGGCGTCTGCGGATACAGTTTGGCGATCCTTGCCGACGGCCGCGGTTCGGGCAGCGGCATGGTGCGCCCGCGCGCCACCGGATCGAGGCTGTTGGGCAGCAGCATCACGAAGCTGATCGGATGCCGCATCCGCCCGGCGACCGCGCCCGCCTCCGTCCCGGCGCCGAAATACAGATCTGCGCGCGCCGGGCCGATGATCGCCGAGCCGGTGTCCTGCGCCACCATCAGGCGGCGGAACGGCGTCTTGGCGTCGGGAGCCTCGACCGGCAGTTCGCCGGTGATGAAGAACGGCGTGCCGTAGACGTGCAGCGCCTTGTCGACCGCGATCGAGCGGCCCGGCGTCAGCGGCACGCCCTGCGCGCCGACCGCCTCGTCGTCGTCCTTCAGCTTGACCTCGCGGAAGAACACATAGGAGCGGTTCGCCCGCCGCAGCTCGCCGGCGCCGCCCGGATTGGCGTCCATCCATTCTCGGATGCGCTGCATCGACATCTGCTCTTTCGGGATGATGCCGCGATCGATCAGGATGCGGCCGACCGGGGTGTAGGGATAGCCGTTGTGGGCGTCGTAATTGATGCGAACGAAGCTTCCGTCCTCGAGCCTGACCCGGGCCGAGCCCTGAATCTGCGAGAACAAGAGATCGGTCTGGCTCTTCAGCCAGCAGATTTCCAGTCCGCGGCCGGCGATGGCGCCGTCCTCGATTTCGGCGCGATCGTAATACGGCACCAGCTTGCGCCGGCCGATCTTGCGATACACCGGTCCACCATTCGGCAGGCCGGCGCCCTGCGAATAGCCGCGGACGAAAAGGTTCGACGGCCGCCGATACACCGGCACATTGTAGACGTCGGTCTTGACCCGCGAGCCGTCGACGATCGGCTCGTAGTAACCTGTGACGAATCCGGCGTCCTCACCGACCCGCGAGATCTGCAGCGGCAGGAAGTGCCGTTCGAAGAAACGGCGGGCGTGGGAGGCGTCGGAGATCTCGGCGGCGCGTGCGGCGCGGCAGGGTTCGGCCAGCGACGATCCAAGCGCCTTGGTGTCGGCGACCGGCTTGCGGCGCGCCACGATCGGCCGGCAGCTCGCACGAAATGTCCTGAAGGCGGCGAGATGATCGTCGGAATCCCAGCCGGCGACCTGATCCCATTTCACCGGGGCATATTGGCCACCGGGGATTTCGATCGGCCAGACCGGCTTGCCATGCCGCTTGTGCGCGGCGGCATGGTGGCTCTTGGCGTGATGCCCGGAAGAATGATGCCCGGAAGAATGATGCCCGGAGGAATTCTGGTGGCGCGGCCCGGCTTCGACGGCGGCCGGCGCCAACAGCAAGGCGGCGGCGAGCACGCCGCGCGCCCAGGCAGAGCGCGATGCGCCCTGCGCGCTAGAGGCCGTTTCCCGTGCCAACCAGCTTCCAGTTCGGATCGCGCGAGCTGATGTCGCGGGCGAAGGTCCAAACGTCGGTGATGTCGGCGACCTTGTCCGGGCTGCCGTCGACGACGGCGCCGGCCTTGTCGCGGGTGACCGAGATCATCTGCGACACGAACTTCACCGTGAGCTGGGCGATGTGATCGCGCACCTCGGCGCCCAGCAGTTCGGCTTTCTCGATCGCGACGAAACGGGTCTCGGTCTTCAGGTCGTTCTTCTCGCGATCCTTGATCGCGGCCTCGAAGCTCTCATAGACCTCGCTCGACAGCAGATCCTTCAACGACCGCCGGTCGCCATTGGCGAACGCCATCACGATCATCTCATAGGCGCCCTTGGCGCCGGCGAGAAAATGGTTGGCGTCGAACGACGAGTCCTGGGTGAACACCGCGTTGAGACCATGCTCCAGCGGCGAATCCGGCTCGGCGATGCCCTTCCAGCGATCCGACGGCGGAACCACGTCGGCGCTCGGGGCAGTCGGGGCCTGATCGATCACCGAGCCCGGCATCGACACGACATTGGTGTCCTGCTTGCCCGGAATCATGTCGCGCGCCGCGGCGCGGTCGAACGGCGGGCGTTCGCTTCCGGTCCGCTGACCAAGTACGTTGCGCAGACGCAGGAAGATGAACACCGCAAGCGCAAGGAAGATGATGGTGTAGATATCCACGTCGCTTCACTTTCTCATCAGCGCCGGCCTGCGGGTGCGGTCTGCACCTGCGGCGCGACGGCCCAGAATGACGATGCGGGGCCGGCCCTCACATGTAGTGAGGAACCTGACCCAGCCAATGGCGCGTTTTGGCACAGCCAACCGGGTTGGCAAGTCCCGTCGCGCGCCAGGCCGGGCGTTGGTGGTTCGAATGTAGGCGCTTCGGCGCAACGGGGAAACCGGATCATTGTAAGAAAGTTCATTCCGCCAGCGATTTAGGCGCCCGTGCGGCCCGGCAACGGGGATTCCGGCGCCGCCGGCCGGCCCGCAGCGCCCGCCCGGCTGCTGCTTCGGTCCACCTTGTGGATGGCCGCAGGCCTATGATAGCCACTCGCCGACAGCATCACCCGCCATTCGCGTGAATGCCGCCGTATCGCCGGCCGCAGTTTCCCGCACACGCTTCAGGAGAGATTTCGATGACCAACGGAAACGGCACGCCTCCGGAAGCCGGCGCTCCGCCGCAGCTCAACGTGCTGGCGCAGTACACCAAGGACCTGTCGTTCGAGAACCCGAACGCCCCGGCCTCGCTGGCGCCGCAGCAGAACCAGCCGGCGATCAACATCCAGATCAATGTCGGCGCCAACAACCTCGCGGCGAACGAATTCGAGGTCACGCTGTCGATCGAGGGCAAGGCCGAATCCGGCAGCACCGTGCTGTTCAGCTTCGAGCTGGCCTATGCGGGCGTTTTCCGGATCGTCAATGTGCCCGAGGAGAACCTGCACCCGCTGATCATGATCGAATGCCCGCGGCTGCTGTTTCCGTTCGCCCGCGAGATCATCGCCAGCGCCGTCCGTGACGGCGGCTTCCCGCCGCTGATGCTCGATCCGGTCGATTTCGTCGGCCTGTATCGCCAGAACATCGACCGCCAGTCGGCGCAGCAGCAGGGCCAGCCGAGCTAACTCCCGGCCCGAACAGACATCTGAAACTTCGTCATGGCCGGGCTTGTCCCGGCCATCCACGTTTTTGGGGTCGATGCATCGGGTCGTGGATGCCAGGGACAAGCCCGGGCATGACGGGATTGTGGATCTGCGCCGCTCACGCGCCGGGGCGATACTCGTTCCAGATCGCCTTGTCGCCCATGGTGGCGATGAAGGCGGCATGCGCCTCGCGGTCGGGCTCGGTGACCCGCGGCGCGAGCGGGGTCGGCCGCGGTCGGCGGGGCGTGTCGCCGCCCGCGCCGCCCCGGTCCGACGGCACCTCGGCCAGAATCAGCTGTGACTGCCGCGCGCCGATCAGATCGATATAGACCTCGGCCAGCAATTCGGCGTCGAGCAGCGCGCCGTGCTTGGTGCGCCGGGAATTGTCAATCGCATAGCGCGAGCACAGATCGTCGAGCCGGTTCGACACGCCCGGATGCTTGCGCCGTGCCAGCAGCAGCGTGTCGACCAGCCGCTCGCGCGGAATCGCGCCGCGCGACAGCCGCGCCAGTTCGGCGTTGAGAAACCCGGCGTCGAACGAGGCGTTGTGGATCACCAGCGGGTCGTCGCCGATGAACTCCAGGAATTCGTCGACCACCTGCGCGAACAGCGGCTTGTCGGCCAGGAACTCGCTCGACAGCCCGTGCACCGCGAAGGCTTCAGCCGGCACGTCGCGTTCCGGATTGATGTAGCGGTGGAAGGTCTGCCCGGTCGGCATCCGGTTGTAGATCTCGACGCAGCCGATCTCGACCAGCCGGTCGCCGCGCAGCGGATCGAGGCCGGTGGTTTCGGTATCGAGAACGATTTCGCGCATCGTGGAACAGCCGGTCTTCGTGAGCTGGCGAATCAGGGCCGCCGGCGGGGCATCCTAGCAGCCGCGTCGAGGATTTCACGGATCTGCGCCCGCACCGGGTCGAGTCCGAACGAAGTATCCACCAGGAAATCCGCGCGCTTGCGCTTTTCGGCGTCGGGCATCTGCCGCGCCAGAATGGCATCGAGCTTTTCGGGCGTCATGTTCTCACGCGCGAGGATGCGCTCGCGCTGCACCTCAGGCGAGGTGGTGACGACCACCACCGCATCGACCCGCTTCTCGCCGCCGGTTTCGAACAGCAGCGGCACGTCGACCACCGCGACCGGCGCGCCCGACGATTCGGCGTCGTCGAGGAAATTCTGGTGATGCGAGCGCAGCATCGGATGCACGATCTGCTCCAGCCGCTTCATCGCGTCGGCGTCGTGAACGACCTTCGCCGACAGCCGCTGGCGGTCGACCTTGCCGTCGATGGTGGTGCCCGGAAACGCCGCCTCGATCGCCGCCACGGCTTCGCCCTCGTAGATCTTATGCACGGTGGCGTCGGCGTCGTAGACCGGTATGCCGGCCTCGCCGAACAGTTTCGCGGTGGTGGATTTCCCCATCCCGATCGACCCGGTGAGCCCCAGCACCAGCATTCGTCCCACTCCCTCGTCCGGATTGTATTCGACGCGTTTGTTCTCGCGCGGCGCTAGAACGCCAGCAGTTTCTGGCTACGCAGAAAGCCCAGCAGGGGCAACAGCGGCAGGCCCAGAATCGTGAAATGGTCGCCATGGATGCCGTCGAACAGATGCACGCCGAGGCCTTCGACCTGATAGCCGCCGACGCTGGACATCGCCTTGTCGCCGGCCTCGTCGAGATACGCCGCGATGTCCTCGTCGCTCAGCGGCCGCATCGTCATCCGCGCGATCGTGACCTCGGCGAACAGCGTGACGCCGTTGCGCACCAGGGCGATCGCCGAATGCAGTTCGTGGCGGCGGCCGGCGAGCTCGCGCAATTGCTTCGCCGCCTCGTTGCGATCGGCCGGCTTGTTGAAACCGCGCGCGCCCAGCGCCAGCGTCTGGTCGGCGCCGAGCACCAGACGGCCGGGATGATGATTCGAGACGAATGCAGCCTTCTCCTGCGCCAGCAGCGCGGCGATCTCGCCCGGTGCCGACAGACCCGAGGCTGCCGCGATGCCGCGTTCGTCGATGTCGGCGGGGATCGCATCGAACGGAATCCCCGCATTGCTCAACAGCGCCTGCCGGGCGCGGCTCTGCGACGCCAGCACCAGCGGCCCCGGACCGAGCCACAGCGTCATTCGGACATCCTCTGGCGTTGACGATCGGCGAGCAGTTTCATGATTGCGGCGGCGGTTTCCTCGATCGACCGGCGGGTGACGTCGAGCAGTGACCAGCCATATTTGGCGCTGAGCTTGCGCGCCAGCAACACCTCGTCGGTGACGGACTGGCGGTCGATATAGGAGTCGTTGCCGGTGCCGGCGCCGAGGCTGAGCAACCGGTTCTGCCGCACCTGGATCAGCCGTTCGGGCGATGCGTGCAGGCTGACCACCAGCGGCTTCTTCAGGGTTTCGAGCTGATGCGGAATCGGAATGCCCGCGACCAGCGGCACGTTGGCGGTCCGGATGCCGCGATTGGCGAGATAGATCGAGGTCGGCGTCTTCGAGGTGCGCGACACCCCGACCAGCACCACGTCGGCCTCTTCCAGCCCTTCGACGTGCTGGCCGTCATCGTGCATCATCGAATAGTTCAGCGCGTCGATGCGCTTGAAATATTCCGCATTCAAGGTGTGCTGCGCGCCGACCCGGCCGGTGGTGGAGGCGCCCAGATAGGCCTCGAACAGCTGCATCACCGGGCCGATGATCGACAGGCTCGGGCTGTTGATCTCCTGGCACTTGGCCTCGAGCCGGCTGACCAACTCGCCCTCCAGCAGCGTGAACAGCACGATGCCGGGCGATTCCTCGATCTCCTGCAGCACGCGGTCGAGCTGCTTCTGGCTGCGCACCAGCGGGTAGACGTGCTCCACCGCGTTGACATTGGCGTATTGGGCCGCGACCGCGCGGGACACCGTGATCAGGGTTTCGCCGGTCGAATCCGACACCAGATGGAGGTGAAAATAGCTGCCGTCGGTCAGCATCATGACCCTGTGTATCCTGTGAACAACGGGGCGAAAGTCGCCAATTGGCGGCCCCGCGGCCGGCGCGGGCGGGATAACCCGGTTTTTTCTTCACAGGCCTCGGGTGAGGAAATCGTCACGGGATGGCGTCGAGGTTAGCGGGCGAATGTGGATTTGTCTCTTGATAAAGAGGCCGGGACGGCCGCGCAAACGCCCATAGGCCAAGGGTCGGGCCGATCCTGGCGGACGGCGCCCCTAGGCTGTGCACATGTGGATCGTGCAAGGACAAGCCGGAGCGTCTGTTGCGCCGGCACAATCCACGTTCACTACGACTCAAACCCTAAGAATCTATAAATATTGTTTAGAGGAGTGGAGCTTGCGGAAAACTCCGCATTCGAGCATTCGAGTAACGCGCTGCGCGGGTGGTGCGTTCCCGACGGGCTCGGGATTGTCGCGCAGGCGGTGGGGCGACCGATGATCGACTGGACCGATATCTATCTTTGGGTGAAGACCCTGCACGTCGTCGCGGTGATCTCGTGGATGGCCGGAATGCTCTACATGCCACGGCTGTTCGTCTATCACTGCTCGGCCGAAATCGGCTCGGTGCAGTCCGAGACCTTCAAGATCATGGAACGCCGGTTGTACAAGGCGATCATGAATCCGGCCATGATGGTCGCCTGGGCGGCGGGTCTGGTGATCGCCTGGGAGCAGGGCTTTTTCACCTCCGGCTGGTTTCACGCCAAGCTCGCCGCGGTGGTGCTGATGACGGTGATCCACCTGATGCTGGGCCGCTATGTGCGCGATTTCGCCGCAGACCGGAACACGCGGACGCATAAATTCTATCGTGTTATCAATGAGGTGCCGACGGTTTTGATGATCGCGGCGGTGATCTTCGTGATCGTCAAACCGTTCTGATGCCGCAAAATCGGTCGGCGTTCGGATGCTGAACGCCTTGCGTGCGGCCGGACGATTTTCTATAGTCCGGCTGTCCCACCTAAAGCAGGCGAATGTGGTTGCGATCTGGTTTTGTATGAACCGGCCGCCGCATCGGGTTTGAAGCCTCTCCGCACCTTCCTTGCTCAAAGACGTCATCGACCCGAAGACCTGCGGCCTCTCTGTATTTTCCAGTCCCCGCTCTCTTCCGCTGACGAATCCCCTCTCTCGGTTTTTTCCACAGGACCACCCCAATGCGGGAAATGAAACTTTCAGACCTCAAGGCCAAGACGCCGGCCGAGCTCGTCTCGTTCGCCGAAGAGCTGGGGGTCGAGAACGCCAGCACGATGCGCAAGCAGGAGCTGATGTTCGCCTGTCTGAAGCAGCTGTCGGCCAAAGAGACCGATATCATCGGTGAAGGCGTCGTCGAGGTTCTCTCCGACGGCTTCGGTTTTCTGCGCTCGCCGGATGCCAACTATTTGCCGGGTCCGGACGACATCTACGTCTCGCCGTCGCAGATCCGCCGCTTCGGCCTGCGCACCGGCGACACCATCGAGGGCCATATCCGCAGCCCGAAGGAAGGCGAACGCTACTTCGCGCTCTTGAAGGTCAACACCCTGAACTTCGAGGACCCCGAGAAGTCCAAGCACAAGGTCAATTTCGACAATCTGACGCCGCTGTTTCCGGATGAGCGCTTCCGTCTCGAGATCGACGATCCGACTCGCAAGGATCTGTCGGCGCGGGTCATCGACATCGTGGCGCCGATCGGCAAGGGCCAGCGCGCGCTGATCGTCGCGCCGCCGCGCACCGGCAAGACCGTGCTGATGCAGAACATCGCCCATTCGATCACCGCCAACCATCCGGAATGCTATCTGATCGTGCTGCTGATCGACGAGCGGCCCGAAGAAGTCACCGACATGCAGCGCTCGGTGAAGGGCGAGGTGGTGTCTTCGACCTTCGACGAACCCGCGGTGCGCCACGTCCAGGTCGCCGAGATGGTGATCGAGAAGGCCAAGCGGCTGGTCGAACACGGCCGCGACGTCGTCATCCTGCTCGACTCGATCACGCGTCTGGGCCGGGCCTACAACACGGTGGTGCCGTCCTCCGGCAAGGTGCTGACC
Organism: Rhodopseudomonas sp. NSM; assembly: GCF_052445935.1. NCBI lineage: Bacteria > Pseudomonadati > Pseudomonadota > Alphaproteobacteria > Hyphomicrobiales > Nitrobacteraceae > Rhodopseudomonas > Rhodopseudomonas sp. NSM. The sequence continues at coordinate 71,035 of NZ_JBQTCH010000006.1, read as the reverse complement.
GGCGGCGTCGACGCCAATGCGCTGCAGCGGCCCAAACGCTTTTTCGGCGCCGCCCGAAATATCGAAGAGGGCGGTTCGCTCACCATCATCGCCACCGCGCTGGTCGACACCGGCTCGCGCATGGACGAAGTGATCTTCGAAGAGTTCAAGGGCACCGGCAACTCCGAGCTGATCCTCGACCGCAAGGTCTCGGACAAGCGCACCTTCCCGGCGATCGACATCTCGCGCTCCGGCACCCGCAAGGAAGAGCTGATCACCGATCCGCAACTCTTGAAGAAGATGTATGTGCTGCGCCGGATCCTCAATCCGATGGGCACGATGGACGCGATCGACTTCCTGCTCGACAAGCTGCGCAACACCAAGAACAACGCCGAATTCTTCGAGTCGATGAATACCTGATCGACCGAAGCTTCGAGCAAGTCTGCGAGGGCGCGCGAAACGGGCGCCTTTTTTGCTGCGCGCGATTGAGCGTTGCGTCGGTCGGCGTCACTCGGCAAGACAGACCGATGCATCCCAACGACCAGACCATCTATGCGCTTGCGTCGGGCCCGTTGCCGTCGGCGCTGGCGATTGTGCGGGTGTCGGGGGCGCAAGCGGGCGTGGTGTTGGCCGCTTTGACGGGCTCGCTGCCGCCGCCGCGCAGCGCCCGGCTGGTGCGGATTCGCGATCAGAATCAGGACGTTATCGACGAGTGCGTGGTGCTGTGGTTCGCCGCGCCGGCGAGCGCGACCGGCGAGGACGTTGCTGAATTCCATATCCATGGTGGCCGCGCGGTGCTGGCCGCGCTCGTCAAGGCGCTGGCGGCGTTCGACGACGTGCGGCCGGCGGAGCCGGGCGAGTTCACCCGGCGGGCGTTCGAGAACGGCAAGCTCGATCTCACCGAAGCCGAGGGGCTCGACGATCTGATCCACGCCGACACCGAAGCACAGCGGCGCCATGCGGTGCGCCAGCTCGGCGGGTTGCTCGGCGACAGAGCGCGGCATTGGCGGCAGCAGATCATCGAGGCGCTGGCGCTGATCGAGGCGGGGATCGATTTTGCCGACGAAGGCGACGTGCAGGGCGAACTGATGGCGCCGGCGTTGCGGACGATCGCGGCGCTGCACGATGAAATTGCAGAAGTGCTTGCGGCACAGGGCAAAAGCGAACGGCTGCGGGACGGCCTGGTGGTCGCGATCGCGGGTCCGCCGAATGTCGGCAAGTCGACGCTGATCAATCGGCTGGCGCGCCGCGAGGTCGCGATCGTCTCGCCGCATGCCGGCACGACGCGCGATGTGATCGAGGTGCAGCTCGATCTCGGCGGCTATCCGGTGACGGTGATCGACACCGCCGGGATTCGCGAGAGCGAGGACCCGGTCGAGCAGGAAGGGGTGCGGCGGGCGCGGGCGCGGGCGGCCGAGGCGGATCTGGTGTTGTGGCTTGGCGACGCCGGGGCGGCCGGCGCATCGGTCGAGGGCTCCGCGCCGGTCTGGCGGGTGCGCAACAAGATCGATCTTGGGCCGCAGGTGGATACCGGTTGGGCCGATTCTGGCGGCGCTGGGCTTGCGGCAAACCGGTGGCAAACCGAGGGCGATGCTGCCGCAAGGGCGACGTTCGCGATTTCGGCGAAACGGGGCGATGGCGTCGGCGATCTGATCGCGGCGCTCGGGGAGTTTGCTGCGCAATATTTTGCGAGCGGCGGCGAGGCGGCAGTGATCAGTCGGCACCGGCATCGCGTCTTGCTGCAGGATGCTGCGGGAATGCTGCAGTGCAGCATGGCAGGCGGATTGGGACCGGAGCTGGTGGCCGAGGAGCTCAGGCTGGCGGCGGGCGCCTTGGGGCGACTGCTCGGACGGGTCGATGTTGAAGATGTGCTCGGAGAGATCTTCGGCCGGTTCTGCATCGGCAAGTGAGATCATCGGGAATATAGAAATATAAATATATTCATTTCTTTATAGGTTCCGATCGAAGCCCGACCGGCAGGCCGAACCGCGGACTTCGACTGCGGTCTGGCGCGATGGCTGCGCCGTGGGCCGCTTGCCGGGCGTGTTTCACGTGAAACAAGCCTTGCGCGTCGATTGCTTGCAGCGATTTGACCCTGCCATGAATTGAATCGTCATCTGGAGCGGTTTTGATGGAATTAGCGCTCGCGACCAATTGCCGCCGTCATCCTGAGGTGCCGCCGGGTCGCGCTGTGCGCGGCGCGGCGGCCTCGAAGGATGAGCCGCAGGCGCCTGGGCCGCATCCTTAGAGGCGCGCTACGCGCGCACCTCAGGATGACGACTCTGCACGCGCGAAGGCCGCATAAATCAGTCGATGAAGTGTTCTGAGGAGCCCGGCGAAGCCGGGCCTCTCGAAGGAGGGCGACCCATTCCCGTCCGCCCATGGTTCGAGACGGCGCTTCGCGCCTCCTCACCATGACGTTGTGCCTGTGGTGAGGGGGGAGGGCGACGCCCGGGTTGATTCCACCGCAGACCGAAGCTCTCACGTTTCACGTGAAACACGGCCGAATCCGATACCGCTTCAAAGCCGCCAAAAGCTGGGCTACAAAGCCGGCCATGCGCAATTCCTACGATGTCATCGTCATTGGCGGCGGCCATGCCGGCTGTGAGGCTGCGGCTGCGGCAGCCCGGCTTGGTGCGGCGACCGCGCTTGTGACGCATCGCTTCGCCACGATCGGCGCAATGTCGTGCAATCCGGCGATCGGCGGCCTCGGCAAGGGCCATCTGGTCCGCGAGGTCGACGCGCTGGATGGATTGATGGGCCGTGTCGCCGACGCCGGCGGCATTCAGTTCCGGATGCTTAACCGGCGCAAGGGCCCGGCGGTGCGCGGGCCGCGCGCCCAGGCCGACCGCAAGCTCTACGCCGCCGCGATGCAGGCCGCGATCCGCGCCACAGCCAACCTGAGCGTAATCGAAGGCGAGGCGGACGCGCTGCTGCGCGACGCCGGCCGGATCACCGGAATTCGCCTCGCCGATGGCCGCGAACTCACCGTCGGGGCGGTCGTCGTCACCACCGGGACCTTTCTGCGCGGGCTGATTCATCTCGGCGAGCGGAGCTGGCCGGCCGGCCGGATCGACGAGGCGCCGGCGCTCGGCCTGTCGGCCTCGTTCGAGGCGCTGGGTCTCGCGCTCGGCCGGCTCAAGACCGGGACGCCACCGCGGCTCGACGGCCGCACCATCGATTGGGGCGCGGTCGAGATGCAGCCGGGCGACGATCCGCCCGAGCCGTTTTCCGTGCTGACGCCGGCGATCACCACGCCGCAGATCGAATGTGGCATCACCCGGACGATGCCGGCCACCCATGAGGTGATCCGCGCCAATGTGCATCGCTCGCCGATGTATTCCGGCCAGATCCAGTCGTCGGGGCCGCGCTATTGCCCGTCGATCGAGGACAAGATCGTCAAATTCGGCGATCGCGACGGCCACCAGATCTTCCTCGAGCCGGAAGGGCTCGACGATCCGACGGTCTATCCCAACGGGATCTCGACCTCGCTGCCCGAAGAGGTGCAGCGCGCGATCCTGCAGACGATCCCGGGTCTGGAGCGGACCGTGATGCTGCGGCCGGGCTATGCGATCGAATACGATCATGTCGATCCGCGCGAACTGGAGCCGACGTTGCAGACCAGGCGGTTGCGCGGGCTGTTTCTCGCCGGACAGATCAACGGCACCACCGGCTATGAAGAGGCGGCTGCGCAGGGGCTGGTGGCGGGGCTGAATGCCGCGCTGTCGGCTGGCGGCGGCGATGGTGTCGTGTTCGACCGCGCCGACGGCTATCTCGGGGTGATGATCGACGATCTGGTGACCCGCGGCATCTCCGAGCCGTACCGGATGTTCACCTCGCGGGCGGAATATCGCCTGACGCTGCGCGCCGACAATGCCGATCAGCGGCTGACCGACAAGGGTCTGGCGCTCGGCTGCATCGGGGCGGAGCGGGCGGCGTTCCATCGCGGCAAGATGGCGGCGTTGGCCGAGGCGAAAGCACTGGCGCAATCGCTGTCGATCACGCCGAACGAGGCCGCCAGGCACGGGCTTGCGCTCAATCGCGACGGCCAGCGGCGCTCGGCGTTCGATCTGTTGTCCTATCCGGAGATCGAATGGCCGCAGGTCAGGGCGATCTGGCCGGAACTTGGCGCCGTGGCGCCGTCGATCGCCGTGCATGTCGAGATCGATGCCAAATATGCGGTCTATCTGGAGCGCCAGATCGCCGACGTCGCCGCTTTCCGCCGCGACGAGGGCCTGCTGCTGACCGATATCGACTATGCGCTGGTCCCCGGCCTGTCGAACGAGGCGCGCGGCCGACTGGAGCGGCACCGGCCGCGGACGGTCGGGCAGGCGGGGCGTTTAGACGGCATCACCCCCGCGGCGCTCGGCATCCTGGCGGCGTATCTGCGCCGGGAAGCGCGCAAGCGGCCGACGGTGGCGGACGGCGAGGGATAGGGGCGGGGATGGGCCGCTGTTTCACGTGAAACACCGGCAGGGCGACGTTGGACGCAGTCGTCTTACGGGATGGTCGACCGCAGGCTCAGTGCCCGCGAGCCCTCACCCCCGACCCTCTCCCGCAAGCGGGAGAGGGAGCCGGCCGTGTGGGTGGGATCCGGGTGCCAGATCCGGGGCGTCCGATCCAACGAGCAACGTCATTCAGTTCACGATGAACTCCCCTCGAAATAGACAGAAGCCCCTCCCCAATCCGAGCGTGCTCCCTCTCCCGCTTGCGGGAGAGGGTCGGGGTGTGGGCCGCCGCGGTTGGGGACGCCGAGTCTGGTCCTGCGACGGTCGGCCGAGCCGTTCGCATCGGTCTTTGCCACGCCATTCGGCCCATCAATCGGACGGAACGCCTCTCCCCAGTCACGGCGCGCCCCCTCTCCCGCCTGCGGGAGAGGGCTGGGGTGAGGGCAGCCGCGAGCACCGAAAACGCGATTGCGCAGCAGTGCCTTGCTTGGTCATTCACGCGGGCGCGAAAATCGTCGCAATCGCTCCTCTGCGCCCGACCAAACAGTGGCTGGAATTGTCGCATCGGCTTATGTGTAGTCCGACGATCCCTCCAATCCGAGACCCAGGCCGATGGCCTCCCGACTTTCGCCGATGGTGGTTGCCGTGCCGGACAGCGCCGACAAGGCCGCGGCCCTCAAACTGACCCCTGTTTCACGTGAAACAGAGGCGCGGCTCGATGCCTATCTGGATCTGTTGCGGCAATGGCAGGCCAAGACCAATCTGGTCGCGCCGTCGACGCTGCCGCAGCTCTGGACCCGGCATGTCGCCGATTCGCTGCAGCTGCTCGCGCTCGCCCCGACGGCGCGGCGCTGGCTCGACTTCGGCAGCGGCGGCGGCTTTCCGGGCATCGTGCTGGCCTGTGCGATGGCCGAGCACCCGGGCGGGCACGTCACGCTGGTCGAGCGCAACGCCAAGAAGGCCGCCTTTCTGCGCGAGGCGCTGCGGGTCACCGGCGCGCCGGGCACAGTTATGCTCGCGGACATCGGGGATAATGTGGATAGGTTCCCGCGGCCGCTTGATTGCATCACCGCGCGCGCCGTCGCTCCGCTACACCAGCTGATCGGTTTCGCCGCGCCGCTGATGGCCGAGGGCAGCAAGGCTCTGTTTCTCAAGGGTCAAGATGTAGAGGCGGAATTGACGGAAGCTACTAAGTATTGGAAGATCGAGCCCCAGTTGCACGCCAGCCTGACCGGTGGACAGGGCTGGATCGTCGAACTCGACCAGATTCAACGACAAACCCGTTTCACCGCCAGCAAAGAAGCCGCCGCGAATGACCGTCATTGATGAGATATATCAAGGGGATAGGGCTATGACCGAGCCTGGACGCCCACGCATCATCGCGCTCGCCAACCAGAAGGGCGGGGTCGGCAAGACCACCACGGCGATCAATCTCGGCACCGCGCTGGCGGCGATCGGGGAGCGCGTGCTGATCGTCGATCTCGATCCGCAGGGCAACGCCTCGACCGGGCTCGGCATCGACCGCCGCGACCGCAACTGCTCGACCTATGACGTGCTGGCCGGCGAAGCGCCGCTGCGCGCCGCCGTGGTCCCGACCGCGGTGCCGCGGCTGCACATCGCGGCTTCCACGATGGATCTGTCGGGCCTCGAACTCGAACTCGGCCATTCCCGCGACCGCGCCTTCCGGCTGCGCGACGCGATCGCCGTGCTCAACAAGGATATCGATCCGCCGCTGGACTACACCTATGTGCTGATCGACTGCCCGCCGTCGCTGAACCTCTTGACGGTGAACGCGATGGCGGCGTCGGACGCGATCCTCGTTCCCCTACAGTGCGAGTTCTTCGCGCTCGAAGGCCTGTCGCAATTGCTGCAGACCGTCGAGCAGGTGCGCTCGACGCTGAATCCGGAACTGACCATCCACGGCATCGTGCTGACGATGTTCGACAGCCGCAACAACCTGTCGAGCCAGGTCGTCGCCGACGTCCGCCAGTTCATGGGCAAGAAGGTCTACGACACCATGATCCCGCGCAACGTCCGGATCTCGGAAGCGCCGAGCTACGGCAAGCCGGTGCTGGTCTACGATCTGAAATGCGTCGGCAGCGAAGCCTATCTGAAACTCGCCACCGAAGTGATCCAGCGCGAACGCGAACTACGCACGACGCATTGAGACTTGCGATGGCGCGCGGCGGGGGCCGTGCGCGGTCATCCTTCGAGGCTCGCAAGAGCTCGCGCCTCAGGATGACGGAGAGGGAGTGCCCGCGTCGTCAATTCGCGAGCACTGCGTCATCCTGAGGTGCGAGGGCGAAGCCCGAGCCTCGAAGGATGGGCCACAGGCGCAGGGCGCATACGGCAACTAACAACTCGGCGTCATCGGCGGATGGCGAAGCACCACACGTAACGCGGAGTAACGACGTGAATCCAAGGGAGCAGGCGATGGCCGACGAGCACCGTTCGCGACTGGGGCGCGGGCTGGCAAGTCTGATCGGGGACGTCGGCGGCGAGGCCGCGCATGTCGAGCGGCCGCGCAGCCAGCGCAAGGTGCCGATCGAATTCATCAAGGCCAATCCGCGCAACCCGCGCCGGACCTTCTCGGATTCCGAGCTCGGCGAACTCACCGATTCGATCAGGCAGCACGGCGTGATCCAGCCGATCGTGGTGCGGCCGGTGAAGGGCGCGCAGGATCGCTACGAGATCATCGCCGGCGAACGCCGCTGGCGCGCGGCGCAGCGCGCCGGCCTGCACGAAGTGCCGATCGTGCCGGTCGACGTCTCGGACGCGCTGGCGCTCGAAATCGCCATCGTCGAGAACGTGCAGCGCGAGGATCTCAATCCGCTGGAAGAGGCGCAGGGCTATCACGCGCTCGCCAACGAGTTCAAACGCAGCCAGGAAGACATAGCCAAGATCGTCGGCAAGAGCCGCAGCCACGTCGCCAACATGATGCGGCTGACCAAGCTGCCCGACGACGTGCTCGACCTGATCGCGGCCGGACAACTATCTGCCGGCCATGCGCGCGCGCTGATCGGCGTGCCCGATCCGTCGGCGGCGGCGAAGCGCATCGTCGCCGAAGGACTCAACGTCCGGCAGACCGAAGCGCTGGCGCATGACGAGGGCGTGCCGGAACGCAAGCCGCAGAAGCCGCGCGCGTCGGCAAACGCGAAGCCCGCCAAGGACGCCGACACGCTGGCGCTGGAAAAACGCGTCAGCGACGCGCTCGGCATGAAGGTGACGATCGACGACCGCGACGGCACCGGCTCGCTGCAGATCCGCTACGCCGATCTCGATCAGCTCGACGACATCATCCGCAGGCTCGAGGCGGGCGGTTAGTTGGGGTGCTGCGTCCTTCGCGCTCCGCAACAAGGTCAACGTAATCCTGAGGAGCGCGCCGGACGGCGCGCGTCTCGAAGGATCGGCCGCGGGTACTGGTCGCCGCATCCTTCGAGGCGCGCAAGAAAGAGCGCGCACCTCAGGATGACGATGCCGGTGATGCGACGCCGCCCTACCAACTAACTCCACCGCCGTGCGCTCTCACGAGCGCCGGGAGTCTGGATTCGGGGTTCGCCGCTGCGCGGCGCCCCCGGAATGACGAACGAAAGTTAGTTAGTAGGGTGGGCAAAGGCGCGAAGCGCCGTGCCCACGCCGACTTGCGCGCGACGCCGTGGGCACGCTTCGCTTTGCCCACCCTACCTTTTCCCTACGCCCTACCAACTAACTCCTTCGCCTTGCACTCACCGCGATCGACAAGAGCGTGCGCTGGGCGATGGCGGCGCCGAGGGTGGCCTGGCGTCTCGTGTCGAGGGCGGCGGTGGCGAGCTGGTCGATGATCTGGGCGAGGCGCGAGGTGCCGAGATTGCGCAGCGCGGTTTCGGAGGCGGCCTTGCGCGAGAAGTGCAATCGGGGAAAGCCGCTATCGAGCGCGGTCGCAGCCGGGGCGCCGGCTTCGACCGCCAGACTGGTCTTGTGCAGGAACGCGGCGTGGCGCTGCGCCGCGAGGATGATCTGGCCCGGATAGGTGCCGGCCACCATCGCTTTGGCGAATTCGCTTTCGACGATCTGCGGCTTGCCGGAGAACGCCGCGTCGACGATGACGTCGAGCTTGAGGTCGGAGGCGTCCGACACGCAGGCGATGACGTCGTCGAGCGTGATCTCGCCGCTTCCATGGGCGTATAGCGCGAGCTTGCGGACTTCGTTGCGCGAGGCCTGGCGGTCGCCGCCGAGCAGCGTCATCAGCACGCCGCGGGCGTCGCGGCCGATCTGCAGTTGCGCGCTCCGCAGTTCGTCGTCGATCAGTTTGGCGAGGTCGGCCTCGGCGTCCGGGTAGCAGCCGATCGCGACGGCGCTCGGGGCTTTCTCGCAGGCCTTGCGCAGCGCATTGTCCGGCTTGATGTCGCCGGCCTCGATCACGATCCGGCATTCCTTCGGCGGCGACGCCACCAACGTCTCGACGCCGGCGACGAAACTGCGCGAGCCGGCGCGGATTCGGATCGCGCGGCGGCCGCCGAACATCGGAATCGAGTTCGCCTCGTCGACCAGCCGCGACGGCTCCGCCGCGAGCTCGTCGCCGTCGAGCCGCACCAGCGCGAACGGATCGTTGGGGTCGTCGAGCGCCGAGGCGATCAGCGCGTCGGCGCGTTCGCGCACCAGGCCGGCATCGGGGCCGAACAGCAGGATGATCGGCCGGCCCGGATCGGGGCGGGCCAGAAAGGCGGTGGCGTCTCGTCCACGCAGCGCGACCATGGCGATATCAGACCGGCGATGCGGCGCGGGCGCGCACGATCCGCTCAGATCCCGGCGTAGAAATACGACGCCAGCCTTGTGTTGATGTTTTCGGCGATTTCCTTCGCGGCGCGGTCCTCGGCGTCGCGGCCGGCGCGGGTGCGGGCGAAGCGCTGGGTCTGGCCCGGCACGTCGTACTCGACGCGCGAGAAGGTGTTGCCGGCCATCACCACCTTGCCGGTGGCGATCTCGATCAGCCGGTAGCTGGCGTCGATGCCGTAATTCTCGATCGTCGGCAGCGCGGTGGTCGGGTCGACGATCAGCGACGAGCGCTGGGTGGTGAGGTTCATCTTCAGCGAATACAGCGGCGGGGCGCCGGTGGCGCTGCCGTAAATCTTGAACATCAGCGCGTTGCGGATCTCGACGCCGAGCCGGGCGGTGCGCGAGCCGTTCGGCAGGTCGAGCGGCGGCACCTCGACGGCGGCGAGCTTGTCGCGCAGCGCCGGCGAGCCGTCGCCGCGGTCGGCATACATCGGCTGGAAGCATCCGGCGAGCGGCGCCGCCAGCATCGCGGCGAGCGCCACTTTTGCGATCATCTTCGCCAATGCGGGCCTAACCGACGACATTCACGATCCTCTGCGGAACCACGATCACCTTGCGGACGGGCTTGCCGTCCAGCGCCTGTCTTACCGCATCGAGGGCCAAAACGGCAGCCTCAATTTCCGCGGTCGGAGCGTCCCGGGCCACCGTGACTTCCCCGCGTTTCTTGCCGTTGACCTGCACCGGCAGCGTGATGCTGTCTTCGACCAGCAGATCGCGTTCGATTTGCGGCCACAGCGCCTCCGACACCAGGCCCGGCTGGCCCAGCACCGTCCAGCACTCCTCGGCCAGATGCGGCATCATCGGATGAAACAGTTGAACAAGGATGACCGACGCCTCGCGGATCGCCCAGGCCAGATCCGGGGCAATTTCCTTTGATGCCGTGCCGGGTTTGGCCAGCATTTCGCCGAGGCTGTTGGCGAATTCGCGGATATGGGCGAGGCTGACATTGAAGGCGAGCCGTTCGATGCCGGACAGAACCTTGTCGAGCGCGCCATGCGCCGCCTTGCGCACCGCCAGCGCCTCCGGCCCGAATGTTGCGGGCCGTTCGGCCGGAGTCGATCTGGCGATGTCGGCGGCGTCGTTGACCATCCGCCACAGCCGCTGCACGAAGCGCGAGGCGCCCTTGACGCCTTCCTCGCTCCAGATCACGTCGCGGTCCGGCGGCGAATCCGACAGCATGAACCAGCGCGCGGTGTCGGCGCCGTAAGAGCCGATGATGTCGTCGGGGTCGACGGTGTTGCGCTTGCTCTTCGACATCTTCTCGATCGGGCCGATCTCGACCGGCGTGCCGCCGTCGAGCAGCGTCGCCTTGCGTCCATCGCCCTCGGCCACGATCGCCACTTCGGCCGGCGAGGCGAAATGGCCGTCGGCGGTCCGATAGGTCTCGTGCACCACCATGCCCTGGGTGAACATGCCGCGGAACGGCTCGTCCAGCCCGACATGGCCGGTGGCTTTCATCGCGCGGGTGAAGAACCGGCTGTACAAGAGATGCAGAATCGCGTGCTCGACGCCGCCGATATATTGGTCGACCGGCAGCATCCGGTTGACCACGTCGGGCGTGGTCGGCGCGGTCTCGTTCCACGGATCGGTGAAGCGCGCGAAGTACCAGGACGAATCCACGAAAGTGTCCATGGTGTCGGTTTCGCGCGTGGCCTTGCCGCCGCATTGCGGGCAGGCTGTGTGCTTCCAGGTCGGATGATGATCGAGCGCGTTGCCGGGCTTGTCGAACGAGACGTCCTCCGGCAGCACGACGGGCAGATCCTTATCCGGCACCGGCACGACGCCGCAGACCTCGCAATGGATCACCGGGATCGGGCAGCCCCAATAGCGCTGCCGCGAGATGCCCCAGTCGCGCAGGCGGAAATTGACCTTGCGCTCGCCGACCGGCGAATTGCCGAGCGTCGCTGTCTCGAGGCGCGTGGCGACTTCTTCCTTGGCCTGATCGATCGTCATGCCGTCGAGGAAGCGCGAATTGATCATGCGGCCGTCGCCGTCATAGGCCTCGTCCGTGATGACGAAGCTCGAAGGGTCCTGGCCCTCGGGGCACACCACCGGGGTGTTACCGAGCTGGTACTTGTTGACGAAGTCGAGGTCGCGCTGGTCGTGCGCCGGGCAACCGAAGATCGCGCCGGTGCCGTATTCCATCAGCACGAAGTTAGCGACGTAAACCGGGATCTGCCAGTCCGGGTCGAACGGATGCAGCGCGCGGATGCCGGTGTCGATGCCCTGCTTCTCGGCGGTGTCGATCTCGGCCTGCGCGGTGCCGCGCTTCTTGCACTCCTCGACGAAGGCCGCGACCTTCGGGGCCTTCGCGGCCGCCGCCTGCGCCAGCGGATGATCCGGCGCGATCGCCATAAATTTGGCGCCGAACAGCGTGTCGGGGCGGGTGGTGAAAATCTTCAGCTCGGTCTCGCCGGCCGGCGTCGTCGCGGCATCGAGCGCGAACCGCACCAGGAGCCCTTCGCTGCGGCCGATCCAGTTTCGCTGCATCAGCCGGACCTTGTCGGGCCAGCGGTCGAGCGTCTCCAGCGCGTCGAGCAGGTCCTGCGCGTAGCGGGTGATCTTGAACACCCACTGGTTCATTTCGCGCTGCTCGACCACGGCGCCGGAGCGCCAGCCGCGGCCGTCGATCACCTGCTCGTTGGCCAGCACGGTCATGTCGACCGGGTCCCAGTTGAGCTTGCGGGTTTCCCGTTCGGCGAGGCCGACTTTCAGGAAATCCAGGAACATCTTCTGCTGATGCCTGTAGTAGGCGGGATCGCAGGTCGCGAATTCACGCGCCCAGTCGAGCGACAGCCCCATGGTCTGGAGCTGCTTTTTCATTGCGGCGATATTGTCGTAGGTCCAGGCCTTCGGCGCGACCTTGCGCTCGATCGCGGCGTTCTCGGCCGGCAGGCCGAACGCGTCCCAGCCCATCGGGTGCAGCACGTTGTGGCCGCGCGCCCGCATCGTTCGCGCCACCACGTCGCCCATGGTGTAGTTGCGGACGTGCCCCATATGGATGCGGCCCGACGGATACGGGAACATCTCCAGCACGTAATACTTTGGGCGCGGGTCGTCGTTCCGGGTGGCGAAGATCTTCGCCTCGTCCCATTTCGCCTGCCATTTCGGCTCGGATTCGCGCGCGTTGTAACGTTCGTTGCTCATTGGAGATCAGTCGGCCGGCCGGTTCGAGCGCTCTGCAAGCGGATGGGGAAGCGCGAATGAGCTCGCAAACCGGTGCGGCTCAGGCGGAATTCGCGCGAAAGGCGCGCGGAATAGGCCACGAAACGCTGCGTCGGGTCAATGGGATGGGCGCAAATCCGGGGCGTCGGGCCGGCCGCCCTGTCAGCTCGCGATCGCCATCGACTCCGCCGGGTCGGCGCTGCGGACCAGGCCGTGTTCGGCGACGGTGTTACGGCCGCCGTGCTTGGCGGCGTAGAGCGCGGCATCGGCGGCCTCGAGCAGTTCGCGGGGTTCCGAGGTGCCGATCGGCAGAGCCGCCGCGACGCCGACGCTGACGGTAACGCGCTGAAACTCGCTGGTGCGATGCGGCACCGCCAGTCGCTCGACGGTGGCGCGAACCAGTTCGCCGACCTCGCGCGCCGCGGCCGCCTCGGTATTCGGCAACAGAAGGCAGAACTCCTCGCCGCCGTAGCGCGCCGCAAAGCCGCCGGTGTCGTCGGCCACCGCCGCCAGCACCTCGCCGATCCGCGACAGGCAGGCGTCGCCTTCCGGATGGCCGTAGCTGTCGTTGAACGGCTTGAAATGGTCGACGTCGAGCATCAGCAGCGCAAGGCAATGGCCGGTCTGCTGGCCGCGCGCCCATTCGATATCCAGCCGGCCCTGAAAGCCGCGCCGGTTGGCGAGCCCGCTCAGCATATCCATCGACGCCATCACGGTGAGGTTGTTGTTGATCGCCACCAGCTCGCGCTCGCGCTGGCCGAGTTGCGCGGCCATCGCGTTGAAGGCGCGCGCCAGCGGCACGAATTCCGACGGCAGCCGGGCGCGCGCGGCGCGCGCCGACCAGTCGCCCTCGGCGAATCGTTTGGCGGTCGAGGTCAGCATCGAGATCGGCCGCACGATCAGCCGTTCGGCGGCGATCAGCGCGCCGAGCAGCACGAACACGCACACCAGCGCCAGTTGCAGATAGGCGGTGCGGATCTCGCGGCTGATCGCGGCCGAGACCGTCCCCTCGTCCAGCATCACCACCAGCCGCGCATTGGTGCCCGGAATCCGCGACACCGACAGCTTCTGTCCGGAATCGTTCTGGGCGGTGGCGAGTTCGCGGTTCTGCGGATTGGCGCCGAGGGCGAAATCGAGCTCGGCCTGGCCGAGCTTGCGGCCGACCTTGCTGCGCTGGTCGGGCGGGGTGGCGAGCACCGTGCCCTCGCCGTCGATCAGCGCGACGCTGACGCCGGCCCGGCCGGCGAGATTGGCCATGATGTCCGACAGCCAGTCGAGATTGATCCCGGCGATCATCACCGCCTGTTCGCCGGCATCCAGCGCCGACACCGGATAGGCCGCCAGAATGGTGCCCTTGCCGCTCTGCCCCCCGATCAGGAAATCGCTGACGACGAAACTATGGCTCTCCAGCGCCCTGCGGAAATAAGCGCGCTGGCTGACATCGGAGCCGACGAACATCGCCGCGGTCGAGCAATGAATGACGCCGCGCGCATCCGCGATCGACAGCATCCGGATCGACGGCAGATCGACCCGCAGGCTGGCGCGCAGGATGCTGCAGCTGCGATCCACCTCGGACGCCGCGGCATGGATGTAGGCGGCGGATTTCAGCACCGCTTCGACCGAGGAGATCACTTCGCGCTGGGCGTCGGCGGCGCGCTGCGCCAGCGTCGCGACGGTGGCGGCGACCGCGGCGATTTCGGTGGTGCGGGTCTGTTCGAGCAGACGGACCCGGTCGAGCATCAGCGGGCATACCAGAATCAGCGCCAGCACCACCAGCCTGGCGCGGATTCCGAGCAATCCCCGGAGCTTCGCTTTCTTGCGAATGATGGCGATGCGTGACATCGTAGCCCCCTAAACCCCATAAGCAGACTAGCCCCAAGGGCTCAAGAAGCCTTTCTCCAACTCGTTACAATTCGACTGAAGGCCTACCGTTGAGTGCATCCGCCGTCCGCTTCACGCCGATCATCGATCGTTCACCACCATCGGCGCCGATCGCTGCCGGGAGGACGCGGTGAGCTCGGATCTCGTTCAGGGGCTGGCCGCGGTCGAGCAGGAGATCGCCCGCGCCTGCAGGGACGCACGCCGCGAGCGCGCTTCGGTGACGCTGATCGCGGTGTCGAAGACCTTCGAGGCCGAGGCGATCCTGCCGGTGCTGGCGGCGGGGCAGCGGGTGTTCGGTGAAAACCGCGTGCAGGAGGCCAAGGCCAAATGGCCGGCGCTCCGCGACGCGCATCCCGGCACCGAACTGCATCTGATCGGGCCGCTGCAATCCAACAAGGCCAAGGAAGCCGTGGCGCTGTTCGACGCGATCCATTCGGTCGACCGCGAGAGTTTATGCGAGGCGCTCGGCAAGGCGCTGCCGGCTTCGGGCCGCGCGGTCGAATTGTTCGTCCAGATCAACACCGGCGAGGAGCCGCAGAAAGCCGGCATCGCGCCGCAGGACGCCGACGCGTTCATCGCCGCCTGCCGTGAGCGCTTCGGGCTCGCAATCGCCGGCCTGATGTGCATTCCGCCGGTGGACGAGGCGCCGGCGCCGCATTTCGCGCTGACGGCGAAGATCGCCAAACGCAACGGCCTGTCGAAACTGTCGATGGGCATGAGCGCCGACTTCGCCACCGCGATCGAATTCGGCGCCACCCATGTGCGCGTGGGATCGGCGATCTTCGGGCATCGGTAGAGAACCGCTCGTCGCAACAAGACGAACGGACAGCCGCTGGTCTCTCCCCATCCGCTGCCGTCACCACCCGCGAAAGCGGGTGGCCCAGTATCCCGGAGCGTTGGTTTCTCGGCACTGAGGCTCTGGAATACTGGGTCGCCCGGTCGAGCCGGGCGATGACGGGCGGGGGCGTGGCAGTCACCGCCGTCTCCGCTCTGAGAACGAAGTTACCCGATCACGATCTTCGTCGTCGGCCCGAGCCGTGCCAGCAGCCGGAGCAGATTGCCTCTGGTCATCGCGACGCAGCCGGCGGTGGGGCCGAAATTGTCGCGGGCCAGATGCAGGAACACCGCGCTGCCGCGGCCGGCGACCCGCGGCCTTGTGTTGTGGTCGATCTCGACGATGAAATCATACAGATGGTCGGCGCGCAGCAAGCGGTCGCCGGGCTCGCCGGGGCCGCGGCGCATCGGCCGGTTGTAGTGCCGGCTGGCCGGGTCCTCGCACCAGGCGTCCGCCGCGGTAATGGCCCGGACCGGCAGATGCGTGCGCGGACGCGGCCAGCGGTCGGCCCGCCACCACAGCCGCAGCGGGCGGAACGTGCCGCGCGGGGTGCCGCCGTCGCCCTCGCGCTTGTCGGCGCGGATGCCGCCGCGGCCGAGCGCGACCGGGATCGTCAGTCCCGCGGCGGTCAGCCAGCCGCGGCTGGGCTCGCCGGCGGCGCGGCGGACGCGCAGCATGGGGATCGGGCCGGCCCCCGCCGATGGGATGCAAGAATCTGATTTTAAGAGATTTTTCACGTCGGCAGGCGCTCATCGGAAGCTTCGATCGAGCAATTTTAGCATGCCGCTGTTCAATTCCGCAGAATCGATGCCTATTTGCTGTTCTGCGATACAATCGCGCGTGATCTGGAAGACGCTCCGGCCGCTCCGGCCGTTGCCGCGCGCAAGACCCGAAGGACATCGCTGATGCCGAACGCCCGCAAGATCCTGATCGTGGACGACGACACCGATCTGCGAGACGCGCTGGTCGAGCAATTGTCGCTGCACGAGGAATTCGAGGCCTCCGCAGTCGACACCGGCGCCAAGGGCGTCCAGTCCGCCAAGGCGAATTCGCCCGACTTGGTGCTGATGGATGTCGGCCTGCCCGACACCGACGGGCGCGAAGTGGTGCGGTCCCTGCGCAAGGGCGGCTTCAAGGCGCCGATCATCATGCTGACCGGGCACGATACCGATTCCGACACCATTCTCGGGCTGGAGAGCGGCGCCAACGACTACGTCGCCAAGCCGTTCCGCTTCGCGGTGCTGCTGGCGCGGATCCGCGCCCAGCTCCGCCAGCACGAGGCCAGCGAGGACGCGGTGTTCACCGTCGGCCCCTACAGCTTCCGCCCCGGCTCCAAGATGCTGACCGGCGCCAATGCCAAGAAGGTGCGGCTGACCGAGAAGGAAACCGCGATTCTGCGCTTCCTGTACCGCGCCGGCCAGGCGCCGGTGTCGCGCGAGACGCTGCTGCAGGAAGTCTGGGGCTATAATTCCGGTGTGACCACCCACACGCTCGAGACCCACATTTACCGCCTTCGCCAAAAGATCGAGAAGGATGCGGCGAATCCGGAGATTCTGGTGACCGAGGCCGGTGGCTACAAACTCGTGCCGTGATACCAATAGGGGCCGAATCGTCGCCACAGCTCTGGCGCGTCCCGATCTCTGACCGGTCCCTGATGTCGATCGAAGATGATGTAGCCCTGCTCGAGCGCGTCCCGACGCTGCGGCTGTTGGGCGACACCTCGCTGCGGATGCTGGCGATCGGCTCGGAGCAGCGCGAATTCGCCCGCGGCGACGTGCTGTTCAACGCCGGCGACGCCTCCGACGCCGGCTATGTGGTGCAGAGCGGCGCGTTCCAGGTGACGTCGACCGACGGCGGCCCGCACGAACTGATCGCGCGGCCGGGCGATCTGATCGGCGAACTGGCGCTGGTGCTGCCGATGCCGCGGCCCTCCAGCGCGGTGGCGCTGGAATATTCCTCGGTGATCCGGATCGCCCGCAGCCTGTTCCAGCGCGTGCTCGAAAGCGACCCGCCCGCCGCGATGCGGCTGCGCGACGAATTCGCCGCCCGCACCACCACGATCGCCAAGGACATCATGCGCGCCGGCAGCAAGCTGACGTAGCAATTCGCGCAAGTCCTCGATAGGGGGAAGCGCGTTGCGGGGTGTGAGGTCGCGTATCAACTCGAACTCACAACTACAAACCTACAGCTCCATCGTCACCGTCACCGGGACATGATCGCTGGGGCGTTCCCAGCTTCTTGCGTCGCGCAGGATCCTGAAGTCGGTGACGCGGTCGCGCAGCGCTTCGGAGACCCAGATGTGATCGAGCCTGCGGCCGCGGTCGGCGATGGTCCAGTCGGCGGCGCGGTAGCTCCACCAGGTGTAGATCTTTTCCGACAGCGGAATCCGGTCGCGCGCGACGTCGACCCAGTTGCCGGCGCGTAGCACCGCGAGCAGCTTGTCGCATTCCACCGGGGTGTGCGACACGACCTTAAGTAACTGCTTGTGCGACCAGACGTCGTGCTCGTGCGGCGCGACGTTGAGGTCGCCGACCAGGATGTGCCGCGCGTCGCCCGAGGGGTGCAGCGGCGCGCAGTCCCGCATCTCGTCGAGAAACGACAGCTTGTGCCTGAACTTGATGTTGAGCTCCGGGTCGGGAATGTCGCCGCCGGCGGGCACGTAGAAATTATGCAGCACCAGCGGCGGGTCGCTCTCGCCGGTCTGCAGGGATGCCGAGATGTGGCGCGAGTCGACATTGTCGCAGAAGGTGCGGATGTCGTGCGCGACGAACGGGATCTTCGAGATGATTGCGACGCCGTGATAACCCTTCTGCCCGTTCAGCGCGATGTGCTCGTAGCCGAGACGCTTGAAGCGCTTCGCCGGAAACGCGTCGTCGGGGCACTTGGTCTCCTGAAGGCACAGCACGTCCGGCCGCTGCGCCTTGAGAAATTTCGCCACCAGATCGATGCGCAGCCGCACCGAATTGATATTCCAGGTCGTCAGCGTGAAGCGCATGGGGGGCCGGGGATGTTGCGGGTGCGGCACCGTCATCCTGAGGTGCGCGCTCTTTCTTGCGCGGCGCACGATCGGACGCAAGCCGCTGATGTGCACAACCAGCCAACGCGTGCTGTGGCGTCTTGCGAAGGGGATGGATTGCCGGGTCGGGCCCGGCAATGACGGTGCTGATGGATACGGCCTGCGCCACTCACAGGGCGATCAAGCACAGCGTCATGCGCGGGCTCGACCCGCCTGCGGGGCCGGAGCCCGTTCGGCGCGGCGAAGGCCCGCGCATCCATCGTCCGCGAAGCGGACCAGCGAAACAAAAAGAAGGACAGCGTCAGCCCGGCGGGGTGCCGTAGTCGGTGAAGTCGATCTTGAACATCGACGGGTCGGGCCGCTTGGTGGTGTCGAGATTGTAGATCGCCACCGTGGTGTCGTAGCCCTGCGGATCGGTGACGGTCCATTGCTTGAGCTGGCCGTCCTTGACGCCGAGCATCAACATCAGCCGGCTGGTGCCGATCACCGCGTTGCGTTCCTCGATGATGATGCTGATGTAGAGCTCGTCCGAGGTGATGGCGACCACATTGGTGTCGCGCAGCAGGTCGATGCGGTCGCTCAGCAGATAGCGCAGCGGCGTCTGCGACAGCGGATAGACGTCCTGGGTCGCGAGCTTGCGGTCGCGCACCGCCAGCGACTGGCCGTCCGAGACCATCGAGACCGGGCTCGGCTCGTCATATTCGAACCGCACCTTGCCCGGCTTCATGATGTAGAAATCGCCCTTCAGCCGCGTGCCGTCGGGGCCGACCTGCACGAAATTGCCGACCAGCGTCGACAGCGACGACAGATAGGCGCTGACCTTGGCGGCATCCGCCTTCTGCTTGGCGTCGAAGGTGGTGAAGATCGAGGCCGGCACGTTGCGCCGCGGATCGGGGATCACCGGCTCGGGCGGCGTGGTCAGCTTCGCCACCGGAGGCGGCGCCGCAGGCTGCTGCGGCGGCGGGCGCTGCGGCCGGTTGGGCTCGGCGGCGCTGATCAGTCGCTCGCCGCCTCTCGGCGACGGCTTCGGCACCGGCACGGTCTCGGCGGCTGCGAACGGCGCGGTGACGCCCAGCAGCAATCCGACGCCGGCCGCGATGGCGCGGCGCAGCCCGGGAGCGATCGCCGGCCTCGGCGCCAAACCATTGAAAATATTCGTCAATGCATTGTCCTGCGCAGGCGCCGCGGAGCCGGCGCCATGCTCCCCAGCGGCTACCTCGGCGCTGTGGCGATTTCGCGACTCCGGCCCGGACAATTCCATCACGCTGATCATCCTGCCGCTCAAAAGTCGGAGTCTTCTTCGGCCACCAGGATCTCACGCTTGCCGGCGTGATTGGGCTGGCCGACGATGCCTTCGAGTTCCATCCGCTCCATCAGCGAGGCGGCGCGGTTGTAGCCGATCTGCAGGCGACGCTGAATGTAGCTGGTCGAGGCCTTGCGGTCGCGCTTGACGATGGCGACCGCCTGCTGGAACAGGTCGCCGCCGCCGTCGCCGCCCATGCCGGTGGCATCGAACACCGCGCCGTCCTCGCCCTCGGCGGGCTCCTCGGCGGTGACCGCCTCGAGATATTCCGGCTGCCCCTGGGTCTTCAGATGCCTGACGACCTTCTCGACCTCCTCGTCGGAGACGAACGGGCCGTGCACGCGGCTGATGCGGCCGCCGCCCGCCATGTACAGCATGTCGCCCTGGCCGAGCAGCTGCTCGGCGCCCATTTCGCCGAGGATGGTGCGGCTGTCGATCTTCGAGGTGACCTGGAAGGAAATGCGGGTCGGGAAGTTCGCCTTGATGGTGCCGGTGATGACGTCGACCGACGGCCGCTGCGTCGCCAGAATAACATGCAGGCCGGCGGCGCGCGCCATCTGGGCGAGGCGCTGCACCGCGCCTTCGATGTCCTTGCCGGCGACCATCATCAGGTCGGCCATTTCGTCGACGATGATGACGATGTAGGGCAGCGGCTCGAGATCGAGCTTCTCGTCCTCGTAGATCGCCTTGCCGGTCTCCTTGTCGAAGCCGGTGTGCACGGTGCGGGTCAGCTCTTCGCCCTTGGCTTTGGCTTCGCCGAGCCGGGTGTTGTAGCCGTCGATGTTGCGGACGCCGAGCTTGGCCATGCGCTTGTAGCGCTCTTCCATCTCGCGCACCGCCCATTTCAGCGCGACCACGGCCTTCTTCGGATCGGTGACGACGGGCGTCAGCAGATGCGGGATGCCGTCATAGACCGACAGTTCGAGCATCTTCGGATCGACCATGATCAGCCGGCACTGATCCGGCCGCAGCCGGTACACCAGGCTGAGGATCATGGTGTTGATGGCGACCGACTTGCCCGAGCCGGTGGTGCCGGCGATCAGCATATGCGGGGTGCGGGCGAGATCGATGATGATCGAATCGCCGCCGATGTTCTTGCCGAGACACAGCGGCAGCTTGTGCACGGTCTCGTTGCCGTCCTTCACGCTGAGCAGTTCGCGCAGATAAACCTTCTCGCGATGCGCGTTGGGCAGCTCGATGCCGATCGCGTTGCGGCCGGGCACCACGGCGACGCGCGCCGACAGCGCGCTCATCGAACGGGCGATGTCGTCGGACAGGCCGATCACGCGCGACGATTTGATGCCGGGCGCGGGCTCGAGTTCGTACAGCGTCACCACCGGGCCGGGGTTCGCCTTGACGATTTCGCCGCGCACGCCGAAATCCTGCAGCACGCCTTCCAGCGCGCGCGAATTGGCTTCGAGTTCGGCCTTGTTGAGCGGCTGGCGGTCGGAGGCCTTCGGCGCCGTCAGCACGTTGACCGAGGGCAGTTCGAACTTGCCGGATTTCTTCGCGGCTGGCTTCGGCGCGGCCTTCTTTCGCGGCGCGCGGGCGACTGGCGCTTCGTCCTCCTCGTCCTCATCCACCTCGTCGGCGGAATCGAGCTCGAGCGGTTCGTCGTCGTCGCGTTCGTCGCGCGGCACGATCGGCGGTGACGTCCGGCCGCTGCCGAGCTTCGGCTCCTGACGCTCGAACGAGGCGGCGGAGCGGCCGGCCGGCGCGCTGCTGACGAGGCCGCGATAGCCGAGCTTCATCAGCCGCCACAGCCGCGCCTTGGCGCTGAGCATGGCATGCGCCATCCAGCCGAGCGACACCGAGCCCTCGTCGCGATCCTCGTCTTCGTCGAGCGGCACGTCGTCGGCGATCACTTCGTCCGGGTCTGGCTCGCGCGAGCCGTAGCCGCTGGCGATCACGAAGCACGCCGCCATCGCGGCGCCGAGCAGGACGCTGAGGATGATGCGGAAGATCAGGCCGGGGCCGAAGATCAGCGACGGCGCGCGCACCAGCGCATCGCCGACCACGCCGCCGAGCCCGGTCGGCAGCGGCCAGGCGCTGTCATGCGGAAACGACGAGGCGAAGCCGGCGGCGAACACGGTGCAGAGGATCCAGGCGCCGAACCGCAGCGCGCGGCGATCGAACGGCCGGTGGTTGATCATCCGCCAGCCCCAGGTGGCGACCGGCAGCAGCAGGCCGACGGCGCCGAGGCCGAGAATCTGCATCGACAGATCGGCGCCGATCGCGCCGGGATAACCGATCAGATTGTGGATCTTGCGCGAGGTGGCATGGCTGAGGCTCGGGTCCTGCACCGACCAGGTCGCCAGCGCCGCGGCCGCCACGGTGGCGAGCGCGATCAGGCCGAAGCCCGCGAGTTCACGCAGCCGCCGCGCCAGCGCATCGCGAAGCGATGTCGGCAGGTGCCCGACCAGGGGAATGACGCGCTCGATCGCCGGCATGCTCAATTTTCAGCCCCGCGACTCACTCGAGAATCCGCACCAGGCGGTGCAGCGCTTCGGCGGTGGTCTCACTGTCCTGCACCATCGCCACACGAATGTAGCCGGCGCCGGGATTGCTGCCGTCGGCCTGCGGACGCGCCAGATAGCTGCCGGGAATGACCCGGACGCCGCCCTCCCGGAACAGCTTCACCGTGGCGACCTCGTCGCCGCCCTGCGCGGCGACGTCGAGCCACAGGCAGAAGCCGCCGGCGGGGCGCTGATAACCGAAGCGCGCGCCGATGATCTGGTCGGCGAGATCGAATTTCAGCCGGTACAGCCGTCGGTTCTCCTCGACATGCGCCTCGTCGCCATAGGCGGCGACCGCGACGTGCTGCAGCGGCACCGGCACCTGCGGGGCCGCGACGTTGCGCAGCTCGTGATAGGCCTTGAGAAAATCCGCGTCGCCGGCGACGAAGCCGACGCGCATGCCGGGAAGATTGGAGCGCTTCGACAGCGACTGGAACACCGCGACGTTGCGGAAGTCCGGGCCGGCCGCCTGCAGCGCGCTGCCGGGCGCATCGCGGGTGTAGATTTCCGAGTAGCACTCGTCTGCGAGAATCAGAAAGCCGTGGCGATCGGCCAGGGCCTTCAGCTTCGCGAAGTAATCGAATGATGCGACCGAGCCCTGAGGGTTCGCGGGCGAAGCGATGTAGATCGCCACCGTACGCTTCAGCGTCGCGGCATCCAGCGCATCGAGATCGGGCAGGAAGCCGTTGGCGAGAGTCGTCGGCAGGAACACCGCCTCGCAGCCGGCGGCGCGGGCGCCGGCCGCATAGGCGGGATAGAACGGGTTCGGCATCAGGATCGCCGGCGTGCCGTCGCGCGGCGACACGTAGCGCGCGGCCGCGACCGCGGCGAGGAACAGGCCCTCGCGGCTGCCGTTCAGCACCAGCACTTGCGTCTCGGGATCGGGCGCGCGCGGCAGCGCGAAGCGTTGCGCCAGCCAGGATGCGGCGGCTTCGCGGAACGGCGCGATGCCCTTGGCCATCGGATAGCGGCCGAACTCGGCGGTGTGCCGCGCCAACACCGGGCCGACGAAATCCGGCACCGGATGCTGCGGCTCGCCGACCGACAGATTGATCAGCCGCTCGCCGGGCTGATGCGGCGCCAGCAATTCGCTCAGCCGCGCGAAGGGCGAGCGCTCGCTAACGCCGGCGGCAGCAGGACTGCCGGCGGCGCTCGCCGAAACTGAAGAGGCGCGCAGAGCCATTCAAAAACGCCAGTTTTGCAAGGCGCCCGGCCGCTTTCCGGCACGGGCGAAAACAGATCAGCCACCATAGATACGGCGAGGTTAAGACGCGATTAACCATCGACGGGTGGGGGCGGCGTGCCGTCCGAAGACCCGGGCGCGTCATCGCATCCGGGCTGAATCGTCGCGTCCCAGTTCCGCGCTGAGGGCGGCTCTCAGATCCGGCAAGGCGCGATGCACGGTGTCCCACACCATCTGCGCGGCGACATCCTCGTAGTCATGCCGATAAACATTGCCAGCGGCCGCAATCTGACGCCAGGGAATCGTGGGATGACGCGACCGGGCCTCCTCCGACACCCGACGCGAGGCCTCCGAAATGATTTCGAGACACCGCGTCACGGCGTAGACCGTGCGCAGATCGCGTCTGAACAGGGCTTCGTCCAGATCACCGATGAATGCCGACGCCAGATCGATGTGGTGCAGCATGTCGCGCAAAGCGACCTGTGAGGCCTCAGAACGCGTAGATCGCGTCGGCATCGGCAGCGGGAGCGATGTGAGGTTTGAGTTGCGCGCGGTTCACGACGTCGACTGGACGATCGAACAGGCCGGCGATGTAGTCCTTCAGATCCGCATAGTCGAAAATGGTGACGTGGGCCTCCGGATCGATCTCGATCATGACGTCGATGTCGCTTCCCGTGCGATCGTCACCGCGCGCCACGGAGCCGAACAGCGCGGCGCGGCGGACACCCCTAGCGCGCAGCGCAGGTTGCGATCGTCGAAGAATGTCGAGCGCGATTATCCGGTCCATCTTCGGAATATAGCACGATCGCAATGCCTGGCGACGCCCCGCCCGCACACCTGGCTTCAAAAAAGAAAGGGGTCCCGGCTTGCGCTGGGACCCCTCGACGGCTCGGACAGTGCCGGGAATCTGCCCGAACCGTAGTGCTGGGCGCGGCATCTCTGGAGGAAAGACGCCGCGCCCCCGGGAGAACTTACATGTTGTAAGCGCGCTCGGTGTGCTCGACGACGTCGAGGCCTTCGCGCTCGACTTCGACCGGGGCACGCAGGCCGACGATGACGTCGACGACCTTGAACAGGATCGCCGAGCCGATGCCGGACAGCAGGATCGTGGTGCCGACGCCCCAGCACTGCGCGATCATCTGGGCGCCGAAGTCGTATTCGGCGACCGCGCCGGCGACGTAGTCGTACACGCCGGTGCCGCCGAGCGCCGGGTTCACCAGGACGCCGGTGCCGAGCGCGCCGATGATGCCGCCGACGCCGTGGATGCCGAACACGTCGAGCGAGTCGTCATAGCCGAGCGCGTTCTTCACCACGGTGCAGAAGAACAGGCAGACCACGCCGGCCACGATGCCGAGCACGATCGCGCCCATCGGGCCGACAAAGCCCGCCGCGGGCGTGACCGCGACCAGACCCGCGACTGCACCGGACAATGCGCCGAGCAGCGAGGGGTGACCCTTGAAGATCCATTCCGCGAACATCCAGCTCATCGCCGCCGCCGCCGTCGCGACGAAGGTGTTGACCATGGCGAGGCCGGCGACGCCGTTGGCTTCGAGGTTGGAGCCGACGTTGAAGCCGAACCAGCCGACCCAGAGCAAGGCTGCGCCGATCATGGTCATGGTCAGCGAGTGCGGAGCCATCAGCTCCTTGCCGTAGCCGGTGCGCTTGCCGATCAGCAGGGCGCCGACCAGGCCGGCGATGCCGGCATTGATGTGCACCACGGTGCCGCCCGCGAAGTCGAGCGCGCCCTTCTTGAAGATGAAGCCCGCATCCGCATTGATCTCGTCGAGCTTGGCCTGCGCGGCCGCCTTGGCGGCATCGTCAGTGGCTGCGGCGAGCGCCTTGGCGGCGTCGGTGATCATATCCGGGCCCGGCCAGTACCAGACCATGTGGGCCATCGGGAAGTAGATCAGCGTCACCCACAGCGGCACGAACAGCGCGACCGCGGCGAAGCGGGTGCGTTCGGCGAAGGCGCCGACGATCAGCGCCGGCGTGATCGCCGCGAAGGTCATCTGGAAGCAGATGTAGATCAGCTCCGAGACGTTGGAATCGACGCTGAACGACGCGACCTTGGAGTCGGGCGTGACGCCGGCGAGGAACGCCTTGGAGAAGCCGCCGATGAAATCGGAGCCGCCGGTGAAGGCGAGGCTGTAGCCGTAGACCGCCCAGATCACGATCACGATCGAGAAGGTGTAGAACACCTGCGCCAGCACCGAGAGCATGTTCTTGGAGCGGACCAGGCCGCCATAGAACAGCGCCAGGCCGGGAATGGTCATCAGCACGACCAGAACCGTGGAGGTCATCATCCAGGCGTTGTCGCCCTTGTTGACCGTGGGCTCGGCGTAGGCGGCAGTCGCGGCGAACAGGCCGGCTGCCAGGGCGGCCAGTCCCGCGCCGTAGGGACGTTTGAACGTCATTTGTCGTCTCCTGAGTGGAAGAAAGTTGGGTGAGCGGGAAATCTTAGAGAGCTGCTGCGTCGGCTTCGCCGGTGCGGATGCGCACAGCGTGGTCGAGGCCGATGACGAAGATCTTGCCGTCGCCGATCTGGCCGGTCTTGGCGGCGCTGGTGATCGCCTCGATGGTCTTCTCGACCTGATCGGTGGCGATCGCGACCTCGATCTTGATCTTGGGCAGGAAGCTCACCGCGTATTCGGCGCCGCGATAGATTTCCGTGTGGCCCTTCTGGCGGCCATACCCCTTGACTTCCGTCACCGTCAAACCGTGAACGCCAATGGCGGTCAGGGCATCACGGACTTCTTCCAGTTTGAATGGCTTGATGATCGCCATAACAATTTTCATAGGTCCTATCCCCGCTAGGGCCCGGCCAAAATGGCCGGGACATGAACTCGACTGAAAATCCCCACGCGGAGAGCATCACTACGCGGGCACAGCCACGCCCCCTAGAATCAAATGCCGTGCCAGTCGGCCGACGCGCTGGAATCGTTCATGAAATCGAGACTTTGGCGGGAGACCGCACCGCAACACCGGCTGTGCCATTCCGTCGCGCTCATGGATTGAGCAGAACTGACCAAAAACCGGGCATGACAGGGTGCCGACACAATCGTGCCCAGCCGGCGGGCAGTCCGTGCGGTAGAATATTATGGCAGGTGGCTATTCAGGCGCCGTGCCATGCTCCGAACTACCGAGACGCACGATTCGGCGTCGCCCGCCGCGTCGCGCAGCGGGCCCCCGGCGGCCGGCTCAGAGCGCGTCCGAATCGGTCTCGCCGGTGCGGATCCGCAGCGCATGGTCGATCGGCGTGACGAAGATCTTGCCGTCGCCGATCTGGCCGGTGCGGGCGCCGCGGGTGATGACCTCGACGGCCTTGTCGGCGAGCGCCGAATCGACCGCGATCTCGATCCGCAGCTTGGGCAGGAAGTTCACGATGTATTCGGCGCCGCGATAGATCTCGGTATGGCCGCGCTGCCGGCCGTAGCCCTTGACCTCGGTCACGGTCATGCCGTGCACGCCGATCTCGGTCAGCGCCTGACGCACCTCGTCGAGCTTGAAGGGTTTGATGATGGCGACGACGAGTTTCATGCAGGGCCCCGACTTTACGCGAAAAAGCATCCGCACCGCGTGGCGCGGTGCTTTTGCTCTTTATATGCCGGGATTATCGGCAATGCGCGTAGAAAATAAGCGGAGCGAAGGGTGAGGGCCCGCGCTGGCTCACCCCTTCGGCGTCTCCCGCCGCTGCCGGACCGAGCCTTCCTGGGCGACCGAGGCGACCAGGGTGCCGTCGGCCTTGTAGATCATGCCGCGGGTCAGGCCGCGGCCGCCCTGGGCGGATGGCGAATCCTGCGCGTAGAGCAGCCACTCGTCGGCGCGGAACGGGCGGTGGAACCACATCGCGTGATCGAGGCTCGCCGGCATCATCCGCTTGTCGAACAGGGTGCGGCCATAGCGCGCCATCACCGCGTCGAGCAGCGAGAAGTCCGACGCATAGGCCAGCGCACACATGTGCAGCGCCGGATCGTCCGGCAGCTTGGCGGCGGTGCGGATCCAGACATGGATGCGGCCGTCCTCGATCTTCTCGCCGAAATAGCGCTTCAGCTCGACAGGGCGCAGCTCGATCGGCCGGTCGCTCTCGTAGTAGCGCTTGATGAAATCCGGCATCTCCTTGAAGAACGGCTGCTTGGAGATTTCCTCCGCGGTCAGCGCCTCCGGCGGCGGCACGTCCGGCATCCTGTCCTGATGGTCGAACGCGGTCTCCTCGTCGTCGTGGAACGACATCATCAGCGAGAAGATCGCCTGGCCATGCTGGATCGCGGTGACGCGGCGGGTGGTGTAGCTCTTGCCGTCGCGCAGCCGTTCGACCTCGTAGATGATCGGCACCGCCGGGTCGCCCGGCAGGATGAAGTAGCAATGCATCGAATGCGGCAGCCGGCCCTCGACGGTGCGGCAGCCGGCGACCATCGCCTGGCCGATCACCTGGCCGCCGAACACCCGCTGCCAGCTCGTCTGCGGGCTGGTGCCGCGGAACAGATTCACCTCGAGCGGTTCGAGATCGAGGATCGAGATCAGGTCGATCAGGCTGTTTGACACCGGCTGGCGCTCCCGTGGGTGGCGGCGGCGTGATTTCCCACCGCCGTCGATGTCTGGTAGACCGGGCCCTACCAGCCACGGCTGTTTCAGCCTGTTTCGCCCAGCTCCGGGATGGGCGCAAGAACAGACAGGCGACTCCGGCACACGAGTGAGAAAAATGACGGTACAGCGAAGCATTGTCATCGGTGGCGGCGCGTTCGCCGGTCTGGCGCTGGCGCTGGCGCTGCGCCAGGGGCTCGGCCCCGAGGTCCCGATCGTTGTCGCCGACCCGGCGCTGGCGATGCGGCCGTCGCGCGATCCGCGCGCCACCGCGATCGTCGCCGCCTGCCGCCGGCTGTTCGAAGCGCTCGGCGTCTGGGACGAGGTAGCGCCGACCGCGCAGCCGATCATCGACATGGTGGTGACGGATTCGGCGCTCGAGGATGCGACCCGGCCGGTATTCCTGACGTTTGCCGGCGAGGTGCAGCCCGGCGAGCCGTTCGCCCATATGGTCGAGAACAAATACCTCAACGAGGCGCTGGCCAGTCGCGCCGAGGCCGCCGGCGTCGAGCTGCGCGCCACGCCGGTGATATCGTACCAGGCTGGCGACGACGCGACCCGCGTGACGCTCGGCGACGGCAGCGTGATCGAGGCGAGCCTGCTGGTCGCGGCCGACGGCGCCAAGTCGAAGCTGCGCGAGCGCGCCGGCATTGCCACCTATGGCTGGGACTACGACCAGTCCGGCATCGTCGTCACGGTGGAGCACGAGCGCGACCACAATGGCTGCGCCGAGGAGCACTTCCTGCCGGCCGGGCCGTTCGCGATCCTGCCGCTGACCGGCCGGCGCTCGTCGCTGGTGTGGACCGAGAGCCGCGCCGACGCGGCCAAGATCGTGGCGCTGTCGGCCAAGGAATTCCAGGCCGAGCTGGAGACGCGGTTCGGGCTGCGGCTCGGCGAGGTCAAGCCGCTGGATGCGCCGAAGGCGTTTCCGCTCGGCTATTTCGTCGCGCAATCCTTCATCGGGCCGCGGCTGGCGCTGATCGGCGACGCCGCCCATGTGATCCACCCGATCGCCGGGCAGGGGCTGAATATGGGGCTGCGCGACGTTGCGGCTTTGGCCGAAGTCGTGGTCGATGCGGCGCGGCTCGGGATCGATCCCGGCCAGGCCGACGTGCTGGAGAACTACCAGCGCTGGCGGCGGTTCGACACCATGGCGATGGGCGTCGCCACCAACGGGCTGAACCTGCTGTTCTCCAACAAATCGCCGCTGCTGCGCAGCGTTCGCGACATCGGCCTCGGCATCGTCGACCGGCTGCCGCCGCTGAAGGACGTCTTCATCCGCCAGGCCGCCGGCCTCGCCGGCGAAACCCCGCGCCTGCTGAAGGGCGAGGCGCTGTAGAGGGCCGCCGCTCCGGGTTCCGCCGGCGCTCGCCGCCCGATCAACTCCCGCTGAGACGGCGGCCTCCGGAGAAGGCCGCATTGCCTGCGCTCGCCCATCCCATTATCAGGGATGCCATGACGCTGACCGAACTCGCCAACCCGACCCGGTTCCTGACGCTCGCCGGCCGCCTGCTGCCGTGGCTCGCGGGCGCGACCGCGCTGCTGCTCGCCGTCGGGCTGGTGCAGGCGATGCTGGCGCCGGACGACTACCAGCAGGGCGCCACCGTCAAGATCATGTTCGTGCATGTGCCGAACGCCTGGCTGGCGATGTTCGTCTGGGGGGTGATGAGCGTGGCCTCGCTCGGCACGCTGGTGTGGCGGCATCCGCTCGCCGACGTCGCCGCCAAGACCGCCGCCCCGATCGGCGCCGCCTTCACCTTCCTGGCGCTGTTGACCGGCTCGCTGTGGGGCCGGCCGATGTGGGGCACCTATTGGGAATGGGACGCGCGGCTGACCTCGATGCTGATCCTGTTCCTGATGTATCTCGGCCTGATCGCGCTGTGGCGCGCGGTCGAGGACCCGTCGCGGGCCGCCCGCGCCGCCGCGGTGCTGACGCTGGTCGGCGCCATCAACCTGCCGATCATCAAGTTCTCGGTCGACTGGTGGAATACGCTGCACCAGCCGGCCTCGGTGGTCCGGATGGGCGGGCCGGCGCTGGACCAGTCCTTCCTGATTCCGCTGCTGGTGATGGCGTTCGGCTTCTCGCTGCTGTTTCTGACGCTGCACGTCGCCGCGATGCGCAACGAGATCCTGCGCCGCCGGGTGCGCACGCTGCAGATGCTGCAGGCCAGCCGCGCCGAGGCGGCGTGATGTTCGGTCGCTACGCCGAGTTCATCGTTTCGTCCTACGCCGCAGTCGCGATCGTGATCGCGCTGCTGATCGTGTGGGTGATACTCGACTATCGCCGCCAGAAGGCGCGGCTGCGCGAGCTCGAGGCGCGCGGTGCCACGCGGCGCTCCGGCCGCAGCGCAACGGATCTGACATGACCACGCCCGTCACCGACGCCCCCTCGCCGACCCGCCGCTCGCTGATGGTGGCGCTGCCGCTGCTGGTGTTCGCAGGCCTCGCGGCGCTGTTCTGGATCCGGCTCGGCGATCGCGACATTTCCCGCATTCCCTCGGCGCTGATCGGTCGCGAAGTGCCGCAGACCGTGCTGCCGGCGCTCGACGACCTCGCCCGCGACGGCGCGGCGGTGCCGGGGCTCGATCCGGCGCTGTTCAAGGGCAAGGTCAGCGTCGTCAATGTCTGGGCGTCGTGGTGCGTGCCGTGTCACGACGAGGCGCCGATCCTGACCGCGCTCGGCGACGACAAGCGCATCCAGATCGTCGGCATCAACTACAAGGACAAGCCTGACAACGCCCGGCGATTCCTCGGCCGCTACGGCAACCCGTTCGCCGCGGTCGGCGTCGACGCCAATGGCCGCGCCGCGATCGAATGGGGCGTCTACGGCGTGCCGGAGACCTTCGTGGTCGGCCGCGACGGCAGGATCGCCTACAAGCTGGTCGGCCCGATCACGCCGGACAATCTCGACAAGGTGCTGAAGCCGGAAATCGAGAAGGCGCTGGCGAAGTCCTAATCCGAGTTCATCCACAGCATCTCCCCGACCGCTGCGAGCTCCCTCTCCCGCTCGCGGGAGAGGGCTGGGGTGAGGGCGCCCCAGACACTGACTCACTAACTCGCGGAGCGGAGTACCCTCACCCGGATCGCTGCGCGATCCGACCTCTCCCGCGAGCGGGAGAGGTGCGCGCCCCCCGGAGCCAGCTCATCCCGACAAATAATCATCAGCGTTTATCGGCGGTTCATTTGCCGGCCACGGCCGCGCCATGAATCGGCGGCTAGCTCCATGGCGTTACTAACAACGTCCGTGGAGGACACCCCGATGCTTACTTCGAAACTGCGCCACCTCGCCCTCGCCCCGCTCGCCGCCGCGCTGGCTTTCGGCCTGCTCGCCGGCAGCCCCGCGATGGCGCAAGGGACCGCACAAGGCACCCAGACCGCGCCCGCCGCCGACAAGATGGCGCCGCCGGTGGCGACCAAGACCTCGCCGACCGCCGGCGCCAAGGTCGAACTGCTCGACATCAACACCGCCACCGCCGACCAGCTCGACGCGCTGCCCGGCGTCGGCAAGGCCTACTCCGCCGCGATCATCAAGGGCCGCCCCTACAAGGGCAAGGACGACCTCGTGCACAAGAAGATCCTGCCCGAGAAGACCTATGACGGCATCAAGGACAGGATCATCGCCAGGCACAAGAGCTGAGCGGGGGGCGCCCGTCGCCACCAAGTAACAGGTCATGCCCGGGCTTGACCCGGGCATCCATCGCTGTTCGCAAGAAGATGGATTGCCGGGTCAAGCCCGGCAATGACGTCTTTGAAGTAGCAGGCTCACCGACCCGAGACGTCGCCCTCGTCGGCGGCGCTCTGCTCCAGCGTCGCCGGCGCGGCGGCGTAGCGCTTGGTCAGCGGCATCTGCGCAAAGGCGAACAGCATGGTCAGCGGGATCATGCCGAACACCTTGAAGTTGACCCAGAAGTCGGTCGACTGGGTGCGCCACACCGCTTCGTTGAGCAGCGCCATCGCGGCGAAGAACAGCGCCCAGCGCAGCGTCAGTTTGCGCCAGCCTTCCGGCGTCAGATTGAACACCTGATCGAACATGATCGCGATGAAGCTGCGGCCGAACAGCAGCCCGCCGCCGAGCACCGCGCCGAACAGCGCGTAGACGATGGTCGGCTTCATCTTGATGAAGGTCTCGTCGTGCAGCACCAGCGTCAACGTGCCGAACACCAGCACCACCACGGCGGTGACGATCGCCATGATCGGCACGTGCTTGGTCACCACATAGGACGCGATGATCGCCGCGATCACCGCGACCATGAAGGCGCCGGTGGCGGCGAACAGATTCCATTTCGAGTTGACGAAGAAGAACACCAGCAGCGGGCCGAGCTCGGTCGCCAGCTTGAACAGCGGATGCGGCTGGTTCTTGGGCAGGATCTCGTCGGACGTCGAGGGCTTCGTCATGTGGCCTCCGTGCCGGCGATCGCCTGGGCGAAATCGCGCGCGGTGAACGGCGCCAGATCCTCGACGCCTTCGCCGACGCCGATGAAATGCACCGGCAATTTGTGCTTCTCGGCGATCGCGACGAGAATGCCGCCGCGCGCGGTGCCGTCGAGCTTGGTCATCACCAGGCCCGTCACGCCGGCGGTCCTGGTAAAGGCCTCGACCTGCGACAGCGCATTCTGGCCGACCGTGGCGTCGAGCACCAGCAGCACCGCATGCGGCGCGGTGTCGTCGACCTTCCTGATGACGCGCACCACTTTTTCGAGCTCGTTCATCAGCTCGGTGCGATTCTGCAGCCGGCCGGCGGTGTCGATCAGCAACACGTCGCGGGCTTGTTCCTTCGCCGTGGTCAGCGCGTTGAAGGCGAGGCTCGCCGAATCCGAGCCCTGCGCGCCGGCGACCACCGGCGTGCCGGTGCGCTCGCCCCAGACCTTGAGCTGCTCGATCGCCGCCGCGCGGAAGGTATCGCCCGCCGCCATCATCACCTTGTGGCCCTCGGCCGCATAGCGCGCCGACAGCTTGCCGATCGTGGTGGTCTTGCCGGAGCCGTTGACGCCGACCACCAGCACGACGAACGGCTTCTTGGCGCGGTCGATCACCAGCGGCTTCGCCACCGGCGCCAGCACCTTCTCGACTTCGGCGGCGACGATCTCCTTGACGTCACCGGCCGAGATCATCTTGTCGTAGCGGCCCTCGCCGACCGCATCCGAAATCCGCGTCGCCACCCCAGTGCCGAGGTCGGCGCGCAGCAGCACGTCCTCGATCTCGTCGAGCATCGCCCGGTCGAGCTTGCGCTTGGAAATGAATTCGGACAGCGCCGTGCCGATCGAACTCGACGTGCGCTTCAGTCCGCTGGACAGCCGCCGCCACCAGCTCGGTTTTGAATTTTCCGGAGTGTCACTCATCGGGCGCTGTGTTAGCCGTTTCGCGTCATGAACGAAAGCCACACCGATCAATTCGACGTGCCGGAACTGTCGGCGGAGGACATTCAGTCGCGGGTGCTGCATCGCGACGGGCTGATGCTGGTGATCGACAAGCCGCCCGGCCTGCCGGTGCATCGCGGCCCGAAGGGCGGGCCCAATCTGGAAACCTCGTTCGAGTTCCTGCGATTCGGCCTGCCGCGCCCGCCGGTGCTGGCGCATCGGCTCGACCGCGACACCTCCGGCTGCCTGGTGCTCGGCCGCCACCGCAAGGCCACCGCCACGCTTGGGCTGTTGTTCAAGCACAGCAAGATTTCCAAGACCTATTGGGCGATCGTCGAGGGCGGGCCCCTGGAGGACCAGGGCACCATCGACCTCCCGATCGGCCGCCTCAACGCCGAACGCGGCTGGTGGCAGAGGATCGACCCGGCGGGCCTGCCGTCGCTGACGAAATGGCGCGTGATGGGGCGCTTCTCCCCTCCCCCTTGCGGGGAGGGAGTGGGGGTGGGGGTCGGCAACGGGAGCCTCGCTTCGGGGCACCCTCACCCCAACCCTCTCCCGCAAGCGGGAGAGGGAGCTCGCTCTGCTGGGGGCGAGGCCGCCGATCTGTCTCGAAAGCCGGGCGCGATCCTCGACGCGCCTCCCCCGACGCGCCTCACCTGGCTCGCGCTCGAGCCGATCACCGGGCGGACGCATCAGCTCCGGGTGCATTGCGCGGCGATGGGGTGGCCGATCTTCGGCGACAACATCTATGGCAGCGGTCCGCGCTTCGGCGAGCCGAAGCTGCATCTGCATGCCCGCGAAATCACCATCCCGCTGTCGCGCAACAAGCCTCCGGTGGTGGTCACAGCGCCGGCGCCGGCGCACATGCATCCGCGGCTGACGGCCTGCGGGTGGACGGGCGCTTAGCGACAGCTCAGGTGTTCAACCGGGCGCCATCGTGGCCCGCGATGATGAGTTCGCGCACCTTGCCCGGCGCCGCGCCTTCAATCGCCACCGGCAGGAAATGCTCCGTCCGGCCCTGTGTCGGGCTTTCGATCAGCACCGCGCGTACTTGCCCGATCTCCGCCGCAAGGCGCTTCTGCAGCGCCGCTTCGCCTGCGGCGCGGAGTTGCGCGGCACGTTGGCGCACGACGCGGCCGTCGAGCTGCGGCATCCGGGCGGCCGGGGTGCCGGGGCGCTTGGAATACGGAAACACATGCAGGAAGGTCAGGCCGCACTCCGCGACGAGATCGAGCGAGCGCTGAAACATCGCCTCGGTCTCGGTCGGGAAACCCGCGATCAGATCGGCGCCAAACGCGATGTCGGGGCGCAGTCGCCGCACCTCGTCGCAGAACGCGATCGCATCTGCGCGCGCGTGCCGCCGCTTCATCCGCTTCAGGATCATGTCGTCGCCGGCCTGCAGCGACAGATGCAGATGCGGCATCAATCGCTCTTCGCTGGCGAGCGCATCGAGCAGGTCGCGGTCGGCCTCGATGGAGTCGATCGAGGAAATCCGCAGCCGCTGCAACTCGGGGACGTGGCGCAACACTTTCTTAACC
Organism: Rhodopseudomonas sp. NSM; assembly: GCF_052445935.1. Taxonomy (NCBI): domain Bacteria; kingdom Pseudomonadati; phylum Pseudomonadota; class Alphaproteobacteria; order Hyphomicrobiales; family Nitrobacteraceae; genus Rhodopseudomonas; species Rhodopseudomonas sp. NSM. The sequence goes on along the minus strand of NZ_JBQTCH010000006.1, from coordinate 36,418 downwards.
AGCGTGCCGAGCTTCGGCGCGCCCGGCAGGTCGGCGCCGTAGCTGGTGAGGTCGACGCCGGTCAGCACGATCTCGGCATGGCCGCGTTCGGCCAGCGCGCGGACCTGATCCACCACCGCGCCGACCGGCACCGAGCGGGAGTTACCACGCCCGAACGGGATGATGCAGAAAGTGCAGCGATGGTCGCAGCCGTTCTGCACCTGCACGAACACCCGCGGCAGGCCGCTCTGGTAACCGTCGATGAGATGCGGCGCCATCTCGCGCACCGCCATGATGTCGGCGACCGCGATCTTCTGCTCATTGCCGAGCCCGAACGCATCGGCGTCGAACGCCGCGCGCGCGGCGCGCCAGGCCTCGCTGCGCAGCTTGTCGTCATTGCCGACGACGCGATCGACTTCGCTCATCGCCGCGAAGGTGGCCGGCTCGGTCTGCGCCGCGCAGCCGGTGACGACGATGCGCGCGTCGGGCCGCGCGCGCTTCAACTTACGGATCTGCTGCCGGGCCTGCGCCACCGCCTCGCCCGTCACCGCGCAACTGTTGACCACAATGGCGTCGGCGAGCCCCGCGCCCTCGGCCTCGCGACGGATCACTTCGGATTCGAAGGCGTTGAGGCGGCAGCCGAAGGTGACGATCTCGACCATCACGCGACGGTCGCGTCGCGCGCCTGCGCAAACAGCGCCGGATCGAATCGGCCCTCGAATTCGAGCTCGGCGCCGCCGGTCATCAGCACGTGATCGTCGCGCTCGCGCCATTCGATGGTGAGCTGGCCGCCGGGCAACGTCATCTCGACGATTCGGTCGGCCCGCCGCAGCCGTGCGGCGGCGACCGCGGTGGCGCAGGCAGCCGAGCCGCAGGCGCGGGTCAGCCCGGCGCCGCGCTCCCAGGTCCGCATCGTGATGTGCTGGCGATCGACGATGTGGGCCAGCGTGATGTTGGCGCGCTCCGGAAAGATCGGATGGCTTTCCAGCAGCGGTCCGAATTTGCCGAGATCGTAGGCGTGGATGTCGTCGACCCAGAAGATCGCATGCGGATTGCCCATGCTGACGACCGACGGCGTGTGCAGGATTGGCGCGTCGATCGGGCCGATCTGCAATTCGATGCCGCGGGTGTCGCGGAATTCCTCGGCGAGCGGAATGTCCTGCCAGCCGAATTTCGGCGCGCCCATGTCGACGGTGTAGAGCTCGTCCGCGGGGCCCCGCCAGCAGTTCAGCAGGCCGGCGCGGGTCTCGAAGGTCAGGGCCTGCTGGTCCGAGCCCGCGAAGATCCGCCGCGCGACGCAGCGCATGCCGTTGCCGCAGGCACCGGATTCGGAGCCGTCATTGTTGTAGATCCGGACGAATGCTTCGGTGCCGGGCAGCCGCGCCGGCTGCAGCAGCATCAACTGATCGTAGGGCACATGCGCCGCCACCGCGCGGGCATCGTCCGGCGTCACCGGCGCGGGCTGGTCGCGCAGATCGACCACGACGATCTCGTTGCCGATACCGTTCATCTTGGCGAAAAGGCGGTTGTCCAGCGCGCTCATGATCCGTTCCCTGTCGGGCCTATATGGCGAAGCACGGCGGTTTTGGCCAGTCCGGCGATCCGCGCCGGCAGCGCCGCCACAGTCAGGCCACACGCCGATCGCAAGGGACGAAAGCGGCTGCCGGATGTTATGAAGGGCGCCCGGGCCGCCGATCCGCCGGGCGTCCAGGATCGCGGTGATCGGATGCGGCCGCGGTTTGCGGCCAGGGAGACATTGAATGAACCGCCCCCGCTCGTTTCACCCCGCACTGCTCGGGCTGGCATCGGCCGCCGCGCTGACGCTGGTCACGGCCGCCGCCTCGGCGCAGACCGAGACCAAGCCGGCCGATCCGGCGGCGCCGCCTGCCGCGACGGCGCCCGCTGCGCCGGCTCCCGCGACACCGGCGCCTCAGCCGGCCGCGACCGAAACGCCGCCGCCACCCGCGGCCGAGGCGCCTGCCGTGCCGCCGGCTTCGAAGGTGCAGAGCGCCGATCCGTTCGGCGAGGAGATCACGCTGGAGCCGAAGACCGCGGTGATCCTCAAGGGCAAGGCCAATTGGGACAATGCGTTCGAGAGCCTGATCGAAGCGTTCAAGTCAGTGACGGCGCTGCTCGACAAGCAGGGCATCAAGTCGAACGGCAATCCGATGATCGTCTACACCTCGACCGACGACAACGGCTTCACCTTCCAGGCCGAGATCCCGGTGCCCGAGGCGCCGAAGAATCTGCCCCAGACGATGAGCATGGGGACGACGCCGGACGGCAAGGCGCTGAAATTCGTCCATCGCGGTTCCTACGACAACATGGACAACACCTATGAGGCGATCACCAACCACCTCGACGACAAGAAGCTCGAGGCCAAGGACACCTTCGTCGAGGAATACACCACCGACCCGCTGACCACCGCGGAAGACAAGCTCGTGATCAACGTCTATGTGCCGATGAAATGATGATGATGCAGTTCAACACGTTCTCCGCCATCGCCATGACCCTCGCGGTGCTCGGCACGGCGCCGGCGCTGGCCCAGTCCGCGCCGCCATCGCCGCCGCCGGCGATCACCGTGACCGGCGAGGCGCAGAAATCGGTCGCGCCGGACATCGCGCAGATCGAGGCCGGCGTCTCCAACATCGCGAAGACCGCCCGCGCCGCCGCCGAGGCCAACAACGTCGCGATGGGCAAGGTGCTGCTCGAACTGAAGAACGCCGGCGTCGACGGCAAGGATGCCCAGACCTCGCGGCTGTCGATCCAGCCGCAATACGCCTCGAACCGTTCGGGTCCGAGCGAGATCAACGGCTATCTCGCCTCCAACCTCGTCACCGTCCGGGTGCGCGACGTCGCGCGGGTCGCGGGGCTGGTCGATACGCTGGTGACCGCCGGCGCCAACGAGATCCGCGGCATCGGCTTCCGCGTCGCCGATCCGTCGAAGCTGCTCGACGACGTCCGCGCCGAGGCGATCGCCGACGCCCGCCGCAAGGCCGAGGTCTATGCGCGCGCCGCCGGCGTGACGCTCGGCGCGCCGCTGCTGATCACAGAGGACACCCAGCAGGGCATCGCGCCGATGCGCAAGATGGTGGCGATGCAATCCGCCACGCCGGTCGCCGCCGGCGAGGAAACGCTGGGCGTCAACGTGACGGTGAGCTGGGCCATCAAGGCGCCGTAGTCGCCTACTGCCTTCTCCCCTCGTGGGAGAAGGTGGCGCGGACATCGTCCGCGCCGGATGAGGGGAGCCGCAAGCACGGCGTAAGCCCCTCACCCGGCGAGCTTCGCTCGCCACCCTCTCCCACGAGGGGAGAGGGTGATCTCCTCAGACCTCAAATACCTGACCCGGCTTCAGAACCGGAAAACGCTCGCGCGGCACGGCGGCGGCGTCGAGCGCCGCATACAGCTCCTGCTCCGGCGCATCGATCGCCTCGTCGGTGAGCTGGAAGGTGCCGTGATGATTCGCCAGCGCCTGCTCGGCGCCGCAATCCGCCAGCGCCATCACGGCGTCCGCCGGGTTCATGTGCTGGTCCTTCATGAACCAGCGCGGCGCGTAGGCGCCGATCGGCAGGATCGCCAGCCGCAGCGGCGCGTGCGCGTCGCGCACATTGCGGAAGTGCCTGCCGTCGCCATAGCCGGAATCGCAGACGACGTAGATCCTGCCGGCGGGAGTCTCCAGCACGAACGACGCCCACAGCGCGCGATTGCGGTCGAACGGGCCGCGCGCGGTCCAGTGCCGGGTCGGCACCAGCGTCACGGCGACGCCGTCACCGAGTTCGACGCGGTCCTGCCAGTCATAGGCCTCGGCGCGGATCGCGCTGTCGTGCGAAGCCATCGTCAGATCGTTGCCGAGCGGCGTGATCACCCGCGGCGCATGCGCTGCCGCCAGCCGCGACAGCGTCGCCAGATCGAGGTGGTCGTAATGGCCGTGCGACACCAGCACGACGTCGATCTTCGGCAGCTTGTCGAAGGCGATGCCGGGATCGTTGTGCCGCTTGGGGCCCGCGAAGCTGACCGGCGACACCCGCTGCGACCACACCGGGTCGACCAGGATATTGAGCCCGCCGGTCTGGAGCAGCCAGCTGGCATGGCCGACGTAACTCAGCCGCGCCGTGTCGCCGGTGACCCGCGGCGGCGGGGTGTCGGCGAACGGGCTCGGCGCCCAATCCGGCCATGGCGCGGGCTTCGTGGTGAACCGCCAGCGCAGCACGTCGAGCCACCCCTTCGGCGGCGCGCTGTCGCGATCGAAGAAGCGCTCACCGTCGAAATGATCGGTGATCGGGCCTTTGTAGGAGGTCATGCGGGAAACCCAGAAGGAGGAAAGCCCGGCCGTGGCGGCGAGGGCGGCGACGCTCGCCAGCAACGTTCGGCGCGAGATCGGGTTCATCGGCTCATGCGACCAGCGCGACGCCTTCGGCCGTCGCTGCCCGGACAAGCGCCGCGTCGAGCGTCGCCAGCTCGATCCGCTCGCGTTGCGCCAGTTCGAGATAGGCGGCGTCGTAGAAGGTCAGGCGATGGCGCTGAGCCAACGTGATCAGAGAGCGGTCGTCAGGGATTGGTGCAATCTCGATCGCCACAAGATTGAGTTGCAGTAAAAAGCTCTCGAGACGTGGAAGCTCCAATCGCTTACGGCGAACTGCCACCAGCAATGCATTTCGTGTTTCGAACCACCAGTGAGCTGGAACGATTGCGGTCGCGATTCTCGACAGATCGAATGCTCGATCCGCTATAGCCGAAGCTTCGTCCTGCATGCACCACGACACGGCAACGGACGCGTCGACAACGAAGCGCACGTTAGCTCCGTCCCTCGTCGCGCCAGGACAGGATCTCTTCCACAGTGGCACGCGGCGCGGTCTTTCTGAGCTCGCGAATTTCTTCGATCGCTCGGCGAGCTTCTTCTCTTCTGCTCTCGTCGAACGGCGGCGCGATTTCGAACGATTTTGCCCCATCTCGGCTGATCGTCACTGTCTCGCCGCGCTCGACTTCGTCGAGCAGCTCCGCGATGTTGGCGCGTGCATCCGCCAGGCTGACGTGCTTCATGACCTTCGACCTTTGTTAAGTCACCGATATATAGCAGTTTTCCGTCCGCCCGGCAGTCCCGTCGAAAGCGCCAAATGCCGCAATTCTTGACTTCGGCACGGCGTCGAGTCTAGATGCCGGCGAAATCTCGAAAAGTTCTCTTTTCGATCCGCCGACCGGTCCTGGAGGCCGGAGGTCAACGCCCGACAGCGCGATGCGCCCTCGGGCGCCACAGGTGTTTGGATTTACAGGCCTTTTCGTAGGGCCGGGTTGGAACTGGACCGATGTTCGACAATCTGTCGGAAAAGCTGGGTGGGATTCTCGATCGGCTGACCGGACGCGGGTCGCTGAGCGAGGCCGATGTCGATGCGGCGATGCGCGAGATCCGCCGCGCGCTGCTCGAGGCCGACGTTGCGCTCGAAGTGGTGCGCTCGTTCACCGAGAAGGTCCGCGAGCAGGCGGTCGGCGCCACCGTCGTCAAGTCGGTCAAGCCCGGCCAGATGGTGGTCAAGATCGTCAATGACGAGCTGATCGCCATGCTGGGCTCCGACAGCCAGGCGATCGACCTCAATGCCGTGGCGCCGGTGCCGATCATGATGGTCGGCCTGCAGGGCTCGGGCAAGACCACCACCACCGCCAAGCTGGCGCGCCGGATGACGAGCCGCGACAAGCGCAAGGTGCTGATGGCGTCGCTCGACGTCTACCGCCCGGCGGCGATGGAGCAGCTCGCGGTGCTCGGCCGCGATCTGCAAATCGACACGCTGCCGATCGTCGCCGGCCAGAAGCCGCCGGACATCGCGCGGCGCGCGATGGAAGCCGGCCGGCTCGGCGGCTACGACGTCGTGCTGCTCGACACCGCTGGCCGCACCACGCTCGACGAAGACATGATGACCGAGGCGGCCGAGATCAAAGCCGCCGCCAATCCGCACGAAGTGCTGCTGGTCGCCGACAGCCTGACCGGCCAGGACGCGGTCAATCTGGCGCGCGCCTTCGACGAGCGCGTCGGCCTCACCGGCATCGTGCTGACGCGTATTGATGGTGACGGCCGCGGCGGCGCGGCGCTGTCGATGCGCGCGGTCACCGGCAAGCCGATCAAGCTGATGGGCACCGGCGAAAAGACCGATGCGCTGGAAGACTTCCACCCGAGCCGGATCGCCGGCCGCATTCTCGGCATGGGCGACGTCGTCTCGCTGGTCGAGAAGGCCGCCTCGACGCTCGACGCCGAGAAGGCCGCCGCCGCCGTCGAGAAGATGCGCAAGGGCAAGTTCGATCTCGCCGACATGCGCGAACAGCTCGAGCAGATGACCAAGATGGGCGGCATCGGCGGGCTGATGGGGATGATGCCCGGCATCGCCAAGATGAAGAACCAGATCGCCGCCTCGGGCGTCGACGACAAGATCCTCAAGCGCCAGGTCGCGATCATCGATTCGATGACCCGCGAGGAGCGCAAGAACCCCGACATCCTCAAGGCCAGCCGCAAAAAGCGCATCGCCGCCGGCGCCGGTATCAAGGTCGAGGACGTCAACAAGCTGTTGAAGATGCACCGCAACATGGCCGACATGATGAAGGCCGTGGGCCGCGGCAAGGGCGGCCCGATGGCCGGTCTCGCGCAGGCGATGGGCTTCGGCGGCGGCTTGCCCTCGGCCGAACAGATCAAGGCGATGCAGGAACAGGCGCGGCAGGGCGGCGAGCTGCCCGGCGGCATGCCCGAACTGCCGAAGGACCTGCCCGCGAGTCTGCGCACCGGCCTGCCGAAACTGCCCGGCCTGACGGGTCTCAGCGGCAAGCCGACGCTGCCCGGCCTCGGCTCCTTCCCGGGCTTCGGGAAGAAGAAATGAGCGCCTTGCTCGCCCTCTCGGTCATTCCGGGGCGCCGCGCAGCGGCGAACCCGGAATCTCTGTCACAGAACACCTCGGGATTCCGGGTTCGCGCTTCGCGCGCCCCGGAATGACGAGCTGATTAGCAACACACACACCGAACCCCACCTTAAGGAGCTCCCATGTCCGTCGTCATCCGCCTCGCGCGCGCTGGTACCAAGAAGCGCCCGTTCTATCACGTCGTCGTCGCCGATTCGCGCTTCCCGCGCGACGGCCGCTTCATCGAGCGGCTCGGTTACTTCAATCCGCTGATGGCCAAGGACAACGAGGCGCGCCTCAAGCTCGACATCGACAAGGTCAAGGACTGGCTCGCCAAGGGCGCGCAGCCGTCCGACCGCGTCGCCCGCTTCCTCGACATCACCGGCGTCAAGAAGCGCGAAGCCCGCAACAACCCGGAAAAGGCGGTGCCGCGCAAGGAGCGCAAGGCCGCCGCCGAAGCCGCCGCCAAGAAGTAAGCGCCGATGCCGTCCGGGCCGATCTCCGTCGCCCGGCAAGTCTGCGTCGCGCGAATCGGCGCGCCGCACGGCGTGCGCGGCGCGATGCGGCTGTGGAGCTTCACCGCCGATCCGCTCGCGGTCGGCGACTACGGCCCGCTGTCGACCAAGGACGGCGCACGTTCGTTCGAGATCGCCACCGCGCGCGCCGCCAAGGATCATCTGGTGGTGACGCTGAAGGGCGTCACCACGCGCGACGACGCGGTGCGCCTCAACGGCCTCGAACTGTATGTGCCGCGCGACCGGCTGCCGCCGACGCAGGACGACGAATACTACCACGCCGACCTGATCGGCCTGCCGGCGATCACGACGTCCGGCGAGCCTCTCGGCCGCGTGCTGGCGATCCACAATTTCGGCGCCGGCGACATCATCGAGATCGCGCCGGCCTCGGGGCCGACGCTGCTGCTGCCGTTCACCAACGCGGTGGTGCCGACCGTCGACCTCGCCGCCGGGCAGGTGATCATCGAATTGCCGGGCGAGATCGAGGGCGACACGCCGAACCATCCGGAGGCGTGAGGCGCGGGCGGCATTGTTTTCGCGCACGCGTCGCAACACTTATGATCGTCATCGCCGGGCTTGACCCGGCGATCCATCTTCTTGCGAAGGCGATGGATGCCCGGATCAAGTCCGGGCATGACGTCCGAATTCGCTGCACGGCCTACGCATGACCTGGCGCGCCACTGTCCTCACGTTGTTTCCGGCGATGTTTCCCGGCCCGCTCGGCGTCAGCCTGGCGGGGCGGGCGCTGGCGTCCGGGGTTTGGGCGCTGGAGGCGCGCGACATCCGCGACTCGGCCACGGACCGGCACCGCAGCGTCGACGACACGCCGGCTGGCGGCGGGCCCGGCATGGTGCTGCGCGCCGATGTGCTGGCGGCGGCGATCGACGCCGCCGATCCTGTGCCGGGCCGGCCCCGGCTGGTGATGAGCCCGCGCGGCCGGCCATTGACCCAGGCCCGCGTCGCGGAGCTGGCGACAGGCCCCGGCCCGCTGATCGTCTGCGGCCGGTTCGAGGGCATCGACCAGCGCGTGATCGACGCCCGGAACCTGGAGGAAGTCTCGATCGGCGACTATGTGCTGTCGGGCGGCGAGATCGCAGCATTCGCGCTGATCGATGCCTGCGTCCGGCTGCTGCCGGGGGTGATGGGCAAGCTGGATTCCTCGACCGAGGAGAGCTTTTCCGCCGGATTGCTGGAATATCCGCAATACACCCGACCGCAGATCTTCGAGGGCCGGCCGATCCCCGAGACCCTGATTTCGGGCGACCATGCCAAGGTAGCCGCCTGGCGGCAGGTCGAGGCCGAGGCCCTGACCCGGGCGCGCCGGCCGGATCTTTGGGGCGCAAGATCTGTGGCAAGACCCGCCGCAAACGCCCCGGCAAAAGGCGAATCGCAAAAATCGCCAAAAGACAAGACGGACGGGTGACAAACCCCCAGGATTGCCGTATAGCACCGGCAAATCCGTGCAATGGCAGGACAGTGATCTTCGCGCAGCCCGCGCCGGGATGGTCGGGCGCGCCGCCGATGGAGAATGACCGATGAACCTCATCCAGACGCTCGAAAAAGAGCAGTTCGACAAGCTGTCCGCCGGCAAGACGATTCCGGAATTCGGCCCCGGCGACACCGTGATCGTCAACGTCAAGGTGGTCGAAGGCGAGCGCTCGCGCGTGCAGGCCTATGAGGGCGTCTGCATCGGCCGCTCCGGCGGCGGCATCAACGAGAGCTTCACCGTCCGCAAGATCTCCTACGGCGAAGGCGTCGAGCGCGTGTTCCCGCTGCTGTCCCCGATGATCGATTCGATCAAGGTGGTGCGCCGCGGCAAGGTGCGTCGCGCCAAGCTGTATTACCTGCGCAACCTGCGCGGCAAGTCGGCCCGCATCGTCGAAAAGAAGCAGGACCGCCCGGCCAAGGTCGCCGCCGGCGCCGCCGAGTAATCTTCAACGCTTCAATCGTTCTGAGAAAGCGCGGGTTCTGCCCGCGCTTTTTTCGTTGGTGTCGGTCCCTGTGTCCCGGGCGCGATGCGGCGTTCTTCACGCCGCTTCGCAGACCCGGGACCCCGGTTGCTTTTGCCACGTCCGAAACCGGGGCCCCGGATCTGCAGTGCACCACGCCGCAAGTGCGGCGCGCTGCGCTGCGTCCGGGGCACGCGATTGCGAACGCAATGACATAGTCGCAGCGTTGTCGTGCCGTCGCATCGTGCTATATGGATGGAATGTTTCCAGATCGCCCCGCACGCATCGTGCTCGATGACCGCAGCCGCCTGCCATGGCGGTTCTTCGGGCGACTGACCACGGCTGCGCTCACGGCCTGAGCGTTCCGGTTTCGCGCGGCTGTTCCGCGAGACGCATTCCGCTTTCAAGCATCACCTAATCCGGTTCGAGGACTGACACGATGTCCGCTGCAAAACCCACCACGCTGTACGACAAGATCTGGAACGACCACCTGGTGCACGAGGCCGAGGACGGCACCTGCCTGCTGTATATCGACCGCCATCTGGTGCACGAAGTGACCAGCCCGCAGGCCTTCGAGGGGCTGCGCACCGCCGGCCGCAAGGTGCATGCGCCGGAGAAGACGCTGGCGGTGGTCGACCACAACGTGCCGACCACCGATCGCTCCAAGCCCAATCCGGATCCGGAGAGCGCCGAGCAGATCGCCGCGCTCGCCGAGAACGCCCGCGACTTCGGCGTCACCTACTACAACGAGTTCGACAAGCGGCAGGGCGTGGTCCACGTCATCGGCCCGGAGCAGGGCTTCACGCTGCCCGGCACCACCATCGTCTGCGGCGACAGCCACACCTCGACGCACGGCGCGTTCGGCGCGCTGGCGCATGGCATCGGCACCTCCGAGGTCGAGCACGTCCTCGCCACCCAGACGCTGATCCAGAAGAAGGCCAAGAACATGCGCGTGACCGTCGACGGCGATCTGCCGGACGGCGTCACCGCCAAGGACATCATCCTGGCGATCATCGGCGAGATAGGCACCGCGGGCGGCACCGGCTACGTGCTGGAATATGCCGGCAGTGCGATCCGCGCGCTGTCGATGGAAGGCCGCATGACGGTCTGCAACATGTCGATCGAAGGCGGCGCCCGCGCCGGCCTGATCGCGCCGGACGAGAAGGCCTATGCCTACCTGAAGGGCCGCCCGATGGCGCCGACTGGCGCCAACTGGGACGCCGCGATGCGCTATTGGGACACGCTGCGTTCCGACGAGGGCGCGCATTTCGACCACGAGCTCCGGCTCGATGCCGCAGCGCTGCCGCCGATCGTGACCTGGGGCACCTCGCCCGAAGACGTGATTTCGGTCACCGGAAAGGTGCCGAACCCGGCCGACATCGCCGACGAGGCCAAGCGGCTCTCCAAGGAGCGCGCGCTGGCCTATATGGGCCTGACGCCGGGGACGAAGATCACCGACATCAAGATCGACCGGATGTTCATCGGCTCCTGCACCAACGGCCGGATCGAGGACCTGCGCGCCGCCGCCAAGGTCGCCGAGGGCAAGACCGTCAACGCCAACGTCAACGCCATCATCGTGCCGGGCTCCGGCCTGGTGAAGGAACAGGCCGAGGCCGAAGGGCTCGACAAGATCTTCGTCAAGGCCGGCTTCGAATGGCGCGAGCCGGGCTGCTCGATGTGCCTCGCCATGAACCCCGACAAGCTCGCGCCCGAAGAGCGCTGCGCCTCGACGTCGAACCGCAACTTCGAAGGCCGCCAGGGCTTCAAGGGCCGCACCCATCTGGTGTCGCCCGCGATGGCGGCGGCGGCGGCGATCGCCGGCCACTTCGTCGACATCCGCGAGTGGCGCTAAGCAACGCACGTCATTGCCGGGCTCGGCCCGGCAATCCATCTTCAGAAGAACGATGGACCGCCGGATCAAGTCCGGCGGTGACGGCGAGAGCAATAGTTAGAGCGCTTCATCGACTGATTGAAGCGATGCGGCCATCTCAAGTGCAGAGTCGTCATCCTGAGGTGCGCGCGTAGCGCGCCTCGAAGGATGCGGCCCCGAGGCGCCTGCGGCCCATCCTTCGAGGTGCCCGCTGCGCCGCGCACAGCGCGGCCCAGCCGGCACCTCAGGATGACGGCGGCAGCCGCATTGGGAGCTCTGATTCTATCAAAGCAGTACTGCGATCACCGAACTACCAATACACCCGCCAGGCGCGGTGGGGGCGCCAGTGGTGCCGCCACGGCCGCAGCTTGCAGATGCGGCGCGGGCCGTAAGAGGTGTAGACCACGCGGCAGAACCGGCGCGGGCCGTAGTAGCGCGGGCCGTAATACGCCGGCGCGTAGTAACGCTGTCCGTAATAGCCATAGACGCGCGGGCGCACATAGTGCCGGCGGAAGCCGTGATGGCGATAGCCGTGATAGCGGGGCCCGAAATGACGGGGCCCGAAATGGCGGCGGCCGACGAAGCGCGGGCCGCCGTGGAACTGGCGATGATGAAACGCCGGGCGCCCGATATGACCGCCACGGAAGCCGCCGCCCTGAAACGCCGGGCGGAAGCCACCACCGCGGAAGCCGCCGCCATGATGAATTCCGCCGCCGCGAAAACCTCCGCCGCCACGGAAGCCGCCGCCACCGCGATGGCCGCCGCCGATCTGACCGACCACCTGGATCGGCTTTTCTGTCGCGACCTTGCTGGTGTTGGCGGTGGCCGGGCTCGCCGGCGACAGCGCCTGCGCGCGCGGCGCGGCGGCGATCGAGAAGGCCAGCGCTGCGGCCGCGGCGAATGCCAACGCGCCGATCCGGCTGGCCAGAGTCGGACGATCAGGGCGATGTGGTGTGATCGCGCCCATATGCGCAGTCGGCATATGGGCAGTCATCGGCGTGTCGGCAGTCATCATCGGCGCGTGCGCATTCATCGGCGCTCCCCCGGCGCCGTCACGCGGCGCGTTGACGTTGGTTGTGTCGCTCCCGGACGCAGGCTAGGAGGCGCAAACTGAACGCGTCATGAATAGCGTGGCCGGAGCATCGCGCGCACCGCATCGATGCGCCGATCGGGCCGTCGCGCTTACCACGACGGCTGAAAGCCGTAGCCGCCGAACCCGAAAGGGAAGAACGGTGCGACTCCGTACGGACGATAGTGATACGGCCGCGCGTAGTAGCGCGGCGCGTAGTAACGCGGCCGCGGCCCCCAGCGGTGACGGCGATGCGCGTATCGCCGCATCTGGCGATGGGCGTGCGCGCGGCCGCGATGCCGCGAGCTGAACTCGGTCGCCGGCACGGCGTTCTCAAGCGTCCCCTCGCCGGCCTGTGCTGCGCGCGATCCGCTCGCCGCGGATGCCTGCGCCGCCGCCGCCGGCATCACGCCGAGCGCAACCGCAACGATCATTGCTGTCATCCAGCTTCGCATCGCCTCATCCTCCGCCGCCGATCACGCCGCACGGTCGTGATGCTAGCGCGACGCGCGCGATCGCGACAGGCCGAAACAAAAACAGGCCCGAAAAACGGGCCTGTTTGCTGAACAATGCGTTCAGATTTGCGCGGCGATCAACGCCAGTGGCGGCGATAATGGTGGCGCGGCGCGTAGTGCCGGTGCGGGCGGTGGATGTGGCGGCGGTAGGCGCGATGGTGCCGGTAGCGGGGATGATGCCGATAGCTGCGGTGATGCCGATACTGCACTTCGCTGGCTTCAGGGATCACGTCGCGCTGAACCGTGGTGGCGAGTCCGGCGCTCGACATCGGCGCGGCCTGCGCGCGATCGGCCGGTGCGGCGATCAGCAGCAATCCCGCGATGGCGGCGAGACCGGAGAGTTTCAGAATGTTCATCGATCAGTTTCCTTGGTTCGAGATGCGCTTTGTCCAGCGTGATGCGGTTTGTTGTCGATCACCGCAGAGCGACTGGCGCCGCTTGTGATCATGCTGGAGCGCGCGACGTGAATGCGGAGTGAATGCCTCCCGCGCGAATGAATGCGCATCGTGTCGCAGTGGTTCCTGCGACGATGCGTTTTCTGCAGCGTGCATCGCGCGACTAATCGAAGTCCGGCGCCGATCTCATCGACTTCTTGCGTCGACCACGACGATGATGACGCGACGACGCCGACGGTTCGCGAAGGGATGCGCTTCGACCTGCGGCATTGTCGCGCTGCTGCTCAACGTCGCACGCGCGGCGCCATGGTCGGCGGATCTCAGCCGCGGCGCCAGAAGCAGTTCATCCGGGGCGTGATCACGGTTCCGCTCGGGCGATATTCCTGCACATAGGTCGCGGTGCATTCGCGCACCGCGTTGCGGCCGGGAAAATAGCGCGGATAGACGTCGTCGCTCGGGGCCACGCGCGGATAGATCCGCAGCCGGCGCGGCGGACGCCGCTCCTGCGCCGACACATCGGTGAGGGGCGCGGCGGCGGACGGCCTCGCCTGCATCGAGGTCTGCGCCTGCGCCGGTTCCGCCGTCTGCAGCAGCAGCGCCGCGGTCAGCCCCGCCGCTGCCAGCCCCAGTGCTTTGGTCATCGCTCGGATCATCGCAACCGCCCCGTCCCAAATCCTCGCCGGCAAAGTCCCCGATCGGCGCCCCGCCGTCAACCGCAGCCATCTGCCGCCTTTGCCGAACGCTCCGCGATCCCCTACAACGCCGCGATGTGGATCACCGCCAAGGCGCCCTCGCTCGCCGAGTTCGAGGAGATGGCGCAAGAGAGTTTCGCCAGACTCCCGCACGAGTTCCGCGCGCTGTGCGAGGACGTGATCATCCGCGTCGACGATTTCCCGACCGACGAGGTGCTGGAGGAACTGGGAGCCCAGACCGAGTTCGACCTGCTCGGCCTGTTCCAGGGGATCGGCCTGCCGCAGCGCTCCAGCCAGGACATCGCGCCGATGCCCAACATGATCTGGCTGTACCGCCGGCCGATCCTGGATTACTGGGCCGAGAACGACGAGACGCTGGGCCACATCGTCAGCCACGTCCTGATCCACGAGATCGGCCACCATTTCGGCCTGTCCGACGACGACATGGAAGAGATCGAGGCGCAGGTGGCGGACTGACAGGACCCGCTCCTCCGTCATTGCGAGGAGCACCCGGATCGGCGCTGTGCGCCGTCCGGGCACAGGCTCCGCGACGAAGCAATCCAGCCCCGTGCACGGCGCTCTGGATTGCTTCGCTTCGCTCGCATTGACGGGTGGGCTGAGCCCCCGCGTCACCCAGCCTCCCGAAAGAATCGCCTTGGAACGCCGGGCCGGGCCGGCTAAAACCCGGCCTCAATCTGGGAAAATCGCATGGACAAGTTCACCACGCTGGAAGGCGTCGCGGCGCCGCTGAAGATCATCAATGTCGACACCGACATGATCATCCCCAAGCAGTACCTGAAGACCATCAAGCGCACCGGCCTCGGCAAGGGCCTGTTCTCGGAACAGCGCTACAATGACGACGGCAGCGAGAATCCGGACTTCGTCCTCAACAAGCCGGCCTATCGCAGCGCCAAGATCCTGGTCGCCGGCGACAATTTCGGCTGCGGCTCGAGCCGCGAGCACGCCCCCTGGGCGCTGTTGGATTTCGGCATCCGCTGCGTGATCTCGACCTCGTTCGGCGACATCTTCTACAACAACTGCTTCAAGAACGGCGTGCTGCCGATCCGCGTCTCGCAGGAGGATCTCGACGAGCTGTTCGACGACGCCGAGCGCGGCTCCAACGCCACCGTGACCATCGACCTGCCGGCGCAGGAGATCCGCGGCCCGGACGGCGGCACGGTGAAGTTCGAGATCGATCCGTTCCGTAAGCACTGCCTGATCAATGGCCTCGACGACATCGGGCTGACGCTCGAGAAGAAGGCCTCGATCGACAGCTACGAAGACAAGCTGAAGACCGAACGCGCCTGGGCTTAGTTCTTGACCTCCCCCCGCGCGCGGGGAGAGGTCGACCGGCGGAGCGCAGCGAAGCCGGTCGGGTGAGGGGGCGCCTCCACGCGGCCGGGACTCACTGCCCGCGTCGCCCCTCACCCCACCCCTCTCCCCGCAAGAGCGGGGCGAGGGAGCAGGCTGCGGCTGTTGCGATCGGCTGCGCCTTCAATTCCCTTCAGTGCCTTCAGGCAATCCATCCAACCCGTCATTCCGGGGCGCCGCGTAGCGGCGAACCCGGAATCTCGAGCTGTCCTGCAATACGGAATCGCCGGGTGTCCTGAACGTCGGGATTCCGGGTTCGCGAGCTGCGCTCGCGCCCCGGAATGACGTGCTCGCGGCTGGCCAGGACCGCAATGACGTGCGTGCGCGCGACGAGCGCTCGCGCAGAGCGCCTACTTCCCCGCCCGCTCGATCGCGTCGGCGATCGCGATGGTCTTCCTGGCGATCTCGGCATGCAGGCGCTCGACCATGCGGCCGTCGAGCTGGATCGCGCCGCGGCCCTTGTTCTCCGGGCGCTCGAAGGCCGCCAGGATGGCGCGGGCCTGCGCCACGTCCTCCGCCGGCGGCGTGAAGGTGGCGTTGCAGGCGTCGATCTGGCCGGGGTGGATCAGCGTCTTGCCGTCGAAGCCGAGGTCGCGCGCCTGGGCGCATTCCTGGGCGAAGCCGTCGACATTGGCGATGTCGCTGTAGGGGCCGTCGAGCACGACGAGGCCGTGGACCCGCGCGGCGAGAACGCAGTGGGTGATCATCGGGATCATGGTGGGGCGGCCCGGCAGCATGCGGATGCCGGTCTCGCGCGAAATGTCGTTGGGCCCGAACACGAAGCCGGCCAGCCGCATCTCGGAATCGCGGCTCTGCGCCGCCAGCTCCTCGGCGTGCAGCACGCCGCGCGCGGTCTCGATCATGATCCAGACCCGGATCGCCATGTCGGCGTTGAGGTCGCTGAGCCGGTCGGCGACCGCCGTCAGGTCCTGCACGCTCGACACCTTCGGCACCAGGATGCCGTCCGGCTTGACCTTGGCGGCCATCGCGATGTCGTCGAGCCACCACGGCGAATCCAGCGCGTTGATCCGCACCAGCACCTCGCGGTGGCCGTAGCCCCTTGCGGCGACCGCGGCGGCGATCTGGTCGCGCGCGGTGTCCTTGGCGTCCGGCGCCACCGCGTCTTCGAGGTCGAGGATCAGGCCGTCGGCCGGCAGCAGGCGCGCCTTCTCCAGCGCCCGCGCGTTCGACCCGGGCATGAACAACAGGCTGCGGCGCGGTCGGATCATCGGTCTGTCCCCATCAGTGCCCGGAAAACCCTGCCGATATCATTTCGGCCTGCGCGCCGGAAGACTTGTTCGCGACGGCATCCTGTGATTATGCGAGCAGGATCAGGCGCGCGCGTATCCTGGTCGCAGCTTTGGTTCCGCTCGAATACGCGACACACTCGCTCCCGTTGGAGGTACAGCGCCGATGACATCGTTTCCGAAATCCCTGATCGCGGGCTACGAGGCGTTCCGGACGCAGCGGCTGCCGACCGAGCAGAGCCGCTACCGCGAACTCTCGGAGCGCGGTCAATCGCCGGAAGTGATGGTGATCGGCTGCTGCGATTCGCGCGTCTCGCCCGAGGTGATCTTCGACGCCGGCCCGGGCGAGATGTTCGTGGTCCGCAACGTCGCCAATCTGGTGCCGGTGTACGAGCCCGACGGCGGCGCCCACGGCGTCTCGGCGGCGCTGGAATTCGCCGTGCAGGTGCTCAAGGTCAAGCACATCGTGGTGCTCGGCCACGCCCAGTGCGGCGGCATCAAGGCCTTCACCGACAAGACGCCGCCGCTGACCGAGAGCGATTTCATCGGCCGCTGGATGTCGATGTTCGTCAAGCCCGGCGAAGTGGTGGCGCAGCGCGACCACGAGAGTCAGCAGGATTTCCGCACCCGGATCGAAAAGGCCGCGGTGCATCGCAGCCTCGAAAACCTGATGACCTTCCCCTGCATCAAGATCCAGGTCGAACGCGGCAAGATCCAACTGCACGGCGCCTATTTCGGCGTCGCCGCCGGCGACCTGTTCGTGCTCGATCCCGACAGCAAGGAATTCCGCCCCGCCGTCCCGCGCGGGTGAGCGAGTCGCGCCGATCATGAGCGTCATCCTGAGGCGCGCGCCCTTGCGCGCCTCGAAGGATGGCCGCAAATGCGGTGCTCGCAGCCGCATCCTTCGAGGCTCGCTGCGCTCGCACCTCAGGATGACGGCGTGCCGGTTGCCTCGATCCACCCCGACGACGTGACGCCCGCTAATGCCCGCCCTTGCCGCTGCCGTGGTCGCTGCCCCAGCGGTCGGACAGCGCCATCACCAGGGTCGAGACCACGAACACCAGATGGATGCCGATCAGCCAGCCGAGCTTGGTGCTGTCATAGCCGGCGTCGAGATTCATGAACGCTTTCAGGACCTGGATCGCCGAGATCGCCACGATCGAGGCGAGCAGTTTCTGCTTCAGCCCGGCGAAGTCGACCTTGGTCATCCACTCCGGCCAGTCCGGATGATCGCGCGGATCGATCTTGGAGACGAAGTTCTCGTAGCCGGAGAACACCACGATCAGCACCAGATTGCCGGTCAGCGACACGTCGATCAGGCTGAGCACGCCGAGGATGATGTCGGATTCCTTGGCGAGGGTGGCGTGCAGGATGAATTCGTACAGCAGCATGACGAATTTGTAGAGCAGCACCACGAGGCTGATGACGAGGCCGAAATAGAACGGCGCCATCAGCCAGCGGCTGTTGAACAACACCGTTTCGAAACCGCGCTCGATGCGTTTGGTCGATGACAGGGGTTTCGGCGGTTCGGGCTGGTCGATCATGATGCGGCCGTGGGCGATGAAGCTGCGGCAGCCTAGCGCGCCGGCGCGCTCGCGTCAGTACCGTTGCGCACCCTGAATGCAAATGGCCGGGGACGAGCCCCGGCCACTTGCAACCCTTTGCACGAAACGGTCATCCCGAGGTGCGAGCGAAGCGATCCTCGAAGGATGCGGCGACGGCTGCAGCGTGTGCGGCCCATCCTTCGAGGCCGCCGCTGCGCGGCGGCACCTCAGGATGACGGAGCAGATCCGGCCGGCGACTACGCCGCTTTCTGCTTCGCGGTGATCAGCTTGCGGTTGATCAGTACTTCGGCGATCTGGATCGCGTTCAGCGCCGCGCCCTTTCGCAGATTGTCGGACACGCACCACAGCACCAGGCCGTTGTCGACGGTCGGGTCGGTGCGGATGCGGCTGATATAGGTCGCGTCCTCGCCGGCGGCTTCATAGGGTGTGACGTAGCCACCCGGCTCCTGCTTGTCGATCACCAGGCAGCCCGGCGCGCTGCGCAGGATGTCGCGGGCCTCGTCGGCGGAGATCGGATTCTCGAACTCGATATTGACCGCTTCGGAATGGCCGACGAACACCGGCACCCGCACGCAGGTGGCCGAGAGCTTGATGGCGGGATCGAGAATCTTCTTGGTCTCGACCATCATCTTCCACTCTTCCTTGGTGTAGCCGTCCTCCATGAACACGTCGATCTCGGGGATCACGTTGAACGCGATCCGCTTCGGGAACTTCTTGTTGATCAGTTCCTGGTTGGTGTAGACGGCCTTGGTCTGCGAGAACAGTTCGTCCATGCCCTCTTTGCCGGCGCCCGACACCGACTGATAGGTCGACACCACCACGCGGGTGATCTTCGCCTTATCGTGCAGCGGCTTCAGCGCCACCACCAGCTGCGCGGTCGAGCAGTTCGGATTGGCGATGATGTTCTTCTTGGTGAATCCCGCGGCGGCCGCGGCGTTCACTTCCGGCACGATCAGCGGCACGTCCGGATCCATCCGCCACGCGCTCGAATTGTCGATCACCACCGCGCCCTGGGCGCCGATCTTCGGCGACCATTCCTTCGACACGGCGCCGCCGGCCGACATCAGGCAGAGGTCGATGTCGCTGAAGTCGTAGTGCTCCAGCGCCTTGCATTTCAGGGTCCTGTCGCCGTAGCTGACCTCGACGCCGATCGAGCGGCGCGACGCCAGCGCCACCACCTCGTCCGCCGGGAACTTGCGTTCGTCCAGAATGGCGAGCATCTCGCGCCCGACATTACCGGTCGCACCCACTACCGCGACTTTGTAACCCATCGTTCACTCTCCGAAGGAATTTGCTCCGCCGCGGCACGCCGCAGCAAGGAGAAGTCAGCGCTTCTATGCGAGAATTGCCGCTGACACAACTTGATACCTGCCCGCGCTTTTCCCCGCGTTCTCAATCCTTCCGCGAGCGGTGCCCGGAGCCTTGCCGATGCGATCGAATCCGGCCCTCCGGGCCGCGCGTTCCCAGGACCGGATCCACCCGGCGCTGCGCAGCTTCGCCGACGAATGCCGCGAAACCATGATGCGGCTGCTGGCCTATGTGGGCGCGCTGGCGCTGATCGGCCTGATCATTTTCACCGCCGCCAATCCGCTGACCGACGCCGCGATCAGCGCCGCCACCACGACCGCCAACGCCCTCCGGGACCGGCCCGGCTGGAGCGTGGCGACGCACTCGCATCCCGCTTTCGCCGTCAGCCAGATCGACCTGCCCGGCGCGGTCGCGAGCACCGAAATCCTCCGGCATCCGGATGGCGGCCGCAAGGACGTCCTGCGCTGGGCCGCGCCGGGACAGGCGCCGGTCGCGGAGATCGAGCTGTACCGCCTCGGCGACGAGGCGCACGGCGTGCCGGACGCGGCCGCCGACCTCGCCGCGCGACTGGATCCCGGCGTTACCGGCGAAGCGCAGCCGGCCGGGCTGATCGACAGCAAGTTCGGGCCGGTGGCGCTGGTCGACCTCGCCGGGCCATCGACCCACTGCCTCGGCTTCTTCAGGCGGATCGACGACGCGGCGCTGCGCATCTCCGGCTGGACCTGCGCGGGCGACAGCCTGCCGCAGCGCCGCGCCGCGGCCGCCTGCATGCTCGACCGGCTGGTGCTGCTGACCGCCGGCGGCGATGCGGCGCTGGCCGACACGTTCGCGCAGGCCGAATTGCGCCGGCAGGGCTGCAATCCCAGCCGCCCCCAGACGGCAGGGAGAGACTGGATATTTTCCGGACGCGACCCGGACCTCCGAGGACGATTGTCGCTCAATTGAGAGGATCAATGATGAGCAGCCAATTTCGGGCGGCCCTTGGCACAGCCGGCAGCGCCTTCCGCTACGCCTTCCTTCTGTCTGGTACGTTGTTCTTCGGCATCGTGGCGCTGGCTGTGTGGCGGGGTTGGAGCGCGGTGTCGAGCGTGGTTCCGACAGCGTTAGAGCCGGTGCAGATCACAGTTCCCGAACTGGCGCGGCTGAAGCCGAGCAACAAGGCCTGGAAATCCGGTTCCGGTTGGCAGCAGGAGGTGCAATACGGCCGGATCTACGATCGCGACACCGATTTCCGGCTGCTGCTGACGATGCCGTCGCAGACCGTGCAGAATTTCTCTTCGGCCTCGTTCACCCAGCTGCCCGACATTCGCAAATTTGCGCGGGCCAGATACAGCTATCCGCAGGTCCATTACGATCTCGAGACCCGGTTCGGCCCGATCCGGGCCGCTCAGTTCGAGGCGGATGTCGATGGCCGGATCAAGCTCTGCCTCGGTTATGCCAGCCGGTTCGATACCGCCAGCTTCGCCTACCGGGGCTGGTTCTGTGAGGCCAATGGCGCCCGCCCCAGTCCCGCGGCGCTGGCCTGCATGCTCGATCGCATCGTCATCGCCGGCAGGCTGCCCTCCTCGGAGGCCCAGGCCTTCGTCGACACCATGGCGAAGCGGTCGGGCCGCTGCACGGCAGATCCGGTGTCGCAGAGCGTCGACACCCGGCCGCCGCGCCCGCCGCGCCGGCTATGACCGCCGGACCGAATCACCGCTTCGCAACCGGCTGTTCTCGATGCAACATTTCGGCGCGGCGTGGATTGAATGTTTGTCGTCGGGTGTGGCCCGTTTGACCTTGTGGCGCGGCCACCTGGACGGCTACAAGAGGCCTAATTCGCAATGCGCCTGCCGATGAGGACCCGATGACCCTGAAATTCCCAGCCGCCAAAACCTGCGCCAAGAGCTGCGCGAAGGCGTTTGCGGTGCTGCTCGCGACGGTGGCCGTGGTGGCAATCGGCGTCGAATCGGCGGATGCGCAGCAGTCGAAGCGCTACCGCAGCAACGACCAGGTCCGCTACGGCGATCGCGGCCCGAACGTGTCGTACCAGTCCGGCCCGCGCACCCGCGTCTACATCACCAAGCGCTCCTGGCTCGACGCCGGCACCGAAGTGCTGCCGGGCGAGCGCAAATTCACCGACTACGCCTTCCCGCCCGGCACCTCGTTCGCCCGGCAGAACGGCCAGCGCCCGCTCGACCGCCAGCCGCTCAATCCGGCCTCCGACCTCGGCGGCTACCCGGAGCGCTTCCCGCTGTACTGAGCGGCGCGAACCTCGACCGATACGAAAATGCCCGGCTCAGCCGGGCATTTTTTATGGCGGGACGTCGGTTCACTGATGGATCGTCATCCTGAGGTGCGCGCTCTTGCGCGCCTCGAAGGATGCGGCCACGGGCGCCGGCGGCCCATCCTTCGAGGCCGTCGCTGTGCGACGGCACCTCAGGATGACGCTCAGGATGACGTTGAATGCGTTGCGACGAGCTCACGCATCGTAACCGGGGTCCCGGGTCTGCGAAGCGGCATGAAGAATGCCACATCGCGCCCGGGACACGAAGCTGGAGGT
This sequence comes from Rhodopseudomonas sp. NSM, assembly GCF_052445935.1. Lineage (NCBI taxonomy): Bacteria > Pseudomonadati > Pseudomonadota > Alphaproteobacteria > Hyphomicrobiales > Nitrobacteraceae > Rhodopseudomonas > Rhodopseudomonas sp. NSM. Next base: position 14,526 of record NZ_JBQTCH010000006.1, on the reverse strand, counting down.
GCCTTGCCTCAGCCGTGCAGCGCCTGCATCTCCTGGACGATGGCTTCGCCCATCTGGCTGGTCGACACCACGGTGGAGCCTTCGCTCTTGATGTCGGCGGTGCGCAGGCCGCGGGCCAGCACGGCGGCGATCGCCTCATCCAGCTTGTCGGCGAGTTCGCCCATGTCGAGCGAATAGCGCAGCGCCATGCCGAACGAGGCCAGCATCGCCACCGGATTGGCCAGCCCCTTGCCCGCAATGTCCGGGGCCGAGCCGTGCACCGGCTCGTACATTGCCTTGCGCTTGCCGGTCTTGTCGTCGACCGCGCCGAGCGAGGCCGACGGCAGCATGCCGAGCGAGCCGGTCAGCATCGCGGCGATGTCGGAGAGCATGTCGCCGAACAGATTGTCGGTGACGATGACGTCGAACTGCTTCGGCCATTTGACGAGATTCATGCCGCCCGAATCGGCGAGCTGGTGCTCGAGCTGGACGTCGTTGTATTCGCGCTGGTGCACCTGGGTGATGACCTCGTTCCAGAGCACGCCCGTCTTCATGACGTTGCGCTTCTCCATCGAGGTGACCTTGTTGCGGCGCTTGCGGGCGAGGTCGAACGCCACCCGGCCGATCCGCTCGATCTCGTAGGTGTCGTAAACTTGCGTGTCGATCGCGCGCTTCTGGCCGTTGCCGAGATCGGTGATGGTCTTCGGCTCGCCGAAATACACCCCGCCGGTGAGCTCGCGGACGATCATGATGTCGAGGCCCTCGACCACGTCGGGCTTCAGGCTGGAGGCCTCGGCGAGCGCCGGGTAGCACACCGCAGGACGCAGATTGGCGAACAGCGCCAGATCCTTGCGCAGCCGCAGCAGGCCGGCCTCGGGGCGCGCGTCATACGGCACCGCATCCCATTTCGGGCCGCCGACCGCGCCGAAGATCACCGCGTCGGAGGCCTGCGCCAGCGCCATGGTGGCGTCGGTGATCGCGACCTTGTCGGCATCATAGGCGGCGCCGCCGACCAGGCCGTGCTCGGTGGCGAAGCTGGCGATGCCGGCCTTGTCGAGCCAGTCGATCAGCCGCGACACCTCGGCCATCACTTCGGTGCCGATGCCGTCGCCGGGAAGAAGCAGCAGTTTATGCGTCGCCATGATTGGGGCCTCGATACTTGGAAGGTCGTCATGCCCGGGCTTGACCCGGGCATCCATCTTGTTCGGAAGAAGCTGGATTGCCGGGTCAAGCCCGGCAATGACGGTCGAATGTGAAATCGCGGCCGAGTGCTAAAGCGCCGTTGCGGGCTTGGCAAGACAGTGTTGTTCGGGGCCCGGTTGCCCAATCGGCGAACTCCCTGCCACAATGGCGGCGGGAGAAACGCTTGACCCTGCTCGACCGCCCCGAGGCGCCGCCGGCCCATCCGGCGCGGCTGATCCTGATCCTGTCGCTCGCGCCGACCGTCGGTCTGGGGATCGGCCGCTTCGCCTATTCGCTGCTGCTGCCGGACATGCGCGACAGCCTGCAATGGTCTTATTCGGCCGCCGGATTCATGAATACGATCAACGCGGCGGGCTATCTCGCCGGCGCGCTGGTCACCTCGCAGCTGGTTCGCCGCTATGGGCTGGCGGCGGTGGTGCGCGCCGGAACGCTGGCCTGCGTCGCCTCGCTGGCGCTGTGCGCGCTGTCAGGGAATTTCGTCGCGCTGTCGGCGGCACGGCTGATCGCCGGGGTCGGTGCGGCGCTGGCCTTCGTCGCCGGAGCGGCGCTGGCGAGCACGATCGCGCAATCGCAGCCGGGGCGCTCGGCGTTCCTGCTCAGTCTGTTTTACGCCGGCCCCGGCATCGGCATCGTGTCGTCGGGCCTGATCACGCCGTTTCTGCTGCAGACCGCAGGGCCCGGCTCGTGGTGGATCGGCTGGCTGGTGATGGCAGCGCTGTCGGCGGCGATGACGCTGCCGCTGCTGCTCGTCCGGCTCGACGGCCACGCCAGCATCGGCGGCGGATCGGCGACGCACTTCACGGTCCGCCCGGTTTGGATCTATCTGCTCGGCTATTTCATGTTCGGCGCCGGCTACATCGCCTACATGACCTTCATGATCGCCTATGTGCGCGACGCCGGCGGCGGGGCGGCGGCGCAGAGCGCGTTCTGGTGCCTGATCGGCTGCAGCGCGTTCGTCACGCCCTGGGTGTGGCGGCGGGTGATGGCGCTCGACCGCGGCGGAATGTCGACCACCATCATCCTCGGCGTCAACGCGGTCGGCGCGGCGTTGCCGCTGCTCGGGCTGTCGCCGCTGCTGCTGACGATCTCGGCGCTGGTGTTCGGGGTGTCGTTCTTCGCGGTGGTGGCCTCGACCACCGCCTTCGTCCGGTTCAACTACGCGCAGGCGTCGTGGCCGGGCGCGATCGCGGCGATGACGGTTTCGTTCGGCATCGGCCAGACGCTCGGCCCGCTGCTGGTCGGCGCGATCACCGACGCGATCGGCAGCCTGTCCTCGGCGCTGGCGGTGTCGGCCGCGACGCTGGCGCTCGGCGCGCTGCTGTCGGCATTCCAGCGGCCGCTGCGGCGCGCCTGATCCAAGCACGTCATTCCGGGGCGCTCGCGGAAGCGAGCGAAACCGGAATCTCGAGGTGATGAGCACAGCAGACCAGCTCCGGATTCCGGGTTCACGCGCGTTGCGCGTGCTCCGGAATGACGGTGGGGGGATCGACTACAATCCGCTGAACGAATTGTAGCCCTGGTCTTCCCAATAGCCGCCTTTGTAGTCGTTGGTGACTTCCATCGAGACGACGTATTTGGGGTTCTTGAAGCCGAGCTTGGTCGGGATCCGGATCTTCATCGGATAGCCGTAGGCGCGCGGCAGGATCTGGCCGTCGTATTTCAGCGTCATCTGGGTCTGCGGGTGCAGCGCGGTCGGCATGTCGATCGGCGAGGTGTAGTCGTCGGCGCAGCGGAACCAGACGTATTTCGCGCGCGTATCGGCGCCGACCAGCTCGAGGAAATCGCTCAGCCGCACGCCGCTCCACGAGCCGATCGCGCTCCAGCCTTCGACGCAGATGTGGCGGGTGATCTGGCCGACCTCGGGCAAGGCCGACAACTCCGCGAGCGTCCAGCTCTTCTTGTTGTCGACGAGGCCGGTGACCTCGAGCGCCCATTGCTTGCCGTCGACGTCGGGAGCTTCGTCCAGCGAATAGAACGCGTTGAACGGGAACGGCCGGGTGATGTCCTTCTCGCTGTAGGTCGGCGCCAGCGTATTCGGGTCGAAGATCGCCGCCTGTACCGAATCGTTGAACTTCGATACCTGCGCCAGCAGGTTCTCGGCCGAGGCGCCGTCGATCACGTCGCAGCCGGTCAGCAGCGTCAGCGCGCCGAGGCTGGCGCCGCCGCCGAGAAATCGCCGGCGCGTGAGGTCCGGCATCAGCCGGGCGGCGTCCTTGACGAGAAGTTTCTTGTCGACGCCCGGAATCAGCAGCGATTTGATGCGCAACATCGTCTATCTCCCGATGATCATCGCGCGCAGGCTCTTCGGCACCAGCAGCGCCAGCACCACGTGGACGGCGAGGAACGCCACGATCGCGGCCATCGCGAAGAAGTGCACGTAGCGCGCGGTGTCGTAGCCGCCGAACAGCGCCGTGAGCGTCTGGAACTGCACCGGCTTCCAGATCGACAGCCCGGACAGCACGACCAGGACGCCGACCAGCAAGATGCCGGCATAGAGCAGCTTCTGGACGTAGTTGTAAGTGGTGAGGTCGGCGTGCGACAGCCGGAAGGTCGCGGCCCTGGCGAGGTCGGAGGCGACGCCCCGCGGCGTGATCGGCCACAGCTTGCGGCGGAAGCGGCCGGTGGCGAAGCCGAGCGCGACATACAGCACGCCGTTGATCACCAGCACCCACATTGCCGCGAAGTGCCACAGCAATCCGCCGCCGAGCCAGCCGCCCAGCGTGATGCTGCGCGAAAACTGGAAATCGAACAGCGGCGAAGCGTTGTAGATCTGCCAGCCGGACATGATCATCACGATCATCGCAATGGCGTTGATCCAGTGCATGATCCGCACCCAGGCGGGCTGAATCACTTTTCGCGCGGCGTCGGTGCCTGCTGGGGCAGCGTCGGCCTGTTCGCTGATCGTGGTGCTCGACATCGGCAGTTATCCTGAAGCGGTTCGTCGTGACGGCGATGGTCCTGACGATACGGACTATAGCCCCGCCTCGTTACGCCTGCTTCCCTTCCACGGCGATGCCGACATCACCATTCCGATCACGAAAGCGCGAGCCGGTGTCCCGGCCCGCGCCCTTCGCGAAGCAGCGTGGGGGGCGCCGCTTCATCCGCCGCCTCGGGGGACGTTGGAAGCGGCGGAAGCGATGATCAGGACGGCATCAGCACGGTGTCGACCACGTGGATGACGCCGTTCGACTGGTTGACGTTCGGGATCGTCACGGTCGCGCTGCCGCCCTTGGTATCGACGAGGGTCACCTTGTCACCCATGCGCTTCACGGTGAGGATCTCGCCCTCGACGGTGGTGAGCTTCTTGCCGTCGGTGAGGTCGGCGGCTTCCATCTTGCCGGGGACGACGTGATAGGTGAGAATCTTGGTGAGCTGCTTCTTGTTCTCGGGCTTCACCAGCGTGTCGACGGTGCCGGCGGGCAGCTTGCCGAAGGCGGCGTTGGTCGGCGCGAACACCGTGAACGGGCCCTTGCCTTCCAGCGTCTTGACCAGGCCGGCGGCCTTCACGGCGGCGACCAGCGTGGTGTGATCCTTGGAGTTCGCCGCGTTCTCGACGATGTTCTTCGACGGATACATCGGCGCGCCGCCGACCATCACGGTGTCGCCGCTCATTTCGCTCTTCATCATCTTCTTGGATTCGGCATGGGCCGGCACCACCACGGTCGCGGTGAGGGTCAGCGCGCTCAGCGCCGCGGCGGACAAATAAGCAATTCGCTTCGACATGTTTCGTCTCCCGATGGGTTGATCCCGCGGCCAGGCGCGGGCGAGTTTGGCGAACGACGGCGCACAGTCGCGGGAAGCCGTCGTTGCAGCGAGCTACGGGAGGTTTCCGGCGCAGTTTCAGAATAGATTTTATGTCGCACGGTGAAACTAATCGCGAGGATCGACGTTCAGGCGCGTCGCGCGAGCGATGCCATCGGGCTTGATAATAGGTGGCGAACGGTCGCAGCCGCCGTTTCCCCCACCCCCAACCCTCCCCCGCAAGCGGGAGAGGGGGCGCGCTGATCGCGCGGCGGACGATGCGGATGATCAGTTCGGTCAGAAGGCCTCGGACTATTTTCATCAATTAGTATCGATAGCTGATTGAAAGGGACGATCAGCCGACCGCTGCCGGACTCCCTCTCCCGCTTGCGGGGGAGGGCTGGGGTGGGGGCGACGCGGGTGTTGAGTCAGCGAAACAGGTCCAACTTACTCACAACCCGCCCACGAACGACCGATTCCAGGTCGGGCTGATCAGGATCTCGTTGACGCAGACATGCGGCGGCATCGATGCGACGAAGGCGATGGTGCGGCCGAGATCGTCGGGCTGCAGCATCCGAGCCTGATCCTGCGCGCTCGGCACCACCGGACGCATTTTCAGGATCGGCGTCGCCACTTCGGCCGGCATCAGGCAGCAGGCGCGCAGGCCGTTGACGCACTCGTCCATGTTGAAGGAATGCGTCAGCGCCAGCACCGCGTGCTTGGTGGTGGTGTAGGCCGGCCCCGGCATCTTCGAGACGTGCCGCCCCGCCCAGGACGACACGTTGATGATGCAGCCGTCGCGCTGCGCGCGCATCGCCGGCAGCACCGCGCGCATGCAGTACAGCACGCCGTTGAGATTGATCTCGACGAGCTTGTTCCAGCCGTCCAGCTCCATATCGGCCCAGCTCCGCTTCGGCACGTTGATGCCGGCGGAATTGACCAGGCAATCGATCCGGCCGTGGGTCGCGACGATCCGGTCGGCCGCGGCCGTCACCGCGTCGACATCGGCGACGTCGAGCGCGATCGCTTCGGCGGCGCCGCCTTTGGCCGTGATCTTCGCCACCACCGCGTCGAGCGCGTCGGCCCGTCGTCCCGACACCACCACGGTGAATCCGTCCGCCGCCAGCGCCTCCGCGCCGGCCTCGCCGATGCCGCTGCCGCCGCCGGTGACCCAGGCCACGCGTTTCCCGTTCTTCGTCATGCAAACTGTCTCCGTTGCTTTGCGATGGACGTTCTTGCTATGCAATCGCCCTTCCCGAATGATGCATGAACGCGCACGGAACACCAACATGAACGCCAATCTGTTTGCCCGCCTGTTCGCTGCGCTCGACGATCCGGACCGGCTCGCGATCGAAACCGCCGACGGAGGCAGGATCAGCTACGGCGATCTGGTGGCGCGCGCGGGCCGCGTCGCCAATGTGCTGGTGGCGCGCGGGGTGAAGACCGGCGATCGTGTCGCGGCGCAAACCGAGAAGTCGGTCGAGGCGCTGGTGCTGTATCTGGCGACGGTGCGGGCCGGCGCGGTGTTTCTGCCGCTGAACACCGCCTATACGCTGCACGAGCTCGATTACTTCATCACCGACGCCGAGCCGTCGCTGGTGGTGTGCGATCCGGAAAAGCGCGACGGCGTCGCGGCGATCGCCGCCAAGGTGAACGCCGCGGTCGAGACGCTGGGCGCCGACGGGCAAGGCTCGCTGAGCGATGCGGCGTCGCAGGCGTCATCCGACTTCGCCACCGTGCCGCGCAGCGACGACGATCTCGCGGCGATCCTCTACACCTCGGGCACCACCGGCCGCTCCAAGGGCGCGATGCTGTCTCACGACAATCTCGCCTCGAACTCGCTGACGCTGGTCGATGTCTGGCGGTTCACGCCCGAGGACGTGCTGATCCATGCGCTGCCGATCTATCACACGCATGGGCTGTTCGTGGCGAGCAACGTCACGCTGTTCGCGCGCGCCGCGATGATCTTCCTGCCGAAGCTCGATCCCGACAGGATCATCGACCTGATGCCGCGCGCCACCGTGCTGATGGGGGTGCCGACCTTCTACACGCGGCTGCTGCAGAGCCCGCGGCTGACCAGGGACGCGACCGGCCACATGCGGCTGTTCATCTCGGGATCGGCGCCGCTGCTCGCGGAGACGCACCGCGAATGGTCCGCGCGCACCGGCCACGCCGTGCTCGAGCGCTACGGCATGACCGAGACCAACATGAACACTTCGAACCCGTATGACGGCGACCGCGTGCCCGGCGCGGTCGGCCCGGCGCTGCCCGGCGTCTCCGCGCGCGTCACCGATCCGGAGACCGGCCGCGAATTGCCGCCGGGCGAGATCGGCATGATCGAGGTGAAGGGCCCGAACGTGTTCAAGGGCTATTGGCGGATGCCGGAAAAGACGAAGACGGAATTCCGTCCCGATGGCTTCTTCATCACCGGCGACCTCGGCAAGATCGACGAGCGCGGCTACGTCCACATTCTCGGCCGCGGCAAGGACCTGGTGATCACCGGCGGCTTCAACGTCTATCCGAAGGAGATCGAGAGCGAGATCGACGCCATGCCGGGCGTGATCGAATCCGCGGTGATCGGCGTGCCGCACGCCGATTTCGGCGAGGGCGTCACCGCCGTGGTGGTGCGCGACAAGGCCGCGTCGATCGACGCGGCGCAGGTGCTCAAGGGCCTCGACGGCCAGCTCGCCAAATTCAAGATGCCGAAGCAGGTGATCTTCGTCGACGACCTGCCGCGCAACACCATGGGCAAGGTGCAGAAGAACGTGCTGCGCGAGACCTACAAGGACATCTACAAGTAACAAGTCGCGTCATTCCGGGGCGCGCGTGAAACGCGCGAACCCGGAATCTCGAAGTTGTTGCACGCTAGGTTGTTTCCATCACTCGAGATTCCGGGTTCGCTCGCTGGCGCGAGCGCCCCGGAATGACTGATGTGCGGGGGCTCCCTCCCCGCAAAGGGGGAGGGAAAACTCAAGTACCGCCCCTACACCACGTGATCCGGCGCCAGCGCGCAGGGCGTTTCGGGGTTGGTCTCGATCTGCACCGTCGCATGGGCGATGCCGAAATCGTGCTGCAGTTCGTGGGCGATCTCGATCAGGAAGGCGTCGCCCGGGGCGCCGGACGGAATCACCAGGTGGCAGGTCAGCGCCACTTCGGTGGTCGACATCGGCCAGATGTGCAGATCGTGCAGTTGCGTCACGCCGGGCCGGCTCGCCAGGAACGCGCGCACCGCAGCCGGATCGACCCCGCGCGGCACCGCCCCGAGCGACATTGCGGTCGAGTCGCGCAGCAGGCCCCAGGTGCCCCAGACGATCACGCCGACCACCAGCAGGCTGACCGCCGGGTCGATCCAGGTCCAGCCGCTGAACAGGATCGCGACCCCGGCGACCACCACGGCGGCCGAGACGCCGGCGTCGGCGACCATGTGCAGATAGGCGCCGCGAATATTCAGATCGCTGTCGCGGCCGGCAAAGAACAGCCACGCCGTGGCGGCGTTGATGACGATGCCGACGCCCGCCACCACCATCATGGTGACGCCGGCGACCGGTTCGGGATTGAACAGCCGCAGGATCGCCTCCCAGCCGATCGCGCCGACCGCGAGCAGCAGGAACACCGCATTGAACAGCGCCGCGAGGATCGACGAACCGCGCAGCCCGTAGGTGAAACGCTGTGACGGCGGCCGCTTCGACAGCTCGGCGGCGATCCAGGCGACGGCGAGGCCGAGCACATCGGACAGATTGTGGCCGGCGTCGGCGAGCAGCGCCATCGAATTGCCGAGCCAGCCGAACACCGCCTCGACGATCACGAAGCCGATGTTGAGCCCGATCCCGATCGCAAAGGCGCGACCGAAATCCTTCGGGACATGGCTATGCGAACCGTGGCTATGCGAACCGGGCCCATGGCCATGCGGGTGCTCATGCGGGTGGTCATGGCCGGTGGCGCGGCCGTGATCGTGCCGGCCGGCATGCTTATCGGGGGAAAGATCGTGGGTGCGGGTCATCTGGACTTCGGACGCGAGAGGGTCAGCGGGCCGTGATCGGGGTCGTGACCGAGCATCGCACGGCAATCCCGCGGCAGGAAGCGACGCCGCTCAGAACCGCTTAGAGTGGTTCGAAAGTGCTGCATTTTCCTACCTTTGCGGCGTGACGGGCGTGGCGGGGGCACCCGAAAACGGCTCCGGCGGGAGCGATGAATCAGGTTTCATTTGTGCCGGCAAAGCGCTGCGACCGAAAGCATCATCGCCTTGGCAGAGCGTACACTTCAAACAGTGAGTTAAAATTCAATAATTGTGATTTCGTCGTTGCGCTCGTTGAATGTCCTTCGTAAATAGGGTCACCTTCGCGAGCCCTGCCCCGGGCCCTGTCCGCTTGCAGCCAACCCATAGCAGCCGATGACCGCCAGGACCGAACGACCGCTTTCACCTCATATGCAGGCCTATCGCTGGAGCCTGACGATGGCCCTGTCCATCGTCCATCGCGCCACCGGTATTGCGCTGTATTTCGGAACCCTTCTGCTGGCCTGGTGGCTGATCGCCTGCGCCGCGGGGCCAGCCGCCTACGCCAACGTCCAGGCCTTCACCGGCAGCTGGATCGGCCGGCTGATCCTGTTCGGCTACACCTGGGCGCTGATGCACCATCTGCTCAGCGGCGTCCGTCATTTCGTCTGGGACCTCGGCTACGGCTTCAAGACCGCCGACCGCGAATGGCTGACCTGGGCTGCGCTGATCGGCGGCATCGTGTCGACGGTGCTGCTCTGGGTGATCGCTTTCACGATGGGGGTCGCCCGATGAGCGTCGAGGAATCCCACGGCACCGCGCGGCGGAACGTGAGCACGATGCGCACGCCGATGGGCAAGGTGCGCAAGCTCGGCCCGGCCGGCTCCGGCACCTCCGATTTCTGGCAGCAGCGCATCACCGGCGTGGCGATGACGCTGCTGATCCTGCCGGTGATCGTCGTGATCATGATGCTGCTCGGCCGCAACCAGGCCGGCGCGGCGCAGATCCTCGGCTCGCCGCTGATCTCGCTGACCATGATCCTGTTCATCATCGCCAGCGCGATCCACATGAAGATCGGCATGCAGGTGGTGATCGAGGACTACATCCAGAACGAGAAGCTCAAGCTCGTGACCGTGATGGCCAACAATTTCTTCTCGATCGCCGTGGCGCTCGCCGCGATTTTCGCGATCTTCAAACTCGCATCCGGAGTGTAACGTATGGCGGCGAACGGCAACGGCGCAGCGGCCGCGGGCGGCCACGCCTATCCGATCGAAGATCACGTCTATGATGTCGTCGTGGTCGGCGCCGGCGGCGCGGGCCTGCGCGCGGTGGTGGGCTGCAGCGAAGCGGGGCTGCGCACCGCCTGCATCACCAAGGTGTTTCCGACCCGCTCCCACACCGTGGCGGCGCAGGGCGGCATCTCGGCCTCGCTCGGCAACATGCACAAAGACGACTGGCGCTGGCACATGTACGACACCGTCAAGGGGTCGGACTGGCTCGGCGATCAGGATTCGATCGAGTACATGGTGCGCAACGCGCCCGAGGCGGTTTACGAGCTCGAACATTGGGGCGTGCCGTTCTCGCGCACCGAGGACGGCAAGATCTATCAGCGGCCGTTCGGCGGCATGACGCTGGATTTCGGCAAGGGCCAGGCGCAGCGCACCTGCGCGGCCGCCGACCGCACCGGCCATGCGATGCTGCACACGATGTACGGCCAGGCGCTGCGCCATTCGGCCGAATTCTACATCGAGTTCTTCGCCATCGACCTGATCATGGACGATCAGGGCTGCTGCCGCGGTGTGGTTGCGCTGAAGCTCGACGACGGCACCATCCACCGCTTCAAGGCGCAGACCACGATTCTCGCCACCGGCGGCTACGGCCGCGCCTACGCATCGTGCACCTCGGCGCACACCTGCACCGGTGACGGCGGCGCGATGGCGCTGCGCGCCGGCCTGCCGCTGCAGGACATGGAGTTCGTCCAGTTCCACCCGACCGGCATCTACGGCTCGGGCTGCCTCGTCACCGAAGGCGCCCGCGGCGAGGGTGGCTATCTGGTGAATTCCGAAGGCGAGCGCTTCATGGAGCGCTACGCGCCCTCCGCCAAGGATCTCGCCTCGCGCGACGTCGTCTCGCGCGCGATGACGATCGAAATGCGCGAGGGCCGCGGCGTCGGCAAGAAGAAGGATCACATCTTCCTGCATCTCGACCATCTGGCGCCCGAAGTGCTGCACGAGCGGCTGCCGGGCATTTCGGAATCGGCGCGGATCTTCGCCGGCGTCGACGTCACCCGCGAGCCGATCCCGATCCTGCCGACCGTGCACTACAACATGGGCGGCATCCCGACCAATTTCCACGGCGAGGTCGTCACCAAGAAGGACGGCGACGACAACGCGGTGGTGCCGGGCCTGATGGCGATCGGCGAGGCCGCCTGCGTGTCGGTGCACGGCGCCAACCGCCTCGGCTCCAATTCGCTGATCGACCTCGTGGTGTTCGGCCGCGCCGCCGCCTTGCGCTGCGCCGAGAAGCTGACGCCGAACGGCAAGCAGCCGGAACTGCCGGCGGATTCCGCCGACATGTCGCTCGGACGGCTCGACAAGAATCGCTACGCCTCGGGTGGCACGCCGACCGCGAAGCTGCGCGAGGGGATGCAGCAGGTGATGCAGAACAACTGCGCGGTGTTCCGCACCGGCGAAGTTCTGTCCGAGGGCAAGGATCTGATCCGCAAGGTCCACGGCGGGGTCGCCGACATCGGCGTGTCGGACCGCTCGCTGGTGTGGAATTCCGATCTCGTCGAGACGCTGGAATTCGACAATCTGATCATCCAGGCGGTGGTGACGATGAACTCCGCCGCCAACCGCACCGAAAGCCGCGGCGCCCATGCCCGCGAGGATTTCCCGGATCGCGACGACACCCAGTGGATGAAGCACACGCTGGCGTGGATCGACGAAGGCGGCGGCACCACGATCGATTACCGCCCGGTCCACGACTACACGATGACCAACGACGTCCAGTACATCCCGCCGAAGCCGCGGGTGTATTGAGCGCCGTCGATTGATGCTGTCATGCGCGGGCTTGACCCGCGCATCCATCGATCTTCGAAAGAAGATGGATGGCCGGGTCAGGCCCGGCCATGACGAAAACGGCAGAGGCAACGAAATGGTTGAATTCGCACTTCCGAAGAATTCGAAGATTGTCGGCGGCAAGGCCTGGCCGAAGCCGGAAGGCGCGACCGAGGTCCGCGAATTCCGCGTCTATCGCTGGAATCCCGACGACGGCAAGAACCCGAGCGTCGACACCTACTACGTCGACAAGCACGATTGCGGCCCGATGGTTCTCGACGGCCTGATCTGGATCAAGAACAACATCGATCCGACGCTGACCTTCCGCCGCTCCTGCCGCGAGGGCGTCTGCGGCTCCTGCGCGATGAACATCGACGGCGAGAACACCCTGGCCTGCACCAAGGCGATGGACGACGTCCGCGACGGCGCCGTGAAGGTCAATCCGCTGCCGCACCAGCCGGTGGTCAAGGATCTGGTCCCCGACCTCACCAATTTCTACGCCCAATACGCCTCGATCGAGCCGTGGCTGCAGACCGTGACGCCGACGCCGCAGAAGGAATGGCGGCAGACCCACGAGGACCGCGAAAAGCTCGACGGCCTCTACGAGTGCATCCTGTGCGCCTGCTGCTCGACCTCGTGCCCGAGCTATTGGTGGAATTCCGACCGCTTCCTCGGACCGGCCGCGCTGCTGCAGGCGACCCGCTGGGTCGAGGATTCGCGCGACGAGGCCACCGGCGAGCGGCTCGACAATCTCGAGGATCCGTTCCGGATCTATCGCTGCCACACCATCATGAACTGCGCCAAGGCGTGCCCGAAGGGCCTCAACCCGTCGGAAGCGATCGCCAGCCTCAAGCTCAAGCTGGTCGAACGCCAGATCTGAGCGCTGCGCAGCTTTGTCGCACTGCAACGGCCGGGCTCTGTGCCCGGCCGTTCTGCTTTCGGTCGCCGTCCGGCACCATCCCCCGTCATTGCGAGGAGCGCAGCGACGAAGCAGTCCAGCGCATCCCGTGCCGCCGCTGGATTGCTTCGCTACGCTCGCAATGACGGAGAGGACAACCCCGGAGCCGCGGAACATCGCCGCCAAGGAATCGTTATGCCGGCAGAACAGGATGGAGATCCGAGCAATGACGGCGAACACCAATCAGGGCGACGCGCAGCACGCCTGGGATCTGATGAAGAAGATCACCTTCGCGATGCTGGCGACGCGCGACGGCGAGAAGATCCGTTCGCGGCCGATGGCGGCCTATATTCGTCCCGAGGAAGGCCTGATCTATTTCCTCACCGATGTCCGCCGCCACAAGGACGACGAGATCGCGCAGGACCACCACGTCAATCTCGGCTTCGCCGATGCGAGCGCGCAGAAATACGTCTCGGTGTCGGGCTATGGGGCGATCAGCAACGACCGCGCCAAGATCAAGGAGCTGTTCGGCACCGCTGCGAAAGCGTGGTGGGACAGCCCCGACGATCCGAACATCCGCATTCTCAAGGTCACGCCGGAAGAGGCCGAGTACTGGGATTCGCCCGGCACCATCGTCAGCTATGTGAAGATGGCGGTAGCGGCGGCGACCGGGTCGCGCCCCGACCTCGGCGATAACCGCAAGGTCGCGATCTGATGATGCCAGAACCGCAGGAAGTCCCTGACACGCCCGGCCCGGCCGAGCCGCCGCCGGAAGTGCCGCCGAGCACGCCCGGCACGCCGACCGAACCACCGTCGGAAGCGCCGCCCGGCAATCCCAATCCGGATATTCCGCCGCCGATCGACGAGCCTGGCGCGCCGCCGCTTCCGGAGGAATTGCCCGGGCAGACGCCGACCGAAGTACCAACGCCGCCTTCGCCGGGGCCCGGTGCGCCCAATCCGGCGATCATGTAGGACGGCGCGTAGTAGCATCGCAGGGCGATGAGGCACGGTGCGATGCCGCACCGCTCTTGGGTGCTCTCATCCGGTGCCGCTGATCATGCGACACCGATGCGGCCGCTGCGTAGCATACGCCTGAATGCGCGATGAATAGCGGCTCGTCCGACCGCAACACGTCCCGAAATAATTAGCTGCTCCGTGATGCGGGCTGCCACAATGCGGCCCCACGGGTCATCGTTGATCGGACCGCACGAGCCGGCTTCGTCCGCACTGGATAGTTTGGTTCGCAGCGTTTTGATTCGCGGGGAATACCGATGAGAACGATTCAATTAGCCTTGCTCGCCTCGACTGCGATCGTCGCCTGGCAGTCGGCAAGTCTGCCGGCAAGCGCCGGGACGACCTCGATTGTCGCGTCGTCGATGCAGGTGGCGCAGGCCGCTCCCGACAAGGGCGACGAGAAGAAGGGCCCGCCGGCTGGCGAGCGCAAGGGGCCGCCACCGGGCGCTACCCCGCCGCCGCGTCCGGCCGCTCCGCCCGCCGCCGCTCCGCCTGCCGGCCGCATCGGTGAACCGCCGGCCGCGCCGCGCGCCGAGCCTCCGCCGCGTCCGGCTCCCCCGCCGGCGCCCAAGGTGGAACAGCCGGCCGCCCCGCGCGCTGCGCCACCGCCGCCTCCGCCCGCGTCCGCGACGCCCCCG
>NZ_JBQTCH010000005.1:0-416869 GCF_052445935.1 Rhodopseudomonas sp. NSM | reverse complement strand
CCCCCCCCCCCCCCGGCGCCGCCCCCCCCCCCCCCCCCCCCCCCCGCTTCCGCAAGGCCGAGACTCGATGAGGCGCCCCCTCACCCGACCGGCTTCGCTACGCTACGCCGGTCGACCTCTCCCCGCGCGCGGGGAGAGGTTACAACCGGTCTTCGATATCAAGCCGCCGCGTCGGCAGCCATCGTCGCCTTGACGATCTTGTCGGGGTTCTGCACCGGCTCCCCGCGCTTGATCTTGTCGACGTTCTCCATGCCCTCGATCACCTTGCCCCACACCGTGTACTGGCTGTTGAGGAACGAGGCGTCATCGAAGCAGATGAAGAACTGGCTGTCGCCGGAGTCCGGACTGGCGGCGCGCGCCATCGAGGTCGTGCCGCGGACATGCGGCTCCTTGTTGAACTCGGCCTTCAGCTTCTTGCCGGAGCCGCCGGTGCCGGTGCCCTGCGGGCAGCCGGTCTGCGCCATGAAGCCCTCGATCACGCGGTGAAACACGATGCCGTCGTAAAAGCCTTCGCGCACCAGCTCCTTGATGCGGGCGACGTGGTTCGGCGCCAGATCGGGACGCATCTCGATTTTGACTTCGCCTTGCGTGGTTTCAAGGATCAGGATGTTGTCGTTGTCAGCCATGCTCTCTTCTCGTTCGGTTGGGGGATTGATCTGCGATCGTCGAACCGCAGCGTGAAGGGACGTCCGGCGACGGCGTTGCCCATGCTTTGCGTGAACGGCAAGGGCGTGCACCGCTGCAATGTCTCCATCACCGCGATCCGATAGGCGAGACTGTCGGATCCCGGCGTAGTCGCACTTTCGAAGGTGATCCGCGGCCTGCCGAGGATCTCGCCACTGCGCTTGAAGCTCACCAGCACCGTGATCTGCATGCCCGGATCGCCGGGCGTGAGCTGCGGCGGACGCCAGCATTGTTTCAGCGCCGCAAACAGCTCGTTGAGATTGTCGATCCGCGCCTCCTGCCCGAGCGCAGCACGGTTCGATGCGCCGATCGCGGATGCGATCAGCACCGCCGCGACAACGTTTCGTCGGCGCGGCGGCATGTCGGCCGCTTACTTGACGTCGGCGGCGACCTGGACCTTGACCATCTTGTCGGGGTCGGTCACCGAGCCACCGGGCGAGCCGGGCGAGGCTTTCTTCAGCTTGTCCACGACATCCATGCCGGACACCACCTCGCCGATCACGGTGTATTGCCCGTTCAGGCTCGGCCCGTCGTCGAACATGATGAAGAACTGCGCGTTCGCGCTGTCGACGCTGTCGCCGCGCCGGGCCATGCCGACGATGCCGCGCTTGAACGGCACCTTTGAGAACTCCTGCTTCAGGTTCGGATATTTCGAACCACCGGTGCCGTTGAACTTCTCGCCGTCGCCGGTCTGCGCCATGAAGCCGGCCATCACGCGATGGAACGGCACGTTGTTGTAGAAGCCGTCGCGGGCGAGTTGCTTGATGCGCTCGGCGTGCTGCGGCGCGATGTCCGGCCGGAGCTGGATCACGATGCGGCCCTTGGTGCTGTCGATGACGATGGCGTTCTGCTTGTCGAGGCTGGCGGGAAGCGGCTGCGCCAGCGCCGGCAGCGCGAACACCAGCGCGGCGATGATACCCATCAAACGGATCATGGAAACTCCGGATTGCAAAAGCCGGCTAGCCGGCGAATTTCGATTTCAGACTGGCCGCGACATCCGGCGGCACGAAGGCGGAGACATCGCCGCCCATGGCAGCGATCTGCCGCACCAGTGTGGCGGTGATCGGGCGTACGCCGACCGAAGCCGGTACAAATACCGTGTGAATCGACGGCGCCATGGTCTCGTTCATGCCGGCGATCTGCATTTCGTAGTCGAGATCGGTGCCGTCGCGCAGGCCGCGGATCATGATCGTGGCGCCCACCTGCTGCGCCGAGGTCACTGTGAGATTGTCATAAGTGGTGCAATCGAACGCGCAACCAGCGGCCGCGGCGACCGGCTCGAACACCGTCCGAACCATCACCAGCCGCTCCTCTGTGGTGAACAGCGGCTTCTTGCCGGGGTGGATGCCGATCGCCACCACCAGCCTGTCGCACAACGCGACCGCGTGGCGGACGACGTCGAGATGGCCGTTGGTGACGGGGTCGAAAGAACCGGGATACAGCGCGATACGGGACATACGTCCGTCTAGCGCGGCCGCATGACGCCCGCAAGCCGATCTGGTTCCGGAGGCCGCCCGGGTTTTATTTCGCTTTGCGGATCGAACCGAAAGCGCACCTCGCGCGTCTATTCCGCGACAGGTGGGCCGCTGAAAACATTACGGTTTTACTCGCAGTGTTTCACGGAGCCTTTACCTGAGAAACAAATTTGCGCTGCCACGAAACCAATTGGTGCGGCGACGAAGATTTTCTGAAACCGGGCTTGGCTACATCACCGGCATTGGGAAGCGACAAAAACCAACGGGTCGCAAGGCCCGACGACAGGGGACCATTATGATCAAGGCTCTTTCCGCAGTCGCCATCGCAGCATTCGTGGCCGCTGCCCTCACCATTCTCCCGGGCTTTGCGCCGCGCGTTGAAGCGAGCGTCCCGGTGGCGCTCGCCAAAGGCGACCGGCTCGACATCCGCCCGCTCGGAACCAGCTGTTCGCAACAGGCCTGGCCGAATTTCGAGCCGTCCTGCCTGCGCAATTCAACCCGCGCCGCGCCGGTCCGTGAAGCCCGTCTGGTGACGGCGGAACGTCCGTGAGGTTCGTGCGTTAGAATACCCAGAACTGCCCAAGCGCTGTCCCTCCAGGAGCGCTCTTCGAAGGCCCTCGGTGTGCCCGCCGGGGGCCTTTCGATTCGTGCCTAGCTTGGATCTTCTTTTGGCTTCCGGCGGCCGATCAGCCGCCGTTGCCGTTTTCGGTCTCTTCGGCCTCCGGAATGTGCTCGACCGAGACCACCTTCTCGTCGTCGGCGGTGTCGAACACGATCACGCCCTGGGTCGAGCGGCCGGCGATGCGAATGCCCTCGACCGGGCAGCGGATCAACTGGCCGTTGTCGGTCACCAGCATGATCTGGTCCGAATCCTCCACCGGGAACGACGCCACCAGCTTGCCGTTGCGGTTGTTGACCGACATCGCGACGATGCCTTTGCCGCCGCGGCCGGTGGTGCGGTACTCGAACGACGAGGTCCGCTTGCCGTAGCCGTTCTCCGAGAGCGTCAGCACGAACTGCTCGGACGCGGACATCTCGACATAGCGCTGCTCGCCAAGCTCGATGGCGCCCACCGAGGCGTCCTCGCCCTCGACCCCCGCGGCCTCGTCCTCCACCGCCGCCCGCTCCTCGACGCCGCCGCGACGCACCGCATTGGCGCGGCGCAGATAGGCCGCGCGCTCGTCCGAGTTGGCGTCGAGATGGCGCAGGATGCAGAGCGAGATCACCTTGTCGCCCGACGCCAGCGCGATGCCGCGGACGCCCATCGAGGTGCGGCCGCTGAACACGCGGACGTCGGTGACCGGGAAGCGGATGCACTGGCCGCCGGCGGCCGTCAGCAGCACGTCGTCGTGCTCGGTGCAGATCTGCACATCGACGATCGCCTCGCCCTCGTCGAGTTTCATCGCGATGATGCCGGAACGGCGCACATCGACGAAGTCGGACAGCTTGTTGCGGCGGACGTTGCCGCCGGTGGTCGCGAACATCACGTCGAGCGCGGCCCAGGACTGCTCGTCCTCCGGCAGCGGCATGATCGTGGTGATGCGCTCGCCCTGCTCCAGCGGCAGGATGTTGATCAGCGCCTTGCCGCGGCCGTTCGGCGGCGCGATAGGCAGCCGCCACACTTTTTCCTTGTAGACCTGGCCGCGCGACGAGAAGAACAGCACCGGCGTGTGCGTCGAGGCGACGAACAGCCTGGAGACGAAATCCTCCTCGCGGGTCGCCATGCCGGAGCGGCCCTTGCCGCCGCGGCGCTGCGCCCGATAGGTCGACAGCGGCACGCGCTTGACATAGCCGGCGTGCGACACCGTCACCACCATGTCCTCGCGCTGGATCAGGTCCTCGTCTTCGACCTCGCCTTCCTGCTCGATGATCAGGGTCTTGCGCGGCGTGGCGAATTCCGTCTTCACCGCGATCAGCTCGTCCTTGACGATGGTCTGCACCCGCGCCCGCGAGCGCAGGATGTCGAGATAGTCGGCGATTTCGAGCGCGAGCTTGTCGAGCTCTTCGGAGATCTCCTCGCGGCCCAGGGCCGTCAGGCGCTGCAGCCGCAGATCGAGGATCGCCTTGGCCTGCTCGAACGACAGCCGGGCGGTGCCGTCCTCGTTGAGCTTGTGTCGCGGGTCGTCGATCAGCGTGATCATCGCCGCGACGTCGACCGCCGGCCAGTCGCGCGACATCAGGGTCTCGCGGGCTGTGTTCGGATCGGGCGAATTGCGGATGACGCGAATGATCTCGTCGATATTCGCCACCGCGATGGCGAGGCCGACCAGGATGTGGGCGCGGTCGCGCGCCTTGTTCAGCAGGTACTTGGTCCGACGCGTGACGACCTGCTCGCGGAACGCGACGAACAGCGTCAGCAGATCCTTGAGGTTCATCAGTTGCGGACGGCCGGCGTCGAGCGCCACCATGTTGGCGCCGAAATTGGTCTGCAGCGGCGTGAAGCGATAGAGCTGGTTCAGCACTACGTCCGGCACCGCGTCGCGGCGCAGTTCGATCACGACGCGGAAGCCGTCGCGATCGGACTCGTCGCGGAGATCGGAAATGCCCTCGATCTTCTTCTCGCGTACCAGATCGGCGATCCGCTCGACCATGGTGGCCTTGTTCACCTGATACGGGATCTGCGAGATGATGATCGCCTCGCGGTCCTTGCGGACCGTTTCGATCTCGACCTTGCCGCGCATCACGATCGAGCCGCGGCCGGTGTGGTAGGCGAGACGAATTCCGGCGCGGCCGAGAATGATGCCGCCGGTCGGGAAATCGGGGCCCGGAATGATGACGTTGAGATCGTCGATCGACAGCGCCGGATCGTCGATCAACGCGATGCAGGCGTCGATCACCTCGCCGAGATTGTGCGGCGGGATGTTGGTCGCCATGCCGACGGCGATGCCGCCGGCGCCGTTGACCAGCAGGTTCGGGAACTTCGCCGGCAGAACCTGCGGCTCGTTGAACGAGCCGTCGTAGTTGTCCTGATAGTCGACGGTGTCCTTGTCGAGATCGTCGAGCAGCAATTGCGCGATCTTGGTCAGGCGCGACTCGGTGTACCGCATCGCGGCCGGGGCGTCGCCGTCGACCGAGCCGAAATTGCCCTGACCGTCGATCAGCGGCACGCGCATGGAAAAATCCTGCGCCATGCGCACCATCGCGTCGTAGACCGACTGGTCGCCATGCGGATGATACTTACCGATGACGTCGCCGACGGTGCGCGCCGACTTGCGATACGGCTTGTTCCACTCGAAGCCGTTCTCGTACATGCCGAAGAGAATCCGGCGATGCACCGGCTTCAATCCGTCGCGCGCATCCGGCAGCGCACGCGCCACGATCACGCTCATCGCGTAATCGAGATAGCTGCGCTTCATCTCGTCCAGAATGGATACGGGGCGGATATCCGAGGGCGCCTTGGGCTCCCCGGGCTTCTCGTCGTCTTTGTCGGACAAGGGTGATTTCCGGTCAGATTCTGATCAGAATCATATAGCGCATCGAGGTCACGCAAGCCACCCTCGCGAAGCCGTTTTCGCTGCTTTTTCCCGCCGATTTTCCAATGACTTAGCGGATATTTCGGGGAGGCCTCGGCGAGCCGCCGCAAAGCTGCCCGCAATGCCGGCGTGGCGGCGAAATCAGTCCTCGCGCAGCACCGCGCCAAAGCGTTCGATCACGGCGTCGCGCTTGGTCTCGTCGACGCGCACGGTCATGGCGTAACGGCCGTCGTGCAGCTCCTTGGAGAGCACCTCGGCGTTGCGATGCAGCCAGCTCACGCCGGCGCCGTCGGCGGCGTCGACCGTCAGATCGAGCACCGATCGCCACGCCGCCAGCCGCTGCTCGATCGCCAGCAACAGTTCGTCGACGCCCTCGCCGCTCACTGCCGACACCAGGAAGCAAGGATGATCGGGCGAACGCCGCGCCGCGACGTTCTCCAGCTCTTCGCGCTGCTCCGGCGCGAAGCGGTCGATCTTGTTCCAGATTTCGAGAATGCGCCCGCCGTCGGCCTCGACGCCGAGCTGGCGCAGCACCGCGCCGACGTCGCGCTCCTGCGCTTCGGCGTCTTCATGCGAGATGTCGCGGACGTGCAGGATCAGATCGGCTTCCAGCACCTCTTCCAGCGTGGCGCGAAACGCCGCGACGAGCTGGGTCGGCAGGTTGGAAATGAAGCCGACGGTGTCGGACAGCATCGCCTTGCCGCCATGCGGCAAAGTCAAGGCACGCAGCGTCGGGTCCAGCGTCGCGAACAGCATGTCGGCGGCCTGCACGTCGGCGCGGGTCAGCCGGTTGAACAGCGTCGACTTGCCGGCATTGGTGTAGCCGACCAGTGCCACGACGCGATACGGCACGCGCTGGCGGCCGGCACGGTGCAGCCGCCGCGTCGCCTGCACCTTCTTCAGCTCGTTTTCCAATCGGCTGATGCGATCGCCGATCAGGCGGCGGTCGGCCTCGATCTGGGTTTCACCGGGGCCACCCATGAAGCCGAAGCCGCCGCGCTGGCGCTCGAGGTGAGTCCACGACCGCACCAGCCGCGAGCGCTGATAGTTGAGATGCGCGAGCTCGACCTGCAGCGAGCCTTCCTTGGTCTTGGCGCGGCGGCCGAAGATCTCGAGGATCAGCCCGGTGCGGTCGAGCACCTTGACGTTCCAGGCCTTCTCCAGATTGCGCTGCTGGATCGGCGACAGCGCGCAATCCATCACCACGAGGTCGGCCTCGTGCGCGGCGATGACGCCGACGATCTCCTCCACCTTGCCCTTGCCGAGATAGGTCGCCGGGCGGATCTGACTGATCGGCGTCAGCACCGCCTCGGCGACTTCCAGATCGATGGCGCGCGCAAGCCCCGCCGCCTCGTCGAGGCGGGCGTCGCTGTCGCGAACGGCAAGGATGCCGGCGGCATCGGGATCGGTCTTGCGGACACGCAGATACGGCCCGACGACGATCACGCGCCCGGTTTGGCCGTCCGCTGCCGACCGCGGGCGGTCGGCGCCCCCGTCAAAGCTCCGGGGTTCCAATCAGCACCATCTCAAGCTGGTGAATCCTCGCCGCCTTCGAACAACTGGATCGGCGCGCCGGGCATGATCGTCGAAATCGCATGCTTGTAGACCAGCTGCGAATGACCGTCGCGTCGCAGCAACAGGCAAAAATTATCGAACCACGTGACAATGCCTTGCAACTTCACTCCGTTCACGAGGAAGATCGTCAAGGGAGTTTTCGTCTTACGAACATGGTTCAGGAAGGTGTCTTGTAGGTTTTGTGCGCGGTCTGCCGCCATTTTTATTCCCGCAATTGGAATTGTCTTTTTTTGCCGCGGCGGGTCTCTCTGCGGAGCTTCGCCTCGGTTGTCAGCCTCCCTGAGATCCCCCTCCGAAGACTGACAAGGAGATTAGACGGCACGCGTGCTTGTTAGGCAAGCAGCTAAATCGGACGCCGTGCTGCGCGAGACACAAAATTCAGGAAAAGGCCGAAAACCTGTGAAACTGTTCGCGCAAGCGGCGGGCAACCGGGCCCGGCGTGCCATTGCCGATGGCACGGCCGTCGATCGCGACCACCGGCATCACGATCATGCTGGCCGCGGTGACGAAGGCCTCCGCCGCGTCTGCCGCTTCGGCGGGCGTGAACGGACGCTCCTCGAACCGGATCTGCAGTGCCTCCAGCGCCTCGATCAGCACGCCCCGGGTGATGCCCGACAGGATGCCCGAGCTGTCCGGACGCGTCACCACCCGCCCCTCTCGGGTGACGATCCATGCGTTGCTCGACGAGCCTTCGGTGACGAAGCCGTCGCGGTCGACATACCAGGCCTCGTAGGCGCCTGCCTCGCGCGCGGCCTGCTTCGCCAGCACGTTCGGCAGCAGCGCCGTCGATTTGATATCGACCCGCGGCCAGCGATTTTCCGGCACGGTGATCACCTTGATGCCGCGCGTCGCATTGTCCTCGCCTCTCGCCGGATCGATCGTGCGCGCCGTCACCACCACGCCCGGCTTCACCGCCTTCACCGGGAAGCCGTGATCCCGCCGCGCCACGCCGCGGCTGATCTGCAGATAGACGATGCCGAAGCGTACGCGATTGCGCCGCACCACTTCGTGCAGGATCACCGCCAGCGACGACAGCGGCATCGGCAGCGCGATCCGCAATTCGCCCAGGGACCGCTGCAACCGCGTCAGATGCCGCGGCATGTCGACGAGCCGGCCGCCACGCACCTCGCACACTTCGTAGACGCCGTCGGCGAACTGATAGCCGCGATCCTCGATGCTCACGCTGGCGTCGCGCATGTCCTGATAGCGGCCGTTCACATAGGCGATGCGCGACATCGGGCAGTTCCGGTGATGAGTTCAGGTGAAGCGACGCTCAGCCGACGCCGAGCGCCTTGAGCTTGCGATGCAGCGCCGAGCGCTCCATCCCGACGAATTCGGCGGTGCGCGAGATGTTGCCGGAGAACCGGCTGATCTGCGCGATCAGATAATCCCGCTCGAATACTTCGCGCGCCTCGCGCAGCGGCAGCCCCATGATGTGCTCGCCGTTGTTGCCGGTCGGCATCGTCGGCACCATCGAGCCGACGTCCTGTGGCAGCATGTCGGCGGTGATCACCGAGTCCGGTCCGCCGCCGGCCAGGATCATCACCCGCTCGACGTTGTTGCGGAGTTGCCGGACGTTGCCCGGCCAGACGTGCGATTGCAGCACCGCCATCGCGTCCTGCCCGATCTGACGCTTCGGCAGGCCGGTCGCCGCCGAGATCTGCTCCATGAAGTACTCGATCAGTTCGGGAATGTCCTCGCGCCGCTCCGACAGCGGCGGCACCCGGATCGGCACCACCGAAAGCCGGTGATACAGATCCTCGCGGAACCGGCCCTCGGCGATCTCGTCCTCGAGGTTGCGCGCGGTCGACGAGATGATGCGGACGTCGACATTGACCTTGGCGGTGCCGCCGGAACGCTGGAAAGTCTGCTCCACCAGCACCCGCAGGATCTTGTTCTGGGTCTCGCGCGGCATGTCGGCGATCTCGTCGATGAACAACGTGCCGCCATGCGCCTCTTCCAGCGCGCCGGCCTTGCGCGCGTGCTCGCCGTTCGGCTCGATGCCGAACAGTTCGACCTCCATCCGCTCCGGCGTGATCGCGGCGGCGTTGATCACCACGAACGGTCCCTCGGCGCGACCTGAGGCGTTGTGCAGCGTGCGCGCCGCGAGTTCCTTGCCCGCCCCCGACGGGCCGACGATCAGGATGCGGCTGTTCGCCTTGGCGGCGCGCTCGATGGTCTGGCGCAGCTGGTTCATGCAGGCCGAGCGGCCCATCAGCGTCGAGGCCGACGGCGCCTGCTGCTTCAGCTCGCGCACTTCGCGCTTCAGCCGCGAGGTTTCCAGCGCGCGCGTCGCCACCAGGATCAGGCGGTCGGACTTGAACGGCTTCTCGATGAAGTCGTAGGCGCCGCGCTTGATCGCCGCCACCGCGGTTTCGATATTGCCGTGGCCGGAGATCATCACCACCGGCACCTCGGCGTGCTCCTTCTTGATCTGCTCGAGCAATTGCAGGCCGTCGAGCTTGCTGCCCTGCAGCCAGATGTCGAGGAAGATCAAATTCGGACGCCGGTTCGCGATCTCCGCCAACGCGGAATCGCTGTCGCGCGCCGTGCGCGACGTGAAACCTTCGTCCTCGAGAATGCCGGCGACGAGATCGCGGATATCCGCTTCGTCATCGACGATCAAAATGTCATTCGCCATGTGTCGAGCCTGTCATTCTAGCCGCTATTCGCCGCTTCTATCTTGGGTTCGTTGCCGGCTTTGGCTTTTGGTTCACCGGCTGGCGGTGCCACGGGCTGCCCGGACATCGCGAATCGCAATCGCATCCAGGCGCCCCGTTGCCCGGGCCTGAAGTCGGATGCGTCGTTGAGTTCGATCCCGCCGCCATGGTCGACCAGCACGCGCCCGACGATCGCGAGTCCGAGGCCGGTGCCTTTCTCGCGTGTGGTCACGTAGGGTTCGAGCAGGCGCGAGCGGCTTTGTTTGGGCAGACCGATGCCGTTGTCGACGACGTCGATGACGACGTCGTCGCCGTCACGCGCCGCCACCACCTCGATCCTGCCCTTGCCGAGCTCCTCCGGCGGCACCGCCTCGATCGCTTCGGCTGCGTTCTTGATGATGTTGGTCAGCGCCTGCGATATCAGGCGGCGGTCGAACCGGGCGCGCAGCGGGTCGTCCTTGATGTCGGCCTCGATGTCGACGTCGGGATGGCCGACGCGCATCAGGAACACCACCTGGCGCACGGTGTCGGCGACGTCCTCGCCCTCGATCACCGGCTTCGGCATCCGTGCGAAACGCGAGAACTCGTCGACCATGCGGCGGATATCGTCGACCTGGCGGACGATGGTGTCGGTGCACTGCTCGAAGATACCCTTGTCCTCGATGATCACCTTGCCGAATTTGCGCTTGATCCGCTCCGCCGACAGCTGGATCGGCGTCAGCGGGTTCTTGATCTCATGCGCGATCCGCCGCGCGACGTCGCCCCAGGCCGAGGTTCGCTGCGCCGACACCAGCTCGGTGATGTCGTCGAGGGTGATGATGTAGCTGTCGCGGGCGTGGCCGGTCTGCTCGGCCGTGACCCGCACCGACAGGATCCGCTCGCGGCCGTCGCGGGTGATGGTGATCTGGCCCTGCACCAGCCGCTGCGAGCCTTCGCAGGCGGTCGCCATCATCTCGTCGAGCTCCGGAATCACCTCGGACAACGGATGGCCGAGTGTCTCGGATTCCGAATGTCCGATCAGCTTCTCGGCCGAGCGGTTGAGAATGCCGATGCTGAGCGAACCGTCGACGCCGATGATGCCGGCGCTCGCCGACGACAGCACCGCCTCGATGAAGCGGCGGCGGCTGTCGATCAGATCGCTGGCGCTGACCAGTTCGTCGCGCTGGGTGCGCAGCTCCTGGGTCATCTTGTTGAAGGTCTCGCCGAGTTGCGACAGATCGCCCTCCGACTTGAACACCGGCACCTGAACGTGCAGGTCGCCGGTCGAAACCATCTGGGCTGCGCCCATCAGACGGCGGATCGGCGCCACCAGCCAGTTGGCGAAGTTCAACCCGATCAGCACCGAAGACATCAGCACCGTCAGCGCGATCACCGTGAACATCAGCGCGAACGCCACCTGCACGCCGAGCCGACGCGATTCGATCTCGGCATATTCGGCGACGCTGGCCTGGGTCTGCCGGAGCTGCGCCACGACCCGCGGGTCGAGCAATCGCGCGACGTAGAGGAACGTGTCGTCGAAACCCTTCAGCCGGATCACCGCGGCGACGTAATTGGCTTCGATGAACACCGCAATCTGCGGCTCGGTGTCGTCCACATTGCTGAGAAATTCCGGCGCCGGCGTATCGAAATCGCGCTGGATGCCGGTCTGCGCCGAGGCGAGCACCTCCCGGTTTTTGTCGATCAGCATCGCGCCCGGCAGGTTGCGGGTCTTGGCGCTGGCGGTCAGGAATTCCTGAAACGACTTGCGGTCCTGATCGAAGAGCGGTCGCGCATGCGAGATGTCGTTGGCCATGCCCAGGATGTCGCCCCGGATCAGTTGGCCGTGCTCGTGCAGATAGGCGTTGGCGACGATCAGCGAATTCTGGATCACCGCCCGGGTCGGCCCGGAGAACAGCCGGTCGAGGCCGCGGTCGAGCGTGACGTTGGCGACGATCGACACCAGCACCGCCGGCAGCACCGCGATCACCGAGAACAGGCTGACGATCTGGACGTGCAACCGCGCCGCCGCCCGCCCGCGCCGCCGTGCCTGGATGATCTTCCAGACCTCGTGAGCGATGATCGCCAGCAGCAGCAGGATGGTGGCGCCGTTGATCAGCAAAAAGGTGACGACGACGGAGCGGGTGGGTGAAATCGGCGTCAGCCCGGTCAGAACGACGAAGGTCAGAAACGCAGAAAACAGCGCCACGCCCACCGCGAGCGGCGCCAGCAGCTTGCGCCAGGTGGCGGTGCGCGGCTCGGCGATCGACGGGTCGTCAACGGTGGGGGTCGACGTCTCTGCGCTGGTCATTCTGGCAATAATCAATGAATGCGAACGGGCCGCCCGCCGCCGGCGAACGGTGATGCATTCCTACAACATTGTTGCTCAATTGCGACAATATCGCGGCGCGCCGCCCGAAGAACCTCGGGCGGCTACGCGGTTCACAGCATAAACCTTGACCCGGCGTATCAGCCGCCGGTCCGATAAACCTGAATATCGAGGTCGCGGATCTTCTTGCGCAGCGTATTCCGGTTGAGACCGAGCAGATCGGCCGCCCTGATCTGGTTGCCACGTGTGGCCGCCAGCGCCGCGGTCAAGAGCGGCACCTCGATCTCGCGCAGCACGCGATGGTAGAGCCCCGGCGGCGGGACGCCATTCGGGAAGCCCGAAAAATGCGACGACAGGTACATTTCGACCGCTCCGCCGAGATTATCGACGGTGTGGGCGACGCTACCGCCCGACACCACCGCGGGCGGCGCCAGTTCGCCGTCGATCACCGAGGCGGTGATGACGTCCTGCGGATACAGCGCCGCCAGCCGCCGCGCCAGATTCTCCAGTTCGCGGACGTTGCCCGGCCAGCGATGCTGCTTCATCCGCTCCAGCGCCGCGCTGTCGAGCTTCTTGGCCGGCAGGCCGTCCTTCTCCGCCAGGGCGAAGAAGTGCCGCACCAGGTCCGGCAGGTCCTCGATGTGTTCGCGCAATGGAGGAAGCCGCAGCGGCACGACGTTGAGGCGGAAGAACAAATCCTCGCGGAACAGGCCCTGCTGGATCAGGATGCGCAGGTCCTTGTTCGACGCGGCGACGATCCGCACGTCGGTCTTGATCGGGGTGCGGCCACCGACCGTGGTGTACTCGCCCTGCTGCAGCACGCGCAGCAGCCGGGTCTGCGCCTCCATCGGCATGTCGCCGATCTCGTCGAGAAACAGCGTGCCGCCCTCGGCCTGCTCGAAGCGGCCGGAGGCGCGGGTGTTGGCGCCGGTGAACGCGCCGCGCTCGTGGCCGAACAGTTCGGATTCGATCAGGTCGCGCGGGATCGCCGCCATGTTGACGGCGACGAACGGGCCGTTGCGACGCTTGCCGTAATCGTGCAGCGCGCGCGCCACCAGCTCCTTGCCGGTGCCGGACTCGCCCGAGATCATCACGGTGAGGTCGGTCTGCATCAGCCGCGCCAGCACGCGGTAGATTTCCTGCATCGCTGGCGAGCGGCCGACCAGCGGGATCGAGTCGAATTCGTTCTCGTCGTTCTGGTTGCTGGAGCGCTCCTTCGGCTCGGCCAGCGCGCGACCGACGATCGCGATCAGCTCCTTGAGGTCGAACGGCTTCGGCAGATATTCGTAGGCGCCCTTCTCCGACGCGCGGATCGCGGTCATGAAGGTGTTCTGCGCGCTCATCACGATGACCGGCAGGTTCGGCCGCATCTTCTTGATCCGCGGCAGCAGATCGAAGGCGTTCTCGTCCGGCATCACCACGTCGGTGATCACCAGGTCGCCCTCGCCCTGGCTGACCCAGCGCCACAGCGTCGCGGCATTGCCGGTCAGCCGCACTTCGTATCCGGCGCGCGACAGCGCCTGGTTGAGCACCGTGCGGATGGCGGTGTCGTCATCGGCGACAAGAATACTACCTGCGGGCATTGCTCGTCCTCATCTTGCATTCTGTGAGGCAGGGGATGACGCCGGCACGTCCTCGCCGTTGCTCTGATTGTAGTTCTTCGCCGTGTTGTACATTGGCAGCAGCACGCGAAACGTGGTCTTGCGCGGCTGCGATTCGCATTCGATGATTCCGCCGTGGTCGCCGACGATCTTGGCGACCAGCGCGAGGCCGAGACCCGAGCCGGACGCCTTGGTGGTGACGAACGGATCGAACAGGTTCGGCATCAGGTCCTCCGGCACGCCGGGACCGTTGTCCTTGACGCAGAATTCCAGCGGCAGCGACACCCGGGTCTTCTTGCCGGGCACCGACAGCCGCACGCCGGGACGGAACGCGGTGGTGAGCTGGATCTCGGCGTCGCTGCCGAGATCGACCACGGCTTCGGCGGCGTTCTTCACCAGATTGAGAAACACCTGAATCAGCTGATCCTGATTGGCCAGCACCGGCGGCAGCGACGGGTCGTAGTCCTCGACGAACTTGATGTTGCGCGCGAAGCCCGACTGCGCCAGCCGCTTCACATGATCGAGCACCGAATGGATGTTGACCGGGCCGCGCGCCACCGGGCGATCGTCCCCGAACACTTCCATGCGGTCGACCAGCGTGACGATGCGGTCGGCCTCGTCGCAGATCAGCCGCGTCAGCATCCGGTCTTCGGACGACGCCTGCTGTTCGAGCAGCTGCGCCGCGCCGCGGATGCCGGACAGCGGGTTCTTGATCTCGTGCGCCAGCATCGCCGCCAGCGCGATGACCGAACGCGCGGCGCTGCGGTGGGTGAGCTGGCGGTCCATCTTGTCGGCGATGGTGCGCTCCTGCAGCATCACCACGATGTGGCCGGGACGTTCGTTCAGCGGCGCGACGTGCAGATCGACCTGCCGGTCGGCGCCGATCCGCGGCGTGCCGAGATCGACCTTGTATTCGTTGACCGGCGAATTGCCGCTACGGACCTGTTCGATCAGCGCCAGCAGCGGACTGCCGAACGGCACCAGTTCGGTCAGCGATTGCCGCCGGAGCAACTGCGTCGAAATCTCGAAGAATGATTCCGCCGCCATGTTGGCGTCGATGATCTTGCCGTCCGGGCCGACCAGCAGCACGGGATTCGGCAACGCGTTGAGGATCGCATCGCTTTCGGTCGGCTTGGCGTGGCGCGGTTCGAAGACGGCGTTCATGCGGCGGCTCTCCAGGCGAAATCGTCATAGGCGTCAGTGAGCGCATGATGCACACGGGCCGGGTTTTCTTCGGTGAGGATCGTCGTCCGCCAGTGCTTCAGCGTCGCCGGCGGCGCGCCGCTGGCGGCGGCAGCGACGTCGAGCGACCAGCCGAGATGTTTTCGCGCATGGCGCAGTCCGATGCGCTCGCCATACAGGCCGAGCACGCCGTCATACAGCGCGCGCAGATAATCGAGCTGATCGGCGAGCGACGGCATCGCCTCGGCGATCCCGGTCTGCAGGCGGCGGCCGATCTGGCCGGGCAACCAGGGCTGCCCCTGGGCGCCGCGGCCGATCATCACCGCGTCGGCGCCGGACTGATCGAGCGCTTCGACCGCGTCGCGATACGAAGTGATATCGCCATTGACGACGAGCGGGATGTTGACCGCGTCGCGGACGGCGCGGACCGCGCGCCAGTCGGCCTCGCCCTTGTAGAACTGATTGCGGGTGCGGCCGTGCACGGTCACCAGCTGCACCCCGGCAGCCTCGGCCCGCCGCGCCAGCTCTGCCGCGTTGTGCGAGCGCTCATCCCAGCCCAGCCGCATCTTCAGCGTCACCGGGACACGCACCGCGCTGATCGTCGCTTCGATCAGCGTCAGCGCGTGATCGAGATCACGCATCAACGCCGATCCCGACTGACCACCGGTCACGTGCCGCGCCGGACAGCCCATGTTGATATCGATGACGTCGGCGCCACCGGCTTCGGCGATCCGCGCGCCTTCCGCCATCCAGTGCGGTTCGCAGCCGGCGAGCTGAACCACATGCGGCCCGTCGTCGATCGCGTCGCAACGGCGGACGGACATTGCGCGGCCCTGCACAAGATCTTCGCTCGCGGTCATCTCGGACACGACCAGTCCGGCGCCGAGAGCTGCGACCTGTTGGCGAAAAGGCGCATCGGTGATGCCGGACATCGGCGCCAGCAGCACCCGATTGGCCACCGCAATATTGCCAATTCTCAAAGGCGGCGAACCTGTTACTGTAGATCGGGTCAAAAGCTGCTCATTCTGTCGCCAGCGCGTCATTGCGACCGGTCTAGCTCAATGTTTGAGCATCATAGATCATTGCCTACAGTTTAGCCAGTTATACCAGACATGCAAGTGCGTTGCAGCAATTCTCCCATCTGACAGACCGCGGAAACATGCTGATTCGACGCTCAGGCATGCTAAGGGCTCTCCCCGCCCGCCCCGATTGCCTGTTCCCTCAAGAAACTGACCCCGATAGCGATGCCGAATTTTCCCCGTACCGCCGCCATCATCGTCGCCGCCGGGCGCGGCCTCCGCGCCGGCGCAGGCGGCCCTAAACAATACCGCACGCTGGCCGGACGGCCCGTTATTGCGAGGGCCTTGCAGCCGTTCTGTGCGCACCCGGAGGTATTCGCGGTCCAGCCGGTGACCAATCCGGACGACACGGCGATCTTCAACGAAGCGGTCAGCGGCCTCGACTTTCGACCCGCCGTCGGCGGCGGCGCGACCCGACAGGCTTCGGTCCGCGCCGGGCTGGAGGCGCTGGTGGAGCTCGCGCCCGACATCGTGCTGATCCACGACGCGGCGCGTCCCTTTGTCACGCCCGATCTGATCTCGCGTGCGATCGTCGCGGCCGGCCAGACCGGCGCGGCGCTGCCGGTGATCGCGGTCAACGACACCGTCAAGCAGATCAACGGCGACGGCTGCGTCGTGGCGACGCCGGACCGCGCGCAGCTGCGGATCGCGCAGACCCCGCAGGCGTTCCGCTTCGACGTGATCCTCGACGCGCACCGCCGTGCGGCGCGCGACGGCCGCGACGACTTCACCGACGACGCCGCGATCGCCGAATGGGCGGGATTGACGGTGTCCACTTTCGAGGGCGATGCTGCCAACATGAAACTGACCACGCCGGAAGACTTCTCGCGCGAAGAGAGCCGCCTCACCGCGGCGCTCGGCGACATCCGCACCGGCACCGGCTACGACGTCCATGCCTTCGGCGACGGCGACCACGTCTGGCTGTGCGGGCTCAAGGTGCCGCATAATCGCGGCTTCCTGGCGCATTCCGACGGCGACGTCGGGCTGCACGCGCTGGTCGACGCCATCCTCGGCGCGCTGGCCGACGGCGACATCGGCTCGCACTTCCCGCCGACCGATCCGCAATGGAAGGGCGCAGCCTCCGACAAATTCCTGAAATACGCGGTGGAGCGAGTCGCCGCGCGCGGCGGCCGCATCGCCAATCTCGAAGTGACGATGATCTGCGAGCGGCCGAAGATCGGCCCGCTGCGCGACCCGATGCGTCAACGCATCGCCGAGATCACCGGACTGCCGGTGTCGCGCATCGCGGTGAAGGCGACGACGAGCGAAAGACTCGGCTTCACCGGGCGCGAGGAAGGCATCGCCGCAACCGCGTCCGCCACCATCCGGCTCCCCTGGGGCGCCGACGGCCTGGCCGGCTGAGATGAGCGGCAACGACGCCCGCTCCGGTTCCCGTGCCTTGGCCCGCTCGTTGCTCGATCTCTGCCGCTCGCGCAAGCTCACCATCGCCACCGCCGAATCCTGCACCGGCGGCCTGGTCGCCGGCGCCCTGACCGACATCCCCGGCTCGTCCGACGTGATCGACCGTGGCTTCGTGACCTATTCGAACGCCGCCAAGCACGCGATGCTCGGCGTCGAGACCGCGACGCTCAACACTTTCGGCGCGGTCAGCAAGGAGACCGCGCTGGCGATGGCGGTCGGCGCGCTGGAACACGCCGACGTCGATCTCGCGGTGTCGATCACCGGCATCGCCGGCCCCGGCGGCGCCGTGCCCGGCAAGCCGGTCGGCCTGGTGCATTTTGCCGTCGCCGCGCGCGACGGAAGGATCATGCACCGCGAACAGCGCTTCGGCGCGATCGGCCGCAGCAACGTGCGCCAGCGCTCGGTGGTCGAAGCGCTGCGGATGCTGATCGAGGTCGCGCGCGGACCGAAGCCGGCGGCAAAGGCCAAGCGTGCCCCCGCGACAGACGTCCACAAGCGCGTCGCCCGCACCCCCCGCCGCGCCGCCGCCAGCAAGCGCGTGCCGCCGAAGCGGCCGGTGAAGCCGAAGAAGCCCTGACCGCTCGGTCTTTCGCCGTCATGGCCGGGCTTGTCCCGGCCATCCACGTCTTTGTTCGATTCCACACGCTGTAAACGTGGATGCCCGGCACAAGGCCGGGCATGACGGGTTGATAGGCAATTAGCTACACCACCGTCATTGCGAGGAGCACCCGGATCGGCGCTTTGCGCCGTCCGGGCACAGGCTCCGCGACGAAGCAATCCAGCGCCGAGCACGCGGCTGGATTGTGTCGCCTTCGGCTCGCAATGACGGAGAGGAACTAACTACGCCCGCGACAGCTTCGGGGCGCCGCCATAGACCTGATCTGCGCGGCTTTCGAACGCGGCGGCGAAGCGGTGGAAGGCGGTGTCGAACATCGCGCCCATCAGCGTCGCCAGAATCCGGCTCTTGAATTCGTAGGCGATGAAGAAGCCGACTTCGCAGGCGCGTTCGGTCTTGGCCACGAAGGTCCAGCGGTTTTCCAGATTGCTGAACGGGCCCTGCAGATATTCGACGAGAATCTTGAGATTGGCGCGGTCGAGCGTGACGCGGCTGGTGAAGGTTTCCTGCACCAGTTTGAACGACACCGTCATGTCGGCGATGATCACTTCGGTGCCGTCGTCCTGCGGCATGCGCTGCCGGATCTTCAGCGCCTTGCACAGCGGCACGAATTGCGGATAGCGCTCGACGTCGGCGACCAGATCGAACATCTGCTCGGCACTGTGCGGCACGCGGCGTTTGCTGGAAAATTGCGGCATCGTTGCGAACCCGGCGTCTCGAACTCAGCGCGACAGCGCCGCGCGCGCCGCCCGCAGTTTGGCGAAATCGTCGCCGGCGTGGTGCGACGAACGCGTCATCGGGCTCGCCGACACCATCAGAAAGCCCTTGGCGTAAGCCGTCTTGGCGTAGCCGCCGAACTCGTCCGGCGTGACGTAGCGCATCACCGCGTGGTGCTTGCGGGTCGGCTGCAGATACTGGCCGATGGTGAGGAAATCGACCTCGGCCGAGCGCAGGTCGTCCATCACCTGCAGCACCTCGTGGCGCTCCTCGCCGAGCCCGACCATGATGCCGGACTTGGTGAACAGCGTGGGGTCGAGTTCCTTCACGCGCTGCAGCAGCCGGATCGAATGGAAGTAGCGCGCGCCCGGCCGCACCGACAGATAGCGCGACGGCACGGTTTCGAGATTGTGGTTGAACACGTCCGGCCTGGCGGCGACCACGACTTCCAGCGCGCCGTCCTTGCGCAAAAAGTCCGGCGTGAGAATCTCGATCGTGGTGGTCGGGCACGCCTCGCGCACCGCGCGGATGGTGGCGGCGAAATGCGCGGCGCCGCCGTCGGCGAGATCGTCGCGATCGACCGAGGTGATCACCAGATGTTCGAGCCCGAGCTTGCGGGTGGCTTCAGCCACATAGGCCGGCTCGTTCGGATCGAGCGCGCCGGGCATCCCGGTCTTGACGTTGCAGAACGCGCAGGCCCGGGTGCAGGTGTCCCCCATGATCATGAAGGTGGCGTGCTTCTTGTCCCAGCACTCGCCGATATTCGGGCAGCCGGCCTCCTCGCACACCGTGACGAGGCCGTTTTCCTTGACGATGGAACGGGTCTCGCCATAGCCGCGGGTGGTCGGCGCGCGGACGCGGATCCAGTCCGGCTTCTTCGGCGACAGCGCATCCGGCCGCGCCGCCTTCTCCGGATGCCGGGGGCGGACGGGGGTGGGTGACACCGTATCGACGAGGACGACCATGGGCTGCCTGAAGGTGAGCGAGAACCCTACCTAATCCGACCGCCCCCGTCCCGCAACCCGGGCTGCTTGCGGGCGCTTATCCCTTGGAATAATGCTCGATTTCTCGGCATTCCCGGCGGCGCGTGGCGCTGCCGCCCTCGCGAGATCTCGCCCCCATGGTCCCTTCCCGCATTCCCGCTCCGGCGCCCGGCGCGCTCGGCCCGTTGCTCGGCCGGCGCTTCTTCGCGCGCAGCGTGCATGAGGTGGCGCCGGAGCTGATCGGCGCCACGCTGTTGTTCGACGGCGTCGGCGGCGTGATCGTCGAGGTCGAGGCCTATCACCACACCGACCCCGCGGCGCATTCCTATGGCGGCCAGACTGCACGCAACGCCGTGATGTTCGGCCCGCCGGGCATCGCCTATGTCTATCGCTCCTACGGCATTCATTGGTGCGTCAATGTCGTCTGCGAGGCGGAAGGCTCGGCCAGCGCGGTGCTGATCCGCGCGCTGGCGCCGACGCATGGGGTGGATGCGATGCGCGCCCGTCGCGGCCTCGACGACGAGCGCATGCTCTGCTCGGGCCCCGGCAAGCTGACCCAGGCGTTGGGGATCACCATTGCGCATAACGGATTGCCGCTGGATGCGCCGCCATTTGCGATCCATCGGCGGAGCGCCAACCCCGAAATCGTCGCCGGTCCGCGCATCGGGATCAGCAAAGCG
This sequence comes from Rhodopseudomonas sp. NSM, assembly GCF_052445935.1. Lineage (NCBI taxonomy): Bacteria > Pseudomonadati > Pseudomonadota > Alphaproteobacteria > Hyphomicrobiales > Nitrobacteraceae > Rhodopseudomonas > Rhodopseudomonas sp. NSM. The sequence continues at coordinate 396,417 of NZ_JBQTCH010000005.1, read as the reverse complement.
GCGGATTATCCGTGGCGGTTTGGGCTGCAAGGCTCGCGGTTCCTGAGCAAGCCGTTCCCAATCTGACGCATTGCACTGAACTACCCGCCCAGGTCATCGCCCGGCTCGACCGGGCGACCAAGTATCCCAGAGCGCTTCAACTGAACAGCAACGCTCTGCAATACTGGGCCCTCCGCTTTCGCGGAGGGTGACGGCCCTGCAAGCTGCGACGGCGACGGACTCACGCGGCGCGCGGCAATGACGCGCTCAGCTCGCGTTCTTGATCCGCAGCAGCGCTTCGAGGATCTTCATCTTTCGCGCGAGCGCAGCCTCGCGCTTTTCCTTCTCTTCCTCGACGACCTCTTCGGCGGCGTTGGCGACGAATTTCTCGTTGGCCAGCTTGGCTTCGGCGCGCTTGATATCGGCTTCGGCCTTGCCGAGCTCCTTGTCGAGGCGGGCCTGTTCGGCGGCGAAGTCGATCAGCCCCTTCAGCGGCAATGCGGCGACGTCGCCGCGCACCAGCAGTTGCACCGCGCCCTGCGGCGCGGCGTCGGCGAACGAGATTTCACCCCCCCGCGCCAGCCGCTTGATCACGTCGCTCCAGCGCTGGGCGCGGCCGCGCGTGTCGGCGGTGGCGCCGACCAGCACCAGCGGCGTCAGCGTCGCCGGCGTGATGTTCATCTCGGCGCGCACCGAACGCATCGCGGTGACGAGATCGACCACCCAGCCGATCTCGGCCTCGGCGGCATCGTCGGTGAAGTCCGGCACGGCGGTCGGAATGTTGAGCAGTGCGGCTCCGACCATCGGATCGCTCGCCGCAGAGGCGCTCATCACCGCGAGCTGCTCGTCGCTGATCCCGGCCTTGCGCGACCACGGGGCCAGCACCAGCAGGTTGTCGCGCGACGCGGTCACCGCCCACAGCTCCTCGGTGATGAACGGCATGAACGGATGCAGCAGCTTGAGAATCTCGTCGCGCGCCCACGCCACCATTGCGCGGGTTTCGGCCTTGGCCGGACTCTCCTCGCCCATCAGTACGGGCTTGGCGAGCTCGAGATACCAGTCGCAATACACGTTCCAGACGAAGCGATAGGCCGCACCCGCGGCATCATTGAAGCGATAGGATTCGATCGCCTCGGTCACCTCGCGCGTCGCGCGCACCGTCTCGTGCGCGATCCAGCGGTTCAGCGTCTGCTTCGCGGCCCTGTAGTCGAAGCCGGCAGGCGCGGCGCAGCCGTTCATCTCGGCGAAGCGGCAGGCGTTCCACAGCTTGGTCGCGAAGTTGCGATAACCTTCGACGCGGCTCGACGCCAGCTTGATGTCGCGGCCCTGCGCCGCCATCGCCGCCAGCGTGAAACGCAGCGCGTCGGCGCCGTATTGCTCGATCAGGTTCAGGGGATCGATGACGTTGCCCTTCGACTTCGACATTTTGGCGCCCTTCTCGTCGCGGACGAGGGCGTGGATGTAGACCGTCGGGAACGGCACGTCGTTCTTGAAATGCAGGCCCATCATCATCATCCGGGCGACCCAGAAGAAGATGATGTCGAAGCCGGTGACCAGCACGTTGGTCGGGTAGTAGCGATCGAGCTCGGGCGTTTCGTCGGGCCAGCCCAGCGTCGAGAACGGCCACAGCGCCGACGAGAACCAGGTGTCGAGCACGTCTTCGTCGCGGGTGATGAAGCCCTCGCGCTTGAGCGGATCTTCCGCCATGTCGTGCGCCTGTTCCGGCGTCAGCACTTCCTGCTCGACGTAATAGCCGAGCGCGTTGCCGACCGCCTCTTCCTCGGTCTCGGCGACGAACACCTTGCCGTCCGGGCCGTACCAGGCCGGGATCTGATGGCCCCACCACAGCTGGCGCGAGATGCACCAGGGCTGGATGTTCTCCATCCACTCGTAATAGGTCTTCTCCCAGTTCTTCGGCACGAAGGTCGTGGCGCCGGAGCGCACCGCGGCGATCGCCGGCTGCGCCATGGTCTTGGCGTCGACGTACCACTGATCGGTCAGGAACGGCTCGATCACCACGCCCGATCGGTCGCCATGCGGCACCATGTGGACGTTCGGCTCGATCTTCTCCAGGAAGCCGAAATCATCCAGCCGCTGCACGATGATTTTTCGCGCGGCGAAGCGGTCGGTGCCGTCGATTTCCTCGGCGAAGTCGCGCGCGCCTTCCGGCAGGCCCTCGAGATAGGCGCTGTTGTCGGCGACCGAAATCCGGCCCTCGATATCGAGCACGTTGATCTGCGGCAGATGGTGACGGCGGCCGACCTCGAAATCGTTGAAGTCGTGCGCCGGCGTGATCTTCACCGCGCCGGAGCCCTTTTCCGGATCGGAATATTCGTCGGCGACGATCGGAATCCGCCGGCCGACCAGCGGCAGGATGACGTGCTTGCCGATCAGATCGACGTAGCGCTCATCGTCCGGGTTCACCGCAACGGCGGTGTCGCCGAGCATGGTCTCCGGCCGCGTGGTCGCGACGACGATGTAGCTCGATGGATTCTCGGGATCGAAGGGGACGCCTTCGAGCGGATAGCGCAAATGCCAGAGATGGCCCTTGACCTCGATCTGCTGAACTTCGAGATCGGAGATCGCGGTCAGCAGCTTCGGGTCCCAGTTGACCAGCCGCTTGTCCTTGTAGATCAGGCCCTGGCGGTGCAGCTCGACGAACACCTTGACGACCGCGCGCGACAGCCCCTCGTCCATGGTGAAGCGCTCGCGCGACCAGTCGCAGGACGCGCCCAGCCGCTTGAGCTGATTGACGATGACGCCGCCGCTCTCGGCCTTCCACTGCCAGACCCGCTCCAGAAATTTGGCGCGGCCCATCTCGCGGCGGCCCGGCTCCTGCCGCTCCATCAGCTGCCGCTCGACCACCATCTGGGTGGCGATGCCGGCGTGGTCGGTGCCGGGCTGCCATAGCACGTCGCGGCCGCGCATCCGCTCGAACCGGCACAGAATGTCCTGCAGCGTGTTGTTGAGCGCGTGGCCCATATGCAGCGAGCCGGTGACGTTCGGCGGCGGGATCACGATCGAGTAAGGCTCGGCGTCGCGGCGGTCGGCGCGGCCGGCCTTGAACGCCTCGGCGTCTTCCCAGGCGCGCGCGATGCGGCCTTCGATCTCGGCGGGCTGGTAGGTTTTCTCGATCATGGCCATGCAATCAAAAAAGGCGCGTTGCCGGGCGGCGACGCGCGCATCCGTTCGACGGCTAGAAACCTTCCAGCGCGCCGCGAGTCAACGCCGCAAGTGGAGGTCGCAAGTGGAGAATGAGGAGCCGGGCTCCGATCCGGCGTCCGCCGGCCGCGCCCGGGGCCGCGGCCCGACCTAGCGGCCGCGCGACACCCGCTCGATTTCCTGGCGCACGATCCGCTCGACCAGGGTCGGCAGATTGTCGTCGAGCCACGACTTCAGCATCGGCCGGAGCATCTCCTTGACGAGATCCTCGAGGGTGCGCGCGTTGTTGCTCAGCACCGTGTTGGCGAGCGAGTTGAAAGCCGATTCCACTGCCGAGACCGTAGCGCGCGACATGATCGGCGCCTGCGGCGGCTCCTCGGACCAGGATGATGGCGACGGCTGATAGGCGGGCTCCGCCATCGCCGGCTTCGGCTCCGGGGCAGCCGGCCTGGGCGCCGCTGCCTCGGCGAATTCCAGATCGTCTTCGACCGGCTTCCGATACGACGCATGCGGCAGCGGGGTCGGCGTCGGTGGCGGCGCAGGCTCGGTCTCGGGCTCCGGCAGCGCCATTTCGTCGGTCAGTTCGAGCACGTCGCCATCGGGCTGCGGCGGCCGCACCTCTTCCTCGGTGGTCGAGGCATCGAGCCCCGCCAGCAGCGCATCGATGTCGTCCTGGTTGTTGCTGGCCTCGGCCGCTGCGGGCGGCGGTGCCGGCGCCAGCGTCGGCTTGGGCGGCGCAGCGGGTTTGGGGGCTGCGGCCTGCGGGGCCGGGCTCGGGGCTGGCGGAGGTGGGGTCATGGCCGCAGGCTTGCTCGGCATGGGAACCGGTTTCGGCGGCTCCGGCTTCGGGGCGGCGGCGACCGGCGGTTTGGCCACGTTCGCGGGCTTGGCTTCATCATCCGCGATGATACGACGGATCGACGCCAGAATCTCCTCCATGGAAGGCTCTTGGGCCCTTGCAGGCTGCGTCATCTCCGACTCCACATCATCACGCCCTTGTCGGCGTTGTACACCAAAGCTCTGCAGGATGGCCCGGTTCCGGATCGGCGCGCCCGACTTTCATCGACGAACGCCTGACTTGTCCCCAGCTCAAGTGCCGCGCGATCTACCGCGGGCACGTCGCACATCGCGACGCGGAGCACCGCAGCGCGCGCGTCCGTCAGCGAGACGAATCGCACCGATCACACGGACCACGCTACGGCACGCCACGAATTGATTGCAAGCAAACGGAGGCCAAGCGCGCTGATACGGCGCCTGCCGGCGATCGGATCAGCGACCGTCGGGCGTGCGGACGCCGATCCAGGAATCGCGGACCTGTTGATAGTGGACGCTCGGATCATAGACGTCGGTCTTCAGGCCGAGCACCTGCGGCGTCAGGCGACCGATCGCGCTCAGCACCGAGTAGGACGCCACCACACGATCATGCTGCGCCGTCACCAGCGACACCCGCGCATTGACCAGCGCCTGCTGCGCGTTGAGGACGTCGAGCGTGGTGCGCTGCCCGGCCCGCGCCTCTTCGCGCACGCCGTTGAGCGCGATTTCGGACGCCTTGACCTGGGACTGTGCCGAGGCGACCTGGGCCCGGCCCGCCAGCAGCTGGCCCCATGCCTGCACGATGGTGGCACGGGTCTGGTCGCGCACCTGCTCGAGGTTGAGGCGCTGCTGCGCAAGCGATTCCTTCGATTGCCGGATCAACGAATATTCGGCGCCGCCCTGATAGATCGGCACCGAGACCTGGGCCAAAGCCGACGCGGTGAACTGACGCGGCGTCGTGATCGACTGCTCGTAACCCTGCTGGGCGTTGGCCTGCAGGGTCACGGTCGGGAACAGCGCGCCCTCGTTGATCTTGACGTTGAGGAAGCTGACGTCGATGCCGAACATTGCGGCGGTGACGTTCGGATTCTGGGTGAGACCGAGTTCGACCGCCTGCGCCAGCGAGGCCGGCAGGAAGCGATCGACCGGCGAGCCGGGCGCGAGTCCGGACGGCTCGCTACCGATGATGCGACGGTAATTCGCCCGGGTGGTGGTGAGATTGGATTCGGCGGTGAGCAACTGGGTGTTGCCTGCAGCGAGTTGCGCCTGCGACTGCGCCACGTCGGTGCGCGTCACTTCGCCGACATTGAAGCGGTCGTTGGTCTGCTTCAGAGTCTGGTCGAGCACGCGAACGTTGGACTTCTGCACCTCGACGGTCGCCGCGTCGCGCAGGTAGTCCATGTAGATGGTCGCGGCCGACAGCAGCACCGATTGCTCCAGAACGCGCAGGCCCTCGCGCGCCGACGACACCTGGCTCTCGGCGGCCCGGGTCCTGTTGGCGGTCTGGTTGCCGTTGAACAGCGTCTGCGTGACCGTCGCCCCGATCGAGCGCGGATAGTTGCCGCCGCTCAGGTGGAACCTGTTGCCGGCGACGATCGAATTGACGTCGGTGTATTGATAGCCGCCGCTCGCGGTGATCGAGACCTTCGGGCGATAGCCCGACAACGCCTGCGGCACCGATTCGTCAGTCGATCGCACCGAAGCGCGCTGCGCGTTGAGCTGGGGGTTGTTCTGATAGGCGCGTATCAGCGCGGCCTCGATCGTCTCCGCCAGGACGGGAGCCGGCCCCAGACACGCCAGAATGATGCCGACACTCACGAGGCCGGAAAATCGCTTCACCCCAACCATCCCTGGCAATCCAATCTTGCAGTTCATTTCCCGCCCGGCCAGCAACCTGAGCATCACGCACAGCGCAGCGGCCCGCGCAAATTCCACCACACACTAAGGCACCGAACGAAGCGAAGGAACCCCCGCGGCTTGCCGCAGAATGAAACTTCTGAATTGGGGCATCCGGGCCACACTTCTGATTCGCAACGGGAAATCGCCCGATCGCGCTAGAACGTAAAGGCCGGAACCCGACGCAGGCCGGGCAGCACCGGAACCGAGGTGTCGAACAGCACGCGGGAGCCGAAATCGCAATGCGATCGGGTGATAACGGTAGCCCGCTGCGGCCGACTGGTCGCGAACACGCCGACCAGACGGCCGTTCAGCCGGAGCTGGTCGTAGAGTTTGGTCGGCTCGATCTCGGTGGCGCCGTTGAGGATGATGGCGTCGAACGGCGCCTCAGCCGGAGCTCCCTCGCCGCAGGGCGCGACGCGGACCGTCACATTGCCGAGACCGAGTGCGGCGAGCGTCGTCCTCGCCCGCTCCGCCATCGCCTCGTCATCGACCGTGGTGACGACCCGATCGGTCAGCTTGGCGACCAGCGCCGCGACGTAGCCGGTGGCGCCGCCGACGACCAGGACATTGTCGTCATGGCCGATCTCGGCCGACTGCAGCAGCCGCGCCGTCACCGTCGGATTGAGCAGCACATGGCGGAAGTCGCCGCCGGTTCCGTCGAGGTCGATGTCCTGGTCGAGATAGGCCAGACACTTCTGATCTTCCGGGACGAACACCTCACGCGGAACCAACCGCATCGCATCGATGATTCGCCAGTCCGTCACGCTGTGCGGCCGGACCTGACCGTCGATCATGTTCAAGCGCGCGCGTGCGAAATCCGACATCGGTGTTCCCTGCAGAAGTGAAGCCGAGCCATCCATGATGCAACGCGTTCGAAAACGCAACAATCCACAAACGCCGGAAAAAGCTTGGCTGACGCCCCTTTTCATCGCCCCCGCAGACACCAGATCAAGGGTCGAGCCGACCCGATCGGCAGCGGCGTCATTCCGTCGTCACGACATGTGGATTTCCGCTTTCCATTGCCGGACGGCTTTGTTATACGCTGCCCCGCGAAGTTCGCTTCGTCTCGTTCCCTGGTAGCTCAGTGGTAGAGCAACCGGCTGTTAACCGGTTGGTCGCTGGTTCGAATCCGGCCCGGGGAGCCAAACTGTATTCTCAGCAAAATTCCGCCCTTTTGAGCCGCCTTGCGCGGCAACGGCGACGGCTGTTTCCAAAATCAGGTCAAAGGGTTGTCTGAGGGTCGCGTTGAGCTGCCCATCCTTCCAGACCGAGTTCGATATTACGAAATTGAGAAGCCGACGCTTCTCCGGAGCGGTTTGCCTGGCGAACAGCTTCCCGGCGCTTTGGGCGATGGCCAGGAGTTGGACGCCCTCTTGCAGGTATGACTGGTCGGCCGACTGGTGCCAGCCGATTTCCCGGAGGCAGCGGTCCTGTTCCGAGCGCCATTCAGCAGACATGCGCTCGAAGAAGGCGCTGTCGATTTTTCCGTCCAGCTTGTCGACATAGATTCCGTGGATCCGGTGCTGGAGCCGATCGTATTCGGTCTGGAGGCGAGTAATGGCTGCGTCGTGCTCGCGCCGCTCGTCGGCGTGGCTCTCCAGGAGAGCGGAACTCAGCCAGTCGACCACAAGCTGTCCGAAGTCGAGTTGGGTCAGGAGAGCGGAGAACCGCTCTGACAATACCTCCTCCCGCACATAGGGTTCGGGGCATTTCCCCTTCCAGCCACTGCAGTGATAGTAGACGTACCGCCCCTTCTTGATCTCGGCGGTCATAGCGCACCCGCAATGCCCGCAGGTGATCAGGCCCACGAACGCAAATTCGGGCTTACCGCTCTTTGGCTTCTTAGCGTTGCGGCCATCCAGGACGCCCTGGACGCGCTCCCAAAGCTCCCGCGGAACCAGAGGCTGATGCCGCCCTTTGTAAAGGTGGCCCCTCCATTCGAACTCGCCCATGTAAATGCGATTGCGAAGAATGGCATGGATGCTGCTCTGCGGAAGCGCCTTTCCCGCCCGCTCATGACATAGGCCCGCTCTTTGCGCCTGCTTCGCCAATTCCTTTACCGAGAGCGTGCCTGTCGCATACCACCCAAAAAGATGGGTGATCGCACCGGCCCTCTTTGGATCAGGAACGATGATCTTCTTGCCGTCCGGACCAGTCGTGTTGAGATAACCGAGCGGCGCCCTGGTGGGCCAGATGCCCTGCTCTGCCTTTTCCTGTTGCCCCTTGCGCGTTTCCTCGGAGAGATTGTCGATGTAGTTCTTCGCCATCAGCACCTTGATGCCGTGAACGAACTTCTCCGACGACTTGGAATCCCGCGATAGGACGACGCCTTCCTTGACAAGGTGAATCTCGATGTCGAGCTCATCAAGGGTCACCCAGTCTTTCAGATTTCGGTAGAGGCGGTCGGTTTTTTCGACGAGCACGATGCGGATACTCTCGTGCCGCTTCAGGAAGCGCACCATCTCCTCAAAATTCAGGCGGCCCGATTGCTTTGCCGTTTCAACATCGACGAATTCGCGTTCAACGGCGATGCCGTTCTGTACCGCGTAGGCCTGCAAGAGTTTTTGCTGGGCAGGAATGGAGAAGCCTTCTTTCTCCTGTTCCTTTGATGATACGCGCGCGTAGGAGAGCGCTTTCTTCGCGACTGGAAGCACGTTACCGGAGATCGGTTTTCTGCTGGCCATAGTTGTGCTCCCCGTTCAAAAGCCGGGTCGAATCATAGGAAATACGTGCACCGGGGGGAAGCAAATTCAGGGTTGATCGTCACCATCCGAAACGCGGGGAAATCGTGACGCCCGCGTTCTGACCGGAGACGCAGTCCCGTCTTGCGGTAATGCCCTCTCGGCTTTCTCCCACTCGGCCAACACCGCAAAGAAGCCGGAGACATTGTGAATGATCTCGCGCGCGTCTTCCCGACTGAGGGGACGACCGGAATATGGCTGCCAAAACGCGATTGTCTTATCGAGAAACGGTGTCGGGACGGCACTGATACCGGCGTGAACCGGGTAGCGGAGCGCATCAGAGGGTAGCGCGCCTGCTACCTTCCTCCTGCGCCGTTTGCCGCACCTCGAAGCCATGTTATCCCTCGGTTGTCTTGCGAACCAAAACCTGGTCCGGACATCACAACGGATAGGGACGCCCTGCTTCAATCGAATGCTTTGTTGAAAACAACTTTCATCCAGGCGAAGCATGTCCCGACCTCTTTGATTGTCAGACACGCCCTGTAAGATTGGGAGCTGGTTCGGGAGAGCTCGTTTACAGCCGGATCAGATGCGGAATTCGGGTAGATGGCGAAGAGAACCGCTCAGGTAAGTGCAAGCCGGCCGGAGAAGCAGATATCCGGCGACCGATTGTTCACCGAACAAGTCCTGACGCTATACAGTGAGCTTGTCACCAGCCGCGACCGTCTCGCTCCCTTGCCTCCCGCAACAAGTCGCGACCTGACACTCGGTCAGATGGCCCTGCACGAAGTTGTCTGGTTGTTTATGACGCCGCCCAAGGGCGCGGCCACGACGTTACAGCTTCCTGATCGGCTCAAGGATCAGCTCGGGGAGTTGGCCCAGTCGAGATCGCTCGATCTGTACGCGACAGTCATCGCGCTGGTTGCCGTCAAACTCGCTCGCGAGCGTGCCGGATTGAATTGGGCCGACGATCTCGACAACTTCAACGATCTGCTGGACACACTAACCTTCGATCATCGGAGACCCAAGCGCGCCGTGATTGACACCTTGCGCAAGCTGAAGACCGAGATTGATGCGCGTATTGCTTTCGTGGTCGCGGAGCGGGCGAAAGGCTTCACGTTTCCGTCGAGCGTCGAACTCTATTCTGATCGCAAGAATAAAAGAGAGACGCCCGACCAGTTCTTCCGCCGTGTTTACGCGAAACATGTCGCGCAGGGTATGACGCAGGCCGATTTGCGGAAGGCAGATCCGGCCTTCTACAATGTGTTTCACGTCTGGTGTTCCCGGAATCGACGTCGCACCGAGAGTTTTCTGCCAGCGACACGTCCGCGGCGCATTTAACCGGGCAGCTTGCCATCCTTTCGTCGGGTCCTTCGATCCAGGGAGCGGGCAAGCCGCACCGATACCTGTCTCCGCCGCGACCTGGCTTTGCGAGACACCTCCCGGGTCGATTGTCTCCTCTCGCTTCGTTCGTCGCGTGCAATCGCCTTAAGCGCTGCGGAACGCTCCTGCTTCAAGGCTGCGAGGATGTCCGCCAGTTGGTCGCGAGGTGCATTCTCGAACGCCTCGGCAATTCGTGCCGCGAAGCTGGCAACAACGATCGCACAGATTGACCGGTAATGAACGACTGCTTCAGGAGACATTCCCCTTCTGGTCACCATTGGTTCGTCGGAAAGCGACAGATCGACGACTTCCCGGCTCACCGGACGTAATCCGACTTCGCGCGCCGCTCTTGCGTAGGTCATACGAATAGTTTTCCGCTTCCTGTCGCGATGAACTGTCTTCCGGACCTCCGATACGGAGGGCAATTCGCTGAGCTCTACTCCCGCCAAGGACGCCCGAACCGTCCTGGCGTCGGCAACTTCAATTCGCCGTGTTAACGAATGCACCTCTCCGGCCCTATCGATCACGACAAACACGCGGCGATCCCCCCGAGCGAGAATATAACCGGCATCGGCAAGCCTCTTGCGGAATCCCGCGCCATCTGGTGACGCCAGCCAAAGAGCCGAGATTTCTTTGCTGACTTGTTGCGACGGCACCCCCGAGCGCTCCGCCTGTTGCAGCTCATAATCCTTGATGCTCCGACGCCGGCGCGTGTGCTGTGACCGCGATCCTTGCAAATGGCGGTGCCCGAACAACTCCTCCAGCTCGCGCGCCGCCTGCTCATGCCGGCGATAGTTCCAGGCGTCCGAAATCGTACAATGCTTCTCCACATCGACCCGCGACCAGACGACGTGCACGTGGTCGCGCCCGTTTTTCCGATGAAGCACGATCATTCGCGGCTGTTCACGAAACCCCAGCTTGCTCTCCAGAAGGTCGGCGGCAATGCGCACCTGTTCATCCGTCAGCGGCGCGTTTTTCTCCGGACTGATCGAGGCATGATAGAGAGGTCGCCTGCTGGCTACTGCCTTGCCAAGCGCTTCCATCTCGGCAAGTCCCGAGGCGACCTCATCCGAAACCGTTCCACGGCATTCAAACAGTCGCACCGTCTCATTCTGGTCAGTTCGAAGGAGATGTTTAGCCAACTGCTGCGAACGCCCTCTTGCTCGTCCCTTGATGATCATCGGTCGAGCGCTTTCTTGCCTAGCGCCTCAAGCAACAACGTCCGGCACGGTTTGAGATCGTTGATAACGCGAAGCAGATCGCGCTCAAGGAACGGCGTCAGCATACCGCGGCGCTCGGGGTCGCGCGCTGCCCTGGCCACCGCCGTCAGATCGCTGGCAAGCTTGCCGAGCTCGGAGAGGACCCTGGCCAGCAACGTCATCTCCACCGTCGGCCGCTGCATGGCAGGAAGAGGCTGCGAATCCGTGAGGACGCAGCGAACGTAGTCAGACAGGCTGATGGCGGAATTGTTGGCAGCTGCGTCGAGCCTGTTCCGTTCCTCGGTCGAGAGACGGATCGTGATACGAGACCGGCGAGTGAGCCCCTCAACTCGGTTCATAGTCAGCCCTTCATGCCAAAAAGTGCAGCAGGCGGCCTACGGGGGATGCAACGGGGCGGAGCCCCTTGCCAAGCGTGCTGTCATCCGGCGAACGGCTGACGGCGCATGGCTTGCCTGCTCTCAAACTCAACGCAGCTTCATTTTACCGATCTGGCTGCGTGTGTGTGAGCACGTTCGCTTTTTAAAGAGTGAAAGTTGATCAGCGGTCGATCTCAAGTCCTTGCTCGTGATCGCGCTCGCGCTGCTGCTCCATCGTCTCGCGCATGGCACGCCCCATGTCCGACATTCGCGATTCCCAAATCTCAGCCTTCGAGTCCGTAGTTTCACGTCGAGCTTCCTTATTCACACGCTCGACAGCCCTATCCGTCATGTGTTCGCGGACGAGCCTGGCATCCGCTGGATCAGCGTCATCCGTTGTCTGACCATTGCTCATGCGCTCGTAGAGCAGCTCCGCACGTTCGTTTGCCTTATGCACCCATGAGATGGCAGACCACTGCTGAGCGACCATTCCGCCTCGATGCGTCCAGTCGGCATCTTCGGCATTTGCAGGGAGTTCGCGGGCACGGTTGCGAGCGATGCGCTCTTCATTTTCGTCGAACCGGGTCCGCCCTTGATCGATCGCGGGATAATTGATGGTGACGGTCGTCGGCTCCCCGGAAATGATCCGGGTGACTTCCTTCTGGTTGCTCTCAAACTCGTAATTTTTGCGGCCCAGCTCCATCGCCGCGGCGCCGACATGGATTTGAGGTTCGCGGTCGATGCCCTGCTCTTCCAGGCTGCGGCGGTCGACCGAGATGTCCAGTCCGGCGCGCTCAAGGGCAATATTGACCTCTTGCTCCCAGCCCTCCCGGAGGCGCCCCGTGCTGCCCTTCTCCGTCGTGAGCATCACGCGTTTGTCGGTATCAGGGTCTCTATCCCGGAAGATGATGTGAGCGTGAGGATTGTCGGCATCCCCGGGCCCGTCATGAATGGCGGCGACCCAGGAGGCTCGCCCCTCGGTCATCCGGTCGCAGAAATCGTGAAGCAGCTTGGCGTTGTCTTCGTGCGAGAGCTCGATCGGTAGGGCGACGATGACCTTGTCGATGACCCGGGCATTCTTACGATCGCCCTGCTCCTGTTCATCGAGCCAGGCCATCAACTCCTGGCGCTCGGTTGGCATCCGCTCGCCTGTCAGTTGGGTGCAGGCCTCGGGCCGAGAAATGTACCGGGCGTAAAAGCTGGCGGCCCTCGGCGGGTGTTTGCTCCGGCCGATGAAGCTGTGGTTGAGGCTGAAAATCGCCATTGACCCCTGGCCCCTACGCCTGAAAAATCAGCGCCCCTCTTCAAACCCATAAGTGCGCCTAAACGAATTCCGCTCCCGTAATGAGCTTAGCACAGTTTGCTGGATGTGCCGTGCTGCTGATGCCCCTGTTCTGCCCTTGTCGTCCTTTCCCTCCCTTGCCGCCTTCGTTGTTGTTGCCGTTGCGCCTCCCGCCCTTGCGTCCTCGGTTACCTTGCAGATGTCCGACGCGAACAGCCCCCGTCCTTGCGAACGAGGGCTGCTGATCGCCGATGCTTTGCCACTGCGGCACCGTCAGCCGGTATCGGCTGGCTCTTCTGGGCTGGCGCGATCGGTGACGGTGATCGAGCCGGTGACGGCGACGAACAGCGGCTGCACCCAGAGCTTCTGCCCCCGTCCTTTGGTGAGGGCGATACAGGCGGAGGGTTCGCCATTGACCCGGCAGGGGACGAGGGCAAACGGTGCATCGGTGAACGCGGAGCGGATCAGTTCTCCGAACGAGGCGACGATCCAGGGATCGAAAACCTCCTCCTCCTCCGATGCCTCGTCCTCCTCCTCCGGTGGGGCTTCCTGCTCGTCCGGGGCTTCGTGGGTGGCTTCCTCGATATCCTTGCAGAGAGGCTGGTAGCTGCGCTGGACCCTGCGGCGGGTCACGTCCACGGCGTTGGTGCGCATGTCCTCGCGGATGGTGCGGGCGTTTGTCATTGAGGGCCTCCTTTAAGCGACGATGCCTTGATCGCGGGCCGCCCGATCGGCGTAGGCCGAGAGGGTTTTGTCCGCCTTGAAATACAGATCGCGTTCGATGCGAAGGCCGCCGGGTCCGCGAGCGGCTTCCATTTCGGAGAGGCGGACGTTGCCGAGTTCGGCAAAGCCGAGGCCGAGGTCACAAAGGCCGAAGGCAATGTCCGGGTCTTCAGGGTCAAGTTCGGTCAAAAGCCACGTTGCCCCGCCCCACGGGCAGAAGAGTTTGACCACGGGCATGAAGTCCGTTTCGGGTTTGCCTTCGGCGCGCTGGCTTGCGTTGAACTGTCCGTTGTTGCGCAAACGGACCTGCTGTTCTTGGGTCAAGAGTTTCATTTGACAGTCTCCTAATTGGTCAGGGGTTCAGCGCAGCACTTCGCTGCGCCTGAACCCCTGGCGTCGCCGAGACCGGGGGTAGCAAGTGCAAGGAGGCTCCGGACGCGGCCCGCCGAGGCTCCGCACGAGGGGCCCCGCCACCCCTTTTGGGTGGCGGGGATACGTGTGGATGCGGCGGGACGTGTCTGGATGCCTTGCGCGCGCGAGGGGCAGCGCCCCTTAGCACTGACCGCGCGTCTGCGCGGGTATATCCGGGCAAGGGATCGTTACCCGAAGGGCCGAGACGGAGGCGTAGCGTTAGCGAAGCCGGAGACTCGGTGCCGCGTAGCCAAAGGCGTAGCGGCATAGAGCCCGGTCTGGCGCAGCTTTTGCGGAGCCGGATGCCTCCCACCGAATTTGTTTCAGATCCCTGCACGTTTGCTGATCGTCTGGCATACTCCTGCGGCTGGTACGTAGGGGGTGGGGCTATGGGAGTGCATGGGACTGCGCGCTTTGCGTTCCGCCAGGAGCTGGAAGCGGCGGAGCTACTGTCGCCGTGGCAGCCGGGTTCGGTACCCGAGGGCCTGCTGGTCGGCTGGTGGTACGAAAACGAGTATGAATTCGCACCGATTACCTACAAGGGTGACCTGCACCAGCTGATCGTGGGCGGTATCGGTGGCGGTAAGTTCACGACTTGTATCGCGCCGCTGTTGCTGGGCAGCGGGCTTGAGGATCAGGCCGTGGTGGTCGTCGATCCCAAGGGCGAGATTGCCAAACTCGCCGGGCCGTTCTTCCAGCGGCCCTTCGCCGACGGGCCGTCCGTGTATCTGCTCGACCCATGGGATATTTGTGACACCGGGCGCACTGCGGTGCTGACGTTTCTCGATCAGCTGACGGCGGACAATCCGAACTGCACGGACGATGCGCGGGCGATGGCCGATGCGATGATCATTCCATCCGGGGCGGAAGACAGCCACTGGGAGAACACGGCGCGGAACTTCCTGACCGGCCTTTTGCTCTATCTGGCGCTGGACCCGGCGGAGGAAGGCAAGCGGGACCTGGTACGCCTGCGCGAGCTGGTGACGCAGCCGTGGGCGATGCCGAAAGCCTATGTTGGCAAGGCAAAGGAGAACCTCTCCACCCTGCTCTACAGCTATATGGAAAACGACCTGGGCGGCGGCGTGATCCGGCGCAGCTTCACGAGCATGCTGAACCGCGAGGACAAGGAGCGCTCCGGGATCATCAGCATTCTGGAGCGTGAGACGGCGTGGATCGACAGTCCCAGCATGGCCCGCACTTTGCGCGGAACCAGTCTGGATTTGGGGGCGGCGGCGCGGGGCGGCGGCAAATATTTCATTGTGATACCGCCGGACTATGTGATGACGCACCGGGCATGGCTCCGTTTGTGCGTCACGGCCTTTGCGCGTGCTTTCAAGCGGGTAAAGGCATCCGCCGACCGCCCGCTTCACAAGCGCTGGCGGCACATCATCATTGATGAGTTTCCGAGCCTCGGCCAGATGCGCATGTTGCTGACCGAAGTGGCCATCGCGCGCGGTTACGAGGTCAAGTATCATCTGACGGTGCAGGATTTCCCGCAGCTCCGCGCGGTCTATGGCGAGGGCTGGGAAAGCTTCATCAACAATTCATTTCAGCGGGTGTTCGCGGTGAACGACCAGTTCACGGCCGAATACATCTCGAAGATGCTTGGCACCGCTACGGTGGAAAGCCACGGGCGGAGTATTGGAGAGTCGAAAAGTCAGGGCACCAGCCACGGCGTCTCACGCGGCTTCAATGCCAAGAGCATCGGCGGCGACGGCAATCCGTACCCGAGCAACATGACGCAGGGCTACTCCGACAGCCAGTCGGAGACCACGTCGCAGACATGGAGTGAGTCCATCAGCGAGGTGGCGCGGCCCTTGCGGACGCCGGACGAGGTGCGGCGTCTGCCCGCATCCGAGCAATTCATGATCTTTCGGGCGATGCACGGGGTGCAAAGCTGGCGTCCGCCCTATTGGGAGGTGTTTCCGAGCCTGCCGGATTTCAGCTTGAAGGAGGTGCTGGGGACGGTGGGGCGCGCGCCTTCGGACGCCGGTGAGCGACGGCGCTTTGAGCGCTGGCGGCCCGCGCGACTGCTGATGGCGCCCAAATTGTTGCCGCCACCTGCCCCAGAGCCCGCTTTATTGCCGCCGCCCGCGCCCGTGGTGGCGGCGGCAGCACCCGCGCCCGGCATGTCGCAGCGAACGAAGCTGGTGTTGCTCGCGGTGTTTTTGTTGTTTATGGGCTGGTGGCTATGGCCAGGCGGACCGTCGACCGAGCGGCCTTCGCCGCCGCCTGTCACGACAGCGCCGCCACCGGCACCGGTTGTGAAAGATGCGCGCTTCACGGTTCTGGACAGTTTTGTCCGCAAGTTGAAAGTCCAGCGGCGGATCGATCTGCCGGGCTCGGGCGATATGCGGGTGGCGCTGGTTCAATCCGATAATCAGCCGATGGTGGTGCTCTATGCGCCGTCGGCCCCTCGGAAGATTTCGGTGGTGGACAATCGGGATGGCGCGGAGCTTTCGTTCAGCCAGCAATTCAGCTCGGCGCGGGTGAAGTCGTATTTTGGATTCACACCGGAGAAGGACGACCCGCAGGCTTACATCATTGACAGCACCACGTTTGCGCCTTGGGGCTACGCGCCGGACCGATTGCGCGTGTCGTTCGCTTCCGGAGCGCCGTACGAGGTTGATCTTCGCGGCAACCCCGATGTGACCGCGTTGTGGACCTCATCCTATCCGCAACATCGGCCCGGTCAGATTGTGCCTCGCCTAGCAGGCCCATGTGATCCGGTCGCGATGGCCAAAGTGGGCGTGAAATGCGGAAAGAATTAAGCGCGATGTCCTTTTTCGGAAAAGAACGCGCACTTCGTTGCTTCATCCCAGCTTATCTAACGCAGCATCGAGCGTCGACTGGTTCACCTTCAGGATCATGTCTCGGATAGGCCGTTTGTCATCAGCCGTGATCGGCGCAGTCGACCTGTAACCCGAAATCGCGGTAACCGTGTTATCAACAAGCCGCGCTATCACCTCCTTGTTCTTTGATTTGATTTCTTCCTGCGAGACGTACATCACGTTCTCTTTTACAAAATTCGAAAGAGTACGAACTTCATTATCTAACGCTTTCAAAAATACAATTCTACACGCAGCAGGATCACGTGAAGACGGGATCGAAACGTCACTGAGCATCAATCCCCACCGCAGCTGAGAGTATTTCGTGCCGCTTGTAGAAATTAGGCGGAAGTTCATCACCCTGAGTCTCTCAGGCGAAACGCTGCTTGCACCGAAAAACCAAAGGATATTGTCCACTCCGGTGACGAGACCCTCAAATTTCGCAATCGCAGTTCCTTCGCGAAGGTACCAGTGCTCAAATCGAACATCGTTCTTTCTACGAAAGATCCTGATCACCTCCTGCGCAATGGGCTTCGACTCTGATTCCGAAAGACGAATTCGATAAGTTCGGTAAGTGCCGACAAGTCTATCGGCATTAGCTCTTACTAATTCTCGTCCAGCATCGCCAAGATCAATGACAACCCGCCCTTTTGATGATGAGTAGATCTTATCAGGGGAGCTACTTACGGCGCGAGAAACAAGTGCCTCACGGAGAAAGGCCTCGATCTGTCGGAACACCTTCTTTTGGTCGTTCGTGAGCGCGTCATACCCGATCACCTCGTGAAGGTAGCCCTGGATGAAGAGAAATGCGGGATGACGAGTCGGGAGGCTATTCTTCTCGAACCAAAAGCGAATCGTCTGCGGAGAAATTGGAGGCTGTTCAAGCCCAGCCAGGTAAGAAATTAGGGATGCTTGAAAATCTTTCGCCCTCATCTCAAAGGGTTCGGAATATCGGACAAAGCATAGCTTTTTCAATAGGTTCGACTTCCTGATTACCGCCCCATCCATTGAAGTCCACGACCTATTCTCAAGTTCCACGTAAGTTGTTAACTTACGCCTAACTTGCAGTTGATTTTCTGTCAAGAACACCTTTCTATAAGCGTCGTGGAGTGCCTACCAATGAGAACTTCCGGAAGCATTTTGTCATGGGACGACTTCCACGAGATTAGCTCGTCCCAAGGGCTGTCAAAGACAGATTTTGAAGCTCGGCGTACCCAAGACGGACCGGTGCAGCAACCGGCGCGGCCGACCGATAGTAAAGAGCCACGTCGCGACCTTCGCTCTCCAAAGAACGACAAATAAGTCCTGCGTCCGAGGAGCTATCTGGCGTGTTTCGACCTTTGGTTGAATAGCGCAACGCAGCATTTTAATGACAGCTTGCAGCTAGTTTGGGGATTAGCTCCCCTAACCGTCATGGCTGCGGGTATTACCAAATGAGCGAAGTGCAAGCCGGGTCCGACCAACGCAGTGGGCCCAAGAGAAGTCACTGTAGGTTATTACTCCACATCATTTGGTATTTGATTGCAGTAATAACGATTTTCTTGCTTGTGGAGCGCGGCTGGTTTTCGCTTCGAGCGCCTTTGAAGCCCGACGAATGGGGCTCGGCTGCAGTTATTGTCTATTTGATTTCGCTGTACACTCTATTCCTCTCAGAGGGAGTGAACCACAGCGCTACTCAACTTCATAAGACAGACCGCGATGGCATCTATGAGACTATTCGCCGGGACAAGAACTATTCACAGAAACGGACGGAAAGCCTTATCAGATTTTTGACTTTCACTCTGGATCGCTTCGAATCATTTCTCATTGGTCGCCAGATAATAAGCTTAAGCGCTGTCGCGCTTCTTGCAATCGCGATTGAGCGATCACCGAAAGTGCATGACGAACTGATCTATTCTGAAGCGTCTAAGGTCGCTGCATGGGGGTTCACCTTCGCTTCCGACCTACTACCCGCTTCGCTGAAGAGTACCGTTGACTCAGCCCACATCCATACTAGTAGCTTCTTCTCTTCACTATTCGGCGGAGAGTTCTTTTCAACATTTCTACTTTCCGCTCTCTTTCCATGTTGGATTTCCCAAATCTTTCCTGGGCTACTGGCAACTAAAGGAAGCGTTCGGTTTTTCACATTCCCCGGTGCCAAACCGTGCGCAAGCGCCGCCGTTTTGATAGGACAACTAGGGGCCGGACTACCCGGTCAATTCTTTTATAATAACCTCGTACGCCTCAAGCTACTTGGGTTCGACAACGATGAGCACATTGGAATCGGGGACGCCTCGACTTATTCACATCTAAGAACCGCATTAGGTGAATGCATCACTTCTCGTAAGGTCATTCTCAAGATTGCCGATACCGGCGTCACAGTTGCTGACACATTTGTCCTCGAACGTCTGGCTCCGCCAAGCAGTCGAATATGCCCAACCCTTCGTGTTGCGCTTCCACACTGCGCAGCAAATGAAATCAAGGTCCACGATTCCCACCTTGTGCAGCCTGACGGCATCAAAGCAAAGGTCTCGACACGAGCCGCACAAGTCATCGTAGCAGACTATTCCATCACTCCGGTTTCTCCAAAACAAGCTGCTGAACTACTAATTCTTGCCAAATGCACGCTCGAAAATGCAATACCACGTGACTTAACCGACAGTGAAACACTCGAAGTTACGTTTAACTATCACTGTCCTCCTTTTTCCACAGACGACTCCGTCATCGACCTCTTCTGCATCGATGTTACCAAGGCTACACGACTGATAGAAATTATCCTCGAATTTGACGATGGTCTCTTTTGCGAGGAACCCACCGTCGCCATGAGAGGTATCGATGAATTAATGTTACAGCGGCTGAATTCCGACTACGAGACTGAACGAACCGCGATTGAACGCATCGGCGCCAACCAAAGAAGAATAACCATTAAGTATCCGCCCATGGGGACTCGCTATGTCCTATCTATCAATGTGGTCCCATGCGAACGAACAGACCTAACCGCCTCGAATGTGACTTTGTGAATTGAGAGTGGCCACCCGCTCACAATGGATTTACACGACCTAACTTTTGGCCCGCTAACAGCTTAGTGCGGCGCGTGAAAGCCGTATTGGGCGGGGGCACGCCGGAGAATGACGACCCGCAGGCTTACATCATTGACAGCAACACGTTCGCGCCTTGGGGCCGCGCGCCGGACCGAGTGCGCGTGTCGTTCGCTTCCGGAGCGCCGTACGAAGTTGATCCTGGCAGCAACCCCGACGTGCTTGCGCTTTGGACCTCTTCCTTCCCCTTGTACGACCCCGGCGCGATCGTGCCACGCGTACCCGGTCCTTGTGACCCGGCGGTGATGGCCAAGGCAGGTGTGAAATGCCCAAAGCTATAACGTCGCACATGCCCGATCCGAAGGGGGAACTAGCGGGTGCAATACCTTGTCCCTAACGCCGGAAAACGCAGGCCTTGACGCACAGGACGAACCTTCGGATGCTCATAGGTAAAGCGAGTCTTAGGCGCGCAACGGCACCGGTGATCTGACGTCATCCATTTTGAAGTGGTTGCGATTCAGCCACTTCCGTCATCTTCGATTTTTGCAGGTAACGAGTGTCTACCCACGCAATTTCCACCTTCGGCTCAGGACGCCAGCTTTGGACTCTTCCTGCAGATGAGATCGCCCGTCAGGCCGTCGCATCCTTCCGCGGATACGTCTATCAGATTCACCAAACCGCGTCGGCCTGGATTGCCCTTCCCGAAAATCACGAACTCCATATCGAGGTCGCCGAGGATTTTTCAGAAATCCTGAGATCGCCTGAGCGCCACGAAGAGATCCTACAGGCGACCCAAGTTAAGGACACACGCGAATCTGGGGCCGTCACCCTCAATTCATCCGACGTTCTTGATGCGATCAAGCATCTTTTCGCATTGCAGGAAGCCAATCCGGGCCGAACCGTCAGGCTCACATTCTTAACGACGTCTCCCATCGGCAGTGAACGAAAGAACCCTTTGCCGAGCGGACGCGCTGGTATCACCACTTGGCAACAAATCAATTCCAACGACGACATCGACGAATTGCGTGCCGCTTTAGTCAAGCGCATCACCGATGCCCCACTTCTCACGTTCCTAAATACCAGTTCAAGCGATCAGCTTCGCTCCAGGCTTCTTGATCAACTGACTTTTGCATGTGGCGCGGGCGATTGGAAAACGGTCGAAAGCGCGAACCGGGCTGCTCTTGTCGCAATCCGGGATGAAGTGAAGGCAAGCCTCGAACTGGCAGAGCGTGCTTACGACGTTGTATTCGCTGAAGTATGTCGCACTCTCATAGAGAGCCCCACTCGGATGCTCGGTCGGAAGAGCTTCCTGGAATGTTTCGAGAAAGCAACGAGCATTCCTATTCCGTCCCAAACAATGATCAATTTATTGCCTCTGATCCCGTCTCCGCGCAGCGGCGAGGTCGTCGATGAAAACCGTCTTCGGGAATTTGCGAGGGCGCTTCTGGAGGTGAACACTCCGCCATCTATTTCTGCTCTGTTCCTCGACGTGCCAACCGCCTCAAAAACTGCGCTGGCAACTCTCACCAAAACAGATCGGACATTGGCTAAGCCGAAATCGACGGCACCCGGAGGGGCTCCCATGACGATCGCGGCGCTGGCCCCCGGAATGTCGGGCCAACACTTGTTTGTGGGGCCGCCCGGATCGGGAAAGTCGCATTCGCTTTGGCATGCAGCTGCAGAGATGCTCAATACCTCTACGCGCATCCCCCTGCTATTGGCGATTGGAAGTTTCGCCTCCTGGCAGGACGTCGTCGACTCTCTCTCGCAGATTGGGAACGGGATTGATGTAAACCAGGTTCTTCGCCACGAGAAGGTCTGCCTGTTTGTCGACGGTTGGTCCGAGTTTGGAGAGACGCGCCGAGTTGAAGAGCGAGCGGCGGCGGTGCGCACCCTTCGCGGGATTCCCATCCTTGCGACAGGCAGGCAAGTGAATGCTTCTGATACGCTCTTTGAGACCTGGACACTCGATCCGCTCCCTGCAGCGCTTGTCATCCGAACAATCCGGGATGCATTTGCAACGCTTCCGCCGCCTGACCCCGCCTTCATTGACCTTCTGCGCTCTCCGCTAATCCTCTCGCTTTACATCCTTCTCGGCGGGTCTTCGGTCGCAACGCCAGGTGCATTGCTGGAGCAACTGCACCGTCATCTGATGCGCGATGCGGACAAGACCTTCACCGAGATTTTGGCTGGCGCCGTGGCATCGATGACGTTGTCCGGGAGCCGATCTTATGCCCGCCTTCTCCATGAGCTGGGAAGCCGGGCGGGCAAAGCAGGACTCCGCGACCCGACAAGGCATCTAGAACGGCTGGGAACAATCACGGAGCGCGGCGGAAATGTTCTGCCAATTCACGAGCTGTATTGGAGCTGGCTCGCCGGGCTCGGATTTCTTGCTGAAGGCAGGCTCAACGAGACAATACTGCGGCTTGATACCCGTGAGAGCTATGAACTGGCTTTCGCATCTGGTGCCATCCCCTCTGTGGACGCAGCCAACGCCTCAATGGAGACGGACGTCGTGCTTGCTGGCTGCTTTGAATCGCACCAGGGAGTACAGAGCGCGGCCCGTCCGTTTGATCGATACCTGGAAGCTCTATTCAACAACGAACATCTGTCCATACGGTATCGCGCCGCCCTTGCCGGTTTGCAATCTGGCAAGCCGCGTTATCTGGCACGATCTTTGTCGATCTTGAGCGAAGTTTTCGGTTGCGCCTTCTTCGCACCGGAGATGCTCACGGTATTTCATCCTGCCGCGCTATTTGCTCACCGTGCGATCATCTCAGACTGGCTCGGGTCTCCGGGCTCCGAACATTTCATCGACGCCGTCGCAAGGCGCGGCGGGCGGGAGTGGCTACCCTGGCTTCAGCAGGTCATGGTGTCTGGCAAACTCCAGCCACACTCGGCAGTCGCGGCGGCGCTTGCATGCGGTGGCGACATTCCAGATTGGGCTGCTGCTCACCTTGAGGGACTTATCCGCACCGCACCATGGAAGCTTCAGCCAACGGCCGACCGCGGCGTCAATATCTCAGTCGCGACGTGGCTCGCTCAATTTTATGGCGAAATCGTTGACAACTGGCTCACACCGAACCGAAGCGGGTGGATAAACGTAAACCGCGTACTCGTCAGTTGCGGCAACGACGCCGTCTTCGATCATTTGCTCACGCGATTTGGCACCTTCTCACCCAAAGCGCAGGAGCTTCTCGGCTTTGCGGTAGTCAACCGCGGCGAACCGTGGGTCGGGAGGTTTCAGAAGGCGGCATTCCAAGCACCTAAACTAAACCAACATCATGAATTGGCCGAGCAATTCTCGGCTGACATTGACGATGCCACGGCGCGTCACTGGATTCAGCTTGGATACGACGAGCTAGGATGGCGGGTCCTTGTTAAGAGGCACGGCAACGCCATTATTCCTGAACTTCTTCAGGCCCTGCCCCAATCTTTCGAGAACATGCACCATATCCCCGCGTTGGTTGCGATGACATATCTCGACGATCCGCCGGAGTCTCTGGCGAACGAGATCTGGTCTCGCATCCGTGGCGATATGCAACCAAAGGCAATGCAAGACGCGCTGGAATCAATCGCCCGAGTCAATCCAACCGGTGTGCCGTCAATCGTGAAGTTCTTCTTGGATCAGAACGGCGCTTTACCGAGCTATCATGTTTCCCAGATTGTTCGGCTCTACAGCGAATGGCAGAAGCGGACCTTCATTCAACTTAGCGTCCACACTCCGAATGGTGACCTTCCGTTTTCCGATTTTGCGCTGCTGTCAAACCTGGTTGGCCCTCGAGATAAGGACTTCTTGTCTCATGGCTTCCGGTATGCGCCTGACCTCGCAGTTCAACTCGTATCGGCAACTCCGTCAATGGACAATCATACTGCGATCAAACTCTTAGGCGACCTCACGCCTCTTGAACGGTATGAACCTGCTTTGTTCGCACGAATGATCTCTAATGAGCCGCTCGCGAAGATGATTCCGGCTCTGTTTTCTGATGTCTTCGACATGATGCCAGCCGCCGACATGCATAGGCTTGTGACCTCACCTTATCTGGTCCTTGACGAACTCCTCTGGAGGATAAGCAGGGCCAGCAATCCGCTGCATAAGGCAATTCACGTTAGTTTGCTGAACCAGGTCATTAGCGCGCCTCCCAACTTGCATCATTATCGATACATCGGAGAACTTTTGCGCGGCTATTCCCGTGACGAGGTCCGGGACATTTTGCGTCCCATTATTGATGAATTGCAGGACTCGGCACTGTGGTTGATCCGCCAAATCGAGATTGCAAGACAGGAACGCCTAGTCAATGAGACAGGCCAACTCCTTGAGTGGTAGCAAATAAGGGGCCGATGAAATTCATGTCACGCCTCGGAGCGGGGCTCCGAGGGGACACCGGCAGAAGCAATCCGCGGAGTGATTTAAGGTCCTGTGGGGCTCTTACCCCGAGCAGGCCGTTTGCTGCGCCGGGACTTGGCCGGTTGGCCGCTGCCAGCAGACGGCGCATCAGCAAGCGGCGCACCGTCTGTGATCATCTCCAGGACCATTTCCGGGCTGGTCAGCAACAGCTTGCTCTGATCGTTGCCATCGAGGTCACGCCAGCGTAGCCGGGAACAAAAAGGCTTTGACGGACGGAAGCCATCGGCGGGCGTGAACAATTCGACACCAAAGCGGATGGCGGGATTGATTGCGGTCTGATCCTCAGGGAGGAGCAGAAAGCGATTGGCGACGGCGAAGTCGGTGACGCTGTCCTCGATCAGGATGCTGTCGCGATTGAGCAGGACAACGCGGGCCTGAAAGCTGCGGCTGGTCTGGATCGGCGACGGATCGGTGGCAACGTAAGGCTCAACGAAAGCCAGCTGGTTGCGTGGGATCAGTCGTTTTCCGATGGTGAACGTGTCGGTCATGGTCTCTCCTTTGTTGGAAGTGTCCATGCCAGCACAACGCAAGTGCGGCCCCGCGCACAAGACAGGCCGCTTGTTCAAACAAATTATGGCGCTTCTAGATCGTTGCTGACTCAAAAACGTCGCGTTCATGATTGACGTTTCGACCAACGCTCGTACGTGGCGTTGTGAGGCCGGTCATGCGGCGATGGCGGAAAAGGCCCATTCGGTCTGCTGAACTGTTGCTTGAAGTGATGCGCGCAAGCATGCCTTGCGCGGTCTTTATGTATGACGACATTGAAAATGACGGATTTTACGTCGCAGCTGTCGATCTCGATAACGACATCTGCCAGCCGTCCCGGTTCATCAGGGCTGTAAAATCGTGGACCAAGGCCGGGCAATTGCTGGACACAGCCTTTAGCGCATGGCTGGATGAAGACGCAGCGACCTTCTATTTCTTGCCGGTCCGCATCGGCCCCTCCACCAATATGTGGGTCTTGGCCGACGCGCCCTACGCGCTGGGGATAGTTGAGGCCGGGTTCTATAAAGATGAGCCATTCTTCCTCGAGGACGAGGACGCGTGAGTCGCGTCAGCGCGACGTTGTCGATCAAACTGCCGATTCGGCCCGAGGGCATCTTTCGCGGTATTGAGGCTTGATCAGCAGGAGTTTGCCTTTGAGGTCCCGGACGATGTGCGCCGTTATGACGTTGCGCACGAACTGGTCCGGCGTGAGATTGAGCTGCAGATCGCCGGACAGGCCAAGGAAGCTGCGATAGCCGGTTTCGCTGAAGAAGGGCTTATCCCGATCGACGGCACGGGCCGAAAAGCCCGGCCACGAACAAACCGACGCGCAAATCCCGAACAGGCCTTCGAGTTCGATCAGCACGCGCATGTCCAGCACGCAGATTTCAAAGCACCCCGCCTGCCCCCAAAGCGGCACGGTGCCATCGCTCGCCCGCGTTTCCCGGTCGAGCACGCAGCCGGGCGCATCGGGACCTGCCAGAATGCCGGGCTCGAAGCGGTTCAGCTTGGTGGCCAGCAAATCCGCCTCGGCGCGAAGCGCCATGGCGGTGGCCGCATCAGCGGCGAGCATCGCCGCATGATGCTTGGCAATGAGGCCGTGCAGGTACGGCACGGCCTCGTCCATGGTGCTGGGCAGATGCGCGGTTTCACGGTCTTGGCGCTGGAAATCATTTTGGCGCACGGCCTCGGCGAGCAGATCGCCGAAGCCCAGTTGATCGTTGCGGGAGGTCATGCGGCCTCCGCTTGCGCTTGCTGCGGCTGGAGGCCATGCAGGAAATCGGCGGCACGCTGGGCGTGGGCGGCGGCGGTGAAGATGGCTCGCCGGTCGTTCTTCAGGACGGTGAGCCAGTGCGCCAGATAACTGGCGTGGTCCTCGCGAGGCTGGGGCGTAAGTTCAAGACCGGCGCAAAGGAAGGCGGCCCCGAGTTCGGCGACCAGTTCTTCCATGGCGTAGCCTTCATCACCCCAGCGTTTGCGCCCGAATTCGCGGGCGAGGCGTGAGGGGTGTTTGGTCCAGTGCGTGCATTCGTGGGCAAGGGTCGCGTAGTAGGATTCTGCGCTTTCGAATGCGTCGATGCACGGCATGTGGATATGATCGTGCCGTTCGATATAGCAAGCGTTGCTGCCGCCATGGACGATCTCGGCGCGGGTTGCAGCGAAGAATGCATCGGCACGGGCAATGCGCGGCAAGGGCTCCAACCGTAGCGCAGGCCGGTCGTAATAAAGATCGGGCAAGCCGTCGATCTGTTCGACGTTGAAAACGGTGTAGCCCTTGAGGAAGTGGATTTCGGTGGGGGTCTCCTCGCCGCTGGCGGCGTCGGTCTCGGTGCGGGTGATGGTGTCGGCGTAGACGGTCAGGCTTCCTTTCTCACCCTTGCGGACGCAGCCGCCGAGTTCGAGGGCTTGCTTGAAGGTCATCCAGCGCGGCGCGTTGTAGCCTTTGGCGACGCCTTGCATCCACAGCGCGATGATGTTGACGCCGCGATAAGCGGTGCCGTTATGGCGCAACGGAAGCGAGACACGGCCCCCGAGGTGGGCGGCGCTCCATGGCTTCATCCATGGGCGCACGCCCTGCTCCAGTTGCTCGACGATCTGGTCGGTGATGTTCTGATAGAGGTCCTTGCGCATGGGGCCCTCCATCAAGCGACGATTGCGCCTGCCCGATACGCTTCTTCGGCGTATTCGGTCAGGGTCTTGGTGGCGGTGAAATGAATGTCCCGTTCGATGGTGAGGCCGCCGGGGCCGCGCACGCCTTCAATTTCCGAAAGGCGAACATTGCCGAGTTCGGGGCAGCCGAAACCGAGATCACAGAGGCCGAAGGCGAGGTCCGGGTCATCGGGGTCCAGTTCAGTGAGGAGCCATGTGGCTCCGGTCCATGGGCAGAAGATTTTCACGACGGGTATGAAGTCTTCGGTCTTGCCGTCGACGCCGATATGGGCGGCATTGACGCGCCCGTTGTTGAGTAACTGTTCGGTCTGGGTATTGGTTAGAAGTTTCATGTTCATCTCCTTTGGGCTTGGGTGCAGCTGCTGCTGCACCCCTGCCCTTCGGCGAGAACGGGGGTAGCAAGTGCAAGGAGGCTCCGCGCAGGCGACGCCGAGGGTCCGCACGAGGGGCCCCGCACTTCTTCATAAAATCAAAATGTGCGGGGATGCGTGCGGAGGCGGCGGCGCCTGCGTGGATGCCTTGCGCGCGCGAGGGGCGGCGCCCCTTAGCCCTTCAACAAACAAGGTGCATGGCCTAAGCCATGCACAACATCGCGCGAGGGATTGAAGCCCGAAGGGCCGAGACCCCGGCCTCTTTGCCGGGGGCTCGGTTCACGAAAGCCCGGCCCGTTCTTTTGCGGGCGCGCCCGAACTGCAGACAGGCGTGTTGCGAGAACCAGCGCGAGACGAAACCTTTATAGAATCATCTTCGGACACACCGCACGCGGTAGCCGCTGTACTTATTGGTGCCGCCATTGAACCCATCGCTAAACCGCTGGCGCCATGCGTTTGCTGTACTGCTCTCGGACGAGGACCAATACCAGCTCCCGCTGTCGAAGTTCCCGATTGCTGTTTTGGCGTTGGAAAGCACGGTCAATTCATCGCGGGCGGGCAGATACCAGTCAATCCTGCCATTTGAATTAAGCCCCTCACAGGCAACCGCCGCCTCATAGGGGCTCTCGGCGTTGCTCAGGCCCGCGAGATTTGCGCTGTTTGATTTTCCTGTTGCCGGATTTGTATAGCCCGTCACTATCGCCGCAGGGCTCGTGCCGTTGTTCCAGCGGTAAGTGTCCGCAACGCCCGCATTGTCAACGCAGGCGCTGCCGTTCCAGTCGTAGCCGACATCACAGTGCGTGGTGTAGAGCGGCACCGTCCCATCCGGCGAGAAGCCCGCGAACACGGTGCCGTCGGGGCACTCCTGTCCGACCTGAATGCCCGGCTTGCACGTTGTGCAAGTCGAGCAGCTATCCTTAAAAGGGCCCCACGCTGACCCATTGCAGAATTCGTAATAGTTGCTGGCGCTCCACCTGATGCGACCCTTGGTGGTCCCGTCACAGGTGCTGGCATCCGCGCCGAATTTCGCGGGGCCATTCACGTCGAGCTTTGCGCTGGGCGCGGTCGAACCGATGCCGACATTTCCCGAGGAAATGATCCGTGCTGCTTCGTTGCCATTAGTCGTGAAGGCTATGTAGCTCGTTCCGTTATCGCCAGTGATCTTGTTGTTGCCGCCCCACTGCAACCCATGCCCGGCTGAAGGCTGAAACGCGACTGCATAGAAGATATCAGAACTGCGAACGGCACCAGTTACATCTAAGGCGTAAACGGCGTTTGGTGCCGTCGTCCCGATCCCGACATTCCCGCCGTTGTAATAAATCGTGCTGCCCGTGCCATTCAGCCATTGCGAAGACCCGCCAGCCGCGGGCGTTGCCCATGTTCCATCGCCGCGCCAGAAGGTTGAGGTGGAGGCGTTGGTGCCGCTGTCGAGATGCGACACCGCAAGGTTGCCGGTGGCCGTTGAGAGATCGATGATGCCCCTCGAACCGGCAATAATCCACTTTGTGCCGTTGCAGAACTGCACGACTCTCGTCGTTTTGTTGTAGATTATCTGGCCTTCGGGATAGACCGGATCGGTGCAATCGGCGGCGTGTGCATCCGATGCCAGAAGCGCAATTCCTAGCGCTGCCGCCCCCAGGAGCCCTAAGGCGCGCGCAGTCACTCCTTCACTCCATCTGCTTTGTTCGCCTTATAGGGAGGCACGCGAAGGGCCTCTTGCCCATCCGCGTTTCGCACGATCGGCATAACGGCGTCGAGTTGCTTCACGGCGTGCAGAAGACACGCGAGCGCTTGCGTCTGTGCGCTGGCCTCTTTCGAGGCCAACGCCTTTTCAGCTTTCGCGATTGCTTCCTTGGCCGTCGCACCGCACGAACTGGCTGACTCTGCAAAGGCGAATGGACTAATCAGGACAGCTATTGCGAAGGCGCCAATTCCAGCTATCACGTTGAGACTACGCACGGTCACGCCCACCTCCCTTGGTGACTGGGAGTTCGAAAATCGTACACAGACGATTGCAGAGGCCTTTAGCCGTGAGGCTTGGACATACGCCACTGCCTCCCAGCCATAGAGGTCGGAGGCAGCGTTGATATCGGCAACGCAAAGTACCGCTACAGGTTTCGACACCCCAAAGACGACTTATTGCCGCCTTCACCGCAGATATTGATTATTTTCCTATTGCGGGTCAAATGATTTGTGGAAGCGCTTTGCGACACCGGGGGCTCGGTTTAAGAAAGCCCGGCCCGTTCTTTTACGGGCGCGCCCTCGCCCTTCGCATTTGACGGGAGACTTTTCGCTCATCGCGACCCATTGCCGACCACAAACCGCCATCAAGCGGCACAATGCTTTGGGCAGATTGCAATAGTCCGCAGGGGCGGCAAATGAGATTGCGACCAGAACTTGATCCCGACGTGGATGGCGAGGCTCCAACTGACGATCGGGTGACGCCCTACGATCAGCTTCATCTGATCACCTACCTGCGGCTGCTCGATGCCGAGGCCGAAGGTGCTGACTGGCGCGAAGTTGCAAGGATCGTCCTGCATCTTGACCCGGACCGCTATCCCGCCGCCTCACGACGCAGCTTTGAAAGTCACCTGGCCCGCGCACGGTGGATGACGTCGGTCGGCTATCGGCATCTGTTGCGACCGTGACCGTACCGGCATGCAATCGTATGCAGATGCAGTTGATCGTTTCATGATCGATGCATTCATGCAGTTAGCTGAAACAACAACTTATGACGATACAGACCAGAAACGTTTTTTCTAAAAGCGGTTTCACTTGCGTGAGGGCATGTCATTGCGCTGAGGTTGACGAAGATCAAACCCACGACCACGGAAGCCCTCCGGTCCGTTCCGTCGGCAATCACCCCCCTTCAAAACCGCATAAGCAGCGGGGAAAGGCATGTGATGGTCGAGCACGAAACAATCACCGGAAACGCGCCGTCTGGCGCGGCGACCGAGAAATTCCCACCGGCCGGGCGGGCATGTCAATTCGGGCAGCCTGAGCAAGTGCGTCTTGAGGGCGCCGCAGCCACTTGTGCGCGTCAGAGCGCCCGGCCGGACGAAACTCCCCCTGCACCGTCCACCAGACAAGGCGACGGCAGCAGCGAACAGTTCGATCATTCTGCTCCCGATGTCGCTGATCCCGTCGGAAAGCCCCGCGCGCCCGACACGCTCAGCCGAAATGGGGCGATGGCCTTGGCGAAACGATTGGAGAAATTCTGGCACGATAAGGGCTATCCCACGGCGCGCTTCTGGGCGGAGCCGATTGCAGAACGTTTCGAGAAGGTTGGCACTTATGAGATTCACCGCGTCGTCTGCAATCTGGTGAATGGAATGCCGCCACGCTACCGCGATGATCCGCCACGCCGTCGCTAATCAACTTCGGGCCTCTGCTACCACTCCAAACCGACGAAACAGAATTTCTTAATCTGTTCACGGTTTCGACTCTTTACGGAAGATTCCAGAGCCCTGTAGGATTCATTCGGCAGGACGTGCCGCGTCCTACGCAGATTTTTCGAAATACCAATTTGTTTCAGATGGATGGGGGGCGATATGCCGGGCCTCATACGAACAACTGCGCCTGAAAACCGGAGAGCGGCGGCGCTGTTCGCCGCCTCGACGTCGGAATTGGGAGCGGCGTTGCCGCCGCCTCCCCTTGATATCGAAGCGATATTTCCGGCGGAGGTCATGCGGCGGCTGCGGCACCGCTGGAGCGGGGCAAAGGCCACCGACGCGGAATGGAGCCATGCACCACAGCTTTTCACTGAAGACGACCGGTTCAATCTCTCGCCATCATTCCGCTATGCATTGGCAAAGCTGCTCAATGACGGCGAGGACGTGCTGTGCCCGGCGGAGCCGGAGCGGCATCATGACTATGCCTTGTTATTATCGGCGTTCGGCTCATGTCTCGGCCCGGTGATTCACGGCTATGTCGGCGAATTGGCCGAGCCGCCCCACCCGCTTGTGGTGCTGCTGACCCGTGACTGGTGGGTGATGGATCTGGCGCGCAAGGAATATGTGATCGGGCCCCTTCGATCTTACCAAATGCTTGGCCCAAGCGGGGCGGCGCTGTCGCTCATGCGCCCTGTGCGCGCAGCCCCGTCACGTCCGGCAAACCTGCCCGCGCCGGTCGGCCGCTATATCAGCATGCAGGAATTGCACGATCTGGCAGGAGGGCCGCGTCAGCGGCAGGAGCCATGATGTCAGCTCTATCACGACGAACCGTCTTAACCGGCCTTGGCGCGGCCGCGCTGTCCACGGCGCTGCCCGCAACTCCCATGGCATCCTACAGACCATTCCGCCCTTCGATCGAAGGCTTGCTTGGCGCGAAGCGAATGGTCGCGCTGCGTGAGATGTTCAGGGCGCAAGACGACAGGATCATCAACTCGATCAATGAGACCGCATTGCTGGACGACCACAACCGCTTCCGCGTGTCACAGGATTTTCGGGACAAGTGGGTGCAGTTTGTGCTGCATGACACGCCATTCGAGCAGCTTGTGGATTTTGACGACCTGATCGAGGCATCCGACGGCCAACGCTATGTTCAAGCCAAGGTCGAGGAAAGCCTTATCATGGTCTTTCATCGGTTTGAGATGATCGATCCCGAATTTGAAGACAGCGTCCCGGAACCCTACCCATGGCGGATTTGCTGGTGGCGCGGTGACGACTGGAAAAAGGCCGGTTGGCATGATCCATCGGACGACCGGTACTGGCTTCGCTCCCCGACGCTCTACAGCTTCAAACTGGCCTATTGGGGCCAGTATTTGAACGCATGAGCATCTCCCGGCGAAAGGTCCTGGCGGGTCTCGGCGGCATAGCGGCGACCGCCGCCCTGCCCCATGCTCCCGCAATCGCAACCGAACTGGCGATGCCGACGCTGGAAGAGGCCTTCGGCGAGCCGCGCATGGAATGGCTCAACGGGCTGTTTCGGGCGCGCTATCTTCCGCTGATCAGCGACGTGGTCGAGGAGGCGATATTTGATCGACCGGGGCATTTCCGGGCGTCGGCTGAATTCCGGGCTGGCATGACGCGGTTTCTCTGCGACGGCAGGCCCGTTCAGATCTTCATCGAAATCGAGCCTCCAAGTCTTACGCTCCATGCCCTTCCGCGAGCAGCATTGGAGGCGTTGTTCTGATCGGCACAAGAACCGCCGCGCACACGAGCGCCAGAATTGCCAACATGGACCAAGGCCGCCTCACGGCCTTCTCCTGCTGCCGATCGCCCCGCCGATTTCCCTGAATGCTATATTTTCACGCGAGGATTTCAGCCATTCGCAGCCGAAAAGAGCCTCATCGAAGGACTAATTCAAACCTAACCGAAAGATGACGAAAAGGTCGATGGTTGCATCTATCGCTAGTTCAATTAAGTGGGCAGAATGTTTTTAGATTCGTCATGCGCTGCTGGCTGTTATGCAGGACCTTCGGGTGGGGAGACGGGCAAATTGAACGTCGTAACGAAACTCAACTATCCCGAATGGACCGACTACCAGAAGAAGAACGGGCTTGATCCGTTGGGGATGCAGAATAGCAGTGTCAATCTATATCAGACGCTGCTTCCTGGCATAGGCAACGTGACGCTGCGGGTCCGGTACTATGGTCTGTATGCCTGGCTGAGTTGGATTTACGCCAGACGGATCGGCGATACCGATCCGAAGAGCTGGCAGCAATTTATTCGCCGCACCGAAGCGCTTTATGCGCTGATTGCCCAGCGCCGCGGCGAGAATGGCGGCATAGCAGGCACGGACTGGGCCAGAGACACGCTGCGAGACCTCACGGGCAAAACGATTGACTTCTCGGCTGCCGCCGAAATCAAACGGCCAAACTATTTCGCCGTGAAATGGGGAGCCTACGGCCTCGCATACGCGAGCCAACTCTTCCAGATCGGCATCCTTGACGACTCGCCGGAACACCAGATTGCGGTGCCCAGCGCCGCCATGGGTGAAAAGCTGGCCAAAGCTTTTGAGAACGAACTCGGCGAGCTGTCCGGACCATTCCTGGGTGTGATCAAGCGGGCCAAGGTTTCGTTGAACGAGCTTGACCGGTTTGCAAAGCTTGCCCCTTCCGAAATCCGAAAGACCGCCCCCGAACGACGGCTGTATGAAGACATTCTGTTTGCGCGGGCTCGTTCAGAGAATGCTGACGACACCTCACGCCGTTTAAGCCTGCTCCTGATCCTCAAAATTGCCGACCAATTAAAACGAAGCCCTGACGCGGATGATGTCCGATGGATGCTTTACGCGGGCAAGGGTCAGGACGGGTCCGCTTTCGATCCCGGCACAAGCGAATTGGAGGCGCAGGCAAAACGCTGGCGCGTCTATCACGCCAACGATCTCTGTCATGTTGCTCTCGAATGCCTACTCAAATTTCTGCTGGATCAACTCGGCCACGAGCCACGCGGGATCGATCCATCAGCGCTGATTGCTCGCTGCGGGAAGGCGATTGCCGACGCTCAAAAGCGTCTCCCGTCCTCATGGAACGACTTTGTCAGCGGACTGACGTTGGCTGACAATCCGAACGATCCGAGCGTAGAGGAGAGTGAGTTCTCAATAGCACGCAAGATCATGGCCGTGCGGAGCGATAAGGCCTATTGCTCGGCAGAGGTGGCGGGGCAAGCGCTTGTACTTCTGGGCATTCTTCATAAGCGCTTTCGTGAGAGCGAGGAAGACATCACCAATGAGCTGCGCGGTCTCGACCCGTCAGCATTTCATTCGTTGCTTACGGAGGGGCGATGGCTCGACCGGCACGGCGACACGCCATTTGTCGAGGCCATATCGCGTATTCTTGACGAGCGCGTCTTGCACCGGCACCTGTGGGTGGCGCTCCGCAAATTTCAGCGTGGGGACTACACATTCCTGATCGAGACCGACGACGGTTTGATCCGTATGCGGGGCAAGGACGGGCCCGTTTACACGAATCCGCGGCTCGGCCCCGCAATCCGGTTTCTTCACGACATCCATCTTATCAGCGACAATGGGCTCACGGCTCGGGGCGCGGAGGTTCTGAGAAAGTGATGAGGCTGTACGAGCGATTTGGGGAGCGCGGCTACCACACCAGCATTATCACGACGTTCGGGATCGACTTCGACGTTTACGAGAACGTGGTGCTGCATCGCCTCCGGGGCGCTGGCTGCCACAACAACATTCTTCTCTGCGACGGCGCTCTTCTCGCGCAAAGCCTCGCAAGCCTCGTAACATTGCCGCGCTCCGCTGGACGGCTCTACACAGCAAACGGCACCAGGGCTGCGGGGGTTTTCCATCCCAAGCTGGTCATTCAGCTTGGTCGCGACGGCGGACGTATGATTGTCAGTTCTGCCAACATGACTGCCACCGGGCTGGCCGGAAACGTGGAGCTGGCCGGAGAATTCGTGTGCGGAATAGAGGATTCTGGCGAACAGCGTCTGATTGCTCAGGCATGGTCCTATGTGATGCGCCACTGTGACAGGACGGGACAGGCTCTGGACGCTCAGCTTTCATGGGCGGAAGCCCGAACAGCCTGGCTCCGCCGCGCCCAAAAGGCGAGCGGTCCCGTTGCGCTTACGGATGAAACGGCAGCGGCACTTTTCACTACGGGCGAACCGACCGGCATCGCTGAGCGCTTTCTTGCCCAGATAGAGAAGAGACCTGTCAAGCGGCTGGTCGTCGTCAGCCCCTATTGGGATGATCGCCTGAACGCTCTGGACTATCTAGCCAAGTCGCTATCGCCCACAAAGATTGACCTGCTCATCGACTTTGATGCGAAGCTGTTTCCAGTCAAGGCGCTGAAGAAGTTCGCGAACGTCCGGCTGTTCGATAGGAAGGGATTTCGGAAAGGCCGCTTCTTGCATGCCAAGGCCTTCATCGCCCAGACGAAGGATGCAGATCATGTCCTGTATGGCAGCGCGAACTGCACCGTCGCCGCTCTGGGCGTGAACGGCGTCACGGGTAATAATGAAGAGGTAAGCGTGTATCGGCGCTTCCCGGCGGGAACTGCGCTTGAGGCGCTCGAATTGAAGGGCTTGCTCGATCCTGGCTTGGAGGTTGATCCAAAAGACCTGAAGGAGAGCGAGCATAGTGACGACCTCGATCTGGAGGAATGGCACAGCCGTTCTCCCGGGCGCTTCGAGTGCAGCT
Organism: Rhodopseudomonas sp. NSM; assembly: GCF_052445935.1. Lineage (NCBI taxonomy): Bacteria > Pseudomonadati > Pseudomonadota > Alphaproteobacteria > Hyphomicrobiales > Nitrobacteraceae > Rhodopseudomonas > Rhodopseudomonas sp. NSM. The sequence continues at coordinate 361,123 of NZ_JBQTCH010000005.1, read as the reverse complement.
ACGAGTTTCTATTCTGGACGCCTCCGGAAGATATCGATCCCGATTCTGCAATGATTGTTCTGCTTAACGGCCATGGAAACGAGCTCCCATGCTCGCTCACTCCCGCCGGGAACAACAGAAGCGGTCAGCAATATCATGTTAAGGGGCTAGCGGACCGGCCCGCATTTGCAAAGCTAAGGCATGCCGACGGAACGGAATCCGCGCTGGCAATTGTGACATTGATCGACAAGATCCGGGAGGCGGCAAAGGAAGCACGATCCAGACAGGCGGAGAACGCCGCATCACAGCTTTCCGAAGAAACCGAGGTGACGCTTCTTTTGTTGGACGTTCTCGACCAACTGGAGTCCGCAGAGCGGCATCAGAACGGTGATCTCCGTAAGACTTCAATCGCAAAAAGCCGAAAGAACGGCGGTGGAACGGATGACAGCGCGCCAGCGCATTATCCTACGCTTTCCTATGAACAGTTCATTGCCGGGCGGACGCCACGCGCGCAGGACTCAACCATACCAAGAAACAGCCTCGGAGGCAGCGACGTCTCGCTCGTACGCGGCTTCCTCAATCGTATTCTCAGGCTCGGCGATGAGGCGCATGCGACCATTGAAGACGAAAGGACGCTCGATAGGGCTTTCGATCTCGGCGACGAGACGGCAAATGCCGAAGAGGCAATCGGACGCGGCACCAGCTTCGAAACAGCGGACGACGACAGGTCCCCGGAAGAGAAGGTCCGCGAGGAACAGCGCCGCAAGACCGCACAGAGGAAAGCGACACGCGGTCAGATCGCGACTGCCGTTTCAGCGTTCAATGCAAGGATACTGGAGAACAAGTCTGGTAACAAATTATCGACCATCGACATCCTCAGGCTTCGCTCACTATTGACCGTCATTGCTGCCGCCGGGTGGGCCGGTCGCGATGCGGATCAGAACGATCTGATCGGGAGGACGTCACTTCAAGTCCTGCCCGTCGAGGATTGCGGTGATAGCTGGCCTCGCCTCATGGGGCGAGTTCTGTTTGCTTTCTTTGACGGTAACGATCCAGCCATCCGGCATGTAGTGATCGATGCCTTGCATAAGCAGTTCACGGACGACCTGATCGAATGTTGGGCAACCTGCTTTTGGTGTCTTCAGGCCAGTCTTTGCGCACCGTATACCAAGGCTGAACGCGCAGCGCTTCACCCCTATCTTCTCAGATTGGCAGAGCGAGTTTTCCGCCTGACCGGCTTCAAACGCAGCGAGGAACTTCAATCACCGGAAATTGTCGTAGTGATGGAGAAGATGAGCGAACGGTTTGGCGCGCCGCTTGGCGTTAATCCAGGTGTGCTAGCCAAAAGTCATGATGCGCTCATACGTTCGATCTTTGAGCCGCGCGAGAAGCATGCTCCCCAACGGGACGACAACTCTCTGCTGGCGCCCCTTGAATGAGCGAGTTCGGCGTCAAGACCTTCATTTCGGCCTCCGTCGGGCGAAGCCGCTGCGGCTGGAGGCAGTACAGGAAATCGGCAGACGCTGGGCGGTGGCAGTGAATATGGCGCGGCAGTCGTTCTTCAGAACGGTAAGCTCCGCGCCAGTTCCTATTCAGTCTGGTGGCGCTGGTGGCAGGGTGACGATTGCCAAAAGGTCGGCTGGGAGTTCCCTCCAAGGGAGCGCAAAAAGCGATCGCCGGGCTTCCAGGGCCTGAGCTCCAGTGTCGTGAGATCCCGGCACGCGCGGGCCGTCAACCTGAGGGTCACTCCTTCAATGAGAGGCGAACCATGTGGTTGGGCACACAAGTGACCACAACCATCGCCGATCTGCTGCATTTCCAGTCGGTTCCATTCCCTTCGCCGAGCATCAATGGAGGCGATGTCCTGATCGGAACTAGAACCGCTGCGCAGACGAACGTTAGAACTGCCAACATGGACCAAGGCTGTTTCATGGCCGTCTCCTGTTGCCGAATGCCCCGCCAATTCCCTGAATGCTTTTCTATCAGGCGAAGGTTTCAGCCCTTCTTCGCAGCCAAGAGAAATGGCTTCATGGGACAGGACGAATGTTTCGTGTGCGTCGGCAACGAAACATTACTGGCACTCCGCCAAATAACGCGATGAGAGCCTTCGAGCCGAAGCTTGCAATCCTCAAATAATCACGTCGTGCAAGACTCTGCTGTCATTCGGCGCCTCTTCCCGGCGATCAACCATGCCGTAGTCACGCACGACGGCGGCAACTCTCAAACGATAGTCGCTAAAGATGCCATTCCTTCCAGCCTTCTGCGTCGCGCGGTGGCTGGCTTGGCAGCGCCACCCGGCGACCGCGATCTCGTCCCGCCAGAACGAAACCGACAGCAGTTTTTCCGGATTGGTTAGGCTTTGGAACCGCTCGACCGAGATGAAACCGTCCATCTGTTCCAGATCGCTTCTCAAGCGCGCGGCATGCTCCAGATATTCGCCCTTGCGGCCCTCTGCCGGGAGCACTTCAAAGATAACTGCTATCATGCAGACCTCCCTTGCACTTTGCAAATTGGTTGCCAGAGCGCGGTCCGCCAACGTCCCACCACGACGGCCTCGGCAACAACGCTCGTACGGCAATGCTGGAATACGTCGTCGGCAAACGACTTTTGCAGCTTACACGATTTCACCTAGAATGGTCGCATGTGCAATCTCTACAGCCTCACCAAGGGACAGGCCGCGATCATCGCGCTGGCACGCGCGATGCGAGATATCACCGGCAACCTGCCCCAGATGCCGGGTATCTTCCCGGACTACAAAGCACCCGTGGTCCGCAATGCACCGGATGGCGTCCGTGAACTTGCAATTGCTCGCTGGGGCATGCCGTCCTCGCAATTCGCGCTGCTGGAAGCGACCAAGAAGCGCGCCGCCAAGCTGGAAGCCAAGGGAGTGCCGGTCGATTTCACGGAATTGCTGCGGATGGAGCCGGACAGCGGCACCACGAATATCCGCAACACCTCAAGCAAGCATTGGAAGCCCTGGCTTGGTGTAGAAAATCGCTGCGTCGTGCCCTTCACCTCGTTTAGCGAGTTCAACAAGGCCGAAGGCGGCGACGTCTGGTTTGCCCTGGACGAAAGCCGCACTTTGGCGGTCTTCGCCGGTATTTGGACGAACTGGACCTCGGTGCGGAAGGTCAAGGAAGGCGAGACGACGAATGATCTCTTCGGATTTCTGACCACCGACCCAAACAATGTCGTCGGTCCCATTCATCCGAAGGCCATGCCGGTGGTCCTCACCGACCCTGCCGAGATCGAGACTTGGCTGACCGCACCCACAGACGAAGCCCTCAAGCTCCAGCGTCCTTTGGCAGACGGTGTCTTGCGAATTGTCGCTCGCGGCAAGAGAGAAGACGGCGTCGCAGACTAACTGGTTCACTGGCCAGAGGATGATTTCGCCCGGCAAGCACACGCAGCGAATTCAAAGAACTCTTCTGGCTTCGCCTTTCCTTTGGACAACAGGATACCGAAGCGTTCGACGACGTCGAGATATTCCTTGTCGCGCACTGGCGCGGAACGGAAGTCGTGACGCGGAAACTTCGGATGTCTGCGAAGCTTCATGAAGCTCAGTCTCAGGCGAACATTTAGCCCAGGCCGGAACTCATGCAAGATGGTTGATTGCTTGTCGACTGACTTTCCGACCCGGATTTCATGTTCTGAGACAGAACTCTTCTCGGCTCTTCGGCGCGGAATGGTCGTTGGCGCTTGAGCTTGAACCGACGCTTCATCTCCCTGGCAGAAATATACGTTCTCATGGGCGTTCAACCACTGCAATGCGTTGATTCTCGCGATATCATCGGTGGACTCTATTGTCACCGAACGCGCACGCTTATCGCCAACCTTGTACGTCTGGCCATCGTAAAGGAGGCACGCCACCTTTCGGGACAATGGAAGCAGCACTTGCAAACCTGCTTGTCCCCAACCGGTGTGCCCGGAATAGTCGTTGCCCTCAAAGAGCTGGTTGTGCCGCACAACCGGGTTGTCGGACGTAATAAAGCCGTGCGCCGTTTCATTCCAAAGAAGTTTGAGCTTGAGATCATACACAATCGGAACAACCCGACTTGCCGCCTGCACCGCGATTAAGATCGGGTTCTCAAAGCCGATCCGGTAGCCGTCCAGATCCCCAACTTGCTCGCTGTACACGGTCCTGAAAAATTTGTCCGTCGCCTCCGCCTCGGCTTCGGCCTGAAAGGCGGTCCGTGCCGACTGAAGCACCATAAAGTGAGAGAGGATGATGTGCTCGGGAGTCATCGGCGTCAGAGCTGCCTCACGATCATGGATGAGGTCTTTTATGACCAGCGCTGCGCTACCCTCCATCTTCGAAAATGCATGTTCGAGCTTAGGATCCTTTCCGTAGAAATAGTCCCGGTAACATTGATTGCTTAAGTTTCCGCCCGGCACGAGACGCCTGGATGCGACATTGAAGATGCCGATGCTCTTTTGATCTTTGGAAAAATTCCGAAGGTAGAACTTCGGAACGAAGTGATGCTTCTTGTTCTGAGGCATGCTTACCTCCACAATCCGATTGGTATGGCGACAGCCCCAACGCTCTAGGGCTGACGTCGATGCCCTTGGCTACCGCGTACCGAGAGGCCTTCCTAAAAACGTCATTCCAAGACAGCGACTTCCGCCGGCGCATCGACGTCAGGACCGATTACCGTCCCGCAGGGGCGGTGACTCCCGACGTCCCAGCAGATCGGCTCAAAAACGCACACTTTGCAACACATGTAATCCTCGAACGCCTGTAACTTGCACGTCTGAACTCGGCGTCCGTGTATTTGACGATGGGCGCAATGATGGCTCTCGCCTGACACAAAATAGGCGGCGGGATCGAGTGTCGGTGAGAGGACGGGGTTCTCGCCAACTTCTTCGCCGATTTTGCGGCAGGCAGCCCAATCATGCCCTATGCAAGACCCCGCTTGCCCCTCCATCAGATAGTGCGGCACGTCACCGGTAACGAGAATGAATTGCTCTGCATCGTGAGGCCATTCCTTAACGAACCTTCTATCGCCAACACCGATGGCGCCATCAACATGTGTGGACATTCCTCTTGTGGGAGGCGTCGGAAATCCTGGGAACTCGGCTATCGATGATGCTTGCGGCAAAGACGGCAAGAACGTCTTGAGCTTGGCAAGCAAAGCGTCTGACAGACTTCCGACGTCCACCCGATGCTGGGCCACTCTGTCCCCACGGCTCGGCACAGTCTCGCGGCCAACGCTGCGGTCGATGATTGTCACCAGGCCCCGATCAGACCTCTCGATGACAGCAGCTGGATAAACCTGTATCTGAGGATGGATATCGAAGGGTGACCCGGATCGCACTCTGCTAACCCACGCAGCCCGAAACACTCTGCGCACCGAGGCGTCTGACGCATGCGCCAGAATCTGCTCGCAATTGATATAGACCGGCGGATCACGAACAAGCTGGCTTCTTGCCAGCAGATCAAATATCTCTCCTGAAAACTCTACATAGTTTTCGATGTCGAAGATGAGTATCCTTGAGGGTTCAACATCGCTATCTGCGATGAAGGCGTTCGCAGGATCTGTGAACACAACAAGCCACCGGCCTGAGCTGATCGCAACCTTGGGTACAACGTGCCCGCTTTGCACATGCATGCCTCGGACATAATCGACCAGCTTGCCCAACCATTCGTACCATTCCTTCAGCACCGGACGACTTGCCTCGTCGCCTTTCGCTTTGCAATGCGTTATGGCTGCTGCAATGAGTTGTGAGTGGCTCTTGTTCCGGTCGGAAGAGCGTGCCGCCGCCACCAAAGGCTTGCTCCACGCCTTTGCCTCGAAGATGAGAAGTGGCAATCGCTCCTCAGGGTGGGCCCCAACGTAATCCAAGAAAAGCGTAGTCTCACCATGGATGCGCGCTTCTTCCACGACGTCGTAGTCAAGATTGCTTAGGTCCCAGCCAAGCGCTTCGAGGAAACCGTCCAGGAAATGCTTGCGTGTCGTATGTTCGAGCGGCGGTTCGTCTACCGCTCCAATGAACGGCGCCACTGCGTCTGGCGCGATCTTCCTCTTGAAGCTGCGGATCAGCTCTTCGAGCGTACGCTTGAATCTGGCTTTCTCGCGCGTGACCATTACTGGAGCAATTCCGGCAGGCGGTACAGCAACCTACGCGCTGAAGGCCAACCGGCCTCGATGAAGACATCCAGACATTCAATAAGTCGGCCTCGCCGCTGGTCGTCCTCAAATATCTCCTTGTGATCGGCAAGGAACCTAGCAACGACAGCGACAACCCGGTCGGCTCCCAGTGATTCGAATTGGTAGCCGAACATCTTGCCCGCACCCAGAAGTGCGTTTGCGACCAGATCAAATACTGCTGCGGGATCGGCAGGGATCAAGAATTCATAGAGTTCGACGAGGTGGTGCAGAGTCTCTGGCATCGCTACTGCGGCGATCCGTTCAAGAATATGCTTCACCTCGGTGAGGAACCGCAGCTTATCTTCAGCCTTTGCTATCCCCCGGTCTTCGTCGGAATTGTGCGTTCGAAACGCACCTGACGAAAAATAGAACTGATTGCACACATGGTTGAGTATTCTGCCAATTGCAGTCGCCGCCTCTCGATCTTCCTCGGTGGCCGTATCGATGTACTTTTGGAACCGTGAGGCTGTCGCATCCACAATCCACCACGCCATCTCGTGGGCGCGATGGCGAATTTGATTGTCCTTTTCTTTGCCGGTCTCGTATCCAAGGATCACCGCACCGCGCAGCATCGAAGCCGCATGCCTGATCTGCTCGTCATACCGAACCGGATCAGTCAGCCATCTCTTCAACGTCTGCTGTGAACGATCAGCCGCGTAAAGAAGCCACAGGAGCCCCATCAGCCCCCCGATCTGCTCGCTCAACTCACGTCCGGACTCGGCCTGCCGTTTCTCATCACGCTCCGCCAACGCCAACACATGATCTTCAACTCGATTAGGAGCTGCATGTATGAGCCGGAGGAGGACGCTGCTGGCGAAGAAACGAAGCACACTTGTGTTCTGCTCCGTGGAGACAACCCTCTCGATCAATTGCCACATGAGCGGTCGATCGGTATTCCAGAGAGAATTCAAGCGCTGCGCCACCGCCATTCGTACAGCGGGGTGCGGGTCGGCGAGCAACGCAATAAGGGTCGGCTTCAGTCTCTCAAGACTCGCAGGCGAGGTGCTAAGCACCGTCATGAGCGGCTCTACCACGTCAATTCGCGGCGACGGCGATCCCCAAGACGGCGACTCTTCAAATTGGCGCTCCGTGTCATCCAAGACTTGCGGGGCTCGATCTTGCGCCAGCCTTTCGATCAGGCTGCTCATCTTGGCCAGACTCTCTAGGCTGTTGCGTCCGGACCTTTTTTCATCGGCGATCAGCTTCCCGAATGCGTCGGAGACGGCACCTACGGCCTGTGATTTCACTTCCTCATGGACATCCGTTGCTGCGTCAACTTCTGCTATAAACGTCCAGAGACGATCGATTTCAGCTCCGGAGTCTCGGGCACTTCTCTCATCATCGTTCGAATGGAAGTCCTTCTTGAGCTTCGCTGTTTCTTCAATCAGACGTGCATTTTCCGGAGAGGATACGTCGGCGCCCTGCTTCCTGAGCCAATATTCGTCATCTATCTCCGAACTGCTAACTATTGTGTGTGATAACCGCTCGTTGGCCGCCCCTCCCCGCTCACTTTCGCTGAGATTGGCCAGAACTCTTCGGGCCTCGTCGGTTACCAACCGGTCTTTGCCAAGCGCTCCGAATATCCGGCCAAGTATGATCTTTCGGGCGTCTTCCGGATTGCTTGCCCACGAGAAATCGAAATTCAGCGCCTCCGCTTCGAACTTCGATCGCTCCTCCTCTGGCTGAAATGGATACTGTGCGACGACGAGATCAATACTGTCCTTCAAAGTGTCCGAGAGCGTAAGGAACTCCTGCCTTGTCGCGATCGGCCAAAGGGGTTTTCCAAGGACATTCACTCGCCGGACACCGGCTAACAATAGCCGCGCCCACAGCACCGCAACCTCGTTTCGGGCGACAATCTCCTCAAGAACCTCCGAAACGGCATCAGGAGAGGCGGAGGCGAGATAATTCAGCAGCGCCCTGAGAAGCGATTGTCCATTGTCTTCATGCTCGTCTTCTGGATTGGACGCCCAAATGTAGCTCCAATCCTGAACCAACGTAATTTGCCGGTGCGCGATGGAAATTGAATTGCGGCGACTATCTTCTTTGATCGGATGCTCTCGCTCAACATAGCCTCGGATTGAATCAACGAGCGCCCTTGCCGCGAAGCGCGGAGTCAACAAGAAAAACTTTGGTAGATACTGAGCCAGCGTCCAGTGCGCCATTTCAAAGTCTTGGCGTCGGTTACTCGTTAGCGAGAGAATGCGACTGTTTCCCAGAGAGGTCGGACTGTCGTCCGTAACCTTTTTCGAAAAGGCCACTCCAAAGATTTCTGCCGCGAACTCCGGCCGCACACGAGCGATCTGATCGATCTTTCGCGTTAGCCAGGGAATGTCATCATGACCATGCGCCTCGAACCGTGAAGGCTCGAAGAGCTTCCGAAGCAGGGTTTGAGATTCCGCGGGATCGCTCGCAAAGGTGTCGCCCACGAAGCCAATGGCAGCGGTCGTGAGGGCATCGGCGGTTGGATTGGCTAGCCCGTAGGACAGCAAGCACCGCGCGGCTTTTCCGAGGTCAGCGCGTTGGCCGTCGCTCAAGGTCCGCTCGGTGAGGAGAAATAGGAGGGTCCTGAGTGGCCACGCAGTCATCTCGATGAAACGACTGAGCTGTTTGGCGAATTTACTCCACGCGCCGACGCTAATCGGAAGTTGGTCTTCGATGCGAACCGAAAGAGAACCGATCAACTGGGATACAGTCGTTCGCGCGTTATGCGCAATTTCCGGTTTTCCTAGCGCATCAATCAGACCGTCGAAATCCTTATCGCCTTCCGGCAGTTCGCAGGCGGTCCGGGCGGCAACGCTCCTTGCAACTGGATCACAGCCGGCATTTCCCGCGATGTTGCAGATGGCTCGCCAGAAATTATCTCGCCCGTCGCCCGAATGTGACCACGTCTCTTGAAGTGAATATACCAGTGCGGGGCCAAGCATGAGCCCCAAACCACTCTCGCGTTTCAAAAGCTTTGCTATGGAAACCTGATCGTCAGGAACAAGGAAGACGCGACTTGCGGCATAGTCGAAGAGAATGTGATGGCGGAATGCGACGTATTTGTCACCCGCGACGGGGATAAGAACGCTCTCGCCGAGCAACGCTTCCAGCCCGGGGACGGTCGCTCCCGCAACCTTAAGTCGGTCGGCTCGCAGTCCGCGGATTGCAACCATCTCGGAGACGACGCTCTTGAGACACAGCTCGGCATTCAGCCCGTGTTTAAGGACGCGGTTCGACCAATAGAGAGAAAGGAGCTGAACCTGGCTTCCAACCTCTCCGAACCTTTCGGCCGCTACTCCATTCGTAATCAGGTCAGCCAAAAGCCTGGTATTGAACGGCACGAGCGCCAGCTCTCGCAACCGAGGCCCACCTTCCGCGATGGCTGTGGCAATCGGCGGCGACGTTTCGAGAACCTGGGCTAATTCCGCGTCCGTCCACAAAGGAATCTTCAAGTGGCGGACGCTGCTGAACAGTGGATCTGCATATTCAGGGAATGGCGGCGTCCCACGAAACAGCCGCTTAAACTGCTCCCCCATCCGCAGATCAAAACTGCGAATGGAAGCAATAACTCTCCATCGTTTGCCGGGAAGAGAAAGGACTTCTGAGATCAATGCTCGAAAGACAGCTTCGCTCCTTCCACCGCGAGCTGCATCAAGAGCATCAATGAACAGAAACGCTGGTTCGGTGCCACCCGGCCAGTTCGCGAGGACGGAGGCGACCGAATTCTGCAAACCCAGCTCACTTCTTAACCCGTCAAGTGTCGATACGGGCAGGCGATCGACGGCAAGTTCAATGACCGGATACCCAGCGTTGCGCATCTTCGCGGCGCAAGCACTGACGACAGCGCTCTTTCCGGCTCCCGGCTCGCCGACGATGAGGAGCGACGCGTCACCAGCCGCCTTCATCACGGCGTCGGTACACGACCGCTCGATCCGGATTTCGAGATCATCGACCTCCGTCTTTTCATAACCTTCTAGGTGCTGCCGAATACGGTCACTATAGTTCTGAAGAACGAGCACGTCTTGACGATAAGCGGGTAGAGCCTTGAGACGTACACCGGCGGCTTCGAGCTGGGATCGCAGTTCGGAGACATCGGCGCCCCTCCTGGTTGACATGAACCGGAGGAATATCTGGCGAAGACCTTCGAAGGCAGCTTCCGCGGACTCTGGGTTAGCGAGAGCTGAGCGCATTAGTTCGATTGATGCAGTCCGGTCCCCACCTAAGAAGTCGAACGGAACAATGCGCAGCAGGCGCAGGATTTCAGAGATCTCGGTGGCGAACGGTTCGCGCCCCTCTACTTCCTTCCAGACCTCGATGATAAGATTGGAGGCGCTATCGATCGCCGCTTGCTGTGCGCCAGTAATAAGGCTTTCACCTTGGCCATGCAGGCGTTCGAGGCCCTTGGTGATGTCGCCGACGAATCCCAGGTTTGAGCCGGACCCTATGGCGATCAGAATACGATCAGTTGAGGGATCTAATGGGCGATCCCAGGCCTTTCCCGAATTGCCATTCCTGCAAACAAGCCACTGACGAACGGCCTGACTGAGACTCTTGCCAAGCGGACTGTCGCGCTTCGTTGATGGAGCAAGATTTGTCTTGGCCTGGACAAAGATGTAGCCGCCGTCTGAGGTGCCAATCAGGACGTCGTCCACCGGCGCATCGGTTTCGCACCTCACCAGAGTAGGAATAGCTGCGCCCAGACCTAGACGGAGATCGAGCTGCCGCCCCGCCAGCATGTGGGCGCCGAACAGGGAAGCCACACTGGCCTGAAACTCCATTCCCGACGCGGTCGCATTGCCGCCAGTTTTGGCGGCAGATTTGGCGGTATTCTCAGGCATTCACTGCTTCCAACTGAGGGAGATTTGGCACGCCTCATGGCGTTCACGCCCAGAGACTCGCTTTTAGCGTGCCACTAAACCGATTTGCACTCCAGATGGCTGCTAAAAGGATGCGATCGCAGTTTGCGGGGCAGCAGAGGCAAAAAGGCCCGCCAGAGTGAGGCTAATTCATTGATATCGCAGTCTAAATATATCGCGTAAGAGAGACTTGAACCTCTGGCCTTCTGGATTATGAACTACGTTAAATTGCGCTTGCCCTCACCGGCTACCTCGCCTCCCAATGTCCCTTGTTTCTTTTCCCCTCGGCGACATGGCCGACAAGGACGCTGTCTGCGATATCGAACACAGCGCCGATCTGATGGACGCGAAGTCCGAGCATAGTTTTCGATTCGGCGCAGGCGGCAAGGTGCTTCTTGGAAGGCGATAGCATTGCGGCTTCAACCCGGCACTTTCCGTTCTTCAGCTCCGCCGTGACCTTTTCGGCGAGCGTCGGCCACACCTCGTTTTGGTCAGCATTCCGCCTGATGCCGTCAAGCAAATCGACGAGTGTCTGAAGCCGGGCTGGCCCCTCCGTTGTGGCGAATTCGACGCGTATGGTGAGCCCCGTGAGCGCGCAGGACCGAATGTCCTCAGGATGTGACCGCTGCCCGCTCCAGAAGCAGGTTTGCGCTTCGGACGGCAGACAGTAGTTGCCGCCAATGGACTTCAACGCCTCGGATTTAAGGACGAACGCTTGTGAAATACTGCTATTCACCAGCAAGCTGTTCAATGCCCGCTTTCCGGTTGCAGCACAGGTTCCAATGACGCCCGGGAGGACGCGCTTTCCGGTGACCTCGCATGTGACCAGGACGCCGGGCCGAACCTTGAACCCCGTAAGCTCGCACGTCTCCGCCTCGTCGGCGGCGAGCGTCTGCCGTGTTTCGTGGCATGTGATGAATTCGCTCTTGTGGCCGGTCTTTCCCGACACATCGGATCTGGCTTCCTCATCATTCCGGTAGGCCTTTCCGGAAAGCTGGCTTGTCTTCATCTCCGATTTCAGGACTTCGGCATCGGTAAAGCCACATTTTCCGAACTGGTCGGGCTCGGCGCGCTTGCCGCTCATTGCCGAGGTTTTCATGAGCGCAGCCGCGACCTGTTTGCCCGTGACGTCAGAAGTCTCAAGTTCATCCTGCAGCACGCGCTTGCCGCTGTAGGCGCACGTCGCCATGAACTCGGGCAGCGCCTTGCGCCTGCTGACCTCGGACACCTCAAGCAGATGACGCAGGGCCGTCGCTCCCGTCGCTTCACAGCGGTCAAGACAGGATGAGGGAACGGTCAGCCCTGTCTTGGAGCACAGTTCGGACGGTGGGGCCTCCACAACCCTCCGCTCATGCGGGCGCACGACGATTTCGGCCTCGTATGATCCCCCTGCCGGGAATCCAAACTTCGCGAGCATCACAAGGTCGCGGGAGGCCGCTCCCTCCAGGCCGACCAGGGAGATATCGAGGCGCGGCGTGAACTCGTCTTCGAGCTTCTTCTTCTTTCTGGCGTCGTCGCCCGCCGCGCCGACTTCAATCTCCCGTCGTTCCTCATAGAAACGGCAGAACTCTTCGACTGCGTCATCCTTTTCGGCAGCGGCGATCAGTCGGTCCCGGCTCAGCCCGATGGTTGCCGGGTCGCGGACCACCTTGCCGATCGGCTCTAACCCTATTGCCGCGGGATGCTCGGCGTAGTCTTCACCTCCGCAGTCCACATCCACAAGACGCTCGTAGCTGTCATGCGCGACTGTGGCGCGAACGCGAAGCAGGGCTTTCCCTTTGTAGAAGCTGCGGACTGTCGTCGCCTTCGCCGATTGCGGCTCCCCGCCGAATGCCTTGATCCACTCCTCCGTCAGTTCCTTGGCGTCCCTGCCGGCAGCGACGTCGGCATCGGAGACACCGTGCGTGCCCGAGGCGATCACGCGCTTGACCAGGCGACGGAAAGCCGGGGCGTCCTGGTCGTAGAGAATGACGCCGGGGCCCTGCGCCTCCGTGTGATTGTCGAAGCGGAAACGTTCGCGGATGTCCCCGCCCCTTGCGAGGTACTGTCCCGGCTTTTCCTCCTCGACAGAGGCGCCCAGCAACCCGAAAGCCGACAGCGTGAATTCCTTTGCGTCCATCGAACGGACGGGCGGCGGCAGCTTCGGGGTTCGCGGCCCGACGTACCCGGCTTCATCCATGCCGCCGAGCAGACTATTGATGTTCTGCTCCTCGCGCTCCAACTCGCGCTTGGCATCCTCGATGCTTTGCAGGGCGAGCGCCATGTCCCGCTCAACGTCTTTCTTGGCAAGTGCGGCGAGTACAAGCGTCAGGATGTGATCCTCAAAGCTGTCGGCGCTGTCCCCCTCGCCGTCATTGTCGATGTCCGTTCCCTGAAGGAGCGCCTCGATGTCCCCGATTGCGTGAGCCGCCATCTGCAGCTTTTCCATCAAGCGCCCGACGATGTAGTGTTCAAAGGTGCCGCTCAGCATGACATTGAAGATGCTGACTTTCTCGTGTTCGGAAGCCAGGCGCTGAATGCGGCCGATGCGCTGCTCGACGATCATCGGATTCCAGGGCAGATCGAAGTTCACCAGGACATTGGCGACCTGCAGGTTGACGCCTTCCGATCCGGCTTCGGTCGAAACGATGACGCGATAGCCGGGCGGGTTCTGCCGGAAGGCTTTGATGGTTTCCTGGTTCTTCTGGCCTGAATCCCCGTTGATGATGCCGACCTTCAATCCGTGGCCTTCAAGGAAGTTCTGGATCGTCGTCTGTGTCTCTCTTCGCGTCGTAAATACGACCAAACGCCAGCTTTCAGGATTCTGTTGTTTGAGGTTTTCGATGAGCTTGCCAAGGCCGGTCAGCTTGGCGCTTGTCGGCATCGTCGTCACGATAGCCTTGACGGCTTGGGCAAGTTCGGGCGGTGCCGTCCCTCTCCGGGCCATGTTCGTGAGCTGCGCCAGAAGGGCATCGGGACTGCTCACCAGGGCTTGCAGAATACCAATCTGCGTGAGCCGATTCATTTTCTTGATCGGTTCGCGTATGACCTCAATTAGCTCCAGCTCCGCCGGTGTGGGAGGCAGTGGGTGCATCCGCACGACACGGGTCGGGAAAGCGAGGCGTGCATCGCCGCGGCGAACCCGCGACATGTAACCATAGACGATTGATCGAAACTCTTCCCGCGCATCCGCCTTGAGCTGCCGCGCCTGATCCCTTTCATCGGCAATGAAACGCCGGGCGAACATTCCGGCGCTGCCGAACGGGTTCTCGTGGCCGCGCGCAACGGTCAGGAGATCGACCAACGAGTAGAGATCCCAGAGACGGTTCTGGATCGGCGTGGCCGTCAGCATCAGGACGAACTTGAACCGCCGGTCTTGCAGGGCCTTGTGAAATTTCTTGGCCACCTGGGGCGGATTGGGAACGCCATGCAGGTTTCGAAGCTTGTGGGCTTCATCCAGGATCAACATGTCGAAGCGGTCTTCAGGCAGCTGTTCCAGATACAGCCGCGCCGAATTGTAAGTGGTGATCACCGCGCCGAGTTCATCATGGTTGGCCGTGAGCAATTCCCTTCCGGTCGCCACAATCCCCGGAATGCCGAATTTGGTTTCGAGCTCCTCCTTCCACTGCGGGCCGAGCAATTTCGGGCAGACGACCAGCACCTTGCTTACGCGCGCGCGTGCTGCCAGTTCGCTGACAATCAGCCCGGCACTGATCGTCTTGCCGAGACCGACATCATCCGCCAGCAATGTGACCGGTAGCCTGCGGCAGAAGGTCATCAGGTTTGTCACCTGATGATGGTACGGCTGAAGATGCTCTCGCCAACGCGGTGCCGACCGGACATCCTCTTCGCTGTCGATAACGATCGGCTCGGTCAAATCCCATTCGAGGCCCGCGCGGTAAATGCCGTAGTCTTCCGGGCGGCCGACACGGGTCAAAAGGATCGACTGAAATTTCGACGTTGCTGGCACAGACGCCCCGCTTTATCAGCTAACCAATTGCAATACTTTGCCTCTACACACGTCAGCCCGCAAGAACCTATCAATTTGGCTGTTGCTAGGCACTATTATTAGGCTCTACGCTTGGACAAGCTGCTGTCCTCGCGCCTCTCATCGCCCTTGATTATAGAACAGCGAGCCAATGTGTGGACATGACCAAAAGCGACGGCGAAGATGAACTGAAATCTGTTCTGAGAGATGCCAAGGCGATCGCAATACGGTACTACGATCTCACAGAAAAGCCGCTGGGCGTAACTGGAGAGGTGGCCGAGTACGAAGCTGCCGAAAAGCTTGGCCTGACGCTCGCTGCGGCGCGCACACCCTGCTACGATGCATATCGAGATTTGACTTCAGGTCGGGTGACGTTTCAGATCAAGGGACGCGCTGTATCTCGCCACGACCCGTACAAAGGACGCATTTCAAAAATCAACTGCAATGGCGACTTCCATGCCGTGCTGTTGGTGCTACTCGACAAATCATCATACGAAACGATCGAGATATGGGAGGCCGGGAAAGACGCCGTCGTGGAGCGACTGAAACGGCCGGGATCACGCGCGAGAAACGAGCGCTCATCTCTTGCAATTTCGCAGTTCAGATCGATCGCGCAGCGCGTCTGGCCGGCGGGAGATTGAAATTCTATTGCGGGCTAAAAGTCACCGAGCCATCGACATCGCTTTCGAAAGCATTACGCGAAGGTCATCAAGAGCGCCGGCCATCGCTCTACCTTCCTTATCGAATACATCCCGGCTGTGATCGGCGATCAATTCGGCACGCTTCGAAATTTCAATCAGGAGGTCATGGACCAAATCAACTTCATTGCCGCAACCGGCCTCACGAGCGCGAACCTGCCATGCGTCGATAGCATCGCCTGTCATTCCGGCAAGGGGAGCGAGTCTTCCAAATCTTTGGTTGACGTGTGTGAGGAACTCCCGCTCCAGTTCCACGCGATTCTCAAACCGCGTTCTGCGCGTATTGCCGTCCATTTTCCTTCCTTATGAGCAATCCTTCCAGCTCATCTAGCCAAGGATCGAGCCTCCTGTAGACGTCCAGAATGTAGGGAACCGTCGCACTATGCGGGGGCAGACGGCCCCGCTGGCTGGCCATTCGACAGTGCATGGCCGCGTCGAACTCTTCAACTGAAATCGGGCACTTGCGAAGACCTTTGAGGTTGAAGACAGAATAGCGAGAAAAATCAGGCGCTTCACACAATTCCCATGATGCCGCCATCGAGATATTTCGTAGGCAGACGTATACGAGACCAGCTTCGTAGGCGGCATTGACGGCGCTTTGTTGAACCTGCGGGGGTATCCCCCGGAGAATCGCACGAAAGGAGCGAACATCCGCAAGACACTCTCTGTATGGTGTCGGCGTGCCCAGTGTGGGTAGAAATCGACTTGGATCGAACAACGGCACAGTCTCCCGAGAGAGATGCCAAGCAAAGAGCTCGCCATTGTGAAACATCTCTGTGACACGCGCGGCTCCGTACCATGAGATCGAGGGCTTCAAAGAAGCATACTGCAATGGCACCAACTTGAGCACATCAACTTCAGCAACCTTGCCGCGATTGTTTTCGACAACCGCGAGAATATCTAGATCGCTGAGAGGATCGGCCTGCCCCCGCCCTACGGAACCAAAGATGTACGCGGCGATGAGACTTCCGGTACTCATCGGTGCGATATCGATTTGTAGAGTACGGAAATAAACAGACCGATATAGACGTACCGCAAAATGACTGCGGCATAGTCGACCACCACAAAGCCTTGAAACTGCTCGTCAGGCACCATGTCTAGGAAAAGCCGGAGCACGTAGGTGAGTACATTTAAGCCCCCGATAGTGTTGTCCCAGCCTACGCGTGGCATAACACTCCAGAAGTTTACAAAACCCAGCGCCACGAGAGTAACTAGACAACTGCCTAGCAACCGCCACGGCTTCTCACCGTGCCCCCACACAAGACCGTTTAAATTGAGCCAGAGCAACTTCAGGCCGGCATGCGCGCGTGCAGCAAAGGTCGGGTACTTATTCCGGTAGTAGGTATCGAACCCGCTCATAGCGTATGAATAGTGGCGCTTTGTCGCTTCGATCTCCTGCAAGACAAGGAAGCCGACATTCTCATAGTCGCCGACCTCAATGGCGTTCGCTTTCAGGTTACTAAGGCTCTCCCGACGAATGTTCGGCTCGGCGGGAAGTGAAGCGACAAATTCACGCACCTCAAGCAAACACTCATGAAAATGCGCAAACTTGAGGTCACATCTGTAGAAGTTCGCGCTCTTGAAATTGCATTCATGGAATCGCGCCCCGTCAAAGCGGCAGTTCACAAAACGTGCATCGCGGAAATAGGCTCTCTCGAAATTCGAATAGCGGAAGTCGCAATTCTCAAAAACAGTCTTGAGAGCATTAAAATCCACGAAATCTCTGTTACGCCAATCTGCTCCAACAACCTTCTTATGCGACACGACCACGCGCCGAACCAAATCAAGCGAAGGCAGTGTGTCTCCTGCTAAGATTGGGGGTTCTGTCGCGATTACTACTGGCGTGTTCGATTGGTCGTTCATTGTGTGGTATTCCAGTCGGAAAACTATGATCGAATTCTGGCTCGTAGCAAAATACATAATCAAATTGTAACTCAGATTGTGCAGATTATTAAGAGACGTCTACACCAACTCCATCCGGAGCTCTCGTCCGACGATATGCGCCGCGCGCTGGAGGCTTTCGATGGTGGCGTTGCCATTGTTGGGATCAAGCAGCCGGTCGAGCTGGGCGCGGCTGGTCTTCATCAGCTCGGCCATCCGCTTCTTGGTGAGTTTCTGCTTCTTCATTTCGGCAGAAAGTTGCATCGCGATCACGGATTTGATCGCGGAAACGGTTACCTCCTCGCGAAGGCCGGTCTCGTCGAGCCAACTTTCGAAGCTGGATCCGACATGCCTGTTCTTCTTCGTCATGACCGCACCTCTTTCATTCGCTGCTTCGCCAATGCCAGATCATCCGCCGGCGTCTTCTGCGTCTTCTTGATGAACGCATGCAGGGCAATCAGCATCCCCTCATAGAACCCGAACAGGACCCTGGCCTCGCGGCGGCTTTTCAGGGTCGAGCGAACCTCCCACAGCCCGCCGCCCAAGGGCCGGCACACCGGCAACCCGACCGGCCAGCCGAACTGCACCCTGGCGATATCCCGACCAACCACCTTCTGATCCTCGCGGGAAAGCTCGTTCAGCCAGCCGCGCACCGGCTCCTGCCCGGACGATGATCGCCAGAACCGCAAGGGGATCGGTTTCGGATCCTGTTTGTCTGATGAATGTATCATATAAGATACACGGAAGGCAAGGAAAGAAATAGAGAGGATAGGATATTTATCCTGCGCTAACTCGGCAATCTGTATCCGTCCGATTGACAAATTGGCGAGTTCTAAGCTGTCGGACACTTCGACCCCGAATGGGCCAAAAGACCCTGGGATCGGCTTAGGGGCATCCATTGGATGAAGGTATCATATATGATGCACTCACTATCGCGAGCTCCGGGGCGTCCGACAGCGTTTGAACGGACCTGTTTTGCGCCCTTTCGAGTGCATCGCACGGCAGCGCTTCTGGCTGAAAGGAATCAAAAATGGCTCTACGGGCCGGGCCTTGAGGGATTTTCACCTTGCGAAAGAGGTCCGAACATTTCAGTCATGCCCCGAAGTATCTGCAAAGTCTGGCAAACTTCCGATCGCGGCGACATGAGTCGGGTTCTAAGTTCATCCACGAACCTGAGCCAACATCTTTTTCATCGCCGTCGATCTGGTGGCCGTCGGTCGACGATGGCGATCAATGTTGCGCGATATCGCAACCGACTTGCGCCTGGTCGAGCCGCAAATCACTGAACTGCGTCGGGTCACCCATATCCGTCGGATCACTCATCTGCGCCGCGCGTTGCGCCGATAGA
This sequence comes from Rhodopseudomonas sp. NSM, assembly GCF_052445935.1. NCBI lineage: Bacteria > Pseudomonadati > Pseudomonadota > Alphaproteobacteria > Hyphomicrobiales > Nitrobacteraceae > Rhodopseudomonas > Rhodopseudomonas sp. NSM. The sequence continues at coordinate 342,260 of NZ_JBQTCH010000005.1, read as the reverse complement.
GACGCGCGGTTTCGCGCTATCCGCCTCTCGACGACACCTGACCCGCGACCGGCAACGTCCGCGCTCCGCAAGCGTCGCACGACGAGTTGGCTGCGCGGATCCAGCGCGGCGGATCGGCTCACCCTGGCGGCAAGCCCACGGCATGCGTTGCTGATCACCAGCTGACTGCTCACGCCGCAGTGAATCGGCCCTGCTGCATCGCAGGAACCTCTCTCCCTGCATCACGTTGCGTCGCTATCGGGATCGACGTGATCAAGATCATCAACAGGAGACCCTCCATGATTCGATCAATCGCTATTGCCGCTGCTGCAGCCACCGTTGCGCTGGCCATCGCCACCCCCGCCTCGGCGCAGCGCGCCGCGCAGTATCCGGGCGCCTGTTCGCAGATGTATCCGAACGCCGACTGCCGCGGCTACAACATGAACAGCCCCTACAACGGCACTTACCAGGCACGTCGTGACTATCGCGACAGCAATGCGTTCTGGCCCGGCAACGTCGCGGCTGGCGTGGTCGGCGGCGCGATCGGCGCGGCGGGCGCGATCGCCACCGCGCCGTTCCAGACCGGGTACCAGCAGGGTTACGGCTGGAACGGCGGCGTGACCGAGGCTTATGCCCGGCGCAACGGCTTCGTCTGCATGCCGGGCACCACCTTCCGCGGCGAAGACGGCCGGATGCATCTCTGCCAGTAAGCATCGCGCAAGCGCTGCGAGCGAAAGCCGTCCCTCGCGGGGCGGCTTTTTGCTATGCGCGCCGTTTCAACGCCGGCAGAGCCCATCGCGGCAACGAAGTATCAACCATAATCGATTGATTCCGCAGCGCCCGACCGAGCCTCCAGCTCTGATCGAATCAGCGGGATCGATAAAATTCGAACGATCGGTTCAACCTGAACCCAAAACGTGTTCGGCACAGTGCGGCTCGACAGGAGCCGACCATGAGTGAAGCCGAATACGCCCGCCTGCTGGACGACGTCAGCCACGCTTTCGCCGAAGGCGATCAGGATAATGCCCGCGTGGCAGGCCAGGTGACGTCGATGCGCCGCGCCGCCAACGACAATCAGATCGAATGGCCGCTGATCCCGTTCCCGTCCGACTTTCACGCGTCCTGAAAACACGGCGACGCGTCCGATCAGGCGACTGTTGTCGCCTGCCCGCTCCGACCGTTGATCTCGCTGGAATTCGGCTGGGATGGTTGGAGGCCACGTCGGGAATCGAACCCGAGTAAACGGTTTTGCAGACCGGCGCGTAACCACTCCGCCACGTGGCCCCAACGGCCGACTTCTATAGGCCCGGAGCCGCAGAGGCAACAGCCTCGCTCCAGACCGATGCGACGGGGCTGCCGCGCCCGCCTCTCCTGCCGTCATGCCGCGCTGTCGGTCGCGCCGCGCTATTTCAGCACGATCCAGGCCGGCGCATGGTCGCTGGCGTCCGGCATGCCGCGGATCGCGCGGTCCACGCTGCCACGCGCCAGCCGCTGCGCGCTGGCCGGGTCGAGCAGCAGATGATCGATCCGCAGTCCGGCGTCGCGCTCGAACCGGTTTCGCCAGTAGCTCCAGAAGGTGTACGGCGCCTGCTCGGGATGCAGCGCGCGCAGCGCGTCGGTCCAGCCCTGCTTCAGGAGGGCCGCGAACAGCGCCCGTGGCTCCGGCTGCACCAGCGCGTCCTTGTCCCATGACCGGGTCGGGTAGATGTCGGCCGGCGTCGGCGCCACGTTGAAATCGCCGGCGAGAACCACCGGCACGCCGCTTTTCAGCAGCGTGGCCGCATGCCGATTGAGCCGCTTCATCCAGGCGAGCTTGGCGTCGAATTTCGGCCCGGGCTGCGGATTGCCGTTCGGCGCGTACAGGCAGCCGACGATGATTCCGGCGACGGCGGCTTCCAGATAGCGGCTCTGCAGATCCCTGGCGGCGCCCGGCAAGGCCCGGCGGGTGACCACGATCTCGGCGCGCTTGCGGGCGAGAATCGCGACGCCGTTCCAGCTCTTCTGACCGACCCAGGCGGCGGAGTAGCCCGCCTTGCGCAGCGCCGCCTCCGGGAAGTCGTCCTGCGTCGCCTTCAGCTCCTGCAGGCAGACGATGTCGGGCCGCGCCGTCTTCAGCCAGCCGAGCAGCAGCGGCAGCCGCTTGTTGACGTTGTTGACGTTGAAGGTGGCGATCTTCACCGGCATCTCCTCGCAAGCATCCCTGCGCAGGCGGGAACGCCGGCCCCCGGCTGCAGTTGCTTTGCTGTCAACGCAGGAGGCCACAATGTCCAAGGACGACGATCAACCCACCCCGGTCGCGGGCCGCGCGGCCACCGTCACCCCGGCGGCGACCAAGAGCCAGCAGCAGGCGCCCGGCACCGGCGACAATCCGTCGCCCGGGGCCGCCAAAGACGCAGCCGCAGCCAAGCGCGAGGCCGAAGACAAAGGATAGCGCGTCAGCCGCGCTTCTTGCGCCGATAGTCCCGCTTCTTCGGCTTCGGCGCCAGCTCCGGCATCTCGGCCTGAACCTCACGATAGCGCGCCAGCATGCGGTCGAAGGCGGCGAGCAGCACCTTTTCGATCTCCGGCCGATGCTGCAGCCGGCTCAGCAGCAACGCGGCGGCTTCCAGCGTCGACAGGCCGTCGCTGCGCGGCTCCTTGCGTAGCTTGCCGTAGCGCGACGGTGCGGCCGGATCGAGGATCACGCGCTGGCATTTCAGCATCCAGGCATTGCGCCACCACAGCGCCTTGGCCTGGCTCCAGGTGCCGTCGAGCAGGATCACACCCTCGATGTCGTCGAGGATGTCCTCCTGAAACGGCTCGGCCTGGCCCTTGCGGTCGATCGCGATGATCTCGGCGCCGGTGGCGAGCTCCGACGCGCGCGCCGAACCGAGATACAGCACCGCCCAGCGCGACGGGTCGCGCACCGGGCGGCCGAGCGCCTTCGACAGGCTCGGCCACGACAGCCCTATCTTCACCACGGCATTGCTGAAATGCTGCGCGGCCAGCCGCGCGCTGCCGAGCCCACGGTCCTGCTCCTGCGGATGCTGCAGGATCAGAAGCTGAATCTTGCTCGTGAGCGGCTCGACGCTGTCGCAGATGCACAGCGGCTGCGGCTTGCCGCAGCGCGCGCATTCGGGGATCGGCTCGGCGAGCGGAACGGCGCGAGGTGTCGGATCGGTTGCCATGCGTTTGCCGCCTATTCCGCCGGCACGGCGACGGGCGCGGGCTTTCGCCTGCGCCACTGCCGCGCCCGGTCGATCAGCAGATAGATCACCGGCGTAGTGTACAGCGTCAGCACCTGCGACACCAATAATCCGCCGATGATGGTGATGCCGAGCGGCCGGCGCAGCTCGGTGCCTGGCCCGACCGCGACCACCAGCGGGATCGCGGCGAACAACGCCGCCAGCGTGGTCATCAGGATCGGCCGGAAGCGGACGATGCAGGCCTCGAAGATCGCGTCCGCGGACGACATCCCGCGCATGCGTTCGGCCTCCAGCGCAAAATCCACCATCATGATTCCGTTTTTCTTGACGATGCCGATCAGCATGATGATGCCGACGAATGCGATCACCGTCAGTTGCGTGCCGGTGACCAAAAGCGCCAGCAGTGCGCCGAGACCGGCGGAGGGCAGCGTGGAAATGATCGTCAGCGGATGCGCAAGGCTCTCGTAGAGCACGCCGAGCACGATGTACATCGCAATCAAAGCGGCGAGCAGCAGCAGCGGCTGCTTGCTCGAGGCGGCGCCGAAATCGCCGGCCGTGCCGTCGAACGAGCCACGGATGCCTTCCGGCATGTGCAGTTCGTCGACCGCGCGCTGGATATTGGCGGTCGCGTCCTGCAACGGCACATCCGGCAGCAGGTTGAACGACACCGTGGTCGAGGGGATCGACTGCGAGTGAAACACCGCGAGCGGCGACAGCCCGCGTCTGGCTTTCACCACCGCCGACAGCGGCACCTGCGCGCCATCGGCGCCGGCGACGAAGATCCGATCCAGATCGGTCGGGTCGTTCTGGAATTTCGGATCGATCTCCAGCACCACCTGATACTGGTTGCGCTGGGTGTAGATCGTCGCGATCTGACGCTGCGAGAACGCGTTGTTGAGCGCGTTGTCGATGTCCTGGACCGATACGCCGAGCCGCGACGCCATGTTGCGGTCGATCGACAGCGTCAGTTCGAGGCCGCCGTCGTCGCGGTCGCTGGAGACGTCGGTGATACCCTCCACCGTCTGCATCCGCTTGGAGATGATCGGCGCCCATTTCTGCAACAGATCGAGGTCCGGGCTGGCGATGGTGTACTGATAATTGGAGTCGCTCTGCCGCCCGCCGGCGCGCAGGTCCTGTGCGGCGAACATGAACAGCCGGATGCCGGCGACCTGGCCGAGCTGGCGGCGCAGCCGGTCGATCACCTGCTGGGTCGTGACGCCCGCGCGCTCGGCCGACGGCTTCAGATTGATGAACATCGTGCCGCGATTGGAGCCGCCGCCGCCCGGGCCGCCACCGCCGCCCAGCACCGAGCCGACGCCCTGCACCGCCGGATCGGCCATCACGATGTCGGCGAGCTGTTCCTGCAGCTTGCGCATCGCCTGAAACGAGACGTCGGCCGAAGCGCGCGTCGATCCGATCACGAAGCCGGAATCGTCGATCGGGAAGAAGCCCTTCGGCACCTTGACGTAGAGCGTCACGGTCAGCGCGATGGTGGCGAAAAACACCAGCATGGTGAGACCGGGAAAGCCGAGCACCGCGCGCAGCGTCCAGGCATAGAACCCGACGATGCGGTTCAGCGTGCCGTCGAAGGCGCGGTCGTACCAGTTGGGCTTGCGCGGCGTCGTCTCGGCGCGGATGAAATGCGCGCAGATCATCGGCGTCACCGTCAGCGACACCACGGTCGACACCACGATCGCATAGGTCAGCGTCAGGGAGAATTCGCGCAAGAGCCGGCCGACCAGCCCGTCCATGAAGATCAGCGGCGCGAACGCCGCGACCAGCGACAGGCTGATCGACAGAACAGTGAAGCCGATCTGCCTGGCGCCTTCCGTCGCTGCGCGCATCGGCTCCATGCCGCGCTCGAGATTGCGATACATGTTCTCGATCATCACGATGGCGTCGTCGACGACGAAGCCGACCGCGATCGCCATCGCCATCAGCGACAGATTGTTGATCGAAAAGCCGGTCAGCCACATCCCGGCGCAGGTGCCGGCGAGCGCCAGCGGCACCGAGACGCCGGCGGCGATCGTCGGCGTCAGCCGGCGCAGGAAGGTCAGCACCACCACCATCACCAGCACGGCGGTCGCCAGCAGCGTCCACAGCATGTCGTCGACGCTGGCGCGGATCGTGCCGGTGCGGTCGGTGACGACCGAGATATCGACCGACGCCGGCATCCAGCGCTTCAGCTCGGGCAACAGCGCCTTCACGCGGTCGACCGTCTCGATCACGTTGGCGTCGCCCTGCTTGGTGATCTGGATCAGCACCGCGGGCTGCTTGTTGTACCAGGCGATCTGCCGACGGTTGCGGGTGGCATCGGACACCGTGGCGACGTCCGACAGCCGCAGCGTGTTGCCGCCGGTGCTCTTGACCACAATGTCACGGAATTGCGCCGCGGTCCGCATCTGCGGATTGGTCGCGATCGTCTCGCTCTGGCGGTCGCCGTCGAAAGTGCCGACCGGACCGACCGGATTGGCGTTGACGATCGCGGTGCGGACGTCCTCGGTGGCGATGCCCGCATTCGACAGCGCCACCGGGTTGAGCGCGATCCGCACCGCCGGCTGGTCGGCGCCCGAGACGGTGACGTCGCCGACGCCGGGCACCTGCGAGATCCGCTGCGCCAGCACGGTGTCGGCGACGTCGTAGATCGCGCTCACCGGCATCGTCTTCGAAGTCAGCGCCAGGATGAACACCGGCGCCGCCGCCGAGTTGAACTTGCGGAATTTCGGCAGCGTCGGCAGATCGGTCGGCAGGTCGCTGATCGAGGCGTTGATCGCCGCCTGGACGTCGCGCGCCGCCTTGTCGATGTTGCGGCCGATCGAGAACTGCAACTGGATCCGCGTCGTCCCGAGCGAACTGGTCGAGGTGATCTTGTCGAGGCCCGCGATCTCGCCGAGCCGCCGCTCCAGCGGTGCGGCGACGGTCGCGGCCATCACCGAGGGCGCTGCGCCCGGCCGCGACGCCGTCACCATCACCATCGGGAAATCGACATTGGGAATCGCCGCCACCGGCAGGAAGGCGTAGGATACCAGGCCGAGCAGAAACAGGCCGATCGCCAGCAGCGTGGTGCCGACAGGTCGGGCGATGAACGGCCCGGACATCGAGGCCATCAGCGCGTCTCCTCCGCCGGGCCGGCCAGCGGCGGCGACGGCGTCGCCGGCGGCAGTGCGCGCTCGAACCGGCGGTTGATCCGGTCGAGCGCGAGATAGATCACCGGCGTGGTGTAGAGCGTCAGCAACTGGCTGAGCAGCAGGCCGCCTATGATCGAGATGCCGAGCGGAAACCGCAACTCGGAGCCGGTGCCGCTTTCGACCGCGAGCGGCAGCGCGCCGAACAGCGCCGCCAGCGTCGTCATCATGATCGGGCGGAAGCGCAGCAGGCAGGCCTGCACGATCGCGTCGTAGGACGACATCCCCTTGTGCCGCTCCGCCTCCAGCGCGAAGTCGATCATCATGATGGCGTTCTTCTTGACGATGCCCATCAGCAGAATGATGCCGATCAGTCCGATCACCGAGAGGTCCTGCCCGAACAGCATCAGCGCCAGGATGGCGCCGACGCCGGCCGAGGGCAGCGTCGACAGGATGGTGATCGGATGGATGAAGCTCTCGTACAGAACGCCGAGCACGATGTAGATCGTCACCAATGCTGCGAGAATCAGCCAGGGCTGGCCGGACAGCGATTTGGAAAACTCCGCGGCGTCGCCAAAAAATTCGCCGACGATGCTTCCGGGCATTCCGATCCGGGTCTCGATCACCCTGATCTCTTCGACCGCCTCGCCGAGCGACGCGCCGGGCGCGAGATTGAAGCTGAGCGCGACCGAGGGGAATTGCGCCTGATGCGAGATCGACAGCGGCGCCGTGGTTCGCTTCAGCTCCGCGACCGCCGACAGCGGCACCTGCGCGCCGTCGGTGCCGGGCACATACAGCTTCGACAGGATCGAGGGATCCTTCTGGTAGACCGGCATCGCCTCCAGCACCACACGATACTGGTTGGCCTGGCCGTAGATCGTCGAGATCTGCCGCTGCGCGAAGGCGTCGTTCAGCGTGTCGTTGATCGCCTGGATGCTGACGCCGAGCTGTCCGGCGCGCTGCCGGTCGATGTCGAGCATGGCGCGCAGGCCCCGCTCCTGCGCTTCCGACGAGACGTCGCGGAACAGCGGATCGTCGCGCAACTCGGCGACCAGCTTCGCGGCCCATTCCGACACCACGGCCGCATCGGTCGCGGTGAGCGTATACTGGTACTGCGAGCGGCTGGCCTGGGTCGATATCTGCACGTCCTGCACGGCCTGGAAGTACACCGTCATGCCGGGGATCGACGCCACCCGCTGCTTCAGCCGCTCGATCACCTCGCCGACGCCGGCCTTGCGCTCGCCGCGCGGCTTCAGCGTCATCACCAGCCGGCCGACATTGGTGGTCGGATTGACCGGGCCGGCGCCGATCACCGAGACCACGCCGATCACGTCGGGATCGGCCTTGATCGCGTCGGCGGCCTCGGTCTGGCGCGCCTGCATCTCGGCGAAGGAGACGTCCTGCCCGGCCTCGGTCACGGCGGTGATCGATGCGGTGTCCTGCAGCGGCAGGAAACCCTTCGGTGCGATCACGTAGAGCACAAGCGTCGCCACGATGGTGAGGAACGTCACCACCAGCGTCGCGCGCTGATGCTTCAGCACCCAGAGCAGGCTGCGGTGATAGGCCTCTGCGCCGCGGTCGATCCACCCGGTGATGGCGGCAAGGCCGGGCACCTGCCGCTCCTCGCGCGCGTGCTTGAGCAGCCGCGAGCACATCATCGGCGTCAACGTCAGCGACACGATCGCCGAGGTCACCACCGCGATCGTCAGCGTCAGCGCGAACTCGCGGAACATCCGGCCGACCAGGCCGGACATGAACAGCAGCGGGATGAACACCGCGATCAGCGACATCGTCAGCGAGATCACGGTGAAGCCGATTTCGGAGGCGCCGGACAGTGCCGCCTGCATCGGGTTCTCGCCCTCTTCCATGTGGCGGACGATGTTCTCGATCATCACGATGGCATCGTCGACGACGAAGCCGGTGCCGATCGTCAGCGCCATCAGCGACAGATTGTCGAGGCTGAAGCCGGCGAAATACATCACGCCGAACGAGGTGATCAGCGACAGCGGCAGTGCCACCCCGGCGATGATCGTCGCCCGCATCGAGCGCAGGAACAGCAGCACCACCAGCGTCACCAGTCCGACGCTGAGCAGCAGCGTGAACTGCACGTCGTTGACCGACGCGCGGATCGTCTCGGTGCGGTCGCTGACCACAGTGAGCTTGACGCCGGCCGGAATGATCCGCTGCAGCTTGGGGATCTCGGCGCGGATGCCCCGGACCACGTCGATGACGTTGGCGCCCGGCTGACGCTGGATGTCGAGGATCACCGACGGCGTGCCTTGGTACCAGGCGCCGGTACGGTTGTTCTCCAGCCCGTCCAGGATGTTGGCGACGTCGCCGATCGTCACCGGCGAGCCGTTGCGATAGGCGACGATGATCGGCTTGTAAGCCTCCGCGGTGGCGATCTGGTCGTTGGCGGCGATGGTGTAGGCCTGCTGCGCGCCGTCGAGCGAGCCCTTCGGGCCCGAGACATTGGCGCCGGCGATCGCGGTGCGCAGGTCTTCCATCGAGATGCCGTAGGCGGCGAGCCGGGCGAGATCGGCCTGCACCCGCACGGCCGGCTTCAATCCGCCGAGCACCGCGACCCTGCCGACGCCGCTGATCTGCGCCAGCCGCTGCGCCAGCATGGTGTCGGCGATGTCGCTCATCGCCCGCAGCGATGCGGTCGTCGAGGTCAGCGCCAGCGTCATCACCGGGGCGTCGGCCGGGTTCACCTTGGCGTAGGTCGGGGGATACGGCAGGTTCTTCGGCAGGATGCCGGCGGCGGCGTTGATCGCCGCCTGGACGTCCTGGGTCGCGCCGTCGATGTCGCGGTTGAGGTCGAACTGCAGCGACACCTGGCTGACGCCGAACGACGAGGTCGAAGTCATCGCCGTCAGCGACGGGATCTGCCCGAGCTGCCGCTCCAGTGGCGCGGTGATCAGCGACGCCACCACGTCGGGGCTCGCGCCAGGCAGCCGGGTCGAGACCTGCACGGTCGGGAAATCGACCTGCGGCAGCGCCGACACCGGCAGCGAGAAATAGCCGAGCAAGCCGCCGAGCAGCAGCGCCACGCCGAGCAGCGAGGTCGCGATCGGGCGCCGGATGAACGGCTCGGAGACGCTCATGCTCTTATCCTCAGCGCGACGGCTTCGTGTATTCACATCGGCTATTCACATCGGCTGCGGCAAAGGCTCACTGCGCCCTCGCCGCCCCCGACGATTGGGCGGCCGCGGCCGGAGCCGCCTGCCCGCTCTGTCCCTGTGTGCCTGCGCCGCCCTCGCCACCGCGCCGCTTGCTTTTCTCGGCGGCGCTGCCTTCGCCTTGCTTGGCCGGCTCGCCGGGCGGGCCGCTGCGGCGATTGCGCGGCGCGAGATCGACGGTCGGCGTCTGGCTGCCGTCGCCGATCCTGACCTTGGCGCCCTCGGACAGATTGGCGAAGCCGGTGGTGACGACACGATCCGCGGGCGTCAGCCCGCTGGCGATGACCGCTTCGGTCTCGTTCTGCTGCGTCACCTTGATGGGCCGCGCATGGGCCACATTGTCCTGATCGATGACGTAGCTGAACGTCCCCGCCGGCCCGCGCTGAACCGCCGAGGTCGGCACCACCACGACCTGGTTCAGCGTCTCGACCTTGAGCCGGACGTTGACGAATTGCCCTGGCCAGAGCTGAAATCTGGCGTTCGGAAATTCCGCCTTCAGCTTCACCGTGCCGGTGGTCTGATCGACCTGATTGTCGATCCCCCTGAGAATGCCGGTGTCGATGACGGTGACGCCGTCATTGCCGAACACGTCGACCGGCAGCGTGCCGCTGGCCGAGGCGGCGTTGACGCGCACGATCTGCTGCTGCGGCAGGCTGAACTGCACCGCGATCGGCTGCAATTGCGTGATCACGACGATGCCGGTGGCGTCGGCGGACTTGACGATGTTGCCCTTGTCGACCTGGCGCAGGCCGGCGCGGCCAGAGATCGGCGCCACCACCTTGGTGTAGCCCAGCGTCGCAGCCGCATTGTCGATCGCCGCCTGGTCGGAGCGCACCAGCGCCTCGAGCTGCGCCACGGTCGCCTTCTGGGTGTCGGCCTGCTGCTTGGAGCCGGCGTTCGAGGCCGCGAGCTGCTGATAGCGGGCGAGATCGATCCTGGCGTTGGCGAGCTGCGCCTCGTCCTGCGCCTTCTTCGCCACCGCCTGATCGTATTGCGCCTGATAGATCGCCGGATCGATTTCGGCGAGCACATCCCCGGCCTTGACGTCCTGGCCCTCAGTGAAATTCACCGCGACCAGCTTGCCGTCGACCTGGGCGCGGACGGTGACGTTGGCGAGCGCCTTCACCGAGCCGACGCCGTCGAGATACACCGGCACGTCCTTCACCGCCGGGGTCGCCGCCAGCACCGGCACCGCCATATCGAGCCGCGGTCCGCCACGACCGACCACAACCGGCTTGGTCTGGAACGCGGTCCAGGCGATATAGCCGAGCCCGGCGAGGATGATCGCCGTCACCAGCAGCGACACCGTCCGCCGCCGCCCGCGCGACGCAAGACTCTTCGCGCCGGCACTCTTCGCGCCGGCCCCGGTGCCGGACGCGTCGTCGGTCTCCGGCTTAAAGAGCATTGAGCGGTCTTTCCATCCTCGGCTCCCAGCCGCCCCCGAGCGCCTGAAACAGGCTGACGATCGCCAGATAGCGCGCCAATTGCGTCTGGATCAGCGCATCCTCAGCCGTAAATAGTGTCAGTTGCGTGTTGAGAACAGTCACGATGTCGGCGGTACCGGCACGTAGTTGCTGTTCGGCGAGACCGAAGGCGCGCCGCGACGAAGCCACCACCTGCCGCTGCAGCCGCAGCCGCTCGGTGTTCTGCTTGATCGATTCGAGCGCGTTGTCTACGTCGGCGAAGGCCGACACCACGGTCTTGCGATAGGTCTGCAGTAATTCGTCCTGCTGCGCCCGGGTCAGATCGAAATTGCCCTGGATACGGCCGCCGTCGAAGATCGGCTGCGTCAGCCCGGCGGCGAGGCTGGAGAACGTCGCCTGCGGCGTGAACAGCGACGCCAGCACCGTGCTCTGATAGCCGCCCTGCCCGGTCAGCTGGATGCTCGGGAAGAACTGCGCCCGCGCGCTGCCGACATTGGCGGTGGCGGCGGCGAGCTGCGCCTCCTGGCGGCGGATATCGGGCCGCTGCGTCAGCAGCTCGGACGGCATCCCCGGCGTCACCCGTGGCGACGAGATCCTGTTCAGCGAGCCGCCTATGATCTTCACGCTTTCCGGCGGCCGCGACACCAGCGTCGCCAGCGTGTGGATGTTCTGCGCCAGCGTGAGCTGCAACGGCGGCACCGCGGCGCGCTGATTCGCCAGCACGCTCTCCTGCTGGGCGACGTCGAGATCGCTGCCGGTGCCGGCGGCGAGCCGCTGCTTGATGGCGTCGAGAATGCGCTGCGCGCTGGCGATGTTTTCGCGCGAGGTGCGGATCCGGTCCTGCGACGCCAGCACCTGGAAATAGGCGTTGGCGACGCTCGCCATCGTCGTCAGCGCGACGACGTCGCGGTCGAAACGGGTCGCCGTGGCGGTCTCTTCCGCCGCCAGCGCGGCGTCGTGATTCTTGCCCCAGAAGTCGATTTCGTAGCTCGCACTCAGCGACGCCGAATAGGTCGCATAGCGGCGGCCGGCGATCGTGGTGTTGGTGATGTTGCTGCCGGACGTCTTGTTCTGCGAACCGCTGCCGTTGCCGGTCAGCGACGGCAACAGCGCAGCCCCGGTGATCCGCGCCTGGGCATCCGCCTGCAGGATCCGCGCGGTCGCGGCGGCGATATCCAGATTGACGCTCTGCGCCTCTTCCATCAGTTGGGTCAGTTCGGGCGAACGAAAGCCGCGCCACCAGTCGAGCGCCGGCGGCGCATCGACCGTTTTCAGCGACGCCGTCTTGTAGCGTGGCGGCAGATCCAGCGCCGGGTCCGGCAGATCCTTGGTCAGGATGCAGCCACCCGCGCTGAGGACGAGCGCCGAGGCGGCGACCATCCTCACGGACCGACCAAGGTAACGCAATGTGGTGCTCATACCGGCCGCGGTCCATCCACCGGCGCGGCGTTTCGCCACGCACCCCGCCCCGGAATGGAGCCCGGTGCTCGACGCCACTTGCCAGCTATTTGCAAAACGATCACCGGAGAATGCTTTCTCGAAGCCCAGGCTCATTCTAGCTGCAGGAATTGACGCCGCACAGGGCCGTCCGCTCTGGACCTGGTGACAGGATGGCGGCCCCAAGGCGACAATGTCGACTGCCGATAGCGAAGATCGCCTTATTCCATGGGGCTCTACCCAACTTGACGGGTTTGGCGAATACGGCAAAGCTTACAAAGATTTCATCTGATTGTTGCCCGCCTGTGGATCCGACACTGCCCGCTCGCCCCGTCCAGGCACTTTCGAACGTGCTGAAACTCCTGCGGCGCCCCGTCGTAGCTCGGGAACCAGCGGGCTAAGGGGGCTTAGAGAATGCGCGTCGCAGTTGTTGGAACGGGAATCGCAGGCAATGCCGCCGCTTGGGCACTGTCGTCGCGATATCCCGTGACGGTCTATGAGCGCGAGTTGCGCGCGGGGGGCCACAGCCACACCATCACCATCGACTACGGCGGCACCCAGGTCCCGGTCGACATCGGCTTCATCGTCTATAATCAGCTCAACTATCCCGACCTCACCGCGCTGTTCGCGCATCTCGGCATCGAGACGGTCGAGAGCTGCATGAGTTTTGCGGTCTCGGCCGATTCCGGCCGATTCGAATGGAAAGGCGGCGGCGACAACTGGCTCGACACTGCGCGCGGTCTGTTCGCGCAACCGAGCAATCTGCTGTCGCCGTCTTATCTCAAGATGCTCCGCCATATCCTGGTGTTCAACGAGCAGAGCGTCGCCGACTTCAAGTCCGGGGCGCTGGCGGGGCTGTCGCTCGGCGAATATTTCACCAGCCGCAAATTCGCGCCGCGGCTTCTCACCGACTATCTCGCGCCGATGGGCGCTGCGATCTGGTCGGCGCCCGCGGCGGAGATCCTCGACTTTCCCGCCGAGAATTTCGTCGCCTTCTTCAATAATCATCGGCTGCTGCATTACGAGCGTCCGATCTGGCGCACCGTCAAGGGCGGCAGCGCGCGCTATGTCGAGAAGCTGACCGCGGGCTTCGAGCATCTCCGGCTCGGTGCGGCGGTGACGGCGATCGAACGCTCGCCGAAGGGCGTGATCGTGCGCGACAGCCTCGGCCACGCCGACGTCTACGATCACGTCGTGATCGGCGCCCACAGCGACCAGGCGCTGGCGATGCTGGCCGATCCCAGCGACGAGGAGCGCGATATCCTCGGCGCGATCGGCTATGCGCCGAATCTGGTCTATCTGCACCGCGATCCGCGGCTGATGCCGAAGCGCAAGCGCGCCTGGGCGTCGTGGAACTTCCTGCGCTGGCAGCGCGAAGGCTCGCCGGTCAACGACGTCGCGGTGACCTATTGGATGAACCGGCTGCAGGGCATCGACGATTCCAAGCCGCTGTTCGTCAGCCTCAATCCGCCTTTCGCGCCCGATCCGGCCTTGACCTTCGGCCGCTATGACTGCGACCATCCGCAATACACCGCCGCGGCCTTCGCCGCGCAGCGCCGGATCGGCGAAATTCAGGGCCAGCGCCGGACCTGGTTCTGCGGCGCATGGACCGGCTACGGCTTCCACGAGGACGGGCTGCGTTCCGGCCTCGCCGTCGCCGAAAATCTGGGGGCGCCGGTGCCGTGGCGAGCGCCGCGCCCCGAAATCCGGGAAGCCGCGGAATAGTCATGCCCCATCCCGCCGACACAGCGCCAGCGACCACCGGCGGCCCGCCCGCCGCCGCGACGCTGTATTTCGGCGATGTGATGCATGCCCGGCTGAAGCCGATGGGCCATCGCTTCAACTACCGGGTGATGTCGCTGCTGATCGACCTCGACCGGTTGTCCGAGGCGGACCGGATGACGCCGCTGTTCGGCGTCAACCGCCGCGCGCTGTACAGCTTCTACGAGAAGGATCACGGCGACCGCGACGGCGGAACGCTGCGCGGCTATGTCGAGCGCTGCGCGGTGGCGCAGGGCGTCGATCTCACCGGCGGCCGGGTGCTGCTGCTGACCTATCCGCGCCTGTTCGGCTACACCTTCAATCCGCTGTCGGTGTATTTCTGCTATGGCGCCGACGGCGCTCTGGCGATGGTGGTCTACGAAGTCCGCAACACCTTCGGCGACATCCATTCCTATACACTGCCGGTGAGGCCCGGCGAGATCACCGCAGCCGGGCTGCGCCAGGCGCAGGACAAGCTGTTCTACGTCTCGCCCTTCATCGAGATGGCGATGCGCTACCATTTCCGCGTGTCGCCGCCCGGCGACGCGGTGAAGATTCGCATCCTGGAGACCGACGCCACCGGTCCGCTGCTCTCCGCCACCTTCAACGGCCGTCGCCGGCCGCTGTCGACCGTATCGCTGCTGCGCGCCTTCGTCGCGTTGCCGCTGATGACGATGAAGGTGATGGCGGCGATTCACTGGGAAGCGCTGCGGCTGTGGATCAAAGGTGCGCGATTGGTGCCGCGTCCACCTGCTCCGCCGCCATCGAGCGGCTTTGCAGCGCGGCCTCATGATGCTTATAGTAATCACACGTGAGCCCAGCGTTTCCATCTGTCCGACCTGGGCGAGATCGATGGAATTGAAATGTCCGAGCTGGTGTTGCTGACCCCTGAGAATGTCGATGCGAAGCTCGCCGGGCTGCCGCGTGTGGTGCGGATGGCGCTGGCGTTCGGGGCGCGGCTGCGACGCGGCACGCTGGACGTCACCCTGCCCGACGGCAGGCGGTTCCGCATGGGCGGCGCCGAGCCCGGCCCCGCCGCGGAAATGCGGCTGCACAATTACGCTTTCGCCTCCCGCTTGATCAACGGCGGCGACATCGGCATCGCCGAGGCCTATCTGGCCGGCGATTGGGACACACCGGACCTCACCCAGTTCCTGTATCTGTTCTGTGTCAATCACGAACTGATCCAGGCGATGCTCGGCGAGAATCCGATGATGCGCTTCGTCCAGGTGGTCCGGCACTGGTTCAACCGCAACACCAAGCGGCAGGCGCGGCGCAACATCTACGCGCATTACGACATCGGCAACGCGTTCTATTCGGCCTGGCTCGATCCGAGCATGACCTATTCCTCGGCGCTGTTCGAGGACCACACCCACGACCTCACCGCGGCGCAGATCAACAAATATCAGCGGCTCGCCGAGGCAATCGATCTGCGGCCGGGCCAGAGGGTGCTCGAGATCGGCTGCGGCTGGGGCGGTTTCGCCGAATATGCCGCGAAGAATTTCGACGCCCGCGTCGTCGGCCTCACCATCAGCAAGGAACAGCGCGACTTCGCCCAGGAGCGGATGCAGCGCGCCGGCCTCGCCGACAAGGTCGAGATCCGGCTGCAGGACTACCGCGACGAGCGCGGCCAATACGACCGCATCGCCTCGATCGAGATGATCGAGGCGGTCGGCGAGCAGTTCTGGCCGCGCTATTTCTCACAATTGCGCGACCGGCTGCTGCCCGGCGGCCTGGTCGGGATCCAGGCGATCACGATTCAGGACCGCTTCTTCCAGGCCTATCGCCGCGAGGTCGATTTCATCCAGCGCTACGTGTTCCCCGGCGGGATGCTGCCGTCGCCGGAGATCCTGAAATCGCTCGGCGACAGGTTCGGCGTGCCCGTCATCCGCGAGCGCATCTTCGGAGAAGATTATGCCAAGACGCTCGCGACCTGGAGAGACAATTTTCGCGCGGCGTGGCCGACCCTGACGCCGCTCGGCTTCGACGACCGCTTCCGCCGGCTGTGGGAGTACTACCTCGCTTATTGCGAGGCCGGATTCCTCTCCGGCAATATCGACGTTCGCCAGGTGGTGTTCGCCAAGACGGGCTGAGACGCGGGGCGATCACCGACCCGAAGATGCCTGCTGCTGCGCACTGATGCGGCAGGGTCGCCTTGTATCGGGCGGCCGCGTCACCTAGGTTGTGATCCCGCAACCGAACGTCAGCTTCCGGACATGATGATCATCAAGAACGACGTCGTCGACGCCATCGGCAACACGCCCCTGATCAAGTTGAAGCGCGCTTCGGAGGCGACCGGCTGCACGATCCTCGGCAAGGCCGAGTTCATGAATCCGGGCCAGTCGGTGAAGGACCGCGCGGCGCTGTTCATCATCAAGGATGCGATCGCGCGCGGCGCGCTGCGTCCCGGCGGCGTCGTGGTCGAAGGCACCGCGGGCAACACCGGGATCGGGCTGGCGCTGGTCGCCAACGCGCTCGGCTTCCGCACCGTGATCGTGATCCCGAACACGCAGAGCCAGGAAAAGAAGGACATGCTGCGGCTGTGCGGCGCCGAACTGATCGAGGTCCCGGCGGTGCCCTACGCCAATCCGAACAACTACGTGAAACTGTCCGGCCGGCTCGCCGAACAATTGGCGAAGACCGAACCGAACGGCGCGATCTGGGCCAATCAGTTCGACAACGTCGCCAACCGGCAGGCGCATATCGACACCACGGCGCCGGAGATCTGGAATCAAACCGACGGCAAGATCGACGGCTTCGTCGCCGCTGTCGGCTCCGGCGGCACGCTAGCCGGCGTCTCGATCGGGCTGAAGCAGAAAGACCCGAAGATCCGCGCCGTGCTCGCCGACCCGATGGGCTCGGCGCTGTACAATTACTACAAGAACGGCGCGCTGAAATCCGAAGGCTCATCGATCACCGAAGGCATCGGCCAGGGCCGCATCACCGCCAATCTCGACGGCGCGGTGATCGACGACGCCTATCAGATCCCCGACGAGGAAGCGGTCGCGATCGTCTACGATCTGCTCGAGCACGAGGGCCTCTGCCTCGGCGGCAGCAGCGGCATCAACGTCGCCGGCGCGATCCGCCTCGCCAGGGATCTCGGCCCCGGCGCCACCATCGTCACCATTCTGTGCGACTATGGCAGCCGCTATCAGTCGAAACTGTTCAACCCGGACTTCATGCGCAGCAAGAATCTGCCGGTGCCGGAATGGATGGAGACGAAGAGCACGATCGCGGTGCCGTTCGCGGCGGTGTGAGCGCGCAGCAGGAGTGCGACAACTCGCTCTCCAAAGCGACTGCTGATCCTCAAAAACCTCTCGGCCGTCATTCCGGGGCGCGAGCGCAGCTCGCGAACCCGGAATCCCGAGGTTATTGCGCGAAGACAGGATGAACAGCTCGAGATTCCGGGCTCGCCGCTCCGCGGCGCCCCGGAATGACGAGCGAGAGGGTCCCCATCCGTCATGCGCGGGCTTGACCCGCCTGCGGGGCCGAAGCCCCTTCGGCGCGGCGAAGGCCCGCGCATCCATCGCGCGCGATCGCTCTTGACAAAATTCCTATTATGATTATAGTCCGCGTTGTCCTGTCCGTGAGGGGCGCTTCGCGAGGCGTCGTACAAGCGGGACAGATCGGACGGGCCGGATAACCGGCCCCGATGATAGTTCGATCAAGCCGGCATGCGCCGGTGGAGTCGAACGGACGCGGCGTCCTGCGCGTTGCGGCTCGCACCCGCACGTCCGGGAGGCAGAGGTCACCGTCCGCCGCTACTACGAGCGGCTGCCGCTTTCGTGGCTGGACGGGCGCAGCAAGGCCGGGGAGATCCCGCACCGCTGTGCTCCCGGAAGAACGGTCCCGATGCCCAAAATCGCCGCGGTGGGCGCGCCGGAGCGGCGTTGCGCGATGGTCCGCAAACCATCGCGACACTCACCACAACCCGCGCCGACCGGCGCGCCCCCGCCCCTCGCTGTGACAGCGACGGGTGCAAACCTCGGGCTCAGCGGAGCCGCGAGAGTAATTCGTCATGGCTGTTTGAGCGCGATTGGCGCGTGGATCACCACAACCGGCGCTTTGTCGCGATCCGGTTAACCGGGCGGCAACCGCGCCTGCAACGCCGGCGGCGCCATCAACCCGGCCTTCACGCCTGACGGCGCTTCCTGCGACCAACAAGGAGCACGTCATGCCTGTCTTCAAATACTTCGTCACCGTCGGCCCGGCCCTGCTGGCACTGCTGGTGATCGCCGATGCGGTGTTCGGCGATGGCCCGCCGCGGTTCAATGACGCCATCTTCAACAGCGCCTTGTACGCGCCCCGCGTGGCGACCGTCGGCGCACCACGCGAGCGCAGCTTTGCCGACGACGTCACGCCGGCCGCCCGCGTCAAGGAGATCTTCGGACAGTTCTCCGCGAGCGACACCAAGCGCCTGAAGCGCTACTCATCGGCGTCCCGCGCGATCTGACAGTTCGGCAGGTCGGCGGGTCGGGCCGCTCGCAGCGTCGTCCCGCCTCACCGCAAGATCTGACTCAGGAACAGTTTCGTCCGCGCGTGCTGAGGATGCGCGAAGAATTCTTCCGGCGCGTTGGCTTCGACGATCTGCCCCGCGTCCATGAACACCACACGATTGGCGACCTCGCGGGCGAAGCCCATTTCGTGGGTCACGACCAGCATGGTCATGCCCTCGTCGGCAAGGTCGACCATGGTGTCGAGCACTTCCTTGACCATCTCCGGGTCGAGCGCCGAGGTCGGCTCGTCGAACAGCATCACCTTCGGATTCATCGACAGCGCGCGGGCGATCGCCACGCGCTGCTGCTGGCCGCCGGAGATCTGTCCCGGATAATTGCCGGCCTTTTCGGGAATCCGCACCCGCTCGAGATATTTCATCGCTGTCGCTTCGGCGTCCTTCTTCGGGATGTTGCGGACCCAGATCGGCGCCAGCGTGCAGTTCTCGAGCACGGTGAGATGCGGGAACAGATTGAAACTCTGGAACACCATGCCGACGTCGCGGCGGATCTCGTCGACATGCTTCAGGCTGGGCCCGAGATCGATGCCGTCGACAACGATCTCGCCTTCCTGGAATTCCTCGAGCGCGTTGATGCAGCGGATCAGCGTCGACTTGCCGGAGCCCGACGGCCCGCAGATCACGATGCGTTCGCCGCGGCCGACGTCGAGGCCGATGTCGCGCAGCACGTGGAAATCGCCGTACCACTTGTTCAGCCCTGCGATCGAGACGATCGGTTTTTCCGCCATCAACGAGAGTCCTCTGTCAGGTGCGCCGATGGGCATTGAGCCGGTGCTCGACGAACAGCGAATAGCGCGACATGCCGAAGCAGAACACGAAGTAGATCAGCCCGGTGAAGGCGAAGCCGGTGAACAGCGTGGTCGGCGTCGACCAGTTCGGGTCGGCGAAGGCGGCGCGGAGCTGGCCGAGCAGATCGAACAACGCCACGATCGACACCAGCGAGGTGTCCTTGAACAGCGCGATGAAGCTGTTGACGAGGCCCGGGATGACGTGGCGCAGCGCCTGCGGCAGCACGATCAGCCCGGTCGTCTTCGCGTAGGACAGCCCGAGCGCATTGGCGGCTTCGGCCTGCCCGCGCGGAATCGCATTCAGCCCACCGCGCACCACTTCGGCGTTGTAGGCGCCGGCGAACAGCGCGACGCCGATCAGCACCCGCATCAGCCCGTCGATGGTGAAGTTGCCGGGCAGGAACAGCGGCAGCATGTAGGTGGCGAAGAACAGCACGGTGATCAGCGGCACGCCGCGCCAGAACTCGATGAAACCGATCGAGAACACGCGGATCAGCGGGATCGTCGAGCGCCGGCCGAGCGCCAGCGCGATGCCGATCGGCATCGAGGCGACGATGCCGGTGACCGAGACGACCAGCGTGACAAGCAGACCGCCCCATTGCCGCGTGCCGACGATCGGCAGCCCGCCACGATCGAGCCGCAACGCCGCAATCACCACGGCGATGCCGATGAAGATCGCCAGCGTCATCAGCAGCGGCCGTCCGCCGTTGCGAAGCCCGGTCAGGAGCGCGACCAGCGCGGTGACGATCAGCGCCGTCAGACCGAGGTCGATCCACACCGGCTGGCCCGAAGCCTCGATCCAGTCGCGCAGCCAGACCAGCGGCGCGATCAGCCAGGACAGCGCCGCGGCGATCCACAGCAGCGGCTTGCCGATGCCGGCTCCGATCACGCCGCCGCCGGCGAGCTTGGTCCCCGCTTCGGCGAGGCTGTCGACGAGGCCCGACAACAGCTCGGCAGCCCAGCTCACCGCGAAGCCTTCCAGCCCGCCGCCATGCAGCAGGAAGAACGCCAGCACCGGGAAAGCGACGAAGAACAGTCCGGCATTCAGCGTCTTCGCCGGCGCGCGCGGGATCAGCAGCGGCAGCAGCAGCAGGGCCGCGAGCGCGAAGGTCAGGTCGACGCGCCAGCGTTCCGGCTGCGGATAGAAGCCGTAGACGAATTGCGAGGCCTTCGCCTGCACGAACGGCCAGCACGCGCCGACGTCGCGATGCAGCGTTTCGGACAGGCAATCGGTGCGGTTGCTGCCGGTCCAGACCGCGTCGACCAGCAGGAATTTCACCGCCGGGACGACGGTGAAGTACAACAGCAGCGCGCCGACGATGGTCAGCAGGATGTTGGTCGGCGAGTTGAACAGCCGCGCCCGCATCAGCCCGACGAAGCCGGTGGTCTTCACCGGAGCGGGACGCGGCGCGACCTCCTCGGAGCGGACGAAAGCCGGCGTGATCGAACCCAGCTCGCTCATGCGCCCATGCTCCGGTTGATCCGCCAGCTGTACAGACTCATCAGCGCGCTGGTGATCAGCGAGATCAGCAGATACACGCCCATGGTGATCGCGATCACTTCGATCGCCTGCCCGGTCTGGCTGAGCGTGGTGCCGGCGAACACCGAGAACAGATCCGGATAGCCGATCGCGACCGCGAGCGAGGAATTCTTGGTGAGGTTGAGATACTGGTTGGTCAAGGGCGGCAGGATCACCCGCATCGCCTGCGGAATCACCACGAGCCGCAAGGTCGCGCCGCGCGACAGGCCGAGCGACGCGCCGGCTTCCATCTGGCCCTTGTGCACCGACAGAATGCCGGCGCGAACGATCTCGGCGATGAACGCCGCCGTGTAGGTCGCCAACGCCAGCGTCAGCGCCACGAATTCCGGCGCAATCCGCGCGCCCCCGGCGAAATTGAACCCCTTAAGCGCCGGGATTTCAAAGCCGAACGGCCGGCCGAAGATCAGCACGGCGATCAGCGGCAGGCCGATCAGCAGGCCGAGACTCCACGGCCAGACCTTCATCGGCTTGCCGGTGTCGAACAATCGCCGCCGCGCATAGATCGGCAGCACGATCGCTGCAATCACCGCGATCAGAACGGCCACCAGAAAGCCGTCAAGCCCGGCCTCGCCGACCGGACGCGGCACGACGATGCCACGGTTGGACAGGAAGAAGCTGTCGAACACCGATACGCTCTGACGCGGGCCCGGCAGCGCGCCGAGCACGGCGAGATACCAGAACAGGATCTGGAACAGCAGCGGCAGGTTGCGGATCAGCTCGACATAGCCGCCGGCGATCCGCGCGATCAGCCAGTTCGGCGACAGCCGGCCGAGCGCGACGAGGAAGCCGAGCAAGGTGGCGAAGAAGATGCCGATCGCCGACACCACCAGCGTGTTGACCAGGCCGACCAGAAACACCCGCGTGTAGCTGTCCGATTCCGAATACGGGATCAGCGTCTGGCTGACGCCGAACCCGGCGGTCTGCGACATGAAGCCGAAGCCCGAGGCGATCCGCTGGTTGGCGAGATTGTCGCGCGCATTGTCGACGATCTCGTAGCCGACCCAGAACAGCACCGCGACAAACAGCAACTGCGCGATCAGCCCTTTCCAGCCGGAGCGACCGCCGAGCGCGCGGCGCAGCTTCGCGCCGAACTGCGACGGCGGTGGTCTGGCCTCGATCGCCACGGCGGATCTGCGCGTCAGCGGATCGGCGGCGCGTACATGATGCCGCCCTTGTTCCACAGCTTGTTCAGGCCGCGGGCGATCTCGAGCTTGGAGCCGGCGCCGACGTTTCGCTCGAACGACTCGCCGTAATTGCCGGTCGCCTTGATGATGCGCGCGACCCAATCCTTGCTCAGGCCGAGCTGTTCGCCGAGATTGCCGTCGGTGCCGAACACGCGCTTCAGCTCCGGCTTGTCCGATTTGGCCATCTCGGCGACGTTGCTGCGGGTGACGCCGAGCTCCTCGGCGTTGATCATCGCGAACAGCGTCCACTTGACCACGTCGAACCACTGGTCGTCGCCGTGGCGGACCAACGGTCCGAGCGGCTCCTTCGAGATCACTTCCGGCAGCACGACGTGGTCGGCCGGCGTGGTCAGCTTCAGCCGCTGGGCGTAGAGCTGCGAGACGTCCGAGGTGAACACGTCGCAGCGGCCGGATTCATAGGCCTTGATCGCCTCGTCGGCATTGGCGAAGGCGATCACCTCGTACTTCATGTTGTTGCCCTTGAAGTAGTCGGCGACGTTCTGCTCATTGGTGGTGCCGGTCTGCACGCAGATCGAGGCGCTGTTGAGCTCGAGCGCGGAATTGACCTTGAGAGCTTTCTTGATCAGGAATCCCTGCCCGTCGTAATAGCTGACGCCGGCGAAGTTGACGCCGAGCGAGGTGTCGCGCGACAGCGTCCAGGTGGTGTTGCGCGACAGCACGTCGATCTCGCCGGACTGCAGCGCGGTGAAGCGGTCCTTGGCCGACAGCGGCACGAATTTCACCTTGCTCGGATCATCGAAGATCGCCGCCGCGATGCCGCGGCAGACATCGACGTCGAGACCGGTCCAGTTGCCCTTGTCGTCGGGCGCAGAAAATCCCGGTAGCCCCTGGCTGACGCCACAGGACAGGATCCCGCGGTCCTTGACGGTCTTGAGAGTCTGCGCGCCCGCGCTCTGCGACGCGAAGCAGGCGGCGACGGCGACGGCGGCAACGAGGGATACGCGCTTCATCATGAAACCTTTCAAGGAATGTGCTGCCGCGTCGATCGGCGTTGGAAGTGACGGTGCGTTGTTGTGGCGCTTGCGGCAGGAGCAGCCGGTCGATCCGCGCATCGTGCCCGCATCGCCATCGCTGCGGCTCCGTGTGGGATGGCCCCGGGTCGGCATCTACGCGAGTCCCTCCGCACGTCGTCCAGACAGCTCGTCGCATCACAGAACGAGTTGGACGCCGGGTCAAGGGGTTGACGGCCGTCTTCCCAAGCCTGCTATTAGGTAAATCGTTCGGCAGCCGCCGCGCCGCTCAGTGCGCGATCACGATGGCGGTCAATACATCAGCGAGCTAATATGGACTTTTCCGATCACGGCGGAACATCATCGCCGCTCAGCCCGCAGACCCTTCTGGTCACTTCGGGCCGCGACACCAAGGCGCAGAAGGGCTTCGTCAATCCGCCGGTGGTGCGCGGCTCGACGGTGCTGTATCCGACCGCCGAAGACCTGCACGCCCATCGCGGCGAGTATTCGTATGGGCGTCACGGCACGCCGACCACCAGGGCGCTACAGCAGGCGCTGATGGCGCTGGAAGGTCCGCAATGCGCCGGCGTCGGCCTGGCGCCATCCGGCGTCTCGGCGATCTCGACCGCCCTTCTCGCGGTGCTGAAAGCCGGCGATCACGTCCTGGTGTGTGACAACGCCTATCGCCCGACCCGGCTGTTCTGCGACCAGATGCTGAAGCGCTACGGCATCGAGACCAGCTATTTCGATCCCTTGATCGGGGCCGGCGTCGCGGCGCACCTCAAGCCCAACACCACGGTGGTGATGGTCGAGGCGCCCGGCTCGCAGTCGTTCGAGATGCCGGACATCCCGGCGATCGCCGAGGTCGCGCATGCGCATGGCGCGCTGGTGATCGACGACAACACCTGGGCGACGCCGCTGTATCACCGCTCGCTGGAACAGGGCGTCGACATCTCGATCCAGGCCGGCACCAAATATATCGGCGGCCATTCCGACATCATGTTCGGCACCATCGCCGCCAACAAGAGGGCGTGGCCGCAGGTGGCAGAGGGGATTCGCCAGCTCGGTGTCTGCGCCGGGCCGGACGACGTGTTCCTGGCGCTGCGCGGCCTGCGCACGCTGGCGGTGCGGCTGGCGCAGCATCAGCAATCCGGGCTGGAGATGGCGCGCTGGCTGGCAGAGCGGCCCGAGGTGCAGCGCGTGCTGCACCCGGCGCTGGAAAGCGATCCCGGACACGCGATCTGGAAACGCGATTTCACCGGCGCGTCCGGGCTGTTCTCGATCGTGCTGCAGCCCGCACCGCAAAAGGCGATCGACGCGCTGCTCGACAACGTCAAGCTGTTCGGCATGGGCTATTCATGGGGCGGCTTCGAGAGCCTGGCGATCCCGTTCGACTGCGCGTCGTATCGCACCGCGACAGCGTGGAATCCCGGCGGACCGGCGCTGCGGCTGCATATCGGGCTGGAAAGCACCGACGATCTCAAGGCCGATCTGGAACGCGGCTTCGCCGCGTTCAACGCAGCGCGGTAGGCGCGCAATCCAGTTCGCTACCCGGTGAGCGTCATCCTGAGGCGCCGATCGGACCGCGCCTCAGCGCGGTGCAATCGGCCTCGAAGGATGGGCCACAGGCACGTGACGCGGTCATCCTTCGAGGCTCGCTGCGCTCGCACCTCAGGATGACGGTCCGTGCAGACGATCAGGATGACGGCCCTACTAATCCGCGCGCTCAGTTCGGCAGGCTCTCCGAGCCTTTCGAATGGTTCTTGATGATCAGCATGATGTTGCGGATGTAGATCACCGTCGCCATCGACTGGCCGAGAATGATCACCGGCTCGCGCTTGGCGATGCCGTAGACCAGCGTCATCAGCCCGCCGCCCATCGAGAAGAACCAGAACGCCATCGGCACCACGCTCTTGCCGGCGCGCTCGCTGGAAATCCACTGCACCACGAAGCGCGCGGTGAACAGCAATTGCGCGACCAGCCCGAAGGCGAGCCAGAAATCGAACTTGGCGACGAACACGTCGTAAAGATAATCGCCCAGAGCCTGCCCGTATTGAATCAGCATTCGTTCACCTCGGTCGCGGCGGGCACGGCCTTCTTGCGGCGGATCAGCCACCAGACCCCGGCGAGATCCATCAGCCCGACCCAGAGCCGGTCGAAGAAGCCGTAATTGGAAACGCCGGACAGCCGCGGCCGGTCGGCGACGTCGACATAAACAATATTGTAGCCTTCCCGGCGCACCAGCGCCGGCAGGAAACGATGCAGGCCATCGAAATACGGCAGCGCCAGGAACACCTCGCGGCGAAACGCCTTCAGGCCGCAGCCGGAATCGCGGGTGCCGTCTTTCAGGATGGCGCCGCGCACCTTGTTGGCGACGCGGGACTGCAGCTTCTTGAAGCCGGTGTCCTTGCGGCCGACGCGCTGGCCGGCGGCCAGGCCGGAGCGCTCGCCGCCGTGTTCCAGCGCCTTGATCAGGTCCGGTATGAACGCCGGATTGTTCTGGCCGTCGCCGTCGAGCGTCGCCACGATCGCGCCGCGCGCGGCACGGACGCCGGTGCGCACCGCCGCCGACTGACCGCAGGATCTGGCGTGCCGGATCTGGCGCAGATTGGCGCGCTCGCGCCGCAGCGCCGCCAGCCGTTGCGGCGTGGCGTCGGTCGAGCCGTCGTCGACATAGACGATCTCATAGACCCAGCGCCCGTCCAGCGCCGCGGCGATCTCGGCGATCAGCGGGGCGACATTGTCGGCCTCGTTGCGCACCGGCACCACAATGGACACCGCGGGCGGCGTACTGGAGTCTGGCATGGTTTCAGGCATTGTTCGGAACAATCCGGGGGCCGTCGGGAACTTGCGGCCGGGGCGCACTCTGGCGCGACCGCTTCTGATAGGGCCAAGGCTTATGGGGTCAAGGCTTATGAGGCCAAGGCTTATGAGGCCAAGGCTTATGAGGCCAGGGCGTCGCGGGCAACCCCTTTGACGCGGTCCCAGGACGGCCCGGGCAGCGGGTCGATGGTGCCGTCGGGGCGGATCGTGAAGGCCAGCCGCCGGGCCGCGAACCAATAGCGCACGGCTAAGGCACCGAGCAATCCGATCAGCGCCCCGGCGACGACGTCGCTGGGATGGTGCGCCAGCAGCACCAGGCGGGTGACCGCGATCGTCACCGCATACGCGATCATCACACCGGTCAGGCGCGGCCACAGCGCCGAGACCGCGAAAGCCAGCGCCGCGGCGGTGATGGTGTGCCCCGAGGGGATGCTCGCATAGGCTTCGCTCCAGGCGAACCAGGTGAAATTGAACGGATCGGCGGAGCCGCCGACGAACGGTCGGCCGCGGCCGACGATGCCTTTGAGCACCTCGCCGGCGAGCACCGGCACCAGAACCGCAAGGAAGACGTACTGAACGCGGGTGCCGATCCCGACCAGAACCGCGCGGGAAGCACCCTGCAGCCGTGGCAGGAGCAGCCACAAAGCTACCAGCAAAGCCGCCAGCGTCCACAGCACGTAGCGCGACTTGGCGAAGTCGGTCAGGATCCTCACCGGCCACAGCGAGGCCGTGCCACGCGTCGGCATCAGACCGATCCAGACGGCATCGACGGCGAACATCAGCAACACGGTCGCGACGGATGCGAGCGCCGTCAGCGCCAAGATCGACCGCGCGCCGCGGCGGGCGGCGTCGGCGCGGCGCGAATGCGACGGCGTGCGCATCAGCCGCGCCAGTGCCCGCCGCAGCGCGGCGCCCAGCTCGGCCGGATAGCCGGTCGCCATGTTACTGCGTGCCTTCGGATCGGAAGATCGCGATCGAGACCGGTTTGCCCTGGGAGAAGTTGTAGCCGTCGATCCGCGTCGCCACGTTGTAGCGCAGCCCGATCGCCTCGGCCCGCTGCGCGAAGGCGCGCTCGCTGCGGGCTTCCACCAGCGCGAAACGGCAACTGCCGCCGAGCAGGAAGTCGGCGGCGCCGGAGCCGTCGGTCAGCAGCGTGTCGGTCCCGGTCATGAACACCAGGCTCGGCTCGTGATAGCCGACGGCGGCGGCCTTCGGCCCGACGCACACCACCTTGCGCAGCGCCTGCGCGATCTCGACGCTCGGGAACACCGGCCGCAGCGTCGGCACCACGACGCCGAGCGTCGCGGTGATCAGAAACAGCGACGCCAGCGACGCATTGAGCAGAGAAGCCTCGGCGCGATTTTCGTCGAACAGCCGCCACGCGAACAACCCGAAGATCAGCGATGCGGCGACGAACGGCCAGGCGAAGAACACCGGCTGCCGCGTCAGAACGATGGCGCCGATGATCGCGATCGACAGCACCACCGCCGGAATCGCGAACCACCATGCCGCACCGCGGGTCAGCCACGAGCGCGACAGCACGCTGCGCTCGATCGCGCCCGCGGTCA
Source organism: Rhodopseudomonas sp. NSM (assembly GCF_052445935.1). Classification (NCBI taxonomy): domain Bacteria; kingdom Pseudomonadati; phylum Pseudomonadota; class Alphaproteobacteria; order Hyphomicrobiales; family Nitrobacteraceae; genus Rhodopseudomonas; species Rhodopseudomonas sp. NSM. Next base: position 314,780 of record NZ_JBQTCH010000005.1, on the reverse strand, counting down.
TGATCGCGATCGCCGGATACAGCGGCAGCACGTAGTGCGGCAGCTTGGTGATCACCAGTTCGAACACGACCCAGGACGGAATCAGCCACGCCAGCAAAAATTGCGCGCCGGGTTCGCGCCGCGCCCGCCAGATCGCCGGAGCCGCCATCGCGGCGAGCGGCGCGCCGGGCCAGAACGTCACCCAGAACAGCAGGAAATACAGGCCCGGCGGCGCGCCATGCGACTCCTTCGCGCTGGCGATCTTGCTCAGCATGTCGCCGCCGACCGAGTCGGCGAAGAACGTCTCGCCGGCACGCAGGAAGATCGCGATGAACCACGGCAGCACCAGCAGCAGCATCCATGGCACGCCGGCGAGCGGCTTCAGCCGCCACAGCCAACCCACCGAGCGATCGAGGATCGCGAGCGGAATCACCGTCAGCGCGATGAACATCAGGATCAGCGGGCCCTTGAGCAGGATGCCCGCGGCGAGCGCGGTCCAGAACACCGCAGCCGCCGCCCATGAATTGGTGCGGTCGTCGCCGCGCTGCCAGGCCAGATAGATATGCGCCATCGCGCCCAATGCGGCGGTGACGGTAAACAGCAGGAACGCATCCGTCTTGGCCAGCCGCGCCTCGACGCCGAGCAGGATCGAACTGCACAACAGCAGACCCGCGACGACGGCGCCTCGCCGCCCGATGAAAGCCAGCGCCGCCCAATAGGTCATCAGCACCGCGCCGATCGCGCCGGCCATCGACGGCACGCGATATAGCCAGATCCGGACCTGGGCGCGCGGAAGGCCGAGTTTCGACGCCGTCTCGACCACCGCGGCCTGCAGCCAGTAGATCCCGACCGGCTTCTTGTAGCGCACTTCGTCCTGGAACCGGATGTCGACGAAATCGCCGGTCTCGACCATCTGCTTGGTGGCCTGCGCGAAGCGGGCCTCGTCGCGGTCGATCGGCGGGATGTTGAAGAAGCCTGGTAGGAAGAACACCAGCCCGACCAGCGCCAGAAACGCCACCGCCCGCAGGTGGCTGACGGACACGAAATCCAGCACCGCCACCAGCCCACGGCCGGGGTCGATGGCATTTCTGGGCTCGCGGGGGGCGCCAAAGCGGCGCGTTGCAGAGGTCTCGATCATCGGTTTCGCATACGCTGAAACCGATAGCCGGACAACCACTTGGCCTGCCTGCTACTGGATTCTCACAACGACTGTTGCCGCAGCGCCGACCGCGTCCATGACGGTGAGCCGGACGAAGCCGGGACCGGGCGGCGCGATCAGCCGCTGACGCCGGCCGTCGATCAAGCCGGCCGACAGGCCGTTGACCATCACCGTCATCGGCAGCACGCCGCCCGAGACCTTGACCGGCAGCGCGCCGGTCGCGGCCTGGCTGAGCGCATCGATCCGTGAGCCGTTCAGCGGAAACTGGATCTTGAGCGCCTGCTCGTTGCCGGCGCGGACCAGGTCGCCCGCCGGGCGGAACCGGCGCAGCGGCAGAGGTAGCTGGGCGTTGCTTGCGGTGAGCGTGCCGCGTGGCGGCTTCGGCAGCGGAGACCGCAGATGCCCGGTGCGCGCGAATGCGTCGAACAGCACCGGCGCGGCGGCGACCCGGCCGATCAGTCCGGGCACCGGCGCGCCGTCGGGACGACCGACCCAGACGCCGATCGTCATCCTGCCGTCGAAGCCGACCGACCAGGCGTCGCGATAGCCATAAGAAGTGCCGGTCTTGAAGGCGATCTGGTTGCGAGCGGCGTTTTCCGGCGGCGGCGTGCCGATCAGGACATTGCCGACCTGCCAGGCCGCCACTTTATCCAGCAGGCGCAGAGTCTCGCGCTCGCCATTGTTTTCATTAGCGATTTCTCGTAGCGGCACGACGCTGCCGAGGCGCGCGACGCCGCTGAAGAGCTGGACCAGATCAGTCAGCCGGACGCCGACGCCGCCCAGTCCCATCGCCAGGCCGGGCGCTTCGTCCTTCGGCAGCACCAGGCCGACCCCGGCCTGCCTCAGCCGCGACGCCAGCCGGCTGGCGCCGACCCGGTCGAGCAATTCGATCGCCGGCACGTTCAGCGACAGTTGCAGCGCCTTGCGCACCGACACCGTGCCCTGGAACGTCATGTCGAAATTCTCCGGCGCGTAGGCGCCGTAGCGGACCGGCCGGTCGTCGATCAGGCTCTCCGGGTGGACGAAGCCGTCCTCGAAGGCGAGCCCGTAGATGAACGGCTTCAGCGTCGATCCGGGCGAGCGCACCGCGCGGGTCATGTCGACCTGTCCGGCGCGGCGCTCGTCGAAATAGTCGGCCGAGCCGACATGGGCGAGCACGTCGCCCGTTTCGTTATCCACGGCGACGATTCCGATCGAGATGTCGGGCCCGAGCGCGATGGCGCGGTCGCGCGCCAGCGCTTCGAGCGACCGCTGAATGCCGCCGTCGAGCGTCAGCCCGATCACCGCGGCATTCCTGACGATCGCGGTGGCCTGATCGGCGGAATGCGGTGCCAGCATCGGCATCGGCTTGCGCTGCCGGACCACCGGCACAGCCCTCGCCTGAGCGGCATCCTCGGCGCTGACCACGCCGTCCACGACCAGCCGCGTCAGCACGCGATCGCGCGCCGCCTGCGCCGTCGCCGGATGGCGGTCGAGCCGCCGCCGCTCGGGCGATTGCGGAATCGCCACCAGCAAAGCGGATTCGGCCAATGTCAGCCGCTTGGGCTCCTTGCCGAAATACGCGATCGACGCGGCGCGAATGCCTTCGAGATTGCCGCCATACGGCGCCAGCGCCAGATACAGATCGAGGATCTGCGGCTTGCTCAGTGTGCGTTCGAGCTCGATGGCGCGGACCATCTGGCGCAGCTTGGCCGAGAGCGAGCGTTCCCGCCGTGGCTCCATCAGCCGGGCGAGCTGCATGGTGATGGTCGATCCGCCGGACACGATCTGGCCATGGGTCGCGAGCTGCAGCGCGGCGCGGCCGATCGCCCAGGGATCGACGCCGCGATGCGACCAGAACCGCTTGTCCTCATAGGCGATCAGTTGCGTGAGATAGCGCGGATCGACCTGCGTCTGCGCATCGACCAGCAGCCGCCAGCGGCCGTCGGCCATCGCATAAGCGCGCAACAGCTTGCCCTGGCGATCCACCACGCTGACCGAAGTCCGGCGCGCCTCGTCGAGCGGCAGCGGCCCGAGCGAGGCGACGTAGGCCGCGATGGCGCCGATCGCAGCGATGACGAGGACGGCCGAAATGATTGCTGTCGTCTTGATCCACCACCACCCTTTCCACCCGTCTTTGCGAGCGGAGCGAAGCAATCCAGGGGCCACGGTTGCCACCTCTGGATTGCTTCGTCGCTCCGCTCCTCGCAATGACGAGAGCAAGCGTGTGAGGCGGTCCCCGCTCATTTCGCCTTGGTCACCTCGACGCTGCCGGTGCCGGTGCGGCCGTAACGCGAGGGGTTGTACATGTCCTCGACGATGGCCTGCGGGAGCACGTATTTGCCGGGCGACACCGCGCGGACGATATAGGCCACCGTGAACACCGCCTTGTCCTCGGTGCCACGGTCGATCGCGGCGGTGAAGCGGTCGTCGCGGAACTCGGTGTTGACCGGCTCCTCGCCGTTCTCGATCCAGTCGAGCGTGCCGCTGTCGCCGGACGACACCAGATGCGGATTGTCGATCTCGAGGCCGGCCGGCAGATAGTCCGCCACCATGATGTGACCGTACTCCGGCTTGGCTTCGGTGACCGTCAGCACCACCGCGAAGCGATCGTTCTGCTTCGCCTTGGTGATGTCGGCCGGCTCGCCACTGAGCGTGAAGTAGTTGCGCTCGATCTTGAAGCCGTTGCTGGCGGCCGGCTCCGGCGTCACCGGCGAACCGCTGACGGTGACCACCGCCTGCACCGGCGCGTCGCCGGTGTTGGCGATGCGGATCGGCTGGCCGCGCAGCTCGTCGGCCTTGTAGCTGCGATACACCGCGGACTTCGCCGCGCTGCCGTTGATGTCGAGGCTCATCGTCTCCTTGGCGAGCGCGCGCGCCGCCAGTACCAGCCAGGCATTTTCCTGCGTCGAGGTGTAGGGCGTCAGGCCCCTCGCCGCTTCGACGCGCTGCACCGCCGTGGTCAGCGTCGCTTTAGGCGCGTTGCCCTCGCTGGCGAGCGACACCAATGCCGCGGCGTCGCGCAGTGCCGAGCCGTAGTCGACCCGGCCGAACTGGATCACCGGCTTCGGCGCGAGATCGCCGGCCGCCGCCGCATAGACCCGCTCGGCGCGGGTACGGTCGCCGACCAGCGCCAGCGCGGCGGCGAGCTGCGACTTGGCGATCGGCGTCGCCAGTCTGTCGAGCTTGGTGTCGGCGAGATAGCGCAGATCGCCGATCGGCGCGGCGCCGTTGCGGGCGAGCACATAGAGCCCGTAAGCGAGATTTCGGCCGCCGTCCTTTTCCGGCTCCTCGGCGTTGACCACCGCATTGCGGATGCGGTCGAGCGCGCTGCGGAACGCGACGTCGGGGACGACGAAGTTCTTCTCGCGCGCCCGCGTCAGGAAGTCGGTGACATAGGCGTCGAGCCAGGGATCGTCGCCGCCCGACGACCACATCCCGAACGAGCCGTTCGAACCCTGCCGCGCCAGCAGCCGGTCGATCGAGGTCCTGACCCGCTCGTCGACGCTGGTATCCATGGCGAGATGCGCGCCGGCGGCGAGCTCGTTGACATAGAGCAGCGGCAGCGCGCGGCTGGCGATCTGCTCGGAGCAGCCGAACGGATAGCGGTCGAGCGCCTTGAGGATCGTCGCGGCATCGAGCGCGGTCGACTGGCTGACCGACAGCGACACGCCGCCGGTGCCGGGCACCAGATCAGCGAACATGTCTGCCGTCAGCGTCAGGCTCTCCTGCTTGGCGAGCGTACGGATCGCGCGCCGCGCCAGGGTCTGGTTCGCCGGCCGGACGTCGAGCACATAGTGCCGCGCCAGCGCCAGACCGTTCGGGCCGGTGATGGCGACGTCAAGTGCCGCGGTGCCGGCGCCGCCGGCCTCGACCGACAACTGAGCCGAGCCGCGCTGCTTGGCGGCGAGCTTCAGCGTGGTCGACGCCGGCCCGTTGAACTTCACCGGGCCGGTCGCGGTGACCTTGATGATGAAGTCGCCGGGCGCGCCTTCGACATTGTCGAGATCGAACGCCATGGTGCCGCGATCGCCGTTGCGCAGGAAGCGCGGCAGCGTCGTGGTCAGCACCACCGGGTCGCGCACCGTGACGTCGACATTGGCGCGGCCGACCTTGGTGGCAGTCCACGCCACCGCCATCACCCGCGCGGTGCCGGCGAATTCCGGAATCTCGAAGCTGATCTCGGCGGCGCCATCGGCGCCGACGGTGACGATGCCGGAATACAACGCCAGCGGCTTCTGGGTCGGCGGGCTGCCCTGCAGCTCGGCGCCGGCGCCGTCGCCGCCGGAGCGGATCTGGCCGCGGGTGCCCTGCATGCCGTCGATCAGTTGCCCGTAGAGATCGCGGACCTCCGAGGTCATGCGGCGCTGGCCGAGATAATAGTCGTCCGGCGCCGGCGGCTTGTAGTTGGTGAGGTTGAGAATACCGACGTCGACCGCTGCGACCACGATCTTGGCGTCCTCGCCGGGGGCGAGGCCGCCGAGCCTGACCGGCAGTTTCAGCGTGGTCGACGGCCGCACCAGCGCCGGCGGCGACAGCGTCACGGCAAGCGTCCGCGCCTTCCTGTCGATCGAAATCCACTGCACGCCGATGGCACGGCCGGGCATCCGCTGGGCGGCGGCGTCGAGCGGCCGGCGCAGCGTCGTCACCACATAGGCGCCGGTGCCCCAATCCTTGCCGACCGGAATCTTGACCTGCGTCGAGCCCTGCTTCACCGCCAGCGACTGCGTCGTCAGCAGCCGGTCGCCGAGCACGTTGACGGTCAGGAGGCCGGCGGTGCGCGCATTGACCGTCACCGTCATGCTCTCGCCGGAGGCGTATTCGGGCTTGTCGACGGAGGTCTCCAGCAGATCGGGCGTGTCGGCCGAGCCATCCGAATACCAACCGACGTCGAACTGCACCGAGGTGATCGGGCCGTCGGCATCGGCGGTCTTGACGTCGAGCCGGTAGCGGCCGGTCTCGGGCTGGAACGACAATTGTCCGGGCTTGCCGGGCACCACCGCAAGGTCGCCATCGGCGACCCGCTTGGTTGACTTCACCGGCTCGAAATCCCATGAGGAATTCTGCCGGTACCATTGATATTGCGATTCTATTTTCAGCAGCTCGTAGCGCAGGCCGGAGCGCGCCAGCGCGGTGCCGTCCGGGTCGACGAAGGCGACCTCGAACTTGGCGGCGTCGCCGTCGGCGACGTTCTTGTCGGCGAACAGCGGCTTGACGCCGATCATCGGATTCTGCGGCGCGATCGGCAGCACCAGCTTGCGCTCGACGGCGCGGCCGCCGGCCTCGCGCATCCGGATGAAGATCTGCGCCTCCTGCGGCCGGCTCGACGACGGCGGCTTCGCGAGGCTCAGCGGGAAAGTCGCGCTGCCATTGGCGTCGGCTTCGGGCAGGTTCTCCAGCGGGGCGCGCTCGTTGCTGGTGGTCTCCGCGTCGGCGACGCCGAACTGATAGCCGGGATAGCCCGGACGGCCATCGGCCGGCGCGACCAGCAGGTCGCCCTCCAACGCCAGCCCCGACGCCGGCGCGCCATACAGGAAGCGGCCGTCGACCTTCAGTTCCACAGGAGCATCAGCTTTGATCTGCTTGTCCTTGGTGGAAATATCGAATTCGATCCGGTCGGGGACGTAGTCCTCGACCATGAAGGTGGTTTCGCCGACGCTGGCGCCCTTCGGATCGGTAAACGCGCGCACCCGCCAGGTACCGGTCGGCACCGCGGAGTTGAGCGGCACCGACAGGCTGCGGCCGCCGGCGCCCTGATCGGACAGCACGGCGCGGCGGAATTCGACGCCGTCCGGCCGCTCGATCACCAGCGTCATCGGGCCGCCGACGAGCGCGTTGCCCTGCCCGTCGCGCAGCAGCGCGGTGAGATGGACGGTCTCGCCCGAGCGATAGACGCCGCGTTCGGCATAGACGAAAGCATCGGCGCCGGCCGGCACCGCGCGGCCGGTGACGCCGCGGTCGGACAGGTCGAAGGCGTTGGATTTGAGGCTGAGGAAGGCGTAGTCGGCCTTCTCGCCGGTCACCGTCAGCAGCGCCGGCGACATCCCGCCCTCGCCGCGCGACAACCCGGCCTCGAACAGCACGTGGCCGCTGTCGTCGGTCTTGCGGCTCGCGAGGATCTCGTTGTTGCGCGCGATCAGCCGCACCTCGGCCTTCCCCACCGGATCGGTCGAGGCCAGCGAATTGACGAGGACGTGGATACCGTCATTGCCGGAGAACGCGGTCACGCCGAGATCGGAGACGATGAACCATTGCGTCGCGAGCTGGCCGTCGTCGTCCGCATTGGCGACCGGCCCTTTCGGCGAAGCCGTCATCACATAGACGCCGGGCTGCAGATCGCCGAGCACCTGGTCGACCGCAAACGCCGTGGTGACGTCGGCGTTCAGCGCCGCCGGCGCGGTGTCGAGTTCGCCGGACCAGACCTTGCTGCCGCGCTGGCTGCCGAGATCGTCAAGCTGGTAGCGGCTCAGCGTGCGCTGGAAGTCGCTGTCGACCACGGTGTTGATCAGGTTGCGGTCGCCGATCCGGAACACCTGCGCCGACACCGTCGGCGTGTTGACGCTGACCAGCGGGATGCCGCGCTGGCCGGTGCGCGGCAGCACATAGGCGCGGCCGGTGAAGCGCACCAGCGGCTTGCGATCGCGGACATAGATGTTGAACTCGGCCGATTTCGGCAGCGTCTCCTTGACGGTCGACGGCAGGCCGGCGCGCAGATTGATGTTGTAGCGCTCGCCGTGCTTGAGCCCCTCGACGCAGAGCTGCTTGTCCTCGGAGGTCAGCGCCGGCTTGTCGGTGCCGGCCAGCGCCAGATACGGCGCGAAATCGGTGCGCTTGGCGAGGTCCTCGGAGAACTGGAAGCACGCCCGCGGCGACGCCGAGTCCGAGTCCACGGTATAATCGAGCAGGCGGAAGCCATGATCGTCGCGCAGCTTCTCGTAGCGGCCGCGGACGTCGGCGACCTCGCGCAGGTCGAGCGACAGCCGCAGCGCGTCGAGCGCCGGCCGCCACAGCCGGCGGTCGGCCAGGGCGCGACCGAGCACCGCCAGCGCCTCGGCCTCCTCGCCGGCATTGCCGGCGCGCTGATAGGCGATGTAGGCGGCAGTCGAGGCGCGCTCCAGCAGAAAGGTCTGTTCCGAGCTGGTCGGCGCCTTGATCTGGAACACGGTCCTGGCGAGCCGCAGCCAGTTGCTGCCGTCGGCCGGATCGACGGTGGCGATCTGGCCCATGATCTGCAGCCCGCTGCGGTAATCCCCGCGCCTGACGGCGGCGTCGGCATCGGTGCGCAGGCTCGCCGCCGGCTTGGCGATGGCGCCGGCCTCGCTCTTGATCTGGGCCTCGAGCTTGATCGCCGAATCCGCCAGATCGTCGCGTTTGAACGCCTTGTCGGCGGCCTGCGCAGTGGCCAGCCCGAGCGCCAGCGTGGCGCAAAGCGTGATGGCGCGAACCAAACCGATCATGTCGAACTCCCCTGCCGCGGACGTGCGCCGCGTTCCGAGACGAAAGCAAATGCCTGAAAAATGACGCGCCGATGGCCCCGCGCCCGCACCGCCGGGCGCCGCAGCCTAGCCGGACGACCGTGACGGTCCAATGTCTGCCGTCCGGTGTCTTGTATCGGGTCCATCAGATTCGCATCTTCGCGCGCCGGCGCGCCGAACACAACGCGCCGCCCCCCTTGGACGGCCGATCTCCGCAATTGGTTCGAGGCGGTTGTCTCGGAAGCGGATTTTTTGTATCGGCGGTGCTAGAAAGCCCCCGACGGTCCCATAGCTCAACTGGATAGAGTAGCGGATTTCTACTCCGCGGGTTGCAGGTTCGAGTCCTGCTGGGATCGCCAATACCGATACGGAGTCAGATTTTTCATTTGCAATAGGCTCTAACCTCAAGAGATCGCTTTAATGAAAGTGCCGAGGTTTTCGTATACTGTTATCGTATTCTTAGTTCTAAGTTGTGGAGCCGGACATGCCGAGAGCTTTCTATGTCTGGCAGACCTTTCAACCGGTTTCACATGGAATGGACAAGCTTGGGAGATAGCCCGGTTCCGAACGGGGGATGATCGCTACCTGATCGAGCAGAGTCCAGACTCCGAGAGCGGCGAATTCATCTATCAAGTTAAGAAGATCGGGTCGTCAAAAGTCCTGCATCGATGCAAGCGCGATCGATTGTTTGACGGCACGATTTCTTCGCGCATAATCTGTGGAGGATTGGGGATCGGCTTTCTCCTGGACACAAAGACATTGCGCTATCAAGAGCTTTACGGAATTGGATACCTCGACGGCGGCGATTCTAAATCTAACACCCCCGCTTTTACGATTGGTAAGTGCTCCCGACTGAATTGAGCAGCTGAATTATCACCGCACCCTGGGACGAAGCAAGATCAGCTCGTATTCCGGACTACTATGCGGTGCCGCAATATCCTTCTCGTCGCGCTGCTATTGACGTGTGAGTCAGTCGCTTATCTTGTACTATTCATACACCGAGTTTGAGGCCAAAACCGCAGTCGATAGGAGGCGATGCTCTGGGGCCGCCGACGTGACGCCCTTTACGCTTTCGAGGAAGATCACCCATTTCGGCCTTCAGCCCGATGACGTTTAGACGTAGCAAACTAGCTCGTCGGCACCCTCGACTTCCGCTTCCTCACCACCGGCGCAGGTGCAACCGGCGCAGGCACAGGCTGCAGCGTCACCACCACCGGATTCGGCTTGTGATCCATCGCAGCACCCGTTGCGGCGTCGACGCCCATGCCGACGACGCCACCGAGCAGGATGTTGCCGGCGAAGCCTGCGCCGCCGCCGCCGGAGATTTCGCGGGTCAGCGGGATGATCTGCGGCTCGTAGCCTTCTTTGCTGAGGCTGACGGTGATGTCGGCGTTGCGGTTGACCTCGACGACGCAGGGCGTGACGCAGGAGAACGGGGCATCGGTGCCTGCGACATTGGCCAGCGCGCCGGACGGCGTGCTGGCGATCGAGATGGTTTCGGTGGTGCCGCGCGTCACCGACGCGCAGCCCGACAGCAGCAATGCGGCCGAAACCGCGCCAATCCACAAGCGCATCCTAATCCCCCTGTTACCGGCGGACCAAAGCGCAACCTTTCAGAGGGAATTCAAGCCCGCGCCGGCGGCGGAGGCCGCAGATGAGACGCAGGGTCAAAGGTCTTTGCATTGTCCACACGGCCGACGTGACCGTCGATGCGTCAACGTCGGGCGTGGCCGCCCTCGCCTCGCCCGCAACGGCGTGCCTCAGTCCAGCAGCCAGCGCAGCGAATGGCGCAGGCGCTTTGTGCCGTCGGTTTCGAACCAGCTTCCGTGGGCGAAGATCACGCGCTCCGGTGCCCACCCCAGCAGATGGCGCGCGGCGTCTTTGGTGGCGTCGCGCTGCCGGTTCATGGCAAAGCGATAATGCGCAGGCGCCATGCCGTCGGGCGCCGTCGCGCCGGCCAGCCACGCCAGCGGACGCGCCACCGGGCCGAGCTTCGCGGGCTCGAGGTTCTCGACGAAATCGGTCAGGATCAGCGTCTTCGTCGCGCGATGAAAGAACGCGACTTCGTTGACGCCGAAGCCGCCGGTGATCAGCAACTGATCGAGATCGGCGGCCCATGCGCCGGGCGGCGATTGGCCGAGGTCCTGGTCCAGCACCACGCCCGACTTGATGACAGGCGCGCGCGTCCGCAGGCCCGGGACGGCCCAGGTCTTCGCATCCGGACAGCGGTCTTTCCAGTCCTTCACGAACTGCCAGTGCGCGATGTTCGGCGCGACGAGATGCGCGATCGGCCCGAGACGCTCGATCGCGGCTTTCAGATCATCGGAATAAGTGGTCGGCGAATGCAGCCAGACCTCGCCCGAGCCCAGCCGGACCACGGTCATCCGCACCGGGACCTCAAGCCCCATCGCGCTGAGCGGGCCGCTGTCGACGATCCAGAGGTCGTCCGCGACGGGCTTCAATGTGTCGGTCGGCAAATACGCGACGGAGTTCGCTTCGGACATCGAATGCTCATTCTGCAGTGACGGGGTGCGGCGGGATCGCAGCGCGCTGGCTCAAAGCCCCGGTGGACGCATTCGTTCCTGAATAGACCGCAGCGGCGCCGGAACAGCGTCGGCCGGTGCGGGTTCCTCTCCGGCAACAGAGGAGACCACCATGTCCATCGACGATTTCAAGGGCACCACGCCCGCGTTTCTGCCCGAGGAATTCTTCAACGGCCGGCTGGAAGGCTGGGGCGTGCTGGAGAGCCTGATCGGCGGGCTGCAGAAGCGCGCCACGATCACGGCCGAAGGCAAATGGGACGCCTCAACCCAGGCGGTCCACTTCACCGAGACCTACCGGTTCGACGATGGGCATGTCGACACGCTGAAGTGGACCATCCGCAAGCTCGCGCCGGGCAACTACAGCGGCGAAGAGCCGCGGCTCGACGGCGAGGCCAAGGGCGAGCAGGCCGGCTGCGCCTTCCATTGGCAGTACACCCGCGACACCCCGCAGAAGGACGGCTCGACCACCAAGCTCAATTTCGACGACTGGTTCTACCGGATCGACGACAATGCCTGCATGGTGCGCGGCAGCGCCGGCCGCGCCGGGATTCCATTCGCGACTGCGCATGTCACTTATCGCAAGCTGAGCTAACCCGGGCCTGAACCGAACGATACGACGTGGCGCACTCGGTGCGGCACGTCGTCTGTCGCGCGGGAATACTTGCCTTCGACCGGAACGCTTCTTGCGCGCGGATGTTCTTCGGCCTTGTCCCAACCGGAGAACTCAATGCGCATCGTCAATATCGTCACGCTCCTGCTCATCATCGTCGGCGGCCTCAATTGGGGTCTGGTCGGCTTGTTCGACTTCGACCTGGTGTCGGCCATCCTCGGCAACGGCTCCGCCGAAACAGCGACCTCGTCGCTCGCCGCCCGGATCGTCTACATCCTGGTTGCAGTCTCCGCGATCGTCCAGGTGGCTTCGCTGTCGCGACAGCTCTCGGCTCCGTCGCTGAGCCATGAAGCGCGGACTTACTAAGCCCATCCGGATGAGCGCGGATCGTTCGACCGCATGCGGTCGACGCCGCCGCGCTCATCCGCCGCGACGATGACGACACCGCTATTGGTGCCGATCGCCTCCGCTCAGTGATGATGATCGTCGCCGTCTGGGTGATCGTGGTGGCCACCCTGGTGCTCGTGCAGCATGGCGAAATACTCGTCGTCGCGATCGTTGCGAAACGCATCGGCGTAGGCCGGCTCGGTCATGCCGCGGCGCCAGTATCCGATCGCCAGCACCTGCCGGGCGCCGAATCCACGCTGCTTGCGGGCATGGGCGCGCAGCCGGCGCACCGTCGCGGATTCGCAGCCGATCCAGACGAAACAGTCGGCCGGCGCCGGCCAGTCCATGCCCATCACCGCATCCTGGATCAGCGTCGATTGGCCCGGGTCGACGCCATTGCGGTGCAGCCAGGTCAGTTCGATGTCGGCGCGGCAATCGATCGGCAGTTCGTCGGAGGCGTCGGGCACTTCGATGAAGGCGCGGCCGCGCGCGGTCGGCGGCAGGGTCTCCATGATACGGGCGATCGCCGGCAGCGCGGTGTGATCGCCGGCGAGCAAGTACCATTTCGCGTCCGCGACGGTGAGCCCGGCCGGAACGCCGACGCCGAGCAGATCGCCCGCTCTTGCGCCCGCGGCCCAGCGCGATGCGACGCCGTGTTCGTGCATCACGAAGTCGATGTCGATCTGCCGGCTCACCGGGTCATAGCGGCGCAGGCTGTAGGTGCGCAGCGAGGGACATTTGTCTGGCGACGGCCAGATCGGCTTGCCGCCCTCGCCCGCCATCGGCCACTCCGGCTCGGTCACGCCGGGCGGCGGCACAAGGATCTTGATGTTGGGGCCATCGCTGTAGCCCGCGAGTTCGTCGCCGCCGAGCGTGATGCGCCGCATCCGCGGCGTGAGCAGCTGATTGCGGACGACGTGGAGCACCCGGACGTCGCGGAAGCGCCGGGGCGCCGTCATCGTCGCGGCCTCAGTCGACATCATCATACATTCCTCTTGAGCGATCGATTGATATGGTCCGGCTGCGGCAGCACATCCTCGATGATGATGTGAGGCCGATCCCGGTCGCCGGGCTCGATCCGCGCGACCACGCCGTAAACCTCGGCGATGATGCCCGCGGTCAACGCCTCCGCCGGCGCCCCGGCCGCGGCGCAGGCGCCGTGGTCGAACACCACGACGTAGTCGGCCCAGCGCGCCGCCAGATTGAGATCGTGCAGCACCACGACGACGATATGGCCTTCGGCCGCGAGCCGCCGCAGCGTGTCCATCACCACGATCTGGTGGCGCAGATCGAGCGCGCTGGTCGGTTCGTCGAGCAGCAGGATCGTCGGATCGCGGACCAGCGCCTGCGCCAGACTCACCAGCTGGCGCTGGCCGCCGGAGAGCTGATCGAGCGGCTCCAGCGCGAGCTCGGCAATGCCGAGACGATCCAGCGCCGCGGCGGCACGCTGCGCGGTCGACGCGCCCGGCAGCGACGGCTCCGCCGTCGCCGAGGCCCGCAGCGCCACGATCACGGATTCGATCACGGTCAGCGCCACGCCCTGCGGCAGCGATTGCGGCGTGAATGCCATCACCTTGGCGCGGTCGCGCGCCGACAGTTCGGAAAGATTGTGATCGCCGAGCGCGATCGTCCCGGTCGACGGCAACAGCCCGGCCAAGGCCATCAGCAGCGTCGACTTGCCGGCGGCATTCGGGCCGACGAAGGCGATCAGCTTGCCGGCCGGCAATGGCGGCAGCGTCAGGTCGCGGATCACCGGCCGGCGCGGATAGCCGGTCGACAGATGCGCGATCAGCAGGTCCGGGCCGGTCATCAGCGACCTCGCCGCAGCAGGATCAGCGCCAGGAAGAACGGCACGCCGATCAGCGAGGTGACGAGGCCGATCGGCAGCACGATGCCGGGGATCACCAGCTTGCTGGCGCACGACGCCAGCGACAGCACCGCGGCGCCGGCGCAGGCGCTGGCCGGCAGGAAAAACCGATGGTCCTCACCGACCAGCAGCCGGGCGATATGCGGCCCGACCAGGCCGATGAAGGCGATGGTGCCGACGAACGCGACCGCCGTGCCGGTCAGAATGCTGATCCGCAGCAGCGCGAACAGTTTCAGGCTGCGGACATTGACGCCGAAGCTGGCGGCCCTCTCCTCGCCCAGCCGCAGCGCGGTGAGCTGCCACGACGACGCCATCGCCAGCGGAAACGTCACCGCGACCACCACAGCCAGCACCGCGACGCTCTGCATGCTCGCCCGGGTGACGCTGCCCATCGTCCAGAACACGAGCTGCTGCAGCGCCTGCTCGGTGGCGATGAACTGCATGATCGCGACCAGCGCATTGAAGGTGAAGAACAGCGCGATGCCGAACAGCACCTGGGTCTGCCCGTCGGTACCGCGCAGCCGGCCGAGCAACTGGATCAGAAGCGCCGAGCCGAACGCGAAGACGAACGCATTGGTCGAGATAATGCCGATCCGCGGCACCCCCGGAATGCCGATGCCGAGCACGATCGCCAACGCCGCGCCGAAGGTCGCGGCCGACGACATGCCCAGCGTGAACGGGCTCGCCAGCGGGTTGGCGAGCACGGTCTGCAACTCGGCGCCCGCAACCGCCAGCGCCGCGCCGACCAGCAACGCCATCAGCGCCTGCGGCAGGCGGATCTCCCAGACGATCACTGCCGACGAGCGGCCGAGGCTCGCCGGATCGAACACGCCGCGCAGCAGGTCCATGGTCGACAGCGACGACGGTCCGGTGCCGAGATCGAGCAGCGTCGCAACGGCCACGGCGATCAGCAGCAGAGCAACGATGATCGCGCGGCGCTGGGTCCGCCGCAGATGCCCGGTGACGGCCGATTGCGCCGATACAGTCAGTTCGCTCATTTGCCACGCCCCGCAGCATCGGCCCCGAGACTGACCCAGAACGTCCCCTCCAACGGCACCGGCAGGAAACGCCGGTTCAGTTCGCGCAGGCTTTCGTCGGGATCGATGTCCTTGAACAGCTCGGGATGAAACCACTTCGCCATCGCCTCGACGGCCAGAAAGTTGAACGGCACGTTGTTGAACAGATGCCAGATGCCGTGCGCGCGCCCGGTCCGCACCCCGCTCAGGCCGTCGAGGCCCGGCTTGCTCACCACCGCGGCGAGGCCTTCGCGCGCGGTGGCGGCATCGACACCAGGGCCCAGCACGAGCCCGCCGAGCGCCTGCAGATGCAGCCCGCCGGTGCCGACATAGACGTCGGGATCGCGCGCCATGACATATTCGAGGCTGAGCTGACCGCGGGCCATCGTCTCATCGAGGCTGGGCCGGCCGGCCGGCTGCTTCAGCACGTCGACCGCGATGTTGTGGCCGCCGGCGATGTCGATGAACGCACCGATGGTCACGCGGCCCGGCGAATTGCAGCAATCCATATGGCCGGCATGGGCGTGCATCAGCACATTCGGCAGAGCCGGCTTCGCTTCCGCGAGGCGCGAGGTGATGCGGTCCATGTGCGACTGATAGAATGCGATGAACTCTTCGGCGCGCGCCTCCTGGCCGAGCAGACGGCCGAGGATCCGCATACTCGGCACCGTATTGGTCAGCGGGTCCTCGACGAAATCGATGAACACCACGGGAATGCCGGCCGCTTCCAGCTTGCGGACGACGTCGTCCGATCGCCGCGACGGACCGTAACCGCCGCTCAGGATCGCCACGTCCGGCGCGGCCGCCAGCGCCTGTTCGACCGAAAACGTATCCGGGCTGCCGCGGCTGACGAACGGCACGCGATCGAGCAACGGAAATTTCGCGCGATACAGATCGTACAGCCGCTGGTCCTGCCGCCGCATGTCGGCCGACCAGGCCACCAGCAGCGACGCCGGATGCGGATGCAGCAGCGCCAGCGCGACAAGCTGCCGGCCTTCGCCGAGCAGGATGCGCTTGACCGGTGCCTCCAGCGTCACGTCCCGCCCGGCGATGTCGTGCACGGTGATCGTCGCCGCGGCGGCCGGTGCTGCGGCTGCGACGAACAGCCAGGCGATCAGCGCGCCGATCCGGCAGCGATGCTTCATGATCATCTTTCGTGTCATCGCGCCGGCCGGCCGAGCGCGAAGCCGACGGCGCGGCCGAGCGCGGCGGGAACCACCGAGCCGTGGTCCTCGCCTTCGAACATCACAAATTTCGTGAGCGGCCCGCGCCCCTCGAGCGCTGTCAGCCAGGCCGCCAGTTCGCGGGCATTGTCGACCATCCGGTTGTGCTGCTTCCATTGCGCGCGGCTTGCCGCGTTCGCCGCGTCCGCCTCGATCATCGTCATCTGCTGCTCCAGTTCGCCGATCGTGATCAGGACGCTGGCGTTGACGCCGATGCTCCTGACCCGTCGCGCGAACGCCGCGGTGTAGTCCTGCGCCAGATAGCGATGCCACCAGATCGACGGGCTCGCCGCGATGTAGTGGGTGAAAGCATCCGGCCGGGTGAACAGGGCGTGCAGCGCGAACAAGCCTCCGAATGAATGCCCGAACAGCGCCTGCCGCTGCGGATCGACCGGAATTTTCCGGGCGATCAAGGGGCGCACAGTGTCGAGCAAGAAGTCGAGAAAGGCGTCGGCGCCGCCCACCGCTCCCCACTGCGAGCCGTCGGGCCGTTCGGGAAGATCGTCGACCGCCACCGGCGGGGTGTAGTCGCAGGCGCGGCGATCCAGATCGAGCGGCAGATCGGTCGGATAGCCGATCGCCACGATCACCGCCGGACTGATGCCGGTGGCATCGGGCCTACGCGCACGCAAGCCGACGATCTCGGCGGCGGTGCCGAACACCGCGTTGCCGTCGAGCAGATACAGCACCGGATAGCCCGCCGCTCCGGCCGGTGGGCCGACCGGAGCTGCGATCATCACGTCATAGGCCAGTCCCGACGCAGACTGAACACGGATCCGCTCACTTCCCGGAACCGCATAGGCAGGGCCGCTCGGAAGACGATCCCGTTCCCACGCCTCGCCCGATCGCCCTTCCGTCTCCGGCTGCTCGACCAACGCGTTCATCCCCGGCCCTTACCAACGATACCGCAGCGTCGCCAGCACGGTACGGCGCAGGCCGTAATAGCAACCCGCATCGAAGCTGGTGCCGACGCCGCAGGAGGCGACATAGACCTTGTCGAACAGGTTGCTGGCATTGATCGAGAACCGCGTCCCCTTCAGCGAAGGCGACAGATATTCGAGATCGTAGTGCAGCGCCGCGTCGGTCACCGTGTAGCTCGGCACCACCAGCGTGTTGATCGAGTCGCCGAAGCTCTCGCCGACATAGCGGACGCCGGCGCCGAGGCTCAGGCCGCCGAGCGGTCCCGAACTGACGTGCTTGAAGTGATACAGCCCCCACAGCGCCGCAAGGTGTTCGGGAACCTGCACCGGCCGTTTTCCGAGTTCGGTCGCGGTGTTGGTTTCGGTGATCTTCATGTCCTGGTAGGTGTATGAACCGATCAGGTCGAGCCCGAAATCGAGACTGGCCTTGACCTCGACCTCGACGCCGCGGGTCTGGACCGCGCCGGTCTGAATGCTGCAGCGAGCGGTGGCGACGCCGCTGCAACCGACGTGGGTCGGATTCGGATCGGCCGTCTGAACATTCCTTTGGGTCAGTTCGTAGCCGGCAATCGTCGCCAGCAGCCTCTGGCCCGGCATCTCGTATTTCAGGCCGCCTTCGATCTGTTCGCCGGTCGTCGGCTTGAACGCCGTCCTGTCGAAGCTCAGCACCGTGCCGGTGACCGGCTCGAACGACGTGGAGTAGCTGACATAGGGCGCAAAGCCGCTGTCGAAGTGATAGAGCGCGCCGACCCGGTAGGTCCAGGCGTCGTCGGACTGCGACGCCAGCGTCCTGGCGTTGGTCGAAAGCGTCGTCTGACGATAGTCGAAGCCGGCGCGGTCGTGCCGCCCGCTCAGCATCAGCACCAGCCTGTCGAACTTGATCTGATCCTGCAGATAGACGCCGAACTGATTATTGACCTGCGTCGCATCGGTCTGAAAGGCCGGCGTTGCGGAAATCGTGCCGTACACGGGGTTGAGGAAGTCGATCGACGGGACGGCAGCCGAGGAACCCAGTTTACGCGAGGCGTCGGCATATTGATAATCGAGACCGAACAGCACGGTGTGGCTGAACGGCCCCGTCGACAGCTTGGCTTCGACCTGATTGTCGAGTGCAAGCGTATCGACCTGTTCCAGCACCTTGGACTTCGAGCGGTTCAAGGTATGCAGATTGGCGCCGAAGCCGCTGAACGACACGCCCTGGAAGTCGGTGGCGAGGTTCATGTAGCGCAGGTTCTGCCGGACCGCGAGCGCATTGTTGAAGCGATGCTCGAACTGGTAGCCGACCGATGCCTGCTTGCGCGAGAACACCTCGTAGTTCGGATCGCCGACGTTGAAGCTGGTCGGGATCTGGCCGAAGGGATTGGCCGTGACGGTGCCGCGCGCCGGCAAGAACACGCTGTACCAGCTGTTCGGATCGTAAGTGTAGTTCGCCAGCACCGTCAGCGTGGTGTCGAGGCTCGGCCGATAGGTCAGCGCCGGCGCGATCATGTAGCGCTGATCCTCGGTGCCCGACACCTGCGTGCCGGAATCCCGCGCCAGGCCGGTCATCCGGTAGAGCCACTTGCCTTCGGTGTCGGCCGGACCGCCGAGATCGAACGCGGCCTGCTTGCGATCCCAGGTGCCGCCACTGAGTTCGATTTCGCCGAACGCCTTCTCGGTGGGCTTCTTGCTGACCAGATTGACCAGCCCGCCGAGGCTCGACTGACCATACAGGATCGACGCCGGGCCGCGCAGCACCTCGACGCGCTCCAGCCCGTAGGAATCCACCGTCGGCACCGCGAACGAGATGCCGCGTTGCAGCTTCAGCCCGTCCTGGAAGCCGACGAAGCCCTGCAGCGGGCCGTTGTTATTGCCGAAGCCGCGCACCGGGACGATGTCGTAGCGGCTCGAAGGTCGGAGATCGACGAAGGTGCCGGCGGTGTAGCGCAGCGCTTGCGACACGCTCTGGGCGCCCTGGTCACTGATCTGGTCGCGCGTCACCACCGACACCGACGCCGGGGTTTCGATCAGCGCCGTATCGGTCTTGCTGCCGCTGGCGCTGCGTCCGGCGACGTAACCGGCGACCGGGCCCGTCGCCGTCTCGGCCGCGCTGGTGGCGGCTGCCGCCGCGGGCGGAGCCGAGGTGGAACTACGTCCGCGTTGTGACCTCGCGACCGATGCCGGGGCGTTCCGCGTCCGCTGCGCGCGAGCCGCCGGACGGGCGCGACTGGGCTCATCGACGACAACCGGTGGTAGCGACGAGCCGGATGCCGACTGCGTGGCGGTCTGCGCGCCACCCTCTGTCGGCAGCGCCAAAGTCACCGCCAATCCACCGATGGCGGCCAGCCATCCTCGCGCCGCCATGCCCCGCTCTTGCATCACTGATCCCCGTTACTGATGAAGCTGACTAGCAGGATCAGTTACGGCAGATGCTGCGGTGCGGCCATAGGGGGAGTTTTGCGCGGACGTGAATCATCTCTGCTGGATCTTACAATCGTTCCAGACCACCGCCGGTGCGGCCGCCGCGCTATCCAGTCTAGAGACCTTATAGTCTTGCCGATGCGCAATCGCGAAGCGAGGCGTGTATGGTCGCGCTTTGCAAATCCTGAAGCAAAAGGGTGATCAGATGCTTTCGGATCAACCGGAGAAGATCGTCCGCGCGGACGATCTCAGGCGCCTCGCTGGTGCTAACGACAGTGCATTCCGGCTGGTCACACCCGGGCTGGCAGGTAGCTCGCCGATCCTGGTCGGAGAATTTCGAAGGGTCCACCTGCGGTCGGGATTGACGCTGCACACCACCGATACACGCGAAATCCACGACCTCCACACCGAGGCGACGCAGCCTGCGGGACTCACCATCGCCTTGTTTCTTCGGGGCCGGGTCCGGGTCTGGCTGGGCGGCCGCCTGGAGGAACTCGGCACGACCGGAGACGCGACCAACGTCGAGGCGATCGCGATCGCCCGGTCGTCGTCCGACAGCTTCGTCCGGCAATCGGTCCGTGGCGCCCACATCCGCAAGGTCAGCGTCACGGTGAGTCCGGCGTGGCTCGACCAGGAGGCGCTGGGCGACTCCGCCGAATGCGTCGAGGCGCTACGCTTTCTCCGCACCCATCTCGACACTCGCCGCTGGAGGGCGACGCCACGCCTGACCGCGATCGCCGAGCAGATCCTCAACCCGCCGCCGCTCGCGGAGCCGCTCGAGCGGCTGTACCTCGAGTCCCGCTCGATCGAGATGGTGGCGGAAGCGCTGCACGCCATCACCGACACGTCCGACTACGCCGATGTCGCCTCAGTGAATCCGGCGCATCGCCGCTGCATGCAGCGCGCCTGTGAATTCATCGACGCCCATCTCGACCAGGACCTGACCCTGCAATCGATTTCCACTGCTGCCGGACTGAATCCCGGCGGGCTGCAGCGGGCTTTCCGCCTTCTCCACGGCATGACGCTGTTCGAATATGTCCGCGGCCGCAAGCTCGACTTCGCCCGCGATGCGCTCGAACGCGGCAACATCTCGGTCGGCGATGCCGCGCGTATGGTCGGCTACAGCACGCTCGGCAATTTCTCGACGGCGTTTCGCCGACGCTTCGGCGTCACCCCCCGGCAGATCCGTTCACCATAGCGGGACGATCTTGCGCCGATGGCCGCGCTCACCGGCTGCACCTTGCGCTGCAAGCGGACTCGGCGCCTCGCCGCGCCGCCTCGAGATGCGGCGCCAGGATCTCCTTCACGACGCGGCGCTTGTCGCGCATCACGTCGGGTTCGCCCATCTGGCCGACTTCGTGCAGCCATGAACCGCACCATTGCAGCGGCCCGTCATAGGTGCCGATGCCGTCGCGATACGGCACGAAGCGCGACGGTGATTGCACCAGCTTGTCGAGATCGTAGCGGCTGTACAGCGGCCCCCAATTGGCACCGCCGGTGTCGAGACCGATGAACCAGTCCTGGCCGAAATCGAGATCGAGATCGCGCACCACAGCGAACCGCATCATGCTGAAGCCGGCCCACAGAAACCATCGGCTGTTATCCGGCTCGGCGAAGCGGACGTAGCCATAGATCTCCTGGGTGGCGAGCGGCGCGAACGGATCCTCCGGCGCGGTCGGAAACAGGTCGTGGTCGAGCAGCCCGAACGCCTCCGGCGCGCCGGGCCGCAGCACATTGTGCCAGATCCAGTTCAGCGCAATGCCATGCGAGCGGCTGCTCTTCTTCCACGGATTTTCAGGCACGCGCAGATAGCTTACGCCGTGCGCTTGCGCGACGCGCTCGATCCGCTCCGCGACGTCGTCGTCCGGCGAATTGTCGACCACGACATACAGCGCGTCGGGCAGGAAATGCCGCAGCAGCGTCGCCTGCAGTTCGATCGCTTCCGGGTCCATATAGGCGACGGTCACCAGCACCTTGCGGCCAGCGATGCCGCGGGCGACCGCGGCGGGATCGCCGACCCGTGCGGGCGCGCGCCGATACTGTCTGTCGATCCATCGATAGCGCGCGGTCTTGATGCCGTGCGATAGCGGGCGCAACCGCTGCCAGTCTGCCCGGGTGTACTCGCTCAACGGCTTCGGCATGCTGTCGTCCGTAATCGTCTCGGTGTGAGGTGCCGGCCTGCGCGGTTGCGGTGGATGCCGCGCGCCATTATCAGCCGCCGGTCAGAAGCTGCGGGTTCTCGATGATGTCGGCGGCCCTGTCGAGGCCGCGATACAGATCCTCGGCGAGGCCGTAGGCGACGCCGTTCGCGCTCCAGTGATCGCGCTGTGACGCCGAGGCCGCCGCCGCCAAAGCCGCCGTCAGCGCCTCCTGGGTGAACGGAATCGAAATCACCTGCCCCGCCTTCGCCTTGACGACATGGGGCGCGTAGCCGCATTCGGCCGTGGTGATCACCGGCAGCCCGTTGATCAGGCTTTCGAGGATCACGGTCCCGGTGGTGTCGTAGCGCGCCGGGTGAACCAGCAGGTCGGCGGCTGCCATCAGTTCGGGAATGTCGGGGCGGAAGCCGAGTAACTGAACACGATCCGCGACGCTGACGCCGCGGGCCCAGCTCAGCACCTGCCCGGCCTGCTTGCCGCCCTGCTTGATTCCGGCGATCGCCAGTCGTGCCGAACCGAACTGCTTCAGCGCCGTCAGCGTGCGATCGAGTCCTTTCACGCTCGGCTGGTTCGCGATCGCGAGCCAGAGTTGATCCGATGCGGCGACACCGAGGCCCTCGCGCAGCCGCTCGCGGGTGCCGTCGGTGCGATACTCGGGATGCCGGCGGCCGGGATCGATCGTCGGCGGCAGAATGGCGATGCGGTCCGGCTCGGTCGACCAGACGCTGCGGAAGTCCCGCGCCTGATTCTCGCTCAACAGCATGCAGGCCGTCTTCTGCCCCTGCCTGAAGCTGTCGGCTTCCAGCAGCAACTGAATCCGCCGACGCGCGCTCCATCTCGCCAGCCAGCCGACGCGGCGGGCGGCGAGGCACGGATCGGCGCAATACAGCACGTCGAGGCCGAGCAGCTTGCCGAACCCGACCACCCGATCGAACCGCCCCTCGCAGCGCTCGACCACGGCCTCCGCGAACTTCAGGTCGCGGCGATGATTGCTGATCGCGCGATTGCGCAACAATTCGACATGCAGCCCAGCCGGAAGCTCGCCCTTCTTGCGCTCGGCGAAAATCGTCACTTCGTGGCCGCGCGCCACGAGCCGAGACGCGATCGCCATGCAGTCCCGCTGCAGCCCGCCGGCGGAAAACAACGTGACGATGGCGAACGCGATTTTCATCGATCGACTCTCGAAGCGGCGGTGACGCGGGCTGTGGCAGCGTTGCTCAGAACTGCCGGCTCCGCAACAGATAGGCCGGGATCGCCAACCCCGCGCCGATCGCGCCGACGATCGAAATCACGCGAATGAAAGCCTGCGCCGAGGCGACGAGCTGGCCGACGGACTGGCCCGACGTGTCGGCAGCGACCGACATGTAACCGAGCAGTGCCTGGCCGAAAAAGGCGCCCGGCACCATCGGGATGCAGCCGGCGAGCGCAATCGCGTGGCAGGCGACGCCGAGCCAGCGCCGCCCCAGAATCGCAATGCAGGAGGTGCCGATCGCGGCGAGGAAGGTCGCGGCCTCGAGGCTCGCGCCGTGCTTCTGGCTGAAGGTGCGGATGCCGAGCGCCAGCGCGCCGGCGACCGCGCACCACGCCAGGGAGCGCCAGCCGAAATTGAACAGCACCCCGAAGCCTGCCGCGGCGATCGCGCCGAACGCGGCTTGGTGCGCGAGATGAGGTAGCATCGCGATCAGATCGTCGGTCACACGTGGATCCTCAGCACGAATTCGGCGACCCACAGCCCGGTGACCGCGAACACCATGATCATGATCACCCAGACCGCGCGGGCGCTGCCCATCGTCGGGTAGCCGTCCAGCACGTCGGTCTGCGCGTTGGTCGACGGCACGCCCGGCACCAGCAGCAGGATCGAGGCCATCATCGCCAGCTCGATTGTGCCGCTGCCGGCCAGCCGCGCGCCGAGACCGCCGAGCGTCGCGGCGATGCAGCCGATGATCGCGGCGACCACGAACACGTTGACCCGACGCCCGAGCAGCCAGTGCCGGATCCGCTGCCCGATTCCCGCCGCTGCCAGCATCGGCACGAACGACAGCCAGTCGGCGCCGAGCAGCCGGCCGAACGCGGCGCAGGCGGCGCCGGTCGCGATCGCCACCAGCCATGGCGGATGCCTCGGCGTATCGCGCTGCAGCCGGTCGAGCTCGCTCTCGATCTCCTCCGGGGTCATTCCGCCGCGCGAGGCACGCAGCACCAGGTCGCGCACCGCGAAGTCGAGCCGGTGGTTCACGCCGTGGGGGCCGATCTGCATCATGCGCGTGATGGTGTGGCGGCCGCGCTCCAGCGTGATCTCGAACGAGGCGTAGCCGGAACGCATCCCCAGCACCTCGACGCCGAGCCCGCCGGCAATCATAAGCGCGCCCTCGTGGACGACGCGAACCGAAGCGCCGCTCTGCGCCAGGATCGCGCCGGCGCGCAGCGTCACATGCGCGATGCGGTCGAGCGCGTGGTGATGGGCTTGATCGGTCTCAGTGGTATCTGGATGGGTATCCATCTTGCGTTTTCAGTTGTCAGACCATTGAACGGAACATTCGAACCACTGCCATTCGCCAACTCCATGACGATCCCAAGCCTGGCGACCCCAAGCCTGGCGACCGAAATTCGGACGATAGTACCATCTGTTAGTTCGTCGGATGAGATGTCGAGTCATTGATTGCGATCACTTCCAATTCGGAAGCACAGGACTATGCTGACCCGGTTCCCGGCGTGATGCCATTTCGAGGAATGAGGTTGGACATGAAAATTCCGGTGTTGGCCGTGGCGCTCGTCGCCGCTGCAGTGATTGTATTCGCCGCGATGAACTCCCAACGCGAAAATGTCGCGTCGAACGAAGCGACCACCGAGGCGCCCGCGATCGCGCTCGCCCCGATCAACCCGGTCAAGACCCTGACCTCGTCCAGCTGTGCCTCGGATGGTTGCCCGGTGGCGTGCGAGTCGGGCGAGACCCTGCTGTCGGCGATCTGCGTCAGCGGCAGCAAGGCGCGATTTGCCGACTCCCTGCGGGTCGAGAAAGGCGCCCTCACCGCGACCTGCAGCACCAAAGCGGGCAGCATCCTGGTCTATTGCGGTCGCCCGTAAGCCGGTCGCCGGCGTGCAGCCGCCTGCGATGGCGAGCGGCTGCACGATCCGTTGGAACGCTCAGCCCTTAACGCCGAGCAGTTCCACTTCGAAGATGAGCGTCGCATTCGGCGGAATCACGCCGCCGGCGCCGCGTGCGCCATAGCCGAGTTCCGGCGGAATGATCAGCGTGCGCTTGCCGCCGACCTTCATGCTTGCGACGCCCTCGTCCCAGCCCTTGATCACGCGGCCCATCCCGATCGGGAATTCGAACGGCTCATTGCGATCGACCGACGAGTCGAACTTCCTGCCCTTGACGCCATTCTCGTACAGCCAGCCGGTATAGTGCATCACGCAGATCTGGCCGCGCGCAGGCGATGCGCCGGCGCCGATCTGGGCATCCTCGATCTTGAGGCCGGAGGGCGTGGTGACGGTCTTGGCGGTGTCGGACATTGCGGGGGTACTCGTTGTCAGGGTCGCGGTGGCGGACAGCGCCGCGACGAAAGCGATGGCCAGCATGGCGCGGGCGCGGTGGACGAAAGGCATCGGGATTGTCCTCGGACAGCTCGGGTCGATCACGATCGAGGCCCCGTTCTAGACACAACGGGACCACATCACAACCGCCGCACGGAACTCATTCGCCCGGGAACACGAGGCCCAGGCCCGTTCGAGCATTTCGCGCATTGCGCGAACCGCCCGCAGCGGTAAGCTGCAGCGGGACATTGGCGCGCCGATGCGAAACGGGCTGTATTCGATCCACATCCGGATGCTCGACGGAGTCCGTGGCTGGTCCAACGGAATCATCATCCTGCGCGACGGCAAGCTGCTCGGCGGCGATCCGTATTTCTGGACGGTGGGGGACTACACGGTCGGCGACGGGCATTGGAAGGGCGAACTGCTGACGCGGCAGCACACACCTTATGCAGAGACCCCGGCCCGGCCGGTGTTCGCCGGTCGCGAGGTCACGACCGGCTTCACCGGCACATTCGCCGACGATAGTTCCGAAGTCTTCGGCACGTCGCTGGTCGGCAGCCGCAGTGTCAGCTTCCGCGCCACGCTGCTCTGGCTCGCCGACACCGGCTGACACGATCAAGCCGGCAAGCCGGCCCGACCGTGTCGGAGCGAGCCCGCGCCGAGACGGCGCTTACTTCTTCATGCCGTCCTTCGACATGCTGTCCTTGTGCATGCCGTCCTTCTTCATGCCGTCTTTCGACATCGAATCCTTCGACATCGTGTCTTTCGCCATGGTGTCCTTCTTCATGCCGTCCTTGGACATCGTGTCCTTCTTCATGTTGTCCATGGCGAACGCCGCCGGCGCGGCGGCGAGGCTGAGCGCGACAACGGCGGCGGAGAGGCCGACGGCGATACGGGTGCTGATGGTCATGTTGCTGTCATCCTGTTGCAAGCGATCGGGACGCGGCGAAAGCCGCTAACAGACCAGACGGACGCAGCGATGCGTTTGTTACGCGCGGACAGGGAATATTGCCGAACGCCTCGCGGTCCTTCGGTTGCGCTGCAGCATAGCACGCGCGGCATCGACGCCTCCGCGCGGGCTTCGCTTCGCTCTGCCCCCTACCGGCTACAGGCTACAGGCTACAGGCTCGCTTGCTAACTCGCCCGCTTGTTCTTCGCATTCAGCGCATTGACCACGCGGCTGACCGGCGGGCGGCCGAGCAGCGACGCCACAATGTTGGTCGCGGCAATCAGCCTGTCCATATCGACGCCGGTCGCGATCCCCATGCCTTCCAGCATGTACACCACGTCCTCGGTCGCGACATTGCCGGTCGCGCCCGGCGCATAGGGACAGCCGCCGAGGCCGCCGGCGGCGCTGTCGATGACGCGCGCGCCCTCTTCCAGCCCGGCATAGAGATTGGCGAGCGCCTGCCCGTAAGTGTCGTGGAAATGCATCGCCAGCGCGGCCATCGGCACCGCCTCGGCGCAGGCGCGCAGCAATTCGCGAACTTTCTTCGGCGTGCCGACGCCGATGGTGTCGCCGAGCGAGACTTCGTAGCAGCCGAGATCCCACAGCGTGGTCGTGGCGTCGACCACCGCCTGCACCGGCACGTCGCCATCGAACGGACAGCCGAGCACGCAGGAGACGTAGCCGCGCACTTTGATATTGTCGGCCTGGGCGCGCGCGATCACCGGCCTGAAGCGCTCGATCGATTCCGCGACCGAGCAATTGATGTTGGCGCGCGAAAATCCTTCCGAGGCCGAGGCGAACACCGCGACGACTTGCGCGCCGGCGGCGCGCGCGGCGTCATAGCCCTTCTCGTTCGGCACCAGCACGTGGAATTCGCCTTGCAGCTTCAGCGACGCGCGCAGCACTTCGTCGGAACCTTGCATCTGCGGCACCGCCTTCGGCGATACGAACGCGCCGACCTCGACGGTGGAAAGCCCTGCGCTGACCAACGCTTCGACAAAGGCGATCCGATCGGCGACGCTGACCGGCGTCTTCTCGTTCTGCAGCCCGTCGCGCGGGCCGACTTCGACGATGCGGACGGTGTCGGTCATTGGACTACTCTCAAGCAGTCGTCATGGCCGGGCTCGTCCCGGCCATCCACGCCTTACGCGTTGCTACGCAGAAAGACGTGGATGCCCGGCACAAGGCCGGGCCTGACGGTGAATGGTTCATTCCGGGTCCGGCTCGAGCTCGGCGAGCTCGGCGCCTTCCTGCACGATATCGCCGACCTTGCACTTGATCGCCTTGAGTGTGCCCGCGAACGGCGCGCGCAGAGTCTGCTCCATCTTCATCACTTCGAGCGTCAGGATCGCGGCGCCCTTTTGGAGTTTCGAGCCCAGCTCGGCGAGCAGCGCCACCACGGTGCCGGGCAGCGGCGCGACGATCTTGTCCTCGCCGACGGCCTCCTCGCTCTCGCCGCCGAACGGGTCGACGAGATGCAGCTCGAACCGGCCATTGCGGGTGCGAACATACAGCTCGTGGCCGTCGACCACGGCGGAGACGCGAGACCGCGTTCCGCCGAGCGTGACGTCGAGGCCGTCGCTGCTCGCCGCCGAGGCGAACGGCAAATCGCGGCCCTCGATCGTCAACGTCGCGGCGCCGCCCCCGTAAGTCAGTTCGACCTTGTGGTCGGTGTGTTCGGCGCCCTGCCCGCGCCGGAACACGAAGCTGCGCTTGCGCCGCCCGACCGGCATCCAGCCGGATGCGCGCCACGGAGTCGGCCCTTCGGCGCGCGCAGCGTCGTCCTCGCTGCGCAGGATCGCGGCGACCGAAGTCGCCAGTTCGAGATCGCCGAGCGTCGTCTGTGCCGCCGTCAGCGCCGCGAGATTGCGTTCGATGAAGCCGGTGTCGATGGCATTGGCGCGCACGTCCGGATGCGTCACCAGCGCCGACAAAAAGGGAATGTTCGTCACGACGCCGCGGACATCGGTCTCGTTCAGCCCGCGGTCGAGCCGGTCGATCGCCGCTTCGCGGGTCGGCGCGAACGCGATCACCTTGGCCAGCATCGCGTCGTAATACGGCGACACGCTGTCGTCGGCGCGGTAGCCGGCGTCGATGCGCAGGCCGTCGACCTCGGCCGGCGTGCGCCATGTGCTGATGCGTCCGACCGAGGGCATGAAGTTCTTCGCCGGATTTTCCGCATAGACCCGCGCCTCGATGGCGTGGCCGTTGAGCGCGAGCTGATCCTGCGTCAGCGGCAGCTTTTCGCCGAAGGCGACACGCAACTGCCATTCGACGAGGTCCACACCCGAAATCAGCTCGGTGACCGGATGCTCGACCTGCAGGCGGGTGTTCATCTCGATGAAAAACACGTCGCGGCCGTCGGAGACGAATTCGATGGTGCCGGCGCCGACATAGTTGACAGCGCCGGCCGCGCGCCGCGCCGCTTCGCAGACCTTGTCGCGCCCTGCCGCGTCGAGCGTCGGCGACGGTGCCTCCTCGATCACCTTCTGGTGGCGGCGCTGCAGCGTGCATTCGCGCTCGAACAGCGAGACGAGATTGCCGTGGCTGTCGCCGACGATCTGCACCTCGATGTGGCGCGGATTGTCGACGTATTTCTCGATCAGCAGCGTATCGTCGCCAAACGCCGCCTTGGCCTCGCGCTTGGCGCTGACGATCGCCTCGGACAATTCATCCGCCTTGCGCACCACGCGCATGCCGCGACCGCCACCGCCGGCCGAGGCCTTCACCAGCACCGGGAAGCCGATCCTGTCGGCCGCTTTCGCCAGCGTCGCGTCGTCCTGCGCCTCGCCGTGATAGCCCGGGACCAGCGGCACGCCGGCCTTTTCCATCAGCGCCTTGGAGCCCGATTTCGAGCCCATCGCGGTGATCATCTGCGGCGTCGGGCCGACGAAGACGAGGCCGGCATCGGCGCAGGCTTGCGCGAACTCGGCGCTCTCCGACAGAAAGCCGTAGCCGGGATGGATCGCCTCGGCACCGCTCGCGCGCGCAGCCTCGATGATGCGCGCGATGTTCAGATAACTGTCGGCCGCCCGCGCAGGTCCCAGCAGCACAGCTTCGTCGGCCTCGCTGACATGCAGCGCACCGGAATCAGCTTCGGAATACACCGCGACGCTGCGCAGCCCCATCGCGCGCGCGGTGCGGATGACGCGGCACGCGATCTCGCCGCGGTTGGCGATCAGCAGCGTGCGGAAGCGCTTGTACAAGCCTGTCGTTGCCATCATCACATCCTGAACAGGCCGAATGTCGTCGGCTCGATCGGCGCATTGCTCGACGCCGACAGCCCGAGGCCGAGCACGAGCCGCGTATCGGCGGGGTCGATCACGCCGTCGTCCCACAGCCGCGCCGTCGCGTAATACGGGCTGCCTTGAGTCTCGTATTGCGCGCGGATCGGCGAGCGGAATTCCTCTTCCTCCTCCGCGCTCCAGGCGCCGCCCTTGGCCTCGATATTGTCGCGGCGGAGCGAGCTCAGCACCATCGCCGCCTGCTCGCCGCCCATCACCGAGATCCGCGCGTTCGGCCACATCCACAGAAAGCGCGGCGAATACGCCCTTCCGCACATGCCGTAATTGCCGGCGCCGTAGGAGCCGCCGATCACGATGGTGAATTTCGGCACGTTGGCGGTGGCGACCGCCGTGACCAGCTTGGCGCCGTCGCGCGCGATGCCGCCGGCTTCGTACTTCTTGCCGACCATGAAGCCGGTGATGTTCTGCAGGAACACAAGCGGGATGCCGCGCTGGCAGCACAGCTCGATGAAATGCGCGCCCTTCAGCGAAGATTCGCTGAACAGGATGCCGTTATTGGCGATGATGCCGACCGGGAAGCCCCAGATATGCGCGAAGCCGCACACCAGCGTGGTGCCGTACAGCTTCTTGAACTCGTCGAATTCGGAGCCGTCGACGATCCGGGCGATGATATCGCGGACGTCGAACGGCTTGCGGCTCTCGGCCGGGACAATTCCATAGAGCTGCTCGGCCGGATACAGCGGCTCGCGCGGCGCGCGCATGTTGAGCACCGCCCGCTGCGGCGGCTTCAAGGTGCCGACGATTTTCCGCGCGATGCCGATCGCATGCGCATCGTTCTGCGCATAATGATCGGTGACGCCGGACTGCCGCGAATGCACGTCGGCGCCGCCGAGTTCTTCCGCCGACACCACTTCGCCGGTCGCGGCCTTCACCAGCGGCGGGCCACCGAGGAAGATGGTGCCCTGGTTGCGCACGATGATGCTCTCGTCGGACATTGCGGGCACATAAGCGCCGCCGGCCGTGCACGAGCCCATCACCACCGCGATCTGCGGAATGCCCTGCGCCGACATGTTCGCCTGGTTGAAGAAAATCCGGCCGAAATGCCGCTCGTCGGGAAACACCTCGTCCTGCTGCGGCAGAAAGGCGCCGCCCGAATCCACCATGTAGATGCACGGCAGATGGTTCTGCCGCGCGATGTCCTGCGCGCGCAGATGCTTCTTCACCGTCATCGGATAGTAGGTGCCGCCCTTCACCGTGGCGTCGTTGGCGACAATCATGCATTCGCGGCCAGCGACCCGGCCGACGCCGGTGACGATCGACGCCGAATGCACGTCGCCGCCATAGAGGCCGTTGGCGGCGAGCGGCGACAATTCGAGAAACGCGGTGCCGGGGTCGAGCAGCAGGTCGACGCGGTCGCGCGCCAGCAGCTTGCCGCGCGCGGTGTGCCGGGCGCGCGATACCTCCCCGCCTGCGCCGGCGACGCCGTCGAGCTTGTCCTTCAGCTCCGCGACCAGTGCGCGCATCGTCTCGGCATTGCGCGCGAATTCGGCCGATCCGGGATCGATCTTGGAATGCAGGGACATGGCGTTTCCGCTTTTATGGCTCGCCCCGGGGAGGAAGCGTTCGGGTCATGGTGTCATCGCGCGGGCGCAGGATGCAACCCCAACCTGCTGCGCTCCGAACAGGCGCAGCCCATAGCGGCACGGCTCGCAGCCGGCTTGCGCCGACAGGTCACGCGCCGGCCGATCAAAACGCTCTGCGCCGGAGCCTGCCATCGGCGGCAGTCCGGCGGAGAGTCCGGTCGGCGGATCCGGTCAGTGCGTCCAGGGCTCGCCGCGGCGAAAGGCGAAATTGTCGGCATAGGCCGCGCGCCGGCGGACCGGGAGCTTCGGCTCCAGCACCTGATACGGGATGCCCTCGCGCTCGCAATAGGCGATCGCCTCCTCGCGGGTGTCGAAGCGCAGGCTGATCTGCTGCTGCATGTCGGTGGACGAGGTCCAACCCATCAGCGGTTCGATCACCCGCGGTTGCTCGGGTTCGTAGTCGAGTTGCCAGTCCCGGGTCTTGGCGGTCCCGGATTGCATCGCGTTCTTGGCGGGCTTGAAGATCCGTGCGGTCATCGAAGGTTCGGGCCTGTCAGCTGCATTGCGGCGGTTTGGTGAAAGCGGCGCTCATAGTGTATCTTGGTGTGTCTTTCGAAGTCGAACATTTGCGTCACATTATAAGGGTCACGAAACGCAGCAGTTCGTGATCGGCACCGGCCACTTGTGATTCCGTCGCGAGGCGGTTGGTTTCAGAATTGGGTATATTCGGTCCCCGACGTCATGACAATCGATCGGGACCGACTACAACGGTTTCATAAAAAGACACGGGACGAACGGCTCCATGGAAATTCAGGCAATTCTCCCCGGCAAGGGCCGCGATCTGCGGCTGGACCTGTTCCGCGGCGTGGCCAACTGGGCGATCTACCTGGATCACATCCCGGACAATGTGGTGAACTGGATCACCACCCGGAACTACGGTTTCAGCGACGCCGCCGACCTGTTCGTGTTCATTTCCGGCTACACCGCGTCGTTCGTCTACGCCAAGATGATGCTGGAGCGCGGCTTCATCGTCGGCGGCACCCGGCTGACCAAGCGTGTCTGGCAGCTCTACGTCGCCCACATCGTGCTGTTCGTGATCTACATCGTCGCGATCGGCTACGTCGCGGTGCGCTTCAGTGACCCCGACATCATCAACGAATTCAACGTCGCAGGCCTCGTCGACAACCCGATCGAGACGCTGCGCCAGGGCCTGCTCTTGAAGTTCAAGCCGGTCAATCTCGATGTACTGCCGCTCTACATCGTGCTGATGGGGCTGTTTCCGCCGGTGCTGTGGCTGATGCTGCGCAAGCCCGATGCGGTGATGATCGCGTCGTTCGCGCTGTATTTCGCCGCGCGGCAGTTCGACTGGAATCTGCCGTCCTATCCGGCCGGCACCTGGTACTTCAACCCGTTCTGCTGGCAGTTGCTGTTCGTGTTCGGCGCCTGGTGCGCGCTCGGCGGCACCACGCGGTCGCGCTCGATCATCAATTCCAGCTATATGCTGTGGTTCTGCATCGCCTACATGATCTTCGCGCTGGTGATGACGATGGCCGGCCGGTTTCCGACCCTCGGCGAAATGTTCCCGACCTGGCTGTTCGACGCTTTCAACCCCAACGACAAGACCAATCTGGCGCCCTACCGCTTCCTGCATTTCGCGGTGCTCGTCGTGCTGGTGGTCCGCTTCGTTCCGAAGGACTGGAAGGGGCTGGAATCGCCGATCTTCGACCCGCTGATCAAATGCGGCCAGCAGTCGCTCGCGGTGTTCTGCGTCGGCGTGTTCCTGTCCTTCGTCGGCCATTTCGAACTGATGATGAGCTCGGGCTCGCTGCTGGCGCAGATCATCGTCAGCGTCACCGGCATCGCGCTGATGACGCTGGTGGCCTACTACATCACTTGGTCGAAAAAGCAGGACAAGCCGATGAAGCCGGCGATGGCGACGGCCGCGCCCGCGGCCCAGCCGGCCGGCATGGCGGCCTCGGCCGCGACCGTGGCGGCGGCCGGGCTCGGGCCGAATGCGCCCGGCGCGCCCGCCTCGGCCGCCGGCACAGTTTCTCCGGCAGCGGCGCAATCGGTGCCGTCGGCCGGATCGGGGAAGACGTGAGATTGAAAGGCTGACAACGGTCGGGAACGGCGGTGCGGACCTTCCGTCGCGAAAGTGGTCGGGGCAACAGGATTCGAACCTGTGACCTGCAGTACCCAAAACTGCCGCGCTACCAGGCTGCGCTATACCCCGATGCCGTGTCGGTTCGCCGTCGATACACGCTTCGGCGGACCCCAGCAAGCCGCCGGTTCAGCGGCCCTTGAACAACGGATGCCCGACGCGGTCGCCGGCGGCGATGCCGAGTTTCTTGGCGGTGCCGCCGATCACCTCCAGCACGCCCGTCACCGGACCGCCGGAGGCGATGATCTTCGTCGACATCGGCTCGGTATTCTCGGCGATCCGCAGGATCCGGCCGTCGGCGCGGATGAAGATCATGTCGAGCGAAATGTAGGTGTTCTTCATCCACATCGACACAGGCTGCTCCGGCCGGAAGTCGAACAGCATGCCCTGCCCTTCGGGCATCTGCTTGCGATACATCAGGCCGGTCTCGCGCTCCTGCTCGGTGGTCGCGATCTCGACGCTGAAGACATGCACGCCGGTCTTGGTGACGATCTCCAGCGTCTCCATCTTGGCCGCCTGCGCGTTCTGCGCGGCGAACGCGCACAGCAGCAGCAAGGCGACCAGCGCGCTCAGCACCCGGCCGGCATATCCGCAACGAAAGCTTGTCATCGACGCAACCTGTCCCGTCCAGTTCAATCCGGGACGACCCTAGCGCGACGATCATGGCGAACACCAGACCGCGCCGCGCAGAATGTCCGCGCGCCGCCGGCAATGGTCAAATTTTCAGGATCCGGCGCGGCGCGTCAGTGCGAGGACAATCCCGGGGCGCCATTCTCGGGCTGGATCTCCGCCGCCATCATCCCCTTGGAGCCCGGCCCGAACCGCACCAGCACATACTGGCCGGGACGCAATTCGGTCATGCCGTAGCGCCGCAGCGTCTCCATATGCACGAAGATGTCCGGCGTGCCCTCGCCGCAGGTCAGAAAGCCGAAGCCGCGCAGCCGGTTGAACCATTTCACCTGGGCGCGCTCGAGCCCGCTGGTCGGCGTCACGCTGACATGGGTGCGCGGCGGCAGCATCTGGGCGGGATGGATCGCGGTCGACTCGTCCATCGAGACGACGCGGAACGCCTGATAGCCCTTGGCGCGCTGGACGCATTCCACGACGATGCGGGCGCCCTCATAGGCGGTCTGGTAGCCATCCCGGCGCAGCACGGTCACGTGCAGCAAAACATCTGCCGCGCCATTGTCGGGGACGATGAAGCCGTACCCCTTCGAGGCGTCGAACCATTTGATGACGCCACCGATTTCGACCAGGTTCCCCGATTCGGCGATGCCCGCGAAGGCGCCCCCGACGCCGTCGCGAGGCAGGTATGCGTCGCGAGGCGCGAATTCCACGGCCCCGGACCGTATGGCGCCGGCGGCTGTCGATACGCCTGGCTTTTTGGACTCAAAACCGTCCGACCCCATGACCCCGGACCCCGCGCGTCAGAATTACAACCGTGTCGCCACCGCGACGCCAGCAATCCGCGTGCCCCAGTTCCATGACCAATCAGGATTGCGCCGCCGCGAATCTATTAATGCAAAGATAACACCGCGATGCCTCTCGCAAAGACAAAAAACGCGCGAGGCGACAGCTATGAACAGGCTTGAATACCTGCGAATCATACGGGGATTCAGTTGCCGACGAACGGTCCGAGCGTTTCGCCGATGTCGTGCCGGATCACCAGATCGGCGATCTCGTCCTGCTCTGTCGGCTCGTTGTTGATGATCACGAGCTTGGCGCCGGACTCTTTCGCGAGCATCGGAATCCCGGCGGCGGGCCACACCACCAGCGACGATCCGATCGCCAGAAACAGATCGCAATTCTGCGCGAGCTGGCTGGCATAACGCATCTCGTCGACGGGCATCGCCTGACCGAACGAGATCGTCGCGGTTTTCACCGGCTCGTCGCAGGCGGTGCAATGCGGCGCATGGCCGGCGCGCTGGAACCACTGCCGCACCCAGTCGAGTTCGTGGCGTTTGCCGCAGCCGATGCAGCGCGCATAGGTGGTGTTGCCGTGCAGTTCGACGACGTCGCCGGCACCAATGCCCGACGCCTGATGCAGATTGTCGATGTTCTGGGTGATCACCGCCGGCACCTTGCCGGCCTTGTACAGCGCGGCGAGCGCGCGATGGCCGCGTCCCGGCCGCGCCGCCGCGAAGGTGTCTTCCATCGCGAAGCGCCGCCGCCAGGCCTCGTCGCGCGCGTCCTGCCGCGCGACGAATTCCTCGAACGGGATCGGCCGGTTGCGGGTCCACAGCCCGCCGGGCGAGCGGAAATCCGGAATCCCCGACTCGGTTGAAATCCCGGCGCCGGTGAACGGCACGATCACCGAGGCGCCGGCGATCATGTCGCCGAGCTGTTCAACTCCGCTGCGCAGGTCGGGTGCGATCATGGCTGCAACATCCAACAAACATCAGACCCATCGCAATTTGCCCCGCCCGGCGCAAGCCAGGCCGGCGCGGGACGGATATGCCGATGTCGGTGCGCGAGCTGGCGCCGATCACGAATGGGTTCCGTTGCACGGATTCGAACCCACATTTTTTTGAATTGCAACCTGAGCATACCCCGTCGATAGTCGGGTGTCTCTACGGATGACCTCCCCGAAAAGAGCCCCGTGACCTCCAAGGCGGGGCTCTTTTTTTGTCGGCGGTTGTGGCCGGTTCGCCGGCTTCGGTTTCTCGTCGACTGGGTCATCTTCGTTTTCGTCCGGTTCGCCGCATTCCCCTGCATGCGATATCATCGACAAGTGACGGGCCCCGGAGCATCGCTCCGGGGCCCGTGTGTCTTCGCAGCGCCGGGTTCATCGATTGCGCGTGCGAAGCGGCGCACGGAAATGCCCGCACGTTCGGCCCGCGCTTTCCAATCCCGCGGTTTCGTCGCAAGATCGCGCTGCCACCCGCCTCACGGAGACACCACCATCATGCGTTTTCTGCACACCATGCTGCGCGTCCGCAATCTCGACACCGCGCTGCAATTCTTCTGCGGCGCACTCGGCCTCAAGGAGGTCCGCCGCATCGACAACGACAAGGGCAAATTCACGCTGCTGTTTCTGTGCGCGCCCGAGGACGAGGAGTTGGTCAGGCAGTCGAAGGGACGCCCGGCCCCGACCATCGAGCTGACCCACAATTGGGACGAGGAGACCTATGGCGAGGATCGCTTCTTCGGCCATCTCGCCTACGAGGTCGACGATATCTATGCGACCTGCGACCGACTGATGAAGATGGGCATCACCATCAACCGCCCGCCGCGCGACGGCCAGATGGCGTTTGTGCGCTCGCCGGATCTGCATTCGGTCGAACTGCTGCAGAAGGGCGACGCGCTACCGCCGCAGGAGCCGTGGGCCTCGATGCCAAACACCGGCCACTGGTAATCACCAGTGTAGCGCGACGTGGCGAACTAACACGTCGCGTACACGTCGCCGCGTTTTGTTCCGGATCGAGCGCGTTCGAAAACAGTCGCCCTCCAGGAACCAGCGTCGCTGCATGACGTTGGTTCTGCAAATCATGGAGGTTGACATGGCACGTGGACTACTTCTCTGGCTGATCGGCATTCCGATCCCGATCATCATTCTGCTCTGGCTGTTCTTCGGCTGATCGCGATCGCTGCGAACGCAACAGGCCCCGTCATTGCGGGGCCTGTTTTGCGTTCGAGAGGTTGTCGATCGACCGGTGACGTTGCGTCCTGTCGTTCAACTGACGAATTTGACGCCGACCGTCGTGCCGCGCCGCCACACCACTTCGCAATTCCGGCCCGTGCGGGAATCACGCGAAAACGCCAGCCGCAGTTTCGGCCCAAGCGAGATCGCGTCCGCGAGGGTGAGCTTGGCGCCCGAGGTCGACAGATCGACGACCTCGCAGGGCCGCGCCGCGAATCCGCCGTCCAGCGTGATCCAGCCGCTCTGTCGCACCGACTTGCGCGAGTCGCGCTTGTTTCGTTCTTTGGCCATGTCCGCTCCGTTACCCTTCGGTCTAGGCTCGCGGCCTTGAAAAAACGTTGCAAACTTGATCGAATTTTCGGGGTATTTGCGGTTCTTGGCGCGGCGGACTTGCCCGGCCCGGCAAACGCCACTATACGTTCGCCCGCCGCTGACGCACGGGGCCCCATGGCCGCTCGCTCGGAGGCGCCGCCAGTCAGCGCACCGCGTTGATATGGTTCGAGAATACGACGTACGACCGTGCGTTTCCGCCGGCCAGCGACCCCGAATCCGGTTCGCGCGCCACGCGGCTTCGCTCCCTTCGTCTATCGGTTAGGACGCCACCCTTTCACGGTGGAGAGAGCGGTTCGATTCCGCTAGGGAGCGCCAAAACTAACCCCCTGAAAACATTAACGGGCGCCTTCGCGGTCATTCAACGCGATCCGCCGTGGCTCAGCTGTAGAGGGTGAGGACGTCGAGATCCTCCTGGCTGAGGTCGAGCGCCGAGAAGTCGCTCGGCGAATAGCGGCGCTCCGAGTGACTCGCCACGGAACGGCAGGCGTCCGCCTCGACGGCGATAGCCCGCAGCAGCCGCTCGATGGTCGCGGCGTCATGGCCGGCGCCGAATTCGCAGCGGATCACCAGCGCGTCGTTATCGAGCCAGCAGTTGAAAGCAAGGCGGTGGGGGCGAACCGCCCGCGCGGCCCGCTCCCGGCCCGCGGACAACCGGATCAGCGGCAGCCCGGCATGGCCGAACCGACTGATGTCGCCCAGATAGTTGAACGACAGTTGCGGCCGCGGCCCGGTCAGCGGGACCGCGGCCCAGCGCAGCAATCCGTAACCCATCGACCGCGCCGCCGCAGCCCGCGCGATGTCCTTGACGGCCAGCAGCCAGCCCGGCAGATCGGTCGCGTCCGCCGGCAGCGCCAACGGATAGCGGGTGGTGAACCAGCCGATGCTGCGCGACAGATCGATGTCCGCATCACCCGGCTCGCGACCATGTCCTTCCAATTCGAGCTGCACCGCGCCTCCGGTCCAGCCGAACAGCGCGCGGGCGACCAGCGCCAGCGCGCTCTCATGCGGCTGGTGGCCGAAGTGTTCGGTGAGATCGGCGAACAGCGGCTGGCACAGTTCCGCGGCCAGTCGCAATTCACGGCATTGCGCGTCGCCTTCAAGATCCTCGTTGGTGGAGTGATCAAGCGGCACCGTCACCGATGTTTCCGCCACCGCCTGCCAATACGGACGATCGACCTCGAAGGCGGCGACCGTCGCCGGTTGATGGCGGCACCACCACGACCACGCCGTCGCCGGCGCCACAACCGGCCGCGGCGGGTCGGACAGTGCGTTGGCGAGATCGTCCGCCAGAATTGTCCAGGAGACCATGTCGAACACCAGATGATGCACAGCCACGACCAGGCGCCGCGCGGCGCCGGCTTCCACAAGCCCCGCGGCGAACTGACGTCCCGCAGCGGGGTCGAGTTGCGCTATCAGGCGATCGGCCATCCGATCCTCGGCGGCGGAAAATTCTTCGACGGCAGTTATCTGCTGCTGCAGCAATGCCGGCGAGATCTCGGCTGCTTCCACCTGCTGCAGCTGCGGATCGCCATCGCACAGCCGGGCGCGTAGCGCATCGTGACGCTGATGCGCCGCCGCGAGAGCCGTGCTGATAGCGTCCATCGTGGCACCGGGAGGAAGAGCGAACACCGCCGTCAGCGCCCAATGGCGGCGGTCGGGCATCGCGATGTCCATGAACCAATGCTGGATCGGCGTCAGCGGCACCGCCTCCGCAACCGGCCCGCGATCCACGACGGCGCGCGCCGAGACCGGCTGGATGATGGCGGCCAGGCCGCGCGGCGTCGGCGCGGTGAAGATCTGCGTCGGCGACATCAGCCAGCCGGCCGCCCTCGCTCTGCCGGCGAGCTGGATCGCCATGATCGAATCGCCGCCCAGCGCGAAGAAATCATCGTCAGCACCGATCATCTCCGCCGGCTCTCCAAGGCCGGCGAACAACTCGCGCCATAGCGCCAGGACCGTGGCGAGCACGCCTTCGGCGCGAACCGGCGCAGCGGCCGCAACGGCACGGGGCGCGGCGAACAGCTCCAGCAGCGCGTTGCGATCGACCTTGCCGTTGGCGTTGAGCGGCAGTGCCTCGACGATGATCAGGCGGGACGGACGATGCGCTTCGGGCAGCCGGTCGGCGAGGAGAGCGTCGAGGCTTTCCGGGCGCTGGCCGGGCGCCACGACGGCGCCGAACAGACGCGCCGCGCCGGCGTCGTCGCGCTTGACCAGCACCGCCGCATCAACGACGCCGGGGCAGCCGCGCAGCACCGCCGCCACGCCATTGGGATCGACCCGATGGCCGCGAATCTTTGCCATGTCGTCGTTGCGGCCGAGGAAGCGGACCAGGCCGTCGGCATCCATGCTGCCGAGATCGCCGGTGAGATAAGCGCGCGCGCCGTCGGCGCGGCGGATGAAGCCGGGCGCCGCATCCGTCGCCGGCGCCAGATAGCCCAGCGCGACGCCCGCGCCGCTGACGCGGATTTCGCCGGTCTCGCCGGCCGCAAGCACCGTGCCGTCGGCATCGACGATCTCCACGATGGCGCCGTCGAGCGGATGGCCGATCGGCACGCGGCCATCCGCCATCGCGCTCGCAAGCGCCGCGGTGACTTCCACCATGGTGCAGCCGATGGTGGTCTCGGTGGGGCCGTAGTGATTGAAGATGCGCAAGCCCGGCCGCAGCACCGTCAGCCGTTGTACCAATGCAAAGGTGAGCACGTCGCCGCCGCAGATCAGCGCGCGCCGCGGCAGCAGCGCGGCGGCGTCCGGATGCGTCAGCAGCGCGGCGAGATGGCTGGGGACGATCTTCAGCACATCGGCCGGCGCTTGCGCCATCCGGGCGATCAAGGCCGCAGGGTCGCGCGCGGTGGGCGCATCCACCACATTGAGCGTGCCGCCTGAAGCGATGGCGCCGATCACGCTGGTGTAGCCGAGGTCGGCGGCGAAGGAAGTGACGATCGCAAATACAAGCGGGCCCGGCATCGCCAGCCGGCGCAGCATGGCCTCCGCATAGGCGTGCAGGCCGCCGCAGGACACCATGACGCCCTTCGACCGCCCGGTCGAGCCGGAGGTGAACAGGATGTAGGCGAGATCCGAAGCGCCGCAGACAACGCGCGGTGGCGCCGCTATGGCCGGTGCATCGCGGCTCCAGCCCAGCGTCGGAACCGATGCCGTCGCGCTTCGCGTCGATGCATCCGTCACCAGCACCAAGGCACCGGATTCGGCGAGGAGCGTGGCGCGGTGCGCGGCGGGGTGCTCCGGCTCGAGCGGCACGAAGGCTGCACCGAGCCGGCTCGCGGCCGCCATCGCCACCAGCGAACCGGCGCCGCGCTCGAGGCAGAAGCCGACCCGGTCGCCATGTCCGACGCCAAGCCCCGCCAGCCGGGCCGCGAGATGTTCGCTCGCTTGCGCGAGTTGAGCCCAACTCAGC
The DNA here is from genome assembly GCF_052445935.1 of Rhodopseudomonas sp. NSM. Taxonomy (NCBI): domain Bacteria; kingdom Pseudomonadati; phylum Pseudomonadota; class Alphaproteobacteria; order Hyphomicrobiales; family Nitrobacteraceae; genus Rhodopseudomonas; species Rhodopseudomonas sp. NSM. Next base: position 274,206 of record NZ_JBQTCH010000005.1, on the reverse strand, counting down.
GTGCCTTCGTTATCGATCACCGCCGGCGCATCGGGCCGCTGCACAGCCCATTGCGCCACGTAGTCGGCGATCGTGCTAACTGGTGCCTCCGGTGCTGCGGGCTCCGCGCCGATGTCGTCCAGCAATTCGCGATAGCGGGCGACCCAGCCCTCGACCCGGGCGGCATCGAACAGGTCGGCGTTGAAATTCGCCTCGATGGCGAGGCCCGCTTCGCTGAGTTCGAGATTCCAGTTCAAATCCCAGCGCACGCTGCCATGGGCGTTGGCGCTGATTGTTGGCGCGAGGGCGCCGAACGCCGCGAGCGACTCCAGGCGGTCGAGGTTGAAGGAGACGCTCGCCAGCGGCGGGCGCGACGGATCGCGCCGTCCGCCGCTCGCCTTGACGATGGCGGACAGCGGATAGGCCGGATAGGCCATCGCCTGCGCCATCGCCGCGCGGGTCACGCCGAGCGCATCCGCGCCGCCGATGCCGGCGAGTCGCACCGGCACGGTGGAGATGCAATAGCCGGTCAGTCCCGGCTCGCCCACCATCGGCTGGCCGGCGGCGAAGATCGCCACCACCAGATCGTCCTGCCCGGAAAGTTCGGCCAGCAGCCGCCCATAGGCGGCGAGGCACAGCGTGAACAGCGAGCAATTCTGCGCCCGCGCTTGCGCCGCCAGCCGTTCGGCAGTGGCCGGCGGCAGCAGCGCAGCGATCCGCCCGCCCGCAAAACTCTGCAGCGGCGGCCGCGCCCGGTCGGCGGGAAGATCCAGCGGCGCGGGCAGACGGGCGAAGGTGCCTTTCCAATGCGCCGCGGCGTCCGGGTCGGCGGCCGCCACGCGGGCAAAGTCCGCGAAGCGCTGATAGCTGGCCGGCGCCGGCAGGCTCGCCGGGATCGCTGCGAGGCGAGCCGAATAGAGCCGGCCGAATTCGTTGGCGAGCACCTGCATCGACCAGCCGTCGGTGACGATATGCGGCTGGATCAGCACCAGCGCGCATTCGCCTGCGCCGATCCGCAGCAGATCAACTCTAAGTAACTGCCCGCCCGCCAGATCGAACGGCCGCGCCGCCTCGGACCGCACCCAGGCTGCAGCAGCCTCGACATCAGGCAGGTCGGCCTCGTCCAGCGTGATGGTGGCGGCGGTGGCGATGTGGACTTCGCGGCCGCCCTCGGCAAAATTCATCCGCAGGCTGTCGTGCCGCGCCGCCAGATCGGCCAGCGCGGCTCTGAGCATCTCCGCATCGAGTGAGCCGTCGAAACGCAGCAGCAGCGTCTGGTTATAGGCCGCAGCGCTTTCGGGGCTGAAGGCGGCAAGCGTCCACAGCGCCTGCTGTCCCGGCGAGGTGGCGATGGTCGCGGGCGCCGCCGGCCGCGGCGACGAGCCCATCAGGCCGACCGCCGTCAGCGCGCGGGCGCTGTCGCGCACCGCCTGCGCCACCTGGTCGAGATCGGAATCGGTATGCGCCGTGGAGAGGAAGCAGGTGCGCCCTTCCCAGACGTAGACGCCGCGCGAGATCAGCTGGCTGTAGAACAGATCGCTCGCACCCGCAAAGCGCAGCACCGAAGAGAAATGCTCGACCCGCAAGGCGCTGCCGTCGCGTTCGAGCGAGGCGTTGAGGTCGCGGCAAAAGCTGTCGGTGCGCGCGTTGAGGCGCTCCTGCAAAGCGGGGCCGGACGCGTCCAGGTGAGTAAGCACGGCGGTTGCGGCCGCCATCGCCAGCGGGTTTTTATTGAACGTGCCGGCGAAGAAGGTTCGGTCGGCCTGCGGACCGCCGGCGCCCTGCAGCGGCCATTGGCCGCCATCGATGCCGTCCAGATACGCGCGGGTGCCGGCAACGACGCCGATCGGCAGGCCGCCACCGACGATCTTGCCATAAGTCACAAGATCGGCCCGCACGCCGGCCCAGGCCTGCGCCCCGCCGCAGGCGACGCGAAATCCGAGCAGCACCTCGTCGAAGATCAGCGCCGCGCCGGCCCGGCTGGTGAAGCCGCGCAGCCATTGCAGGAAGTCGCGCGGCTGCAGGCTCGGGCGCCGGCTCTGCACCGGCTCGACGATCACCGCCGCGAGCCGGTCCGACAGCGCCTCCAGCGCGGCATGGCTGCCCTCGGGGTCGGCATAGTCGAGCACGACGACGTCGGCCAGCATGCCGAGCGGCGTGCCGCTGGCGAGCGGCAGGCTGCCGCCCTCGGCGGCGCGCGCCAGCGTGCCGTCGAAATGGCCGTGATAGGAGCCGGCGAACATCGCCACCAGCGGCCGGCCGGTGGCATGGCGGGCCAGCCGCAGCGCCGTCATAACCGCTTCGGTCCCGGTGTTGCAGAACAACACCCGCTCATTGCCGGTGAGCCGGGCGATCAGCGCCGCCGCCTCGCCGGCCTTCTGCGCCTGCGGCCCGAGGAACAGCCCCTGCTCCGACAATTGCCGCTGCATCGCCTCGACCACCATCGGCGGGTTGTGGCCGAACAATTGCACGCCGAAGCCCATGGTCAGGTCGACATAGTCGTTGCCGTCGGCATCGATGATGTGGCTGCCCTGCCCCTTCATGCCGATGATCGGATAGAGCATCGACTTGGTCTCGGGCCGGAAGCCCGCCACCGCGCGACTATCCGCCAGCACGGCACCGTAGGTCTCGCGCTGCCGGCGCGACGCTTGCCGGGCTGCGCCATAACTTGCGGCGAACTCCGCGATGAAGGTCTTCCCCTCCGCGCTCATCGGCTCTGCCTGCGGCTGAGCAGCCGCGATGCGCGTGACGGGCTGCAATGCGGGCGTCGACGCGGCTGTTACCTGCCCCATGGCGGACGGCGCAGTAGCCGTTTCAGGTGCGCGGGCCTCCACCTCGCTGACGACGCGCTCCAGCAGCGCGCGCGGTGTCGTCAGCGTCTCGAATAGTTCGCGGCGCGGGATTGCTACCTTCCAACGCCGTTCGAGCGTCGACATGGCTTCCATCAAAGCGAGCGAATCCACCCCGAGCGTGAAGAAGCCGGCATCGCCGGCCAGCGCCGCCTCGTCCAGTTGCAGGCTGCGCCGCAGGCTCGCCGAAATGCCGGCGCGCACTTCGTCCGGGCTCAGGGCCGGCGTCGCCGCCGGATGCGGCGCGGGCAGCGGCGCTGCGACCACGGCATCTTGCACGACAGCCGGCCGGTGCGGTGCCGCGATCCAGTGGCGCTCGCCGGCGAAGGGATAGCCTGGCAGGCTGACGCGCGGCGCGCCGCTCATTGGCCAGCGGATATCGATCCCGGCCGCGAACAGCCGGCAGAGCGCGAGCGCCAGAGTATCGGTCGCCGCACGGTTGCGACGCATGGTCGGAATGAAGTGCGTCGTAGCATGTTGGAAACCGGATGCGCGCTGGGCAAAGCCGACCAGCGTCGCGGCGGGGCCGATCTCCACCACCACATCCGCGCCGAAAGCGGCGATGCTGTCGAGGCCGTCGCCGAACCGCACAGGCTGGCGGATCTGCCGACCCCAATAGGCCGGGTCGAGGAAGTCAGCCGCAAGCGCCCCCGTCACATTCGAGACCATCGGCAGCCGCGGCTCTGCCAGGCCGGCGTCGCGTACCACCTGCTCGAACGGCGCAACCGCGGCGTCCATCAGATGCGAATGGAAGGCGTGGCTGGTGGCGATGCGCTGGCAGCCCATCCCTTCGGCGTCAAGATCCGCAAGTAACGACGCGATCGCCTCTTTGTCGCCCGACACCACCACCTCGTCCGGCGCATTCAGCGCGGCGACGTCGAGGCGCGAACCGAAACGCTCCATCAGCGGCGCGACGCGCGCGATCGGCGCGAACACCGCCGCCATCTCGCCGTCGCCCGGCAGCGCGCCCATCAGCCGGCCCCGCGCGGCCACCACATCAAGCGCAAGATCGAACGGCAGCATGCCGGCGACGCAGGCGGCAGACCATTCGCCCAGGCTGTGCCCGGCAACAATATCAGGCACCACACCGAACGACGCGAGACGCTCGGCCAGCGCATATTCGAGCACAAACAGCGCCGGCTGAACCTCGGCGGTGTCGGGCGCCCGCCCCCCTGCTACCGGATCGAATCGCAGCGCGGCCGGATCGGCGTCGAGCCGGCGCGTAGCGGCGTCCAGCCGGTCACGGAAGATCGGGTCGGCGGCATAAAGCTCCGCCGCCATGCCGGGCCATTGACTGCCCTGCCCGGAAAACAGGAAGGCGATTTTCGGCTGTTCGGCCCCCCCGAATCCGATGGCCCCGGCGATGGGCTGCTCGCCCTCCGCAATGCTGCGCAGACCCGCGAGCGCTTCGTCGTGACTGCGCGCGAGACAGGCGGCGCGATGGGCGAAGCGTCCGCGACCGCTGGCGAGGGTCGCGGCGACGGCCGCCAGCGGCGTCTCCGGATAGGCCGTCAGATGATCCGCCAGTGCGGCGGCGAGCCGGCGCAAGCCGCCATCGTCGCGCGCGGACAGCGCCAGCATGGTCGGCAGAATTTGTTCGGCTACTACACCGTGGCGCGGCGGCGCCTGCTCGACAATCAGATGCGCATTGGTGCCGGAAAAGCCGAAGCTGCTCACCCCGGCTCGCCGGTGCGTCGCGGAGGGCCAATCCATCGGCTGGTCGACGACGCGGACGGGCAGATCGCTCCAGGCGATGCGCGGATTGGGGGTGGACTGGTGCAGCGTCGCCGGCAGGCGCCCGGCCTGCAGCGCCAGCGCCATCTTGATCAGTCCGGCGATGCCGGCCGCGGCCTCCAGATGGCCGATATTGGTCTTGGCCGAGCCCAGCAGCAGCGGCGCGCCGCGATCCGCCCCATAGGCGGCGGCGAGCGCCTGCACCTCGATCGGATCACCGAGCGGCGTGCCGGTGCCGTGGCATTCCACGGCCTGGACATCGCGCGCCGACAGTCCCGCATCGGCCAGCGCCGCGGCGATCACCGCCTGCTGGGCGGCGCCGTTCGGCGCAGTGAGCGCGCTGGAATGGCCGTCATGATTGATGGCGGAGCCGCGGATGATAGCGCGGATGGCGTCGCCGTCGCGTTCGGCGTCGGCCAGCCGCTTCAGCACCACGAGCCCGCCGCCCTCGCCGCGCACATAGCCGTCGGCCGCCGCATCGAAGGTGCGGCAGGCATGGCCCGGTCCCAGCATCCCGGCGGCGGCGAGCGCCGCGGTGACGTCCGCATCGAGTACGAGGTTGACGCCGCCGGCGAGCGCGAGGTCGCATTCGCCGGTGCGCAGCGCGAGGCAGGCGGCATGCACCGCCACCAGTGACGACGAACAGGCGGTGTCGATCACCAGAGCGGGGCCGGTGATGTCGAGCCAATGGCTGATCCGACCGGCGGCGATCGATCCGGCGTTGCCCAGGATGGCCGCGGGCGACAGGCCGTCGGTGGCGTGAAAGCGGGCGTCGTAGTCATTGGCGCCGAGGCCGAGGAACACTCCGGTGGCGCGCGGGCGCAGCGCGGCATCCGCATAGCCGGCATCCTCCAGCGCCTGCCAGGCCAGCATCAGCGCGAGGCGGTGCTGCGGATCCATGGCGTCGGCCTCGACCGGCCGCAGCCCGAAGAAGGCGGCATCGAAACGCTCGACGCCGTCGAGATAGCCGCCCGGCGGCAGTCCGTCGCGCTCCGGCCGGTCCGCGGGCGCAGCACGGACCGCATCGCGCCCCTCGAACAGCATTTTGCCATAGGCTTCCGCCGAGCCGGCGTCGGCGAAACGGGCGGCCAGCCCGACGATCGCCAGCGGCTGGCTGGCCCGCGCCGTCTCGGTTCGCAGCCCGTCGATGCGGCCTTCCAGCGCCAGCATCAGATCGGTGATCTGCTCCGGACGCAGCCGGCCGAGCCGCTCGGTCAGGCTCGCATGCCGCTCCTCAGTGGCCGCCACGGCCGCCTCCCTCGATCATGGATAGCAAGTCTTCCAGGTCCCCGCCGGAAGCGGGTGGCGGAGACGGAGGTGGAGACCTGGCCGGGGCCGCCGGCGCTCCGCACAGATGCGCCACCAAGGCGCTGATGGTCGGGTGATCATAGGCGAGGGTCTGCGGCAGCTTCCGGCCGAGATGCGCGCCGAGCGCGCCGGCGAGTTCGACGGCATGGACCGAAGTCAGTCCGAGTTCGCCGACGCCGCGATCCACCCGCACCTCCGACAGCGGCAGTTCGAGCCGCCGCGCAAACCATTCGCGCAGCCATCGGTCGAGCGCCGCCGCGTCGCCCGTCGGGAGCAAGTTGGTCGTCGCCGTCGCGACCTCGCGAATCTGCTCTCCCGCGACGCGCCATTCGGCGATGACGGGAAGTGCGCCGTCACGCCAGGCCTGGCGGTTGGCGGCGCGCTGGATCTTGCCGCTGGAGGTGCGCAGCACTGCGCCCGGCTCCACCAGCACGATGCGCGACACCTGAAGCTCGAGCGTCTGCCAGACCGCCGTGCTGATCGCGCTGAACAATGGCGCCGGATCGGTGCGACGCTGGGTACGTTCCAGCTCCTGCACCAGCACGACCTGTTCGGCGCCCTGCTCGCCCGCAATGCCGAACGCGGCGCCGCTGTCGACGCGCAGCGCCGGATGCGCGGCCTGCGCGGCCCGCTCGATATCCTGCGGATAGTGATTGGCGCCCGACAGGATGATCAGATCCTTGATGCGGCCGGTGACGCAGAGTTCGCCATCGATCATCGCGCCGAGATCGCCGGTGCGAAGATATCTGATCGGGTCGTCTTCGCCGGCGATGCGGACCTCGAAAGTCGCCGCACTCTCGTCCGGCCGTCGCCAGTAGCCGCGCGCGATGGTCGGACCGCCGAGCCAGATTTCGCCGACCCGGTCGGCAGGCTGTCGGCGTCCGGTCGCCGGATCGACGATGGCAACGGCGACGTCGGCCAGCGGCGTGCCGGAGCCGGCAATTGTAGTACGTCGGGCAGCAGCACCGTCCAAGACGATCCGCCCGTCCTCCAGGGCGGCCGCATCCAGCGTGAACAACCGCGGCGCTACACCGACCGGGCTCGCGGTGACGGCGAGCGTGGATTCCGCAAGGCCATAGGCTGGTGCGAAGGTGGTGTCGCGGAATCCATGCGGGCCGAAAGCGTCGATGAAGTTATGCATCACCCGCGGATCGATCGGCTCGGCGGCATTCATCGCCATCACCAGACTGGAGAGATCGAGCCCCTCGCGCCGCTCGGGCGGAATCCGGCGGGCACAGAGATCGTAGGCGAAGCTGGGCGCGGCGGTGTGGGTGCCGCGAAAACGACTGATCGCCTCAAGCCACGACGCCGGACGCTGCAGAAAACTGTTCGGCGCCATCTGCACCACCGGGCAGCCGCTGAACAGCGTCTGCAACAGGCCGTAGATCAGGCCGAGGTCGTGGAAGGCGGGCAGCCACGTCACCATCGTGCTCGACGGCGACAGCCCCCAGGCGTCCTGCATCCGCGCCATGTCGGCCATCAGATTGGCATGGCTTACTTCCACGCCCTTGGGCAGCGCGGTGGAGCCGGACGTGTACTGGATGAAGCAGGTGGCGGCCGGATCGACCTCGCGCAGCGGGCCGGCCAGCGCCGGGTCGCGGTCGATGTCGCCGATGTCCTGCCAGCGGATCGCCGCGAGCACCGCGCTGTCGGCCTGCCACAGCGCCGCCTCCGCGACGCCGCCGGTCAGCGCCACCGCGGCGCCGCTGTCGGCCGCCACCGCCTGAAGCCGCTGGATCAGCCGGTGCCGGCGCGGCGGGTTGATCGGCACGGCGAGACGTCCCGACCATTGGCAGGCGAGGAACGCCACAAGGAAATCGACCGAAGGCTGAAACACCAGCAGCACCGGTGCGCCCGGCGCGCTGTCGCGCTCGAGGAAGCCCGCCACGGCGGCGGCCCGCGCCGCCAGCTCCGCCGCGCCGCAGCGTTCGACCACCGCGCCCTGGCTGTCCAGAAAGCTGATCGACCAGCGGTTGTCGGACGCGGCGGCGAGCGCCGCGAGACGGGTGGCGATGGTGCCGGCGGGCGCGTCAGGGCTCATTGCGGCCGCGCATGCGGCTGCAGCTTCTGCCAGGCGCAGTATTGCGTCATCGCCTCGTGGCGCGCCGACAGCGCTGTGACGATCCGTTGCTCGATAGCCGGATCCTCGGCGAGCAGCGCCCGCAGTGCCGTGTGATCGATCGTCAACAACTGGCAGGCCTTTCGCGTCACTACGCGGGTGAACTCCTCGGCTCTGTCCAGCGCCGCATATTCGCCCACCGCATCGCCGGCTTCGAGCACCTCGACCGCCATGAAGGTGCCGTCCGACAGACGCATGCTCTGCTGCGCCTCGCCCTGGGTGATGAAGATCAGGCGATCCGCCGGCTTGCCGTCCTCGATCAGCACGGTGTCGGGCCCGACCGCTTCCACCGTCATGCGGGCGAGCAGACCTTCGACGAAGTCGGCCGGCACGCCCTTAAGGATCGGACGCTTGCGCAGCCGGTCGAGCAGTTGCGCGTGGGGTACGGTGCCTTCGGCTCCGGCGATCACGCTGCGCTGCCACAGATCCGCATAGACGCCGTCGGCGGCCAGCAACGCCTGGTGGGTGCCGCTCTCGACCACGCGACCGGCCTTCACCACATAGACCAGATCGGCATGTTCGCACTGGGTGAGGTCGTGGGTGACCGAGACCACGGTGCGCCCGGCCGTGACCTTGCGCAACGTCGCCTCCACGGCGACGCGGCTCGCCGGATCGAGCGCCGAGGTGGCCTCGTCGAGCAGCATGATCTGCGGATTGTGCAGGATGGCGCGGGCGATGGCGAGGCGCTGGCGCTGCCCGCCGGACAGCTTGTTGCCGGCCTCGCCCACATTGGTGTCGTAGCCGTCCGGCAGCGACATGATGATCGGGTGGATGTCGGCGGCCTTGGCTGCGGCCTCGACCTCGGCGTCGGTGGCGTCGAGCTTGCCCATGCGGATATTCTCCCGCACCGAGATCTGGAACAGCATGGTGTCCTGCGGCACCAGCGAGATCAGCGAGCGGACCTGCGCCTCGCCGAGCAGGCGCAGATCGACGCCGTTGAACCGGACGTGGCCGCTGCCGGGCGAGAACTGGTTCTCGATCAGGCGCAGGATGGTGGACTTGCCGGAGCCGGACGGCCCCACCACCATCACCCTCCGCGGGCAGTCGATCGTCAGGGAGATCTTGTCCAGCACCGGGCTGCTGCCGTCATAGCTGAAACTCACCTCATCGAATTGCAGCGAATGCACCACCGCGCCGATCGATTCCGGCCGTTCCGGATCCGGCGCGGCATCGGGCTTGCCGAGCAGGTCTTGCGCACGCTCGAGGCCGCCGACGCCCTGAATCAGCAGCGGCAACTGCGCGCCGATGAACCCGGCCGCGCCGCCGATGGTGATCAGCAGCGTAATGAAGGCGACGATCGTGCCGGAGGACACCAGCCCGTCGACCGACTGCACGGCACCAAGCCCGATCACCAGCAATTGCGCGGCGCTGACGCCGAAGCTGGTCAGGCGGCCGACCAGGCCGGACGAAAAATACTGATGGTAGCTCGCGGAAAAGACCTCGCCCACCTGCCCGGCAAACAGCTTCGACCGCAATTCGCGCAGACCGAAGATGCGGATCACCCGCTGCATCAGCAGCGTCTCCTTGACGATCTGGGCAAGCCTGGCGTCCTTGGCGCCGCGCTCGTAGTTGTAGCGCACCGCGCGCTTGCTGACGCCGCGGGGGAGCCAGAACGCGAAGATCAGCGTGACAAGGGTGACGATCGCGAGTTGCCAGTCGAGCGTGAACGCCACCACGACGGAGCCGATCAGCATCAGGCCCTTGGAGAACAGCCCCGGGACCGCCCAGATCACGGCCTTTTCCACCACGGTGATGTCGTTGGAGAAGTGGGCGATGATCTCATCGGTGCTGGAGCTGGCGAGTTCGCGCGCATCGATGGCGTTGATCTTGCGAAACATCCGTTCGCGGAGGTCGTTGAGGATGCGCGGTCCGAGCTTGGCCAGCGTGTAGTCCAGCACCACGCCGAATCCGGACGCCGCCAGAAAGCCCAGAGTGAGGTAGGCCAGATACAGGCTGATGGCCTCGACATCGCTCGGCTTGATGCCCTTGTCGAACAGCGACTGCAACAGAACCGGCACGGTGACGGCGTAGAGAATCTGCACCGCGTTGGCGAGCAGGAACCAGAACAGCAGCACCCTGTGCTGGGCTGCCGCCCGCGCCACCCAAATCACCAGGTGCACAGGTCCCTTGCGGACCGGACCGCCGTTCGACGCTTGCTGCCATTTCAGCTCGAGGGCGGCCGTCGAGACGCCCGCCGCCGCCTGGCTGGCGGACTCCACTGTCCCATCGATACCCATCTCGCGCCCGAACTTGATGAAGCCCTTCGGTCCCTGCGCAAGCAGCAGATAGTCGACGAAGGCTGCGGCCCGGCGGACGTCCTTCTGGTCGACCTCCGGCAGCAACAGCCGGTTGGCGAGACCGTCGAGATCCTTCGCCTCGGTGCGCGGGATCACCACCGGCGTCGGCTTCTTGCCGTCCTCCCGGGCAACTTCCTGAAGCACCGAATGCAGCAGACCGAGCCCGAGTAGGCCCCAGGCGCCGCTGGGCATCGCCAGTTTGTAGGTGAACAGGTGATGCGCCAGGCGGCGCACGGGATCGCGTCGGGCAGCCTCCGGGTTGGCGGCCATCGCCTCGGCGATGAAGCCGCCGTCCGGCGTCAGGGCCAGACGGTCGCATGCGAGGCCGTAGAGGCGCTGCAGCTTGTGCTGCACCTCGTCGTCCGTTTCGGATTTCTTGAACCAGTCGAAATGCCGGTTGGACATGGCGCCCTTCAGGGTTTTGGTGTTGGCAGGGGGATGGCGGACCGTGCGGCCGAAGCCGGCCCAGGGTCGGCGGAAACCGGGCGCGTGACCGCGATCAGCTCCGTAACAAGGCCGGCTAAAGCGGCCGTGGCGCCGCTCCAGGGAAAGTGGCCCGAGTCGAGCGCGCGGAAGCGGACGGGGCCGGCGCAGATGTCGCGCCACGCCTCGTATTCCTGGTCAGAAACCGACGGATCGGCGAGCAGCCGGATGACCGACAGCGCGCAGCGCAGCGCTGGCGCATCGCCGGGCCGGTAGGTCTCGCAGGCCTCGATGTCGGCTCGCAATTCCGCTTCCTGCGTATCGCCGATCAAATCGCCGAGGCCCGGTCCGACGGCTCCGAAACACTCGCGCAATTCGGCGAGCAGGCGGGCGCGAGGCAGTCGGTGCAGCGGAGCGTCGCATGGCGGCCGGCTCGGCGAGCGGAATCCGGAGACGACAAGATGCAGCCGCTGCGCGACGGGAGCTTCGAGCCGCTCCAGCGCAACGGCCGTCTCGAAGGCGAGCAAGGCGCCGAAACTGTTTCCCAGCAGCGTCAGCCCGGCACTTTGCGGATCCAGCGCGAGGGCGATCTCCCCGGCCACCGCACCGGCGATCCGCCTCGCATCCGCAATCAGCCGGCCGCACGGCTGTCGCGGGACAGCCACCGTGGCGATGGCCAGATGATCAGGCAGCGCGGCTGCGAGGCCCATGCAGGACAGCACGGATCCGCCCGCATGGGGAAAACAGATCACCACCGGGGCGCCCTCGATCCGCCGGATCCAGCGCAGGATCGCGGGCGCCGGGGGCTTGTGGTCGGGTTCGGTGGACGGCCTCGCCTGAATCGCCGTCACGAAATCGATCGCGGCTGGACAGTGCCCTTCGATGTGCCGCATCGTGTGCGCGTCGTGGTCGATGGCCGCCCGGCAGCGCGCCCGGCGCTTTGCTCTACCCGCGCTTGCCCGCGAGGATGCAGGCCGGACAGAACGTCTTGCCGCAGACCATTGCAGGAGATTGCATGCCGAATCACACCGCGGCCATGGACGAAGACGCCATCCAGGCTCTCGACCGGGACGGCGCGATCTGCCTGAAGGGCGCCTTCGCGCAGCATTGGGTGGACGTCGCGGCGGAAGGCATCCGGCGCAATCTCGAGCACCCGAGCCCGATGTTCCAGAGCTTCTCGCCGGAAGGCCAGGGCGCGTTTCATTCCGACATCTGGTCGCGCCGGATCATCCCGCAGTTCGAAAGCTTCGCGCTGGAATCGCCGGCAGCCGCGATCGCCGCCCGCTGCCTGCGCACCAGCACCGTCCGGCTGCTGCAGGACACCTGGTTTTCCAAGAGCCCCGGCACGCAGGCGCGCACGCCCTGGCACCACGACAATGTGGTCCTCGGACCGTTCTGCTCGGTCTGGGTCACGCTCGATCCGCTGCCGCGCGAGGCCGCCCTTGAATTCGTGCGCGGCTCGCACCGCTGGAATCAGCTGTTCATGCCCGCAAACTTCTTCGAGAACGCCGAGCAGGACCTGCCGGCGGTCGAGGAATTTTACGCCCGCTATCATGGGCAGTTCGACATCGCGGCCAGCGAGACGTTCTCCCGCGTGCCCGACATCGAGGCCCGCCGCGATGACTACGACATCCTGAGCTGGGACATGGAGCCGGGCGACTGCCTCGTCTTTCACGCCCGGACACTGCACGGCTCTGCGGGCAATACCCTCGCGCACGACACCCGTCGCATGGTCACCCGCTGGGTCGACGAAACCGCGGTGCTTGCCCCGCATGGCCGCACGGTCGTCGACCGGCTGGTATCCGATGGATTCGAGGTGGATCTCGCGGTCGGCGCGCCGATTCGCGGAAATCTGTTTCCGGTCATCTCGCCCTTCGCCTGACGGATGACAGGGCCTGTGAGACGACCTGCGGGCCCCGCCGTCCGGCGCAGGCGGCCGCGCTCCGGTCCGCCTCGGGGATTCCGCGCCAGCCGCGAAGCGGCTACGCAAGGCTGACTTCGGACCCGCCATTCCCATCCTTTGTTCGGACGACCACCGACCCATCGCGGTAAGCGGGCTCCTGTGCCATTGTACCGTGACACTTTGCACGCTTTATGTGATTCGCACGCAATAGTTGATGCTTTCATTCAGTCGCAATTTTGAATTGCCTTATCTACTAATTGAAAACATTACGTGAAAATACTGATAATAAACAAAAAATATGCCAGTTGCGATTCAGTCTTCGCGCCTGTATGCCGACTCTACAACTTTGGATGGAGGAATCGCTGTGGCTAGTATGTTTATGACAATCTCTCGCTGTCACGTTAAGGCCGGGAGCGAGAAGGATGCGCGCGCCCTTCTCGAAAAGGAAATGCTCCCCAACGACGGCAAGAAGCCGAAAGACGTCGTCGAAGGTCTGGTGGGCTTTGGACTGATGAAGTCCAAGAAGGATCCGTCCATGTATGGCATCGCCACGGTGTGGGAAAGCGAAGCCGCTTTCGACAAGATGTCCTCCAACCCACGCGCCAAGGACGGCGGCGGGATCGTCGAAAAGCTGCAGAAGCTGTGCGACGGCGACATCAAGGGCGAAGGCTTCTACATCGAAAGCCTCTGATACTTCCCGACGGCGGACGATGATCCGCCGACGATCAGGCGACTCGCAAGGCCGGCGTCGATATGCCGGTTGCGGGTCGCCTTTGTAACTTCGTGCGTGGCCGGCACGTCGCGGCGCAAGGATAATGCCAGCCATTTCGGCGCGGCATCCTGGATAGAAGCCGACAGGCAGTGGCTTCCCGGCCGTCTCACGCTGAACCAGCCGGGGCACTGCAGTCCTACAAAGGAAAAAATGGCCCGAGGTCCGATCGAAGACATCTACGGCCTTACCGAAATGCAGCGCGCGATGCTGGTGCGGTGCGTCAGCTATCCTGATCAACCACTCTACATGGGCCAATGGTGGGCGCTGCTGACCGGTCCGCTCGATGCGCCCGGGTTCTGCGCGGCATGGGCGGCGGTCGTGGCACGCCACGCCGCACTGCGTTCGGGCTTTCACTGGGAGCTCAAGGGGCCGCCGGCCCAGATGGTGCTTCCAGCCCCCGCCTTCCAGGTCGAGCGCGTCGACTGGACCACGCAGACCAATTGGCGCTCGGCGCTCGATGTCCTGCTTGAGGACGACCGCGCCAATCCGTTCGATGTGCGGCGTCCGCCGCTGATGCGGGTCCGCCTGCTGACGCTCGCGCCCGACCGCCATCTGCTGGTGTGGACTCGCCATCACCTCACGGTCGACGGCTGGTCGCTGGGCGACATCCTGAACGAGGTGCTGACGCTCTACCAAGGCGCAAGCATTCCGCCCGCCGCCTCGTTCCGCCGCTACGTGGAATGGTGGCAGGGCCGCGACGGTGCTGCCGCGTCTCGGCACTGGGGCGCCGTGCTGGCCGACTATGCGCCGGACCCCGCGATTCGCAATTTCGCTGGATCGACACCGCGCATCGGCGAGGCGGCAAGCATTCTCCCCGCCGAAATCGCCGAGCGTCTCAACCAGGTCGCGCGAACCGAGCGGCTCACCTTGAGTACCCTGGTGGAAGGCGCGTGGGCACTGGTGCTGGCGCGCACCAGCGGTGCCGACGACCAGGTGTTCGGGTGCGTGGAGACGGTGCGTCCGCCGGAACTGCTGGGCGACAGCTCGACCCATATGGTCGGCCCGCAGATCGGCGTTTTGCCCAGCCGAATCCGCCGCGACCGGACGCCGCTACGTCAATGGCTGGCCGAGCTCCAGGTCGCCCGGGCGGCGGGCCGCGAGGCCGGACCGATCGGGCTCGACACGATGCGCGACCTGCTCGGCCTGCCAAGCGACGCGCTGCCGCTCCGCAGCCTGATTGCGGTTCAGACCTATCCTCTGGCGCTTGCCACCGCCTTTCGGGCAGCCCGCCTGGAGATCGCCGACAGCGGCGACGTCACGCTGCCGGACATGCCGATCAACCTGATGGTCGAGATCGGCGAGACCTTTCAGCTCCGCTTGATGTTCGACCACCAGCATGCGTCGGCGGAAGACGCCAGCCAGTTGCTCGACATGCTCGCCACGGCGCTGCAGCGGCTGCCGGCGGGGCTGGATGCGCCGGCCGAGGCGCTCGACGTGATGCCGGCAGTGCTGCGGACCAAGATCGAAGCCGCGCTGCAGGGCCGGCCGCTGCCCGCGCCGGCAGGCACGGTGCTGGACCTGATCCTCGCGCAGATGCGCGCGCAACCGGACGCCCCGGCCATCATCGCGAACGGCCGCATCTGGTCCTATGCCGATCTCGGCGCCCGCGCGGCTGCCGTTGCGGCGCGACTGGCAGCGGACGGCGTGCAGCCCGGCGCGCGCGTCGCCCTCATGCTCGATCATGGCCCGGAAGCGGTGGCCGCCATTCTCGGCATTTTGTGCGCCGGCGCGGCCTATGTGCCGCTCGATCCCGATGCGCCGGCCGAGCGGCGGTCGATGATCCTCGACAGCGCCGGCATCGTGGCGGTGGTGACCTGCCGGGCGTCGGCCGACGCATTCCCCGGCGTCGCCACCTTGTTGGTGGAGGATATCGAGCCGGGGCCGTTTGGTCTGGACGCAATGAAGCAAATGGCCGCCGCCGACGAGGCCTATGTGATCTTCACATCGGGCTCCACCGGGCAGCCGAAGGGCGTCAGCGTCGGCCACGATAATCTGCGCTACCACGTCGCAGCCAGCGCGGCGGAGAATGCCGACCTGCCGATCGACCGCTTCCTGCTGACATTCCCGATGTTCTTCGACGGCGCCGTGACCGGGCTGTTCTGCACCCTGTGCGACGGCGGCACGCTGGTGATGCCCGATGCCGCCGCGTCGCGCGATGTCGATGCGCTGGTCGCGCTGATCCGCGGCGCCGACGCTACTCATGTCTGCATGACGCCGTCGCTGTGGGCGATGCTGCTCGATGCCGCCGGTCCGCAGGGCCTCGCGGGCGTGCGGATGGCCAAAGTGGCTGCCGAGCCTTGCCCACCGGCCCTGGTAACAACTCATGCGGCCCGCGCCCCGCAGGCCGTGCTGTGCAACGAATACGGCCCGACCGAAGCGACCGTGTGGGTCTGCGTCGAGCGCTGTCGGCCTGAGACCACCGGCGCGAGCGTCGCCATCGGCCATCCGATTCCCGGCACGCGCCTGCATGTGGTCGATGCCGAAGGCCGACCCTGCCCGTTCGGCACGATCGGCGAACTGATCGTCTCCGGGCCGGCGGTGGCGCGGGCCTATGTGGGCGCGGCGCCGGGTGTCGAGTTGCGGACGACGCCTTTTGGCAGCCCGACATATCGCACCGGCGATCAGGTCTCCCTCGGCTTCGATGGGCGGCTGTCCTTCCATGGACGTCGCGACCGGCAGGTGAAACTGGCCGGCTATCGTATCGAGCCGGGCGAGATCGAAGCCGTTCTGCAGGCCCAGTCGGGCATTCTGGAAGCCGCCGTGGTGGTCGAACAGACCGACGGACAGCCGGCGCGGCTGGTGGCGCATCTCGGAGCCGGAGCCGACGCGCCGGATGACGCCGAACTGCGCCGGCAACTCGCCATCAAGCTTCCCGCCTACATGATCCCCCGCGCCTACCTGCGGCATCGCCGCCTGCCGCGCAGTGCGAACGGCAAGGTGGACGCGGCGGCGCTGCCTCCTGCGCCTCTGTCGATCGCCACCGATGCCCCGCCGCAGGGTCCGCTCGAAACCGCGCTGGCCGCGATCTGGAGCGAACTCCTCGGCGGCGCCAAAGTCGGGCGCCAGGACCACTTCTTTGCGCTCGGCGGCAGCTCGCTGCTCGCGATGCGGATGATCGCCCGGGTGCGCCGGGATCTCGCGCTGCCGGCGACGCTGGCGGACCTGTTCGAGGCGCCGCAACTGTCCGCTCTGGCGGAACGGCTCGATGCGGCCTCCGACAAGGTGGAGCCGGGCCCCGCTCTGGCCGTGCGTCGACGCACGCGGGTGGAGCTACCAACTTGATCGTCTCTCACCAGCCGGGATGCCGCTGATGGCGAACGGCTATATCGCGGGGCTCTCGTTCGGCCAACGTCAGATCCGGATGGCGGAGTTGCTGCGGCCGGGACGCACGCTGTTCGCGATGCCGCTGCTCGTGCACATCTCCGGGCGGGTCGATATCAATGCCCTGCGCGCCGCTCTCGATACGGTGGTGCGGCGCCATGACGGCCTGCGCGCCGCCTTTCCGCTGGTGGACGGCGCCCCGGTGCAGGCCGTGGCCGACGACTGCTGTTTCCCGCTCCCGGAGATTCGCAGCGGACTTCCCTTTGCCGGCGCAGCCTTCGAGGCGGAGCTGCGGGCGCGGGCGCAGGCGATGGTGGACGAGCCGTTCGATCTCTCCGCCGGACCGCTCGCCCGGTTCTGCCTGCTGATCGCCGCGGATGCAGGCGCAGCACTGGTGGCGGTGTTTCACCACATCGTCTGCGACGGCGCCTCGCTCGAGCTGTTCCTGCGAGACCTGACCGCAGCCTATGACGACGTGCTGGCCGGACGCAGCGATGCCCGCCCGGCTTTATCACTGCAATTCCCCGATTTCGCCGATTGGGAGCAGGAACGTTTCGGAACGGCAGGGCCCGCTTCGGACGCCGCAATGGCGGCTTGGCGCGACCGCCTGCGGGGCGCGCCGGCGCGGCTCGACCTGCCCTATGGCCGGCTGCCGGGCGACACCGCCGCCCGGTCGGCACAGGCCGATCTGCACCTGCCGGGCGGCGTTTCGACCGCCCTCGCCGCTTTGGCGCGGCAGCACAACACCAGCGAATTCAGCTTGTATCTCGCTGTGCTGTTCGTCGTGCTGCGGCGATGGAGCGGCCTGGAAGATCTTGTGGTGACCATTCCCGCCTCCCGGCGCGACCGGCCCGAGCTTGCGGACCTGATCGGGCTGATGGTGGATACCCTGCCGATCCGTGCCGCGGTGGCGGCGGATGCGCGCTTTCCCGCGGTTCTGGCCGAGGTGCGGGATGCGCTCCGCGCCGCCATGGCGCATCGCGAGCTGCCGTTCGAACGCATCGTCGAGGCAAGCGGCGTCGAGCGGCGCGGCGACGCGGCGCCCTTCATGCAAGTGCTGTTCGGAGCCGCCGAGGCGCCTCCCGCACCCGTCACCGCACAGGACGGCAGCCGTTTCGAGATCCTGCCCGAGCAGCTGGAGCAGGAAGCGAAGGCCGATCTGTCGATCGTGTATGCCAGCTCGGCGGCCGGCCTGCGGCTGTGGTGCCGTTACGACGCAAGCCTGTTCGACGCCGCCAGCATCGACGCCGTGCTCGGCTGCTTCGGCCGCATCGCCGAAGCGCTTGCCGCGCAGCCGGAGCAACTGGTCCTGGAGATCCCGCTGCAGTCGGCCGCGGACGGCGCGGCGCTGGTTGCACGCTTCAACACCTCTGCGCTGGCCTATGAGCGCGACACCAGCGCCATTGATCTGTTCTTCCGGGATGCAGCGCGGCATCCCGACGCGATCGTGATCGAAGACAACGGCATCTCCCTGAGTTTCGGCGAACTCGCCGCGCGGGTGCGCCGGCTGGCCACCGTCCTCGCCGCCGAAGGAATGCTGGCCGGCGACGTGGCGATCCTCGCGCTGCCGGTCTCGGCAGCGCTCATCGAAGCGCAACTGGCGGTGCTGGCGCTCGGCGCCGCCTACGCGCCGGTCGATCCGTCCCTCGCTTCGGAGCAGCGCGACCTCCGCGCGCGCGGCGTCGGGGCCCGGCATGCCGTGGTGCTCGACCCCGCCCAGGGCACGGCGGGATGCACCACGCTGCACTGGAGCAAGCTCGTCGCCGATGCGGCGACGGCGGCGCCGTTCAGCGGATGCGCAATCGCGGCGGCAAGCCCGGCCTATGTGATGTTCACCTCCGGCTCCACCGGCGCGCCCAAGGCCGTATCCGTGCCGCACCGCGCCATCGTGCGTCTGGCGCGCGCGCGCGGCCTCGCGGCGCCGGGACTGCGCGCCGCGGTCTATTCAAATCCCGCCTTCGATGCCTCGACGCTGGAGATCTGGCTGCCCTTGCTCAACGCCGGCACGCTGCTGCCGGTGGATCGGATGGTGGTCATGGACCCACGCGCCCTGCGGCTGTTCCTGGCCGAGGCGCGTATTTCGCTGCTGTGGGTCACAGCCGGGCTGTTCCAGCAGATCGCCGCCATCGACCCATCCGCCTTTGCCGGCCGGCGCCTCGTCATCACCGGCGGCGACGTGGTCAATCCGGTTGCGGCGCGGGCGGTTCTGGCGGCCGGCCGCGAGCAAGGACTGGTGCTACTCGATGGCTACGGCCCGACCGAGAACACCACTTTCAGCACCACATTCGACCTTGCCGGCCTGCGCGACGACGAACTCAGCGTCCCGATCGGCACGCCGATCTCCAACAGCACCGCTTATGTGCTGGATCCCGCCGGTCGGCCGCTGCCGCCGGGCCTGCTCGGCGATATCTGGGTCGGCGGCGACGGCCTGGCGCTGGGCTACACCGGCGACCCGGAGCTGACCGCCGAGCGGTTTCGCCCGGACCCGTTCGCGACGTCCCCCGACGCACGCATGTATCGCACCGGCGACCTCGGCCGCTGGCGGACGGACGGCAACATCGTCTTCCTCGGCCGCGCCGACAGGCAGGTGAAGATCCGCGGCTTCCGGGTCGAACTGGGCGAGATCGAAGCGGCGCTCGCCCTGCACCCCGCCGTCGGCGAAGCGGCGGTGGTCGCG
The DNA here is from genome assembly GCF_052445935.1 of Rhodopseudomonas sp. NSM. Classification (NCBI taxonomy): domain Bacteria; kingdom Pseudomonadati; phylum Pseudomonadota; class Alphaproteobacteria; order Hyphomicrobiales; family Nitrobacteraceae; genus Rhodopseudomonas; species Rhodopseudomonas sp. NSM. The sequence goes on along the minus strand of NZ_JBQTCH010000005.1, from coordinate 254,824 downwards.
CCCCGCCGGGCGGGAGGCGACCGCGACCTGCTGGCCTACGTCTCCGCCAGGCCGGGCACCGCGCTCACTGCGTCGGAGCTGCGCAACCACCTGCAGGCGCGCCTGCCGCGGCCGTTGTTGCCGCAGGCCTTCGTGATCCTGGACCGTCTGCCGCTGAATGCGAATGGCAAGATCGACGCACGGGCGCTACCTCCGGTCGAACTGGCCGATCCACCGACCGAAGCGCCGCTCGAACCCCGCACGCCGGAAGAGCGCATCCTGGCCCGGATCTGGGGCGATCTGCTCGGCAGCGCACAGATCGGCGTGCAGGATAATTTCTTCCATGTCGGCGGCGATTCGATTCTCACCATCCGCCTGGTGGCCCGCGCTTACGAGGCCGGCCTCGACATCGAGCTGAAGCACGTCTTCGAACAGCCCACCATCGCCGGCCTCGCCGCCATCGCGGTCAGCCGCAGGCGCGCGGTGCAGGCCGAGGGCCACGGCGCCCGCCTCAGCGTCGAGCTGGTCGCCGCCGCCTGCGACGACCGCAATCCGTGCCGCTTCGTCAGCATCGCCGTCGGGTCGAAGGTCTCGGCGGTGGATGTCGGCTATGCGATCCAGCGCCTGGCCGAGCGGCACGACGCGCTTCGCCTCGTCGTCGTCGAGGATGCCAGCGGACGCTCCATCGCCGTGTCGGACTTTCTGCCCGCCGTCCCGGTGCGCTACGTCGATGTGCCGGCTGGGACGCTCGACGATCTCGAGCGCTGGATCGCGGATCATAGCGGCCGGCTTTCGCGCGGCATCGACCTTGCGGCCGGGGTGACCATCGCGGCCACGCTGGTGCAGCAGCAGAGTTCGTCGGGCGCCGGCTACACCGTCGTACTCGCTTTGCATGAGGCGGTGGCGGACGACCGCGCTTTGCTTCTGCTCGCCACCGAACTCGAAGCCGCGCTGGCGGCGGGACCTGACAGCGCCCGCCTGCCGGCTCCGCCGTTGAGCTTTTCCCATTGGCTTGCCTGGCTCGCCAGTCACGCGGCCAGCCTCGCCGTGCGCGATGCGGCCATGGCCTGCGAAGCCGCACAGGTCGATGCGCCGCCGCTCGTCCTTGACGCAGCGGAGCCCGCCGTGCCCGGGGCGCATCTGTTGCTGGACGGCGGCATATCGCGGCGGCTGCTCGATGATCTGCCGGGCCGACTCAGCGTCTCGCTGCTGGACGCGCTGCTGGTTGCGCTCGGCGCGTCGCTGGGCGGTGCACCGGCGATCGAGGTCGTGGACGGACGCCGCATTCTGCCCACGGAGGCGCCGGCCGCGGCCGGCCTGATCGCCAATCTGGATGCCGTGCTGCCGCTGCGGGCCTGCGCGCCCGGGCCGAGCTTCGGCATCCGCCTGCGCGAAGCCAAGGCGGCGCGGCAACGCGCCGAGCCGCTCGGTCTCGCCTTCAGCGCGGTGCGGTCGGCGTTTCGCCTGGCTCAAGCCGAGATCGGCCTTGCCGTCATGCCGGCACCGGCTCAGGACCCAGCGATCCGGCTGCATCATTTGCCGAGCTTTTCTCCCTCGGTGCGCGCGAGCCTGACTGCGCAGGTAACCGGCGGGCGCATCGCGCTCGGCTGGTCGGGGGCAACACCCGGACAAACGCCGGCGGCGATGCTGGAGCAGATCTCCGCTACGCTGCACGCGATCGCGGACTGGTCCCGGGCGCAAGACGCTCCCCTGCTCACGCCCGAGGACTTTCCGCTCGCCGGTCTCGACGCCGCGACGCTCGACCGCGTGGCGGGATCGGCCACCGACATCGAAGACATCTACCCGCTGTCGCCGATGCAGGAAGCGATGCTGCTGCATTCCCTGAGCCGGCAGCACTCGGTGGTGAATTTCGAGCAGAGCTGCATGCGGTTTCGCGGCCCGCTCGACATCGCCGCCCTGCGCAAGGCCTGGACGCTGGTGTTCGACCGCCACCCGGTGCTGCGCACCGTGTTCCGCTGGCGCGGATTGGACCGTCCGCTGCAGCTGGTCCGCCGACTCGCCGGCCCGCCGGTGGAGCTGGAGAGCTGGCCCGCCTTCAGCGCCGAGCGCCTGCAGCAACGTCTGGCCGAGGACCGCGCCGCGGGTTTCGACCTGAAAGCCGGTCCGCTCGCACGCCTGATCTTGATCCGCGTCAGCGGCAGCGAGGCCTACCTGATCGCCAGCTTCCACCACATGCTGGCGGACGGCTGGTGCCTCGCCCAGTTGGAGCGCGAGGCGCGTGCCGCCTACGAGGCGTTCCGCCGCGGCATCCCGCCGGCGTTGCCGCCGCCCGCCCGCTTCCGCGATTTCATCGCCTGGAGCAGCACCGTCAAACGCGCCGGGATGCGCGACGCCTTCGTGCCGCTACTCGCCGGCGCGCCATCCCAACCGGCGCTTTGTCCGGCGGGCAACGGAGCTGCCTGCTACGTCACGGTCCGGCGCCAGCTCTCGGCGCAGGACAGCAAGGCGCTACGCGATCTGTCGCGGCGGCGCGGCCTCACCATCGCGGCGCTGGCGCATCTCGCCTGGGGGCTGTGGTCGGCGGCGCGGCGCGGCTGCCGCGACACCGTGTTCTGCACCACCGTGTCCGGCCGGCCGCCCGAGGTGCCGGGCGTGGAGCAGATGGTCGGCCTGTTCATCAACAATCTGCCGGTGCGGCTGCGCTTCGAGACCGGCAGCACGGTGCTTGCGCTCGCCGAAGACATGCAGCGGCAGATCGCAGCCCTGCAGAGCCAGTCGCAGGTCTCGCTGATGGAAGTGGCGGAGGCTGCAGGCATCGGCGATCGCGCGTCGGATCTGTTCGATACGCTGCTGGTCGTGGAGAACATGCCGTCCGGGTCAGACGCCTGGACCGGCGCGGGCCTCCGGGTCGACAGCGTCCACAATGCGCTGAAGTCCGCTTACAGCCTCACCGGCGTGGTCGTGCCCGGCGAACGCATCGGCCTGTCCATGGTGCTGCCGGACGCCGATGGCACCGCCGCCGCGATCGGTGAGCAGATGATCGACGAATTCGCGGCCGTGTTCGCCGCCTTGCCGGGCGCCATCGATCAGTTCGTATCGGCCATGCCGCTGCCCGCGGCGGCCCCCGTCGCTCGCGTGATCGCCGTGAAGCCCAGCGAGGCCGCCGGCAGCGCCGCACCGATCCAGCTCCGTCCGCGCCATCCGGACTCATCCGAGCAGACCGTTCTCGACGTGCTGTCGACCATCATCGGACGCCGGCTGGGAGTCACGGAGGACTTGCTGGCGGCTGGGCTCTCCTCGCTCGGCCTCGCGACCGCCGCGGCACGTCTGTCGACAAAGCTCGGGCGGCCGGTGCCGGTCACCGCGCTAATCGAGCATCGCAGCGCCGCCGCGCTGGCGCGCGCCGTGACGGCGAAGCCGGTCTGGGATGCGGTGGTGCCGCTGACCGCCGGCCGCGGCGAGCCCTTCGTCTGCGTGCATCCGATCGCCGGCGATGTCAGTGCCTTCCTCGAAATCGCCCGCGCCTTTCCGCCGTCGACGCCGTTCTGGGCGCTGCAGGCGCCCGGGCTGGAGCCCGGCCAGCAGGCGCCCGGCTCGGTGGCCGAACTCGCGACCGCCAATCTGGCGGCGCTAGCCCGACGGAATCTGCCTGCCCCGCGGCTGCTCGGCGGCTATTCGTTCGGCGGCATTGTCGCCTATGAGATGGCGTGCCAACTCGCCGCGCGCGGCACGCCGCCCGAGCGTCTCGTCATCATCGACACGCCCGCCCCGCTCGGCAGCCACTCCATCCTGCCGCACGACCCCGACCGCGCCGAGGCGGAATGGCTGGTGCGGATGGCCGGCGTGCGCGCCCGTCATCACGGCACCGCGTTGAGCCTCGGCATCGACGAGCTGCTGCCGCTCGGCACCGAAGCCCGGTTCGAATTCGCCACGGCGCGGATGCTGGACGCCGAACTGATCGCTCCAGAATCCGATGCCGCCTGGCTCGGCCGCAGCTATCGCGCCAGCCGCGCGCTGTACGATGCGTTCCTGGCCTACTCCCCGGCGCCGGGCGCGCCGGGCGCGCCGCGCGATCTGCCGCTGGGCCTGGTGCGCGCCTCTTCGGTCGGCCAAGGCGACCTCAGCGAAGCCGACATCGCCATCCTGTCGGCGCCCGACATGGGCTGGTCCCGGCTGGTTGATGGCATCCTCGGCGTGCGCACGGTCCAGGGTGATCATGTTTCGATTCTGTCGGGAGCGGCGGCCGCGCAAACGGCGGCCGCCATCGCCGGCTTTATCGCCCGCCCACGCGCTGCATTCGGATAGGATCACGCATGGGAGCAACGGCGATTCGCCACCGAGGGACGCACGAGCGCAGCGCTGGTCGATGCGGCATCGCTACGGCAGCGCCGCTCGGGCCGATCTGGGCGGTCGCGGGCTCCCTGCTGCTTGCCGGCTGCATGGTCGGCCCCGACTTCGAGCCGCCACTGCCACCGGACGCGAGCGGCTACACCCCGCAGGCAAGGCTGCGGCCGGCGATGGCGAGCGAGATTGCCGGCGGCACGCCGCAGAGTTTCGTGGAGGCGCGCGACGTCGGCGGGCAGTGGTGGCGGGAGTTCGGCTCTCCCCAGATCAACGCCTTTGTCGAAGAGGCCGTGCACAACCACCCGAATGTGCGGGCCGCGCAATATGCCCTGCGCGCGGCGCGCGAAACGGCGCTGCAGACCCGTGGGGCACTCGCTCCCCAGATCGATGGCACGGGCTCGGCAACACGCCAGCAGGTGCCCGCCGCCTCCGGCGGCACCACCGGCCCGCCGTCGATCTACAATCTCTACTACGCGACGGTGAATGTCAGCTACACGCTCGACGTGTTCGGTGGTCTGCGGCGCCAGGTCGAATCCGCCGAGGCGCTGGCGCAGTACCGGCGGTTCGAGATGGAGGCGACCTATCTGGCTCTGACCGCCAATGTCGTCACCTCCGCCATATCGGACGCCTCGCTGCGGGCGCAGATCGCCGCCTCGCAGGAGATCATCAAGGCGCAGACCGACCAGCTGCAACGCGTCCAGCGGCAGTTCGAAGTCGGTGCCAATTCGCAGGCCGAAGTCCTCGCCCAGCGTGCGACGCTGGCGCAGACCCAGGCCACCCTGCCTCCGCTGCAGAAGCAATTGGCGCAGGGCCGCAACCAGTTGATGGCCTATCTCGGTCGTCTGCCGCACCAGGACCGCGGCGAGAGCGTGCATCTTTCGAGCCTGCGGCTGCCACGCAAGCTGCCGGTGACCTTGCCGGCATATCTGGTGCGGCAGCGGCCCGATATCCGCCAGGCCGAGGCGACGCTGCACCAGGCGGCGGCGCTGGTGGGCGTCGACACCGCGAACCTGCTGCCGCAATTCACCATCACGCCCCTGGTGGGCACCGACGCCCTCACCGTCGGCCAGTTGTTCACGCCGCAAAGCCTCGCCTTCACCCTCGCCGCGAATATGGGGCAGAAGCTGGTCGACGGCGGCCAGGCCTATCGCACCAAGGAGGCGAGCGTCGCCGCCTTCGAGCAGAACTACGCGCTCTATCAAGGCACCATCATCACCGCCTTCCAGAATGTGGCGGACGCGCTACGCGCCGTGCAATTCGATGCAGCCACACTCCGCGCCCAGGCGCTGGCGGAGAAGGCCGCTCTGGACAGCCTGAAGATGTCGCAGGAGCAGTTCAAGTCCGGCGCCATCAGCTACGCCATCATCATCACCGCCCAGCAGACCTACCAGAACGCCCTCATCGCGCGCATTCAGGCTCAGGCCATGCGCTACTACGACACTGTGGCGCTGTTCCAGGCGCTGGGCGGCGGATGGTGGAATCGCTTCGACGAAACCCGAGAGGCCTTTCCCCGCAACGGCGGTTACTTCCAGGGGCCGGACGGGCCCGCGCTGTCCGCAACCCGGGAAGGCGCCATCAGCGCGCCCGCACCGTCTGCGGCGGCCGACACTGACATGGAGCGTATCCGGTGAGTCAAAAGCGTATCATCGGGTGGCTGGCGGTCGCGCTGCTGGCGGGAGCGGTCGTCTACGGCGTGAGGGACTACATCACCGGGCGCCACGCGCCAGCGGCCCGCCACGGCGCCCCGGCGCAGACGGTCTCGGCGCAGGCCGCAGAGCTGCAGACATGGCAGCCCGCGATGGATCTGGTGGGAGAGTTGCGCGCCTCCAAGGGCGCCGATCTCGCGCTCCAGGTCTCCGGCATCGTCCGTAGCCTGTCCTTCGAGTCCGGAGACGTGGTGCAGGCCGGCGCGCCGCTGCTGCAGCTGGTCGCCGACGACCAGATCGCCAAGCTCGACTCGCTCAGGGCCACCGCCGAACTCAACGCCCTGACCCTGAAGCGCGACACCGAACAGCTCAAGATCAAGGCCGTGAGCCAGGCGACGGTGGAGAGTGACGAAGCCAATCTGAAGAACTCCAGGGCCCTCGTGGCGCAACAGCAGGCGCTGGTCGCGCAGTACAGCCTCACCGCGGCCTTCGCGGGCCGCCTTGGAATCCGCAGCGTCGATCTGGGCCAGTATCTGAGCGCCGGCACGACGATCGTCACCCTGCAGGCGCTCGATCCGCTGTTCGCCGATTTCTTCGTGCCGCAACAGTTTTTCGGCCGCCTGCAGGTCGGGCAGCCGGTCAATGTGAGGGTCGACGCCTATCCGGGTCAGGAGTTCGCCGCCACGGTGAGCGCCATCAACGCCAAGGTCGAGAGCGGCAGCCGCAACGTCAAGGTGCGCGCCGTGCTGAAGAATCCGAAGGGACAGCTGGTGCCGGGCATGTTCGCCCGGGTCGGCCTCGAGATCGACGCCGCCGGACAATTCGTGACGCTGCCGCAGACCGCCATCGTGGCCAATCCCTACGGCTCGACGGTGTTCGTGCTCGAGAAGGGCGCCGACGGCAAAGGCCTGGTGGCGCGGGAGACCTTCGTCAAGCTGGGACAGGCGCGCGGCGACTTCGTCGCCATCGTGTCCGGGCTGAAAGCCGGCGAGACCGTGGTGGTGGCCGGCCAGATCAAGCTGCGCAACGGCACCCCCGTCGTGGTCGACAACAGCCATCTGCCGCAGGCCAAGCTCGATCCCAAAGTGTCGGACTGACAGGAGCCGCGATGCCCATCACCGACCTATTCGTCCGGCGTCCCGTGTTGTCGCTGGTCGTGAGCGCGCTGATCCTGGTGATCGGCCTGCGCGCCATGTTCTCGCTGCCGATCCTGCAATATCCACAGATGCAGAACGGCGTGGTGACGATCACCACCACCTATGCGGGCGCCGATTCCGACATCATCGCCGGCTTCATCACCTCTCCGCTGGAGAACGTGATCGCCCAGGCCAACGGCATCGACTACATGACCTCGTCGAGCCAGACCGGCGTCAGCGCCATCACCGTGCATCTGCGGCTGAACTACGACAGCGGCAATGCCCTGACGGAGATCAGCACCAAGGTGAGTTCGGTGCTGAATCAGTTGCCGGCCGGCACCCAGCAGCCGATCCTCGCTCTGAAGATGGGCGCCACCATCGATGCGATGTATATCGCCTTCTCCAGCACCGTGCTGGCCGAGAACGAGGTGACGGATTACGTCGCCCGCGTGGTGCAGCCCAAGCTGCAGGCGGTCGCCGGCGTGCAGGTGGCGGAAATTCTGGGCGGCAAGAATTTCGCGCTGCGCGCCTGGCTCGACCCGGACAAGATGGCCTCGCTCGGTCTCACCGCCACCGACGTGGCGACCGCGCTCAAGACCAACGACTACATCTCCGGCGTCGGCACCACCAAGGGCCAGCTGGTGCAGGTCAAACTGTCCGCCGCCACCAACATGCGCTCGGTCGACGAGTTTCGCGAGCTCATCATCAAGAACGTCTCCGGCGCCGTGATCCGCCTGAAGGACGTGGCCAACGTCACGCTCGGCAGCGACGACTACGATTCCAGGACCAGCTTCAACGGCAAGTCCGCGGTCTATATCGGGATCCAGGTCGCGCCCTCCGCCAACCTGCTCGATGTCATTCAGGGCGTGCGGCAGACGCTGCCCGGCATCGTCTCGGACCTGCCCACGGGGCTGTCCGGCACCGTGCTCTACGACGCCACCAATTTCGTCAACACCTCGATCCGGGAGGTGGTCACCTCGCTGTTCGAGGCGGCGCTGATCGTCACGCTCGTGGTGTTTCTGTTCCTGGGATCATGGCGTTCGGTGTTCATCCCGATCGTCGCCATCCCGCTGTCGCTGATCGGCAGCTTCGCGCTGATGCTGGCCTTCGGCTTCTCGATCAACCTGCTGACCCTGCTCGCGCTGGTGCTCGCCATCGGCCTGGTGGTGGACGATGCCATCATCGTGGTGGAAGGCGTCAACCGCCACATGGAACAGGGCCTGAAACCGATCGATGCGGCGATCACGGCGGCCCGGGAATTGTCGGGGCCCATCATCGCGATGACGGCGGTGCTGATCGCCGTCTATGTGCCGGTCGGCTTCCAGGGCGGTCTTACCGGCTCGCTGTTCTCCGAATTCGCCTTCACGCTGGTGGCGGCGGTGATCGTGTCGGCGGTGGTCGCCCTGACGCTGTCGCCGATGAGCTGCGCCTTTCTGCTGGCGCCGCACGATGCGTCCGCGCGCACGCTGGAGGCCCGCATGGTGCGCGCCATCGACGGCGTCATGACGTCCGTCACCGCGGCCTATCGCACCGTGCTAACGGCCTCGCTGCGGCTGTTGCCGCTCACCATCCTGTTCGGCGCCGTGGTGCTGTCGAGCATCACCTGGCTGTATTCCACCTCGACCTCCCAGCTCGCGCCACCGGAGGACCAGGGGGTGATCCTGACCATGATGTCGGCGGCACCGAACGCCACGCTGGCGCAGCGCGAAACCTATGTGCAGCAGATCTACGGCATCCTCGACAAGCGGCCGGAGACCGATCTGGTGTTCCAGATCGACATGCCCGGCCAGGTGATCGGCGGCTGGGTGCTGAAGCCGTGGGACCAGCGCAGCCGGTCGGCACTGGCGCTCGCCCCGCTGATCCAGCAGGACTTCAACAAGATCGCCGGCGTGCGCGTGGCGGCGTTCCAGCTGCCGCCACTGCCGGGCAGCAGCGGGCTGCCGATCCAGTTTGTATTGAAATCCAACGATTCCTATGCACGGCTCTATCAGGCGTCGCAGAACTTCCTCAGCGAGGCGATGAAGAGCGGCAAGTTCATCTTTCTCGACAGCGACATGAAGATCGATCAGCCGCACGCCAGCATCCATTTCGACCGCGACAAGGTGTCGTCGCTCGGCCTGAACATGAGCGACGTCGGAGCCGCGATGTCGACCATGCTGGGCGGCAGCTACACGAATTATTTCGACCTCGGCGGACGATCCTACAAGGTCATTCCGCAGGTGATGCAGCAGCATCGGCTGAACACCGATCAACTGCTCAATTACTACATCCGGGCCGCGGACGGGACCTCCGTCCCGCTCTCCACCATCGCCCGGATCGAAACCAGGACGGTGCCGCAGTCGCTCAACCATTTCCAGCAGCTCAACTCCTCGACCGTCTCCGGCATCGCGATGCCCAACGTGTCGGACGGCGACGCGCTGGCGGAGTTGAGGGCCGTCGCTGCCCGGTCGCTGCCGTCCGGATACAGTTACGACTATGCCGGCCCGTCGCGGCAGCTGGAGAACGAATCCAACGGCTTCGTCACCACCTTCGCGTTGGCGCTGCTGATCATCTTCCTGGTGCTGGCAGCGCTGTTCAACAGTTTCCGCGATCCGCTGGTGATCCTGGTCTCGGTGCCGATGTCGCTTGCCGGCGCGCTCGTCTTCATCCGGCTCGGGGTCGGTGGCGCCACCATCAACATCTATACCCAGGTGGGCCTCGTCACGCTGATGGGCCTGGTCAGCAAGCACGGCATCCTGATGGTGGAGGTGGCCAACAGCCTGCGCAAGGAGGGCCGGAGCAAGCGCGACGCCATCATCGAGGCGGCCACCATCCGGCTGCGCGCGATCATGATGACGACGGCGGCGATGGTGCTGGGCGTGACGCCGCTGATCATCGCCACCGGCGCGGGCGCCAATTCGCGCTTCGACATGGGCCTGGTCATCGCCACCGGTCTGGCGATCGGCACGCTCTTCACGCTGTTCGTGGTACCGGCCTTCTATCTGCTGCTCAGCCACCGCGACCAGCCCCAGCCGGCGCCCGCCGTGGCGCACGCCTGAGATGGCGGCGTCGCCATTGTCCGGATTCGAGCGGGGCGCCATCGTGCTGCTGCACGAAGGCGGTCGCACGTTGCGCTGCGCGATCTCGCTGGTGGATGCGCCGCTGCCGGCGCTGGAAGAAGCCACCCGGGACATCCTCGGTCCCGAGGAGGAGTCCCTGCTGACCGACCGTCTCGCGCCGGCCCGCCGTCAGTCCCTGCTCGCCGGGCGCCGCGCGGCGAAGAACGCTCTGTGCCTGCTCGCGCCCGGCGTTCCCGCCCGCGACATCAGCGTGCTGCCGGGCCTGCTGCAGCAGCCCGTCGCCTGCGTACCGGGCCGGTCGAATCTGCAGGTGACACTGGCGCATGCCGGCACTGCAGCGATGGCGGTGGCGCATCCCGAGGCGTGCCCGATGGGCATCGACCTCGAACGGGCCGCGCCGGAGCAGCAGTCGGCTCTGATTGAACAGACAACACCGCGCGAGCGGGCCCTGGCGCAGACCGTCCTGCCTTACGACGAGCATCAGCGACTGCTGTTGCTGTGGTGCCTCAAGGAGGCGCTCTCCAAGGCGCTGCGTTGTGGACTAACGGTGCCGTTCAGCCTGCTCGAGATTGCGAGCCTTGCGCCATTGCCGGGAGGCGTGCGCGCCCGTTTCGAGAACTTCACCCAATATGAGGGCGTCGCGTTCTGCGCCCCCCCGCTCTCGGCGGCGCTGGTCATGCCCCATACGGTGCGATGGGAGAGCGCCGGTGGGGCCGCCTCACCTCAGATGCTTCACGACTGGCTCAGGGAGATCGTCGCGCTGCACCACCATCGAAGCGGCTGAACTCGTCGCCCGGAGGGCGGCCGACACTAATCAATCTCGGGTTGGCCGCGCCGCCGGCCTGCCCCGCATGCTCAGCAGCACCGAATACGACCCCGGTCCGGCCTTGACGGCGTAGCGATCGACCTGGCCGCAGTTCGCGCATTCGAAGGTGCGCAGTTCGTGGATGCGCTCGATCGGCGACACCCGCGCCAGCGCCGTCCGCGCGCCGCATGCGCTGCATCCGGGCCGTGGTCGACAGTCCATGAAACATTCCTGACCGGATAGCAGCGGGGGTCGGCGGCGAGCCGACTGTTCGCCGCTCAACATAGTTTCGAAACCCTTGCGCACGTTGACGCAGAGCAAGCGACGGCTTGAATCAGCAACAATTCGAGGCCGCCGACCTCGGGTTGGCCTCGACGACCGTCGCGTTGCGCACCAGCCCTGCGCGTCCCGCGGCACCAAATCGCAATACCGGCGAACATTTCGCGCCACGGCTCGTTGCGCAGGGGTATGTTCCCGCGTGTTCACGGCACAGGAGATTCCCATGACACTCTCGGACGGACCGGCAGACGGACCGGAGCGGCTTCAAGCCACGGTCGAGGCGGCGATCGGCAAGCACTGGAAGGCGTATCTGATCGAAGGCATCCTGCTTCTGATCTTCGGCTTCGCAGCGATCCTGCTGCCGCTGCTCGCCAGCCTCGCGATCACCATCATGCTGGGCTGGCTTTTCCTGGTCAGCGGCATCGCCGGCCTCGCCTTCAGCTACTGGGCAAGGCAGGCGCCGGGCTTCTGGTGGTCGCTGGCCTCCGCGATCCTGGCGGTGGTCGCGGGCATCGTCCTGATCGCGATGCCGGTGCAGGGCACGCTGACCCTGACCTTCGTGATCGGCGTCTACTTCCTCGCCGAGGGCGTGGCGACCATCATGTACGCACTCCAGCATCGCGGCCGGCTGTCCGAGCGCTGGGGCTGGATGCTCGCCGCCGGCGTTCTCGACATCATCGTGGCGTTCATCATCATCTCGGGATGGCCCGGCACCGCGGTTTGGGCGCTCGGCCTGCTGGTCGGCATCAATCTGGTGTTCGGCGGCACATCGCTGATCGCAATGGCGCTCGCCGCCCGCAAAAAGACGTCATGAAGCCGTCCACATCTGCCGCGGCTCAGCAGCCGCGGCAGATGCTCTTGATCTTGCGGTCGAGCGCGGCGTCGGCCGGATCGACCTGGTCGATCGACCGCTCGGGCGGAACGTCCATGCGGCGCGGCTGCCGATGCCCGACGGGCGCCTGGCCGGTGACGCGCTGATCGTCCGTCAAGGCCGGCGGCACCGACGGATTGGCCGGACCGCCCAGCCCGCCGGCGCCGCCGCTTCGGCCACCAGACCCCATCCCGCCGCTCGTGCTCGCGCCGCCGGAGCTTCCGCCGGACGAACCACCGCCGGACTGCGCATACGCCAAGCCACCGCCCGCGAGCGTCAGGGCTGTGGCCGCAATGATCAGCTTTCTCATCTCGATCTCCTTGCCTGCGCGCTGCCGGGCCGCATCTGGGCAACAACGCGTTGTCGACGTTGCGGTTGCCGTCTCCGGTTGCGGCCCGAAGTCGCTCGTCACGACCCGGGCGGATAGAGATGGACGTCGCCGCAATAGTCGGTGACACGATAGCGCGAATCCGCACCGGTTCCATCGTGTAAATAGTTCGGGCCGACCGGCGCCTTGCCGTAGCCGCCCGGAATGTCGAGCACGTATTCCGGCTGGCACAGGCCGGAGACGCGGCCGCGCAATGCCCGCATCAGCGCCTGCCCTTCTGCGATCGTGGTGCGCAGATGCGCGGTGCCGGGCGCGAGGTCGCCGTGATGCAGGTAATACGGCTTGATCCGGCACTCGACGAAGGCCCGCATCAGCGCTTCCAGCGTCTCCGAATCGTCGTTGACGCCGCGCAACAGCACCGACTGGCTCACCATCGGAAGGCCGGCGTCGATCAGCCGCGCACACGCGGCGCGCGCAGCCGCGGTGAGTTCGCGCGGGTGGTTGGCGTGCAGCGCGACCCAGGTGGTTTTACCGGATGTCTGCAACGTCCGCACCAGCTCCGGCGTGATCCGCGATGGATCGGCCACAGGGACGCGGGTGTGGAAGCGGATGATCTTGACATGATCAATCGTCGCCAGCTCGGCCATGATCTCGGCCATCCGGCGCGGCGACAGCATCAACGGATCGCCGCCGGTGAAGATCACCTCCCAGATTTCCGGATGGGCGCGGATGTAGTCGAGCGCCGCCGCGGTCGCCTCGCGCGACAGCGCGTTGTCCTTGCCGGGTCCGATCGTCTCGCGGCGGAAACAGAACCGGCAATACACCGCACAGACATGCACCAGCTTCAGCAGCACGCGGTCGGGATAGCGATGCACGATGCCCTCGACCGGCGCGTGCGCGCCATCGCCGATCGGGTCGTCGCGCTCGATCGGCAGCGTCGCGAGTTCCTCGGCGCGCGGAATGTATTGCCGCGCGATCGGGTCGTCGGGATCGTTCGGATCGATCAGCGCCGCGACGTCGGGCGTCACCGCGATCGCGTAGCGCGCCGCGACCTTGTCGAGGTCGCCCTGCGCACCGGCAAGCGCCAGTCCCTGCGCGATCAGTTCGGCCGGCTGGCGCAGTGTTGTGGCGGCGGGCGTTTGCAATCGTGTGACCTTGCTCATGACGCCTCGCCCGCCGGCGGTGTCCACACCACCTGATCGATGCTGGTCGCGCCCGCCGCCAGCATCACCAGCCGGTCGAAGCCGAGCGCCACGCCGCTCGCCTCGGGCATCTGCCCGACCGCGGCGAGGAAATCCTCGTCGAGCGGATAGCGCTCGCCGTAGCGGCGCTGCTTCTCGTCCATCGCCGCGGTGAAGCGTGCGCGCTGCTCGACGGCGTCGGTGAGTTCGCCGAAGCCATTGGCAAGTTCGACCCCGCAGGCATAGACCTCGAAGCGCTCGGCGACGCGCGGGTCGCTGGCCTTGGTCCGCGCCAGCGCCGCCTCCGGCGCGGGATAGTCGCACAGCGCCGTCAGCCGCCCCTCGCCGAGCCGCGGCTCGACGTGCTCGACCAGCACCTTGCTGAAGATATCCGACCAATTGTCGTCATCGGCGACCCGCACCTTCGCCGCAGCCGCGTGCGCCAGCGCGTCGCGATCGCCCTCGCCGTCGATGATGGTCGCCAGCAGATCGATCGCGGCGAAGCGCCCGAACGAATCTGCGACCGTCAGCATCTCGGCCTCCGCCTGCGGATCGCAGCTCCGGCCACGAAACGTGAAGCCGCCGATGCCCGTGGTCCGCGCCGAAAGCGCGATCAGCGCGACGCAATCGGCGATCACCGCCTCATAGCTCGCGCCGGCCCGGTACCATTCCAGCATGGTGAATTCCGGCAGATGCAGCCGGCCGCGTTCCCGATCGCGGAACACGCGGGCGAATTCGAAGATCCGCGCCTCGCCGGCCGCGAGCAGCTTCTTGCAGGCGAATTCCGGCGAGGTGCGCAGGTAGCGCGTCCGGCGCTCGCCGTCGGGCCCGAGCAATTCGGTGCGCGGCGCGTGCAGATGAGTCTCGTTGCCGGGCGACAATTGCAGGATCGCGGTCTCGACCTCGGCGAAATCTGCAGCGGCGAACCAGTCCCGTGCCGCCCGGGTCACGGCGCTGCGCGCGCGCAAAAAAGGCTTTCGGTCCAGATACCTGCCCCGGTCCCACCACGGCGACGCGCCAGCCTCGCTTTGCATCTCAAGTCGCCCCCGCGGCAAAGCGCAAAACGCTGGCATAGTCGGGGCAAATGGGTATGTTGCGGCCCGAAACCGTTTCGCAGGCCGCCGGATGCCAACGCCCGGATCGGGCCCGGACCTGAACCACAGGAAATATTCCTTTGAGAGTCATCGCCAGTTCTATTCGCAAGGGCAACGTCCTCGAGCAAGATGGGAAGCTTTACGTCGTCCTGTCTGCCGAAAACATCCATCCCGGCAAGGGAACTCCGGTCAGTCAGATCGAAATGCGCCGAATCAGCGACGGCGTGAAGATTTCGGAGCGCTACAAGACCACCGATCAGGTCGAGAAGGCCACGATCGAAGAGCGCAACTACACCTTCCTGTACGAAGACGGCGAAGGCTTCCACTTCATGGAACCGGAATCCTTCGACCAGGTCCAGGTGACCAAGGACGTGATCGGCAACTCGGCGCCGTATCTGGCCGAGAACATGGTGGTGAAGCTGTCGATGCACGACACCGTCGCGGTCGCGATCACCCTGCCGCAGCGCGCCACCCTCGAAGTGGTCGAGACCGAGCCGGTCACCAAGGGCCAGACCGCGTCGTCGTCCTACAAGCCGGCCGTGCTGTCGAACGGCGTCCGCACCGCGGTTCCGCCGCATGTCGGCGTCGGCACCCGCATCGTTGTGCTGACCGAAGACGGCTCCTATGTCGAGCGCGCCAAGGACTGACCTGGACTGACGCGCCAAGGCGCCTCGAAGCCGATCCAAGCCCGCCGCATCCCGGCGGGCTTTTTCGTGGGCTCAGGGACCATGCACCCTCTGCGGACCTCCCGGGCTTGGCCGTCGGGCGAAAATACCGGTAGATTGCCTCCGAAGTGCAGGAGACGCGTCGCTTGAGATCGGTGTCGGTCGGCCAGATACTGCTACGGAGCCTGCGCGGTCTGCCGCTGCTGCTGATCGCCGCTCTCACCGCCACTGCGCCGGCCGACGCCGACAACTTCAGCACCCCGACCGTGACGACGCTGCGGACCGATTGGGGCGCAGCCCTGAGCCAGTTGCGCTCCGAACTGGGCGGCAGGCCCGCCGTCGCCGCCGAATTCATCTTCAGCGGCCGCCGTGGGCTGCGGGCCTATGATCCGCGCCGGATCCCGGCGCTGGTCCGGCTCAACGCCATCAGCGCGCGGTTCTTCCCCGGCATCGGTCGCAGCGCGGTGCCCGTGCTGCTGCCGTTCGACGTCGCCGCGCTGCTCGACGCCGATCCGAAGGCCGAACCGGATCACGAATTGCTGGCGCGCGTGCAGGCCGGCTTCCGCCCGGTCGAGATGTTCGACGCCGGCCCCTCCGGCTACGACGCGGTGTTCGCGCTCGAGCCCGGCGCGGGCGACGACACGCCGCCGCGGGTGTTCGCCAGCCCCGTCGAGGTGCAGATCACCGGCTCGAACCTGATTTACGACATCGCCGATCCGCTCGGCGGCAAGGGCGAGCCGGTCAAGGCGCTGGCCGCGCAATATCCGGACCTGCGCCGTTTCATCCGCGAGGGCCATGTGCGCTACGCCTTCACCCGGTTCGGCGCGGCCTATGTGGTGTCGATCCAGTGCCTCGACTCGGTTCCGAAGGCGCGGCGCCTCGCCTGCCGCGAAAGCTATCCGGTGGCCGAGCGTTTCCTGTCGGCGCTGCGCATCGCCGGCGGCCGGCCGCATCGCCCGCGCCGCGATATCGAACCTGCGATCGCCGAGCGGCCGACCGCGCTGTCGCCGGATTTCGGCTATCGGCCGAGCGGCGACATCATTGCGAATTCCGGCTTCCGCAAGCAGCAGGGCCGCCCCGATTTCACCGTCTACGCGCAGATGCGGTTTCCGATCGAGAAGTCGCCGGCCTATGCGCGGTCGCAGTCCTATGCGCGGCATCGGCCCGCGGTCGGCGGCAACGGACCCTATGCCTATCCGTGGCGGGACAATTTCTGCGAGAGCCGCGGTTTCGGCGTCGGCCAGTGTGCCACCGGCTTCGGCCATCAGGGTCAGGACATCCGCCCCGGCGCCTGCCTGCCCGGCCAGCCCGATTGTGATGTGAAGCAGCAAGGCGTGGTCGCGGTCCGCGACGGCGTGCTGATCCGCTCGCCGAAGCAGCAGGCGGTGACGCTGCAGGTCAACACCAGCCGCGAGCACATCCGCTTCCGCTATATGCACATGAATCCGTCGGAGCTCGACGCCGACGGCGTTGTCAACGGCCGCGTCGTCAGCGAGGGCGAGCGCTTCGGCGTGGTCGGCAACTATCTCGATTTCCCGAACGGCACGTCGCGCCATCTGCATTTCGACGTGCAGGTGTTCACGCCGGACGGCTGGCTCTGGGTCAATCCCTACGTCACGCTGATCGCCGCTTATGAACGGCTGCTCGGCGAGCGGGGCCGCGAGATCGTGCCGGAGGCCGCGTTTCCGCCCGCGGTCGCGCGCGCGGCTCCGGAGGATTGAACAATCCAGGTGAGCGGCACGTCTCAGTCGCGCGGCGGCGTCTCCTTCGGAACGAACACGCTGACGGCTTTCGGCAGCATTTCGAACCGGGCCGGAGTGGAGGTGACGATTTCACCGTCGGCATTGATCGGACGTCGCTTGCGGGTGTGGATTTCAAACGACACGCCGCGCTCGGCCCGGACTTCGCGCCACATCACGTGCCGGCCTTTGCGGAAATCATAGGCCATCGCCAGCAGCTTCCACAGCCGGCCGAATTCGAGCGAGTACAGATCGAAACGCGCATCGTCGATCTCGGCGGTCTGCTCGACCGTCATGCCGCCGCCATAATAGCGGCCGTTTCCCACGGCGATCTGCAACGTCCGCACCCGGACCGAAATGCCCGACGCAACGATCACGGCGCGAAACGGCCGCATTCGGCTCAGCACTTTCGCCGCCGTGATCGCGTAGCTCAGGCGGCCGAACCGGCGCTTGCTCTCGCTGCTCAGTTCGCGCGCGAGTTCGGTGCTCAGCCCGACGCTGGCGACGTTGAAGAACTTGTGGCCGTTGACCGAGCCGAGATCGATTCGCTTGCGGTGACCGGCCGCGATCACGTCCGCCGCGGCCTCGATGTCGAGCGGCAGGCAGAGCGTCCGCGCGAGATCGTTCGCCGTGCCGGCGGGAATGATGCCGAGCGGCAATCCGGTTGTCACCAGCGCGGGCGCGACCGCATTGAGCGTGCCGTCGCCGCCGGCGACCACCACCGCCTCGGCGCCGTCGGCATGGGCTTCGATCCAGCGCGGAAGGTCGTCCGGTTTGCCCGGCGGGGATACCAGCACGTCGAAACCGGCGGCCCTCAGCCGCGACTCCGCGATGCCCCCGGCCTCGCCGCCGGACCGGCTCCCGCCATTGACCACCATCAGGACGCGGCGCACCGAAATGGCCGCCGGGCCGCCCCCCTCTTCCGCCCCGCCGGTTTCGGTGGCGAGCGGCAGCTCTTCCGGAGTCGGAATGACGCGAGTTTCGATCATGCATGATCCATCTGGACGGAAACTGACAGGGCAAGCGCAGTGGTGCCGGAATGGCGACAACATGGGTTAACGCCCCGCAGCTGAAAGGTGCCGCCCCGAGACAACTTGTCGCTTCTCCCGCTGCAACCCTGCGCCTCGACCGCGGCCGCCTGCCCCGCGCTCGGCCCTCGGCTCTGGCGGCCTGCAGCAAAGCCGTTAAACTCGCGCAATGACACGCTCCGATTCCAGTTTCCTGCCGACCCGTCGCCTTCTGCTGCAATCCGCGCTCGGCGCAGCCGTGATGTGGCCGGCGGTGGCGCGCGCCGCCCCGGCCGGCTTCGAGGAATGGCGCGACGGGTTCCGCGGCCGCGCGCTCGCCAAGGGCATCTCGGCGCAGACCTGGGACCGCGCGATGGCCCGGGTCGAGCCGGACATGAGCGTGTTCAAGAAGATGCAGAAGCAGCCGGAATTCCACGAGCAGCTCTGGCAATATATCAACCGCCGCGTCTCCGACTGGCGCATCACCAACGGCCGTGAGGCGCTGAAGAAACACGAGCCGCTGTTCGCCCGGATCGAGCGCGATTATGGCGTCGAGCGCGGCACGCTGCTGGCGCTGTGGGGCGTCGAGAGCGCCTATGGCGACCCTTTGGTGCAGCAGAACCACATGCGCCCGGTGTTCCCCTCGCTCGCAGCATTGGCCTGGAACGAGCCGCGCCGCCGCGCCTATTGGGAAACCGAACTGATCAACGCGCTGAAGATCGTCGACCGCGGCTGGTCGACGCCCGACGAGATGCGCGGATCCTGGGCCGGTGCGATGGGTCACACCCAGTGGATGCCCGAAGTCTGGCTCAATGTCGGGATCGATTACGACCGCGACGGCCGCGTCTCGCCGTTCGGCCGCCCCGACGACGCGCTCGGCTCCAGCGCCAGATATCTCGTCAATCGCGGCAAGTATCGCCGCGGCGAGCATTGGGGCTACGAGGTCCGCGGCCCCGGTGGCGCGATCAGCGGCAGCCGCTCTTATCTCGCCTGGTCGCGCTCCGGCGTCGCCCGCGTCGACGGCGAGCCGTTTCCCGATCCGCAAGCGATGGCGCAGATGTGGGTGCCGGTCGCGGGCGGCCCGCAATTCCTGCTGGGCCCGAACTTCTACGCGGTGCGCAGCTACAACCCGTCGATGAACTACGCGCTGGCGATCTGCCACCTCGGCGACCGCATCCTCGGCGCGGGCCCGTTCGCGAACGCGTTCCCGGGCTCCGAGCGGGCGATGACGCTGGCCGAGGTGCAGGAAATGCAGACCCGGCTGACGCGCGCCGGCTTCGACACCGGCGGCACCGACGGCCGGGTCGGCAACGACACCATGAAGGCGGTGCGCGATTATCAGACCCGCGCCGGGATGCAGCCGGCCGACGGCTATGGCGGGCTCAAGCTGCTGGCGCGGCTGCGGCAGGGTCCGTAGGTCGCCCGCGATGCGGCATCACTGGACCTGGCACCGGGTGAAGGCGCTGGCGCACGAAGAGTGGCGCGCGCTGGTCACCATCAATCCGAGCGACCGCCCCTGGCAGATGCCGGCCTCGGTCGCGCTCGCCGCCGGACTGCCGATGCTGATCGGCGCGTATTTCGATCACCTCGATTACGGCCTGATATCCTCGCTCGGCGGTATGGCGTTCCTGTATCTGCCGCGCACGCCGCTGCACCACCGCATGGCGGCGATGATGGCGGCGTCGTTCGGCTTCCTCGCCTGCTACACGGTCGGACTGATTGTGCATCTGCTGCCCTGGCTGCTGGTGCCGGCGCTCACCTTCGTCGCCATCATGGTGACGATGGTGTGCCGGTTCTATCGGGTCGGGCCGCCCGGCAGCCTGTTCTTCGTGATGGCCGCCTCGATCGCCGCCTACACGCCGAGCGAGCTGATGCAGGTGCCGCTGAAGGCCGGGCTGTTCGCGATGGGCAGCCTGCTCGCCACCCTGATCGCCCTGGTCTACACGCTGTACGTCTCGCGCATCCGCGATCCGCTGCCGGTCGAGCCGCTGGCGCAAGCCGATTTCGATGTCGTCGTGCTCGACTCGGTGCTGATCGGCGCGGCGGTCGGCGTCTCGCTGGCGCTTGCCCAGGCGCTGCAACTGGAGCGGCCCTATTGGGTGCCGGTGAGCTGCCTCGCGGTAATCCAGGGCCTGTCGGTGCGGGCGATCTGGAACCGACAGCTGCACCGCATCCTCGGCACCGTGCTCGGCCTGGTGATCGCCACCGGCCTGCTGTCGCTGCCGCTGGAAAAATGGAGCATCGCGCTGCTGGTGCTCGGGCTGAGCTTCGTGATCGAGACCGCGGTGATCCGGCACTACGGCTTCGCGGTGATCTTCATCACGCCGCTGACGATCTTCCTCGCCGACGCCGCCACGCTCGGCCACGGCGTCCCGGTCGAGATCATCGAGGCCCGGCTGATCGACACCGTACTCGGCTGCCTGGTCGGATTTTTCGGCGGCATCCTGCTGCATAACGCCAATTTCCGCCGCTGGGTGCGCCCCGCGATCCGCCGGCTGACGCCGCTGCGGCTGGTGCCGGACCGCCCACCGCAGCAGCCGTGACAAAATCCACCGAAAGTCCGGGTGCGGATCGCCGCGCGCCGTGGAATAATACCCGCCTTCGCCCTCACCGCTGGATATGTCGCTGGATCGTGCCGTGACCGATATACGCCCGCAGGCCGAGACCTTTCAGGCTCCGCTCGACGAGATCGTCTGGAACACCGCCTTCCGCCGCGGCTTCGCCGAGGCGCGCTCCGGGCGGCTGCCGAAATTCGACGACGAGCTGATGTTTCAGGACGGGCTGGCCTGGGTCTACGAATGGGGCCGGCAATTCGCCATCCTCGCCCCGCCCGACCTGCCGCTGGTGCTGCCCGACGAAGGCGCGCTCAACCCGAAAGCCGTCGAGCTGTTCCGCGAGATGGTGATGCAGGGCGAGATCTGTACGTAACAGCGAGTCATTCCGGGGCGCGAGCAAAGCTCGCGAACCCGGAATCTCGACGTTCGGGGCGCTCAGCCCCTCGCATGCAGAACATCTCGGGATTCCGGGTTCGCGCCTTCGGCGCGCCCCGGAATGACGATGTCACCTGATCATCGCCGGCCCGGGGTCCGGCACCGCGACGTCGATCACGCGAAACTGCACGCGCTCGGCGCCCTGCCAGCGATCGATCGCAAGACAGCCGGCAACGTGGAGTTGCTGTCCGCGGTTCTCGGTGAGCGCCTGACCGAGCTTCTGGCCGACGCTGCGAAACGCGATGCCGTTGACGATGGCGCCGTCGCCGGACCTGAACCGCAGCCGCAGATGCGCCTGCCCGACTTCGTCGGCATAGACCAGTTGATGCGCCGGCAGCGCGATGACCGGCTCGGGATTGCCGGCGCCGAACGGCCCGGCGCGATTGAGCGTGGCGGCGAATTCCGGCGTCACGCCGCGCGCCGACACCGCGCCGTCGATCGACAATTCGTTGACGTGGCGCGACTTGGCGACGTCGGCGGCGAGTGCGGTCTCCAGCCAGCCGCGGAATTCGGCGAGGCGTTCCTTGCGCAGCGTCACCCCGGCGGCCATCGCGTGGCCGCCGCCTTTCATCAGGATGCCCTCGCTCACCGCCTGGCGCACCGCGCGGCCGAGATCGACGCCGCCGATCGAGCGGCCCGAGCCGGTGCCGATGCCGCCGGGCTCCAGCGCGATGGCAAAGGCCGGACGGCCGAATTTCTCTTTCAGCCGCGACGCGACGAGCCCGACCACGCCGGGGTGCCAGCCCTCCGACGCCGTGACGATCACCGCGCCCTTGTCCTCGAGCCCGAGCGACGCCATCGCCTCGGCTTCCGCCTGCGCCTCCGCCATCTGCTCGATGACGCGGCGCTCGGTGTTGAGCCGGTCGAGCTCGGCGGCGATCCGTGCCGCCTCCGAGACGTCGCCTTCGAGCAGCAGCCGCACGCCGAGATCGGCGCGGCCGATCCGGCCGCCGGCATTGATCCGCGGGCCGAGCATGAAGCCGAGATGCCAGACCTCCGGCGGCCCGTTGAGCCGCGCCACGTCCATCAGCGCAGTGTGGCCGACATGATCGCGCCTTCGCAGCGCGATCAGCCCCTTGGCGACGAAGGCGCGGTTGAGCCCGATCAAGGGCGCGACATCGGCGACGGTGCCGAGCGCGACGTGATGCAGCATGTCGAGCAGATTCGGCTCAGGCCGTTCCACCGTCCAGAAGCCGCGATGCCGCAGCTCGCGATTGACCGCGACCAGCGTCATCATCACCAGCCCGACGGCGGCGAGATGGCCGAGACCGGAGAGATCGTCGGGCCGGTTCGGATTGATCAGCGCCTCGACCTCGGGCAGTTCGTCGCCGCATTGGTGATGGTCGATCACCACCACCGACATGCCGAGCCGGCGCGCTTCGGCCAAAGGCTCCAGGCTGGTGGTGCCGCAATCGACCGTGATCAGCAGCGTCGCGCCCTTGTCCGCCAGCATCCGGATGGCGTCGACATTCGGGCCGTAGCCTTCGAAGATGCGATCGGGAATGTGGATCAGCGGATCGAGGCCGCAATGCCGCAGATGCCACGCCAAAAGCGCCGCCGAGGTCGCGCCGTCGACGTCGTAATCGCCGAAGATCGCCACCTTCTCGCGCTTCGTCGCGGCATCGGCGATGCGCGTGGCGCCGGCCTCCATCTGCGTCACCGTCGATGGATCCGGCATCAGCTTGCGGATGGTCGGATCGAGGAAATCGGCGACCGCGTCGATCTCGATGCCCCGCCCCGCGATCACCCGCGCCAGCATCTCCGGCAATTGATAGCGCTGCGCGATCGCCTGCGCCTTCGCGGTGCCGCGCCCATCCAGCCGGTCGCGCCACAGCTTGCCCGTGGCGGAGCGGCTCACGCCGAGAAACGCCGACACGGGATCAGGCGGCAATGCGGATGCGGGCAAGGTCATGGCGCGTGGAGATAAGCACGAAGCGAGGGCGAGGCAAACCGATGCCTCACCTCATGCATCGAGTCGTCATCCTGAGGTGCGAGCGCAGCGAGCCTCGAAGGATGCGGCGACAAGCGCCGTGCCGGCGGCACATCCTTCGAGGCGCGCAAGGGCGCGCACCTCAGGACGACGGAAACCTTGTGGCAGACTTGAAGATCAGCACCCCAGCCGGTCGGCGATGCCGCCGAAATCCGCGGCGACGATGTCCCAGGCGCCGGTCGCCTCGTAATCCTGCTTCTGCAGCGGGCCGTATTCGGTCGGACGGGCCACGAAGGCGGTCTTCAGGCCGAGCTTCTGCGCGGCGTCGAGGTCGTTGTTGTGGGCGGCGACCATCATCACCTGTTCAGGCGCCAGGTTCAGCAGCCGCGCCGCGCCGAGATAGGTCTCGGGGTCGGGCTTGTAGTGCTCGAACAGGTCGCCGCCGAGGATCAGGTCCCATGGCAGCCCGACGGTCTTGGCCATCCGCGTCAGCAGACCGACATTGCCGTTCGACAGCGGGCTGATGATATACTTCGTCTTCAGTCGGGAGAGGCCGGCGACCACATCCGGCCACGGCTTCAGCCGGTGCCAGCCGGTCGTCATGTAGTGCAGGTCGTCGTCGGTCAGCCCCGCGATGCCGAACTCGACCACCAGCTTCTCCAGCGAGCGGCGGTGCAGATCGTCGAGGATGATGAAGCCGCGCGACGGATCCTTGCGGACCGCGTCCATCGACGGCACATAGGCCTGCCGCCACGCATCGACCAGCCCGGCCCAGTCGCCGGCGACGCCGCGCTTCGCCGACCACGCGGTGAAGTCGGCGATCAGGCTGCTGCGCCAGTCGACCACGGTGCCGAAGATGTCGAACACCAGGGCCTGCACGTCTGTCGGTTCGGCTCTTCCGGCCATCGCTTCTCTCCCTTGCTACGTATACCGACCTCATGGTGAGGAGGCGCGCAGCGCCGTCTCGAACCATGATTTCCAGCCACTCATCCTTCGAGACGCGGCCGAAGACGGCCGCTCCTCAGGATGAGGGCCTTGCCCGTTGTTCTGGTCATTCCGGGGCGCGCGAAGCGCGAACCCGGAATCTCGAAGGCCAATGCCGGTCTCAGATTCCGGGTTCGCCCGCAGCTTCGCTGCGTGCGCCCCGGAATGACGAACTAGAACACCTTCCGATATTGCATGAAGCCGGAATCGTCGGCGATGCGGTCGTATAAGAGGCGCGCGGTGGCGTTGCCGGTTTGCGTGAGCCAGTGCACCCGGCTGCAGCCGTCGGCCTTGGCGCGGTCGTACACCGCCTCGATCAGCTTGCGGCCGAGGCCGAGCCCGCGCGCGCTGTCGGCGACGAACAGGTCCTGCAGGTAACAGTAATCGCCCGCCGTCCAGCACGAGCGATGATACAGGAACTGCACGATGCCGGTGAGCTTGCCGTCCACATAGGCGCCGAGCAGATACATCGGCTCGGCGGCATCGTGAAACCGCGCCCAGGTGACGTCATTGGTCCCGGGCGCGAGCGTCGCCTTGTAGAAATCGAGGTAGCCCGCCCACAGCGGCTCCCATGCGGCGCGCTCGTCGGGGCCGACGGGACGGATCTCAACGGCCATCGGCGTCATCCTCAATCCAGGTGGAATTTCTCGAACTGACGATGATCCGCCTTGATGTAGCGGACGGTGCCGGTCACCGAGCGCATCACCACGGTTTCGGTCTGGATCACATGCTTGCGGAACTTGACGCCCGAGAGCAACGAGCCGTCGGTGACGCCGGTCGCGGCGAACAGGCAGTCGCCCTTCACCATGTCCTCGATTTGATAGACGAAGTTCGGGTCCTCGATGCCCATCGACTCGGCGCGGTTGCGCTTCGAATAGGTGTCGAGCAACAGCCGGCACTGCATCTGGCCGCCGATGCAGCGCAGCGCCGCCGCGGCCAGCACGCCCTCCGGCGCGCCGCCGGTGCCCATGTAGATGTCGACGCCGGTGTTGTCCGGATCGGCGCAGTGGATCACGCCGGCGACGTCGCCGTCGGTGATCAGCTGCACGCCGGCGCCGGTGGCGCGGATCTTGGCGATCAGCTCGGCATGGCGGGGCCGGTCGAGCACCAGCACGGTGATGTCGTGCACCGACACGTCCTTGGCATTTGCCAGGCGGCGGATGTTGTCTTCGGGCGGTGCGTCGATGTCGATCACGTTCTTGTCGTAGCCCGGGCCGATCGCGATCTTCTGCATGTAGACGTCGGGCGCGTGCAGCAGCGTGCCGCCTTCGGCCATCGCCATGGTGGCGATCGAGCCCGGCATGTTCTTGGCGCACAGCGTGGTGCCTTCGAGCGGGTCGACCGCGATGTCGACCTTCGGGCCGCCGTCGATGCCGGCGCCGACCTTCTCGCCGATGAACAACATCGGCGCCTCGTCGCGCTCGCCCTCGCCGATCACCACGGTGCCTTCGATCGGCATCTTGTTGAGTTCGCGGCGCATCGCGTCCACCGCGGCCTGGTCGGCGCCCTTCTCGTTGCCGTGGCCGCGCAGCCGCGCCGCCGACACCGCAGCACGCTCCGTCACACGCACGATCTCGAGCGTCAGGATGCGCTCCAGCAACAATTGCGGCGGAACGGAAATGGTGGTGGACATCGGCCCTCTCCTCAAACTCTGCCCGCACCCCAGCGGCGCGGGCGTACTTGTCTCTGGCGTCTTCTAGTTCTTTTCGATCCGGATGACCTGCGGCCGGCCGCTGATCACCTTGTCGCGCTGCACCGCCTGCAAGGCGCGGCGCACCGCGTCCTCGCTGGTCGCATAGGTGATCAGGATCACCGGCACCGGCGCGGATTTCAGCGGCTTGCCGTTCGCATCGGTGGCGCGCTCGGGCTGGCGCTGCACGATCGATTCGATCGAGATGTCCTGCTCGGCGAGACGCGTCGCGATCGTCGCCGCGGTGCCGGCATGGTCGCGCGCCATCAGGCGCAGATAGTAGCCGCCCTCGTGGCGCTGCATCGGCGCCTTGGTGATCGCGGCGAGCTTGCCCACCGGGCGGCCGAACGGCTCGGCGCGGGTGCCGCGCGCGACATCGGCGATATCGGCAACGACCGCCGAGGCGGTCGCGGCCGCGCCGGCGCCGGCGCCGACCAGCGTGATCGGCGGAATGCCGTCGCCGTCGATGGTCACCGCGTTGGTGACACCCATCACCTGCGCGATCGACGAGGACTTCGGCACCATGGTCGGATGCACGCGCTGCTCGATGCCCTGCGGGGTACGCACCGCGACGCCGAGCAGCTTGAGGCGATAGCCGAGGTCGGCGGCGGCGCGCAGATCCTCCGGCGTGATCGAGGTGATGCCTTCGACATGAACCGCGCTCTGCGCGACCTTGGTGCCGAACGCGAGACTGGCGAGAATCGACAGCTTCTGCGCGGTGTCGTGGCCGTCGACGTCGAACGACGGATTGGCCTCGGCATAGCCGAGCCGCTGCGCGTCCTTCAGGCATTCGTCGAACGACAGACCCTCCTGCTCCATCCGGGTCAGGATGTAATTGCAGGTGCCGTTGAGGATGCCGTAGATGCGATGGATGTCGGTGCCGGCGAGGCCCTCGCGCAGCGTCTTGATGACAGGAATAGCAGCGCCGACGGCGGCTTCGTAGTTCAGCGCGACGCCGTGCTTCTCGGCGAGCGCCGCGAGCTTCAGGC
This sequence comes from Rhodopseudomonas sp. NSM, assembly GCF_052445935.1. Lineage (NCBI taxonomy): Bacteria > Pseudomonadati > Pseudomonadota > Alphaproteobacteria > Hyphomicrobiales > Nitrobacteraceae > Rhodopseudomonas > Rhodopseudomonas sp. NSM. The sequence continues at coordinate 228,147 of NZ_JBQTCH010000005.1, read as the reverse complement.
CGTGCTTGGCGATCAGCGCCTTGTTGGCGGTGACGACCGACTTGCCGGCGGCGAGCGCCGCCTCGATCGCGGCCTCCGCCGGATCGCCGGCGCCGCCGATCAGTTCGACGAAGCAGTCGACCTCGGGATCGGTCGCGATCGCCAGCGGGCTCTTGGCCCATTTGATGCCGGAAAGGTCGATGCCGCGCTTCTTGGTCTTCGACCGCGCGGTGACGGCGACGACGCGCACGGGACGACCGCAGCGCGCCGCGAGCGTGCGCTGCTGCTGTTCGATGACGCGGACCACTTCGGCGCCGACGGTGCCGAGACCCGCAATACCCACTCTGAGTGGCGCGACCATGACGCGCTGAACCTGCTGCCGGAAGGCTGAAAAACCGGAAAGCCCGAGACGAGGAATCCGGGGCCGACGAACCGGGCCGAAGGCCGCGCGGGCCTTCGGGAACCGGGTCCTATCGCCGGGTGGCGAGAGGAACCACGTTGTGCAACGTTTCGACGCCGCTTTCAAGGAAGCGCCGGACCCCGCGCGCCGCCTGGCGGATGCGCTGCTCGTTTTCCACCATGGCGATGCGGACGAAGCCTTCGCCGTGCTCGCCGAAGGCGACGCCGGGCGACACTACGACGCCGGACTTCTCGACCATCAGGGTCGCGAACTGCATGCTGCCGAGCTCGCGGAACGCCGGCGGCAGCGGCGCCCAGGCGAACATCGAGGCCGACGGCGGCGGGATCTCCCAGCCGGCGCGGCCGAAGCTCTCGACCAGTGCGTCGCGGCGCTTCTTGTAGGTCTCGCGCATTTCCTTGATGCAGTCGTCCGGGCCGTTCAGCGCCGCGGTGGCGGCGACCTGCACCGGGGTGAAGGCGCCGTAATCGAGATACGACTTCACCCGCGCCAGCGCCGCGATGATGCGCTCGTTGCCGACCGCAAAACCCATCCGCCAGCCGGCCATCGAGAACGTCTTCGACATCGAGGTGAACTCGACGGTGACGTCCATCGCGCCCGGCACCTGCAGCACCGAGGGCGGCGGGTTGGAATCGTCGAAATAGACCTCGGCATAGGCCAGATCCGACAGGATCATGATCTCGTGCTTCTTCGCGAACGCCACCAGGTCCTTGTAGAAATCGAGGCTGGCCACATAGGCGGTCGGGTTCGACGGATAGCACACGATCAGCGCGATCGGCTTGGGGATCGAATGGATGATCGCCCGCTCGGCGGCGGCGAAGAACTCAGGGGTCGGCTCCGACGGCACCGAGCGGATCACGCCGCCGGCCATCAGGAAGCCGAAGGCGTGGATCGGGTAGCTCGGATTCGGGCACAGCACCACGTCGCCGGGCGCGGTGATCGCCTGGGCGACGTTGGCGAAGCCTTCCTTGGAGCCCAGGGTGGCGACGACCTGGGTGTCGGGGTTCAGCTTCACGCCGAACCGGCGGTCGTAATAGGCCGCCTGCGCCTTGCGCAGCCCGGTGATGCCGCGCGAGGCGGAATAGCGGTCGGTGCGCGGCTTGCCGAGCGTCTCCTTGAGCTTCTCCAGCACATGCGGCGGCGCCGGCAGATCCGGATTGCCCATGCCCAGGTCGATGATGTCGGCCCCGGCATTCCGCGCGGCTGCCTTGGCCCGGTTGACCTGTTCGAACACGTAAGGCGGCAAGCGGCGAATGCGGTAAAATTCTTCCATGGTCCTCGACTCCGGGGTGCGGCTGGATCGTTACCGCGTTCTTGATCGGAGGGGAATCCGATTCAGGCGCAGAAACGCTCCCATTGGCACGATTTTGCGGCGGATCAGGTCGAGGACGGTGTTTGTGCTGCGTCGGCCTGCGAACGGTGACCCACCACCGTCGCCGTTCGTGCTCCGGCGACGCTGACGGCTATTTGGCGGCGGCCGGCTTGGCGGCGCTGGCATTGGCGTTGGCCTGGCGCTCGCGGGCGGCGATCAGCTCCTGCTCGATCTTGTTGCGCTCGGCAGGGGCCAGCACGGCCTCGTCCCGGTTCGCCGGCAGGTCGTTGACCGCCGGGAAAGCCTCCACCTCTTTCGGCTTCTCGACGCTGTCGCTGGCGCCCATCAACGGCATGTCGGACAGCGAGATCGAGCAACCGCCGAGGCATGCCCCGGCCAGCAGCACGGCAAGAACCATGGCGGCGCGCCGGCTCGCGCGATCCCGGCTGCCGTCCCGCGCGACCTTTGCCCCCGTCTCTCGCATCACCCGCAAAACGCTGTTCCTTTGCTAGCGGCATCGACCCGCCGCTCGCCGAAGCAATCTTCGTCATCCGCCCGAACCAGGGCGGCCGTAAAACCTTAACGAACGACGACGACCCTCGCCACCCCGACCCTAGGCGACAAGGTCAAGTCAGTGGGATGCCAATGTGGCCAAATCAAGCGCGAATTGTCGCAGTGCAGCACATCGATTTCAGCGCCGTTCACTGAACTATGCCATCATCGGCGCGACAACGACAAAATCGTAAGCGACACGACCGTAAAGCGACAAAAACCGTATCAAGACATTCGAACAGGGTTGAAGCGTCCAGGCCATGAGCGACATGCTACCAGAAACCACGACGGCGAAGACGTTCGATCCCGAGGCTTTCGCGCGCAACCTGTCGCAGGCGATGGAGTGCGGCAGCCAGGCGCTGGCGACGATGATGAAGCCGCGCGAGACGCCGAACGCCGCCGAGCCGCCGGCCGAACTCACGGAAATCGTCAAGACCCTCACCAGCGTCGCGAACTACTGGATGTCCGATCAGGCGCGCGCCGCGGAGCTGCAGGCCAGGCTCGGCAAATCCTATCTCGATCTGTGGGGCAACGCCTCGAAGAAGCTCGCCGGCGAGAAGGTCGAGCCGACGATCGAGCCGCCGCCGCGCGACAAGCGCTTCGCCGACCCGGACTGGCGCAAGAACCAGTTCTACGACTTCATCATGCAGGCCTATCTGCTGACCTCGCAATGGGCCAACGAGCTGGTCGAGAAGGCCGACGGCCTCGACCCGCACACCAAAAGGAAGGCGGCGTTCTACATCCAGCAGATCACCAACGCGCTGGCGCCGTCGAACTTCGTGCCGACCAGCCCGGAGCTGACGCGGCATACGCTGGAGAGCAGCGGCGACAATCTGGTTCGCGGCATGAAGATGCTGGCCGAGGACATCGCCGCCGGCAAGGGCCATCTCAAGATCCGCCAGTCCGATCCTTCCAACCTCGAAGTCGGCGTCAACATGGCGACGACGCCCGGCAAGGTGATCTTCCAGAACGAGATCATGCAGCTGATCCAGTATCAGCCCGCGACCGAAACCGTGCTGCGCACGCCGCTCTTGATCGTGCCGCCGTGGATCAACAAATTCTACATCCTCGATCTCAAACCCGAGAAGTCGTTCATCAAGTATTGCGTCGACCAGGGTCTCACCGTGTTCGTGATCTCCTGGGTCAATCCGGACAGGAGCCTCGCCGACAAGAGCTTTGCCGACTACATGAAGCTCGGACCGCTGACCGCGATGGACGTGATCGAGAAGGTCACCGGCGAGATGAAGGTGCACACCATCGGCTATTGCGTCGGCGGCACCCTGCTCGCCTCGACGCTGGCGTGGCTGGCCGATCGCCGCCGCCAGCGCGTCACCTCGGCGACCTTCCTGACCACCCAGGTCGATTTCACCCATGCCGGCGACCTGATGGTGTTCGTCGACGAGGGCCAGATCTCGGCGCTGGAGCGCGACATGCAGGCGACCGGCGTGCTGGAGGGGGCGCGGATGGCGATGGCCTTCAACATGCTGCGGCCGAACGACCTGATCTGGTCCTATGTGGTCAGCAACTATCTCAAGGGCCAGCCGCCGTCGGCGTTCGATCTGCTGCACTGGAATTCCGACGCCACCCGGATGCCCGCGGCCAATCACTCCTATTACCTGCGCAACTGCTATCTCGACAACAAGCTGTCGGCCGGCACCATGGTGCTCGACGGCACCACGCTCGATCTCGCCAAGGTCAAGGTGCCGATCTACAACCTCGCCACCCGCGAGGACCACATCGCGCCGGCGGAATCGGTGCTGTACGGCTCGCAATTCTTCGGCGGCCCGGTGAAATACGTGCTGTCCGGCTCCGGCCACATCGCCGGCGTGATCAATCCGCCGGCGGCGAACAAATATCAGTACTGGACCAACGACAACATCCGCGCCGGCTCGGTCGCCGAATGGCTGAAGGGCGCGCAGGAGCACAAGGGCTCGTGGTGGCCGGACTGGCGGCAATGGGTCGGCAGCTTCGACCCCGAGCAGGTCCCTGCCCGCGCCATCGGCAACGAGACCTATCAGCCGATCGAGGACGCCCCCGGCAGCTACGTCAGGGTGCGGTCCTGAACGTCTCCGCAGTGCGCCACCGCGACGAAGACTTCGGGCGCGCTGCGGAGCCGCGGGCTTGCACCGGGCGTCAATTCGCCAATTGTGCCTCCACCGCCCGGGCAGCGCGCAGCAGACGGGTGTCCTCGCCGTGTCCGCCGACCAGTTGAATGCCGAGCGGCAGTCCGTGTGCCGAGACGGCGATCGGCATCGTCAACGCCGGCACGCCCAGCATGGTCCACACAGCGCAGAAACTGGCATCTCCGGTGTAAGCCAGCCCCTCCGGGGCCTCCCCCGGCGCGGGGGCCGTCAGGATGCCATCGAGGCCGCTCAGGTGCTGCGGAAATTCGGCCTGCAATGCCGCTTGCAACTGGCGTGCCCCGATATAGCGGGTCGCTGCGATCGCATTGCCGGTCGCGACCAGTTCCTTCAATTGCGGGCTCGTCCGATCGGGAAACCGCGCGATCAACGGATCGAAGATCGCGGCCGCCTCCGCCGCGAGGATGATTTCGGCGGCTTCGAACCCCTGCCAGTAAGTCGCCGGCAGTTCCAGCGGCACCACCGTGGCGCCGGCACGCCGAAGCTTATCCAAGGCCTGCTCGAACGCCTGGTTCTGCTCGCTGCTGACGCGATCCCAGTTCGGCGGCCGCACCACCCCGAGGCGCAGCGATGACGCCGCCGGGACGTCGTCGGCGACATCGGCTATCGGCGCCGAGCCCGATGCGTCGGACGCGTCCGCCAGCAGAGAGAACGCAAAGGCCGCATCCTCGACCGACCGCGTCAGGACGCCGACGTGATCGAGCGACTGCGCGAGCGGATGCACGCCGTCGCGCACGATCGCGCCGAAGCTCGGCTTGAAGCCGACCACGCCGCAATACGCGGCCGGGCGGATCACCGAGCCGACGGTTTGAGTGCCGAGCGCGAGCGGCACGATGCCGGCCGCCACCGCAGCCGCCGAACCGCTCGACGAGCCGCCGGGCGTATGATTCCGATTGTGCGGATTGACCGTCGGCCCGGGGCAGCGCCATGCGAATTCGGTGCTCACGGTCTTGCCGAAGACGATGCCGCCCAGCCGCTTGATACGCCCGACGATCGGCGCATCCTGATCCGGGACGTGATCGGCATAGACCCGCGATCCGTTGGTGGTCGGGATGCCGGCGGTGGCGATGATGTCCTTGATGCCGACCGGGATGCCGGCCAGCGCGCCGTCTCCGGCGACATCAAGTTGGTCGGGGGACACCCGATAGCTGAACGCCTTGAGCCACGGCTCGACCTCGTCGGCGCGCTCGGTGCAGGCTGCCAAGTAATCGGCGCGGCTCAGCGTTCCTGCGCGAAACGCACGATGGACGGCAAGCAGTCCCAATGGAAACGACATGATGCGGGGGTCCTCAACAGAAAAAAGATGCCGACGGTCGTCGCCGACCGCCGGCTGCGCGGCTCATTTCGGCAGTGCGAGCGCGTTCTTCACATAGTCCTGCACGACGAAATCCTCGTACTTCGGCGCCTGCTTCAGATTGCCGAGCGCGATCTGGGTCTGCATTGCCGTCTCGAAAGCCTTCGGCGTGGTCTGTACGCTCGTCGGATAGACGCTTTCCTTCATCATCCGCCGGACCGCCGCCTCGACGATCTTGCCGTCGAGAGTCGGGAATTCCTTCTGGGCGATCGCGACGGTCTCGTCGGGATTGGCTTGCATGAAGCGCAGCGCCAGCTCCATCCCATTGACGACGGCCTGTGCGTCCTTCGGATCGACGTTCTTGCGCGCCGTGATCGACGAGAAGGCATAAGGGCCGTAGGCTTTCGGAAAGCCGACCACGACCTTCATGCCTTTCGAAACGACCTGATCGAGGCCCGGCTCGTAGAGCACCGCCAGCTTGGCCTGTCCGCCGAGAAACGGGCCGGGCTCGGAGCCGATCTGCACCTGCAACAGATCGACGTCGGAATCAGGCTTCATGCCGTTGTCCTTGAGCAGCTTCAAGAACAGCGACGTGCTGGTGGTCGGCATCAGACCGGCGACGATTTTCTGCCCCTTCACGTCCTGAATGGTCTCGAACTTGAAGTCCGGCGTCGCCGCGATCCAGACCGCCGCCCCATTCACGACATTGGAGATGATGTTGACATCGGCACCCTTCGAATTGGCGATTGCGGTCCACTCCGGCCCGTGGATTGAAAACGCCGCACTGCCGGACAACACCGCCGACAACGCCGTCGTCGGCGAACCCGCGGTCTCCTTGTCGACATCCACTCCCTGCTGTTTGAAGAAGCCCTTGTCGATCGCGACGTAGAACGGCAGGTAGAGCATGGATTGGAAGGCCTGGGAGATCTTGACCTGCTTTGCCATCGCGGATGTCGGCATCGCAGTCGACATCGCCAACGACGCCGTCACGGTGACTGCACCGATGATTTTTCCGATCGAACGCATGGGAATTCCGCTCCGTTGTTGAGTGAGGGCTTGGTGGTTGCGTGCGCGTCGCGTCTAGGCCTGGACGCGGGTGTGTCCGATGTCTTGCTTCCAGGGGAGCAAGTATCGCTCCAGCGCATCGATGCCGTGATAGAGCACGAAGCCCATGAACATCAGGACGAACAAACCGACCCAGACCGAATTCAGGTCGTAGAGGCTCGATGCGTTGTAGACGAGATGCCCGAGGCCGCGCTTCGACGAGATGAACTCTCCGACCACCGCGCCGACGAGGGCGAAGCCGATGTTGATCCGAAACGTCGCGATGATCGCCGGCAAGGAGGAAGGGATGATGACGCTGTAGAAGATCTGGTGCTTGGAGCCGCCCATCGACACCATCAGCGACTGCAGATCCTTGTCGGCGTCCTTGGCGGCCTGATAGGCGGCGATCAGCGCGACCAGCGCCGTCATCGACACCACGAGAACCACTTTCGACAACAGGCCGGTGCCGAACCACAGCAGAATGACCGGCGCCAGCGCGATCTTGGGGACGCTGTTCAGCGCCACGATGAACGGTTCGACCATTCGCGCCACGAAGATCGAGTACCACATCGCCAGCCCGAGAATCGATCCCACGATCGTGCCGACGACGAAGCCGATGATGGCTTCGTACAGCGTGTATCCGCTGTCGACGATCAGAGAACCGTCGAGCATCTGCGCCTGGAAGCGCCACCAGATGCCGGATGGTTTGCCGACCAGAAACTCGGATATCCAGCCCATCTCGACGCCGAACTCCCACAGCAGGAAGAAGGCCGCGACGGCGACCGTCTGCAGCGCGGTGCGGCCGATATGGGTATCGAGCGTGATCATCAGCCGTCGTTTCGATTTGATCGGCTGGAGGTCGGAGCGCACGGCATTGCCGCCGGACGTCGACGAGGCTTGTGTGATGCTGCTCATCAGTTGGACTTCGCTTTTCTGGTCTGAATGTCGAGTTCGCCGCAAAGCATGTGGAAATATTCGGAGAAGCGATGGTCGCTGCGCGCCTCGACCGGTCCGGCGCGTTCGATATCGATGTGGTGGACGTTCTTGACCCGCGTCGGCCGCCCGCTCAGCGCCACCACCCGCTTGGACAAGGCCACCGCCTCGTCGACGTCGTGGGTGATCAGAATGACGGTCTTGTTGAAGGTCTCGACCGCCTCCATCAACACGCCCTCGAGATACAGACGCGTCTGGTAGTCGAGCGCTGAGAAAGGCTCGTCGAGCAACAGAATGTCCGGATCCATAATCAGCGTGCGGATCAACGCCACCCGCTGACGCATTCCGCCCGACAAGGTCTTCGGATAGGCCTTCTCGAAGCCCGAGAGCCCGAAGGTCGAGAGGTATTCGCGCGCGGTGTCGAGCGCTTCGGCGTCGGCGACGCCACGCACCCGCAGGCCGAGCAGGACGTTTTCCAGGACCGTGCGCCAGGGAAACAGCAGATCCTTCTGCATCATGTAGCCGATGCGGCCGCGGAGGCTGCCGACCTGCTCGCCGCGATAGATCAGGCTTCCGCTGTCGGCGTCGAGCAGTCCGGCGATCACATTGAAGATCGTCGTCTTTCCGCAGCCGCTGGGCCCGATGATGCTGACGAAGTCTCGCTCGTAGATGTCGAATGACAATCCATCGAGCACCGGCACCTCGCCCCCCTTCCCGGGAAACACTTTCCGGATGTCCCGGACGCTCAGCTGGATCTGCGGCTCTGCCATGGAGTTACTCCTTTGCAAATGCTTAGCAAAGGCTATGCCAGCGCCCAGAGGCGTCCGCGTGAAGCGAAAATTCTACGTTCCTGTAGGGCGTTAGGTCGAACCACCGGAGTCGGAGGCGCCGCCGGTCCGCGACCGTCCACCGCTTCAATGCATTGTGCATTATGCACATTAATGCGGCGGCGGCCCGCCGACGACATGTGATAGTGCTTGGGCATTGAACGCGTTCGCCGCGTGGCACCGGAAGTCGACGATGGCCCGGGGTTGAACGGCCATGCGTGACGATTTCAGGGAGTGATCGATGCGGGGACGTGGACAGCCCACCACCGTCCGTCAACATGTCCTGCTGAATTTGCGGACCAGAATTCTGCAGGGACGCTACGCGGCGGGATCGCGTCTGCGACAGGAGGAGATCGCCCGCCAGCTCGACGTCAGCACGACACCGGTGCGCGAAGCCTTTCGGGACCTGCTGTCCGAAGGCCTGATATCACTCGATGAACGGCGCGGCGCAGTGGTTCGCGGATTGACCCTGGACGACGTTCAGGAGATCTATCAGATGCGGATCCGGCTGGAGCCGTTGCTGGCGGCCCGCACCTTCGACGGGATCAAGGACGACGACCTCGCGCGCGCGGAGGCCTGTCATCGCAAGATGTGCGGCAAGGTGTCGGCGCAGAGTTGGGCCGGCTTGAACGAGGAGTTTCATGCGGCGCTGACGGGAAACAGCAATAGCGGTCGCCTCGGCAGCGTGGTTTACAACCTGGCCCATGCGGCGTCGCCCTATGTGGTCCTGTCGATGTTCGCCGAGCCCGACATTCGCGACATGAACAATCGCGACCACGCCGAATTGCTGACGCTCTACCGGAACCGTGACCGTGACGGCGTGGTCGACAAGACCGAACGTCATCTGGCGCAAACGCTGCGGCTGATCGAACAAGAAGCGCAACTCAAGTCCGCTCTCGTGCACCATGACGACAGCGAACTCCTGCACACCGCACCGTGAGCCCGACAGTCTCCGGATCGGCTACGAACCCGACACCCAGGCCAGCACCAGGGCGAAGCCGGCGAGGCCGACGGTGACGTGGGTGCCGAGCAGCACGTTGGCGGCGACCGGGGAACGGCGCGCCAGCGCGGCGACGAAGCCGGAAAACGCCGACACCGCGAACAGGCCGGCGGCGATCTTGCCGAACGAGAGGCTGCCCGCGGGATCGGCGCCGTCCGGCGTGCCGTGCAGCAGCATCACCAGCGTCTCCAGCCCGCCGAGCCCGAGCAGCAGATGCAGCGCCACCAGCCCCTGCCTGCGCTCGCCGCGCATGACGAGGAGCAGGAGATACAGGCCAAGCGCCGTCGCGGCGCTGAGGATCACCAGAACGGGAGTTGACGTCATTCCGCCTCCGCATGCCACCCGACGCAGCCTGCGGATTAGAGCAGGAGGCGGATAGTTCGTAAATCCGCCTGAAGGCTGGGTCAGGCGCCGCCAACAGAACCCGTCATGGCCGGGCTTGTCCCGGCCATCCACGCCTTTCTCGCGGCTCCGCGGCAAGACGTGGATGCCCGGCACAAGGCCGGGCATGACGAGTTGAAACGAACGTGCGGACTTCATTGCCCGCATTTTCGGGCAGGCGCTCAGGATGATGCCTGCCTCTGCGCGGTCACGTGCAGGATGGTCACCGCCTCATTGTCGTAGCCGACGTCCTGATTGGCCTCGATCGTGAGCGACGACCACGCGCCGGCCTCGACGTAGCGTTCGCGCAGCCAGTCTTCGGTCGGGTAGTTGTAGTACCGCGAAAGCTTGTCGCGGCCCTCGCCCACGCCGGCCTTGTAGCTCGCATAGAACAACCCGCCGGGCTTCAGCGCGCGCCGGATCCGCGCCAGCACGTCGCCGAGCTGGTCGCGCGGCACGTGCAGCAGGCAGGCATTGGCCCAGACGCCGTCATACAGCGCGTCGGCATCGAGCTGATGAAACAGCAGCGTCTCGACCGGGCGGCCGAGCTTCAGCGCGGCCTGCGCGGCCATCTGCGGCGAGCCGTCGGTCGGGCGCACGTCGAAGCCCTGCGCGATCATATGCGCGCTGTCGGCGCCTGCGCCGCAGCCGAGTTCCAGGATCGACGCGCCTTGCGGCAGCGTGTCGAGAAACTGGTTCAGCCGCACATGGCGGTGCTTGCTCCACGCCGCGTAGTCCGCGGCGTTGCCCTGATAGAAGGCGAGCGTCTCCGGATCGAATGCGTCGGACATGGCAGCGACTAGTCCAGACCCGGCGTTTCCGGCAGCCCCAGCATCAGCCGCATGTTCTGCACCGCGGCGCCGGAGGCGCCCTTGCCGAGATTGTCGAGCCGCGCCACCAGCACTGCCTGACGATGCGCATCGCTGCCGAACACGCAGAGTTCGAGCCGGTTGGTCTCGTTCAGCGCCTCCGGCTCGATCCGGCCCTGGGTCAGCGGCGCGCTGTCCTGCGGCAACACCGAGACGTAGGCGCTGCCGGCGTAGCGCTGCTCCAACGCCGCCTGCAGATCGGCGACCTTCGGCTTGCCGGGCAGCGTATCGAGATGCAGCGGCACCGACACCAGCATGCCCTGCCGGAAATTGCCGACCGACGGGATGAAGATCGGCCGCCGCGTCAGCTTCGCATAAAGCTGCGTCTCGGCGAGATGCTTGTGCGCGAAGCCCAGCCCGTAGAGTTCGAACGCCGGCGCGGTGCCGGCCTCATAAGCCGCGATCATCGCCTTGCCGCCGCCGGAATAGCCGCTGACCGCGTTGATCGACACCGGATGGTCCGCCGGGATCAGGCCGGCATCGACCAGCGGCCGCAGCAGCGCGACTCCGCCGGTCGGATAGCAGCCCGGATTGGAGACTTTTCGCGCGGCGCGGATCTTGTCGGCCTGGTCGGGCGCCAGTTCGGCGAAGCCATAGGCCCAGTCCGGCGCGACGCGGAACGCCGTCGATGCGTCGAGCACCTTCGGCGCATCGCTGCCCATGCCGTCGATCGTCGCCACGGTTTCTTTCGCCGCATCGTCCGGCAGGCACAGGATGACGAGATCGACCTCGGCCATCAGCGCGCGCTTGGCGGCCGCGTCCTTTCGCTTGTCGTCGGCAATGTCCTTCACCACGACCTGGCCGTGGCGGGCGAGCCGCTCGCGGATGCCGAGCCCGGTGGTGCCGGCGGCGCCGTCGATGAACACGACCGGCTTGCCGCTCCTGCCGGATGCGGCATCGTTCGTCGTGGTGTCGGTCAGGGTCATCTCGGGTTCCTTCACTCTGCGGGCGCGAACGCCGTCGCGTGCTCTATGTAGTCCAACTGCGGCCGCAGCGCGATCATCTGCGCGGCGATCTGTTGCGCCGCCGGATCGCCCTGCCGCGCCAGCGCACTCGCCACCGCGACGTGATCGGCGTCGGATTTGTGCTGGTTCAGCTTGAAGCTGCCCTCGACCAGATCCACCCGCATCATCACGCCGACGATCGCCTTCTTCATTGCGCTGCGCCGCCCGGCCGTCATCTTCGCCGCCGTCCACGGCCGCTTTGGCGCCAGTGAGCTTTCGAAGACCGCGCTGACCTCGTCAAGATGCCCGTCGAGCTCGGCCTCCGACATCACCGCCGCCGGGCCGCTCAGATGCACGCTCTGATACAGCCAGGTCGGGACCTGATCCGGCGACGCGTACCAGTCGGCCGACACATAGGCCCCCGGCCCGCTCACCGCCATCAGCCACGAGCCGCGGCTGTCGGCGAGCGCCGCCAGCGGATTGCCGCGCGCGACGTGAAACGACAGGAGCGGCGTGCCGTTGCTGGAGTAATTCAGCGAGAACGGCAGCGGCGACGCGACCGGCTTGCGGCCGTCATGGGCGCAGGCGAGACCGAAGCCGCGCGCCGCCGCAAAGGCAAGGCATTGCGACCGGTCGGGCTTGAAGGGTGGCGGCACATACATGGCAGGCTCCTGTGTCGGGACGGAGCCGCCGGGATCAGTTCGCGTTTGGAAGGGGGGAGAAGATCAACCTGCCGCGGACCGAAACCGGCGGCAGGGGCAACGCTGTCAGACGCAGACAGCCGCTCCCACCGCGCAAATGCGGCGGCGGTTGGCTTTGGCGGTGGCAACGGCGTTGATCATGGCGCGTTGATAGTTGCAGAAACTGATACCGTCAAGCCGCGATGCCGCTCCGCAACACTGCTTTGACAAAACGGTGGCAGCGCCCGTCATGCTTGCAAATCGACCGGGTGCGCTGTATTTCCCCGCGCACTGGTCGGCAGTTCACCAAGGCGTCGCTGTCCCGCATGGGAAGCTAAACCTGCCACGTTCCCTGATCCGGCAGACACTTGTCCCGTGCCGCGTCGAAAGTCAGCGACCATCGACATTTTCGTTCGGCACGATCGAGGATGAGGTCATGACCAGAACCGTTTTCCCTTATGCCGCGCCCGATGTCTCGACGCTGGCGCGTGCACTCGGCCGCGAACTCGAAGCGCAGGACCGCAAGCTCGGCCACGTCCAGCTCCTGAACCTGCTGACCCGCGCCGCCGGTTTCCGCAACTTCCAGCATTTCCGCGCCCAGTTCGACGCCGCAGATCAGTTGCAGCGGCAGCCCGAACCGGAGCCGCTGGCCGATCTGCAGAAGGTCGCCCGCGTCGCCCGCTATTTCGACGGCACAGGCGGGCTGACACGCTGGCCGAAGAAGGCCAGCCATCGCGTGTTGTGCCTGTGGGTGCTGTGGTCGCGGGTGCCTTCGGGACTGGAGATGAGCGAGAAGCAGGTCAACGAATGGCTCGCCGCGCATCACGGCTTCGGCGACCACGCGCTGCTGCGCCGCGAGTTGTGCGATCAGTGCCTGATGACGCGGACGCGCGACGGCCGGGTCTATCGCCGGATCGAACAAAAGCCACCGCCCGAAGCCGTGGCCCTGATCCGCGCGCTCGCCCCGCGCCGCGCCGCCTGACCGCACGCCGGCTCACAGCTTCAAGAGGCATACCATGTCTGCTCCCCTGAAGCGGGGCCGCGCCGCTGCGCGCGCTGCCCTGCCCATCCTCGTGCCCACCGCGCGAGGCGTCATCGAACTCGCCGCATCCGGCGACGGCGCTGCCGTGCTCGCGCTGCATGGCGGCATGGGCGGCTGCGACCAGAGCCTGCTGCTGGCCCGCGCGACGCTCGGCGACGCGCCGCGCTATCGCGTGCTGGCGCTGTCGCGGCCGGGCTATCTCGGCACCCCCCAGGCCGGCGGCGAGACGCCCGAGCTACAGGCCGATCTCTATGCCGCGCTGCTCGACGCGCTCGGCATCGACCAGGCGATCGTGATCGCGGTCTCGGCGGGTGGGCCGTCGGCATTGCATTTCGCGTTGCGCCATCCCTCGCGCTGCGCCGGCGTGGTGCTGGTGTCGTGCTGCACCGGCACGCTCGAGGTGCCGCCGCAGGTGCGGTCGCGGCTGCCGATGATGAAATGGATCGCCCGGCTGCCGGGCCTCGTCGCGCTGATGCGCTGGAGTGCTGCGCGCGATCCGGACAAGGCGGCGAGCCGCTCGATCCGCGATCCACAGCTGCGCGCGCGGACGCTCGCGCATCCCATCGCCGGCGCGATGCTGGACGAGCTGCAGACCAGCGTGTTCACCCGGATGGCGCAGCGCCTGCCCGGCACGCTGACCGACACCGCGACCTTCGCCGCGATGCCGCCGATCGACGTCGCAGCCCTGGCGCCGCCGCTGCTGGCGATCCACGGCACCGCCGACGCCGTGGTGCCGTTCGCACACGCCGACCGCGTGGCTCGCGCCGCGCCGCACGGCGAACTGCTGGCGATCGAGGCCGGCGAGCACGTCAGCCTGTTCACGCATCTCGACGAGGTGCGGACGCGGGTGCGTGATTTTTTGACGAAGTCCGTCCCCGCGTCATCGCTCGCGATCTGACCTCGGCGTCAGCCAAGCCGCCAGCGAACTCCCTCTCCCACTGGCGGGAGAGGGTTGGGGTGAGGGGCGACGCGAGTCGCTGTCTCTCGGCTCCGCCGCACAAGACATGCGCTCGGCTCCGTCGAAACGCCCCCTCACCCGGATCACCGCTTCGCGCTGATCCGACCTCTCCCCGCACGCGGGGAGAGGTTCCTTCCCGTCATTGCGAGGAGCGAAGCGACGAAGCAATCCAGAATCCTGTGCTCGGCGCACTGGATTGCTTCGCTTCGCTCGCAATGACGATATCAGCGCGTCTCCGACAGCCGTCAGATCACCGGGCTCCACGGCGCCGGCACCAGGCGGTAGCCGCTGCCGTCTTTCTGGACGTAGCCATTGGCCGGGAACGGATAGTGGAAGCCCTGCACCCGCATCTTGTCGGCGACCAGCATGTCGTAGACCTTGCGGCGGGTGGCCTCGGCCATCGCCGGGTCCTGGTCGAACATCAGGTGCCAGCCCGGATTGGCGACGAACAGCGCCGGATGGTTGGTGACGTCGGACTGGATGAATACCTTGTCGGCGCCGGACGACAGCACGAACGAGGTGTGGCCCGGGGTGTGGCCGACGGCCTCCACCGCCAGCAGGCCCGGCGCGACATCCTTGCCCCACTCATAGGGCGTGACCTTCTTGTTCAGCCCGGCCTCGAACACCCGGCGGGCGTTCTTGAACACGCCCTGCATCCGCTCGTTCGGGGCACGGCTCATCTCGCCGTCGTCCATGAAGTACTTCCACTCCGCCGCCGGCACCAGCACCTCGGCATTGGGGAACACCGGCTGGTTGTCGGCGCTGAGCAGGCCGTTGATGTGGTCGCCGTGGAAATGCGAGATCACCACGATGTCGACCGCCTTGGGATCGAGGCCGGCGGCCGCCATGTTGCCGGCGAACTGCCCGACATTGCCCTTGCTCGACGCGAACGCGGCGGGGCCGTTGCCGGTGTCGACCACGACCAGCTTGCCGCCGGTGTTGATCGCCAGCGGGTTGAACACGATCGTCATCTTGTCCTTCGGCATGAAGGCCCGGTCGAGCGCGGCGTTGACCTCGTCCTTCTTGGCGTTGAGAACCAGACCGTCGGGCAGCGGGAAGGTGTTGGCGCCGTCGGAGATCACGTTCACCTGCGCATCGCCCACGTTGTAGCGATAGAAGCTCGGCGCCTGCTTGTCGGCGAGCGGCGCGGCCGCCTCGGCGGGAGCGCTGCGCAGCATCGGCGCGGCGGCGAGTGCCGCGGCGGCAGTGAGGGCGTGACGTCGTGTCATATCCATGGCTTGTCCTTGATGGGGTTGGTTCGAGCCTGCGGCAATCTACGCCGCGGCCGGTGACTTGTTCGCGTCATGACGACAGTTTGATCGGACAAGGTGACATACGCGCCGCCTGCGTCAGATCGACCGCACCAGCCAGTTCACGCCGATCGACAGCGCGTCGCCGAACAGCAGCAGCACCGCCGACCACACCAGCGCCGACAGCACATTGGCGATCTGGAACTGCCAATACGGCATCTCGAAAATGCCGGCCGCGAGCGGCACCGAGGCGCGCAGCGGCCCGAAGAAGCGGCCGATGAAGATGCTCGGCACCCCCCATTTCTGAACGAAGTCCTCGCCGCGCAGCAGCAGCCCCGGGAACTTCGACAGCGGCCACATCTGCGCGACGCTGTCCTTGTAGCGGTAGCCGAACCAGTACGACAGCCAGTCGCCCAGCGAGGCGCCGAGCGCGGCCGCGAGCCACACCGGCCAGAAACTGATGCCGCTGGCGCCGACCAGCGCGCCGATCGCCACCAGCGCGCCCCAGGCCGGAACCACCAGCGAGATGAAGGCGAGCGATTCCCCGAACGCCAGCACCAGCACCACCGGCGCGGCCCAGGCCTGATGCTCGCGAACGAAATCGATGAGGCCGCGAAAAGCTTCTTCCATTGTCCCTTCCGACCTGCGGGCGACCCGCCGGCGGTTCATCTTGCTGTCGCATAGCACGGTCCCCCGCCCGGTCGACAAGCGCCGCCCCCCGTGACGGATTGCCCGGGGCCGGCCGCGACACGGTTCTGGACCCTTGGCCGGCGGTTTGCACCTCACACAGCCGCGACTGCTCCGGAGCAGCGGTATCATGCGGCCGCTGACGCCGGCGGTGCCCTTCCCATATCCCCGGCTCCGGCCTATATGCCCGTTCCAGCGGCAGACGGCCGCCGCCCTGCCGGCGTCACCATCCACAGCGCTTCCATGGCATAGTTGAGCCTAGCGATTCGCCCGGCGCGCGCCGCCGGCAGCAGCACCCACGATCTCCGGACCGACTTCAGGACAGCTTCAAGACTCATGGCCAAGGCATTGAAGGCTAGCTCAAAATCCAAAACCGCCGGCGACCTGTTCGGGGCCGCGCCGAAATCCGGCGCACCGCGCCCGGCCGCCAAGCCGACCGGCGGCGCCGAGGCCGGCTACACCGCCGCCGACATCGAGGTGCTGGAAGGGCTGGAGCCGGTGCGCCGCCGCCCCGGCATGTATATCGGCGGCACCGACGAGAAGGCGCTGCACCATCTGTTCGCCGAAGTGATCGACAACTCGATGGACGAGGCGCTGGCCGGCCACGCCACCTTCATCGAGGTCGAGCTCGGCGCCGACGGCTACCTCACCGTCTCCGACAACGGCCGCGGCATTCCCGTTGATCCGCATCCGAAATTTCCGAAAAAATCCGCGCTCGAAGTGATCATGTGCACGCTGCATGCCGGCGGCAAATTCGACAGCAAGGTGTACGAGACCTCGGGCGGCCTGCACGGCGTCGGCGTCAGCGTCGTCAATGCGTTGTCGTCGCGGCTTGAAGTGGAGGTCGCGCGCGGCCAGCAGCTCTACCGCATGGTGTTCGCGCGCGGCATCCCCCAGGGCAGGCTCGAGAGTCTGGGCAAGATCAACAATCGGCGCGGCACCCGCGTCCGCTTCAAGCCCGACGCCGACATCTTCGGCGCCAAGGCGGCGTTCAAGCCGCAGCGGCTGTTCAAGATGGCGCGCTCCAAGGCCTATCTGTTCGGCGGCGTCGAGATCCGCTGGAAATGCGATCCCGAATTGCTGAAGGGCCTCGAGGACGTTCCGGCGGAAGACACCTTCCACTTCCCCGGCGGCCTGAAGGACTATCTCGGCGCGGCGATCCACGCCGACACGCTGGTGCATCCCGACATCTTCTCCGGCAAGAGCGGCCGCAACGGCGCCCACGGCGCCTGCGAATGGGCGGTCGCCTGGACCGCGGACGCCGACGGCTTTCTGTCCTCCTACACCAACACCGTGCCGACGCCGGACGGCGGCACCCATGAAGCAGGCATGCGCAGCGCCCTGCTCCGCGGCCTCAAGGACCACGCCGAGCGCGTCGGCCAGGGCAAGCGCGGCGCCTCGATCACCTCCGAGGACGTCATGGTCGGCGCCGCGGTGATGCTGAGCGTGTTCGTGCGCGAGCCGGAATTTCAGGGCCAGACCAAGGACCGCCTCGCCACCGCCGAAGCGCAGAAGATCGTCGAGCAGGCGATCAAGGACCCGTTCGATCACTGGCTGTCCGGCAATCCGGTGCAGGCCAACAAGCTCCTGGATTTCGTCGTCGAGCGCGCCGAGGAGCGGCTGCGCCGCCGCCAGGAAAAGGAAATCTCGCGCAAGACCGCGGTCAAGAAGCTGCGGCTGCCGGGCAAGCTCGCCGACTGCACCAACACCGCGGCCGAAGGCTCCGAGCTGTTCATCGTCGAGGGCGACTCGGCCGGCGGCAGCGCCAAGCAGGCGCGCGACCGCAAGACGCAAGCTGTGCTGCCGTTGCGCGGCAAAATCCTCAACGTCGCCTCGGCCACCAAGGACAAGGTGGTGGCGAACGCCCAGCTCTCCGACCTGATGCAGGCAATCGGCTGCGGCACCGGGGTGAACTACCGCGAGGAAGATCTGCGCTACGCGCGCATCATCATCATGACCGACGCCGACGTCGACGGCGCCCATATCGCCTCGCTGCTGATCACCTTCTTCTATCGCCAGATGCCGAAGCTGATCGACGAGGGCCACCTCTATCTGGCGGTGCCGCCGCTGTATCGGCTGACCCACGGCGCCAAGACCGTCTACGCCCGCGACGACGCCCACAAGGACGAGCTGCTGAAGAAGGAATTCAACGCCAACGCCAAGGTCGATGTCGGCCGCTTCAAAGGCCTCGGCGAGATGATGCCCGCGCAGCTCAAGGAAACCACCATGGACCCGGCCAGGCGCACGCTGCTGCGCGTCAGCCTGCTGGACATCGACCGCGACGGCACCGCCGATTCCGTCGAGCGCCTGATGGGCACCAAGGCCGAAGCGAGGTTCGCGTTCATCAGCGACAAGGCGGAGTTCGCCAGCGAGGATTTGCTGGACGTGTGAGTGCGGCCGCGGTCACGCCACCTCGGCCGGCCTCACCTGCCGGTCGATCTCCGCGCCCTTGTCGCGCTCGATCACCGCGATGTCGTACTGGCTCTGCAGATCGAGCCAGAACTGCGGAGCGTTTCCGAAATAACGTCCAAAACGGACCGCCGTATCGGCGGTGATCGAGCGTCGGCCATTCAGGATATCGGTGATCCGTCCCGACGGCACGCCGATGTCGATCGACAGCCGATTAGCGCTGAGCTTGCGCGCCGTCAGTTCACGCTTCAGCAATCGACCTGGATGCGAAATGGGGGCCATTCGCGTTCCTCTTCTTACCCTTTGTGATAATCGACGATCTCGACGTCGAATGCATCGCCCTTGCGAAACTCGAAGCAGATCCGCCAGCGATCATTCACGGTCATCGCCCATTGCTTGCTGCGGGCGCCTTTCAGCCTGTGCAGCCCCACGCTGCTCAACGGACTGAGGTCCTGAAGCGACTTGGCGGCGTTCAATGCCAACAGAAGATCAATCGCCGCCTCGGTATCGAGACCGCGAAACTGGTCGGATCGGGTGCCATCCCACAAC
The DNA here is from genome assembly GCF_052445935.1 of Rhodopseudomonas sp. NSM. NCBI lineage: Bacteria > Pseudomonadati > Pseudomonadota > Alphaproteobacteria > Hyphomicrobiales > Nitrobacteraceae > Rhodopseudomonas > Rhodopseudomonas sp. NSM. The sequence goes on along the minus strand of NZ_JBQTCH010000005.1, from coordinate 208,878 downwards.
TTCCGGGTGGCAGCGTTTTGCCAAGACCGGATCATGGCAAAATCATACTACGGCAAACGGTGAGATGCCAGCGTCAAAATCTGTCCGCCTGCTGTGGTGTCGACAGTTCGTCATGCCCCTTGAATCCACACCGAAAGAAGTGCGTAATCGCATCATGCGCATTCTGTTCCTCGTCATCGGCATCCTCGCCGTCGTCATGGGCCTGGTCTGGACCGGCCAGGGCGCCGGCATTATCCGCTGGCCGGCCGAGAGCTTCATGATCGATCAATCGCCCTGGATGTGGTACGGCGCCTCCACCGCGTTCGGCGGCCTTCTGCTGATCCTGATCTCGCGGAAGGTGTGAGGCCGCGGCGGCAATGCCGCCCGGCCTCGCCGCCCTCAGCTCGCAACGTCAAGCTTCTCATAGTCCATCGCCTCGAGGTCGGAGATCAGATCCGACCCGACCGGCGTCCAGTTCAGCCGGCTGCGCGTCCAGGCGCTCGAGGCCTGCATGTCGAGGGCCATGAACGGCGCCATCCAGCCGAAGTGATCGGGGGCCTGATCCGGCGTCAGCGCGACGACCGGCACGCCGAGTCCGGCACCGATGGCCTCGGCGATCCGGCGCAGACTGACGCCTTGCTCGGCGACCGCATGATAGCGGGCGCCCGCTTGGTGATGATCGAGAGCCAGCCGGTACAGCCGCGCCGCATCGTCGATATGGACCGCCGGCCAGCGGTTGCTGCCGTCGCCCACATAGGCCGACACGCCCTTGGCGCGACTGATCTGGATCAGCGGCGAGATCAGGCCTTGCCGCTCGGTGTCGTGCACCTGCGGCAGCCGCATCACGGCGACCGAGACGCCTTTCTCCGCGGCCTCAAAGCCGGCACGTTCGCTGGCAACACGTGGCAGCGCGTGCGCCCAATCCACCACGTCCTCGACCGCGAGCTGGCCCGCACCTCGGCTCCCCATGCCGGTCGCCGAGGTGATGATGAACGGCCTGTTCGAACCCGCCAGTTCTTCCGCCATCGCGCCGATGACGCGGGCGTCTTTTGCGCAGTTCTCGGCATAGCGTGAGAAGTCGTGGTCGAACGCCGTGTGAATGACGGCGTCCGCCTTCGCTGCGCCGCGAGCCAGGCCGGCGGCGTCTTCCAGCGAGCCGCGATAGGCTTGAGCTCCGGTTTGCGCCAGCCAGCGTTCGCCGGCGTCGGACCGGGTCAGCCCGAGCACCTCATGGCCCGCGGCAAGGAGCTGCTCGAGAACGCGCGAACCGATGAAGCCGGTCGCGCCAGTCAGAAAGACACGCATGAGAAACCTCCGAGTTGGTCGGCGGCGACTTTGGCGGGATAAGTCGTCGTGTTAAAGTCGTGAGGTTATCCTGGTATAAGTCTCAACAGGTTCGCTCATGGCCCGTGATCAGAACAACCTCGGCTCCTATTTGCGCAGTCGCCGAACACGGCTCGATCCCGCGGCCTTCGGGTTTGCCGCCGGCCGGCGGCGCACGCCCGGATTGCGGCGAGAGGAAGTCGCGCAGCGCGCCAATATCAGCGCGACCTGGTACACATGGCTCGAACAGGGCCGCGGCGGTGCGCCGTCGGCCGCGGTGCTCGATCGGATCGCCAAGGGGCTGATGCTGACCGAACCGGAGCGCGAGCACCTGTTCATGCTCGGCCTCGGCCGCCCGCCCGAGGTGCGCTACACGCCGGCCGAAGGGATCACGCCGCGGCTGCAGCGGGTGCTCGACGCGATGCCGCTCAGCCCGGCCATCATCAAGACCGCGACCTGGGACGTTGTCGGTTGGAACAAGGCCGCCGCGGCGCTGCTCACGGACTACGGCAAGCTGCCGCGCGAGCAGCGCAACATCCTGCGCCTGCTGTTCGGCAATGCGCGCAAGCGGGCCCGGCAGGAGGATTGGAGCAGCGTGGCGCGTTTCGTGGTCGGCGCATTCCGCGCCGACGTCGCCCGCGCCGGTGCCGGCGCGACCGACGAAGTATCCCGGCTGGTCGATGAGTTGTGCCGGCTCAGCTCCGAATTCGCAGCGCTGTGGCAGGACAACGAGGTGGTCGCGCACGGCGAAGGCGTCAAGTGCATCAAACATCCCGAAGCGGGTCGTCTCGACATGGAGTTCTCATCCTTCGCAGTCGAAGGCCGCCCCGAACTCGGCATGATCGTCTACAATCCGGCATCGCCGCTCGTAGCCGAGCGCGTGCGTGCACTGATCGAGTCGAAGGCCGACTGATCGGTCGCCCGGTGAGCGCGATGATACTGCGGCTTCAGGCATGCCCGCAGCATCGCGTCCACGCCGCCCCTTGAAAGAAGCCGACGATCGTCACCGCCGGAACGTCTTGATCTCCGATACGCTGCCGTCGCGATAGGTCAGTTCGACTGAGACCGACTTCACGCCCGGCGCCAGCTTCAGATAGGGCGTGGCGCTGCTCGGGATCGCGACCGGGTCGCGCATGTCGCAGGCGGGCAGCTTCAGCGCCTTGTCGGGCACCGCGCTGTCGATGCCGATGCGCGCCTCGCGGATCGCGCAGCGATACGACATCAGATGCGTGTAGTAGACCAGCAGCCCGTTGTAGTCGCGGAACGACAGCCAGCTCGTCGCGGTCATGTCGAGGATCTTGCGCTGGTCGCGCAGCAGCGCGGCCTCCGGCTCGAACCGGATCGGAAACGGCCCCTGCATCTCGCCGAGCGCGTCGACATAGCGGACCTCGATGGTCGCGGCCTGGGCGTCGGACGGGAGCTGGATCGACGGGTTCGGCATCCGCTTGCGGGTGCGCGGATCGAGCGTGTCCATGAAGCCGGTCTCGCGGAACTCGCCGCTGTCGCCGAGCCGCCACGAAATGCCGAGCGTCGGATCGGCGATCGAGAACACCACGGTCCAGCCGCCATTGTGGCGCGAGAAGCTGGCGATCGGCGCGTTGAGACTTTCCGAGGTCGGGGGCTTCAGCGGCGCCACCGGCGGCAGCGCCGCGACCTTCTGCGGCGGCTCGGCGGACGCTGCCGACGCGGCTGCGCCGGGCTTGGCCGCGCCGTTCAGAAACACGTCGTCGACCATCTGGTCGAAATACACCGGCACCTGCCGATGCCCAACGGTGTCGGCCATCTCGCTGACCGCGCGGCGCGTTCGCTGCGCCACCTGCACCAGGTTCTCACCAGGATCGAGCAATTGCTTGGCGAACACCCGGGTGAACACCGAATTCGGATCGGCGTCGGTGTCCGACAGCCGGTCGAGCGCGGTCTGCCGCGGCCCGGCGGAGAAGATCGAGAACACGCCCTCCGGCAGCGTGGTCATCGGCGCCAGCCCGCCTCGGCCGGAGAGCGCGCGGACGCCACGGCGCTCGAACGGATTATTGCGGCAGGCGTCGAACACCAGGATCGCGGTGCGTGCGCCGCGATTCTGCAGCCGCTCGACGATGCGGTCGGCGAGGATCGCGGCGTCGCGGACCAGTTCCTCCTGGCCCTCGGTCGCCGCCGGCACGTCGGTCGGCAGCAGGTAGTTCTGCCCGGAAATCTCGAAGCCGTGGCCGGCATAGAAGAAGAACGCAGTGTCGCCGGGCTCGATGATATTGTCGAACGCCAGCAGGCTCCGGCTGAACGCGGTGCGATTCTGATTCTCCGCGATCATCACTTCGAAGCCGAGCGTGCGCAGCGCATCGCCCATGGTGCGGGCGTCGTTGACCGCCTTCTGCAGCTTCGGCACGTTGCGATAATCGTTGTTGCCGACCACCAGCGCGACGCGCTTGGCGGCGTCGGCCTGAGCACAGCAGATCAGCACCGCGGCGATCGCTCCGATCGCCGATATCCCCCGCCGCGCCAGCGATCGCATTCCAGGTCCCCGAATAGCAAGGCGGCCGGATCGCGCCGCCTGCGCCATAGTCGGTCAGAACAGGAGCAGGGTTCAACCGATTTCGGCGGGGGGTGGCGGCGGCGATCCGGCCTGGGGGTGGCGCGGACCTTGGGGGAGGTCCGCGCCGCGTCCGCGCTCACGCTGCGCGGACGGTCTCGAGGAACTTGCCGACTTCGAGCTTGAGGCGGTTGCTGTCGTTGGCGAGCGACTGCGCCGCCGACAACACCTGGCTCGACGCCGAGCCGGTTTCGCTGGCGCCGCGCTGAACGTCGATCACGCTGGACGACACCTGCTGCGTGCCCTGCGCTGCCTGCTGCACATTGCGCGAGATCTCCTGCGTCGCGGCGCCCTGCTCTTCCACCGCCGAGGCGATCGTCGAGGCGATCTCGGACATCTTCGAGATCGTCGCGCCGATCTCCCGGATCGCCGACACCGACTGATCGGTCGCCGCCTGAATGCCGCTGATCTGCTGGCTGATCTCGCCGGTGGCCTTCGCGGTCTGTTCGGCCAGCGCCTTCACTTCCGAGGCGACCACCGCGAAGCCGCGGCCGGCATCGCCGGCGCGCGCCGCCTCGATGGTGGCGTTGAGCGCCAGCAGGTTGGTCTGGCCGGCGATGGTGTTGATCAGGTCGACGACGTCGCCGATCCGCGCCGCGGCGGCGGACAGTTCGCCGACGCGCTCGTTGGTGGCCTGCGCCTGCCCCACGGCTTCCTGGGCGATGCGCGCGGACTCCTGCACCTGGCGGCTGATCTCGGTGACCGAGGACGCCATCTCTTCCGTGGCGGACGCCACCGACTGCACATTGGCCGAGGCCTGCTCGGACGCCGCGGCGACCGTCGTCGTCACTTCCTGCGCGTGCTGCGCGTTCGAGGTCAGCGTCGTCGCCGACGCCTCCAGTTCGGTCGAGGCCGACGACACCGTCTGGATCACCTCGCCGACCGCGGCTTCGAAGTCGTGCGCGAGCCTCGCCATGTCCTGCTTGCGCTGCGCGGCGAGCTTGCGGTCCTGATCCGCCTTGGCCGCGGCGTCCTGCTTCGCCTTGTCGTCGAGCATCAGCTTGATGCCTTCGACGGCGTTGGCGGTCTGGCCGATCTCGTCGCCACGCTCGGTGCCGGAAACCTCGACCGTCTCGCCGCGCGCCATCGCCTGCAGATCGCCGACCAGCCGGCCGATCGGGCGCGCGATGCCGAACTGCACGATGGCGAAGGCGATCGCCAGCACCGCGAGGAAAGCGCCGCCGATCGTCAGGACGGTGAGGCGAATGGTGGTCGAGACGTCAGCGGAAATCGCATCGGCTCGCTTGGCGAGGTCCTTGTCGACCCGGTTCGTGATCGCAGTCTGCGCATCGCGCAACGCCTGATTGTCCTCGCCCATGCTTTTTGCCAGCCGGACGGCCTCGTCCTTCTGGTTGGCGATCGCCGCCTTCTCGACCTGCGCGTATTTTCGCGCCACGACATCCTCGAACTGTCGGACGATCCGGTCAAAATCATCCGCGTAGGCCGGAAGCCCCTGCTTGGCCTGCGCGATATAATCAATGAACTCCTTGCGGGTCGCCGCAGCTTCCTGGCTGACCTTCTGCAATTCGGCCGGATCGGTCTCGGCGATGACACGCCATGACAGACGGCCGATATTGTAAACGCGCGCATTGGCACGGATGTTAGCCTTCATGCCCTGCACGTCGTTGCCGAGCATGTCGGAATACAGCTTGTCGATCTCGCTCATCTTCTCGGCGGCGTGCCAGATACCAACTCCGACCACGACGCTGAGCAGCAGGAAGCACGCGGCGATTTTGTAGATGATCTTGACGTTGGAGAGATTCATTCCAGTCCCCTCGATAGCCGTGCCGACATGTCGCGCCCCGCAAGGCGCTTGCTTGCGTGTGATGTCCGTGCCGCCAGAACCGCTCCGCAATGCGAGCGCCGCCTGTTCGGGGCGCCGGACTCGGGGTCATCCCGAGGTGCAGTCATTTTTTGCAGATCAGCTCACCGTTACGTGCAACACCCAGCCGTTAACTATCCCAAGACCGCTAAGCTACGGTAAGTACGAATTCGGTCATTCAGGACAGCACGCAATAGTGCCGGCTGAACTCCGCTCCATAGTAGGAATGCGCGCGGGTTCGGCGTAGTCGGTTGCTCATGAACGCCGAGTTGCTGAATGACGAGCCGGAGCCACTGCGGGACTTTTCGATCCTGCGAAGCCGAGACCCAATTGAAGCGCGCGACGTGATGCGACGCTACGGCGTCGAAGTGACGGCGACCGCCCGTGACGGCTTCTTTCTGCGAACCAATCTCGCCGAACTTCCGCATGTGGGGCTGTATTTTCTCGGCAACGCGGCTCCGACCAGAGTGTTGATCCCCGAACGTTCGATCGCGCTGGTGCATGTCTGCCTGCACGGCCATGCGCAGCTGACCAGTGGCGCGCATCGCCTCGAATTCACCAAGGGCGCCGCGTTCGTGTGCTCGCCGGGGCGCCGCGTGCAGCTCGATCTCGGGCAGGACTTTCGACAGCTTGTTCTGCGGATTCCCCAGCAGGCGCTCGAGCGCACGATGGCATCGCTGATCGGCTTCACCCCGCACCGGCAGATCGCCTTCGAACCGGCGATCGCGAGCAACGATCCCCGCTATCTCGGTTTTCGGGACCTGCTGAAGCTGCTCGCCAGCCGGCTCGATCCGGCGTTCTCGGCCTGGCCGAACAAGGTCCTGCTGCAGCTCGAGCAGGCCTGCATCACCTCGCTGCTGTGTTGCAGCCGCCACAATCTTGGTCACTTGCTGGACGACACCGATCGCGACTCGACACCGCCCTGGGTGTTGCGGGCAGAGCATTACGCCGAGACCCATTGCGAGGCCGGCATCGGCGCCGAAGATCTGGCGAGCGCCGCGGGAGTCAGCGTCTCGACGCTGACGCGCGCCTTCATCAAACATCGCGGCTGCTCGCCGGCCGCCTTCATCAAGCGGGTCCGGCTGTCGCGCGCCAAGCAGTTGATCGAGACGGGCGCGGCGACCACCGTGGTCGGCGTTGCGCTGCGCTGCGGCTTCGCCAATCCGAGCCGCTTCGCCAAGGATTATCGCGAGGCGTTCGGGGAGTCGCCGACGGAGACGCTGCGGCGACGACGCCCGCAAGGCTGACGCGCGTTCGCCGGGACCATCGCGCTCGACCGGGCTCCGAGAAGGCCGCCGCCCGCACGTTGACAGCAAGGTCTTTGTGGGTTGTCATGCAGATACTACAACAAGCCGATTCAAATCGACACGTTCGCTGCGATAGCGGACAAGCTCCGAGGGAGGCTCTCTTTGAAAAAAATGCTGACGCTCATCGCGCTTACTTTGCTGACTGCCGTGATGATTTCCGAGGCGGCTTTCGCCGACAGGTGCGGCCCCGGCAAGCGCTACTACAACGGCCGCTGCGTTTGATGGGCCATCAGCATGATCCCGAGAAACGGATGCCGGTTTTCGGAGACGATCATGCCCAAACGAGAATCCGGAGCGCGTGACGATCCGAACAAAAGTCATCGCGTTCTGGTAATCGCGTTCCAGTATGAGCGTCTGGAAAGGTCCGCGCTGCGGGCCTTTCTTTTTGTCGGAGCCTCGGCTTTCCGGAATTTGCAAATCCGGCCTGCGTGCGCAGGCCGTCGCGCACCGGCTCCTCCCGCCCGGCGGTCGCCGCCGGAATGTCGGTCGGCAGCAGGAATCTCCCGGCAATTCATCGCCACGCGGGTCGGAGCAGCCGCCGTATTTGACATCAGCGCCGCTGTGGCAGTGCGCCGCACCACGTCTTCATCGCGGACGCTGTCCTGTTGATTTGTTGCTAATTCAGCACACACAGCCCAAACATCGCACGCTCCCCAGAAAGACATGAGTTCCACATGGGCTTAGCAGAGCTGGCGAGCTACTCGTTGATGCGCGATTCCTTCCACGAGCGATCGGACCAAGAGAGATGGCGCACGCTACGGCTCGGCATCGTTTGTCAGGTACATGTTCGCTTGCCATCCTGCTGTCGACCTCGGCGCTTTGCACCCTGGCGCTTGACACCCTGTGGATAGCTGGTCCCGCCCAAGCTGCCGACGCCATCTGGCTCGGCGGGACGGCCGCCAATGACTACGGTACCGCCGCCAATTGGAGCCCGACCGGGCCGCCCGCCGACACGGCGGTGTTCGGCGCCTCGGCAAACACCAACGTCACACTCGCTTCGAACGCCACCCTCGGCGGCTGGACGTTCAATGCCGGCGCCATTGCCTACAACTTCGCAGGCGCGGGCGAATCGGTTTTCCTCACCGGCGCCGGCATCCTCACCGACGGCAATGCCGTCACCATCACCAGCGATGCCAACCTGAATTTTCGCAATACCAGCACGGCGGGCGACAGCACCGTGACGATGGTGGCGGCGGGTTCCGTGGCCTTCCTCAACAGCAGCAGCGCGGGCTCCGCCAACCTGACGTTCAACATCCTCGGATCGTTTACGGGAACATCGACCGCGGGCAGCGCCGTGATCACCAACAACAGCCCCAGTACGTTGTCCTTCGTCGGGACCAGCACGGCCGGGAGCGCCGCGATTTCCAACAGCGGCACCGTGCGATTTGCCTCCAATGGCACGGCGGGCGATGCCGTCATCACCAACCGGGCCGGCGGCGTCGTCACTTTCGCGGCCAACGGCAACGGCGGCAACGCCGCCTTCGTCAATGTCGATACCGCCACCGTTGATTTCAGCCAGTCCTCGTTCAACACCAACCGGCTCACCGCCGGTTCGCTGGCGGGCGGCGGCGTGTTTTCGCTCGGCCAGAACCAACTCACCGTCGGCAGCAACAACCAGTCGACCACCGTCACTGGCGTAATCGCCGATGGCGGGCTCGGCGGCGGCACCGGCGGTTCGCTGGTCAAGGCCGGCACCGGAACGATGACCCTGTCAGGGGCCAACAGCTATTCGGGTGGCACCGTCGTCGCTGCCGGCACGCTTGCGACCGGCACCGTGGCGCTCGGACGCTTCGCCTCGCTCGGCACCGGACCGGTCACGATGGCCGGCGGCACCCTGCGCACCACGGCGACCGGCGTGCTGACCAACGACATGGTGTTCGCCACCGGCACCACCAGCGTGCTGGCGGCGGCGACCGGCACCACGATGCTGATCGGCGGACCGGCGAGTAATTTCTCGCTCGGCGCCGGGGCCACCGCGGTGTTCGGCTCGACCACCGACACCGGCACCATCCTCTTCAGCGGCGTGCTGCCGTTTCCGGCCGGCCCCCTCCCCGACATCCATCCCGGCTCGGCGGTCGTGGTCGCCGGCGGCACCTTGCAGGTCAACCAGATCAACCTGTACCGGATGCTGGGCTTCACCGGCTCGGTGACGGTCGATGCCGGCGCCACCATCGACATGAGCGGCTCGGTGCTGGAAATCATCAACAATCTCGGCGGCGCCGGCACCGTCGTCACCGGCGCGGCGGCGGCCACCCCGCTGCTGCTCACCAGTTTCCCGAATCGCAGCAACCTGTTCGCCGGCACCATCAGCGGCGACCGCGCGGTGCAGACCGATGGCGACTACACGTTCTCCGGGACCAACAGCTACACCGGCGGCACCATCATCTGCAGTTGCGGCACCTTGCGGCTCGGCGATGGCGGCACCACCGGCTCGATCCTCGGCAATGTGCAGAACGACGGCATGCTGGTGTTCAACCGCAGCGACAGCTACGGCTTTGCCGGCGTCATTTCCGGCACCGGCGCGCTGGTGCAGGCCGGCACCGGCGTGACCGATCTCACCGGCATCAGCAGCTACAGCGGGGCGACCCTGGTGAACGCCGGCACGCTCAGCGTCAACGGATCGATCCTCAACTCGACGGTGGTGGTGAACGCCGGCGGTACGCTCGGCGGCAATGGCAGCGTCGGCAGCACCCTCATCAATGGCGGCACGCTGGCGCCCGGCAACTCGGTCGGCACGCTCAGCATCCAGGGCAATCTCGTCTTCACCGCGGCTTCGACCTACATGGTCGAAGTCGACAACGGCGGAGCCGACCGCGCCAACGTCACCGGCACCGCGACACTCGGCGGCGCCACCGTGCAGGCGGTGTTCGCGCCCGGCAGCCATGTCCAACAGCAATACACCATCGTCAATGCCACAGGCGGCGTGATCGGCACGTTCGGCAGCCTGGTCAACACCAACCTGCCGAGCAGTTTCAGGTCCAGCCTCAGCACCGACGCCAACGCCGCCTACCTCAATCTGGTGCTGGATTTCACGCCGACGCCCACACCAACGCCCACACCAACGCCAACGCCAACGCCGATGCCGACGCCGCGCAACAGCGGTCTCAACATCAACCAGACCAATGTCGCCAACGCGCTCTCCGACTATTTCGGCCGCAACGGCAGGATTCCGCTGGCCTACGGCTTGCCCAACGCGGCCGGGCTCACGGTCGCCTCCGGCGAGACCGCCGTCGCCGCGCAGCAATCCACCTTCGATGCGATGACGATGTTTCTCGGTCTGCTCACCGATCCGTTCGTCGCAGCGCGCGGCGTCGCGGTGGCAACCGACGCCGCACCGCCGCAGGCCTTCGCGGCTGCCGCCGATGCGCTCGCCTATGAGGCGACCGGACGCGGGCGCTCCGCCTCCGAACGCCGGGCCCATAGCATGATCAGCAAGGCCGCGCTGCCGCCTGCCCCGGCCATCGCCCGGCGCTGGAGCGTGTGGGCGTCTGGCTTCGGCGGCGCCCAGACCACCGACGGCAACGGCGGCCTCGGCTCCACCACCACCACCAGCCGGATGGCCGGCGGCGCAGTCGGCGCCGACTATCGGATCTCGCCCTCCACCTTGGCCGGGTTCGCCATGGCCGGCGGTGCGACAAATTTCAGCGTCGACGGTTTCGGCAGCGGCCGCTCCGATCTGTTCCAGGCCGGCGGTTTCGTGCGGCATGAGGCCGGCACGGCCTATCTCACCGCCGCGGCGGCCTATGGCTGGCAGGACGTCACCACCGAGCGCAACGTGCTGATCGGCGGGTTCAGCCGGCTGCAGGCCAAATTCAAGGCCCAGTCATGGTCCGGCCGGATCGAGGCCGGCACACGCTACGCGACGTCGACGTCATGGGCCGGAGCATCGGCCGGGCTCACACCCTACGCCGCCGGCCAGTTCACCACCTACGACGCCCCCGCCTACGCCGAACAGGCTTCGGCCGGCACCGGAGCCTTCGCGCTGAACTATCAATCGGCCAGCGTCACCGCCTCGCGCTCCGAATTCGGGCTGCGTTCCGACGCCTCCTGGGTGGTCAATGACGCGCTGCTGACGCTGCGCGGCCGCGCCGCCTGGGTGCATAATTTCGACACCGGCCGCGCGCTGACCCCCACCTTCCAGGCGCTCCCGGGCGCCAGCTTCGTCGTCAACGGCGCCGCGCCGGCCCGCAACGCGGTGCTGACCACAGCCGCCGCCGAACTGCGATTCGCCAGCGGCATCGCACTGGCCGCGGTGTTCGAGGGCGAGTTCTCCGACGTGACCCGCAGCTATGCCGGCAAGGGCGTGGTGCGCTACGCTTGGTGAGCGGCGCAGTTCCTCTCCGTTTCGGCTCCGATTCCTGCCGAAACATTAAGCTTTCCGCCGTTCTCGCCGTCTGGCCGATTGACTTTGGCCGATTCAGCCCTATGTTCCGGCGAGACGCGGCCCGGTATCGAAACGCGATATCTTGAGTAAGCCGCCTGTCTGCGATCCGAGATCCCCGTGCAAATATGCTTGCCGCTCCGGGATTGAGCGCGACAGTTGATTCCAAGATCCCAAGCGGCGGTGTCGTCCCGAGGCATGGTACCGAAAACGGTCCTTCCGGTTTCGGATTGGATCATGCCCCCATAACAGAGGCTCAATGTCCTTTTCCAATCTCGGCCTTTCAGACAAGGTCCTCGCCGCTGTCGCGGCCAGCGGTTACACGACCCCCACCCCGATCCAGGAACAGGCGATCCCCCACGTGCTCGCCCGGCGAGACGTTCTCGGCATCGCCCAGACCGGCACCGGCAAGACGGCAGCCTTCGTGCTGCCGATGCTGACGATGCTGGAAAAGGGCCGCGCCCGCGCGCGGATGCCGCGCACCCTGATCCTCGAGCCGACCCGCGAACTCGCCGCTCAGGTGAAGGAGCAGTTCGACAAATACGGCGCCGGTCAAAAGCTCAACGTCGCCTTGCTGATCGGCGGCGTCTCGTTCGGCGATCAGGACCTCAAACTGACCCGCGGCGTCGACGTGCTGATCGCCACCCCCGGCCGCCTGCTCGACCACACCGAACGCGGCGGCCTGCTGCTCACCGGCGTCGAGATGCTGATCATCGACGAGGCCGACCGGATGCTCGACATGGGCTTCATTCCGGACATCGAGCGGGTCTGCAAGCTGGTGCCGTTCACCCGCCAGACGCTGTTCTTCACCGCGACGATGCCGCCGGAAATCCGCCGCGTCACCGAGACCTTCCTGCACAATCCCGAAAAGATCGAAGTCTCGAAGCCGGCCTCGACCGCCGTGACAGTGGCGCAGTCGCAGGTCCCCTGCGGTCGCGAGCCGCACGAGAAGCGCGAGACGCTGCGCCGCCTGATCCGCGCCGCCACCGACCTGCAGAACGCGATCATCTTCTGCAACCGCAAGCGCGAAGTGGCATTGCTGGCGAAATCGCTGCAGAAGCACGGTTTCAGCGTCGGCGCGCTGCACGGCGACATGGACCAGAGCGCGCGCACCGCCGCGCTCGAGGCCTTCCGCAAGGGCGAACTGCCGATCCTGGTCGCCTCCGACGTCGCCGCCCGCGGCCTCGATATTCCGGAAGTCAGCCACGTCTTCAATTTCGATGTGCCGCACCATCCCGACGATTATGTCCACCGCGTCGGCCGCACCGGCCGCGCCGGTCGTCTCGGCACCGCGATTTCGATCGTCGCGCCGTCCGACCAGAAGTCGATCGCCGCGATCGAGAAACTGATCGGCAAGGAAATTCCCCGCGTCGACCCCGGCCCGGCCGGCGACGCCGACGAGGAACAGACCGAGCAGGTCGAGCGCCCCGCGCGGTCGTCGCGCCGCTCCTCCGAGTCGCGCAGCCGCGAGCCGCGTGGCGAAGACCGCCCGGCCCGCGAGGCGCGTGGCCCCCGCCGTGAAGGCCGTGGTGAAGGTGGACGTGGCGAAGCCCGCCCTGCCCGTGAGCCGCGCGAGGCCCGTGCGCCGGCGCCGGTCGAGGCCCGTGAGGTTCGCGAGCCCCGTGAACCGCGCGAGGCCCGCAAGCCGCGGCGCGAACGCAACACCCCGGCGGCGCCCGCCGCTGCACCGGCCGCCCACGCCTCGTTCGGGTCGGCGCCGCCGGCGCGCGACGTGTCGTCCGAGCCCGGCGATCACTCGCATCTGCCCGCCTTTCTGCTGCGTCCCGTGCGCGCACGGGGCTGACGCGAGGTCGATTGACCCCGGAAATTTACCGGGCATTCACCCTCGCGACGTAGCGTTCAGCCCACGATGGAGGGTTGGGGGCAATCCCCGACGACTGGGGATCTGGCCGCTATGCAGAATGACCACGAGCGCACGTTGGCCTATGCCGAGCTCGCGCTGAACCAGATCCGGGCGCTCCGGCACGGAGCGATGCCGCGCAATTACGAGATCTGGTACGTCTACTCCACCGGCTACAATGCGGACCTGAACAAGGCGATCAACGACACGCTGGCCGAGCAAGGCCGGCTGTCGGACGCCGACCTCGAACAATTGCACGAAACCTATCTGTCGCACGGCCGCACCCACGAACGCATCGACCGGATCGGTGCGCGGGTCGTCAGCGAGATCGACGACATGATGTCGCTGCTGGCCGATACGCTCGGCACCACCGCGACCTTCGGAGACAATCTGAAGGGCGCCAGCCAGAAGCTGTCGCTCGCCACCGACCACGAACAGATCAAGGCGATCGTCGAGCGGCTGGTGGCGTCGACCCGCGAGATGCAGCACGCCAACACCGCGCTCGAAGAGCGGCTGTCGACCTCCCGGCAGGAAATCACCAACCTGCAGGCCAGCCTCGAGGCGATCAGCGCCGAGAGCCTGACCGATCCCCTGACCGGCCTCGGCAACCGCAAGCATTTCGATCGCGTCGTCAACGAAGCTGTGCGCAGCGCCGCCGTGAGCCGGCTGCCGCTGTCGCTGCTGATGATGGACATCGATCACTTCAAGTCGTTCAACGACAATTACGGCCACCTCACCGGCGATCAGGTGCTGCGGCTGGTCGGGATGACGTTGAAGCAGAGCATCAAGACCAAGGACATTCCGGCGCGCTACGGCGGCGAGGAATTCGCCGTGGTGCTGCCCAACACGCCGCTGCGCCAGGCGCTGGTCGTCGCCGACGACGTCCGCCGGACGGTGATGTCGAAGGAATTGAAGAAGAAGTCGACCGGCGAAATCCTCGGCCGGGTGACGCTGTCGGCCGGCGTGTCGACGTTGAAGCCGGACGACGACGCCTACGCCCTGATCGAACGCGCCGACGCCTGCCTGTATTCGGCCAAGCGCAACGGCCGCAACCGGGTGATCTGCGAAACCGATCCGGAATTCCGCAGTGTCGAACCGGCCAAGGTGGCGTAGTCACACGACGCGAACGATCCAACGCGGCGTCGTCGTAACTATCAACGCCTCAACTATCAACGCGTGACGGGACGTCGGTCCGCCGGCTTGCGTTTCTGCTTCGCCGGCTTCGCAGCGACCTTTTTCGCCACCTTGCTCGTCGCGCGCTTCACTGCGCGCGGCTTCTGCGCCTTCGCCAGCGCCGCCCGCTCCGCAGCGGCGAACGCGGCCCGTGCCCAGGCGACGAATTCGTCGGCATCGTCGAGCAGCCGGTCCGGCAGCCGCCAATACGAGCCGACCGTGACGGTGCGAAGGCGCGTGCTGTAGGCGAACGGCCTGCAGCCCTCCGCCTCGAATTGCGGGATCGTCGCATCGTCCGCGCGCAGATAGATCGCGCCCTGGATCACCAGCGCGAAATTGACGCCGTCGGCAGAGATGCCGAAGCCGGAGAACATCCGCCGGATCGTCACCGCCCCGAACGGCTCGAACAAATCGGCGAGATAATCACGATCCATCGGCGCCAGGCCCTGCCCCCTGCTCGCGATCAGCATATCGACGCCACCGACAAGTGCAACGCGCCGCTTCTGCCGCAACACCCATTCCCGGATCGCCCGCGAAAGCTCACTCCCGTCATCGCCCGCGAAAGCGGGCGACCCAGTATTCCAGAGCGCCTGCGCAATCAGGCGTCGTCGCCGAGCCTCTCTCGCTCTGCAATACTCGACCACCCGCCTGCGCGGGTGATGACGGCGGTGATGTGGAGCGTCGCCTTTCGACCCGTGTCACGGGCTGCGGACTACTTCTTCACCGGCGCATAGAACGTCCCGTCGATTTCGGCGATGTCGCCCTGGTCGAGTGCCGGCACCTGCAGCACGGTGCGCGGCGGGTACGGACCGTCGCCCCAGATATCCTTCTGCACCTTGTTGACCACCGGCCGATACTTGGCGACGTCGGTGACGAACACGGTGAGCCGCACCGCATCGTGCCTGCTTGCGCCGGCGGCCTCGGCGGCGGCCAGCATGTTGTCGAACATCCGCCGAACCCGCGCCTCGTCGCCCTCGACCATCTTGCCTGTGACCCGGTCGGTGCCGCGCATCCCGCCGATGAACACGAAGTCGCCGGCGCGCGCGCCGATGCTCCAGGTCCCGCTCGGGGTGATGGTCTTGTCGGTCGGAGCGATGATCTGCACGGCGGACTTGTCCTGCGCCGATGCGACGCCGGGCGAGGCAGCGGCGACAGCGGCGACCGCGAACAGCGCGCGGAGCGGACGGATCATGTGAATCTCTCCTTGTGATCGGTTTCGGGGGATTTGATCTGCCGCCGGCGCCAGAACGGCGCGGCGGCGAAACGCGGTTCCGAGGCGTACATCGCGTTCTGGGTCGCGAGCTGATGCGCGACGCCCTGCAAGTAATCGCGCTCATAGGCTGCGCCGGCATCGGCATGCCCCTCGGCCAGGCCGAGCGCGGCGCCGGCCGCTTGGGTGCCGCTCCACAGCGCGGTGGCGAGGCCGTTGGCGCCGATCGGATCGAGCGTCGCGGCGGCATCGCCTGCCCGCACGATGCGGCCTTCGATGAGACGGCCGACGGTGATCGACGCGGCCGGCGCGATCGCCGGCGGCGTCTCCGCCGCGGACGCCTCCAGCCCGAGGCTCGCGAGCCGCGGCGCGATGGCGATCGTGCCGGCTGCGAGACCGGCCCAGCGCACGCCGTCCCGCGCGACGCCGGTGGGGACGAGATCGCTGTCGGTGAACAGGCCGAGCATCATCCGCCGGCCGGGCAGCGGCGACATGTACCACCAGCCGAGCTCCACCGCTTCGACCAGCGTCGCCGGAACGGTCTCGGCATCGTCGGGCAGATCGAGCACGCGCCACGCCGCGATCAGGCGGTCGAGCCGCCGGCGCTGCGCGGCCTCGCCGGACGACAGCGCCGCGCGTCCGGTGCAGTCGATCACAGCGGGCGCCGAGATCACCGCCCGATCGGCGAGCGTCAGCTCGACGCCGTCGGGACGGTGCGCGATCGCGGTCACGCCGGTCCGCACCCGCTCGAGCTCGCCCGTGAACAGCGCCGTGCGCATCAGCCGCTCGAACTGCGCGCGATCCAGATGATAGCCGAGCCCCACGTGATCGGGCGCCTTGCGCAGCGTGGCATCGCCCCATACCGAGAACCGACCTTCCCCGAGCAAAGTGCTGTCGGCGTCGAGCAGATGCGGCCATTGCAGCGCTTCGAGCAGCGTCGCCGCTTTCGGCGACAGCGTTTCGCCGCGGTTCGGCACCGCGATATCCGGGGCGATCAGAACCGGACGATGGCCCGCCAGGACGAGCCGCCGGGCGGCGGCCAGTCCCGCCACGCCGGCGCCGACGACGGCAATGCGGTCCATCCGCTAGCGCTGCGGGTTCGGTTCGATGATATCCATCGAGCCGCGCTGCACCTCGACGAACACCTGCTCGGGCACGCCCGGAAGCCCCTTCGGCCCGGGCCGCTTCACCACCACGCCCATCCGCGTCCACAATTCGATCATCCGGCGCAGGCCGTCGGTGTAGCCGGCCTCGACATGCAGGCCGATGCCGGCCGCGCCGCGCGCCCACGGCACGCGCGTGTGATAGAACCGCAGCCGCTCCTCTTCGGACAGATCGGTGCGCATCATCTGCTTGTAGAACGCCTCCGGCAGCACATCGACCGGCAGCAGCGCCGGCCACCACACCGGCGTCGGGAAGCCCGACGCGGTCAGCACCGCCTGGCAACTGAACGCGTCGCCCTGCCACGGCACGCCCATCCAGCGCGTCAGATCGCCCGGCGCCTGCGGGCCGATCGGCGCGCCCTGATCCGGCTTGTCCGGATTGCCGGCGAACACGTTCACCGGATTGAGCTGCAGCCCGAGATCCTGATTGAGCGATTTGCGGTTCGACAGTGCGATCCGGAACGGCAATCTGGTTTCGTTGGGGCCGCGATACAGCGCCTTGTGGCGGATCGGCCAGGTGATCTCGACGCCGGGATGAAACGCGCCGCCCGAGCAGGCATCGAGCGCCGCGCGCGTCATCGCCTCCGGCCGCAATTCCACCGGCAGATCGTCGAGCGTCCTGACCGCATCGACGGCGGCGTTGCTGTAGTCGGCCTCGAACCTGCCGTCGGCCCACAGCTCCAGCACGCGATATTGCGTCGGCGTCAGCGTCAGCCAGGAATGCCGGCTGTCCGGATAGTTGACGCCGTCGCCGAGCATGATCGGCACCGCATAGGCGCGCTGATCCTCGCCGCCGGGCCTACGGAAGATGTCGAACACCTTCTTGCGCGCGGCCCTGGTATCAGCTGTCGGCTTCGCGAGCCCCTCGATGATCGCGGGGTCCGACAGATCGCCGACGTCGTGCCACGCCGCGCCCAGGAACGACGCCGCCGCGACCCATTGCATCGCGCCGGCGCGGCGCAGGATCGGCAGCACGTCGCGGCGGAACGAGACCTTGTCGGCCGGCGCCTGCAACTGGCCGGAGCCGATCATCGCCTCGCGCGCGGCGTCGTACAGCGTCACGATCGGCTCGAGCTGCGGCGCGAATTTCGGCCCGCAGCACACGATCCACGCCGGCTCGCAGTCGAAGGTCTGGCCGTCGACCCTGACGTCGGCCTTGACCCAGCCGTCGGCCCAGTCGTCGTGCCAGCCGTCATTGTTGGTGAAGTCGCGCACCGGATTCTGCGGCAGCGAGGAGCGCGACACGCCGTCGGCGGCGAACACCAGCAGGCGTCCCTTGTCGTCGGTGCGCAGATGGCCGAGCGGCACGTCGAGCTTCTGCCAGAACCGGCCCTGCATTTTGTAGTTGTCGTCGCCGCCCGCGCCGTTGACGCCAGCGCCGGAAATCGCCACCGCGCCGGGATCGATGCACAGCATCGCGTCGCGCTTGTCGAGCACGATGAAGGCGTTGCGCTGCGCGCCCGGCACCCCCGGCGCCGCCTGGCCCTGATCCATCGCGTTGACGAAGCCGTACCAGGAGGCCTTGGTGTTGGCGACGTGCACGCTCCACTTCGCCTGCGCGGCGTCGATCTCGCGCACCACGCGGCCCTGATCGTCATAGCCGAACAGCCGGAAGCGCTGCACCTGCTTCTTGATGCGGCCGCGCGCATCCTTGAAGCCGCCGTCCGGCTCGGGCAAAAGGCCGGGCACTTCGGGCGCGAGGAACCATTCGTCCGCATTGCCGACGCGCGAGAAGCCGATCGCCGGGAAGACCGCGACCTTGGCGATTTTGGCGCCCTGCGGCGCGGCCTGCTGCGCGTGCAGCGACGAGATCGCGGCCTTGCCCAGCAGCGGCCCGCCAAGGCCCAGCGCCGCGGCGCCCAACAGAAAATCCCGACGCTTCATACCGAAGCTCTCCCCTGCAAATAATACCTGCAAGGTCTTCGCAACTGGAACTTAAAGCTGGATTAATGCCGCTGCAGTTCTGGAGTGAATCGAACGCTTTTCGGGTGTTTTCTGTGGAGGCGCCCGGCGCCGAACGCCCGGCGAAGCCGCCGGGGCCGCTCAGCCGTCGATATTCGCCGGCACCAGTTCGACCGATTCGCCGCAGCCGCAGGCCGAGATCTGGTTCGGGTTGTTGAACACGAACTGTGCCTGCATCTTGTCGGCCTTGTAGTCCATCTCGGTGCCGAGCAGGAACAGCACGGCCTTGGGGTCGATCAGGATCTTGACGCCCTTGTCCTCGATCACCTCGTCGCTCGCCTTCAGGTCGTGGGCGTATTCGACGGTGTAGGACTGCCCGGCGCAGCCGCCGTTCTTGATGCCGACGCGCAGCCCGACGATCTCGCTGTCGGCGCGCGACATCAGGTCCTTGACGCGGCTCGCGGCGGCGTCGGTCAGGCGCATCACCTGCGGGCGCTGCCGGCGCGCGGGCTTCTCGGTGTTGGAAAGCGGTGTCATCTCCGACATGTGTTCACGTCCTCGTGGCGGTTCAAGGCCGCCCGTGTGTGACATTGTTCTTCTCAGTCAGTCCCGTCATTGCGAGCGAAGCGAAGCAATCCAGGGGCGGCACGCGCGGCGCTGGATTGCTTCGTCGCTCCGCTCCTCGCAATGACGGCCAATCGTCTCACCACATATTCAGCACGAGGCGGGCCTCGTCGCTCATCCGCTCCGGCGTCCACGGCGGCTCCCAGACGATCGCGACGTTGACCACACCGACGCCCGGCACGGTGGCGACCGCGTTCTCCACCATGGTCGGCAGCTCCGCCGCCGCCGGGCAGTTCGGCGTCGTCAGCGTCATGTCGACGTCGACGGTGCGGTCGTCCTTGATCTCGACCTTGTAAATCAGGCCGAGTTCGTAGATGTCGGCCGGGATCTCCGGATCGAACACCGTCTTCAGCGCCGCGACGATCTCGGTGCCGAGCCGCTCGGTTTCCTCGGGCGGCAGCGCCGAGACGGTCTGCATATTGGCCTTGGCTTCGATCGTATCGGTCATGCGAACAGGTCCCGCGCCTTGATCAGCGCATTAGCGAGTTGGTCGACTTCCTCACGGGTATTATACATGCCGAAAGACGCTCGGCACGTGGCCGTGACCTGGAACCGCTCCAGCAACGGCATCACGCAATGGGTTCCCGCCCGCACCGCGATGCCCTGGCGGTCGATCACGGTGGCGATGTCGTGCGGGTGAGCGCCCTTCATCTCGAAGGAAATCACCGGTCCCTTGCCCCGGGCGGTGCCGATGATCCGCAGCGAATTGATCTCGCGCAGCCGCTGTTCCGCATACGTCAAAAGATCGTGTTCGTGCGCGGCGATGCGCTCTTTTCCGATCGAATTGACGTAATCGATCGCGGCCCCAAGCCCGACCGCCTCGACGATCGCCGGCGTGCCGGCCTCGAAGCGGTGCGGCGGGTCGCCATAGGTGACCCAGTCCTGCGCCACTTCGCGGATCATCTCGCCGCCGCCATTGTAGGGCCGCATCTTCGCGAGCACATCGTACTTGCCGTACAGCACGCCGATCCCGGTCGGGCCGTACAGCTTGTGGCCGGTCATGATGTAGAAGTCGCAGTCGATGTCCTGCACGTCGATGGACAGATGCACCGCGCCCTGGCTGCCGTCGACCAGCACCGGAATGCCGCGGTCGTGCGCCAGCTTCACCACCTCTTTGACCGGCACGATGGTGCCGAGCGCGTTCGACATCTGGGTGATCGCGACCAGCTTGGTCCTGGGCCCCAGCAGCTTCTCGAACTCGTCGATCAGGAAATTGCCGTCGTCGTCGACCGGCGCCCATTTGAGAACAGCGCCCTGACGTTCGCGCAAGAAATGCCACGGCACGATGTTGGAATGGTGCTCCATGATCGAGAGCACGATCTCGTCGCCCTCGCCGATATTCGGCGCGCCGAACGACGAGGCGACGAGGTTGATCGCCTCGGTGGCGTTGCGGGTGAAGATGATCTCTTCCGGCCGCTTGGCGTTGAGGAAATGCTGCACGCGGGTGCGGCCGCCCTCATAGGCTTCGGTCGCGGCGTTGGCGAGATAATGTAGGCCGCGATGTACGTTGGCGTATTCGCTCTCATACGCCTTGGTCATCCGCTCCAGCACCACGCGCGGCTTCTGCGCCGAGGCGGCGTTGTCGAGATACACCAGATCCTTGCCATAGACCTTCAGCGCCAGCGCCGGAAAATCCTCGCGGACTTTGGCGACGTCGTAGGATCCGTTTGAAACCGCGGGATGCGCCATGTCAGGCCTTCCAACTCGAGAGCGATCGCAGCAGTGCCGCATCGACTCCCTCTCCCCGCGCGCGGGGACAGGGCTGGGGTGAGGGGGCGTCTCCGCGAGGCCGAGACTCGGCGAGACGCCCCCTCACCCGGATCATCGCTACGCGACGATCCGACCTCTCCCCGCACGCGGGGAGAGGTGAAGTGCGTGCTCGCTTCTGGCTCCGGGACGCCGACTGCATGATTGTCCGCCCTACCCCCGCGCCGCCAGCCAGCGCTCGGCGGCGCCGATCGCGAGTTCGCGCAGATTGTCGTCGGCGATCGCCTCGATCGCCTCGCCGACGAAGGCCTGGATCAGCAGCGCTTCGGCTTCCTTCTCGGCAAGGCCGCGCGCGCGCAGATAGAACAGCAGCTGATCGTCGAGCGCGCCGATCGCGGCGCCGTGGCCGCAGGTGACGTCGTCGGCGAAGATCTCGAGCTCCGGCTTGTTGTCGGCCTCGGCCTCGTCGGACAACAGCAGCGCCCGCGTCATCATCTTGGCGTCGGTCTTTTGCGCCGGCTGGCGCACATTGATCCGGCCCTGAAACACCGAATGCCCGCGATCGTCGGCCACCGCGCGGAAACCTTCGCGGCTGACGCAATGCGGCACGTCGTGATTCATCACCAGCGTGGTGTCGGCGTGCTGCTTGCCGTTGAGCAGGTTGACGCCGTTGGTCTCGACCTGCGCGTGTTCGCCGACGATCGTCACGGTCGACGAATAGCGGCTGACCAGCCCGCCGGTGGCGATTCCGACGACGTTGTAGTGTGCGTGCGTGCCGACACGCACCTCCGCCGCAGCGATGTTGAAGGCCTCGCGCGAATCCTCGATCAGCCGGACGTGATCCAGCCGCGCGCCGTCGCCGATCGTGATCACCGCTGCGTCGTGCACCTGATACACGCCGGCGCTTTCGCCGGCGACATAGCTCTCGACCACGGTCGCCGTCGCGTTGTCACCAAGCGCGATCAGCGAGCGCGTGAACATCGCCGAAGGCACGCCGCCCGAGGCGATGTGCAGGATGTGCAGCGGCCTTGTCAGCCTGGCGCCGTCGGCGACCTCGATCACCACGCCGTCGGTCATCAGCGCGGTGTTGAGCGCCGTCATCGGATTGGCATTGTCGAGCGACAGCAGCCGGTCGTCGCCGGCATCGAGCGCATCGCGCAGGCTGCGGATCGACAGCCCGGCCTCCAGCGACGACAGATCGGACAGCGCCGGCACCAGCGCGCCGTCGACCACCACCAGCCGGCGGACGCCCTCGATCGCGTGCAGCCTCACCGCCGCCTCGGCACGCGCCAGCGCCGCGGCGTCGGGCGCAGGCGCCACCGGCAGCACCTCGCGCATCAGCGCGCGCAGATCGGTGTATTTCCAGTCCTCGATCCGGCGATGCGGCAGGCCGATGCGCTGGAACGCGCCAAGGGCCTCGCGGCGGGCGTCCGCGACCTTGCCGGCCTCCGGCTGGCGCGCCGCGACGCTCGCAAAATTCGCGCCCGCCATGTCCATCTTGTCGGTCTTCGCCACTGCGATATTCATCTGATCCGTCCGATCCGCCTTAGGCCGCCGCTTCCTGATATTGCGCGTAGCCGTTGGCTTCGAGTTCGAGCGCCAGTTCCTTGCCGCCGCTCTTCACCACCTTGCCGCGCGACATCACGTGGACGTGGTCGGGCACGATGTAGTCCAGCAGCCGCTGATAATGGGTGATCACCACCATCGCGCGGTCCGGCGTGCGCAGCGCGTTGACGCCTTCGGAGGCGATGCGCAGCGCGTCGATGTCGAGGCCCGAGTCCATTTCATCGAGGATGCACAGGCTCGGCTGGAACAACGCCATCTGCAACACTTCGTTGCGCTTCTTCTCGCCGCCGGAGAAGCCGACATTGACGCCGCGCTTCAGCATCTCCTGCGGAATGCCGAGCGAGCTTGCGACCTCGCGGACGCGCTTGAGGAAATCCGGCGTCGAGAGTTCGACTTCGCCACGCGACTTGCGCTGCGCGTTCAGCGCGGTGCGCAGGAACGTCATGGTCGCCACGCCGGGAATTTCGACCGGATATTGAAACGCCAGGAACACGCCCTTGGCGGCGCGCTCGTCCGGCGCCATCGCCAGCAGGTCCTCGCCCTTGAACAGGATCTCGCCGCCGGTGACTTCGTAGCCCGGCTTGCCGGCGATCACGTGGGAGAGCGTCGACTTGCCGGAGCCGTTCGGCCCCATGATCGCGTGCACCTCGCCGGCATTCACGCTGAGCGTCAGCCCGTGCAGAATTTCGCGCTCGGCGACGCGGACCTGGAGATTTTTGACTTCGAGCAGTGCGGACATTGCCAGCCTTCCTGTGTGGCCCTCGTCCTGAGGAGCGCGCCTCGCGCGCGTCTCGAAGGACGAGTTGATATGACTTTATCGTTGCCATCCTTCGAGGCGGCCGCTTCGCGACCTCCTCAGGATGAGGGCTTCCGGATTATCCGACCGAGCCTTCGAGACTGATCGAGATCAGCTTCTGGGCCTCCACCGCGAACTCCATCGGCAGTTGCTGCAGCACGTCCTTGACGAAGCCGTTGACCACGAGGCCGACCGCCTCTTCCTGGCTGAGGCCACGCTGGATGCAGTAGAACAGCACGTCCTCGGAGATCTTCGACGTGGTGGCTTCGTGCTCGAACAGCGCCGAGGCGTTCTTGGCCTCGATATACGGCACGGTGTGCGCGCCGCACTGGTCGCCGATCAGCAGCGAGTCACAGGCGGTGAAGTTGCGCGCGCCCTTGGCCTTGCGGTGCGCGGTGACGAGGCCGCGATAGGTGTTCTGCGATCGGCCGGCCGCGATGCCCTTGGAGATGATCCGGCTCGTCGTGTTGTTGCCGAGATGGATCATCTTGGTGCCCGAGTCGACCTGCTGATAGCCGTTCGAGATCGCGATCGAGTAGAACTCGCCACGCGAGTTATCGCCGCGCAGAATGCAGCTCGGATATTTCCAGGTGATCGCCGAACCGGTCTCGACCTGGGTCCAGGAGATCTTGGAATTGTTGCCGCGGCAGTCGCCACGCTTGGTGACGAAGTTGTAGATGCCGCCCTTGCCTTCCGAATTGCCCGGATACCAGTTCTGCACCGTCGAGTACTTGATCTCGGCGTCGTCGTGCGTGATCAGCTCGACCACGGCGGCGTGCAGCTGGTTCTCGTCGCGCTGCGGCGCGGTGCAGCCTTCGAGATAGCTGACGTAGGAGCCCTTGTCGGCGATGATCAGCGTGCGCTCGAACTGGCCGGTGTTGCGCTCGTTGATGCGGAAATAGGTCGACAGCTCCATCGGACAGCGCACGCCCGGCGGCACGTAGACGAACGAGCCGTCGGAGAACACCGCGGAGTTCAACGTCGCGTAATAATTGTCCGAGGTCGGCACCACGGTGCCGAGATATTTCTTCACCAGCTCGGGATGCTCTTTGATCGCTTCCGAGATCGGCATGAAGATCACGCCGGCCTTCTTCAGCTCGGCCTGGAACGTGGTCGCCACCGACACCGAATCGAACACCGCATCGACCGCGATCTTGCGGCTCGGCGTGTTCGGCTCGCCCGGACGCGGCTCCACGCCTTCCAGCAGCGCCACTTCACGCAGCGGAATGCCGAGCTTCTCGTAGGTCTTCAGGATCTCGGGATCGATCTCGTCGAGCGAGCCGATCGTCTTTTTCGGCTTCGGCGCCGAATAGTAGTAGAGATCCTGGAAATCGATCTTCGGATAGTCCACCCGCGCCCAGGTCGGCTCGGTCATGGTCAGCCAGCGACGATAGGCCTCGAGCCGCCACTGCAGCATCCAGTCCGGTTCGTTCTTCTTCGCTGAGATGAAGCGGACGATGTCTTCCGACAGCCCCTTGGGGGCCTTGTCGGATTCGATCAGCGTCTCGAATCCATATCGATATTGATCGACGTCGATCTGGCGAACCCGATCGACGGTCTCTTGGACGGCAGCCATTTAAACCTCCGCTCGCGGTTTCAAGGACCGCGGTGGATCTGCTGGAACATGCTTACACGATCCGGCGCGGGATGAAACCCTCTTAGAACCGTTCAAGCACTGTTTCATGATCCCTTTTAGTTAGGTTGCCTGCAAGCTTTCGCCAAGCCTGCAGGCATCGATCAATGTCGGATTCGCTACTCGACCAGCCGAGACTGAGCCGTATCGCGGACTGAGCAAGTTCCGGACCAAAC
The DNA here is from genome assembly GCF_052445935.1 of Rhodopseudomonas sp. NSM. Classification (NCBI taxonomy): domain Bacteria; kingdom Pseudomonadati; phylum Pseudomonadota; class Alphaproteobacteria; order Hyphomicrobiales; family Nitrobacteraceae; genus Rhodopseudomonas; species Rhodopseudomonas sp. NSM. The sequence goes on along the minus strand of NZ_JBQTCH010000005.1, from coordinate 183,671 downwards.
CCCATCGCCTCCAGCACGTGCGACGCGCGAACTTTGCCCGACGAGCACGCCGACCCGGACGACACCGCGATTCCGGCGAGGTCGAAGCCGATCACCGCGGTCTCGGCGCGAAGTCCCGGCACCGCGAACAGCGTCGTGTTCGGCAACCGCGGCACGGATTCGGCGATGATCACGCTGCCTTCGGTTTGCCGCAGGTTTGCCTCAAGCCGATTGCGCAGTTTTTCGACCCGCGCCATGTCCTCGGCCATCGTTGGTATCGCCGCCGCGACCGCCGCACCGAAGCCCGCAATACCAGCGACATTCTCTGTCCCGGCACGCCGCCCCAGCTCCTGCCCGCCGCCCCGCAGCACCGGTTCCGGAGCGACAAGATTGTCCCTCAGCACCAAAGCGCCAATGCCCTTCGGTCCGCCGACCTTGTGCGCCGACAGCGACACAAGGTCGGCTCCCAATTCCTTGAGCGTAAAGCGGATTTTGCCCAACGCCTGAATCGCATCGACATGCAGCAGGCCATCCGCGGCATGGACGATTTCGGCAATATCATGAATGGGTTGCTGCGCGCCGGTCTCGTTGTTGGCGAGCATCACCGAGACCAGCGCAGGGCGCGCGCCCGCCAGCAGGCTGCGCAGGTGATCCAGATCGACAACGCCTTCACGTGTCACCTGAACCGTCGCGACGCCCGTATGCGGAAACCGCCCGCCGGCCAGCACCGAAGCGTGCTCGATCGCCGAAACGACAAGCCGGTCAATTGTTTGAGAACCGATCCGGAGTCCGGGCGTGAGCGCCAGCGTGTTGGCTTCTGTCCCTCCTGACGTAAACACGACATTCCGCGGCTCGGCTCCGACCGCTGCCGCGACCGTTCCCCGCGCCTGCTCGACCAGGCCGCGCGCGGCCCGGCCCTCGGCGTGAATCGAGGAGGGATTTCCGGCCATATCCAGCGCAGTCGCAATCGCCGCCCTGGCCTCCGGCCGTAACGGCGTTGTCGCATTCCAGTCGAGATACACCCGGTCGGCCGTCACGAATTGCCTGTCCTTCTGTAACAGCCTGAGCCGGTTCCATTTTCGGGAACCTGCGATCCGGGATCGGATCTGGCGCGCTGCAATGTTCAATATGCTTGCAATTGGCCCTGCGCTCCATGCTAGAACGCACTTCCCCGTTCATTCCGCCGTTGCCTGATCTGCCGGACGGCGGCCAACGGCCGTTTTGGCAGGGCCCGCGTGCGCCCGACGCGCCAGGCCCACCCCAATCTACCAAGGATCGCTGATGCCTGAAGTCATTTTCACCGGTCCCGCAGGCCGACTCGAAGGCCGCTACCACCCGGCCAAGCAGAAGAACGCGCCGATCGCGATGGTGTTGCACCCGCATCCGCAGTTCCGCGGCAGCATGAACCATCCGATCGTCTATCAGGTCTATTACGCCTTCGTGGCGCGCGGATTCTCGGTGCTGCGCTTCAATTTCCGCGGCGTCGGCCGCAGCCAGGGCTCGTTCGACCACGGCACCGGCGAATTGTCCGATGCCGCTTCGGCGCTCGACTGGGCGCAGACCATCAACCCCGAAGCCCGCGCCTGCTGGGTCGCCGGCTTCTCGTTCGGCGCCTGGATCGGCATGCAACTGCTGATGCGCCGCCCCGAAGTCGAGGGCTTCATCTCGATCGCGCCGGAGCCGAATCGCTACGATTTCTCGTTCCTGGCGCCCTGCCCGTCGTCCGGCCTGATCGTGCACGGCGAGAAGGACATTGTCGCGCCCGCCAAGGACGTCAACACGCTGGTCGAAAAGCTGAAGACCCAGAAGGGCATCGTCATCGACCAGCAGACCATCCCCGGCGCCAACCACTTCTTCGAAGACAAGATGGAGCCGCTGATGGAAACGGTGACGTCCTATCTCGACATGCGGCTCGCCAACGTCCGCTGACGCTTCCGCCCGTCATTGCGAGGAGCGCAGCGACGAAGCAATCCAGCTCCGTGCACGGCGCTCTGGATTGCTTCGCTGCGCTCGCAATGACGCAGACGGGCTAGGGTCGCGCCAGCAGCCCGCCGGTCATCGGATAAGCGACGCCGGTGGTCGCGGGGTAGCTGAGCGGCAGGCCTTTCAGGCCCCGCGCGGCCAGGAATCCGAACGCCTGCGCTTCCATCGCATCGGCCGACCAGCCCAGCGCATCGGTGCTCTCGACCTGCGCCGGCGCGAGTTGCTCGCGCAGCATCCGCATCATCGTCAGATTGCGCGCGCCACCGCCGGTGACCACGAAGCTATGCGGCGGCTTCGGCAGCAACGGCACGATGGCTGCGATCGCGCCCGCGGTGAACGCCGTCAGCGTCGCCGCACCATCGGCCGCCGACCAGCCCCGCAGCGCCAGAGTCGCGAAATCGTTGCGATCCAGCGATTTCGGCGGCGGCTGGACGAAGAACGGATGCCGCAGGGCGTCCGCAACCCAGCCTTGGTCGGGCGTGCCCTGCGCCGCCAGCCGGCCCTCGCAGTCGAACGGCTGGCCGATCGTGCGGAACATGAAATCGTCAAGCAACGCGTTGCCAGGCCCGGTGTCGCAGGCGATCAGCGCGTCGTTGCCGTCGATATAGGTGATGTTGGACACGCCGCCGATATTGACCACCACGATCGGCCACTCGCGACCGAGCGATTGCGCCAGCGCGCGGTGATAGACCGGGACGAACGGCGCCCCCTGACCGCCGGCCGCGACATCGGCGGCCCGGAAATCGTGCATCACCGGAATCCGGATCGCCTTCGCCAGCGCCTGCGCGTCGCCGATCTGAACCGTCAATTTCGAAGCGGGCCGATGCAGCACGGTCTGACCATGGAAACCGACGATGTCGATGGCGCCGGCGGAAATCCGGTTCTGCGCGACGAAGGCCGCGACCGCCTCGGCGTGCGCGATCGTCACCGCGCGCTCGGCCACGGCGAGAATGCCCGGGCGCGCGTCGCGCCGGTCGAGATGCGGGGCCTCGGCCAGAGCCTGACGCAGCAGCCCGCGCTCGGTCTCGGTGTAGGCCCGATAGCCGGAGGGCCCGAGCGCGGACACATGCCGGCCGTCCGTCTCGATCAAGGCGACGTCGACCCCGTCGAGCGAGGTCCCGCTCATCAATCCGATCGCCGTCAACATCATGGCATCGCGCCTTTCGGGCCGCCGCGGAACGTCCAACTTGTGTCAAACACGCGGTTCTTATAATGCCACACGGTAACGCGATCGAAAGCCCTCACGGGCATCCAGCGCAGGCGATCTGCGCGATGCGTGAAATAACAGTGATCAGAGATCGATAAAGATGACCGCTTTTAAGTCTGATTTTATGAATGTGCTCCAGAGCCGGGGCTTCATCCATCAGATGTCCGATCCGGACTCGCTGGACGCGCTGGCGGCGCGCGGCGAGGTGGTCGCCTATGTCGGTTACGACTGCACCGCGGCGTCGCTGCATGTCGGTCATCTGCTGTCGATCATGATGCTGCACTGGTTGCAAGTCACCGGTAACAAGCCGATCGCGCTGATGGGCGGCGGCACCACGCGGGTCGGCGATCCCTCCGGCCGCGACGAGACCCGCAAGATCCTGACCTACGAGCAGATCGACGCCAACAAGGAGTCGATCAAGGGCACGTTCTCGAAGTTCATCCACTTCGGCGACGGCGGCAACAAAGCGGTGATGGCCGACAACGCCGAATGGCTGACCAGGCTGAACTACATCGAGATGCTGCGCGACATCGGCCGGCACTTCTCGATCAACCGCATGCTGACGATGGATTCGGTGAAGATGCGGCTCGAGCGCGAGCAGGAGCTGTCGTTCATCGAATTCAACTACATGATCCTGCAGTCCTACGATTTCGTCGAGCTGGCGCGGCGCTACAATTGCAACCTTCAAATGGGCGGCTCCGACCAGTGGGGCAACATCGTCACCGGCGTCGACCTCGGCCGCCGGATGGGCACGCATCAGCTCCACGCCCTGACCTGCCCGCTGCTGACCACCTCCTCGGGCGCCAAGATGGGCAAGACCGCCGCCGGCGCGGTCTGGCTCAATGGCGACATGCTGGCGCCCTACGATTACTGGCAGTACTGGCGCAACACCGAGGACGCCGACGTCGGCCGTTTCCTCAAACTGTTCACGCTGCTGCCGATGGGCGAAATCGAGCGGCTGGCGAAGCTGCAGGGCGCCGAGATCAACGAGGCCAAGAAGGTGCTCGCCACCGAGGCGACCGCGCTGATGCACGGCCGTGACGTCGCAGAAAAGGCGGAGGTGACCGCGCGCACCACCTTCGAACAGGGCGGCACCGCGCAGGATCTGCCGAGCGTCGATATCGCGCGCGCCGAACTCGACGCCGGCATCGGCGTGCTCGCGGCGTTCGCCGAGAAGGCCAATCTCGTCGCCTCCAACGGCGAAGCGCGCCGGCAGATCAAGGCCGGCGGCCTGCGGGTCAACGACGTGCCGGTGACCGACGAGAAGATGGCGCTGACCGCGGCGGACCTCACGGCCGACGGCGTCATCAAGCTGTCGATGGGCAAGAAGAAGCACGTGCTGCTCAAACCCGCATAGCCCCATTCGCCGCCGGCGCTGTTCATTCCCGCGGAAACGCGCTCCATGGAGCCAACGTCTTCCGGGAAGGATCGACCTTGGATCAGCGCATCTCGCAGCGGACCGGCCTCGTCGTGCTCGGCGTGTGTTTCGTGCTGTCGCTGCTCGGCCGCGGCCTCGGCGAAAGCTTCACCGTCTTCCTGCTGCCGATCTCGCAATCCTTCGGCTGGGACCGCGCCGAGGTGGTGTCGATCTATTCGCTGACAGCGCTGTGCAGCGGCCTCGCTTCGCCCTTTGTCGGCCGGCTGTTCGACCGCTCCGGCCCCCGCGTGGTCTACATGCTGGGTCTGCTGCTGCTCGGCGGCGCCTTCCTCGGCGCGGCCATCGCCCAGCAACTCTGGCAATTGCAGATCGCCGTCGGCCTGTGCGTCGGGCTCGGCATCGCGCTGACCGGCACTGTGCCGAACTCGATCCTGCTCGGCCGCTGGTTCGGGGCGCGGCTGCCCACCGCGATGGCCGTGGTGTATTCCGCGACCGGCGCCGGCGTTCTGCTGATGCTGCCGATCGCGCAGGTGTTGATCGAACGCTCCGGCTGGCGCGGCGCCTACGAAATGCTCGGCGCGGCGATGCTCCTGCTGCTGGTGCCGCTGCTGATGCTGCCATGGCGGCGCTTTGCCGCCGGAGCTCCCCGCGCGATGCGAGCAGCGACGCTCGACGCGCCGGACGACGGCTGGACGCTGCGCGCGGCGATACGCCACCACGCCTTCTGGGCGCTGTTCGCCACCTTCTTCTTCACGGCCATCGGGATGTACGCGATCGCTGCCCAAGTCGTCGCCTATCTGGTCGACGCCGGCTTTCCGCCGCTGCAGGCGGCGACTGCCTGGGGGTTCTCCGGCGTGGTGCTGGTGATCGGCATGCTCGGCGTAAGCTGGCTCGACGGCGTGATCGGCCGCCGGCCGTCGATCCTGTTCAGCTATGCGATCTCGATCGCCGGCATCGTGATGCTGTGGCTGCTGAAATGGCATCCCAACTACGTCCTGCTGACCGGTTTCGTCCTGTGCTTCGGCAGCATGATAGGCTCGCGCGGACCGCTGATCACGGCGACCGCGATGCGACTGTTTCGCGGCAAACAGGTCGGGCTGATCTACGGCACGATCGCGGTCGGCAGCGGGCTCGGATCGGCAATCGGCTCCTGGTGCGGCGGCCTGATCCACGATCTCAGCAACAGCTACGACCCGGTGATCGGCTTCGCGCTGGTCAGCGTGCTGATCGGCATGATTCCGTTTCTGGTGGTGCCGGCGCTGCGGGAGCGACAATAAGCGCTCGCTACTGCTACGCAGTAGCAGACATCGGTCATGATTTCGCAATCGCTGGCGTGGCATAGCCCCGGCATTGGCGGCACGCGCGCTCCCGTGATCAGCAAAATGTGTTCAGCGGATTTGCGCTCGATCACATCGCCCAAGCCACGAAGCCGGGCACCATCGCCCGGTGAGCTGCTGACCCCTTGGGCTGCTCGCGCCGCGCTTTCGTTTCGGAGACATCATGACCACGACAACTCTCGACACCGCCGAAAAACGTCCCAGTGAATACGGCGCCCTCGCCGTCACAATTCATTGGGTGATCTTCTTCGCCGTGATCGCGCTGTTCGCCTCCATGAACTACGCGCAGGACCTTGACAAAGCCGACCCGCTGCGTCGCACGCTGTATGACTGGCACAAGGCGATCGGCGTGGTCGTGCTCGGCCTGGCTTTGCTGCGCGTTCTTTGGATCAAGATCCACGGCGCGCCGGATCTGGTGCCGTCGCCGCGCTTCAGCAAGGTGATCGCCCGGATCAGCCACGGCCTGTTGTATCTGCTGCTGCTCGCCCTGCCCGCCACCGGCATCGGCATGACGCTGTTCTCCGGCCGCGGCATCGATCTGCTCGGCATCCCGCCGCTGCTCGAAGCCGACAAGGCGGTGGCCGGCGCGCTGCACGCGGCCCACGGGCCGCTGTTCCTGGCGACGGTCATCGTGGTCTTCATCCACGTCGTCGGGGCACTGTGGCATCAATACGGGCGCCACGACTCCACGCTCGGCCGCATGGTGCCGTGGCTGCGCACCAAGGAGTAAGCGTTTCGGCGCGAAGTTCGAAATCAGTTCGGCGGCGTCGGGAAATCGGCGCCGCTGTTCTGTCGGCCAGTGTTGAACTCGAAGATCTTGCGCAGCACGCCCGGCGCCATCGCCGAAATCGGATTGATGCGCAGCACCGGCTGACCGGGCGTCCCGACCACTTCATAGGTCACGCCGATCAGGCCCTCGTTGCTGCCGCCACCGAGGAACAGGCCGACGATCGGGATCTGCCCGAACATGTTGTTCAAACCGTACATCGGCACGAAGGTGCCGCTCATCCGGACCTGATTGGCCGGATAGTCGATCGAGCCCTCGATCGTCGCGCCGATGGTCGGCCCCTTCACCACGCCATCGCGCACCGAGAGCTGGCCGTTCTCCCGGGTGAACTCGGCACGCAGCCGTGAGAACGCCAGACCCGCCGAGGTGCCGCCGGGCGCGCCGGCGGCGGCGCGTTCGAGGGCGGCTTCACCCTTGACGGTGAAGTCGCGGACGTTGATCAGCCCTTCCTTCGGGCGGGGCTCGGCGGTCGGCGGCTCGACCGCCAGCGCGAGCTGGCCACCATACATTTTCGAGTAGGTGTCGGAGAAGCGCAGGAATGCGCCGGCGTCGTTGGTCTCGAGGTAGATCACCTCGCGGCCGCGGTTCTTGCCGCGCAGTTCGGCGGTGATCGGCGTATCGCGGCCGAGCTTGCCGCTCAGCGTGAAGATGCGGAATGCACCGTTGCGACGGACCATCTTCACGTCGACGCTGCGCAGCGCCTCGCCGAAATAGCCCGCGACAGCGCCGAGCTTGAGATCGAGGTCGAAATCGAGGCTCTTGGTCTTGGCCTTGGGTTCGACCTGGGTGCCCGACAGCGCCGACTTGATGAAACCGCGGCCGTCGAACACGTCGCCGCGCATCACCACTTTCAGCGCGCCGTCCTGGCCGCGCTCGGCTTTCAGCGTGGTCTTGTCGCCTTCGGACGGCGAATACACCGGGAAGTTCGCGTTGATCAGGTCGCCGTCGTCATCGACTTCCAGCGAGCCCTTGATCAGCGTGCCGTTGCCTTCGATCTGAATGTCCTCGAACCGGATCGCTTGCGGCTTCTGAATGACGTTGAACGTCGCGCGCGTCGTCTTGCCCGACGGCTTGGTCCAGCCGGGAAGGATGTTGTCGAGCTTCACGGCGGTGAGGTCCGCGTCGATGCCGAACCTGGTCTCCTGCCCGTTGTCGCCGATCTTGCCGACCAGCTTCACAGGCACGGCGCCGGAGACCGCGCTGCCGAGATCGAGCCCGAGCTTGGCGCGGCTGGCGTCGTCCAGCGTCGACTGCAGCCGGACATCGGCCTCGCCCTCGGCCGGCTTGCGATAATCGAGCGTCGCAGCCTGGCCGTTGATCTTGACGTCGCCCTTGACCTGATAGCCCTGATTGCTGGCGATCACCTTGAGCGTATTCGCCTCGAGCTTCTGCCCCATCACCAGCTTGTCGGCAGAGAAGCCGGTGACGTCGGCATTGATCGAATAGGTGGTGTCGGCCTTGGTCAGCTCGCGCTGGATCGGCATCCCGAGCATGATCTGCGCGTTGACGGCGCCCTTGCTGGTGTTGGGATCGATCGGCACGTCACTGACGTCGCTGAGACGTCCCGACGACAGCACCTCGGCGACGGCCGGCACCGGCGCGTCGAGCTTGAACCTGATCCGCGACGGCGACGGCTTCGGCGCCATATCCGGCACCTCGAACAGGATATCCGACAGCGCGATCTTGCGGCCGCTCTGCGTCTCGGAATTCGCCTGCGCGATCGCGACTGCAGCGGAGCGGCCGGTCACGCGGACCCGCATGTCGGCGTCGCGTACCCATGGCATGCCGTCCACCGGGTGAATCATCGCGCCGGTGCCGACGATGTTGACCAACAGCCCCTCGTCCGGAATCGGCGGCCCGCGCCGCGACAGGTTCTTCACCGGCGAATTGACGGCGATGTCGATGCTCTGGATCGAGCCCTGGTCGATCCGACCGTTGACCCATTCCCGTACTTCCGGGACGACCAGGATCGGCCACATCCGCTTCAGCGCCGAGACCGACATCGGCGTGCCGGCCAGTCCCAGCTGCAGCCGCGGCTCGCCGCTGTAGTCGATGCTGCCGGAGCCGGCGACGCCGATCTCGCCGTTGTTGATGTCGGCCTGGGTCAGCAGCACGCGGCGATGATCGGTATCGAAACTGACACGGACGGCGATGCGATTGAAGATCAGCGGCGCCTCGCCTTCCGCCCCGGGCAGCACGATGGTCCCGCCGGACAGCGCGAGCCGCCAGTCGGGTGCGCTGCCGTTCGGCGGCTCGAGCGCCGCCAGCAGCGTGACGCGATTGGCGCCGGCAATGATCTTGAACGGCGCCATCAGCACACGCCGATTGGCGTCCCATTCGAAATTGAACTCCGCCTGATCGATCGCCATCGGATAGTCGGGCGTGTCGTAGTCGATCACGGTGCCGGCGCCGGCGACCAGCTTGCCGCGGAAATAGGTCGGCAGACCGTCGCGGCCAATTTCGCCCTTGAGGTCGCCGGTGAGCGGGAAGTCGGCGCCGTAGGTCAGGTTCTTCAGCCGCAGCGCCAGCAGGATGTTGCGCGTCGGCACCTGATTGGCGTGTAGTTCCACTGCGCGGACGCCGTCCTGCGGCGGGCCGACCTGAACCCGCAGCGACCACGCCTTGGTCCCCTCCTCGCCGAAGCTGAGTGCGACGCCGCCGCGGCTGGGGCGCCGCAGGCTGAGACTGATATTCTCGAAGCTCCAGCGATTGCCGCGCTGCTGATCGTCGACGACGAGATTGCCGTTCTTCAGGCCGATCTCGTTGAGATTCTGGCCGTCGAGCCCTGTCAGGCTCAGGCTGTCGAGCCAATCCAGCCCGGCGAGCAGGCTCTTCATCGCGTCGTCTGAATCAGCTGCAGCGGATGACGCCGGGCTGCCCGGCTGCGCCGGAGACGATATCGCGTTGCCTTGGCCGGGCGCCGTGGCGGCGGCGGGCGACTGGCCCGGCAGCGTGAACTCAGGCGGCTTGCGGATCGAGGCGACGCCGGTTGCGATCGGGCGCTCGGTGTCGCCCGTGGACACAGTCACCTGACCATCCGGCGTGATCCGGATCGCCAGCTCGGCGTCGACCAGGCGCAAGCTCTCCGCACGCAGTTTTCCGCTCAGCAGCGCCCGGCCGGACAGCCGGACTTCCGCTTTCGGCGCAGTGGCGACAATGACGTGGTCGCGGTCGCGCACCACGATATCGCGGATCCGGACCGCGACACGGATCCGTCCGACCCGCTCGATCTGGGTGCCGCCAACCTCGACGGTGTTTCCGTTTCCGATGTTCTCTGCGATCGCATCGGCGAGCCAGGGCGTCGCGATCGCCAGATTGATCGGTCCGGTGCCGAGCCGCAGCCACAGACCGCCAAAGCCGGCCGCCAGCACGAACCCGACCACCAGCACCGCAATCGCGGTCCGCCTCAGCCAGGGGGCTCCGGACAATCGGTTCTGCCAGCGCCGCACCGAATCGTCGACCCGGTGAAAGCCGAGATTGCGCCGGGCCAGCAGTTTGCGGGCGCGATGGCGTCCAGCCTCCTCGTGCTCGGGATCCCAGCCGCTGTCCTGCCAGTGATCGGCGCCGTGATCGTCGCGGTAAGGATGCGGCCCGGATGCGTTTTGCGATGGGTCGCTGGCCATGGCCTCTCGGTGCACGCGCTCTGTCGCAGCCTGATCGCCGAGGGAGGGTTTTGCGCCGACGCGCAGGATACGCTCCTGTGGCGGCATTGCTGCCAAATCCTCGGTTGAACTCTTGACTCGCTGCCCGCCAGCGGGCCGACGCAACAATCGGATGGTCTGGACGCCGAATCCTTGCAACCATATCCCGAGGCCAGCGGATTTGCCCAGCAGCGGCAGTGCCGCAGCGATCTCCGGAGCGCCCTGTTTGACCCGTCGAAAGCGACGAAAGGAAGGCGTATGTCCAAGCAAACGCGCAAGAATCCCTCGAAATCCGAAGCGATGAAGAAGCCGGCGACGAAATCTGCGGCCGCCGTCTACAAGTCTGCAGCGACGCCATCGGCGAACAAAGCCGCCGCCAAGGCGAAGCCGTCGGGCGGGGCCAAGGCCAAAGCCAAAGCGCCCGGACAGACTGCCAACACAAAGCCTGCAGCCCCGGCCGCCGGCCCCGCCGAGGGCGCCAAGGCGCCGGCCTTCACCCTGCCCCGCGACGGCGGCGAAACCGTCACGCTGGCAAGTTTTTCCGGAAAGAAGCTCGTGCTCTTCTTCTACCCGCGGGCGAACACGCCGGGCTGCACCAGGGAAGCGATCGACTTCACCCGGCTGAAACAGGCCTTCGAAGAGTGCGGCACGGCTGTTGTCGGCGTCTCGGCGGATTCGGTGAAGGCGCAGGATTCCTTCCGCGACAAGCACAGCCTGGCGACGCCGCTATTGTCCGATCCCACCCATGCGATGCTCGCGGCCTACGGCGCCTGGGGCGAAAAATCCTTATACGGCCGGAAGTTCGAGGGCATTCTTCGGAGCACGGTGCTGATCGACCGGGACGGCAAAATCGCGCGCGTCTGGCGCAATGTGAAGGTCGACGGGCACGCCGATCAGGTGCTCGCTGCTGCACAATTGCTTTGAATCCATTTTCCTAAAATTAACCATGACGGGGTCAAATCTGCCCGCGCGTTGAGCCGACGAAATGTATCCGTCCGGCGCGGGAGTATCGATGTCCTACCGTTCCGGTCACCATTCCGAGCATCAGCAACACCACGCCCCGCACGGCCGGCAAACGCCGTACCGGGCGCATCGCCCGCAGCCAGGGGGCCAACCTGCTCAGGCCGCGGCCGAGGCCTCCAGCTACACCTTCGCCCATGCCGGCAGGCAGGTCCGGATCGGGCCCGTGCTGTTCTGGATCGTGGTCGGCACCATCGTCCTGCTCGGCTGCTGGTCGGCCGCCACCGCGACCTATTTCGCATTCCGCGACGACGTCCTGACCCGGCTGATCGCGCGCCAGGCCGAGATGCAATACGCCTATGAGGACCGCATCGCCGAGCTGCGCGCCAAGGTCGACCGCACCACCAGCCGGCAATTACTCGACCAGGAGCAGTTCGACCACAAGCTCGACCAGGTGATGCGCCGCCAGACCATGCTGGAGTCCCGCGCCAGCGCGATGAGCACCCTGCCCGACGTCGCCGTCACCGGCAGCATCAAGAGTTCACGGACGCCCGCACCGGACAGTGCGCCCGCCGGGCCGCTGAAGCCGTCGCCGATCAACGACACCGTGATCTTCATTGCGCCGCCGGATCGTGAAGCGCGGCTGGAGTCGCGCTCGCCCGTAGCGGTGCCGGCGCTGCCGACCACCCAATACGCCAAGGTTCAGGGTCTCGACACCGCGCTGACGAAACTCGAACAGTCGCTCGACCTCGTCGAGAAGCGGCAGATCGCGACGCTCGGCTCGGTCGAGGAAACGTTCGAATCCCGCGCCCGCCGGATGCGCGGCGTGCTGACCGATCTCGGCCTCGACGCCCGCGGGCTGGAAGCCGCAGCGCCGCGCGCCGGTATTGGCGGTCCGTTCGTGCCGCTGAAGGCGCCGTCTGCCAATGCCAGTGCGTTCGACCGCCAGCTCTATCGGATCAATCTCAGCCGATCGCAGCTCGACCGCCTCAATCGCGCGCTGACGCTGGTGCCGTATCGCAAGCCGGTGCTGGGTGATGTCGAATTCTCGTCCGGCTTCGGCGTCCGCACTGATCCGTTTCTCGGCCGCCCGGCGATGCACACCGGCCTCGACTTCCGCGCCTCGTCCGGCGACCCGGTCCGCGCCACCGCGATCGGCAAGGTCGTCAACGCGGGCTGGCAGGGCGGCTACGGCCAGATGGTCGAAATCGACCACGGCAACGGCCTGTCGACGCGCTACGGCCACCTCTCGAAGATCATCGCCAGGGTCGGCCAGAGCGTCCAGATCGGTCAGATCATCGGCGAAGTCGGCTCCACGGGCCGCTCCACCGGCCCGCATCTGCACTACGAAACCCGCATCGACGGCGAAGCGGTCGACCCGCAGAAGTTTCTAAGGGCGGGGGTTAGGCTGGCGGGGGCGAGCTAAGGTCGCTCTGTCCGCCACCTGCGCGCTTCGAACCACGCAAAGGCACGGCCGTCGATGATAAGAAGCGCGCTGGCAATCATGCTGCCGCCCATCAGTTCACGAAGGCCGATATTTTCGTGCAGCACGACGGTGCCGAGCAGAACGGCCGTGACTGGGATCAGGAGCGTCACCAGCATGACGTTGGTCGACCCGGACCGCGCGACAATCCGGAAGAACAGCACGTAGCCGAGCGCGGTCGAGAGTGTGCCGAGCGCCACCACGGCCAGAATGACCGACAGGCTAGGAACCGGCAGGCTCAATGGCTGATCGACACACGCCGCGACGACGCCCGTGATGATGGCCGCCGCCAGCATCTGCGAAGTCGCCGTGGTAAGCGGCGCGAAACCGATCAGAAGCCTTCGGGCCAGTAGCGCCGAAAGCCCATAAGAGAGCGCCGCGCAAAGACACAGTGCCACGCCGATCCCCGTCTCGGCTTCCCGCAGGTCCAGGCCACGGAGGACGGCGACTCCGACCACGCCAGCCACGACTCCGATGACACGCCGTGCCGTCAGCCGCTCCTCTCCGGCTACCGCCATGATGACAACCGTGAACAAAGGTGTCGTCGCATTGAGCACGGACGCCAGTCCGGTTGAGATGAATGTCTGCCCGGTCACGAGGCAGGAGAACGGAACGACGTAGTTGAGACAGGCCATTCCGACAAAGGGCCACCAGCCGGCGACTCCGCGCGGCATCGGAATCCTGCGGGCCCAAACGATCGGGAACAGGACCAGCGCAGCGATCGCGGCTCGGAGGAAAACGATGGTGAAAGGCGGCAGCTCCTTCAGAGCTACGCCCACGAAAAAGAATGATGCGCCCCACAGGATCGACAGCGTGACCAGCAGCGCCCAATCCCGTGGATGAATAGGATGAATTCCTGACGCCATGATCGCACCTCGCGACGTCAGTCATCTTCGAGAGAGTGCCGCCCCGCCACCCGAATTCCGAATGCCGGTCGAACACCGCCGTTCAACGGCGCGGTGCCGCTTGCTACTTGCGCGGGCGTGACGTCGAGACGACCTCGACGATTTTTGCCTCGTCGTCGTCGGGCGCGGCATCGGTGGCGCGCGCATAACTCGCGACCGCTGCAAGCGACAGCGGTAGCTCCAATCGCAGCGCTTTCGCCAATTCGATCGCGTAGCGTGCGTCCTTGTGTCGGAGCGCCGCGGTAAAGGTGGCGTTGGTGAAGTCGCGGTCGATCATCCGAGGTGCCTGCCGCAGCACCTGCGGACTGGCAACGACACTGCCCGCGAGCGCTTCACGCACCAGCGCCATGTCGAGGCCGGCCTGCTCGGCGATCGCGATGCCTTCGGCGATGCCGGCTATCTGGATCGCGCCCATCAGATTGTTGATCAGCTTGTAGACAGTGCCGGCCCCGACGGGACCGAAATGCCGGATGATCCGTGACAGCGGCGCGAGATAGGGGCGCGCCGCGTCGAGATCGCCCGGCTCGGCGCCAATCAGCAAGGTGAGTTCACCGCGTGCGGCAGCGTCGGGCAGGCCCGTGACAGGACAATCGATGTAGGTCAATCCACGCGCACGCAGCGCCGCGGCGAGTTCGAGCGCATGTTGATGCGAGACGGTCGAACATTCGATCGCGACTGCACCAACCTTGGCCGTCGTCGCGACACCATCGGCGCCGAGCCAGACGGCTTGCGACGCCTCATCGTCGGCGACCATGGTCACGATCGCATCGGCGGCGTGTGCGGCCTCGGCCGGCGTCGCAGCGCGGCGCGCGCCGCGGCTGATCAGAGCGTCGGCCTTTGCCGGATTGCGATTCCATACCGCGACGTCGAAGCCGGCGTCGAGCATCCGGCCGGCCATGCCATGGCCCATCTTGCCGAGACCGATGAAGCCGACTTTTGCGGGAGCGCCCACGCTTAGTCCACGTCCTCAACTGACCCCGGCCCGGTCCCGAACGCACGCTGCGCCAGGGTCGCGGCCATGAATTCGTCGAGGTCGCCGTCGAGCACGCCGGAGGTGTCGGAAGTCTGCACGCCGGTGCGCAGGTCCTTGACCATCTGATAGGGCTGCAGCACGTAGGAGCGGATCTGGTGGCCCCAGCCGATCTCGGTCTTGGCGGCTTGATCGGCGGCGGCCTGCTCCTCGCGCTTCTTCAGCTCGATCTCGTACAGCCGCGCGCGCAGCATGTCCCACGCCTGGGCGCGGTTCTTGTGCTGCGAGCGGCCGGCCTGACAGACCACCGCAACGCCGGTCGGGATATGGGTCAGGCGCACCGCGGATTCGGTCTTGTTGACGTGCTGGCCGCCGGCGCCGCCCGACCGCATGGTGTCGACGCGAACGTCGGACTCCGCGATATCGATCTTGATCGAATTGTCGATCACCGGGAAGATCTGCACCGACGAAAACGAGGTGTGCCGCCGCGCGTTGGAATCGAACGGCGAAATCCGCACCAGCCGGTGGACGCCGGCTTCGGTCTTGAGCCAGCCATAGGCGTTGTGCCCCGAGATCTGGATCGTCGCCGATTTGATGCCGGCTTCTTCGCCCTCGGATTCTTCGAGATACTCGACCTTGAAGCCGTGCTTCTCGGCCCAGCGCGTGTACATCCGCAGCAGCATCGAGGCCCAGTCCTGGCTCTCGGTGCCGCCGGCGCCGGCGTGGACTTCGAGATAGGTGTCGAAGCGATCGGCCTCACCCGACAGCAGCGCTTCGAGCTCGCGCCGTGCCACTTCCTTCTTCAGCGCCTTGAGCGCCGCCTCGGCCTCGCGGACGACGCCCTCGTCGCCCTCGGCCTCGCCGAGTTCGATCATCTCGACGTTGTCGGTCAGCTCACGCTCGACCTTGCCGATGCCGGTGAGCGAATCCTCCAGCGAGGTTCGCTCCTGCATCAGCTTCTGGGCCTTCTGCGGATCGTTCCAGAGGTCGGGGTCCTCGGCGAGCTTGTTCAGCTCCGCGAGGCGGACGGTCGACTGGTCGACGTCAAAGATGCCTCCTCAGCAGCCCGACTGACTGCTTGATCTCTTCGACGAGGCGTTCGGTTTCTGCGCGCATGGAATCTCTGCTGGGCGGCGGCCCTCGAAAGGTGGCCGCAAAAGTGTGAGACGCGATTTAGCGGGCGACGCGGCAAAGCGCAATCGCCCCGATCAAGCGGCCCGTCAGTACAGGCCGCCCGTCCCCGGTCGCATGAAGCCGCGATCGTCCGGCGGCGGGGCCTGCTGCTGGCGCCCGTCGACGTCGGCGACGCCGATCACAGAATAATTGTCCGGCGGCGCAGTGCCCGGCTTGAACGCCTCGAGAATGGTGCGCCCGCCGTCGCCCGGGCCGGCGCGCATGCCGGACTTGGCGTCGACGCGGACCAGCTTGATGCCGGCCGGCACGCGGAACGGCACCGCCGGCTTGTCGGCGAGTGCGAGCTTGAAGAAGTCCTTGGCGACGGGCGCCGCGAGATGACCGCCGGTGGCGCCGCGGCCGAGATTGCGCGGCTTGTCGTAGCCGAAATAGATCCCGACCACGAGGTCCGGCGAGAAGCCGATGAACCAGGCATCCTTCTCGTCGTTGGTCGTGCCGGTCTTGCCGGCGATCGGCTTGCCGACCTCGCGCACCACCGTCGCGGTGCCGGCCTGCACGACGCCTTCCATCATCGACGTGATCTGGTAGGCGGTCATCGGATCGAGCACCTGCTCGCGGCGATCGACCAGTTGCGGCTCCGGCTGATTCTTCCAGCCCTCCGGCGCGTCGCAGCCGCGGCATTCGCGGGCGTCGTGCTTGAAGATGGTGCGGCCGTAACGATCCTGGATGCGGTCGATCAGCGTCGCCTTCACCCGCCGTCCGCCATTGGCGAACATCGAATAGGCGGTGACCATCCGCATCACCGTGGTCTCGCCGGCGCCGAGCGCATAGGACAGATAGTTCGGCAGTTCGTCATAGACGCCGAATCGCTTGGCGTATTCGCCGATCAGCGGCATGCCGACGTCCTGCGCCAGCCGCACCGTCACGGTGTTGAGCGAGCGCTGCAGCGCGTTGCGCAGCGTGACCGGACCGTAATACTTGCCGGTCGAGTAGTTCTCCGGCCGCCACACGCCGGCGCCCTGCCCCTGGTCGATCTCGATCGGCGCGTCGATCACCACGGTGGACGGCGTATAGCCGTTGTCCATCGCGGCCGAATACACCAGCGGCTTGAACGACGATCCGGGCTGGCGATACGCCTGCGTCGCGCGATTGAACTGACTCTGGTCGAACGAGAAGCCGCCGACCATCGCCACCACGCGCCCGGTCCACGGATCCATCGCCACCATCGCGCCCGACACTTCGGGGATCTGTCGCAGCCGATACTGCCCTTCGACGGGCTTGCCTTCCTTGTCGAGCAGCGGATCGGCATAGATGACGTCGCCGGCCGACAGCACTTGCGACACCGAACCCGGCGTCCGGCCGCGCTGCGGACCGGCCGCGGCTTTCGCCCATTTCACGCCGTCGAGCGCGATCAATCCGGACTCGCGCTTCTTCGACACCGCGCCGCCGAGTTCGCGGCCGGGCTGGAAGCCGATCCGCGCCGACTTATCGGATGTCTCGAGGACAACGGCCATTCGCCACGGCGAGATGTCGGACAACGACTTGACCTCGGCGAGTTTCACGCCCCAGTCGCCGCTGATATCCAGCTTCGAGACCGGGCCTCGCCAGCCCTGGGCTTCGTCGAATTTGACGAGGCCGGCGGTCATCGTCTTGCGCGCCTCGACCTGCAGTTTCGGGTCGAGCGAGGTGCGGACCGACAGGCCGCCTTCGTAGAGCTTCTTTTCGCCGTAGCGCTCGAGGATATCGCGGCGGACCTCCTCGGCGAAATACTCGCCGGCAAAAGTATGCGCGCCGGTGCCGCGGCTGGTGACGGTCAGCGGATCCTTGCGCGCCTTGTCGGCGTCGGCCTGCTTGATCCAGCCGTTTTCCACGAGGCGGTCGATCACGTAGTTGCGGCGCTCGACCGCACGGTCGTGGTTGCGGATCGGATGCAGCGCAGCGGGCGCTTTCGGCAGCGCTGCCAGATAGGCCGCTTCCGACAGGGTCAGTTCGTTGACCGATTTGTCGAAATACACCAGCGATGCGGCGGCGACGCCGTAAGCGCCGAGCCCGAGATAGATCTCGTTGAGATACAGTTCGAGGATGCGGTCCTTGGAATAGGCCCGTTCGATCCGCATCGCCAGCAAGGCTTCCTTGATCTTGCGGGTGAACGACACTTCGTTCGTCAGCAGGAAGTTCTTGGCGACCTGCTGGGTGATCGTCGACGCACCCTGGGGCCGCCGATTGGAACCGATGTTCTGCGCGTACAGGATCGCGGCGCGCGCCATGCCCTGATAGTCGATGCCGCCGTGCTCGTAGAAATTCTTGTCTTCGGCGGCGAGGAAGGCGTTGATCACCAGCTTCGGCACGGCCTGAATCGGCAGATACAGCCGGCGCTCCTTCGAATACTCGCCGAGCAGCGAGCCGTCCGTGGCGTGGACGCGCGTCATCACCGGCGGCTCATAATCCTGGAGCTGAGAATAATCAGGCAAGTCCTTGGAGAAGTGCCAGATCATCCCGGCCGCGGCGGCCACGCCGACCAGAAACACGATCGTCCCGGCTGCGAACAGAAAGCCGAAAAACCGCAGCAGCAAGCGCATCAGTTGAGTTCCGTTTCACCGAGGACCGCCCGACGCGGCGAAATTCCCTTGGACGAGATTGGCATTGTCCGCAACCTGCCCCATCGCCGCCGGGGCCGGCCTCAAGTCTGCACCGAATAATCTGGACCGAAATCGCGAACTGCACTGCGGTCTTATAGAACTTCCGCTGTGGCCAAACTAGGGCCCGGCCGCGCCGAAACGCCGGCTCAGTTCGGCCTGCCGGCCGAGACCAGCCGCTTGGCAAAAAACGAATCGATCGCCTGCGAGACCGCGCCGACCGTCTTGGTGCGCCACTGTTCGGAGACCAGTTGCTTGAGGTCGCCTTTGTTCGAAACGTAGCCCAGTTCGATCAGCACCGACGGCACGTCGGGCGCCTTCAATACCCGGAAGCCGGCGGATTTGAGAGGATTCTTGTGCAGCCGGGTCGTGCCCTTCATCTCCCGCATCAAGGTCCGGGCGAACCTGTTCGAAAACGTCTTGGTCTCGCGCTGCGCGAGGTCGATCAGGATGTCGGCGACTTCGGTCGGCTCCTCGGTCAGGTCGACGCCGCCGATCGCGTCGGCCCTGTTTTCGGCGTCCGCCAGCCGCTGCGCTTCTGCATCCGAGGCCTTGTCGGACAGCGTGTAGATGGTGGCGCCCCGGGCGTCGCCCTCGCCGCGCGGCAGCGCGTCGGCGTGAATCGACACGAACAGCGCGGCGGACTGGGCTCGGGCGATCTTCACCCGGTCGTTAAGAGGGATGAACGTGTCGTCGACGCGAGTCAGCACCACGCGATACTTGCCGCCCTTTTCCATCTGGTCGCGCAGCGCCAGCGCGAATTCCAGCACCAGCGCCTTTTCGGCGACGCCGCTGGCGGATTGCGTGCCGTTGTCGATCCCGCCATGTCCGGGATCCAGGACGACGACCGGCCGCGGGTCGTCCTTAGCCGCATCGGCGCCGGCCGCTTCAGTTTTGGCGGCGGCCGCCCCGACAGGCACCGCCGAGGTGGCATCGGCCATGCTGACCGAGGGGCGCAGTTCCGGGGCCTTCCCGGCGCCCAGCGACTCGACGAAGGCGGTGCGATCGACCGAATCGAGTTCGACCACCAGCCGCGCCGGCTGGCCGTTGGCGGCGTCGAGCATGTCGGCCCTGGCGATCTTCGCCGGCCCCGCCAGTTCGAGCACGATCCGCGAGCCGCCCGGCATCACCAGACCGTAGCGAAATGCCTTGATCAGGCCGCGGCTTGTGTCATTGACGCCGGACGGAAGACGAAAATTGATCTGCGGCAGGTCGATCACGACGCGATAGGGATCCGCCAGCGTGAATGCGCGCACGGGAACCTTGCTGTCGAAATCAACGATAAAGCGCGTCTGTTTGTCGTCACCAGCGAGGCGAGCGTCGGAAGCGACCGGAAAGCCGTTCACCATTGGCGCCGCGGCGCTGTGGGCCGGAGCAGCGTCCCGAGCTTCGGCCGCGCCCCCCTGGGTCGGCACCGCGCACATCCATACTGCAGCGCACGCAACGGTTGCGCTGAACAAAACAAAATGATTTGCGCGCCCCTGCAACGAATCCCGCCCCCGTCAGCTGGTCCTTTTACTGCATTAGAACCGCGTGGTTAATCGCCGCTTAAGCAATGCGATTCGAATTAGATGCAGTGTTGCCGGGCAGCGACGCTCTCCTTGCAAGCGAGAGCCAATCCACGTATGTATCTGGTGCTGACGGTCTAATCTTCCGGTTGTGTCGCGTTCAGCCTTTCGGCGCAGCGTGGAATCCCTCGACAATCGAGCAGCGGGATTTTGCGTCTTTTCCGTCCCCTCCGAGTCAGCGCAGTGCGCGGCCAGGCAGGTGCGTCGGTTCAGCCCGAGCGGCGTCCGGTCCCCGGGCCTCTATCCTACCAGGGACGGTTCAGACTCTTCATGACCGACCAGTCCGGCCTTCCGGCCGGATGATCATGCCGGTGAGCGCTTCGGCGCGAGGCCGGTCCTTCAGCAAGAAGACACGGCGGATGCTTTGCCGCCACTCGTTCAGACGGGCCGACGCTTGATGCGCCATATTGCGATGCCGAACCGGACCCACGCAAAGGCCGCGCCGCCGCGAAGCAACAGCTTCGCCACGCGCAACGCCTCGGGTTCAACGCCGGCACGGCGCGGTGAAGTGCGTTTCGGCCTTCCCCTCACCCCCGAATCAGGTGGACCGTCGCGTTATCCGGCCGCGCCTTTTGCGCTGGCCGTCTCGCGCGCTTTCCGCCGCCAAGAGTTCAAAAATGCCCAACAAGATGCTGATCGACGCCACCCACCCGGAAGAGACCCGGGTGGTCGTGGTCCGCGGCAACCGCGTCGAAGAGTTTGATTTCGAGACCGCACAGCGCAAACAACTGCGCGGCAACATCTACCTCGCCAAAGTCACACGGGTCGAACCGTCGCTGCAGGCCGCCTTCATCGAATATGGCGGCAACCGGCACGGCTTCCTCGCCTTCAGCGAAATCCATCCGGACTACTACCAGATCCCGGTCGCCGACCGTCAGGCCCTGATCGAGGCCGACGAGCGCGCGCATCGCGAGGCCGAGGAAGAGAGCGAGCAGCGCTCGACCCGTCGCCGGTCGCGGCATCGCAGCCATCGCCGCCGCGGCAATGGCGAGCGTGTCACGAGCGAGATCGTCGAGGCTTCGGCTGACGTCGCGGCCGAGCCGCACGATCAATCCGCCGACCACGCCGACGCCAGCCACACCGACACCAGCCTCACGGACAACGGACACGAGCACGCCGACCACGAACGCCTGATGCACGAGTTCCCGGCGCACGAAGCCGGCGATGCACCGCAGGCAGCGTCGGACGAAGCCGAAGGCCATGACGGCCACCACGATGCCGAACGCCAAGAGCATCAGGCCGATTCGGTCGGGCACGACGAGACGGCCGTTGCGCCGAGTATCGTCACTGACGAACAGCCCGCCCTGCCCGACTTCGCCACCGCTGCAGCGCCGATCGCGCCGGAAACCGAGTCCGACGATCACGATCCCGATAACGGTTACGCCGAAGACGCGCCGTTCCCGATCGCCGAAGGCGACGGGCATGAACACGGCGACGATCCGGCCGACGCCGAGGGCGACCTCGACTCCGAGGAGGACGCAGAGTCCGATTCCGAAGCGGACGACGACGAGGACGACGAGTCCGAGGAAGACATCGTCGAATCCGTCGGCGGCGACGATGTGCTGGAAGAGGTTCCCGAGCGCGCCTTCCGGCCGCGCCGGCAGTACAAGATTCAGGAAGTGATCAAGCGCCGCCAGGTGATGCTGGTGCAGGTCGTCAAGGAAGAGCGCGGCAACAAGGGCGCGGCGCTGACGACCTACCTGTCGCTCGCCGGCCGCTACGCCGTGCTGATGCCGAACACCGCGCGCGGCGGCGGCATCAGCCGCAAGATCACGTCGGCGCAGGATCGCTCCCGCCTGAAGGAAGTGGTGCAGGATCTCGACGTGCCGGAAGGCATGGGCATCATCCTGCGCACCGCAGGCGCCTCGCGCACCAAGCCGGAAATCAAGCGCGACTTCGAATATCTGATCCGGATGTGGGAGACCGTCCGCGACGTCACGCTGAAGTCGCAGGCGCCGACGCTGGTCTACGAGGAAGGTTCGCTGATCAAGCGCTCGCTGCGCGATCTCTACAACAAGGAGATCGACGAAATCCAAGTGGCCGGCGAGCCCGGCTATCAGGAAGCGCGCGATTTCATGCACATGCTGATGCCGAGCAATGTGCGCGCGGTGAAGCTGTATCGCGACGGCCAGCCGCTGTTCTCGCGGATGGGGGTCGAGAGCCAGCTCGACGCGATGTTCTCCCCGACCGTGCAATTGCGGTCCGGCGGCTACATCGTCATCAACCAGACCGAGGCGCTGGTCTCGATCGACGTCAATTCCGGACGATCGACCCGCGAGCACCATATCGAGGACACCGCGCTCAAGACCAATCTGGAGGCTTCCGAGGAAGTCGCCCGGCAGTTGCGTCTGCGCGACCTCGCCGGCCTGATCGTCATCGACTTCATCGACATGGACGAGAAGCGCAACAATCGCGCGGTCGAACGCAAGCTCAGCGACTGCCTGCGGCAGGATCGCGCCCGCATCCAGGTCGGCCGGATCTCGCATTTCGGCCTGCTCGAAATGTCGCGCCAGCGCATCCGCGCCAGCGTGCTGGAAAGCTCGACCGAGCCCTGCCCGCATTGCGGCGGCTCCGGCCATGTTCGTTCGGTGTCATCGGTGGCGCTGCAATTGCTGCGCGGCCTCGAAGAAATCCTGATGAAGGGCGCGACCCACAATCTGATCGTGCGCACCCGCGCCGATGTCGCGCTCTACGTCCTCAACCAGAAGCGCGGTCACCTGCGTGATCTCGAAACCGGCTTCAAGGTGACCTTGTCGGTGATGGCCGACCCGACCGTCACCGGTCAGCAGTCGTTCGTGATCGATCGCGGCGAGCAGGTCCACACGCTGGAATCCGCCAAGGCGCTGCTCGCAGCGCAGGTCGCGGCTTACCCGGTGCAGGCCGAAGAGCCGTATGAAGACGACGAGGGCTACGAGTTCGAGGCCGAGATCGAAACGGACGAGACTGTCGGCCTGGCCGACGAGCAAGCCGGCGACAGCGCCGAGGCCGAAGGTGAAGGCGACGCCCGCAAGCGCAAGCGCCGCCGCCGCCGCCGCCCGCGCACCGGCGAGGCCCGCGAAGCGGGCGCGCCGCGCGAGGATGGCGACGCCGCCCCTGCTCCTGAAGGCGTAGCAGCCATCGCCGAGGACGACAGCGAAGACGGTGACGACGGCGCCGACAGCGCTGAAGGAGACGTCGAAGCCCAGGCCGATCCGGCGAACGGCGAACGCCGTCCGCGTCGCCGTGGCCGCCGTGGCGGTCGCCGCCGGCGCGGCGCTCCCGAAGGGGGCCTCGACGACGGCGCCTCCGGCTCGATCGTCGACGATCTCGGGGAGTTGGAAACGTCGGAGGCCGCCGAGGCTGCAGCCGATATGGACGGCGGCGGATCGGACGATCGCCTGCTCGGCAGGCGGCACGAACCGGACATCGATGACGATGAGACTGCCGAGCCAATGGCGACTGCGTCTTCGCCCGCTATCAGCGAGCCGGAACAACGCGCAGAGCCGGAACAGGTGGTGCAAAGCGAGTCGGTCGGCTCTGCGTCTGCCCAGGAAGCCGCACCGTCGGCTCAGACCCAGGATGATGCCGCAGCCGAGCGGGCTGCCGCCCGCCGTCGGTCCACGGTGCGCGAAAAGGTGAACTTTGGCTCGCCGGAGCCGAAGCCGGAGGTCTCGACGCCGCTGGCGATCGAGCCGGCCGCGCAACAGCCTGAGCCCGCGCAACCGGCCCCCGCGCCGCAGGCCGCTGCCGAGCCGGCTTCGGAAACTCCCCGTCGCGCCGGATGGTGGTCGCGCCGCTTCGGCGGCGGCAACTGACCAGCCGCGCAACAACCCGACAAAAAACCGCCCGGCCAAAAGCCGGGCGGTTTTCGTTTCAGGGACCGCTGATCAGCCGGTGGTGATTGCGGTCTCGACGTCGGACGGGTCGACCGTCTTGTTGAGGTTGGCATGCAGCCGGTCGTGATCGAGTTCGCCTTCCCACCACGACACGAACACCGTCGCGACGCCGTTGCCGGTGATGTTGGTCAGCGCGCGCACCTCGCTCATGAATTTGTCGATCGAGAACACGATCGCCATGCCCGGCACCAGAGCCGGATTCACCGCCGCAAGCGTCCCCGCCAGCGTCACGAAGCCAGCGCCGGTGACGCCGCTCGCGCCCTTCGACGTCAGCATCGCGACCAGCAGGATGGTGAGTTGTTCGGTGAATGACAGCTCGATGCCGAGCGCCTGCGCGATGAACAGCGTCGCCAGCGTCATGTAGATGTTGGTGCCGTCGAGGTTGAACGAATAACCGGTCGGCACCACCAGCCCCACCACCGACTTCGAGCAGCCGAGCCGCTCGAGCTTTTCCATCAGCTGCGGCAGCGCGCTCTCGGACGACGAGGTGCCGAGCACGATCAGCAGCTCGTCCTTGATGTAGCCGAGGAACCTGAAGATGTTGAAGCCGACGAATTTCGCGATCAGGCCCAGCACAACGAACACGAACAGCGCCGCGGTCGTGTAGAACAGCGCGACCAGACCGACCAGATTGCCGAGCGCGGCGGGGCCGTATTTGCCGATGGTGAAGGCCATCGCGCCGAACGCCCCGACCGGCGCCGCCTTCATCACGATCGCGATCACGCCGAACACTGCATGCGCGGTGTCGTCGATCACGTCGCGAAGCCGATGGCCGCGCTCGCCGAGCGCCATCAACGCGAAGCCGAACAGGATCGCGAACAACAACACCTGCAGGATGTCGCCCTTCGCAAACGCCCCGACGACGCTTTCGGGAATGATATTGAGAAAGAAGTCGACCGCATGCATGTGGCCGGCTTGGTCGACGTATTTCGCCACGGCTCCCGGGTCCGGCTTGGCGGCGAGCCCGTGCCCGACCGGCACGAGATTGCCGACGACGAGACCGAGGATCAGCGCGAACGACGAGACCACTTCGAAATACACCAGCGCCTTGATGCCGACCCGGCCGACCTTGCGGGCGTCCTGGATATGCGCGATGCCGGAGACGACGGTGCAGAAGATGATCGGCGCGATCACCATCTTGATCAGTTTGACGAAGCCGTCGCCCAGCGCCTTGATCCACGGATTGGTTGCCAGATGCGGGGACAGCCATCCGACCAGAACGCCGAGCGCGATCGCAATCAGCACCTGGATATAGAGCACCTTGTACCAGGGCTTCGCGTTGGCTTGATGCGACGTTTCAGGAACGCCGACATCGGTCATCGTCGACATGGCTCACTCCGCTGGTCTCGATATGCCTGGCTTGACGACGTCGGGACGACCACAGGCAGACCGGTCGGCCAAATCGATTGGGAATTGAACGGAAGCTGTCCGGATCACCCTCGCCGGCTGTCGAACAGCCGCCGAACTGAGGGCAGAATCGCCGCGCCGAGCGCGTTCTTGAGCAGCACGCCGGCGAGGACGATCAGGGCGATCGCCCGAATGATGTCGACCTGCGATCCCGCGCGCTGCGGCCACAGCATCGCGGCAGGCGCGATGTGCCGCCCGGAGGACGGTGGCGCGGATGAACCGATCTGCAACGGCTTTCTCCAGGATGGAATTATTCGCGGTGCCTATTGCGACGAAATGCCGCTGAGATCAAGCCTCGAATCTGCATCCCTCGGTCACGCCGCCGGGAGGGTCACCGCAGCCAGGCTGTGATGCGGCGCACCGCCTCGCGCATGTCGTCCGCCGAGCGGGCGTAGGAAAACCGGACAAAATTCTTGCCCCGGACCGGATCGAAATCAGTCCCGGGAGTCGCCGCCACATGGGCTTCGGCCAGCATCCGCTTGGTGAAATCGAAACTGTCGGCGGTGAATTTCGAGACGTCGGCATAGAGATAGAACGCGCCGTCGGCCGGCAGGAAATCGGCGAGTCCGGCTTGCGGCAAACCTGTGATCAGGATCTTGCGGTTTTCCTCGTAGCCGCGCTTCACCGCTTCCATCTCGTCGCGGCCGTCGAACGCCGCTTCGGCCGCGATCTGCGACAGCGTCGGCACCGAGATCGCCAGATTCTGCTGCAGCCGCTCGACCGGCCGCACCAGCGGCTCGGGCAGCACCATCCAGCCGACCCGCCAGCCGGTCATGCAGAAGTACTTCGAGAACGAATTGATCACGACCGCGTTCGGCGACAGCTCGGCCGCGGTCACCGCCGGGAACGCGTAGTCGAGGCCGTGGTAGATCTCGTCGGAGATGAAGCGGATGCCCTCGCTCTCGGCGACCGCGATCAGTTCGGTCAACGCCCCACGCGTCATCATCGTGCCGGTTGGATTGGCGGGACTGCCGACCAGCACACCCTTCAGCGGCGCCTTGCGATGCGCCGCGAGCAGCGCCTCGCCGGTCAGCGCGTGCCGCGTCTCGCTATGGGTCTCGACCAGCACCGGCTCGCAGCCGAGCGCGGTGAGGATATGGCGATACGGCGGATAGCCGGGCACGGTCACCGCGACCCGGTCGCCCGGTTCGAACAGCGCCAGGAACGACAGGATGAAAGCGCCGGAGGACCCGGTGGTGACGACGATCCGATCGGGATCGACCTCGGTGGCGTAGACGTCGCGATAGTGCCGCGCGATCCGCGCGCGCAGCGACGGGAGGCCGAGCGCCGAGGTGTAGTCGATGCGACCCTGCTCCAGCGCCCGATGCGCGGCGGCGAGCGCCGCGCGTGGTGCGGACGCCCACGGCTGACCAACCTCCATGTGGATCACGTGGCCGCCGGCGGCCTCGATCCGCTCTGCGGCCGCCATCACATCCATCACCATGAAGGGCGGTACATCGCTCCGGGCGGACGCCGTCAACAATTGACGCGCCGCCGCTGTCTTGGTCGCATCGCGCATTGAAATCTGCTATCTCCCGCGCGGTTCGGTTCGGCGAAACCCGGCGGACGTCGCGCTGCTGCCGTATTGCTGGGCTGATCAGGGGAATATCCGGTATTCGAACCTCGGCCAATGCCCAAAGTGACGGTTGAAACTCTGCTCGAAGGATTGCGCCGGAAGGCCCGCGCGCAGGCGTCCCGGCTGGTGGCGATGCTCAGCGCCGCCGCGCTGGCGCTCGCCCCGGTTCCCAGCCTCGCGCAAGCGCCGCAGCAGAAGGGCCCGCCGCTGCTGCGCGACACCGAGATCGAGAATCTGCTGCGCGACTATACGCGGCCGATCCTGCGCGCCGCAGGCCTCGAAAAGCAGAACATCCGGGTCGCCATCATCAACGATCCGAATTTCAACGCCTTCGTCGCCGACGGCCGTCGCATCTTCGTGAACTACGGCGCGCTGATGCAGTCGCAGACGCCGAACCAGTTGATCGGCGTGCTGGCGCACGAGACCGGCCACCTCGCCGGCGGCCATCTGTCCAAGCTGCGCACCCAGCTCGCGCAGGCACAGACGCAGATGATCGTCGCGATGCTGCTCGGCGTCGGCGCGATGGTCGCGGGCTCCAAGGCCGGGCCGAACAGCGGCGCCAGCAATATCGGCGCAGCCGCGATCTCGGCACCGCAGGAACTGATCCGGCGGAATCTGCTGTCCTATCAGCGCCAGCAGGAAGAGAACGCCGACAAGGCCGCGGTGAAATTCCTCGACGCCACCGGCCAGTCGGCAAAGGGCATGTACGAAACGTTCCGTCGTTTCACCGACGAGAGCCTGTTCGCCGCACGCGGTGCCGATCCCTATGCGCAGTCGCATCCGATGCCGGCCGAACGTGTCCGTGCGCTGGAAGAGCTGGCTCGCTCCAGCGCCAACTGGAACAAAAAGGACGATCCCGCGCTGCAGCTCCGCCACGACATGATGCGGGCCAAGACCTCCGGTTTCATGGAGCGTCCCGACACCGTGTACCGGCGCTATCCGCCGTCGGACACCAGCCTGCCCGCGCGCTACGCCCGCGCCATCTCGACCTATCTGCGCGGCGATCCGCGTTCGGCGCTGGCCCAGATCGACAGCCTGATCCAGACCGAGCCGAACAATCCGTATTTCTACGAGCTGCGCGGCCAGGCATTGCTCGAGGGCGGCCGACCGCAGGAAGCGATCGCGCCGCTGCGCAAGGCGTTGTCGCTCAGCCGCAGCGCGCCGCTGATCGAGATGCTGCTCGGCCAGGCGCTGGTCGCCTCCGGCAACAAGAACACCACCGACGAGGCGATCCGGATTCTGCGCGCCGCGTTGTCGCGCGAGGGCGAAGCGCCGCTCGGCTACAGCCAGCTCGCGATGGCTTATGGTCGCAAGGGCGATTACGCCGAAGCCGATCTCGCCTCGGCCCAGGCGGCCTTCCTGCGCGGCGACAACAAGACCGCACGAGAACTGGCGTCCCGCGCAAAAACCCGCTTCCCGGTGGGCTCACCGGGCTGGGTCAAGGCCGACGACATCGTCGAAGCCAAGATGCCGGGACAGAAGTAGAGCTCGCACGCCTCCAAGCGTTGCCGACGCCGCAGCGGCTTAATCCCTACGATTGTCTTGCCATCCCGGCTCTGGCACACTCCCCGCGCGGCGAAGTTGTTTGACCGAATCGCGTCCGCGCACGGATCGACATCACATCAGATCCATTCGCATCGCCGCATGATCGATCCGGCTACGCGCGGCGGCAGCGAGGGAGATACACCCATGGTGAACTATACCGGGAAGACGAGCAGATCGCCGCGCAAGCTGATCACGCGGATGCTGGCGGGCGCCGCGCTGCTGACAATCTACGGACTGGGCTTTGTCGCCACGACCGGCATCGCGCTGACCGCTGCCTCGACGCCGGCGCATGCCTGGCGTGGGCGCGGCCGGGGACGCGGACGTGGACGTGGTTGGGGTCCCGGCCCGGCGATCGGACTCGGCATCGGCGCTGCGGTGATCGGCGGCGCCATCGCAGCCAGCGCGGCGGAAGAGGCGCGGCGTCGCGATGCGATCGGCTACTGCGCGCAGCGCTACCGCTCGTTCAACCCGGCCACCATGACCTATATCGGCAACGACGGCCGGGCTCGCCCCTGCCCGTAGTCGAAACGCGTGGTTGATCTGCGTTGAAAGCACTGACCAGGGTGCGCGATCGTTCGCTATAGTGAATTGGTGATCGCGCACCGCCCCGCCTCGACACGGCTTGAGCCGTTCCCGCTTTCACGGTGCCACGAAGCGTCACTCGGGCTCCCGCGCCGCGCGGGCTTGCTCATTTCATAGGCACACAGGAGTTCAATCGATGTCTCTCCATATCGGCGACACCGCGCCCGATTTTACCGCCGACACCACCCAGGGGCCGATTTCGTTTCACGACTTCATCGGCGATTCCTGGGTCTTCTTCTTCAGCCATCCCGCCGACTTCACGCCGGTCTGCACCACCGAGATGGGCAGAACCTCGAAGCTCGCGCAACAGTTCGCCGCCCGCAACGTCAAGCCGATCGGGCTGTCGACCGACACCGTCGACGAGCACATCAAATGGATCGCGGACGTCAACGACACCCAGCAGACCGATCTGCAATTCCCGATCGTCGCCGATAAGGAACTGAAGGTCGCCAAGCTCTACGACATGATCCACCCGAACCAGAGCAACACCGCGGCGGTGCGTTCGGTGTTCATCATCGATCCGAACAAGAAAGTCCGCCTGACCATGACCTACCCGATGAATGTCGGGCGCAACTTCGATGAGATCCTGCGCGTGATCGATGCCTTGCAGATGGCCGACAAGTACAACGTCGCCGCGCCGGCCGACTGGCGCCCCGGCGACAAGGTGATCATCCCGCTGTCGCTGCAGGGCGAAGACGCCGTGAAGGCGTTTCCCCAGGGCTGGGACGCGCCGCGTCCCTATCTGCGCCTGACCACCGTCAAGTAGGCCGCTGCAGCGTCACCCGGTCAGAGCGCCGGCGCTCGTGCGACGAGCGCCGGCGGACCCGATCGATCCGGCCCCGCCGTCTCGCGGCGCGCCGGCGTGCTGCGCCTGACTGAAACGTGTTCACAAATTGCGCGTAATTGGGCGGGAAAAGCGCTATGAAGCGCACGAATCCGTGCGCCATTCGTATCCGATTGTCCGTCTGAAGGGATTGCCCATGCCGTCGTTCCGCCGCTTAGCCGCCGCCCTGCTCGCGCTCGTTCTGATCGGCGCACCAGTTGCTGCCGCGGCGCAAAAATTCTCCGACGAGCAGCGCGGCCAGATCGAACAGATCATCAAGGACTATCTGGTGTCGCACCCCGAGGTGCTCGAAGAAGCGTCCGACGAACTGAGCAAGCGCCAGGCCAACGCCGCCGCCGAGAAACATCAGGCCGCGATCAAGGACAATGCCCAGGCGATCTTCAATTCGCCGCGCGGCGTGACGCTCGGCAACAAGGACGGCGACGTCACCTTCGTCGAGTTCTTCGATTACAATTGCGGTTACTGCAAGCGCGCGATGACCGACATGCTCACGCTGATGAAGGAAGACCCGAAGCTCAAGATCGTGCTGAAGGAATTTCCGGTGCTCGGCCCGCCCTCGGTCGAAGCGGCGCAGGTCGCGATCGCGGTGCGGATGCAGGCCCCCGACGGCAAGAAATATCTCGACTTTCACCAGAAGCTGATGGGCGGCCGCGGCCAGGCCGACAAGGCGCGCGCGATGGCCGCCGCCAAGGACGCCGGCTTCGACATGGCCCGGCTCGAGAAGGACATGGCGAGCCCGGAAGTCCGCGCCACCATCGAAGAGAGCTTCAGGCTCGCGGAAGCGATGGGGATGAACGGCACGCCGAGCTACGTGATCGGCAAGCAGGTGGTGGTCGGCGCGGTCGGCCTCGACACGCTGCGCCAGAAGGTGGCGCTCGCCCGCTGTGGCAAGGAACAGTGCTGAGCGTTGCGGACATCACGACCGATCAGGCCTCGCGAGGTGATCGGCATCGAGACCGCCTCCGATCGGCGGTCTTGATCGCGTGGTGCTCCGCCCTCGTCGCCCCGGAAGCCGGCTACGTGTGAAGGTCGGTTTCGGCGACCTGAACGCGGTCGGCATGGAGCGACCATTCATTCAGCCGCTCCATCTGGCAGAATTTCTGTTTGGCGATCTCAGTGGCATCGCGGCTGTTGGCCGCCTCGATTTCCAGCGAACTCTGGCAAATCTCGGCCTGCCGGCCGTTCTCGCCGAGGATGTCCTTCATAAATCGCACGATATATCGGGCCATAGTGCCTCCCGTTGAGCGTCTTTGCGATGCAAGCAGCATGCCTGGTATCAGGCGTGTCGGACCGCGGCGTCTGCTCGGGCGGTCCGGCCTCGTGCGCGTCGCCGCGTTAGCGGCGGCACCGATTTCTTGAATTCGAACCTACGCCTCCGGTTTCCGATTTACCAAAACAAAACCTCGACATTTGCCGCACCAGAAATTCGGGCATCCGATGCGGACCAAGGGCGAGAACCGGGGCCTTGATAGAACGGGATCTCGCGACTCTGGTTCCGTCGGCGACGGGCCCACTCCCGGCCTAACCGATCCCGGCGGCGGCCGGAAACGCCGGATCACGCTTTTCTGTGTGCCGACCAGCCGCCGGGATTGTCCGGATCATCATCCACTGCGAACGGATCGCAAAGCATTTGCGCAGGCTTGGCCTGCCATGCTCGTCCAAAGCATCAGCCGATTCAGGCGTCGGTGGAACGTGTTCAGGCTTCCCCTCAGCCGTGAGGTTACCTATAACGCCGGGCAATCAAGTGAATTTTGCCTGGACCCGGCGCTGCAGCGCCGGTTTTTGGCCCGACGGCGAGTCCGCCGGAGACCTTTGCTGACATTGCCGGAAATTCGGATGCCGCAAACGATTTACGTGCTCAATGGCCCGAACCTGAATCTGCTCGGGACCCGGGAGCCGGAGATTTATGGCCGCGCGACGCTGGCCGACGTCGAAAGGTTGTGCACCGAGACCGCCACCGGCTGCGGCCTTTCGGCCGTCTGCCGGCAATCCAACCACGAGGGCGAACTGATCGACTGGATCCACCAGGCGCGTGCCGAGCAGTCCGTGGGGATCGTGCTCAACGCCGGCGGCTACACCCACACCTCGGTGGCGCTGCACGATGCGCTGGTCGGGGTGCAGATCCCGACCGTGGAAGTCCACGTTTCGAACGTTTTTGCGCGCGACAGCTTCCGCCACCATTCCTTCATCGCGAAGGCCGCCTTTGCCAGCCTGTGTGGCTTCGGCATCGACGGCTACCGGCTGGCCATCCTTGGCCTCGCCGCGAAAATCGGCGCCAACGCCTGACCCGAGGCCTGACCCGCCCCATTCACTCAAGACATCTGGATCGAAACATGGCCCGCCAGCCTGACACCAAGACCGACGCCAAGCCGAAGGACGCCGCAACCGAGGACAAGGCGGCGACCGGCGACAGCACGCTGATCCGCGAACTCGCGCTGTTGCTCGACGAGACCAATCTCACCGAGATCGAGATCGAGCGCGCCGGGCTTCGCGTCCGCGTCGCCCGCAACGTCAGCATCGCGGCATCGGTGCCGATGGGCTACGCCCCGGCGCCCGCCTCCGGAGCCGCGATCACCCCGATCGAGACCGCCGCAATCGATATCGCCAAGCATCCCGGCGTGGTGCCCTCGCCGATGGTCGGCACGGTGTATTGGGCGCCGGAGCCCGGCGCCAAGCCGTTCATCGAGGTCGGCTCCCGGGTGTCCGCGGGCGAGACGCTGTTCATCATCGAAGCGATGAAGACGATGAACCAGATCCCGTCGCCGCGGGCCGGCACCGTCACCCAGATCCTCGTCGAGGACGGCCAGCCGGTCGAGTTCGGCGAGCCGCTGGTGGTGGTTGAGTAAGAGCGACCAGGGAGTTGTCGACGAGCGAAGAGAGCGGCGCCCCGGCGTCCTTCCCATTCGCTATTCGCTACTCGCCATTCGCCCCTTTGGCCCTTACAGCTCGGTAGTCCGATGTTCGACAAGATCCTCATAGCCAATCGTGGCGAGATCGCCTTGCGGGTTCTGCGCGCGTGCAAGGAGCTCGGCATCGCCACCGTCGCGGTGCATTCGACCGCCGACGCCGATGCGATGCACGTCCGGCTCGCCGATGAAAGCGTCTGCATCGGCCCGCCGCCGTCGAAGGACAGCTATCTCAACATCCCCTCGCTGCTCGCGGCCTGCGAGATCACCGGCGCCGACGCGGTGCATCCCGGCTACGGCTTCCTGTCGGAGAACGCGCGCTTCGCCGAGATTCTCGCCGACCACAATCTGCAGTTCATCGGCCCCAAGGCCGAGCACATCCGCCTGATGGGCGACAAGATCGAAGCCAAGAAGACCGCCAAGCGGCTCGGCATTCCGGTGGTGCCGGGCTCCGACGGCGCAGTCGGCCCGGACGACGACGCGATGACGATCGCGAAGGAAATCGGCTTCCCGGTGCTGGTCAAGGCCGCCGCCGGCGGCGGTGGCCGCGGCATGAAGGTCGCGCACACCGCCGAAGACCTGTCGATGGCGATCTCCACCGCCGGCAACGAGGCCAAGGCCGCCTTCGGCGACGCCTCGGTCTATCTGGAAAAATATCTGCAGAAGCCGCGCCACATCGAAATCCAGGTGCTGGGCGACGGCCGCGGCGGCGCGATCCATCTCGGCGAGCGCGACTGCTCGCTGCAGCGCCGGCATCAGAAGGTGTGGGAGGAAAGCCCCTCCCCGGTGATCAGCGCGGAAGCCCGCGCCCGGATCGGCGGCATCTGCGCCAAGGCGATGCAGGACATGAACTATGTCGGCGTCGGCACGATTGAATTCCTCTACGAGGACGGCGAGTTCTATTTCATCGAAATGAACACCCGGATTCAGGTCGAGCATCCGGTCACCGAGATGATCACCGGCATCGATCTGGTGCTGGAGCAGATCCGGATCGCCGCGGGCGGCGACCTGCCGGTGTCGCAGGACGAGATCGTGCTCAACGGCCACGCCATCGAGTGCCGGATCAACGCCGAAAATCCGGTCAATTTCCGCCCGTCGCCCGGCAAGATCGCGCGTTATCACCCGCCCGGC
The DNA here is from genome assembly GCF_052445935.1 of Rhodopseudomonas sp. NSM. Classification (NCBI taxonomy): domain Bacteria; kingdom Pseudomonadati; phylum Pseudomonadota; class Alphaproteobacteria; order Hyphomicrobiales; family Nitrobacteraceae; genus Rhodopseudomonas; species Rhodopseudomonas sp. NSM. The sequence goes on along the minus strand of NZ_JBQTCH010000005.1, from coordinate 149,837 downwards.
GGCCTCGGCGTCCGGATCGATTCCGCGGTGTTCCAGGGCTACACCATCCCGCCTTATTACGACTCGCTGGTCGGCAAGCTGATCGTGCACGGCAAGACCCGCGGCGAATGCCTGATGCGGCTGCGGCGGGCGCTGGACGAGATGGTGGTCGACGGCATCGAGACCACGCTGCCGCTGTTCCGGGCGCTGGTGCGCGAGCCCGGGATCATCGACGGGGATTATCACATCCACTGGCTGGAGCAGTATCTCGCCGGCGGCGCGCTCGAGGCCCGCTGAAAAATTCTCCGGACCGTGGAACCGAGTTCCGGCTTCGGCGTTAGGCTGGTTCCAGATTTGGCCGCCTTGCGGGGAATGTACTTGTTCTGTTTCGGGATAGCGGAGACCGCGCGGTGACGCCGGAATCCACGCGGCGACGCGCTTTCATCCAGATTTCCCTGCTCTCGCTCTCCTTCGCCGTGCTGGTTCTGATCAGCCTGGCGTCGGTGTTTCTGTTGCAGAAGGCCCGCACGGACGGCGCCTCGGTCGCCCACACCCTGGAGGTCGAGAACCAGATCTCGCTCGCCCAGTTGCAGATGCGCCGAGCCGAGAGTTCGGAGCGCGGCTTCCTGCTGACGGGGCGTCCTGAATTCATCGAGGAGTTCGAAAACTCGTCGGGTCAGGTCGTGCCGATGCTGCGGCGCCTGCAGCTGCTGGTGGCCGACAATCCGGTGCAGCGCCCGCTGATCGAGCGGAGCATCACACTCGCGCAGGTCAGGATCGACAAGTTCAAGCAACTGATCTCGCTCGCCCAGCTCGACCGCGCCGAAGAGGCCCGGCGAGTTGTTCAGGACGACAGTGGCCGCGAAGCCATGAACCAGTTCGCCAGCTTCATGGCCGCGATGCGGGCGGAGGAAAACCGGCTGTTCGTGATGCGGACGGCGGCGGCCGATCGCAGCCAGTCGCTGACGTCGATCGTCACGACCGCGGGCTCCGGCCTGGTGCTGATTCTCGCCGGCCTCTCGATCTTCCTGGTGCGACGCTCCGCGCGCGCCCGCGACGAAGCCGAGGCTCTGCTGCGCGAGAACAATCTCAACCTCGAAAGCACGGTTTCCGAGCGCACCGCCGACCTGCGCGAGGCCAACGAGGAGATCCAGCGCTTCGCCTATATTGTGAGCCACGATCTGCGCTCGCCGCTGGTCAACATCATGGGCTTCACCAGCGAACTCGAAGAGCTGCGCAGCGACATCTTCCGCCGCATCGCGACGCTGAGCCGGGAGGTCGCCGACAAGCAGATGCCCGAGAAGGCCGACAGCGACGGTGAGCCGGAGCTGGAGCCGGCCGACAAGCAGCTCTCGGAGGATTTCACCGAGGCGCTCGGCTTCATCAAGTCGTCGATCGGCAAGATGGACCGGCTGATCAGCGCGATTCTCAACCTCACCCGCGAAGGCCGCCGCCAGTTCCAGCCGGTTCAGATCGACACCAGGGAGCTGATCGAGAACATCGTCTCGACCGTGGCCCATCAGGCCGGCGAGGCGAATGCCGAAATCCGCGTCGAGCCGTTGCCGGACATCGTCAGCGACCGGCTCGCGCTCGAGCAGATTTTCTCCAACCTCATCGACAATGCTCTGAAATATCTCAAGAATGGGGTTCCCGGCGACATCCGCATCCGCGGCCGCCAGAAACTCGGCTTTGCGATCTTCGAAATCGCCGACAACGGACGGGGGATCGATCCGAAGGACCATCAGAGAATCTTTGATCTTTTCCGCCGTGCCGGTACACAGGACAGGCCCGGTCAAGGGATCGGGCTCGCCCATGTTCGCGCGCTCGTTCGCCGGCTGGGCGGAACCATGTCGGTCTCCTCCGCGCTCGGCGAGGGTTCGACCTTCACCATCACGTTGCCGATGAAATGGACCGCGGCGACCAAACGGGAATCCCGCTCATGAGTAATCCAGTCACCATCATCATGATCGAGGACGACGAAGGCCACGCGCGCCTGATCGAACGCAACATTCGCAGGTCCGGCGTCAACAACGAGATCGTTCCGTTCACCTCCGGTACAGCCGCGCTGAACTACCTGTTCGGCGCCGACGGCTCGGGGATCGAACATCAGAACCGCGCGCTTTTGGTGCTGCTCGATCTCAACCTGCCAGACACCAGCGGCATCGATATTCTTCGCCGCGTCAAGGAAAACGATCATCTCAAATGCACGCCGGTAGTGGTGCTGACCACGACGGACGACGCGCAGGAAATCAAGCGTTGCTACGAGCTCGGCTGCAACGTCTACATCACCAAACCTGTGAACTACGAGAGCTTCGCCAACGCGATCCGTCAACTTGGCCTGTTCTTTTCCGTGATCCAGGTTCCTCAAACCGAGGCTCCATGACTCCTGCTGCGCCGACCCTGCTGTATATCGACGACGACGAGGCGCTCGGGCGTCTGGTCTCGCGCGGCCTGAAGCGGCAGGGCTTCTGCGTCGAGCACGTCTTGAGCGGCGAAGCCGGGCTGGAGCGGCTGCGCGAGGGCGGCATCGACGTGGTGGCGCTGGATCAATACATGCCCGGCCTCGACGGGCTGGAAACGCTCGAGCAGATCCAGAGCATTCCCAACGCGCCGCCGGTGGTGTTCGTCACCGCGTCGCAGGATTCCAGCATCGCCGTGACCGCGCTGAAGGCCGGCGCGGCGGACTATCTGGTGAAAGACACCCAGGGCGATTTCGTCCCCCTGCTCCAGGTCGCCGCCGATCAGGCGTTGCGTCAGGCCGTGATCCGGAAGGCCCGCGATGACGCCGAAGCCGAAGTCCGCGCCTCGCGCGACCGCTACGCGGCGCTGGCCGCCGAGCGCGAAATGTTGCTGCGCGAGGTCAACCATCGGGTCGGCAACTCGCTGCAGATCATCGCGTCGCTGCTGCATCTCCAGGCTTCGTCCAGCAAAGAGAGCGAGGTCAAGGCGGCGCTGACAAATGCGATGGGGCGCGTCGCCGCGGTGGCGCAGGTGCACCGCCGGCTCTACACCTCGCACGACCTGAAAAGCGTGATGCTGAACCAGTATCTCGAAGCGCTGCTCGAGGATTTGCGGCGTTCGGCCGAAGGCAACCGGATGTCGCGCCTGACGCTGGAGGCGGAGGCGGTCGAGATCGATCCCGACCGCGCGGTCGCGATCGGCATCGTCGTCAACGAGTTGGTGATGAACGCGGTGAAGTACGCCTATCCGGAAGGCAAGGGCCCGATCCACGTGGTGCTGAAGGCCCGGGGCGACGATCTCGAACTCGCGATTTCGGATGACGGCGTCGGCCTTGCGGTCAAGGCCAATCCGCACTCGACCGGAATGGGCCAGCGCATCGTCAATGCGATGGCGACCAAGCTCGACGCCAGCGTCGAGCGCGACCCGGCACATTCCGGCACCCGGATGGTGCTGCGTTTCCGCCGCACCAAGAGCCCGGCGCCGGCACCGGCCCCAGCGACGGCCTGACGCGTCGATACCTATCCCAGCCTTGTGCCGACCAGCCGCGCCTTGCTACGGAAGCGATGCGAAAGGCTGCCATGCCTCGTCGCAAGTTCAAGATCAGACACCGGCGACATCTCGCGAGTAATCCGCATGCTTCCCTGGACCAGATTGGCCACCGCACCGATCCCAGGCGGCGACGAACTCCGGCTGATGCAACGCGGCGCTGAGTTCTCGATCCGGCTGGGCGCCAACGAGCTGATGAACAGCCGGCTCGGCGGCTCCGAGGAAGCGCTGGCGACCCTTGCCTGCAAGAAGCTGGACGGCCGACGCCAGCCACGGGTTCTGATTGGCGGTCTCGGCATGGGCTTCACGTTGCGCGCTGCGCTGGCGGTGTTCGGAAACGACGCCGCCATCGAGGTCGCCGAGCTCGTGCCTGAGGTGATCGACTGGGGCCGCGGCCCAATGGCAGAGCTGTTCGGCGACAGCCTGGACGACCCGCGCGTCAGCATCGTCGCGCGCGATGTCGGCGAACTGATCCACGCGGCCGCAAACGGTTATGACGCGATTCTGCTCGACGTCGACAACGGCCCCCAAGGGCTCTCCCGGAAATCGAACGACCGCCTGTACGATGCCGCCGGCCTGGCCGCCGCCCACGCCGCCTTGCGCGACGGCGGCGTCTTGGCGCTGTGGTCGTCGGGGCCGGACGACGACTTCACCCGACGGCTGCGGCGGATGGAGTTCGCCGTTAACGAAGTGCCGGTGCGAGCGGTCGGCAAGCGCAGCGGGTCTCGGCACTGGATCTGGCTCGCCGTGCGGAGCTGACCGACAGGTCGATCGCCACGTTGCGGGTCGACGCCCGGGGCCCTTTCTGATCCGCTGAACCTGCAGCCGCGCGAGGTCGCCCGATCGCATGAGCCCTGCTATGCTCGGCTATGACGTCCCGCGACTCCGCCTCCGCCGAGATCACCCCCGAAGTGCTGCTGCGCGCCTATGCCTGCGGTATCTTTCCGATGGCCGAAAGCGTCGACGATCCGACGCTGTTCTGGGTCGAGCCGGAACTGCGCGGCATCATCCCGCTCGGCGGCTTTCGCGTCGCCTCGCGGCTCGCCCGCACGGTCCGTTCGGATGCTTTCACGGTCACCGTCGATCGCGACTTCAGGGGCGTGATCGACGGCTGCGCCGAACCGCAGCCCGGCCGCGACGACACCTGGATCAACCGCCGGATCCGCGAGCTGTATATCGGCCTGCACGATATCGGCCATTGCCATAGCGTCGAGGTCTGGCAGGACGGCGACCTCGCCGGCGGGCTGTACGGCGTCAGCCTCGGCCGCGCATTTTTCGGGGAGAGCATGTTTCATCGCGCCCGCGACGCCTCGAAGGTGGCGCTGGTGCATCTGGTCGCGCGGCTGCTCGCCGGCGGCTACGAACTGCTCGATACCCAGTTCGTCACCGACCATCTGCGCAGCTTCGGCGCGATCGAAGTCCCGCGGCAGCGCTATCGCTCGCTGCTCGACGACGCACTGCAGGGCATCGCCGCATTCGATGCGCTGCCTATGGATCAGCCTGTGACGGGCGCAAAAGCCCTCGAAATCATCGCGGCGCACTGAGCGCACGATGATCAACGATCCTCCGCCGTGGTCTAGAGCGTTTCATCGATTGATTGAAGCGATCTGTTGAAGCGATGTGGCCCTTGCCAGATGCACTGACTCCTCATCCTGAGGAGCCCGGCGAAGCCGGGCGTCTCGAAGGATTGGGCGACGCAGGGCCGGCGGCGCATGGTTCGAGACGGCGCTGCGCGCCTCCTCACCATGAGGTTGTGCCTGCGGCGAGGATCCCTGAACGCCAGCGCTGATTCCATCGGAAACAGAACGGCTCTAAATGCAGCTACTGCCTGAAGGCCGGAAATGGCGGCGGCGGGGCCTGCTGCGTTTGACGCGGCGGCGTCTGCCGGCGACGCTGTTGCGGCTGCGCGGCGGCGGGCTTCGGCGGATCCGGCTCGGCGTTGACCACGGTCGTCTCGGGGTTCTTACAATCCGTCAGCCAGATATCGTAGATCGGATGCTCGACCGCGTGCAGACCGGGGCTGGCCGCGAACATCCAGCCGGAGAAGATCCGCTTCACCTCGCCCTGCAGCGTGATCTCGTCGACCTCGACGAAGGCGTCGGTGTTGGCGGCCTCGGTCGACGGCCGCGTGTAGCAGGCGTCGGTCTTCACCCGCAGCGCGCCGAACTGCACGGTCTCGCCGATGTCCGCATCGAAGCTGATGGTGCGGCCGGTGATCTTGTCGAGGCCGGTGAAGCTGGCCTTCTTGTTGACGATCTTCTGCGCCGGCGGCTCGGTGACGATTTCGTCGCCGGGCTGCAGCGTCGCAGGCGTCGGCGGCGCGCCGCGCGGCTGGCGCTGGCCGGGCGGCAGGCCCGGCAGCGGATTGGCCCCCGGCGGCGCGGTGGCGATGCCGTTGTCGGGCTGGCCCGGCGGCACGTTGGCGGTCGCCGGCGGCGACTGCGGAATGATCGTGGTGCCGGGCGGCGGCGGCAGTGGCTGAGACTGCACCGGGCCGGGCAGCGCCGAGCCGAGCGGCGGCCGGGTCGGTGCCGGCAGCACCCGCCCCTGCGGCGGCAGGTCCGGAACCTCTTCCTCATCGTCCATCGGCGGCGGCGCGCCACGGGGGATCGCACCGGGCGGACGCGGCGCCGGATCGGAAAAGATATTGCCGATCTGCGCCTGCGCCGGCGGCGCGAGCGTGATCAAGGAGGCGGCGATCAGCGCCGCAAGACCGACAAAACAGAGGCTTCGGGACATTCCGCGCGGCTTCAATGACGAATCAGGCTTGCGACATTCTACAGCTTGGGCCGCTTGCATCGGTCCCGGTTAACACGCCGAATACGGCGGGGGAAGGGCGACCGCCGGCGGCCTGCCCGCTGGCCTTCGGTCGCCGCACCTGAAATAATCGGCGCAGGCGCAAGCGCGGGATCAACCCGACGCCGCCACCATTCCGGATCGAACCGGAAGGAACCGGGGAGACGACGGGCATGACCGACCGAATTCGGCTGGACGGCAGGGTGGCGCTGGTCACCGGAGCCGCAGGGGTGATCGGCCGCGCGACCATCCAGCTTCTCGCCGAACGCGGCGCGCGCATCGTCGCGATCGACCGCGATCAGAACGCACTCGATCAGGCGGTCGCCGCCCTGCCCGCCTCGGCGCAACCGCTGGCGCTCATCGCGGACGTCACCCAGGAAGATCAAGTCGCGGCCTATGTTCGCACCGCGATCGAACGCTGCGGCCGGATCGACGTGTTCTACAACAACGCCGGCATCGAGGGCGATATCACCCCGATCGTGCGCACCTCGCTCGACGCCTTCCGCCGCGTGCTCGACGTCAACGTCGTCGGCGTGTTCCTCGGCATGAAACATGTGCTGCCGGTGATGCTGCAGCAGGGCTCCGGCAGCATCGTCAACACCGCCTCGATCGCCGGTCTGATCGGCTCCAACGACATCGTCGCCTACACCGCCAGCAAGCACGCGGTGATCGGCATGACCAAGACGGCGGCGCTGGAATGCACCGGCACCAACGTGCGCGTCAATTGCGTCTGCCCGGGGATGATCGACAGCCGGATGCTGAGCGCGATCGTTGCGGGCCGCAATCCAGGATCGACGCCGGTGCCGGCCGACAAGGTCGTCGAGCGGATACCGGCGCGGCGGCTCGGCACTGCCGCGGAGGTCGCCTCCGTGGTGGCGTTTCTCGCCTCCGACGAGGCGAGCTACGTGTCGGGCGCGGCCTACACCGTCGACGGCGGCCGCACCGCGAGTTGATCATTCTCTCTCACCAGGTCCAGCAAAGCCATGCCAGCAAAACTCGATCCCGACGCCGCCGCGGTCTACAAGGCGTTCCAGGACGCCGGCCGCCCCGCCTACGAAGATCTCACGGCCGAGGAAGCGCGCGCGTACTACGACGCCGCCCGACTCGTCAGCAATCCCGACCCGCGCGAACTCGCCTCGATCCAGTCGATCGCGATTCCGGGACCCGCGGGCGACATCCCTGCCCGCGTCTACACGCCGAAGACGCTGCGTCAGGACAACGGGCTGGCGCCGGCGCTGGTGTTCTTTCACGGCGGCGGCTGGGTGATCGGCAATCTCGACACCCATGACGTCGTCTGCCGCGCAATCGCCGACGAAGGCCAACTGATCGTCATCTCGGTCGACTACCGGCTCGCCCCCGAGCACAAGTTTCCCGCCGCTGTCGAGGACGTGATCGCTGCGACCCAATGGGTCGCCGACAATGCGCGCAAGCTCGGCATCGACCCCGAACGCCTCTGCGTCGGCGGCGACAGCGCCGGCGGCAATCTGGCGGCGGTGGTGACGATCCACGCCCGCGACCATGGCGGGCCGATGCTCGCCGGCCAGGTGCTGATCTATCCGGCCACCGATTTTGCGATGAACCATCCCTCGCATAGCGAACCGGAGACCAGCGTGCTGCTGACGCATTCGGTGATCAGATGGTTTCGCGATCACTATCTCGGCGGCGCGCCGGTCGAGCACGACTGGCGCGCCTCGCCGGCCCGCGTCGAAACGCTCGCCGGTCTGCCGCCGGCCTTCGTGATGACCGCCGGCGCCGATCCGCTGCGCGACGAAGGCGACGAATACGCACGACGTCTCGCGGATGCCGGCGTGCCGGTGACGCATCGCGCCTATCCCGGCCAGTTCCACGGCTTCTTCACGATGGGCAAGCTGCTGCAGAAGGCGAATGTCGCGGTCACCGAGATCGGCGACTGGCTGAAGGCGCTGTAACCGGCGCGGATTGACCGGCGTCAACGTCGCCGCGCGCCGAACCGGCGAGGTTGGCCCTCCGCAATCAGAGGGCCGCCGACGCGCGGCGCAACGGCGTTCGATGACCGACATTCCAAGAACCCGCTGGGGCGGCCTCGCCGACGGCAAGGCTGCGGCCACCGGCTTTTTCCGCGTCGAACAGATCGACGGCGTATGGTGGTTCGTCGACCCCGACGGCGGCCGCTTCCTGTCGAAGGGCGTGACCGCGGTGAATTTCGACCACGACAACGTCAGGGGCACCGAGCGTCATCCCTATCGTGAGGCATGCCTGCACAAATATGGCAGTCGCGACGCCTGGCGCAGCGCCGTCGCCGATCGCCTGCACCGCTGGGGCTTCAACACGCTGGGCGCCTGGTCGGAGCCGGAGCTCGCTTCCGCAGGCCACACCCCGCTCGCCTCTGCCGCCGGCGTGGTCTATCTCGCCACCGCCTACAGCGACGGCCGCGGCTGGCCGCAATCCGATCCGTTCGCTCCGGCCTTCGAGACGTTCGCGCAGCAACGCGCCCGCGAGATCTGCGCGCCGCGGCGCGACGACCCGAGCGTGCTCGGCTGGTTCATCGACAACGAACTGCAATGGGGCCCGGACTGGCGCGGCGAGAACGAACTGCTGCCGGTGATCCTGCGCGACAACGCGGCGCCGCATTCACGCGAGGTCGCCGTCGCGCTGCTGCGCAGCCGCTACGGCAGCGTCGGCGACTTCAACGCGGTGTGGGGCAGCTCGGCATCATCGTGGGACGCGCTGGCGACCGCGCCGATCACGGCCCCACCCTTCACCCGCAATTTCTTCACGCATGATCACGCGCAGGAACGCGATCCGTTGCGCGGGCGTTACTTCGCCGATTGCGACGCCTTCGCCGGGCTGCTGGCCGAGCGCTACATGGCGGTGAGTGCTGCGGCGATCCGCGCCGCCGCGCCGCACCATCTCGTGCTCGGCAGCCGCTTCGCCTACGCGCCGCAGCCGCAAGTGATCGCGGCGGCCGGCCGGCATTGCGACGTCATCAGCATCAATTGCTACGACGCTCTGCCGGACGCGGTGATCGACGCCTATGCCGGATGCGGCCGGCCGTGTCTGATCGGCGAGTTCTCGTTCCGCGGCGATGACGCCGGGTTGCCCAACACGCAAGGCGCCGGGCCGCGCGTCGAGACCCAGGCCGACCGCGCCGCGGGCTTCGCGCGCTATGTCGGCGCCGCGCTGCGCCATCCGAACCTGATCGGCTATCACTGGTTCCTGCACGCCGATCAGCCGGCCGAGGGTCGCTGGGACGGCGAGAATTCCAACTACGGCGTCGTCCGCATCGACGACGAGGTCTACGCCGAACTGACCGAGGCGATGCGGGTGGTCAATGACGACGCCGAGTGGCTGCACGCCGGAGCCGCCGCGGCCCGCCGCCACGTCGCGACCCAGCCGGCGGCCTGATCACGCCGCCCGTGCCGCGCGGCGCAAGGCCTGCGGTGGCTGGCCGAAGGCGCGGATGAAGGCGCGGCGCATCCGTTCCGGATCGCCGAAGCCGGTCGCCTGCGCGACCTGCTCGATCGCTTCGCCGGACGCCTGCACCCGGCTCTTGGCCGCTTCGATCCGCAGCCGCTCCACCGCTTTCGCCGGCGTCGACCCGGTCTCGGCGATGAAGGCGCGGGTGAAATGCCGCGTGCTCATGCCGGCCTGCTCCGCCAGCCGCTCGACGGTGAGGTGTTCGCCGAGATGCTCGCGTACCCAGCCGAGCAAGGCGGCGAACCGCCCGGACGGCGCCTGCAGTTCCAGCAGCGACGAGAATTGCGACTGCCCGCCGGCGCGGCGCTGTGCCAGCACCAGTTGCCGCGCGGTGTCGCGCGCGATCGCGTCGGAATGCTGCTCGGCGATGATCGCCAGCGCCAGATCGATGCCGGCGCTGATCCCGGCCGAGGTCCAGACCTCGCCGTCGCGGACGAAGATTCGGTCCGGCTCCAGCCGGACCCGCGGATAGCGCTCGAGGAAATCGCGGGTGCGGCTCCAATGCGTCGTGGCGCGCCGGCCATCGAGCAGGCCGGCCTCCGCGAGCAAGTAAGCGCCCGAACAGACACTGGCGATGCGGCAGCCGCGCGCTGCCGCGGCGCGCAGGAACGCCAGCGTCCGGGAGCAGCCGGCGGCGGCGCGCACCCCGTCGCCTCCTGCGATGATCAGCGTCCGCATCGCCCGGTCGTGCCGCAACCCGCGCGCCAGCATCTCGACTCCGGACGAACTCCGCACCGCACCGGGCGTCGCGGCGATGATCCTGATCGGCTCCGCGGATCGGGCATAGCGGCCGGCGATCTCGAACGCGGCGATCGGACCGGCCGCATCGAGCAACTGGAAGCCGGGATAGATCAGAACGCCGATCAATACGTCCTCCGCGGTTCTGTCTGGAATCGAGGGATATCCGCCATTTCGGACATCAGACCACCATGTCAGGATCACCTCGTCAAGCGCCGTTCAGGCATAAGGAGAATCCCATGGCCCAGTTGCAGATCGGAATGTTGCTGTTTCCCAACCTCACCCAGCTCGACCTCACCGGGCCGTTGCAGGTGTTCTCGCGCTTACCGGATACGACAGTGCATCTGGTGGCGAAGACGCCGGAGCCGGTGCAGAGCGACACCCCGCTGTCGCTGCCGCCGACGACGACCTTCGCCGACTGTCCGCAGTTCGACGTGATTTGCGTGCCCGGCGGCGGCGGGACGGACGATCTCGTCAATGACGAGGACACGCTGAGCTTCCTGCGCAAGCAGGCGGAAGGTGCACGATACCTGACCTCGGTCTGCACCGGATCGCTGGTGCTCGGGGCCGCGGGCCTGCTGCGCGGCTATCGCGCCACGACGCACTGGACGGCGATCGACGATCTCGCGGCATTCGGCGCAATCCCGGATCGCAGCCGCGTCTGCATCGACCGCAACCGCGTCACCGGCGGCGGCATCACCGCCGGAATCGACTTCGCGCTGACGCTCGCGGCGCTGCTCGCGAACCGCACCACCGCAGAGTCGATTCAATTGATGCTGGAATACAACCCCGCGCCGCCGTTCAATGCCGGCTCGCCGGAAACCGCCCCGGCCGAGGTTCTGAAGATGATGAAAGAGCGCATGCAAGGCGCACGCCAGCGCCGGATCGGCGCGATCGCCCGCGCCGCGGCCCGTCTCAATGCGGATGCAGAACCGGCGGCCTGAGCCGCCACCGGATCAGTTACCCGGAGTCCAGGGCTGATAGTCGCCGGTCGCCTTCGGCCGGCGGCCGGTCGACAGCGTCGAGCCGGACGGACGATACGCCATCGGCGTTCCGGTCAGATTCGGCTGGTGCGGCTTCTGCCACTCACGCGGCTGATAGGTCTCGTCGGTCGGCGGCACATCGACGATGTGATGCAGCCAGCCGTGCCACTCCGGCGGCACCCGCGTGGCCTCGGCATAACCATTGTAGAGCACCCAGCGCCGCTCAAAACCGAGCGTCGGATCGATCTTGCCGCCCTTGGTCCGAAAGTAGCGGTTTCCACCCTCGTCGGTGCCGACCAACTCGCCGAACCGCCACGTCCACAATTGGGTGCCGAACGTAAAACCGTTCCACCAGGTGAAAATCCGCAGCAAAAACAGTTTCATGGGACGCATCCATCGGCAGCGACAGTGTCCCCTGATGCCACTGGCGACCGAGAATGTCCAGCCGTTGCGAGTGGTTTCGAACATCGAGATTCAGCGGTTCCGCAAAATGAACGCAATCCGTTCACGACTGATACACGCGAATGTTGCGAACCTCGGGCCGCGTCGGCGGAACAGACAGGAACGACGACACCTTCAGCGTGTTGTGGTCACGAACGTGTTCCAGACGATTTCCGATTGATGGAGTCCATGATGTTGAATCTCAAGACATTGACCGCTGTGGCCGCGATCGCGATCGCGATGCCGCTGGCGACCGCTGACCTCAGCTTCGCCCAAGGCAGCATCGGCGGTGGTGGGGCCGTCGGCGGCGGTGGTGGCGGTGGCGGTGGCGGCGGCTCCATCGGCGGCGGTGGCGGCGGCAGCATCGGCGGCGGTGGCAGCATCGGTCGTGGCGGTGGTCCCGCGATCGGTGGCGGCGGTCCCCGGATGGGGGGCGGCGGTCCCGCGATCGGCGGTGGTCCGCGGATGGGCGGCGGCAGCGTTGGAATCGGCGCCGGCCCGCGCGGGCCGGGATTTGCCGGCGGCGGTCCCCGTGGCCCCCGCTTTTACGGTGGCGGTCATCGCGGCCCCCGGTTTTCGGGTGGAGGCTATCGCGGCGGCTATTACGGCGGCGGCTTCTGGCCGGGCGCGTATGCAGGCGCCTTCCTCGGCGGCTCGTCCTACTACTACAACGACCCTTATGGCTACGGCTACTACGACGAACCCTCGGTGGTCGTCGTTCCGGGCGAGGATCGCGACGACGCTTATTGCTCGCGTCGTTTCAAGTCGTACGACCCGGCCTCGGGCACCTATCTGGGCTATGACGGCAAGCGTCACCCCTGCCCTTAAGCAACAGGCCGCAACGTAGCTCCTTGAACGGCGCCCATCCGGGCGCCGTTTTCGTTTTGCTCAGAAGCGCAACGCCAATGCGACGCTGCCCAGCGTCACCGTCAGGGCGATCACTTCGCGCAGTCCCAAGGGCTCGTGCAGCATCGCAGCCGACGCAAGCACGCCGACCACCGGCACCAGCAGCGTGCCGATCGAAGCCGTCGCGGCCGGCAAGCGCTCGAGCGCCGCGAACCAGCAGACGTAGCAGACGCAGAACTGCACCAGCGTCATATAGACCACCGACGCCCAACCGACCGTCGACAAGGCCGCGAAATGCGGATCCTCGAGCGCGAGCCCGGCCACCGCGACCGGAATGCAGCCGAGCCCGATCTGCCAGGCAGCAAGCGACAGCGGCGGCAGCGCCAGAGGAAAATGCTTCGTCAGCACGGTGCCGGATGCAACGCAGACCGCGCCGGCGACCGCAAACAGGATGCCGGGCAGTTTGTCGAGACTGGCGTCGAACCCCCCGCCGCCGATCAGCACGGTGATGCCACCGAGCGCGATCAGCAAGGCGACCGCCCGGGTCGCCGACAGCCGCTCGCCGAGCACCGGCCACGCCAGCACGGCGACCCACAACGGAATCGAAATGCCGAGCACCGCAGCGTCACTTGCGCGCAGCCACAACAGCGCAAGCCCCATACACGCGACCCATCCGCCGATCGTCAGCAGCGACACCAGGATCAGTCGCGACCATAGGACGCGCGGCACCGTGATCGTCTGCCCACGCCAGACAGCGATCGACGCCAGCGCCAGTGCGCCGACGATCCCTGCCAGCCCTCGCGACGACAGCGGCGGCAGTTCGGTCAGCAGGTGCTTCATGATCGGGAAATTCAGGCCCCAGCCGATCGATGCGACGCCGAGAAACGCCAATCCGAGCGGCGAAATCCGGCCGCGCGCAGCCGCGTCTTGAACCGTCGTCATGCAGGCGTTGCCCCCGGTGTGCTTTTGACGCCACGATGACCGAAATCCGGCGGCGCGGCCATCCTGAATGTGGCCCGGGGCGAGGCGGGGTATTTCGTCGCGCCACAGGGCAGATCGCGCCGCAAGACGGCTTCCGCCCTGTTTTCGCCGCTGTATTCGGGTGCAAGCGCGAGATGCGTACGTTCCAGGACGCCGGACCGCCTTCACTTGTGCGGCCGATACTGACAGAATCGCGCGAATCGCACGCTCACCGGGGACAGTGATTGCATAGCAACCAACCCATCAGACGCGTGACCTGCATCGCCGCCCTGTTGCGCGCGTCGACGGCGACGCTGGCGTTGAGCATCGGGCTCGGCGGGTTTTCGATCGAGGCCCAGGCCTCACCGAAGAAGGTCCCGCTGCCAAAGCCGCGGCCGATCTCGCGCAGCGTCGTGCCGAAGACCACGCCCGCGACAGTCGCGTCCATCCCCAGGCCCTCGGCGACGCTCGCGACCGCAGCACCCACGGCGCCGTCGATCGATCCCGCGCGTCCGCATGCGGCAGCGCCGATGGTGACGCGCAAACCGGCGACGCGTTCGGCGGTGGCCGCGACGGCGCAGACATCGCAGGCCGACGCCAACGCGCTCGAAAACGTCATCGAGCAGGTCCGCAAACGCAAGGCCGCCGATGCGACGCAGATCGCCGACACGATCTCCGATCCGCTGGCGCGCAAGCTGGCAGAATGGATCATCCTGCGCGCCGAATACAACGGCGCCAGCGTCGAGCGCTACCGCGCCTTCGTGCGCGCCAATCCGAGCTGGCCGTCGCAGACATTCTTCCGCCGCCGCGCCGAGGCCGCGCTGTGGGACGACAACCGCAACGACGACTCGGTACTGGCCTATTTCGACAACGAGAGACCGCTGTCTGCGAAGGGCAAGCTGGCGCTGGCGCGCGCGGTGCTGGCGCGCGGCGACCGGCGCACCGCCGAACAGCTCGTCCGCGACGCCTGGCGCAATGATTCCATGTCGGGCGCGCTCGAAACCGCCGCGATGGAGATGTTCGGCGCGCTGATCACTCCGGGTGATCACAAGGCGCGGATGGACGCTTTCCTCTACGGCAACGACAACGATCCCGGCCTGCGCGCCGCGAAACGGCTGGGTGCCTCACAGTTCGCGCTGGCGAAGGCCCGCCTCGCGGTGGACAACAAGTCCGGACAGGGCAAGGCCTTGCTCGATGCGGTGCCTTCCGATCTGCACAGCGATCCGGGTTATATGTTCGCCAGGATCCAGACGCTGCGCCGCGACGAAAGGATCGCCGAAGCCGGACGCCTGATGCTGACCGTCCCGCGCGACCCCAACCGGCTGTACAATCTCGACGAATGGTGGATCGAGCGGCGGCTGCTGGCGCGCAAGCTGATCGATATCGGCGATTATCGGCTGGCCTATCTGGTCGCCCGCAATGCCGCGACGCCGACGCGCGAAGTCTACAAGACCGAACAGGAATTCACCGCCGGCTGGATCGCGCTGCGATTCCTCAAGGACCCGGCGACCGCCGCCCAGCATTTCGCCCGGATCGGCACCGACACCACCAACCCGACCGCGCTGGCGCGCGCCGGCTATTGGCAGGGCCGCGCCGCGGAGGCGCTGGGCCGGACGCAGGATGCCCGCGCGGCCTATTCGGCGGCGGCCGCACAATCGACCAGCTATTACGGGCAATTGGCCCGCGCCAAGCTCGGCCTGCCGCATCTCGATCTGAACGGCGCGCCGTCGAGCCATGGGCGCGGCGTCGAGCGCCTCGAAGTGGTCCGCGCGGTGCAACTGCTCTACGCGATCGACGAGGGTAGCGTCGCGATTCCGATCTTCGCCGATGTCGGTGAGAATGGCGATACCGACGCCCTGCTCGGCCTGTCCGAACTCGCGGCCCGCAACAACGATGCACGCGCGATGCTGCTGGTCGGCAAGGCGGCGCTCAACCGCGGCCTGCCCTTCGATCACTACGCCTATCCGATGGTGGGCATTCCGCAGTTCAAGCAGTTCGGCCCGGAGGTCGAGCGCAGCATCGTCTACGCGATCGCCCGCCAGGAGAGCGGTTTCAATCCGGCTGTGGTTTCGCCGGCGCAGGCCTATGGTCTGATGCAGGTGACGCCCAACGCCGCGAAATATGTCTGTCGCCGTCACGGCTGCACCTACGACGCCGGGCGCCTGAAGGGCGATTCGGTCTACAACGCCGCGCTCGGCGCGGCCGAGTTGGGCGGGCTGATCGACGATTACCGCGGCTCCTACATCATGACCTTCGCCGGCTACAATGCCGGCCGCGGCAGTGTCCGCAAATGGGTCGAGCGTTACGGCGACCCGCGCGATCCCAAGGTCGATGCGGTCGACTGGGTCGAACTGATTCCGTTCTCCGAGACCCGCAACTACGTGCAGCGCATCATGGAGAACCTGCAGGTCTATCGCGCGCGATTCGGCGGCGGCAGTCGCCTGCAGATCGACGCCGACCTGCGCCGCGGCGCCGCGGCGGTCGAGTAGCGACCCACCCGAGCCATCCGCGTTGGGCATCAGGCCGGCGGCGGCGAGGCCCAGTCTGGAGTTCAGCAGATTTTCCGCTTGCGGAACGCCTGCCCGAGGTTTGCCACCGGTTTGCCGCAAGACGTCGAGGGCCGCGTCGGCCATGTCGATCGCCGACGTCGGCATTTCCGCGCCCACCTTGCGATCGAATCACCAATGGATTCGCGCCAGCCGATTGATGCGCGCGAGCCAGATCCGGCCGGCAGCGGGCCCGCCTTCCCCTGCGCCGGTGATTCGCCTCCGCCCCCGCCGACCCGGAGCGCCCCGGGGGCCCGGCCCCCGCGCCTTCCGTCAAATGCTTATGCCACAACGAAAAACCCCGGCGGTTGCCCGCCGGGGTTTCGTGAGGTTCCTTGCGGAACGATCAGGTCAGGATCAGAACACGCGCTGAACGCGGAGGTTGCCGCTCCAGGTACCCTGGTCCTTGAGCTCGTAGGCCACCGGAGCGGCCACGGTTCCCGGCTTGGTTCCGCCCGGAGCCAAGCCCACAATACCGGAGTGGCTCTGGTCGAGGTAGGTGTACATCACTTCGCCCGAGAAGGTCAGGTTCTTGACCGGGGTCCAGCGGGTGACGGTGCCGATCTGAGCGATGCGGAAGTCCGGGTTACAGGTGAACCCGACAGCCGTGGCGCAGATCTGGGCGGTCGCGGTGCCGTTGTAGTCGATCGAGGTGTACGAACCAAACAGCGAGGTCGACCAGAAGGGGCTCCAGTTGTGGTTGAACGCACCACGGACGCCCCAGGCCTGGGTCTTGGTGATGCCCGTGCCGTTGATGTTGTTGGTGCCCGAGAAGACGCCATCGGCCGCGCCCGCCAGAGCGATGCTCTGATAGGCGACGCCGGAGTTGCCGTACATCGCGAACGAGGTCGGGCTCACGCCGCCGAGCACGTAACGGGTCGCACCGTCAGAATAGGTCGCCGTGAAGTTGATGCTGTCGCCGGGGCCGGTCGGCAGGTTCTTGAGCGAGATCGCGCCCTGCACCGCGTAGCCCCAGGTGTCGCTCGGATGACCCGAGGTCTCGAGGGTCGGCGTGTAGTAGCTGGCGCGAACCTGGTGGGCCGCGGCCGACACCTGGAACAGACCCCAGGCCTGGTCGACGCGGATCTTGCCGACGATGTCGGGGATCTGCGTGCCGGCGTAGGAGTTCGTCCCGTACACGCCCGCGGCGAAGCCGGCGTTGGTCAGGCCCGAGGTGTTGTACAGCGCCGACTGCAGATAGGACGACTGGTCTTCGAGCGAGATCGAGCCCGACACGCCGTTGCCGAATTCCGCGGTGTAGGCAACCTGGTTGATGCCGGTGACGTCGTCGTAGCCGCCGATCAGGAACGAGGTGTTGTTGCCCGGATAGCCGGTCCAGGGCGTGTCGAACTGCGACACGGCCTTACCGAAGGTGAAGCCGGCGAACTGGATGAAGGCGTAGTAGACGCCGAGCGTACCGGCGGCGACGCCGTCACCCGTGGTCCAGTTGAAGGTCGCATCGAAGTAGGTGCGAACCACGCCGTATTCAGTGGCGGTGCGGGTGTCGATGTTGATGTCCTGGCGCGAACGGAAGATGGTGTTGTTCGCAAGGCGGTTCTGCTGGCCGGCATTGCCGTTCCAGGCCGGGGCGTTATAGGCGGCCCCACCGTACATCGTGGCGTCGGCGCGGAGATAGCCGCCGAGCTTGATGCAGGTGTCGGTGCCCGGGATGTAGTAGAAGCCGGCGCCGTAGATCGAGCAAACCTTCACGTACTCGACCGCTTTGGCCTTCAACGGAAGATCGGCCGCCTGCGCGCCACTCATGGCGACGAGAGCCGCCGCGGAGCCAAGGAAAAGGCTCTTAACCATGTTCATGTAAACCTCCAAGTTTGCTCTCTAGGGAAGGTTCCTGACCGCAGGATGCGCATGGCTCCCGCAGGGTGGTCCCCTTGTCCCAATCAAACCCGCCTAGCCGCTTCGCGCCTTCGGACACACCCGCTGAACGCGAGGGACTTAAGCGAACCACCTAATCCGGGACGACCTCGGGATGCCCCCCTCCGTCGCAGTCACGAGAATTACCTAAGCGTGATGCACACGCAACAAAGGAACGCCTCAGAAGCGCTGAAGCCTCGCCCTTTTTGAGGGGGTGTTGCACAAATAACACTCGTACGTTGACTTGGGAACTTAAGCAACATATTGATTTTATGTCGCATTTTGAGTTCCTCGCGCGACACGGCTACCGCTCTGCAGCATTGGCGAGCAACGTCCGGACAAGCCGTTGCACGAACAACGCGGGTCGGTTTGGCCGGTTTGGAAGCGGATTCCTTGAGAAACGAATCCTTTTTGGAACGAATCCCCCGCCGTCACCCGGCCGGATTGCGTTCAGCGACGCCCCCGGAAACTGGTTGAAACGGACTCGCCATTTTTGGCGGCCGGACGCGGTCAAGCCGAACTGGTCTTGAAGTCGCGGCTATCGAGCATGGAATCCCGCTTGCGGGCCGCGACCGCGTCGGGCATATCGAGCCAGCCGGAGACGTGGCCGAGTGGCTGAAGGCGGCGGTTTGCTAAACCGTTATAGGGTTGTAAAGCCCTATCGAGGGTTCGAATCCCTCCGTCTCCGCCACCAAACCTCTGATTTTCCACAAGGATATGCCGCTCCGCCGGACGCGGCGCGATTCCGGGCCATCCCGGATTAAAGAGAATCAGCGCCCTTGTCCGGCTCCCGCGATTCTCAGCGGGGACGAGGCCCCTTTACGTCGGTCGCGCGTGGGCGCGCCAGATACGCAACCGTCTCCGGCCGCTGCTTCAGCCAGCCGCCCCAGCGATCGAAGATCTTCGCCATCCGCCCGGGCTCGACGCCGAGCTGCTGCATCGCGACGCCGCCATTGACCGATTCGCGATACTCGCTGAACAGGCCGTCGCGCACGACGAAGCGGCTCATGCCGTCGATCACGACGGACCGGCCTTTGAACTGCGGCACCAGCGAGGTGAAGCTCGACAGCGACCAGGCGTAGCCCATCGTGCCGTCGAACACCGGATCGAACATCTCCCAGCGATAGTCGTCGCCGGCATCGCGCCGGAACAGTTCGACCAGCATATGGGCGATCTCCTTGCGGCCGCGATGCGCGCCGTAGATATAGTCGTAGTAGACGCCGTCCTCGGTGAAGCAGCGCGCGAAGCGATCGCCGTCGCCGGCCTCGGCTGCGAGCGTGAATTCGGTCAGCAGGCGCCGAAAGTCGTCGAGGGTCATGCCGGTCTCCGCGTGCGTGTCCATGCCGCGGCATCGTATCGGCGATTTGCGCCGCGCGACACCGCGTACGGAACACTCTGTTCAGAACGCCCCGGCCAATGTCAGCCGGACGGCCAACGGCTCGGCCGGATGGACGTGACGATCGCCGACGCCGCCGAGCGGCTCGCCCGGCAGCCGTGAGAGATAGTAGTACTCGATCTGATTGGTTCTCGCGTTGAACAGGTTGAGCACGTCGAGCTGAAAACGCAGCCCGTTGTCGAAGCGATAGCCGGCGCGGGCATTGAAGATCAGCGACGCCAGCGAGCGTTCGCTGCCATCCTCGATCAGCGGCCGGGGTCCGAAATAGCGGCCCTTCAGCGCGCCGAACCAACCGGTCCGGCGTCCGAAGGTCAGCCCGGTGCTCGCCACCCAGGCCGGCGCGCCGGGGATCAGATCGCCGGCCGGATCGACATCGGTGAAACGCGCCCGCGTGTAGGCGACGTCCAGATCGAACCCCAGCCATGGCAGCGGCCTGTACTGGCTGGTCCATTCGACGCCGACGCGGCGGCTCGGCCGGCTCGCCTCGGTGGTACCGGCGTCGCCGACGAACAGCAGCTCGGAGTCGAAGTCGAGCACGAACACGGCCAGCGACGTGGTCAGTCCCGGGACGGCGCGATTGCGGACGCCGAGTTCGGCGCCTTTCGAGCGCACCAGCAGCGGCACGCGATCGGCCGGCGTGGTCTTGTCGGCCGGATCGAGCGTGATGGTGGCGCCGCGGATGTCGTTGCTGTGCAATCCAGTTCCGGCATTGCCGAACAGCTCGGTCGCCAGCCACGGGCCGAGCACGATGCCGATTTTGGGGCTGGTCATCGTCGCCGACGCCGAACCGGAATTCGCCGGCGTATCGCTGACCACGCGGCCGCCGACATAATCCTCGCGCACGCCCGCTGTGGTGCGCAGCCAATCGGTCCAGCGCACCGTGGTGTCGGTCCACAGCCCGAGCGATTGCTCGGCGACATCGTCGGCGCGCACCGTCGACAGCCAGTCGCGCTGCAGCGTCTTGGCGAGGCCGAGGCTGATACTGTCGGCACGGCCCTGCAATCCGATGCGGGTCTCCACCGGCAGCCCGGCGAAGCGGTAGTCGAAGCGCTGGGTGCCGTTCAGCCCCAATACAGTGCGGCGGTCGTACTGGTTGAACTGATCGCCGTTGATCGGATCGTCGAGATCGTAAGTGAAGTTGTTGTAGAGCTGCATCGACGAGCGGATCACATAGGCGTTCAGATCGGTCTGGCCGATGGCACTCGAGCGCGCGAACCGGCCGGACAGGCTGAAGCGGCTGGCGTTTCCGCCGTCGGTCGGATCGAGCGAGCCGTAGCGGCCGATCACGCCCTGATCGATCGCGCGCTGCGCCACCTGATCGGTCGAGGTCCAGCGGTTGGCATAGGCCATGCCGGTGAGCGAGAAGCCGTCCGTCATCGTGCCCTGGCTGTAGCGCAGCACGCCGTTCAGCTTGCGGACATTGTCGGGCACGTCCCAGGGGCCGTTATAGGTGTTGGCCTCGAACGCGGCGAGCAGCGTCCCCTCGCCCGCTCTGGTCGAGCCCGCCCCGAGCAGCCTTCGATAACCGAAGCTGCCCAGCGTCACTTCGGCGAGGTTGTTCGGCATTGCGCGCAAGTAATCGATACTCACCGCGCCGGCGGAGCCGAAATCGCCAACATCGGCGAAGTACGGGCCCTTGCGCAGCGTCAGCGTGCTGATCAGCTCCGGGATCATGAAATTGATATCGGCGTAGCCCTGGCCGTGGCCGTGGGTCGGCATATTGACCGGCATGCCGTCGACGCTGATCGCAAGATCGGTGCCGTGGTCGAGATTGAAGCCGCGCAGAAAATACTGGTTGGCCTTGCCCTCGCCGGAGTGCTGGGTGACCACGAGCCCGGGCACCGCTTCGAGCACCGCGCCGACTCGCGAGACCGGCATCGCGTTGACGTCGGCGCCGCTGATCACGCGCGCGCTCGCGGTCTGGTTCTGCGGCGCGCCGGGCGGGGTCAGTCCGGAGTCGGCCGACGGCGCGGCATCTGCGGCTGCGGTCGGGACAGGGGCCGCGCGTCGAGGCGTCGTGGAATCGCGACGAGGGCGGCGGACCAGGCTGCGCGCGCCGCGCGATGGTGCATCGATCGCAATCGGGGGCAACGCCTCGACCCGCGTCCGTGGAGTCTGCCCCTGCGCCGGAGCGGATGCCATGGCGGTGCCGAAGATCACGCAACCGGCCGCTACGCCGCGCGCCATCCTCCGGAGGTTTGTACCAAGCACGCTCGCCCCCGTCGCATCTTGCCTGGTTGCAAGACGCGCGCGCTCAAGATCTGCTATCGCAGGCGGTCCCGGCAGATCGCCCGAGCCGGTAGCGTGGCACGGTCGGTATGACAATGTCAATAAAACTGCATACAAAAACGAGGCCCGCGATGCACCGCGTCACCGTCACCTTGGACGACGATCTGATGAACAAGCTCGACGCCATCATCGCCGCGCGCGGTTACCAGAACCGTTCGGAAGCGATCCGCGATTTGGCGCGGATCGGCATTCAGCAGACCACCTCGGAGGACAACGGCGAGAACTGCGTCGGTGCGATGGTCTACACCTACGATCATTCCAAGCGCGATCTTCCGCGCAAGCTGACGCAGAGCTTCCACAATCACCACGAGCTGTCGCGCGCGACCATGCACGTGCATCTCGACCACGACCAATGCCTCGAAGTCACCATCCTCGACGGCAAGGCGAGCGAGATGCAACATTTCGCGGATCACATCTTCTCGGAACGCGGCGTGCGCTATGGTCGGCTGGTGACGATCCCGGCGACCGGCGACGGCCACGACTGACGCACTCCGCTCGTCGAGCGCCCGACCCGCGAGTCGGCGCCTTCGGGTGGAGCGATCATGGCGGCGGGCAGATGTGCGGGGGCGAAGCAGAACTCCAGGATGGAGTGCAAATGCATTAGCAAAGCCGTAAACCTACGGTGGTAGACAGCCACATATTCACCGAATCCGAGATTTGACATGACAAATAGTCTCAAGGGCTTTTACAGGGCCGAATTTGAAACGGCGCGGAAGAAGGCGCGTGGAGTCGTGTTGCTACAGGACGGTCAGATCCGCGGCGGAGATTCCACATTCGCGTATATCGGGTCGTACACTCAGGAAGGCGTCACGGTATCGGGTAGCGTCCGCGGGGTCCGGCACGCCAATATCCACCGCCCCGACCATGTTTCGGTTTTCGGCATCGATCCGGTCGAGGTCGTGTTCGACGGCGTCGCCAAGGACGGCTACGTTTCGATCGAAGGCGTCGCCCGCGAAACGCCGAGCCTGTCGCTACGCGGCCTTCTCACCCGGATCGGGGACTAAAGCGCTTCATCGACGGATTGAAGCAATGCGCCTTTCTCGGGTGCAAAGACGTCATCCTGAGAGCCTGCCCCGAACGTGATCCGGGGTGCGCGCGTAGCGCACCTCGAAGGATGCGCCGCGCACAGCGCGGCCCCAGCGGACCTCGAAGAATGACGGCGGCAGCCGGATTGGGAGCCCTGACTCCATCAAAAGCAGACCTGCTCCAGCTCGCCGACTTCGTGCTGCGTGCTGCGTGCCGGCCGATCAGCTCGGTGCCTTCAGTTCCGGTGACGACAACCATCCCCGGATGTTGGCAGCGGTATCAAGTTCGCGTGCCTGATCGAGCAGGCGCTCGCGTTCGGCATTCGCCGCCGGATCGCCGGCCTGATGTCGCGACTGCTCGGCCGGCTCGGTCAGGCGTTGACCGAGCGACTTCGGATTGAGGGGCGGTCTTGGATACATCAGACTTTCTCCCTGTCCTTCGGAAATGGCGGGAGCGCAATGCGCACTCACATCACCGTTGGATCCCGATGCCTCGCGGCGATGATGAACAATATGGGGCGCAGACTCCGCATTGCCAGTGACAATTAAGTGCAGACAGTGCGGCAATCCGCTCCATTCTCAAACAGCTGCCGACGCAACGAGGCGAAGGCGCGAGACGCGGCATTGTTCCGACAGCGCGAACGGATTCGGTATTTCCGTGTGAAATCCGATCGACTGATCGCGTTGCGTTCAGCACATCGTAACGCTGTGACACGCCACGCCGGCGACCATCGCGCGGTTCCAACTCCTTTTTAACGCCGGCCGCCGAAACTCGGCTGCGAGGGCTAACAACAACCCTTGCAATCGAGTCAAAACAAGTGGGAAGGCAGTCATGGCAACGTTCGAACACCTGTCGGATCAGCTCGACAATCACGGAGTGCTGTATCGTGGCCTCCACAATTTCCTCGCGCAGTTCGTCGAACTGCTCGAAATCGATCGACGCTGAGCATCGTCACTAAACGGTCGCCGTCGCGTCGATCAATCGAGACGATCAGGAAGGCCTCGCGCGATGCGGGGCCTTTCCGGTTTCAGGCGTCACATTCACGGCGGGCGATGGCGAGCAGCCGCGGCACCTGGTCGCGGATCGCTGCCGTGACATGGCGATCGAGCCGGTCGAGCCAGCGCCTCGGAATCGCCGCCGGCCCATAGGTCGCGCCCGCGAGCATCGCCGCGAGTGCGCCGGTGGTGTCGGCGTCACCGCCATGGTTGACGGTTGCGATCACGCAGTCATCGAACGTCGTCGTGTTGAAGTAGTAATGCAGCACGGTCTGCATCGTATCGACCACATAGGCAGAGGATTGGCAACGGAACGGCTCGAACCTGAAGCTGCGGTGAGTTTCGACAAGTTCGTCCGCGACCGCGCGGGCGCCCGCGCGGCCTTCGCCCGCGAGCAGCGCCTGCAGCATCCGCACCAGCGCCAGCGCCGCGCCGTCGGACAACGGATGGTGATGGGTGATGTGGCCCTGCGCCACGGTCCATGCTGCCGCCTCCTCCGCCGGCCGGCCGAATGTCGCCAGCGCGAGCGGCAGGATCCGCATCGCCGCGCCGTTGCCGGCGTCGCCTTCGAAATACGGCCCTTCGACGGTGCCGCTGGTGATGTAGCGGCGGATACCACGGCGGCAGGTGCTGCCGACATCGACCGGTCCGGTTTTGAGCCAGGCGGCAAACTCCTCGCAGACGTCACGCACGTCGAAGCCGCCGCATCGGATCAGCGAGCGGCCGAGCGCCAGCGCCATGTCGGTGTCGTCGGTCACCTGCCCGGGCTTCAGCCGCAGCCAGCCGCCGCCGATGACGTCCTTGTGCACGCCGTGGCGCTCGATGATTTCCGACGGCGTCATGAACTCGACGGTGGCGCCGAGCGCGTCGCCGATGGCGAAGCCGAGATAGGCCGCAAGCGCCCGATCCTCGATGCTGGGCCCGGTCATTGCGATCCTCAGAAATAGCTCGCGGTGACGCGATAGGCGCCGCCGATCACCAGATACTCGCCCTCGCCTTTCAGCGGATGCGCGGCGAGCAGCCGGTTGAAGAACAAGATCTTGGGCACCGGCACCCGAACGGTCAGGATGGTGTCGCCGAAACAGTCGGCGACGCTGCGGTCCGACGAGAACGACGTCAGATTGTTCAGCCGCATCACGACGTGGCGCTTGTCGATGCGCTGCACGATCTGGTGTTCGTCGAACCCGTTGACGCCGCGATACAGCGTGACATGGGTGCTACCGGCGGCGGAAAAATGCGCCAGCGCCCATTGGCAGAATTCGAACAGCAGATCGAGTTGCACGTAGATCGCGTTGTTGTGGAAGCGGCTCGACATCTTCTGCTCGACATAGTGGGTCCATGGCGGGCTCGCGATCCGCCGGATCGGGTCCTTGTGAAACGTCGGAAAAATACCGAACCGGCTTTCGACCCAGCCCTTCAGCACCGCGCCTTCCGGCCCGTTGCTGTCGAAGCCCCAGCCCTTGATCAGGTCGAGGAACGACGAGCGGAAGCGGTTGCGGCCGTCCGCCCTGCGCACCCGCTGCTCCGCATCGATGCCGAACAGCGCGGCCATGTAGCAGGAAAACGCCACGCCGGCGTCGGCGAGATCCGCCGCCTGGCCGAGCATCTCGAACAGGCTCGGATTCATCTCGCGCACGCCGGCGATATGCAGCGGCACCGGCTGGTCGTTGAAGGCGACATCGGTGAGATATCCCATCGGCACGCCGACGAGATTGGTGGAATGTCCGATGCCCCCTGCTGAGGTCAATGCTGCCGGCTCTGCCGCTTGCGCCCGCGAGCGCTTCAACGAAATCACGCCTTTCGTCTAGCGGAGCCGGCCGCTGCTGCCTATGCGCATCTCGGCTAACCGTCGTGCGCCGCGGCCGCTGCTTCGCCCGCTCAGCGCGCGCGCGCCAGCGTCTCCGACGGCAATTCGCCGTGCTTCTGGCGATAATCGTGGGCGAAATGGCCGAGATTGCTGAAGCCGCAGGCAAACGCCACCGAAGTGACCGAGCGCGACGGGTCGCCCTGCAGCAGCATTTCGCGGGCCTTGTTGAGCCGTATCGTCTTGGCGAACGCCATCGGCGAATAGCCGCGGTGCTTCTGAAACGACTTGAACAGGCTGCGGACACCGACATTGGTCACGGCCGCGAGATCGTTGATGGTGATCGCCCTGTTCCATGCCGCCGCGATGAATTCCTCGGCGACGCGGACGTAGTCCGGCGCGGTGTCCGGCGCATTGCGATCGAGCTGGTCACTGAAATTGTGCCGCGCCACGCTCAGCAACGACACCATCAGCGTGTGCTCGAATTCGCGCAGCATCAGCGGCGGCAAAGGTGGCTTCGCCGGATCGACATGCCGGGCGAGAAACAGGCCGAAGTCGCGTAGCGCCAGCGCGCCGCAATCGTCGATCCGCACGGTCGGCGCGAACACCAGCCGGCCGCGCGGCTTGACGCCCAGCATCGCCTCGAGCGTGGCCATCAGTTTCTCATTGGAGAACCGGATCACCAGTTGCTCGTAGCCGGCGCCGTACTCGAGCCGCGACGGCGTGCCCGGCGACGACACGCACCAGCGCTCGCGATCGACCTCGACGCTGGAGCCGCCCGACGTGGTCCGGCCGTTGCCGCGCAACGCGATCTGCAGCCGGGCGAAGTCGGTTTCGGAAAATTCGACGACCGATTGCGAGGCGTAGCGGCAGAAGCCGAAGGCCGTCACGTCGAGCTTGACGAAGCTGCCGAACCCTTCGAACCCCTCGGCCTCCGCGGAGAAGGCCTGCGCGCCATAGAAATTGATGAGCGCATGGCGCATTTTCTCGGTGTCCGTCGTGTGGATGACCGGGTTCCGGTTCAGCGGATAATCAGGGTCAAAGGCGCTCGCAGAAGCGTCGGACATGCGGTGAGGACTCCGTCCAGGACCTGTTTCGCCCGGCTTTCGGCCCAGGCGCCGCACAAGCTAGTTGTGCGGCCCAGATCCCACCGCTCAATACCGAACACGTCCGCCCAATCACCGCTCTTATGATAAAATTACATCAAAACTGATGCAATAATGCCGCATTTATGAATGCGGCGTCGGCCACGATGCCCCCGCGCAACGAGTTCCAGCCGATCTCAGGGGCGCAGGCGTATCGACTGTGGCCTTGCGGACACCGGCGAAGCAGCCCCTCGCGCGGCAGACCGCTTAACACTTCCCCAGACGGATACGCTTTGCTAAGCCGCTGTCGCTCCAGCCTGGAAGGGTGGCCGAGCGGTTTAAGGCACCGGTCTTGAAAACCGGCGTGCCCGCAAGGGTACCGTGGGTTCGAATCCCACCCCTTCCGCCATAGACCGTTGATTGTATTTTGCAAAATCTGTTGACGGGCAAGCGCACGTTTTACAACCCATAACGCGAAATTCGACCTGCAACAATGCTGCAACGATTTTTCTGTTGCAGACGGCCCCGGCCGCGCCCACGTCGCTGAAGGATCTTCTGCGGAAGTTCTTGTAGTAAACCCTGGCGGATTCGACCGACAATTCAGGGCTCCCTTTCTTGAAAAGTACCCGCCCGCTTCGCTCAAACTCACAATGGGTGGCCACTGGTGGCGGTCTGGGCGCTTCCCGAAGCCAATCCCTTTTGCAGGGTCTCCGCGACAACGGCAGGCTCTGGGACTGCCTGCTCGGTCTGCTCGATCCCGAAACGAGCGCCCGATATCCCGATCCAGTGCTGCAAACGAATGTCGAATTCAGCTACATTAGTTACGTCGCAACGGCCAATACCCTGGAGCCGTTGCCGGCCGTACTACTCGACCGCTTCCGGATCATTGCATTCCCAAAGCCTACCCTAAACGATCTCGATGCCTCTTGCCCGGTTTGATCGAAGATATCGCTTCGAATCGCGGCATAGACCGACGCTGGATCACTCCTTTTGACGTGCACGAGCGCGCTGCAATCGAGGCCATCTGGTGCGGCGGATCAGTGCGCCGCCTACGTCGGGTTCTCGAGTCTGTCCTTCAGTCCCCCGATCGCATCGCCCCGAGACATTGACGGACGGAACATGTTTATCAGAGATGCGCTTGACGTTCGGAACACTAAGCTAAGACTCTTCATATTGTCCGCTTCTGACCCTAAGCGGACTAGCCGCGCTTCATCGCAGCGAGCCAAGCCTTCTTGAAGCTCTGTTCGCGGAATTCTTGACCATCCCGCAAAGCTCATCAATCGCCCGTGCGGAAAGCCGTTGGCGAGGCACCGCGCCGCTTAAGGCAGCAATGATTTCGCCGCTCGCGTCTCGAACGGGTGCACCGACGGCAAAGACGTTGTCGAGATTTTCCTCATCGCAGATGACGTAGCCGAGACGCCGGCCTTCCTTGAGGTCCTTGAGCAGCGCTGAAGTCGATCGTTTGGTCTTCTTGGTCAATTGCTTGAGAGGCGAGGTGCCGAGCAACTCGTGCACGTCATCATCCGCGTGGTCGAGCAGCAAAGCCTTTCCGAGAGCGGTCGAGTGCAGATAGGTCCGCGATCCCGGCGCATTGGTGATTGAAATCGGCCCCCCACTCTGCACCGCCGCCAGATACACGACGTCTTTGCCACGGAGTACTCCGAGGAAGCTGTTGACCTGATGTTTTTCGGCCAGCAGGTGCAGCTCGGGCGCGGTGGCGGCGTTCAGATCAGTCGCGGTCAGGAACGCGGAGCCGATCTGGAATGCCTTGTAGCCAATCTTCCATTTCGAACTGCCGAGCGACTTCTCGACGAAGCCGGCCTCGGACAGCGTGTTGATGAGTCGTTGCGCGATGCTCGGAGCCACGCCAAGCTGGCGGCCCAGTTCGCGAACCCCAAGTTCGCCATCACGGCCAAGCAACTCGAGCAGCGCCAAGGCTCGCGCCACCGTCTGGCTGCCGGTCGCTGTTTTGCTCTCGCTCGTCATCCAGATATCCATACTAACGAGCTGCCCAGCTCGCGTGATTATTCAGGTCGCACGCCTCTACGGATAGCCGGTCGTCCACCGCAGTCAAAAGCTTCTTTTGTCGAAGCCAGAACCACTGTCAGGCATTGCGGAGCGTTCGCGAGAGATCAAGGCAGCTTTGGGCGAGCATAACCCGGTCGTCTCGCGAGCGCATCACCGTCGGCACGACGTGCACCGCCATGCCAAGCGACGCAATTTCCCCAGCGAGCGCCCGGTCGCAATCGTCGATGACGATGCCGTCGGCAAGTCCGCGATAATGCGCGGCGACGCCGAATGCCGACACCGGCGCCTTGAGCTCCTGCATGATCTTGGCGGCCGGCCCCTTGATGGCGGCGCCGCCGACGATCGGCGAAACCACGATGATCGGGATACTAAGGCTTGTGAGCCACTGCCGGACACCCGGTACCGCCAGGATCGGATCGATGCTGAGATACGGATTCGACGGACATACAATGACGGCCTGCAGCTGCGGCAGCGCTCCGAGCTGGGGATTGAGGCGCGCGCGCTCGGCTCCCGAATAGGTGATGGCATCGACCGGCACATCGCAAGCCAGCCGCACGAAGTACTCCTGAAACGCGATGGTCCGCTCGCCGCTGTGGATCATGGTGCGCACGGGGTCGTCGGACATCGGCAGCAGCCGCGACGTGATGCCGAGGGCGGCGCAGAGTTCGGCCGTCACCTGGGTGAGCGTGGCGCCGCCGCGCAACCGCTCGGTGCGATACGCATGGGTCGCGAGGTCACGGTCGCCGAGCCTGAACCACGCCGGCCCGCCAAAGCGCGCGAGCTGCTCCATGAAGGCCCACGTCTCGCCTTCGAGGCCCCAGCCCTGCTGTTTGTTGGCGACGCCGCCCAGCGTGTAGGTCACTGTGTCGAGGTCGGGGCTGATGTGGAAGCCAAGGTGCTCGAAGTCGTCGCCGGTGTTCACGACGACGGTCAACTTGTCGCCGAGCAGATGCGCCAGCCCGTCCGCAAGCTTGGCGCCGCCGACGCCGCCGGCCAGCGCGACGATGTGATCTTCCGGTTTGGGGGTACTCATCGAAACAGATCCATGCTTTTCGGCCGCAGCAAATCGCGCGCGCTGCCGCTGCCGGACAGGTCGATGCCGCGCACCACAACAACCGGCGTCGCCTCCGCCGCCTGCCCCATCACCAGCGAGGCTGCCGCCGCGACTTCGTCAGCAGCACCGACCTCGGTGGTCTCGAGCTTGCGGCCGAACAGATCCGGCTGGCCGCGGAGGTCGCTGAGTGCAGAGATGCCGCTGGCGCCAATCGTGGTGCCAATCGTTCCGGTGCGCCAGGCGCGCCCGATGCTGTCGATGATCATCACGCCGACTTTTGCCACGGCCTTCTCGGCGATGCGTGCACGGATCCGCTTGGCCGAGCCGTCAGGGTCGAGCGGGAGCAGCAAGGCGGTCTCGCCTTCGACATTGGAACGATCGATGCCTGCATTTGCGAGCACCAGGCCGAGCCGGTGCTCAACGATAATCACACCGGGGCGCACACGCAGTAGCTCATTGGATTCTCCAAGGATCAGCTCGACGATTCGCGGATCCTTGTGCGCCTGCGCGGCGATCTCAATGGCCCGCGGCGAAGGTGTCACACCGGCGAGTTCGACGCTGCGGCCCTCGGCCTTGGACACGACCTTCTGGGCGATGACGACGACGTCGTGATCCTTCAGATGGTTCCCGGCAGATGCCAGCGCAGCCAGGATCAGACCGGCGAGGTCGTCGCCGGCTTTGACCAGCGGTATCCCCTCGACGGCATAAAGCTGCACGGAACGCTTGAACAAGGATCGGGTCTCCTCAGGGGAGACCGGTGATTCGTACTCCCGCGTCGGGAATCTTATAGAACTTGTTGATCCAAATCAGCGCCGAAGTGAGGCTCTCCGAGACCACCGAATTGATCAGCGGACCAATGTCGATGCCGCGCAAGCCGGCGTCAACGGCAAGCTGGATCACGACGGCGCGTGCTTCCTTGTCGTCGCCGGCGACCAGCACGTCGCAATCGATCATATGGTCGGGATCCTTGAGCTTATGTGCCGACACGTTCTGGAACGCCGACACCACCCGCACGCCGCCGCCGAGCAGCGTCTGCACCGCGACGACGCAGGAATCGGTCTCCGGCAGCTGCACCCGGGTGACCTTCGGCGGCACCAGCGGCACGGTGACGTCGATCAGGATCTTACCCTGCAGCGCGTCCTTCAGCCCCTGCACGGTCGCGATCTGCGCCTGATACGGCACCGTCAGCACCACGATGTCGGCCGCAGCCACGCCGGCGGCGCTGTCGAGGCCCTCGATGTGGCCCCCGCCGAGACGGGTCTTGAGATCTTCAGCCGCAGCCTTGGCCTTGGCGGCGTCGCGCGACGCGATGATGACGCGGTGGCCGTGCTTGGCCCAGCGCAGCGCCAGTCCGCCGCCTTCGGCGCCGGTGCCGCCGACAACGCAGATCGTAGGGGTGTTTGCAGTCATGGCGTCCTCTTGTTGTATTGTCGTGCCGTCAGACGGCGACGATGTCGCCGAGCCGCACGTAGCTACGACCGCCGATCCGGGCGAGCGGCGCGTACGCCTGTGGATCGATCTTGCAGTTGTTGGTCAGACCTTCGGCGATGTGCATCTCGACGACGCGGCCGACGACGAAATTGTTGGGCGCGTCACCGAATTGCAGCACCTGCTCGAGCTTGCACTCGAACTGGATCTTGCTGCCCGCGAGCCGCGGCGTCTTGATTCTGCGTGACGGCAGTGTCCTGAATCCGAGCAGATCGACTTCGCTGACGTGGCGCGGATGATCTTCGCTCGCCTGCTGGACGACCACCTCCCAGCCCTCGGGGACCATGTTGATGACAAATTCCCCGTTGTCCTTGACGTTGGCGACGGTGTCCTTGACGTCCTCGCTGCCGGTGCGCGGGCCGACCGAGAAGCCGAGCAGCCCCGGATCGACGGCCAGGATCACGAACTGGCTGAACGGCGCGCCGTTGACGATATTGTTCGGGCCGAGCGAAGTTACGAAGGCGATCGGCCGCGGGATCACCGCGCCGGTGAGGATCTTGTAACGGTCGGCGCGGCTGAGCGCGGCGAGGTCGATCGAGTCGAACTGCTGTTCTCCCGCCGTCGCCGCGAGCGTGCTCATGCCGGCACCTTGGCCATCACTTCGGTGCCGAACCATTCGATCTGCTCGTTCATCTCCTCAACCGTGTCGGCTGGAAACATCAGCGCACTGCAATGCTGCACGCCGATCGACCGCAGTTTCTCGATCTTCTCCAGGATAACGTCCGGCGAGCCGACGAGGTTGGCGATCACCTGATGGCCGAGATCGCGGCCGGTATAGGCCAGCGATACGCGATGAGCGACCAGACCGCTTTCCATGTAGCGCCTTTCCGCCTCTTCCATCGTCTTGGCGATGGTGCAGGAGAATTGCGGGGCGATCTCGATCGAAGCCGGATCGCGGCCGAGCTCGGCGGCGCGTGCCTTGAGGTCCTTGATGCGCTGCTCCATCTCGGTCAGCGGCCGCCAGCCCGGCAGCCAGCCC
This sequence comes from Rhodopseudomonas sp. NSM, assembly GCF_052445935.1. NCBI lineage: Bacteria > Pseudomonadati > Pseudomonadota > Alphaproteobacteria > Hyphomicrobiales > Nitrobacteraceae > Rhodopseudomonas > Rhodopseudomonas sp. NSM. The sequence goes on along the minus strand of NZ_JBQTCH010000005.1, from coordinate 117,569 downwards.
TGGCCGTAGCGAGCGGCCCGCTCGATCGCTTCGAGATTGTGCCCGCCGATATACAGCGGGAACGGCTGCGCCCGGCTCTTCGGGAACATCTCGACGTCCTTGAACGAGTAGTAGGCACCCTCGTGGCTGGCGCTCGGCTGGTTGAACAACATGTCGAGCGCGAGCAGCCCCTCGTCCATCATGTCGCCGCGGCGTGCCTTGGCGGCGCGCGAGCCGCCCCAGGCGAGAAACTCCTCGCGATAGGCGCCGAGCCCGACCGCCATGATGAAGCGGCCGTTGGACATCTGGTCGAGCGAGATCGCCTGCTTGGCGAGATACACCGGGTCGCGCATCGGCAGCACGGTCAGCGCGGTGCCTAGCTTGATGGTCTTGGTGGCGCCGGCGATTGCCGCCAGCACGATCAGCGGCTCATAGAAATTCGGCGGCTTTCCGGGAAACAGGTCGCGCACGTAGTTCTGGGTGGTGATGTGATCGTTGCCCCACACCGAATCATAGCCGAGGCGCTCGCAGAGCTGCGCCTGGGCGATGAAATCCTCCGGCCCCGCGAACGGGATCGGATACATCACGCCTTCGAATCCGGTCGACAGACAGACACTGAACTTCATGCGTTTCTCCTCGGCGTTTTCAATATGGCTTCGATCTGGGCGCAGCCGCGTACGCCAGCGATGACGATCTCGTCGAGGCCGGAGGCGTGATAATCGGCCAGCCGCCGGTGCAGCAGTTCCGGCGTGCCGCTGGCGGCGTGGCGCGCGACGATGTCGTCGCCGATCATCGCCTCGGCGGTCGCCCAATCCTCTGCTATCACCGCGGCGTTCAGCGCCGCCTGGTCGAGCACGCTGCCGGCGAGATCGAGATTCGCCCTGTGATGGGCGCCGCGCAGCAGGATGGCCAGGATGCGGCGCACCCGGTCGTTGGCGCGCGTGGCGTCGTCGTCGACCGAGGCATAGACGAGGCCCGAGGTCTTGATGTTGCGGCCCTTGGCGCCACGCGCCACGCTCTTCAAGGTCTGCTGCACAAACGGCACGGACGCGCCGGCGCTGATCAGAACGCCGTCGGCTTCGGCGCCGGCGAGTTCGAGCATCTGCGGCCCCGATGCGGCGAGCACGATCGGAATGCCGGCGCCGAGCGGCGCCAGTCGCCGGTGATCAACACGAAACGTCTCGCCCTGGAACGTCACCGTCTCGCCGGACAGCAGCGCGCGGACGAGCTGCAGCGCCTCGCGCATTGCGCGCAGCGGCTTGGCGCCATCGATACCTGCCGCGGCGAGATCGGCGGGAGCGCCGACGCCGAGGCACAGTTTGACGCGGCCGGGGAATTGCTCGGCCAGTGTCGCAACCGCCATGGCGATCTGCACCGGATGCTGGGTCAGAGGACTGATCGCCATCAGCGCAACCTTGAGCCGCTGCGTCTGGCTGAGCGTCAGCGCGCCGAGTACGGCGGGATCGCGCAGGAACAGATGATTGGCGATCCAGATGGTGTCGGCGCCACCGGCTTCGCCGGCCGCGACCTTGGCGCGAAACGCGGCCGGATCGTCGCGACCGTCGCTGGAGATCGAAAGCTCAGACAAGGCTCTTCACCGCTTCGAGGATCTTGATGTAGCCGGTGCAGCGACAGATGTTGCCGCGCAGATAGTGCCGGATCTCCTGCTCGGTCGGCTGCGGATGCTGCGCGAGCAGCGCCGTCGTGGCCAGCACCATGCCGGGCGTGCAGAAGCCGCATTGCATCGCCGCGTGGTCGACGAATGCCTGCTGCACCCTACTGAGTTCGCCGTTCTGCGCCAGGCCTTCGACCGTCACCACCGTCTTGCCGTCGATATCGGCGGCGAGCGAAGTGCAGCTACTCATAGGCAGGCCGTCGACCAGCACCGTGCAGGCGCCGCACACTTGCACGTCGCAGGAGCGCTTGGTGCCTTTCAGTCCAAGATCGTCGCGCAGGAAGTCGATCAGCAGTTCGAACGGCGCCACCGAACGCGTCTGCGGCGCGCCGTTGAGCGTGAAGGAAATGTCGAGCGAAGCGAGATCGGCCATGTCAGCGCCCTCCTGCCACGCCGGCGCTGTCCAGCACTGCGCGTCCGATGAACACGGCGGCGAGATGCCGCTTGTAGTCGGCGCTGCCGTAGATGTCGTCGGATGCCGGCAGTTCGGCCGCCATGGCTTGGGCCGCCTGCGGCAGGACGTCGGACAGCGCCTGCGGCGGTACGCCCGCGAGTGCCGCTTCGACCGGCTCCGCATGAATCGGGTTGTCGCCGATGCAGCCGATCCAGACGCGGTAGCGCGGCGCGCCGGCCTGTGACTGATACGCCGCCGCGACGCCGACTGCAGGGTATTCGAGGTGACCGAAGCTGCGATAGCAGAATTGCTCGCCGGCGGTCGGCAGCGGGACGCGGATCGCGGTGAGAATCTCGTCGTCGGCGCGCGCGGTGGTGAACGGACCGAGGATGAACTCGGCCATCGGCACGCTGCGCTCGCCGTTCGGCCCGTGCAACGTCACCGATGCGCCCAGCAGGCAGAGCAGCGCCGGGGGATCGGCGTGCGGCTCCGAGAAACACAGATTGCCGGCGAGCGTGCCCGATGCCCGCACGCGGATGTTACCGACGTTGTCGCTGAGCCTGGCGTAGGCCGGCAGGGATTCGCGGATCAGCGGGTCGGTGGCGAGCCGCAGATGCGTCACCAGCGGCCCAATCACCAGCTCGTTGCCGTCGCGCGCGAGCCGGTCGAATCCGGCGATGCGCTTCAGATCGATCAGATGCTCGTACCGCAGGACGCGCGCCTTCAGCGCCAGCAGCAGTTCCGTTCCGCCCGCATAATACGCGCTGTCGTCGCCGAATTGTTCGCGCAATGCCAGCGCGGCCTCAAGCTCGGTCGGACGATGCAACTGGAACGGGGCGAGCCGCATGGTCAGATCTCGCCCAGCCGCTTGCGGAAATTGGCCTCGAATTCGGCGAAGTTCTCCTGCGCCTTCTTCTTGATCATCGAATGGCCGAGCGACGCCAGCCGGCCGGCGATCTGCAGTTCGGCCTGCACCGCCAGCCGCGTCAGCTCCGCCGCGATGACCTCGAGCCGCAGGTCGAAATTCACGCGCAGCGTGGTGCCGGTGAACTTGTCCTTGCCGGTGGCCTGCGCGATCACGAATTCCAACTCGCCAAACGCCTCGACCACGATCTCGGCCGGCACCTCGAGCTTGAACGGCCCGATCTTCTGCTTCATCAGCGCCGAATAGGCCTTCAACCGCTCCTTCTCCTCGATCGTCTCGATGCCGGGAATACAGCCGGCCATCTCGCGGATGTCGAGCATGATCGGCCACAGCCGGTCCGGCGTGCAGGGTAGATCGGCCTCCATCCGGAATTCCACGTCAACTTTCCTTCTTGTCTTTCAGCGCGCGCCAGACGCGCTCCGGCGTCAGCGGCAGCTGCTTGACGCGGATGCCGAAGCCGGTCGCCAGCGCATTGGCGATCGCCGGCGCGATCGGCAGGATGGCGCCCTCGCCCATGCCGCGCATGCCGCCCGGCCCCGGCCCGCCGCCGTTTTCGATCAGCACGGTTTCGAACTGCTCGGGCACGTCGTCGATCGTCGGCACGTGATAGTCGATCATCGTGCCGTTGACCGGCTGGCCGTCGGCATAGATCAGTTCCTCGAACAGCGCGTGGCCGAGGCCCATGATCGCCGCGCCCTCGTCCTGGCCCTCGGCGCCGGTGCGGTTGATGGCGCGGCCGATGTCGGCGACGCTGACATAGCGCTTCACCGCGATCTCGCCGGTGTCCTCGTCGAGCGTGATGCCGCAGCGGCCGGCGGCCGTTTCCCAGAACAGCGGCGCCTTGGCCAGCGCGCCGCCGCGTGACCGCGGCGAGATCCGGCCGATGCCGATCAGTTCGCCGCTGTCGATGCCGAAATAAGGATGCAGCAGATCGGCGAAGCTGTAGCGCCGGCCTGCCGACGTAAAGCCGCCCGCGACCAGCGCGATACCGGCCGGATCGAGTCCGAGCGTCGATGCGGCGATGTCGCCGATCTGCGCCTTGATATCGGTAGCGGCGTCCTCGATCGCCAGCGCCATCATCAGCGACGAGCGGCTCGCGCCGGTGCCCCAGTCGAACGGCGCAATCGCGGTGTCGGGCGTCAGCGCGCTGACCATGGAGACTGGTTGATTGAGCTGTTCGGCGGCGACGCGGCACAGCACCTCGCGAATGCCCTGCCCGACCTCGATGCTGGAGGAGATCACCGCGATCGACCCGTCGATCTTGAGCCGCAGCAGCACGCCCGCGACCGGCGAGTTCGCCGGATCGGCGACGCCGAGCGCGGTGCCGTGGACGATCCTGCCGTGCGGCTCCTGCGCGTCGAGCCGGCTCATCGCCTGCGACGCCAGCCCCATCGCTTCCGCCATATCGACGTCGATCGGCGTCAGATCGGGGCGGACATGCTCGCCGCGTTTCAGCATGTTGCGGTAGCGCAGCTCGACCGGATCGATGCCGAGCGCGTCGGCGATGATGTCCATCTGGGATTCGGTGGCCCATACGCCCTGCGGTCCGCCGATCGACCGAAACGCCGCGCCGGGCACGGTGTTTGTGTAGACGGCCGTACTCTGCAGCCGCAGATTCGGAATCCTGTACGGGCCGATGGCGCGGATCGCCGCCTTGATCGCCACGGCCGGCCCGGTGTCCGCATAGGCGCCGCCGTTCATCAGCACCTCGACGGATTTTGCCTGCAGCATGCCGTCGGCGCTGACCGCCGTCTTCAGGTTGATCGTCGCGCTCAGCCGCCGCGCGGTCAACATCGATTCCGATGCGGAGAAGCAGATCCGCACCGGGCGGCCGATCTTCCACGCCACCGCCGCGACCAGCGGATCAATCTTCACCGAGGCCTTGCCGCCGAAGCCGCCGCCGATCAGCGGCGTGATAATCCGCACCTTGGCGATCGGCAGATCGAAGATGCGCGACAGCACCTTCTGCACCGCGGTCGGCGCCTGGCCGCAGCTCCACACCGTCAGCCCGTCGTCGCCGAACGACGCGATGCCGCAATGCGGCTCCATCGCGTAGTGATAGACCATCGGAAAGTCGAAGCTGTCTTCGAACACGCGATCCGCCGACGCGAATGCCGCTGCGACGTCGCCGGTCTCGTAGGCGTAGCTCTGGAAGATGTTGGTGCCGGCGACCGGCTTGGCTTCGCCCTTGAAGTAGAAGTCCTTCAGCGGCTGGACGGCGTCGTGCACCAGCGGCGCATCCGGCGCCAATGCATCGGCGGCCTCGGTGACGTAAGGCATCGGGTCGTAATCGACCATCACCGCATCGAGCGCCTCTTCGGCCGCGGCCTCGGTCTCGGCCACCACCACCGCCACCGGCTCGCCGACATAGCGCACGCGATCGATCGCAATCAGCGGCCGGTCCTTCAGCGACACGCCCCAGATCGCGTCGATGCCGTCGAAATCGGCGCCCGTGACGACGCCGATCACGCCCGGCATCGAAAGCGCGGCGGCGATGTCGATGCCGGTGATCCGCGCGTGCGGCATCGTACTGCGCAGCACCTTGCCGTGAACCATGCCGGGCACGACCAGATCGGAGATGAACGCGGCGCGGCCGGTCACCTTGTCGAGGAAGTCGACGCGATCGGGACGTGCCGCGGCGGTCATCTCAGCCCTCCGACGGCACGGCGCGGTGGCGCGTGCGGCCGAAATGCGACCACAGCTGGGCCGTCAGGATGACCGCGGCGATCAGCAGGATCGTCAGCGACATCGGCCGCTGCAGAACGATCAGCAGGCTGCCGTCGCCCATCAGCATCGATTGCCGCAGCGCGGTGTCGAGAATGTTGGCGAGGATGAACGCCATGATCAGCGGACCGGCGTCGAGGCTGGCCTTGCGCAGCAGATAGCCGATGCCGCCGAACAGCATCAGCGTGGTCACGTCGGCGAAATTGCTGCGCAGGCTGTAGGTGCCGAAGATCGCGATCAGCAGGATCGTGGCGCTGAGCAGCCAGGACGGCACGCGGAGCAACTGCACCCACAGCCCGACCAGCGGCAGGTTCAGCACCAGGAGCATGATGTTGCCGACATACATCGACGCAATGACACCCCAGAACACGTCGGGATTTTTCACCAGCATCAATGGGCCGGGTTGCACGTTCTGGATCAGCAGACCGGCGAACAGCACCGCGGTCACCGCGTTGCCCGGCAGGCCGAGCGTCAGCAGCGGAATGAACGACGCCGTGGCCGCCGAATTATTGGCCGATTCCGGCCCGGCGACGCCGGCGATGGCGCCGTGGCCGAACTGCTCCGGCGTCTTCGACAGCTTCTTCTCCAGCGTGTAGCTCATCAGCGAGGCGAGAATGGCGCCGCCGCCGGGAATCAGCCCGACGAAGAACCCGATCACCGAGCCGCGTGCGATCGGGCCACTGGAGTCGCGCCAATCCTGGCGGCTCGGAAACAGCCGGCCGATCTTGGTCGACAGCAGCGAGCCGCGCGATTTCTCCTCGAGATTGTGCAGGATCTCGGCGACGCCGAACAGGCCCATCAGCATCGGCACCAGATCGATGCCGTCGGTGATGGCCATGATGTTGAAAGTGTAGCGCTCGACGCCGGTGATGGTGTCGATGCCGACCAGACCGAGCAGCAGCCCGACCAGCACCATGGTGATGCCGCGGACCGGCGAGCCGCCGGACAGCGTGGCGCTCAACGACAGCCCGAACAGGGCCAGCGCGAAGTACTCGGGCGGCCCGAAGGTGACGGCGAATTTGGCGAACAGCGGGCCGACCAGCGCCAGCGCGCACACCGCGACGGTGCCGGCGATGAACGACCCGATCGCGGCGATCGCCAGTGCCGGGCCGGCGCGGCCCTTCTTGGCCATCTGATAGCCGTCGATGCAGGTGATCACCGAGGCGGCCTCGCCCGGGACCTTGAGCAGGATCGAGGTGGTCGAGCCGCCATACATCGCGCCGTAATAGATCGAGGCCAGCATGATGATGGCGCCGAGCGGCGAGCCGGCGTGATAGGTGAGCGGCAGCAGCACCGCGATCGTCGTCACCGGGCCGAGCCCGGGCAGCACCCCGACCAGCGTGCCGAGCACCGAGCCGATCGCCGCGTACAGCAGGTTCGACGGCTCGAGCGACAGCGAGATTCCGTAGCCGAGTTTTTCCAGGGCTTCGAACATCACCAGGCGGGCCCCAATTGCATGGGCACCTTGAGCAACAACGGGAAGATCACCAGCCCGCAGCCCGTGAGACAGCCGCTGGCAACGACCGCGCGCAGCATGCTCTGGCGATAGAATCCGCGAATCCAGATCGTCAGCAGGACGAGCGTCGCGATCACGAAGCCGGTGTAGGGCACGACGATCGCGTAGACGATCGTCGTCAGGATCGCCGCGCCCGGCGCGAGCGCGAAGCCGCTTTCGTCGGCCGGCAGCGGCTCACGCACCACGAGCACCAGCAGCCCCAGCAGCGCGATCGACACCGCCAGCGGCAGCACCCCCGGCCCCGGCGCGTCGTCGACCCAGAAGCCGAGGCGGAAGGCGCCGAGCCCGAAGGTCAGCGCCAGCGCCAGCAGCATCAGGACCGCGACGTAGGTCGGCGTCGTCAGCCGTGCCATGGCGGTGGGGCGGCTCATTTCGCCTTGCCGATGTCCTGCAGGATTTCGCGCGCCGAGGCGTATTCGCCCTCGACCAGCTTCTTGACCTCGGCGCCCGGCAGGTCGAGCGGCACCATGCCGAGCCGCTCCATCGTGTCCTGGAACGTCTTGTCGGTCATCGCCTTGCGGAAGGCGGTTTCGAGCTTCATGCGCACGTCTTCCGGCATCCCGGCCGGTCCGATGATCGCCTGCACCGACCGCAGCGATTTGAGCCCCTTCTCCGACAGGCTCGGCACGTCCGGATACGATTTCGAACGCTGCGGCGTGGTGACCGCAAGCAGCCGCACTTCCTTGCTCTCGATGAACGGCGCCCAGACCGACGTCTCCATGATGAAGTCGACGTGGCCGCCGAGCAGCGCCGGCACCGAAGCCGCGGAGCCCTGCTGCGGCACATGGACGAACTTGGCCTTGGTGGCGAACTGCAGCGCCTCGCTGGTGAGATGCTGGGTGGTGCCGACGCCGGCGGTGCCGTACTTGATCGCTCCCGGCTTCGCCTTGCCCTCGGCGATCAGATCGTCGATCGTCTTCCAGCGCGCATCGGCCTTCACGGCGATGCCGATCAGATTGTCGCCATAGTAGCTGATGTACGAAAACGCGTTGATCGGGTCGAAGGGCAACTGACGGCCCTGCAACGCGGCCAGATAGCTGGTGCTCGACAGCGTGCCAATGGTGTAGCCGTCCGGCTGGGCTTTGGCGAGGGCGGCCATGCCGATCGAGGTCGAGGCGCCCGGCTGGTTGATCACCACGATGGTCTGACCGAGCGAGGCTTCGGCCGCCTTGGCCAGCACCCGCGCGGTCTGGTCGGTGCTGCCTCCGGCGGCCCACGGAACGATCAGCGTGATCGGCTTGTCGGGATAGTCCGCGGCCGCCGCTTGCGGCAGGAGCGCCGCCAACACCAGACCGACAGCTCCGACGATTTTCGATTTCATGTCCATCTCCATCTCGCCTCAGTTGCTTGGAAATATTCCCGCCGATTGCAGGATTTGCCAGGCCGCCGACAGATCGGACGGCACCGCTATGGTGTCGCCCTGGGTGGCGGCAGTGACCGCCGGGTCTTTCAGACCCGACGCCGTCAGCAGCGAGACGACGACGTCGTCCGGCTTGATGATTCCCGATTTTGCGAGCCGCTCGACCGCGACCAGTCCGCCGGCGGACGCCGGCTCGAGATAGCGGGCCTCACGCGTCGCCAGCAGATGCTGCCATCGCATGGTTTCGTCGTTGGAGATCGTCACCGCACGGCCGCCGGATTTTCGCACGATCTCGAGCGCCTGATAGGTGCCCTGGACGGCGCCGATCGAGCCCGACACCGTGTCGAAGGTCTTCGGCATCGCCGGCGGCGCTTCGAGGTCGTCGTCGAGCGCCCGGCCGATCGAGCCGTAGACCTCCGCGGCGACCATCTTCGGCATCCGATCGATCCAGCCCGCCGCCTTCATCTCGGTGAAGCCCCGCCACATCCCGATCAGCGCGTCGCCGTAGCACACCGGCAGAATGCACCAATCCGGGGCCCGCCAGCCGAGCTGCTCGACGGTCTCGTAGGCCAGCGTCTTGTAGCCTTCGATGCCGTAAGGATTGGAGCCGACGGCCGGGCCGAAAAACGGCGAAGTCGGAAACCAGCCATACTGCCGCACAGCGTGCTCCATGAACCGCCAGCGGTCTTCCTTCTGCGGCACGGCGACGACCTTGGCCCCATAGGCGCGCATCTGCGTCACCATCGGCCCTGCGGCCCCCCCGAACGTAAACACCACGCAGGGGATGCCGGCTTTCGCCGCATAAGCGGCGGCGGCGGCGCCGGCGTTGCCGGATGAACTCGACACGATGGTCTTGGCGCCCATCTGCTTGGCGACCGACACCGCGATGCACGCGAGACGGTCCTTGAACGACCAGGTCGGATTGCCGCTCTCGTCCTTGCCGTAGAGCTGTTTGAGACCGAGCTGATCGCCGACCGCGCGCAGTTGGCGGAGCGGCGAACCGCCCTCGCCGAGCGACACCGCGTCGGCCTCGCTCACCGGCAGCACGTCGCCGTAACGCCACAGGCCGCTCGACGGCCCGGCGCCGGCCGCGTCCGGCCTGCGCAAGGCGAGCGGCTCATCGTAGACGACGACGAGATTGCTCCGCACCACCGGCCGGCAGGCCGGGCAGTCCTCGGCGTAATGATCCGGGGCATAAAGGGCGCCGCAGCGCAGGCACTGCAGCCCTTTGACCTTCGCCATCAGAGCACACGCAGCGCCGTGTTCGACAGCATGAACGACTCGACGCCGTCCTTGGTGACGACCAGCGTGTCCTCGACCTGCAGACCGGCGTAACCGATCTCGTAGTACGGCGTCTCGACGCAGATCACCATCCCCTCCTCGAACACGTCCTTGCTGGAGGGCGCGATGTTCGGCGCGTCGTAGCCGTCGAGACCGATGCCGTGACCGACATGGCTGCGCTGATAATGCGGGATGCCCTCGCGGCGCACGGCTTCCACCGCGGCATTGAACACATCGGCCGCCTTGACGCCCGGCTTGATCATCTCGATCGCGCGATCGAGGCCGACGCAGATCGCGCGATGATACTTGCGCGTCTTGGCGTCCGGCTCGCCGAGCACGCCGTTGCGGGCGATGTCGGCGCGGTAATGCTTGTAGCGGCCGCCGGCGTCGAAGCGGATGATATCGCCGGCGACCAGCTCGCGCTCGGTCGGCTGCACATTGGTCATCGCGCTCCGGGTACCGACGCCGATGCAGCCGAGCACGGGAAGCCCACCCTCGACGATGGTCTTGGTGTGAAATGCGCGCGCCAGATCGTTTTCGGTGGCCCCGACCTTGGCCACCGCGAGCGCCGCATCGATCGACATGTCGGCGATCTGCGCCGACTTGCGCAGCCGCGCGATCTCCTCCGGCGTCTTGATCGCCCGCCCGTAGCGGAAAATGTCCGCGGCCCTCACCAGTGTGGCGCCGGGCAGCGCCTCGGCGAGCTGATCCCAATATTGCGGCAGGATACCGATTTCGTCGACGCCGATCCGCGCGTTCTGCAGGCCGCGATCCTCGATCACCTTCACCAGGGCCTTGACGGCGTCACCGCAGTCGCCCTGCGCGAGCAATGCGTCGATGCGCCGATCCTGCGCATCGAGCTCCACGCCTTCGGTCTTGTTCACCGAGAACCCGCCGAAGCGGCGAATGTCCTGCACCCAGACTTCGGCGTCGGCGGCGAGATCGATCAGGCCGGTCGAGGCGATCACCGCCGGCTCTCCACGGCCCGGCGCCGGCAGCACCGCATAGGCCTGCGGACCGCGGCGGATCCACTGGCTCATCGCCCAGAAGCCACTCGCATAGGTGACGTTTTCCGGCATTGTCGCGACCAGCGCGGCGAGCGACGCCTGCTTCATTCCCGCGTTCAGCCGTTCGATATTGGCCAACATCTGAATTTGCTCAACTCATTCCGATAATAGGAACAACGTTCCCTTAGAGAGAACAGTACGAGACAACGCGGCGAAACGTCAAGTCGGTCGGGGCGGTTGGATGGCGATTAGTTGGGCGCACCGCCTATCAGTACGCCAGCGAAGCATCGAGCGCACTCACGTCGGCTGACCTGCACCGCAGCGCAGCCATCCGGCATCGCTTCAGCCGGGCCGGCGATTCAACAATCTGGCCGGTTCAGGCCGCGGCATCACCTACCCATCGGCGATAATCGTCCGGCTCGTCGAGATCGAAGGCGAGGCGCTGATCGATCACCACCGCAGGCGTCGTGCCCTGCGTCTGTCCCGCCTTGAAATGCCGCTGAAAACTTCCAGGACCATAGCCGAAGCGAAATGCTTCGGCGATTGCGCGGTCGATGCAAAGCAGATTGGTGCCGTCGAACTTGCGGTCGGGCACGATGACGACCGGCGCCTCCGCTGTCGCAATGCCGCGTAGCGTCTCGGCTTCGACGTACGGCAGATCGATTGGCAGGATCATCAACCGCGCAGGCGCGTCAGTGCGGCTCAACAGCCGATCACGGGCGGCAGCGAGCGCAGCATTGAGATCACCGGCGGAGTCATCGATGGTGGCAGCCGCAAAGGACGCCGCCATCCGACGGACCTGCGCGGCTGCGCTCACCACGCTCACGTACTCGGCGCCAAAGGCCGCCACGGCCGCGGCGAGCGTTTGGCGCAGCATGCGCTCGCACAGCCATTTCCGGCCGACGGCATCCAGCGCGCCGGCCAGGCGCGATTTGCCAAGCTCGAACGGCTTGCAGGGAATAAGGACGTGGGTCATCGTGCGATCGCCATTTGCTTCGGCACGAATGGCGTCATCACCAAGTCCTGCAGCTCCGGCGCCGCGAAGCTGGCGTCGCGCCGCTCGTCTGACACAGAGCGATATAGCGTGGAGCGCTGCTCGGCAATCCGTCCGGTGCGCGCAATCAGGGCTTCCATCGCTGCCGGCGCCAGTTCCTGGCCGTGCTGCGTACCGGCGGCGCGCGAGATGCTTTCGTTCATCAGCGTGCCGCCGAGATCGTTGACTCCGGAGCGCAGCAGGCTCGCCACACCGTCCTCGCCCAGTTTCACCCATGACGCCTGAATATTGGTGATCAGCGGATGCAGCACCAGCCGCGCCACCGCATGCATCAACCGCACTTCGCGCCAGGTTGGCCCGCTGCGCGCCTGGCCACGCAACGACATCGGCGCCTCCATGTGAATGAACGGCAGCGGCACGAATTCTGTGAAGCCGCCGGTCTCTGCCTGTAGGTCGCGGATGCGCAGCAGATGCGCCGCCCAACTATCATAGCCTTCGACATGGCCGAACATGATGGTAGCGGTCGTGCACAGCCCGACGCTGTGCGCAGCGCGCACGATGTCGAGCCAGATCTGCGTTGTCAGCTTGTCGGCACAGATGACCCGCCGGACCTTATCGTCGAGGATTTCCGCGGCGGTGCCGGGGAGCGACCCCAGCCCGGCATCGCGCAACATCGCAAGGAAGTGCTCGACCGGCAGGCCGAGCGTAGCGGCGCCCTGACTGACTTCGAGCGGCGAGAAGGCATGCACATGCATGTCCGGCACTTCGTCCTTCACGGCCCGCAGCAGGTCGAGATAGGTGCGGCCGGTGTAGTGCGGATTGATGCCACCCTGCATGCAGACTTCGGTGGCGCCGCGGTCCCACGCCTCGCGGGCGCGGCGTGCGACCTCTTCGAGCGACAGATCGTAAGGGCGCCCACGCAGATGATCGTGGGTCTTACCCTTGGAGAACGCGCAGAACTTGCAGGTGTAGCTGCAGACATTGGTGTAGTTGATGTTGCGGTTCACAACATAACGCACCGTTTCGCCGCTGGTCCGGGCGCGCAATGCATCGGCCGCCTCGCAGATCATGTCGACATCGCCGCCGCGCGCCGCGAACAGCGCCGTCACGTCCTGCTTGCCGAGCCGCGTTCCGGCGGCCGCGCGCACCACAAGCCGCTCGAGCGAGACGTCGCTACGCGCACCCTTGCGCTGCGGCGGAATTGGCACCAAGCCGCCCGGCATCCAGCCGTCGTCGCGCGCGCAGCCTTCGCCGTCGACGACCTTGAGCACCTTCGGCAACAGCGACAGATCGATCCATTGCGCGGCGTTGCGCACATAGGACGGATACACCGCGAGTCGGGGTTGCAGCACCAGGCCGGCGGACTCGGTGGCCTGCTTAAGCCGAGCGATATCCGGCCATGGTGCTTCCGGATTGACGTGATCGGCGGTGACCGGCGAGATCCCGCCCCAATCGTTGATGCCGGCCTCGAGCAGCCGCGGGTAGTTCGCGTAGCTTAAATTCGGCGGAACCTGGATGTTCATCGCCGGCCCGAACACCAGCCGCGCCACCGCTGCGGTCCACAGCAGATCGTCGAGCCCGGGCTCGTCGTGCCCGGCGAAGCGCGTCTCCGCCTTGGCGCGGAAATTCTGCACGATGATTTCCTGAAGATGACCGTAGCGTTCGTGCAGCGCGCACAGTGCCAACAGCGACTGCACTCGCTCCAGCCTTGTCTCGCCGATGCCGATCAGAATGCCGCTGGTAAATGGCACACGGAGACGACCCGCGGCTTCGATGGCTGCGAGCCGCACCGTGGGCAGTTTGTCGGGCGAGCCAAAATGCGCCTCGCCGCGTTCGCACAGCCTCTCCGAGACCGTCTCCAGCATGATGCCTTGCGACACGCTGACCTTGCGCAGCCGGGCGGTCTCTTCTTCGCTCATCACGCCGGCATTGACGTGCGGCAACAGACCGGTTTCTTCGATGATCAGCCGGCAGATCTTCTCGACGTATTCGACCGTGGAGCCGACGCCTTGCGCGGCGAGAAACTCTCGGGCGGCCGCGTAACGCAGCTCCGGCTTGTCGCCGAGCGTCAGCAGCGCCTCGTGGCAGCCCGCCGCTTGCCCTGCGCGAACGATCGCCAGCACTTCATTAGGAGACAAATACGCTGCTTCGACCTGGCGCGGCGTCTTGGCGAAGGTGCAGTAGCCGCAGCTGTCACGGCAAAGCCGGGTCAGCGGCACGAACACCTTGCGCGAGTAGCTGATCACGGCGCGATGGCCGTCGCGCCCCAGCGCCCTCGCCTCGCCCAGTAGCTCGGCCTGCGGCATCGCCTCATAGGTTCGCAACAGGTCTTCCGCCGATCCGTCCACCCGCATCTCAATCGACCCTCCACAGCTCCAGAGTGCCTCCAAGGCGTCGTCAGACCGCAAGCGCCCGAAGCTTTGTCTGTTTCACATACCGAAACAACGTTTTAATTTTGGCGACACTGCGTCGGCATGTCAAATCACGCTGTGCTGGGTGCGCGGACCGCTCCTTCGGGCGCTCAATTCGCGGTCCGCTTGCTAAACCGCAGGATCGGTCGGACCGGAGCTTCAGGCACAGGGAGGCGCCTCGCCTCGACCCGCACGCCATCGTCCATCCCAGCGTGCCGTGGCCCGAATTGATGTAGAGATTGCGATGCTGTGTGGCGCCGATAATCGGCGTGCCGTCGGGTGTCATCGGCCGTAGCCCGGTCCAGAACGAGGCACTCGACTGATCGCCCGCACCGCCGAACAGGTCTTCGACGGAGTGCTGCAGCGTGTCCCGCCTGGCTTGCGGCAGATCGAAATTGAAGCCGGTGATCTCGGCCATGCCGCCGACGCGAATGCGGGATCCCAGCCGCGTAATGGCCACCTTGTAAGTTTCGTTCATGACAGTCGACACTGGCGCGCGGGCCTCGTCGACGATCGGTAGCGTGATGGAATAACCCTTGAGCGGATAGCCCGGGACGCGGAGCCCGTCGCCAGCAAAGCCGGCGTATAGCTGCCCAACGCGGCGACGAACACATCGGCACGCTCGTCACCCAGGTCGCTATCGACAGACGTCACCGCACCGGACACCACGCGCAATCCGCGGATGCCGACGTTGAAGCGAAACTCGACGCCGATCTGTTCGCAAAGATCTTTTCAAAGCACTGGTGAACTTGAAGCAATTGCCGGCTTCGTCGTTAGGCAGCCGCAGTCCTCCGGCGATCTTGTCCTGCACCCAGCTGAGTCCGGGCTCGGCGGCCACACAACCCGCGGCATCCAGCAGTTCGAACTCGACGCCGTCATTCTTCAGCACTGCTATATCCTTGCCGACTGCATCGCTCGGCCCGTCTCATCGCGAACGGGCGCTGACCGTGATCATCAACATCTCGCTGGAGCGGCAGACCGAGGATTATCTGAGCCGGTTCGAACGGGCGATCCGCAAGCACCCCGAGATCCAGGAATGCTATCTGATGACCGGCGGCTCGGACTATCTGCTCCGTGTCGAGGTCGACAACGCAGCCGAGTTCGAACGCATTCACACCGACATTCTGTCGACGCTCCCCGGCGTGTCGCGAATTCAATCCAGCTTCGCAATCCGCAACGCCCTGGCGGGAACGAAGCAGCGAGCCACGCGACGCACGACAACGGACGCCGCACAAAAGGTGACCGCCGCGCAGTCCGATCATGCCGGCCTTGATCGGGCTGCCGGCCCCACACGCACAAGTCGCGGCGAGAAGCGATCAGCAAGGCACAGCGTGGACGGAATCTTATGACCAGCCGAAGACGCCTTTGATCTTCTGCCAGATCAGGTTCAACATCAGGGTGCCCAGATTGAGCGACTGCGGCGGAGCAGCGGCCTGAGGTCGTTCAGCCGACGCCGGCGTCGACGGGGACTGAGCTGGTGCGGACGAAGGCAATTCTGCAGACGAAACAGCGGCCGGCGCGGAGGCGGCCAGCATCGCTTCGAGATTGACGGCAAACACCTTGGTGATGCTGCCGGCGATCTCCTTGACGATGCCGGCGCGGCTGAATTGAGCCAGCGGTCCCGAAATCGAGTATTCCACCGATAGATCGATCCGGGTTGCCGCATCGCCGACGGCCTGCAACTGATACTTGACCAGGGCCTTCACACGCGTCGCGTTCTTGCCGTCTTTTCCAGCGCCGCTGATCGTGCCCGAATGCGTCGCCTCATCACGGACCACTTCGGCGTCACCGGCGAAGGCGGCCTTGATCGGCCCCAATTGAACCTTGAAGACGCCGGACGCCTTCTCGTTGCCGTCGACCTGCGTGATCTCTGCGCCGGGAATACAGGACGCCGTCGCAGGCAGATCACCCAAGCCGCGCCACACCGTATCGAGGGGGCGACCGACTTCGAAGGATTGATCGAGCTGCATGACTGTCTCCTCACGCTTTCGCGCGATTGGCCGCGTAGATATTCTCGACCGCCCGGATGATGCCTTGATAGCCGGTGCAGCGACACAGATTGCCGGACATTTCACGCGCGATATCGGCAGGGTCGAGATCGGGAAAACGCGTTACCAGGTCGTAGGCCGTCATCAGCATGCCGGGCGTGCAATAGCCACACTGCAGGGCATGCTCTTTCGAGAACTCGCTTCGGAGCGCGTTCATCTGAGCGTCGTCGCCGAAGCCTTCGATGGTGCGGATATCGCGGCCGTCGCAGGCCGCGGCGAGCGCGATACACGACCGCGCTGACACGCCGTCGATGTGCACCGTGCAGGCACCGCAGACGCCGTGTTCGCACCCGACATGCGTGCCGGTCAAATGCTGCTTCTCGCGGAGAAAATCGACGAGGGACAAGCGCGGCTCGACGCTGGCCTGCACCACCTCGCCGTTGATGGTGAGAGAGATTTCGATCATGCCAGGCCACCGATCTTCAAGGCACGCAGGACGGCCGCCGCGTGGAAATGAACATGCTGTCCTTCGACCCCCGGCGCTGCGTCACGCACCGCCTGACGCAGCCCCTCGATGCTGAAGCGCGCTGGCCAACCGTCCGAATACAGCTCCACCGGCGGCGCCGACAGCGCCCCCGCGATGATCCGGCGATGACCCGAACCGGTGTCGGACACCACGCAGCCGATTGCCTCGGCGAACTCACCGACCTTGCGACTGTGCTTGTAGTAGCCGAACTGCGTTGCGGGACTTAGCACCGGCACATCGATCCGTGCCAACAACTCGCCCGGCTCCAGGGCGGTGGTGAAGCTCCCGAGCATAAAGTCCGCGATCGGAAGCCGACGCGTGCTTTGCGGTCCGACGAGGTGAAGCTGGGCGCCCAGCGCCCGCAGGCAGGTCAACCAATCCGCCGCCGGATCGCAATGCGCGACGCTGCCGCCGATCGTGCCGCGATTGCGAACGCCCCGATAGGCGATGCCGCCCGCCACCTGGCGGAGCAGTTCGAAGGTCGCTCCCATGTAAGCCGAACGCTCGATTTGCGCATGCGTGACCATCGCGCCGATCGAGATCACGCTCGGCGAGATGTCGATGGTCGTCAGCTCGGCGATACGCGAGATGTCGATCACCGCTGTCGGCCGCACCAGGCGGAGATTGAGCATCGGCACCAGCGACTGGCCGCCGGCCAGAATGCGCGCATCGCCATCGTGATCGGCGAGCGCCTGCGCGGCTTCGGCCAGCGTGTTGGCGCGGATGAAATCGAAGCTGATCGGCTTCATGCTGCGCCTCGCGCGACGAAGCCAGCTTCCAATCCGACGGCGTCCAGCGCCTCCAATATCCGCGCCGGCGTCACCGGGACCTCCGCCACTTCGGCGCCGAACGAGCGCAAGGCGTCGTTGACCGCATTGACGATCGCGGCCGGCGGCGCGATCGCACCGCCCTCGCCGACGCCTTTGACGCCGAAACGCGTAAACGGCGATGCGGTCTGGAAATTGAGCAGCCGAATGGTCGGCACGTCGCCACAGCCCGGAACTAGATAGTCCGCCAGCGTCGAGGCTTGGGGCTGCCCCATCTCGTCGTAGCGCACTTCCTCGAACAACGCAGTGCCGATGCCTTGAACGATGCCGCCCCAGATCTGGCCGTCGACGATCATCGGATTGACCTGGATGCCGCAATCGTCGACCGCCACATAATCGCGCAGCTTGACGGTGGCAAAGTCGCGATCGATCTCGAGCACACAGACATGGCTCGAATAGGCGAACGCGCCGGAATCCTGCTGCGGACGATAGCCGCCGACCACTTCGAGGCCCGCGCTGTCGATACCTACCGGCAGCTCTGCGGGCTTGAAGTAATAGATGCGAGCGATTTCGGCGATCGTCATCGATGCCGCATCGGCGTGAAAGGCCCCGTCTCGGAACACAAGATCGTCCGGCGCCTTTTGCATCAGATGCGCAGCGGCCGCACGCAGCCGGACAATCAGCCGATCGCACGCATCCGCAATGGCGCCGCCGACCATGACCATGCCGCGCGACGCATAGGTGCCGGTGGAATACGGCGTCAGCGCGGTGTCGCCGTGGGTGACCTGAATCTGATCGGTGTGAATGCCGAGGACTTCAGACGCGACCTGCGCGAACGACGTCTCCATGCCCTGTCCGTGCGACTGCACGCCGGTGCGGATATCGGCTCCGCCATCGGGCGTGATGCGCACCGCCGCTTGCTCGTGGCCCGGCATCAGGCGGGTATTCATCCAGGCGAGCACGGACGTACTGATACCGGTGTGTTCGGTGTAGGTGGCGAACCCCACGCCGAGCAGCGAACGGCCGTCGGCGAGGCGCTCCTGCTGCTCCTTGCGCAAAGCCGCGAGATCGATCGCGCCGAGTGCGGTCTCGAGGCATTTGGGGTAGTCGCCACTGTCGTAGAGCTTCCCGGTCACCGACCGATACGGCATCAGCTCGACCGGAATCAGGTTCTCGCGGCGGACCTCGTGCGGCTCGCGGTTCACCGCACGGGCGACAGCATCGACGATGAGCTCGGTCGCAAAACACGCGCCGGGCCGCGCCACGGCGCGATACGCCTGGATCGGCGGCTTGTTGGTCGCGACGGTGCGTCCTGTAACGCGATAGTTCTTGATCTGGTACGGCCCCGGCAAAATGCCGGCGGCCTGAATCGCGTCGAAGGCGCAGGTATGCGGCCAGATCGAATATGCCCCTGCATCGACGACGATGTCGGCGTCGAGTCCAAGCAAATGCCCTTGCTCGTCCGCATAGGCCGTCATCGTGTAGATGTGCTCGCGCGAATTGGCTGCCGCCGTGAGATGCTCACGACGATCTTCCAGCCAACGCACCGGGCGGCGCAGTTTCATGGCGAGGAAACCGAGGATCAGTTCCTCCGGATGCAGGATGGCCTTGTAGCCGAAGCCGCCGCCGACATCGGGAGCGATTACCCGGATGCGATTCTGGTCGAGGTCGAGAAATTCTGAGAGCCCGGTGCGGATCAGATGCGGCGACTGGGTCGAGGAATAGACGATGAGTTGGCTGACACGCTCGTCCCACAGCGCAACGACGCCGCGGCCCTCGATCGGCACCATGGCCTGGCGCGCCAATTTGAAGGTCCGCGTGACTTTGACCGGCGCCGACTGGCGGATCGGCTCGAAATCGTCGCCCTGCTGCAGACGATGGAAGATGTTGTCCGGCAAGTCGGGATGTACCGCCGGTGCACCGGCCCGAAGCGCCGCTTCGGCGGAGGTCAATGGATCGAGTTCGTCGAAGTCGAACATGACCCGCTCGGCGACGTCCTCGGCATCGGAGCGGTTCTTGCCGACGCAAGCGGCGAGGATCTGGCCGACGAAATTGACCTTGTCGCGGGCCATCACCGGATAGGGCGTTTTCAGATAGCCCGGGATCGTGGCCTCGGCCAGAATCGGACGGACCGCGTCGAGATCCGAACCGGCGAACACACGGCTCCGGTCCGCGTCCTCGATGTCCGGTGCCTTCAAGATGGCATGCGCGACGGGACTGCGGACGAAGGCGACGTCGAGCATGCGCGGGAAAACCAGATCACCGACAAAGGTGCTTTGCCCATGCAGATGACGCTTGTCTTCCTTCCGCGGAACGCTCGCGCCAATTCCTGTGGACCCCATCTCGGACCTCCCGTCCCTCCGACTTGCCGCGGAGCTCATCCGCCCAAATACGCGGCTTTGATGCCTTCGTCATCCAGAAGCGCCGAGGATGACATCTGCTTGGAGACCGAACCTCGCTCGATCACATAGGCCAGCCGGCTGTACTCGAGCGCCATGAAGGCGTTCTGCTCGACAAGCAGGATCGAAACGCCCTGCTCGTTGATGCTCCTGAGCTTTTCAAAAACTTCCTCGACCAGATTCGGAGCCAGCCCCAGTGACGGCTCGTCGAGCAGCATCAGCTTGGGCCGGGCCATGATCGCGCGGCCGATGGCGAGCATCTGCTGCTGGCCTCCCGACAGCGACCATCCCAATTGCTTGCGGCGCTCGGCCAGTATGGGGAACAGCTCGAAGACGCGGTCGAGATCTTCGGCCGCCGACTGACCGCGACTGATCCATGGTGTCGTCGCTACGCGCAGATTGTCGTAGACGCTCAATCCCGGAAACACGCCTCGGCCTTCCGGCACCATGGAAATCCCGAGCTTGGCGATTTCGGGAGTCTCCCGCCCGAGGATCTCGGCGCCGTCGAACTTGATCGAGCCTTGCCCGCGCAGCAATCCCATGATGGCGCGCAGCGTCGTCGTCTTGCCGGCACCGTTGGCGCCGATCAAAGTCACCATCTCGCCCTGGTTCACGGCAAGGTCAATGCCGTGAAGGACTTCAACGCCATCCGCATAGGACGCGCTGACGGAATTGACCTCAAGCAAAGGCATTCTTCACGTCCTTGGCGGCGGCACGTTTTCCGAGATAGGCGCCGATCACTTCCGGATCCCGCTGAATCTGCGCCGGAGTCCCGTCGGCGATCTTCTTTCCGAAATTCAGCACCGTGATGCTGTCGGCGATCTTCATGACGAACGGCATGTTGTGCTCGACGATCAGCACCGTCAGGCCGATCGCCTTCATCTTGCGGACCTGCACCACCAGCCGCTCCACCTCCGTGGGGTTCATGCCTGCAGCCGGCTCGTCGAGCAGGATCATGCGCGGCCGCAGCGCCAACGCGCGGGCGATCTCTACCATCCGCTGCTGCTCGTGCGGCAAAGCGCTCACCTGGATGTCGCGCATCGACCACAGACCGACGAAGCGCAGCGCCGCCTCCGCCGTCGCTCGAAGTTCAGCCTCTTCGCGCGCGGCTGCCGAACTGGCGATCATCACCGACGACCAACTCGCGGGATTTGCGCCGCGGCAGCCCACCAGCACGTTGTCCATCACCGACAGCGAATGAAACGACCGGAGATTCTGAAAAGTTCGCGCGATGCCCGCCTTGGCGATGTTCCAGGACGACGTCGCCGGCAGCGTTTTGCCGGCAAATTGCATCACGCCCTCCTGACGCTGGTACACGCCGGAGACGAGGTTGATGAAGGTCGACTTGCCGGCGCCGTTCGGGCCGATCAGCGCATGAATCGTCCCAGCGCGCACCTGCATCGATAGATCGTTGATGGCCACAAGGCCGCCGAACCGACAGGTCAGGTTCTCGATTGACAGCATCACGTCGCTGCTCTGCGTTGCGACGCCCCTCGGGCGCAGCCGATCGATCGCCGGATCGTCGATCGCCAACTCTTCGATGGCGCCGTTGTCGCCGAGCTGCGGCACCTTCACCGCCTTGCGGCGACGCAGGAAGCCGAGAATGCCGTGAGGCAGAAACACCACCGCGAACGCCACGCCCGCGCCGTAGATGACCTGATAGTACTCTTTCGAAATCCTAAGTGCTTCAGGCAGCATGGTAATGAAGCCCGCGCCCAGAACCGGCCCGAAGGTGGTGCCCATGCCGCCGAGCAGCACCATGCTCAGAACCTGAGCCGTCACCTCGAACGTGAATGCGTCGGGGCTGATGAAGCCGACAAGATGCGCGTAGAGCGAGCCGGCGCAGCCGGCGATCACCGAGCTGATAACGAAGGCGAGAACCTTGACGCGCGTGACGTTGACGCCGGTCGTGCCGGCCGCCATTTCGGAATCGCGCAGCGCGGCGAAGCTGCGGCCGTATTTCGAGTTCTCGGTCCGGCGCGCGAGCACCAGGACGAGGCCGAGAAAGGCCAGGCCGAGATAGAAGAACCTCTGATCGTTGTCGAACTGGAAGCCGAACAGCGACGGGGCCGGGATCGCTGCGATGCCGTCACCTCCGTGGGTGAGTTCATGCCAGTTGTACAGAACGATCCGAATGATTTCGCCGAACCCGAGCGTGCCGAAAGCAAGGTAGTGCCCCTTCAGGCGCAGCGCCGGAACGCCGATGATCAGGCCGGCAAGACCCGCCATGACGCCGGCGAGTACGAATACGGGCCAGAACATCACGCCGGATCCGGCATGGGTGAGAATGCCGGCCGTGTAGGCGCCGATGCCAAAGAAGCCGGCATGGCCGAGCGAAATCTGCCCGGCGTAGCCAAGCACGAAGTTCAGGCTGATCGCCAGGATCGCGTAGATGATGCCGACATTGACCAGCCGCATCAGATAATCGTTGGGGACGATCGCGGGCACAATCAGCAGCGCCGCGCAGACAACCAGGATGACGAGCTTGCGCATCATCAGCCGCGTTCCTTGATCGCTTCGCCGAGCAGCCCGCGCGGGAACGCCACCAGGAAGACGATGAGGACGGCGATGCAGATCGCATCCTTGTAGACCGACGAAATGTAAACTGCGGTCAGGATCTCGATCAGGCCGACCGCAATGCCGCCGATCACCACGCCGGGAATCGAGCCGAAGCCGCCGATCACGACCGCGATAAACGCCTTCAACAGAACCGCCGCTCCCATGTCGGTATCGATCAGGAAGATCGGAGCCAACAACACCCCCGCCACGCCGGCGATAGCGCCCGACATGATGAAGGTGATGCCGATCATCCGCCGCGGATAGATGCCCAGGAGCTGCGCCATCTGCGGATTTTGCGCGGTTGCGCGCAGCCGGCGGCCGAGATCGGTGTGAAAGAACAACAGGTATTGGGCGAGGAGCAGAACAGCCGTCACGACGATGATGGCGACGTTTTCGGGCGACAGCACAACGGACCCGAACCTAATCGAGTCCGCCGATGTCAGCGCGGGTACCTTCAGCGGGTTCGGCCCCCAGATGATCAGCGCCAGATTGCGCACCAGGATCGAAAACCCGATCGTGGCGATGACGAAATAGAGGAAGGATCGATCCTTCAATGGATAGAACAGCAGCTTCTGAAACACCCAGCCGAGCAAGCCGACCGCGGCGATGGTGATGACCACGGCGAGCCAATAAGGGATCGGCATCGCCGTGGTCGTGTAGAGCACGAAGGCTCCCAGCATGACGAACTCGCCCTGGGAGAAGTTGAGGCCTCCCGAAGCATTGTAGATGAGGACAAAGGCGAGCCCTACGAGTGCGTAGATGCACCCCATCGCCACGCCTGATGCGATAATCTGCAAGATCCACAGCCCGTTTCTGAGAGACCGACAAAATTGTGCGAGTTACTTGCGGGCCACGACCTTGACCTCGCCGTTCGGCTGGATCTGCATGATCACCGAACTGTGCCAAAGATTGCCCTCTTCGTCCGCCTTGTAGGTGCCGAGGATGCCGTCATAGGATCTCGTGGCCATGCCCTCGCGGATCGCCTCACGATCGGCGCCCTTTTCCTTCATCACCGAGACCAGCATGCCGACCGCGTCATAATCCTGCGCGATGTACATGTCGGGCGCGAACCCGGCCTTCTTTTTGTAGGCCTCGACGAAGGTCTTCACGGCCGGACGATCGTTGATCGTGGGCAGCACGTCGGGCGCCTGGCAGTACTTGCCCGCCATATTGGCCGCGGACACCAGATCCCGCAGGAACGCCTTGCACAGGCTGGCCGAGGCGACGTAGTCCGCCTTCATCTCGAGCTGATTGAACTTCTTCACCACCAAGGCTTCGTCGACCGGATAGCCCTGGGTGTAGACGACGTCGGCGTCGGCACTCTTCATTGCCATGACCTGAGCGGTCATGTCCTTGTCGGTCGGCTGATACGACGCGACCGCCACAGGCTCGACGCCGAGCTTTTTGAGCTCCTGCGTCAGGAAATCACGACCGGAATAACCCCACTCGGCCATGACGTGCATGATGCCGACCTTGGTCTTCTTCAGGTCCTTGACGATGAAGTTCGCCAGCACGACCTTGTCGGCCTCGTCGTGCGAACTGTCGCGGAAGAAGTATTTAGCGCCCTGCTGGGTGACACGGCGCGTGCTCGGCCCGGCGATCAGCGGCACCTTGGCCTTTTCGGTCATCGGCATCATGGCCAGGATCTGCGTGCCGAGGCCCGGCCCGATGATGGCGACCGGCTGCGACTGAAGAACCTTGTTGAGCGCATTGATGGCCGTCGTGTTCGACGCCTGCGTGTCTTCGACGACGAGTTCGATCTCACGCCCGCCGATGCCGCCGGCTTTGTTGGCCTCGTCGACCGCGAGCGAGATCGCGTCGAGATTTGGCTTGCCGTAGGGAGCGAGCACGCCGGTCAGCGGCAGCACGACGCCGACGATGATCTTCGGCTTCGCCTGTGCGAACGCGTCGGGCGCGGCGACGGACGATCCGAACAGCGCGACCGCCGCCAAGGCGGCCAGTACGGAGGAGCGCCGACTCAGGTGTTTCATTTTTCAACTCCCGTTCAGTAGTGACAAGATTTTTGCTTAGTCGACGCGCGCGCAGAACAGCGTTTTTACGAGCGTACAGCGAAGCGTTCCGCAAGAAAAGAAGAAAAACGTTGTTTCTTTCAGAGAAACAGCGATATTATCCTCTCGCGGCTGACCACGGTCAATTCGGAAACAACGGGCACATCGGCGCAAATTATGAGCAACAAATGCCGCGCCGACGGGCGCGGCGCAGCGACGCAGGAAGGGCTACCAATGGTCTGCAGCGGCCCGTACTCCGCCCGCCTCAGCGATCGCGCGCGGTCGGCAGCGGCGTCGGTATGCGACCGCCGCAGCTTGTGGTACGCGCTTGGACAGCAGGCGCCTCGGATTCCGTTTTGCCCGGTGGACGACCGTTATTGACGAACTCGAATATTGGTCCGGACGATGAAAACACCATCAGAACCAGGAAATCAGTCGCTTCTCCGCGGCCTCAGGATCCTCGAGGCCTATACGTCCGATAAACAGGCTTGGGGAGTTCGCGAACTGGGGCGGGAGCTCGAGATCAATGCCGCCACGACCTATCGGCTGATCTCCGCCCTCGCCTCGCGGGGCTACCTCGAGCAGAATCCCGAGACCCAAAAGTATCATCTCGGCCCGAAGGTCGTCCAACTCGCGGCAAGCTACTCGGTCCGTAACTCGCTGATCGAAGTCGGGCTCCGCGTCTTCGCCAAGTACGAGCAGAAGTTCCCCTACAATTTCTACATCGGGGTCATTAGCCATCACGAGGTGATCTATGTGGCCGTCCACGAGTCGCGCGGTCCACTGAAGATCACCACCGAACCCGGCCAGAGCGTCAGCATCTACGGTTCGGCGCTCGGCAAGCTGCTGCTCGCCAATGAGAGCGATGAGTTCATCAAAAAGCTGGTGGCCGGCAACCCGGTCAAGAAGATCACGCCGCTGACCGTCGCCGACGAAAAGGAGTTGATGCGGCAGATCCGGCAGATCCGCAAGCTCGGCTACGCCATCAATCGCGGGGAAATCTATGCCGAGATCGCCTCCGTGGCGACGGCGATCCGCGGGCCCGATGGCGGGGTGATCGCCGGCGTCTCGTTGAGCTTTCCGATGCTCTATATGGAGACCGGCAAGATCGCGATCGAGGACGTCATCGAGTTGGCCCTGCAGGTCGGCGAGGAGATCTCGTCGATGAACCGGCGCACCGTGATCCGTTAGAGCACGGTGCTCCGTCCGCCGATCAAAGGATCACGAGTTCCTTCGGCGTACCCTTGGTGAGCAGACGATTGGGTTCGCCATCGCCGACCACGAACGGGTTTTCAACGTGCACGGCGCCGACGCCGAATTCGTAGTACGGCGTCTCGATATTGATCACCATGCCGGCCTCGATCTCGATATCGTTGCCGGGAGCGAGAATCGGCTGCTCGTAGACTTCGGCACCGATGCAATGGCCGACGTGATGCCGACGATAGCGCGGCTCGCCGTTGTCGCGCACCGCCTGCACCGTCAGATCGAACAGCTGGCCGCCGGTCATGCCGGGCCGCGTCTGGTCGATGCCGGCCTGCTCTCCGGCCACCATCGCGCGATACAGCTCGCGCACCCGCTGCGAAGGCTCGCCGAAGCTGAAGGTTCGCGCCAGATCCGACCAATAGCCCAGATAGGTTGCGCCGACATCGAACCAGATGGTGTCCCCGGCCGCGAGCGGCGTCCGATTTGACAGCACCTGACCGCTGACACTGTTGCGGCCGAACTTGATCATCGTGAACTCGGCACGCCCACCCTGCGACGCGACCGAGCGGTTGAACTCCAGATACAGCTCCTGCTCGGTCACGCCGGCGCGGGCAATCGAAACCGCGGCCGCGATCGCCTGTTCGGTGATCAGCGCCGCGGCGGCGATGCGCCTGATTTCCTCTCCGGTCTTGACACGGCGCACCCATGCGAATGCCGAAGCCGCAGCGACGAAATTGGTCGACGGCAATGCCTGGCGCAGCCCGGCCTCGACGCCGATCCGCAAGCCGTTCTCATCGATCCCGACTCGCTTCCCCGCAAGCCCGATCCGCTTGATCGCTGCGGCGAGCGCTGCGCCTCCGTTCGGCTGGGCAGGCTGATTGGTGAGCCGGTGCAGACGCTGTTCGTGATTCGGAAGTGCGCCGTCGTCGTAGTTCTCGCGATAGAAGGTACCGAAGTTGACGGCGTCGGCGATCTCGGCGGATGCATCGAGCACCTGATCGATTTCGCCGGTCGATGAAACCAGGGTGACCCGTTCGGGAGTGTCGCACGTAATGACGGCGTAACATTGCCCGAAATACGGATGAAGCTGCAGGGAGACGCTGCGAATGCCGGTCAGATATTGCACGTTCTCGGCAGTCGCGGCGATCAGACCGTCAAGATCGTCGTCGGCCATTTTTCGCTTCAGCCGTTCGATATTCGCCAGCACGTCGACGCTCCGCGTTTTAATAGTTGAAACAGTGGTTCAGCTTAAAGTTACACGCTCGTTGGATACCGTCAATCATCAGGCGCCGTCTGCCGCGGATTTCCTCATCCGCTCAGTCTATCAACACGTCGTGCGCTTGACGGCAGCGAAGTCAGCTGGTTCATTGTTGCCAACAGCGTTTCATCAAATGAAACAATCCATGGATTTTCCCAGGAGACGTCTATGAAGATCAGCGTCGGATTGCCCACCGGGATGGAAGGGCTGATGTATCCGGTCCCGTTTTCGACTCCCCAGGACATCATCGACATCGCGGTTCACGCTGAGCGCCTTGGCTACCACTCGGTATGGGGCAACGACCACATGACCACGCAGCACTATGTGCGTGAGGAGTTCGCCACCCCGCCGAACTATTGGGAGCCGCTGATTACCTACGGCTTCATCGCCGCCGCGACCAAGACTTTGCGGATGGGCACCGGCATGCTGGTGCTGCCGATGCGTCGCGATATCGTGGTGACCGCGAAACAGATCGCGACGCTCGACCAGTTCAGCGGTGGTCGGCTCGAGATCGGCATCGGCGTCGGCGCCTATCGCGAAGAGTTCGAGGCGCTTCAGCCGCACTTCAAGGCGCATCGCGGCAACATGGTCGACGAAGGCCTCGGGGCGCTTCGGCAGCTGTTCAGCGAACGCCTGGCGACGCACGAGGGCGAATACTATCAGTATCGCGACGTCGAGATGTTTCCCAAGCCGCTGCAGAAGGAGCTCCCGCTCTATCTCGGCGGCAACAACAAGAATGCGATCATTCGCGCCGCCAAGGCCGGCAACGGCTGGATGCCGGCCTGCGTCGAAGCGTCGAAGCTCCGCGAGTCCGTCGACATGCTGCACGAACTCGCAGCGAGCCACGGCCGCGACGGCTCGCAGCTCGAGGTCGCGCCGCAATACATCGTCTATCTGGGCAAGACCCGTGAAGCGGCGATCGCCAAGTTCAAGCAATCGCAGATGTACAACCACCTCGTCTCCCTCAGCAAATCGACACTGAAGGATCAGGGCGCGATCGCGCATGAAGACATCAATCTGGTCGGCGACGCCCAGCACATCATCGATCTCGGCCTCAAGCTCAAAGAGGCCGGCGCGACGCATCTGCTCGGCCTGTATTTCGCGGTGAACACCATGCCGGAATTGCTCGATCAGATGCAGCAGTTCGCCGAAGACGTCATGCCGCATCTGACCAAGGCTTGAGATCATGACCGCAGCCACGCTTCCGATTCTCTCCATCGTCGGCGGCACGGGGGATCTCGGCTCCGGGCTGGCTCGGACCTGGAGCCGGGCCGGCTACACCGTCGTCCTCGGCTCGCGCTCCGCCGAACGCGCCGAAGAAACGGCGGCCCAATTACGGTCCGACGGCTTCGCCAGTGTCAGCGGCCTCAGCAACGTCAACGCGGCCACGCGTGGCGACATCATCGTGATCGCCGTGCCGTTCTCGAATTACGAAGCCAGCCTGGCCGAGATCAAGGATGCGGCGAAGACCAAGATCGTGGTCACGGCCGTGGTCCCGCTCGTGCCGCCCAAGGTCTCGGTGGTCCAACTGCCGGCGGCGGGATCGGCGGGCGTGATCGCGCAGTCGCTGCTCGACCCATCGACCCGCGTGGTCGGGGCATTCCACAATGTCGGCTCGCAGAAACTCCACACCGGCGGCAAGGCGGATTGCGACGTACTGGTGTTCGGCGACGATGCCGAGGCCCGCGCCGAAGTCATCAAGCTCGCCGACGCGGTGAGCAATCGCGGCATCGACGGTGGCGCGCTGGCCAATTCGGCGGCCGCCGAAGCGCTCACCTCGGTGCTGATCTGGATCAATCGCAAATACAAAGTGAAAGGCGCCGGCATCACCATCTCCGGGCTGGCGTAACGGGTTCGACATGAACGCAATCGACCAACGACTGAACGCGCTCGGCGTCGAGCTGCCGACCCCCGCAGCTCCCCTCGCCAACTACGTCCCGGCCGTCATCCTCGGCAACCAGCTGATCATTTCGGGGCAATTGTGCCTCGATGCCTCCGGCAAGCTTCGCGACGCTCATCGCGGCAAGCTTGGCGAGGCCGTATCGCTCCAGGCTGGCCAGGCCGCCGCGCGGCTGTGCGCCATTAACGTGTTGGCGCAAGCCAAGGCGGCGCTGGGCGGCGATCTCGGGCGGATCAAGCGTTGCGCTCGCCTCGGCGGCTTCATCAATGTAGTTCCGACCTTTGCATCCGTGCCGCAGGTCATGAACGGCGCCTCGGACTTCATGGTCGAGGTGCTCGGTGATCTCGGACGTCACGCGCGGTCGACGATCGGCGTGGCTCAGCTTCCGCTTGATTGCGCGGTGGAAGTCGAAGCGACGTTCGAAATCGCCACCATCTGATCGCTTTCGCCGGAGCATCGATCCCATGGCTCGCGTTGTCGGCCTCGCCTGCGTCCGCTGCGGGACGCGCTATCCCGCGGACCACTACGCACAGGATTGTCCGGCGTGCCGCCCGGTCGCCCGAAGCAACCTGATGGTGGCCTACGAGGACACTTTGCGGGCGCCGCGTGCAAAGCCGAGTGCGACGGCCAGCCACGACCTGTGGCGCTACGGCGATCTGCTTCCGGTCGATCGATCCCAAGGCGTGAGCCTCGGCGAAGGCGGTTCGCCGCTGCACCTGCTGGATCGCCTCGGCGAGGAGCTCGGCCTGCAGCATCTCTTCGGCAAGGATGAAACCCGCAATCCGACCTGGTCGTTCAAGGACCGCCTCGCCTGCCTCGCCGTCTCATCGGCCAAGGCGATGGGCGCGCAGGTGATCGTGTCGAGTTCGTCCGGAAACGCCGGTGCGGCCGCCGCCGCCTATGCGGCGAAGGCCGGCCTGCCCTGTGTCATCTTCACCTTCAAGGGCACGTCGGGCCCGATGCTGACCCAGATGCGGGCCTATGGCGCGACGGTGGTCGCCTGCGATCACAAGGACGACCGCTGGAAGCTGATGGAACACGCCGTGCGCAATTACGGCTGGTTTCCGACGTCGCCGTTCTTCGGCCCGGTGGTCGGCAGCAATCCGTACGGCATCGAAGGCTACAAGACGCTCGCCTATGAGATCGTCGAGCAGCTCGATTGGCAGGTGCCGGATTGGTGCGTGCTGCCGGTGTGCTACGGCGATGCGCTGCTCGGGATGTGGCGCGGCTTCGAGGACATGCTGTCGTTCGGCTGGATCGATCGGATGCCGCGCATGGTGGCGGCGGAGACCTACGGCTCGATCGCAGCGGCGCTCGACGATGGCACGGACACGCCGCCGGATATCGCCAAGCGGGAGGATTCGATCGCGGTCTCGATCAACGCGACCCGTGGGACCTACCAGTCGCTCGACATCGTTCGCAAATCGAACGGTGCGGCCGTCACAACCGGCAATGACGAATTGCTGCGCTGGCTGGACCTGCTGGCGCGCCGTGAGGGTCTGTTCGTCGAGGCCTCGACCGCAGCCGCGCTGGCGGCCGTCGACCAGTTGCACAGAGCGGGAACGATCACGCGCGACCAGCGGGTGGTGACGCTGCTGACCGCGAGCGGACTGAAGGATCCGGGAACGGCCGCCTCGGCGCAGGGCGATGTTCTGGCCCTACCCGGCAATATCGAGGACGCGATCGCCGTGTTGCGCAACGAAGGGATCTTCCCGGCTTGAGGCCGGGCGTGTAGTTCAATCACCACAGCCGCAGCCACGTCGAGCTGTCGATCAAAACCGCAGAGAGAGCACATGCGCAGCCGGTTCGGAATCTCGCTGGAAGGCAACGAAGCGCTCGACGAGCTACGTGACATGGCCCGCCTCGCGGACGAGAGCGGCGCCTCGACCATCTGGCTCGCCTCGCACCTGTTCCAGCGTGAGCCGATCGCGACCGCCGCCATGGTTCTCAGCCGGTCCAAGACGGTCAAGATCGCCCTGATGGCGATGAGCCCCTATTCGGTCCACCCGGTGTACAGCACGATGGCTGCGGCCACGTTGAACGAGCAATTTCCAGGGCGCGTGATTCTGTGTTTCGGCGCCGGAGCCCCGCGCGACCTCGAAGCCGCCGGCCTCAAGGCGGATCATCCGCTCGGCACCTTGCGCGAATCGATCGATATCGCCCGGTCCCTGCTGAGCGGCGAAGTCGTCGCGCACGTTGGCGAACGCTTCAAGGTCAGCGGGCGGCGGCTTTCGTTCGGTGCGCAGGACGTCCCGATCTTCCTCGCCGCGTCCGGGCCGCAGATGCTCGAACTCGCCGGCGCTGCGGCCGATGGCGTTCTGCTGAGCGCCGCCACCTCCCCGGCGTTCCTGCGTTGGACGCTGGAGCTGGTGCGCAAGGGTGAAAGCAAAGCAGGACGGACGATCAAGAAGAGCGCGTTGGTTTACGTCTCGGCGGACCGCAGCGAGACCGCGGCCCGCGATCGGCTGCGGCGCACGCTCGGCTTCATTCTGCGCGGCCAACACCATGCCCGCAATCTGGAGATGGCCGGCACGACGCTCGACCAGGCCGCCTTGGCAGCCGCCTATGCGCGGGAAGACTGGGACGCCGTCTCGCGGCTGGTCGACGACAACGTGGTGAGGCGGCACAGCGCCAGCGGCACCCCCGAGCAGGTCGCGGCGGCGTTTCAGGCCTATGAAGACGTCGGCCTCGACGAGATCGTCTCCGCCGGCATGACCACCTCAGCTCAGCTCGCGGATGTCTTCAATTCGGTTATGGGGAAGTAGTTCGACGATGATGCCCGCGCCGGCAATCCTCGATTGTCATCCCCCTTCGCTGAGCGGCCGGGTTGTCGATGCAGCGTCATCCGCGCCCAAATTAGCACGAATGACCGACAAAGACGCAAGCCGTGCCGTGGGAATGAGCAGCAAGCCGGGATTGTCAAATTGACGGCAAGATGACGCCCCCTTAAGATAATCGGCACGGCGTTCTTTTTATCGGAACGCCGAGGTTCGACTGCGGGAAGCGATGGAAGTCAGCGCCACATATCTGCTGCAACTACTCCTGAATGGCCTGATGCTCGGGCTGATCTACGCATTGATCGCGGTCGGTCTCGCGCTGATCTTCGGTGTTCTCGAGGTGATCAACTTCGCCCATGGCGAGCTGTTGATGCTCGGTGGTTACGCCATGGCGCTGACGCTGCCGCTGGTCGGCCTCTCCTATTGGCCGTCGCTGCTGGTAGCGGTGATCGTCACATCGCTGGTCGGCGTGGTGCTGTATGAATTCTTCCTGCGTCATATCGGGCAGAAGGAATTCGAACGTAGTATCCTGACCACGCTCGGCATCTCGATGATCCTGCTGTACGGCATGCAGTATCTGTTCACGGCGACGCCGCTGATGGTGGACACTGCCTATGGATTTGACGGCGTCGAGATCGGTTCGATCCGCATCACGCTGACCCGCCTGATCGCCGCCGGCCTGTCGGTCGCCGCCTTCACGGGGCTTTATTGCCTGCTGAAATTCACACAGTTCGGCCGGGCCATGCGGGCCATCGCGCAAAACCGCGAGGCCGCTTTGATGATCGGCATCAAGCCGCGCCACGTCGCCCGCAACGCCGTCGCGCTCGCCGCCGCGCTGTGCGGCCTCGCCGGCGCCGCACTGGCGCCGATACAGCTGCTGCACCCGGCGATGGGGCAAGCGGTGATCTTCAAGGCGTTCGCGCTGGTCGTCATCGGCGGTCTCGGCAACATGACGGGCGCCGTGGTGGTCGCGATCGCTCTCGGCATGATCGAGAGCTGGATCGGCGGCTTCTTCAGCATCGTCTGGCAAGAAGGCGCGATCTTCGTCATCATGATCGTTGCTGTGCTGCTTCGCCCCGACGGCATTTTCAAACGCGGGAGCATGCGCGTCGGATGACGGAGCCCCGCTGGACACCCTACGCCGTCGCCGTGGCGATCGCCCTGTTGGCGGCGCTGCCCTGGCTGACCACTTCGAATTACATGATCGGCATCGCGATCTCGGGGCTGATCTTCCTTACGGCCGCAGCTTCACTCAATCTCGTCTATGGCTATGCCGGCCAACTATCCTTTGCTCAATTGGGATTTTGGGGCGTCGGCGGCTACTGCGCGGCGATCGCCGTAGTCGATCTCGGGCAGAGCTTCTGGGTAGGCGTCGCCTTCGCGGGGCTGGTCAACCTGCTGCTGTCGATCGTCATCGGCATCGTGATCACGCGCACGACGCGACACGCCTTCGTGGTGGTCACCTTGACCTTCGCGCTTCTCGCCGGACTGATCGCGCGCGACTGGGTCGGCGTCACACGCGGGCCGCTCGGCATCCCCGGCCTGCCGGCGCCTAGCTTGATGGGCTTTGTGTTCGATACCAGCGCTCGGTTCTATTATATCGCGCTGAGCTTTTCGCTGGTCGCGCTGGCGTTTTTGTACGCCCTGAAGACGTCGCGCATCGGCTTGATCTTGAAGGCCGTCAAACAGAACGACCCGCTGGTAGAATCTCAGGGCATCGCGCCCGGCCCTTACAAGCTCGCCGCATTCGTGATCGCATCGGTCATCACCGGCATGGCCGGCGGCATCTACGCGTTCAATCTGAAGCTGATCGACCCGAGCTTCCTCGATTTCTACTACATGCAGACCTTCCTGATCATCGTCATCATCGGCGGCGCCGGCAGCTTCTGGGCCGTCGTGCTGGCAGGCGCCGCGATGGTGGTGCTGCCGGAGGCCCTGCGCTTTTCCAACGAGCTGCGCATGGTGATCTACGGCGCGGTGTTGGTGGCGGTGATGATGTTCATGCCGCGCGGCGTGTCCGGCTGGCTCGAGGATCGACGCATCGCGGCGCTACGACAGGCGCTGCGATGACCGCCATCCTGAAGGTTTGCGAGGTCAGCAAGGCGTTCAGCGGCGTGCATGCCGTGCAAGGCGCCACATTCGAGGTCGAACAGGGCAGTATCACCGGCTTGATCGGCCCCAACGGCTCCGGCAAGAGCACGACGATCGATTGCATCAGCGGCTTTCAGCGGCTGGATGGCGGCCGCGTCCTGCTCGGAGATCGCGACATCACCGGACTTCGGCCCGCGGAGATCGCCAAGGCCGGCATGATCCGGACGTTTCAGAACGTTCGCGTCTACGACTCCTACAGCCTGCTCGACAATCTTCTCGTCGCCGAACAAGCCTTTCGCGAACTGAACTGGTTCGATGCGCTGGCGCGGACGCCGCGCTATCGCAAGGTGCGGGAGGCTGCCGAGGATCACGCGCGCGGACTCATCGAACTGGTCGGCCTGACCCCGCTGATCGACGTTCCGGCCACTGTGCTGTCCTACGGCCAGAAGAAGCTGCTCGCCTTCGCGGCGGCGATGATGGCGAAGCCGCGCCTCATCGTGCTCGACGAACCGGTCGCGGGCGTCAACCCGTCGCGCGTCAACGAAGTCGCCGACATTCTGCGCGGGGCCAACGCCACCGGCATCTCCTTCCTGATCGTCGAGCACAACGTCGAATTCATCAATAGCCTGTGCCGCAAGGTCATTGTGCTCGAACAGGGCCGCAAGCTGACCGAGGGTCCGCCTGCGTTGATCCGCAACGATCCCCGTGTTCTGGAGGCTTATCTCGGCATCGCACCGGCGGAAGCGGACGCGGAGGCGCCATGAGCTCCTACCCGAAACTTGAGATCAT
Source organism: Rhodopseudomonas sp. NSM (assembly GCF_052445935.1). Lineage (NCBI taxonomy): Bacteria > Pseudomonadati > Pseudomonadota > Alphaproteobacteria > Hyphomicrobiales > Nitrobacteraceae > Rhodopseudomonas > Rhodopseudomonas sp. NSM. Next base: position 83,037 of record NZ_JBQTCH010000005.1, on the reverse strand, counting down.
CGATCTGTGCGCCGGCTATGCCGACGTTCCGATCGTCCGCGATTTCTCCACCCGCCTCGCTCCGGGCACGATCACCACGCTGATCGGCGGCAACGGTGCCGGCAAATCGACGCTGCTGCGCGCGATTTACGGCACCAATCGCTGGTTCTCGGGCCAGATCGTGCTTGATGGCGAGCCGATCCAGCAGCTCGGCCCGGCCGAACGACTGAAGCGCGGCGTCGGCTTCGTGCCGCAAGGCCGCTGCAATTTCCCGCAGATGACGGTCGCCGAGAATCTGAAGATGGGCTGCTACACGCTGCCGGGCCGACAGCATCAATCGGCGATCGCGCGCGTGATCGGTCAGTTTCCGATGTTGGACCGGAAATGGTCGGAGCTGGCGGGCAACCTTTCCGGCGGCGAGCAGCAGGTGCTGGAAACCGCGATGGTGCTTCTGACCGATCCGCAGCTGCTGCTGCTCGACGAGCCATCGCTCGGTCTGTCGCCGAAAACACAGGCGGAAGTCTTCGCTGTTGCCAAGGAAGTCGCGAACGCCGGCGTGACCGTGCTGGTGGTCGAGCAGAACGTCCACGGCGCGCTGCTGGTTTCCGACACGGCGATCGTGATGGAGCTCGGCCGCAAGTTTCTCGAAGGCCCTGCCCGCGCGGTGCGTGACGATCCGCGCATCCGCGAGGCCTATCTGGGCGGAAATATCAAGGAGGCGACCGCGACATGACGCACCGCGAACCGGTGTCGATGTCGGCACCTTCACGGATCTTGCTCGCGCAGTGCGGGCGATGACCGATCGGGCGAAGCTGTTTCCGGGCAAGTGTGGACGCCTGGGCGAGCCGCTTTGTGTAACTTAACCTTGCAGTCGAAAGGCACGACGATGCTGATGAGAAGAATAATAGTGGCGATCGGGCTGGCGCTCGCGGCACCGATGGCGACCGCCCATGCGCAGAACATCGTGATCGGCGCCAGCATCCCCGACACCGGGCCGGCGGCCGCACCCGCGACATGGCAACGCTGGGGTTATCAGCTGGCCCTCGACGAGGTCAACGCGGCAGGCGGCGTGCTTGGCAAGAAGGTCGAGCTGCTCGCCTATGACAACCGCTGCAACCCCTCCGAAGCGGTCAACGTCGCCAACAGGTTGATCGAAGCGAAAGTCGTCGCGATCGTCGGCGCGCATTGCTCGTCGGCGACGCTTGCAACCATGCCCCTGATCGCTGCCGCCAAGATTCCGCTGCTGGACGGCGTTGCGTCGAGCCCGAAGATCACCGATCTGTCCGGCGTCGGCGGCAACGAATGGACGTTCCGCATCAATCCCTCGGACGACGACATGATGAACGCGCTTGGCATCTATCTGAGCAGCAGTTCGAAGATCAAGCGCGTCGCCGTGCTGGGCGAGGACACCGATTTCGGCCGGGGCGGCGCCGCGGCCTTCACGGCGGTCGCGGGCAAATACGGCATCGAGGTGATCTCCACCGACTTCCATCCGCAGAGCTATCCGGACTTCACGTCGCTGTTGACGCGCATCCAGCAAAGCAAGCCGGACGCCATCGCGACCTTCCAGCTGGCCGGCGATCAGCTCAACTTCCTGCGGAATGCGATGCAGCTCGGCGTAAGGATTCCGTTTATCGGCCGTTTCGACCCCGGCGGCAAAAATCTGCAGATCATCCAGGCTGGCGGCATGGAAGGATCAATCACCGCGTGGACCTACAGCTATCTGGTCGATACGCCCGCCAACAAGGCTTTCGCCGCGGAGATCGAGAAGCGGCACAAGACCACACCGGTGCTGCAGACCTGGGCCGGTTACGACGCTATGCGTTTGATGCTGGCGGCCATCAAAAATGCCGGCTCGACCGACCCGACGGCGGTCCGCGACGCGATCAAGAGCATAGATTTCACCAACGTCATGGGCGCCAAAGTCACCTTCGACGACCACAATCAAGGCGGTAAGGTCGTGCTGATCGAGGGCGTTGCCGACAAGAAGGTCAGGATCCTGAAGGAGATCTCACTAACGAAATGACAGCCACCAGACGCCGGCCGCTATAATCTTGGTTCTGGCTTCTGCCTCGGCGAAACGGTGAGCGGCCGCCTATATCCGGGCGGCCCTCCTTGTATCGGCGAGCGCTGCGATGCCCATCTTCGTTCGCTTGCTCGGTCCGTTTTTCGGAACGCCGCCTTTTTAAACGGAACAGCAAAATGATTTGGATTCCCGCCGTCAAGGCAGGGCGGCGGCTCCATCGGGTGGTGAGTTAGCTCCCGCGAAAAGCCGCTGCTACGCGATCAAACTCATCATGGCCGCCTTGCCCCGGCGATCCACGCATCATCTGAGTTGCGGCTCACGGCATGGATGAGTGGAACTGCACGGGCATGGCGGAGAGATCACGCCGCGGCGTGGTTTACCCACTGCCGATAATCGTTCGGCGCGTCGAGATCGAAGGCGAGGCGCTCATCGACGATGATGGCCGGCGTCACGCCGAGCGCCCGCGCCGCGTCGAAGTGCTGGTGAAAGCTGCGCGGGCCGTAGTGCAGCGGAAGCGCCGCCACGTAGCTTGCGTCGATGCACAGCAGATTGGTGCCGTCGAGTTGCCGATCCGGCACGATTACGACCGCGGCGTCCTCCGCCGCGACGCGGCGCAGCAGTTGCGGTTCGACATACGGCAGATCGATCGGCAAGATCAGCAACCGCGCGAGCGCCGGCACCTCACGCAGCAGCTCGCGCCGTGCGTCATCGAGCGCGCCGTTGAGATCGCTGCTGGTGTCGTCGATCGCGTCCACCTGGTACGACGCCGCGACGTGGCGAACCTGCGGGTCCGCGCTGACCACCCTCACCTGCCCGGCTCCGAACGCCGCCGTTGAAGCGGCCAGCGTCTGGCGCAGCATGCGCTCGCACAGCCAGCGCCGGCCGCACGGATCGAGCGCGCCCGCCAGCCGGGACTTGCCCTCATCGAGCGGCTTGCAGGGGATCAGGACGTGGGTCATCGCGCGATCGCCATCTGCTTCGGCGCGAACGGCGTCATTATCAACTCCTGAAGCTCCGGCGCGGCGAAGCTGGCGTCGCGGCGCTCATCGTCGACGGAGCGATATAGCGTCGTGCGCTGCGCGGGCTGCCGGCCGGCTCTCGCGATCAGCGCTTCCATCGCTTCGGGCGCCAGCTCCTGGCCGTGCTGAGTGCCGGCGGCGCGCGAGATGCTCTCATTCATCAGCGTGCCGCCGAGGTCGTTGACGCCGGAACGGAGCAGAGAAGCGACGCCGTGCTCGCCGAGCTTGACCCACGAGGCCTGAATGTTGGTGATCAGCGGATGCAGCACAAGCCGCGCCACCGCATGCATCAGCCGCACCTCGCGCCAGGTCGGGCCGCTGCGCGCCTGGCCGCGTAGCGACATCGGCGCTTCCATGTGGATGAACGGCAGCGGCACAAATTCGGTGAAGCCGCCGGTCTGTTCCTGCAGGTTGCGGATCCGCAACAGATGCGCGGCCCAGCTATCTGGGCCTTCGACGTGGCCGAACATGATCGTCGCCGTGGTCGGCAGCCCGACCTGATGCGCGCTGCGCACAATGTCGAGCCAGAGCTGCGTGGTGAGCTTGTCGGCGCAGATGATCTGCCGCACCTTGTCGTCGAGGATTTCGGCGGCGGTGCCGGGCAGCGAGCCGAGCCCTTCGTCGCGCAGCATCTTTAGATAATCCGCGACCGGCATGCCGAGCGTCGCCGCGCCCTGGCTCACCTCCAGTGGCGAGAACGCGTGGACGTGCATCTGCGGCACTTCGTTCTTCACCGCGCGTAGCAGATCGACGTAGGTCCGGCCGGTGTAGTGCGGGTTGATGCCGCCCTGCATGCAGACTTCGGTGGCGCCGCGGTCCCACGCCTCGCGAGCGCGGCGGGCGACCTCCTCGAGCGACAGGTCGTAGGGCCGACCGCGCAGATGATCGTGGGTCTTGCCCTTGGAGAACGCGCAGAATTTGCAGGCGTAGGTGCAGACATTGGTGTAGTTGATGTTGCGATTGACGACGTAGCGCACGGTGTCGCCGCTCGCGCTCGTGCGCAGCGTGTCCGCCGCCTCGCAGATCATGTCGACATCGCCGCCGCGGGCGCCGAACAGCGCCTGCACCTCGGTCTGCGCCAGCCGCGTGCCGCTCGCAGCACGCGCGACGAGGACATCGAGCGACAGATCACTGCGGCGGGCGGCGCGAGCCTGCGGCAGCGGCGCCAGACCGCCCGGCATCCAGCCGTCGTCGCGCGCAAAGCCGTCGGCATCCACCGTCTTCAGGACCTTTGGCAGCAGCGCCGGATCGATCCACTCCGCCGCGTTGCGCACATAGGCGGGATACACCGCGAGCCGCGGCTGCAGCGTCAACCCGGCGGCTTCTGTCGCTTGCTGCAGGCGCGCGATCTCCGGCCACGGGGCTTCCGGATTGACGTGATCGGCGGTGACCGGCGAGATCCCGCCCCAATCGTTGATGCCGGCCTCCAGCAGTCGCGGATAATCAGCGTAGCTGAGATTCGGCGGAACCTGAATGTTCATCTCCGAACCGAAGATCAGCCGGGCCACCGCCGTGGTCCACAACAGGTCGTCGAGGCCTGGCTCGTGATGGCCGGCAAATCGCGTATCAGCCTTTGCACGAAAGTTCTGCACGATGATCTCTTGCAGATGGCCGTAGCGCGCGTGCAGCTCGCGGAGCGCCAGCAGCGATTGCATGCGCTCCAGCCGGGTCTCGCCAATGCCGATCAGAATGCCGCTGGTGAACGGCACCCGCAGCCGCCCCGCCGCCTCGACCGCTTCGAGCCGCACCGCCGGTGATTTGTCCGGCGAGCCGTGATGCGCCTCGCCGCGCTCGCACAGCCGCTCCGACACGCTCTCCAGCATGATGCCCTGCGACACGCTGACCTTGCGCAGCCGCGCGGTCTCGGCCTCGCTCATCACCCCGGCATTGACGTGCGGCAGCAGGCCGGTCTCGGCCAGAATCAGCTTGCAGATCTGCTCGACATACTCGGCCGTGGTCGCGACGCCCTGCGCCGCGAGAAACTCGCGCGCCGCGGCGTAGCGCAGTTCCGGCTTGTCGCCGAGCGTCAGCAGCGCCTCGTGACAGCCAGCAGCCTGGCCGGCGCGCACGATCGCCAGCACTTCCTCGGGCGGCAGATACGCCGCCTCGACCTGGCGCGGGGTTTTGGCAAAGGTGCAATAGCCGCAGCTGTCTCGGCACAGCCGTGTCAGCGGCACGAACACTTTTCGCGAGTAGCTGACGACATGGCGATGACCGTCGCGGGCCAGCGTCGACGCCTCGGCCAGCAGCTCCGCCAGCGGCTTCGCCTCATAGGCTTGCAACAGAGCTTCGGCGTTGCGCGTGTCCCACAGCATCTCGTCAACCTTCATCTCAGATGCAGGCGCAGCAATGTGCCCCTGCAGATCAGTTCACCAGCGCGCTCCGGCGCTCAATAACGGGCGCGAATCGCCCATTCGTCCACCGCTCCCTCAGCCGACACGGCATGCAGCCGGCTAAACAGGTTGACGGTCGGATCGCAATGCGTCGCTCCGATCAGCACCCGCTGCCCCGGCCGCGGCGGCGCAGCGCCCGCCGGCAAACTGATCACGCCGTGCTCGTCGCCGGCGAAGCGATAGCTCGCTCCCTGCGGCAGCCCGCCGAACACATCCGGCAACGGCCCGTTCAGCGCCAACGCTTTGACGCCCGCATCGACCGTGAGCTCACCGGCGCGATTGACCGAGGTCACCGTCGCCAGCACGTACAGTGTCCGCCGAAACGGCAGCGCCCCCTCATCGTCTTGCACGCGACCGTAGTCCGCGTCCATGAAGATGTAGGAGCCGACCTGCAACTCGCTGAACGGACCAGCGACATCGAATGCGAAAGTGCCGGTTCCGCTGCCGGTGATATCGTCGACGACGAAGCCGGATTCGGTCAGCGCCTGCGCGTGACTGCGCAACATCGCCGCCACCGCGGCGTTGCCGGACCTGCGCTCCACCGGATCGTGCACGTGTTGAACCTGACCGGCAAAGCCTTGCAAGCCTCCGAAACCCGCGCCTGGCCATTCCTTTATCAGCCTGGCCAGAGCAACGCTATCGGCGACGTCGCAGACGCCAGTGCGACGCTGCCCGACATCGACGTCGATCAGGATGGTCAGCGGCCGCTCGCCGGCGGGCATCTGCTGGCGCAACAGATCGATCTGACTCGGGTGATCGACCACGACCGACAGCTTCGCCGATCGCGCGGCAACGATCAGCGTCGGCATTTTGGCGACGTCCTGCATCGGCGAGGTCAGCAGCAGATCCTGCACGCCACCATTGGCCATCGCCAGAATTTCAAGCGGCGTCGCACAGGCAACGCCACGCGCGCCGGCGGCGAGCTGGCGTTGCGCGATCTCGACGGTCTTATGCGTCTTGGCGTGCGGGCGCAGCTGAATGCCGGCCTGCTGTGCCTGCGCTGCCATCGCTTCGATGTTCGCCTGTAGCGCGTCGACATCGACCACCAGCGCCGGCGTCGGCACATGCCGCAGCGCATCACGCACGGTGCCAAGAAGACCGCCCATGTCGGGCACGCGGGCCATCTCAGCTTCCCGTGCGGCGCAGCGCTTCGCCCAGCAAGCGCATCTGATCGATCTGCGTCGGCCCTGAGAATGTCAGCGCCAGCTCGGTGACGCCGCCAGCCGCGTAGTCCGCCGCGCGGGCGAGGCAGGCTTCGGGCGTGCCGCACAACACGAAAGCCCGCGCGATGCGAGCGTCGATTTGCTCGGGCGATCCGCCGGACTGCAGCATCTGCACCGCGCTCTCGTACTCCTCGGCTGCCACCGTACCTTCCGACAGGATCGCATCGCGCGCAGAGGCCACGCGCTCGCCCATCCGCCAGAATGATGTCAGCATGTCGGCAATCGCGACCTTCGCAGCGCTCACCGCACGCTGCTCGTCTACATCGACCGAACAAGGCATGTACTGGACCGCGTGCGCCGCACCGGAGCGCCCGGCCGCGCTGCGAGCTGCATTGACCCGCTCCGCGGTGCGCGCGGCGAACGGCAGTGAGCACATATTCGAGATGATCACGCCGTCGGCGAGTTCGCCGCTCATCTTGGAGGTGATCTCGCCGCGACCCGCCACCAGGATCGGCAGGTCCGCGCGATTCGGATGTTCGAGTTTGACTCCTTGCGCAGAGAACCGCGCGCCGGCGTGATCCACAGTCTCTCCGGCGAACAGCTTGCGTAAGATGATGATTGTGTCGCGCAGCGCCGGCGCCGGCTTATCGGGATCGATGCCGAGCTTGCGCACCGCCGAGGCGATGCCGGCGCCGATGCCCAGCATGGTGCGGCCGCCGCTGAGTTCATCCAACGCGGCGACTTCCATCGCCATCAGCGTCGGGTGACGGCTGAACGGATTGAACACGCCGGCGCCGATGCCGATGCGCCGGGTCGCCATCGCGCAGCCGGCGGCCGACGGCAGGATGCCGCGCGCGAACGCGTTCTCGGCGAACCACAGTGAGGCGAACCCCGCCGCTTCGGCCACCTCGGCGAGTTCGACGCATTCCCGCGCGGTCAAGCCGCCGTGCAAGCGCACGGACAGCTTGGGCGGATTTCCGCCTGTCGGCATCGACGTCATCTGGCTCACTTCATCTTGCTGATATCGAACGCCATCGCCTGTTTGCGGATTTCATCCTTGTCGAACTTGTTGATCTCGGAAATCAGGTCGTTGGTGTAGACTCGGTCGAGCGGGATATCGGTCTTCAACACGCCGCTGGTCTTCATGTAGTCCAGCAGTCGCCGCCAATCGGCATCGATGAAGGTACCGAGCAGGCCCTTGGTCTTCGGCGAATCCCAGATCTCCATGCGCCGCTTGTTGACCATCACGCCGCCTGCGAGCGCTTCCTTAGGATCCATGTTCTTCGGTTCGGATTCCGGGAACAGCTTCCAGCTGATCTTCACCGCGGCCTCGGGATTGGCCAGCGAGAATAGATAGCCCTTGGCGACCGCCCGCGCGAAGCCGACCAGCATGGTGCGATTGCTGTCGAACGCTTCGCGGCGCGCCATCAGGCCGACGTCGGGCAGACTGGCGAAACCCTCGCCCGTGTCGAGATAGCGGATTTTGAAGCCGTTGGCCTCGAACTTGGAGGTCTCCTGCGAGGAGAACACCAGGGCGTCGACGACCTTCTGGTTCAGCGCCGTCATCGCCTGCGCGCCGCTGCCGACCGCGACGAAGGAGACGTCGCTGTTCGGGTTGAGCCCGGCCTCGGCCGCCATCGCCTTGCCGAAATTGCTGCCGGCGCTGCCCATCGCGGCGATGCCGATCCGTTTGCCTTTGAGGTCCTTCATGGTCTGGATCGGGCTGTCGGGCGCGACGGTGACGGTCCAGATGCTGCGATAATTGCACTCATAGAAGTACTTCAGATTGAGGCCCTGCTCCGACTGCAGGCCGACCAGCGCCTGGCCGGGCGACGCGGCGCCGACGTCACCGGCGCCGGAATTGATCGCCAGCGCCACTTCGTTGGAACCGCCGACGGCGATCAGATTGACGTCGAGACCTTCCTGGGAGAAATAGCCCATGTACTTCGCGACGCTGAATGGCGAGAACGCCTCGTTGATCAACTTCGCCGGGATCAGCGCTTTCACGGGGGTGTCGGCCTGAGCCGCGCCGACCGTCAGTAGCAGGCCGACAAGCGGCATGGCGACTCGGCAAAGTCTTGACGTCCGTTTCATCTCACCTCCTTACGATGGGTTTCACTGGAAGAATGCATCAGATGCCACAGGCGCGGTGGCGTGAACGGCAGGTGGCAGGGCTCGCAGCCAAACGATCGCAGCGCGCCCGCGATGGCATTGCCAACCGCGCCCCCCACGGCAATCAAGCCGCCCTCGCCTGCGCCCTTGGCGCCGAGCGGATTGTTGGGCGACGGACGCAGTTCGAGCGAAACAGAGCGAATGTTCGGAAAGTTCGCCACGCTCGGCAGCAGATAGTCGGCCAACGAACCCGTCAGCAACTGACCGTCTTCGTCGTAGTGAATCTGTTCGAGGAACACGCTGCCGAGCCCCTGCACCACAGATCCGATCACCTGACCGTGCAGCGTCGCCGGATTGATGATCTTTCCGACATCCTCGACCGTCAGATAGTCGAGGATCTCGACCTGTCCGGTACGCGGATCGACGGTGAGGTGCACCGCATGCGAGCCGTAGCTGTAAGTGTGCTTGGTGTTGCTGAACGTCGCCTCGGCGCTCACGCCCAGATGGGCCAACTCTCCAAAGCTCAGCTTGCGGTCGCAGAAGGCCGCCGCGCCGTCGGCAATCACCACCTGCTCCGACGCACAGGAGAATTCCGCCGCCGCCACCCGGGCGATCTCGCGCTTCAGCGCCTCCGCCGCGAGTCCGATGGCGTTGCCGCCCATCACGGTCGAGCGCGAATGAAACGATCCGAACCCCTCTTTCACCAGCGTGGTCGAGCCGTGGCGCACCGAGATTTGCTCGATCGGCACCTCGATCGCGTCCGAGGCGATCTGCGCCATCACGGTCTCGAGCCCCTGCCCGATGGCCGACGACCCCACATCGAGATCGACGCCGCCGCCCGGCCGCAGCGTCATCCGCGCGCTCTCGCGCGGCCCCGCGGCGCCACCCTCGATGAAGCAGCCGAGCCCAAAGCCGTGATACTTGCCGTCGATCAACCGACCCTGATCGACGACACGCCGGTGCCAGCCGAATTCCTCCAGGCAGCGCTCGAAAACGACCGCATAGACGCCGCTGTCGCAGGCCGTCTCGCTGCTCGGATCGACATGCCGGGTCCGCGGCATCTTGTACGGCATCTCGTGTTCGGCGATCAGATTGCGGCGACGGATCTCGTCGGGCGCAATGCGCAGATCGGTTGCGGCCATCTCCAGCAACCGCTCGAAGAAGAACGCCGCCTCGAACCGGCCGGGGCCGCGATAGGTGCCGGCCGGCGTCTTATTGGTGACGAACACTTCGGCGTCGACACCGACATTGGCGATGCTGTACGGCCCGCTGAGAAACTGCGCGACGTTGCGCGGCGCGGTAAAGCCGTTGGTGCGGACATAGGCGCCGATGTCAACTTCGATCGTGCCGCGCAGACCGATGACCTTGCCGTCGCTGCGACAGGCGATCTCCAGCGCCGCGGCCATTTCGCGCGCGTGGTTCATCGCCATGAAGTGTTCGCGCCGATCCTCGGTCCACTTCACCGGACGAGCCAACCGCTTCGCGGCGAACGGGATCAGGAAATCCTCGGGATAGAACTCGCCGCGGGCGCCGAACCCGCCGCCGACGTCAACCTCGATCAGATCGACCTGCGTCTCGGCGAGCCCGAGCATGCCGGCGAGCGTCCGGCGATTGAAGAACGGCACTTTGGCGGCGCCCGACAGCGTGAGATGTTCGGCGGCCGCGTTCCACTGCGCGAACAGGCCGCGCGTCTCCATGGTCATCGCGGTGTGGCGCTGTGTGCTGAAGCTGGCTTTGCGGACGTAGTCGGCGTCGCGAAACGCGGCCTCGACGTCGCCCATCTCGGCCCGCATCAGGATGGCGCGGTTACTGCTTGATGCGGCGAACAGCAACTGATCGTTGTTTCGCGCAGCCGCGACCCTGGCCACCGCCGGCAGCGGCTCGATCTCGACCTCGACCAGTGCCGCCGCATCTTCGGCCAGCGCAGCGCTCGCCGCGACGACCACGGCGAGCGGTTCGCCGACATAGCGCACGACGTCGTGGGCGATCACTGGCTGCAGATACGGCTCGCCTTCCGGCAGCACCTGCTGCCGCAGCGGGATCATCGGCACACTGCCGATGTCGCGCGAGGTGAGCACCGCGACGACACCCGGGTGCGCAGCAGCCCCGTCGACGTGGATGCGGATGATGCGGCCGTGGGCGACGTTGCTGCGGACGATCACCGCATGCACCGTGTCCGGCGTGACGAGGTCGCCGACATACTGGCCGCGCCCGGTCAGAAACCGCGCGTCTTCGAGGCGCTCGACCGCGCGCCCGACCAAGGTGTTAGACCGCTGCATCGGCGCCGCCCTGGTAAGCCGGCTGTGCCGCGCACGCCGCCTCGACGATCGCCAGATAGCCGGTGCAACGGCAGGCGTGTCCGCCGAGGGCCTCCTTGATCCGCTCCTCGCTCGCGTCCGGCTCGCTGCTGAGCAGCGCATGCAGCGTCATCAGTATTCCGGGCGTGCAGAAGCCGCATTGCAGCGCATGGCAGCGTTTGAACGCGGCCTGCAACGGCGACAGCGCCGCCAGTGTGCCGAGCCCTTCGACGGTCGTGATCGTGCAGCCGTCGCTTTGCACCGCGAGCGTCAGACAACCCCGAACCGGCGCGCCGTCGACGATCACCGTGCACGCGCCGCAGACGCCGTGCTCACATCCGAGATGCGTCCCGGTCAGTCGCAACTGATCGCGCAGCAAATCCGCCAGCGTCACGCGTGGCTCGACGTCGAGCTGCCGCGCTTCGCCGTTGACCATCAGGGCGATCTTCATGCCGCGCCCCCTCGGGCGTACGCCTGGGCCAGCGCGTCTTCGAGCATCACCCCGAGCAACGCCGTCCGATACACGCGATCCGCATTCAAATCGTCGACGCAGTCGACCTCGCCTGCCAGCACGTCCCGCATGTTCGCGAGGTCAACGTCGTTCACACGACGGCCGTCGAGATAGCGCTCGACCGCAAACAGCCGCTGCGGCATTTCCACCGCCGCGAAGGCGACGACGCGGCTATCGCCAATGACGCCGGCGTCGCCGACCGCATAGTGCAGACAGACGCCGGCGAGCGCGAAGTCGCCGGGACGACGCGCGAACTCCGCAAAGCCGTAACGCCGCCCCGCCATTGCCGGGATGCTGATTTCGGTGACGATCTCGGCAGCGTCCAGCGACGTCTCGAGCGGCCCGGTGAGAAATTCAGCGATCGAAATCTGGCGCGATCCCGACGGCCCGACCGCGGCAACGCTCGCATCGCAAGCCAGCGCGACGGCCGGAAGCTCGGCCGCCGGATCGGCATGCGCGATGCTGCCGCCGATGGTGCCACGGCTGCGGATCTGCAGATGCGCGACATGGCCGATCGCCTCGACCAGCAGCGGATGCACCTCAACCAACAGCGCCGACGCTTCGATCTGGCACCAACGCACGCCGGCGCCCAGCTTGATGGTCGCGCCCTCGACAGCAATCTGGTCGAGCCCCGGCACCCGCGCGATATCGACCAGCAGCCTCGGCGCGGCGAGCCGGAACGCCATCATCGGCAGCAAGCTCTGTCCGCCGGCAAGCACCTTGGCGTCGTCGCCTTGCAACAGGCCGATCGCCTCGGACAACGAGGTCGGGCGCGCATAGTCGAATGCCGGCAGCTTCATGGTGTCGATCCGTCTAGCCGAGGATCGGTGCGGGATCAGACCGCAGCCAGAAGATCATCCGCTTGCGGGCGAACTTCACCGCACTGTGCAGACTGAGACCGATCGCCGCGAGGCAGAGGAGCACGGCGAACATGCCGGCGACGTCGAGATTGAAATTCAGCGAGGTGATCAGGTAGCCAAGCCCGACCTGGGCGCCGACGAATTCGCCGACGACGGCGCCGATCACCGCGAGCACCGACGCAATCTCGAACCCGGCGAAGATCAGCACAAGCGCCGACGGAATGCGCAGTCGAAACAGCGTCTGCATCGGCGTGGAGCCGAACGCGCGCATCATCTCGAGCTGGCTTTTGTCCACCGACTGAAAACCGGAGACGACGCTGACCAGGATCGGGAAAAAGCAGAGCAGCGCGGTGATGACGATCTTCGAGGTCAGGCCGTAGCCGAACCACATCACGAACAACGGCGCGATCGCGATCTTCGGCACGGTCTGCATAGCCACCACGTAGGGATACACCAGCCGCTCGACAGCCGGCATCAGCGAGATCGCGCTGCCGACGACGAGGCCGGCGATGCCACCCGCGGCGAGACCGGTGAGCACCGACGTCAACGTCGCGACGAAGTGCGGCCACACCTCGCCGGTCGTCACCATCTCGTACAGCCGCACGATAACGGCGCTCGGCGCCGGAATGACGAACGGCGAAATCGCGAAGATCCGGACCACGCCCTCCCATGCGGCGAACACCGCAAGCAGCAGAGCCAGAGATTGCAGTTTCTGAATGGTCCGGCTGCGCATCGTCTGGCTCACATGTCCTGTCCGGGCACCGACGCTGCACCGAAATGCCGCCGCACGCGATCGCTGAGCTCGGCGAAGGCCGGCGTGCCCAGCGTGCGCAGATCGCGCGGCCGCGGAATGTCGACGTCGAGGATTTCCGAAATCCGCCCCGGCCGCGGCGACATCACCACCACGCGATCGCCGAGCAGCACGGCTTCGGGGATACTATGGGTGATGAACAGGACGGTCTTGCCCTCCTGCGAACACCAGCGCATCAGCTCGACATTCATGGTCTCGCGCGTCATCGCGTCAAGCGCGCCGAACGGCTCGTCCATCAGCAAGATCTTGGGATTGCGCACCAGCGCCCGGCAGATCGCGACGCGCTGCTGCATGCCGCCCGACAATTCGAACGGATATTTGCGCTCGAAGTCCTTGAGCCCGACGAGATCGAGCAACCCGTGTGCGCGCTGTTCGCTCGCCGGCGAACGATCACCCTTGAGGTGGGCCGGCAGCAAGACGTTCTGCAGAACCGTGTACCAGGGCAGCAGCGTCGCCTGCTGGAAGACGACCGAGACGTCGTCATTGGGGCCGCGAACCTTGTTGCCGCCGACCACGATCTCGCCGGAGGTCGCACCTTCTAGGCCCGCCAGGATCCGCAGCAACGTGGTCTTGCCGCAGCCGCTCGGACCGACCACCGAGACGAACTCGCCATGAGAGATGTCCAGGTCGAGGTCCTTGAGCGCGTGGACCGTCTCTTCCGACCGCGTCCGATAGATCTTGCCTGCCCCGCGCACCGAAATCATCGACCCCTGCTCCCGCAGGCTCGTTCGACCGTCTGTCTTGCGTAACGCGGCGATCGCCATTTGCGGGTTCTCAAGACCTTCACATTGTGCTCAATATCGGTACGCCGTTCCACGTACAGAGCTTATTCTCCGCTTCGCCGATTAGTCAACGTCGAATGTCGGCACGGTGGTCGCATGGCGAAGCGTGGAAGCCGCACTACACGTGCGGAAAGGTGACAAGCTAGGCATCTCGCGCTTGCGGAAACGGCAGAGTGCGCCGATCATGAGCAAACCGGTCGCCCATGCGCAGAACGCGGACGCGACTGCAGTCGCTGAAGATCGAAGGATGGAAGTAGAGATGACTCAAGAGACCGGTTCCGGCGCGGAGAATCAGTCGGTAGCGCGGGCGATCGCAATCCTCGATTTGCTGTCGGACTCGCCCCCGCTCGGCGTCCGCGAGGTCGCCCGCCAACTCGACATCGCGCCGAGCATCGCGCTGCGCCTGCTGAAGACGCTCAGCCGCGCCAACTATCTGGAGCAGTCGGGCGAGAATGCCCGCTACACGATCGGCTACCGCGCGTTCCGCACCGGCAACGCCTTTCTCGGCCAGAGCACGATCCACTCCGCGGCGATGCCTGCGCTGCACCGGCTGGCGGATCAGCACATCAACGGCTTTCTCGGCGTGCTGCGCGATCACGCGGTGGTGTATCTCGCCACGGTGCCGAGCAGCGGGCCGATCGCGCTCAACCATCGTCCCGGCGCGCAGACCTATTTGCACTCGACGGCGCTCGGCAAGGCGATCCTCGCCGAATACAGCGACGCCGAGGTGAAGCAGCTGCTCAGCGAAGCGCCGCTGCCCAAGCTGACGCCGCAGACCAAGATCCAAGTTCCGAAACTGCTGGCCGAACTGCAGGAGGTCCGCCGGCTCGGCTATGCAGTCAACGAGGAGGAAAATCGCGTCGGCGTGTATTCGGCCGGCGCGGTGGTGCGCAACGCCGACAACAAGGCGATCGGGGCGATCAGCGGCGGCGTCCCCAGCGCCGGGCTCACCGACAAGGAACGCGCCCGCGTCATCCAGCTGGTAGTGGACGCAGCGATGTCGGCGTCGCGCAAGCTCGGCGCCGACGTCGCTGGCGATTTTGTCGGCGCCGGCCGAGCGGCGGAGCGGCTGCGCGCCACGCCGCGCACCGCGGGGCGCGTAACTGACACCCAGCCGCGCCGCTGATCGATAGGCGCGGCTGCGTCGCGCTTACTGCACGTGCGGCATGATTTCTTCGGCGAACCAGCGCACCTGGTCGTCGTATTCCTGCTGCGAGTTGACGGCGACCACCATCGCGGCGCAGTGATCGACGCCAATCGCCTTCAGCTTGTGGACCTTCTCGATGATCGAGGCCGGTGAGCCGACCAGGTTCGCCGTGACCTGATGCACCGGGTCACGGCCCGTATAGGCCAGCGATACGCGATGCGCGACCAGGCCACTCGCCATGTAGGTCTTCTCGGCCTCGGCATCGGTCTTGCCGATCAGCAGCGAGAATTGCGGCGCAATCTCGATCTCGGCCGGATTGCGACCGAGCGCCTCGGCGCGCTGGCGCAGCTGTCCGATCCGCTCCTCGATCTCGTTGAACGGTCGCCAGCCCGGTAGCCAGCCACGCCCGACCGCCGCGGCGCGCTCGATCGATTGCATGTTGTGGCCTCCGATGAACAGCGGAAACGGCGTCTGCACCGGCTTTGGCGCCAGTTCCACGCCATGAAAGGAATAGTACTTACCGTCGAAGCTGGCCGACTTCTCCGAGATCAGTGCCAGGAACGACGTCAGCCCCTCCTCCATCATCTCGCCGCGGTGGAAGCTCTTGGCCTTGCTGCCCGCCCAGGACTCGAATTCCTCGCGATAGGCGCCGAGCCCGACCGCCATGGTGAACCGGCCGCCGGACATCTGATCGATGGTGCAGACCTGCTTGGCCAGATACACCGGCTCGCGCATCGGCATCACCAGCAGCGCGGTGCCGACCCGCAGCTTGGTGGTCGCCTGCGCGATCATCGCCATCACCACCAACGGCTCGAAGAAGTTCGGCGGTGTGTCGGGATACATGTCCCGCACGTAGTGCTGCGTCGTCATGTGGTCGTTACCCCAGACGCCGTCGTAACCGAGCTGCTCGCACAGCACCGCGGTCTTGACCAGATCCTGCGGGGCGCAGAACGGGATCGGATAGGCCAGACCCTCGTAGCCGGTCGCCAGGCACACGGAAAATTTCACATCGGTCTCCTTCGAGGTGCAGTTCGGGAATGTCGAGGGTCAGGTCGGCAGGACGCGCAGTCGCCCGTCGCGTGCCATGAGCGATTCGCTGCCGTCACGGGTGATCAGGATCATGTCCTCGACCTGCAGGCCGGCGAAGCCGAGCTCGTAGTACGGCGTCTCGACGCAGATCACCATGTTCTCCTGCAGCAGGTCGCCGGAATCGGCGGCGATGTTCGGCGGATCGTAGCCGTCGATGCCGATGCCGTGGCCGACATGACTGCGCTCGTAATGCGGGATGCCGTTGCGGCGCACGGTGTCCACGACTTCTTTGAACAGCGTGGCGACGCGCAGGCCCGGTTTGGCGATCTCGTGCGCCCGTTGCACGCCGAGCCACAGCGCGTTGTGATAGTCGCGCACCTTGGCGGTCGGCTCGCCGAACGACGCAATCCGCGAGATGTCGGAGCGATAATGCTTGTAGCGGCAGCCGACGTCGAAGCGGATGATGTCGCCGCGGCGCAGCGGCCGCGACGACGGCTGCACGTTGCTCATCGCGCTGCGATCGCCGAAACCGATACAGCCGGTCACCGGCACGCCGTCGAGGCTGGTCGTAGTGCTGTGGAACACCCGCGCCATCTCTAGCTCGGTCATGCCTTCGCTCGCCGCTTCCATGGCCCGATTGATTGACTGCTCGGTGATCGAAGACGCTTTGCGCAGGCGGGTGATTTCCTCCGGCATCTTGATCGCGCGGATCGCCTCAAACAGCTTGAAGGAGCGCACGAAGGTTGCTTGCGGAAGCCGCTGGGCCAGCTCTTCCATGGCCTGCGGGGTGATGCCGAGTTCATCGATGCCGAGCCGCGCCGAGGCGCCGACGGACTCGGTAATCGCGGCGGCCAGCGCCTCGACCGGTCCCTTGTATTCGGGCTGCGAAAACAGCGCGACCTGGCGCTGATCTTCCGCGCTGAGCGTCGCCGCCGGATCGACGTCGGTGCGGAAATACGAGAACCGCCGCACCTCGCCGCCCGGGTTCTGGTCGGCGACGAGGTCGAGCAGCGACGTGCTGGTGATGATGCAGGGCTCGGCCTTGCTCCGGCCATACAGCACATAGGCCTGCGGCCCGCGCCGCACCCATTGCGACATCGCCCAATACCCGCCGAGATACAACACGTTCTCCGGCGTCGTCGCGATCAGCGCGTCGAGCCCATTGTCTTGCATGATCGTCGCGGCGCGGGAGGCATTCAGCAGCATGACAGCCCTGTTTCTATTATCGGCACGGTGTTTCTAATTCTGACAATGACTGGCCGGCCTGTCAATTCAAGTGAAGCGTGAATTCTGAACTTGCGGGCCACAGTTTGCTCAAAAGAGGAGCAATCGGAGTGAGCTCAAGCCAGCGAGCCGCGCCGCGCGACGAGGGCGATAACGCGCCTCTCGAACTTGCCTACGAGCGCCCGCTCGATGGAAGATTGGAGCGTGGGAGGCTCCTGCCTGATTTTTCTTTCATCGACAATTCCGAAGAAGTCATTCTCAAGGGCCGGATCGTGGACGGCACGCGCGATGGGGGATTGGATAAACAGGATCGTTGGTCCGGTGGTGGTGTGAGCTTTCCGCCCCCCTAAACCGGCATCAAAGATTGCTGAACTAATGCGCCTTGAAACTGATCCGGACTTCAGAGTTTTGCGAGATGCACAACACTCCGACATTAGGTAGCAAACGCCACCAGACCAACATCGAGCGCGACTTCATAACAGCCCCATCAATATTCGGGGTTTTCGATGGATGTGGTTCGCGAACTGCGCTGCAGGCAGGATGATCGAAAGGCTGATCGAAAGGCGCTTGTCGATCAGATTGCGGAAATCGATAGGAAGATTGCCGCAGTCGATACGGTCATCCAGATTTACGAGCCGGGACAATCGCCTTGGAAGGCTGCCGCTCAAAGTGGCAGGAAGGGTGGCAAATTCCTCGGCGGATTGTTCGCTGCGCAATAGCACTCTTTGATCTTGCGAATGGCTTAGTTCTTGAATTTGGCTTGGCCGGACCTGCCGTCGGCGGCCTTGAGCGTCACCGAGACGGCTGTGCCCTTCGGGATGTCTTTCTTCGCCTCGCCCTTGAGCGCGTTGTCTGTGGCAACCAGCGTCAGCGTCTCCCGGTCACCGTCGGACGTCAGCAACGCGGATCCGGAAAACCCCTTGGTCGGGATCGGCTTGTTGGATTCATCGTAGACGTTGAACGAGATCGTGCGGCCGGTGGCGACCATCTCCACGTGTACGCCGGCGACATCCTCCATCGCGCCCCCGTTGGGGCCATTCTGATGGACATGCTGGGCGAATGCCGATCCCGCCAACAGAACCGCGGAGGCGACGAGCAGTATCTTCTTCATTCAGAGGACTCCTTTGATGGCTTGAACGGACGGCGCCCCGATGGCGGGCGGCGATTCCCGGCGGAACAGAACGTACAGCGCCGGAAGGACGAGAAGCGTGAGGATAGTCGACGAGATGATCCCGCCGATCACCACGGTCGCAAGCGGCCGCTGCACCTCGGCGCCGGCGCCGGTGGCGATGGCCATCGGGACGAACCCGACTGATGCGACGAGCGCGGTCATTAGGACGGGCCGCAGGCGCGTCAGCGCGCCTTCCCGCACGGCTTCGACGATGTTCATTCCCTCGACGCGCAGCCGCTCGATGAAGGAGACAATCACCAGGCCGTTCAGTACCGCGACGCCCGAAAGCGCGATGAAACCGATGCCCGCGCTGATCGACATCGGAATGTCGCGCAGTACCAGCGCCGCCACGCCTCCCGTCAGCGCCAGCGGCACCCCGCTGAACACCAACGCCGCGTCGGCCGCCGATCCGAGACTGATGAACAGCAACAGGAAGATCAGCGCCAGAGCTACCGGGACAACGATGGTCAGGCGTTTGGTCGCCGAGACCAACTGCTCGAATTGGCCTCCCCAACCGATCCAGTAGCCCGCCGGCAGCTTCACTTTTTCCGCGACCTGCTTTTGGGCGTCGCCGACGAACGAGCCGAGGTCGCGGCCGCGGACGTTCGCGGTCACCACGATACGGCGCTTGCCATTCTCGCGGCTGATCTGATTCGGACCCGGCGCGACTTCGATGCTGGCGACCGCCGACAGCGGCGTGTAGCGCATCTGAGTCAACGGCGAGTTGCCGTACGACGCTTTCGTCGCGGCGAAGGGCGTATCGACCGCTGGCAAAGGGACAGGCAGAGTCTTGATTGCCTCCACGTCCGAGCGCATCTGATCCGGCAGGCGGACGACGAGATCGAAGCGCCGGTCACCCTCGAAGACGAGCCCGGCGTTCTTCCCGCCGATCGCGGTCTCGACGACGCTCTGGACCTCCTGGACGCTCAACCCGAGACGGGAGAGAGCCGAACGGTCGAGCTTCACCGTGAGAACCGGCAGACCCGAGACCTGCTCGGTCTTCACGTCGGCGGCGCCCGAAATCCCGCGCAGCACGGACTCGACCCGCCCCGCCGTCTCCAGCAATCTGTCGAGATCGTCGCCAAAGATCTTCACGCCGACGTCACTCCGGACGCCCGAGATCAGTTCGTTGAACCGCATCTGAATCGGCTGCGTCAATTCGTACACGTTGCCGGGCAGCGTCTCGGCCTGCTTCTCGATTGCCGCGACCAGATCCGCCTTGCTCCGCGTCGGGTCGGGCCATTCGGCGCGCGGCTTCAACATGATGATGGTGTCCGCCACGTTCGGTGGCATTGGATCCGTCGCAACCTCGGAAGTACCGAGCTTGGAGAACACCTCCTTGACTTCGGGTAGCTGCAGGAGCGCCTTCTCCAACCGGAGCTGCATATCGACGCCTTGTGTCAGGCTGGTGCCGGGAATGCGCATCGCGTGCATGGCGACGTCGCCCTCGTCGAGGCTCGGGATGAACTCGCCGCCCATCCGGGAGGCGACGTAGCCGGTGACCAGCAGGAGAGCGACCGCGACGGCCGCGACGGCACCGCGGAAGCGGATCGACAGCCCCAGCAGTGGCAGATAGACGCGCCGCGCACCGCGCATGAAGAAGTTCTCCTTCTCCGTCACCCTGCCCGTCACCAGCAGCGCGACCGCCGCCGGCACGAAAGTCATGGAGAGGATCGACGCGCCGGCGAGAGCCATCAGCACGGTGA
This sequence comes from Rhodopseudomonas sp. NSM, assembly GCF_052445935.1. Lineage (NCBI taxonomy): Bacteria > Pseudomonadati > Pseudomonadota > Alphaproteobacteria > Hyphomicrobiales > Nitrobacteraceae > Rhodopseudomonas > Rhodopseudomonas sp. NSM. The sequence continues at coordinate 62,807 of NZ_JBQTCH010000005.1, read as the reverse complement.
GCGCCATCGGGGTGAACATCTTCCCTTCCACCCCGGTCAGCGTCAGCACCGGCAGGTACACGACCGCGATGATCAACGTGCCGAGCAGGCTCGGTTTGATGACCTCCCGGGAGCCTGCAAGAATGGTCGCGAAGCGTTCGTCGCGGGTCAGCAGGCGCCCCTGCTTCTGCTGCTCATGGGCCAAGAGCCGCAGACAGTTCTCGACGATGATGACAGCGCCGTCGATGATGATGCCGAAGTCGATCGCGCCGAGGCTCATCAGGTTGGCGCTGACCTTGGTTTCGACCATCCCCGTGATGGTGATGAGCATCGACAGCGGGATGACGAGCGCCGTGGCAATCGCCGCCTTGAAATTCCCGAGGATGAGAAACAGGATCACGACGACCAGCAGCGCGCCTTCGACCAGGTTCTTCTCGACGGTCGCGATGGTAGCATCGACGAGCCTGGTCCGGTCGTAGACGACCTTCGCGAAGATGCCTTCCGGAAGCGATTTCCCGATCTCGTCGAGCTTGGCGGAGACGCGCTGCGACACCGTCCGGCTATTCTCGCCGACGAGAAGCATGGCAGTGCCGAGAACCGTCTCCTTGCCGTCGAGCGTCGCCGCGCCCGTGCGCAGGTCGGTTCCGATCTTCACGTCGGCGACGTCGCCGATTCGAACCGGCACCCCGCCGCGCGAACCGATCACCACGCGGCCGATGTCTTCGACGTCCGCGACCTGCCCCGGAGTGCGGACCAGATACTGTTCGCCATTTCGCTCGATGTAGCCGGCACCGACATTCGCATTGTTCGCCGCGAGCGCCGTCATGACGTCGCGAAAGCTGAGGCGGTACGCCATCAGCTTGCTGGGGTCCGGCAGGACGTGGAACTGCTTTTCGTAGCCGCCGATCGTGTTGACCTCGACCACACCCGGGACCGTGCGGAGCTGCGGCTTGACGATCCAGTCCTGGACGGTGCGCAGGTCGATCGGCGTCACCGCAGAGCCGTCGGCATTCCTGGCGTTCGGCTTGGCCTCGAGCGCGAAAGTGTAGATCTCGCCGAGCCCGGTCGAGATCGGCCCCATCGATATCTCGATGCCCGTCGGCAACTGATCCTTCACCTGTTGCAGGCGCTCGCTCACCTGCTGGCGGGCGAAATAGATGTTCGTCCCCTCGTTGAACACGATCGTGACCTGGCTCAGGCCGTAGCGGGATATCGACCGCGTGTATTGAAGGCTCGGGATGCCGCTCATACCCGTTTCGACCGGAAAGGTGATGCGCTGCTCGACCTCGAGCGGCGAATAGCCCGCCGCCTCGACATTGACCTGCACCTGAACGTTGGTGATGTCCGGGACTGCGTCGATCGGCAGGCGCGTGAAATTCCAGGCGCCGAAGGCCGCCACGGCCAGCACCCCTAGCATCACGAACCAGCGCTGACGGATGGAGAAGTCGAGGATGGCGTTGATCATCGCGTCACGTTGCTCCCAAGACGACGGCGGTCGCATGGGGAAGGTCAGTGGTCATGGGACGCTTCGCCTTTGCCGAGCTCCGCCTTCACGACGAAGCTGTTCCTGGCGGCATATTTGTCGCCGTCCATCACACCGGAGACGATCTCGACGTTCTCGGAATCGCGAGATCCGATCTCCACGTCGCGCGCCTCGAATTTCTCCCCGCTACGGACGAAGACCACGTTGCGGTCCTCCACCGTCTGCAGCGCCGAGCCCTTCACGGCGACCGGCACCTGCTTTGCCGACAGGATCAGCCTGGCCGAGACGAACAACCCGGTGCGAAGGCGCATGCCGTCGTTCGCCACGACGGCCCTGACAAGCGCGCTCTGGGTATCGGCGCTGCCGACCGGTGACACGTAGGACAGTTCCGCCTTGATGGGGTCGCCGCCGTCGCCGACATCGATCAGGATCGCATCGCCCAAACGAACGCGGGGCAGATCGCGCCTGTAGACCGAAAGATCTACCCAGACCGTCGAAATGTCCGCGACCACGAAGGCGGGCTTCTGCTCGGACGCATATTCGCCGAGCGAGATCTGTCGATCGATCACGGTTCCGGAGAATGGCGCACGCATCTCGTAGACGCTCAGGCTCTGGTTGCTCTCGATCTTGGCCAGAAGCTCGCCCTTCTCGACGGAGTCGCCGATACGTTTTTTGATCTCGCGGACCACACCCGGAAACCGGGGTGTCACCTGGACGAGCGCCTCCTGGTTGGGCTGCAGAATGCCGTTGAGGATGATAGAATCGTGCAACGTCGCGGGCGCAGCTGTCACGATCTCAATTCCCGCGGCGGCGACCTTGGCGTCGGTCATCTCGACGACGCCGTCGGCGCCATGACCTTCGTCATGGCCATTCTCGCCGTGCTTGGCATCCTTGCCCGGCAGAGCCGCGTTGCCGCTCGGTGCGTTGGGGTAGAGAAAAGCTGCTGCGGCTAGAACCGCGATGGCGCCGACGATCATGAGTAGAGGCTTCTTCATCGTGCGCTCCCCCGCGCCAGAGCAAACGGATTGCCGACAAGCGCCTCGATGGTCGCGACGGCGACGTGGAAATTCTGCTGGGCTTCCTGTTCGCGAAGCCGCGCCTGGGCGACGCTCGCCTGCGCGTCGAGCACTTCGAGAAGCGAGTAGCGCCCCTGACCGTAGCCCTCGAAGATCGCATCCGAAGCGTCCTTCGACTTCGGGATCGCGGTCTCGCGCAGAATGGCGAGTTCGCGCAGCGATCCCTGGAGCGTGTCGTAGGCACGTCCGGCCACGACAATCAGCATATTGCGGTTCGCTTTCCGCTCGGCCGCGGTCTTCGCGAGGCTCTCCTGGGCCGAAAGGATGTTGCCCCGGTTCTGGTCGAATACGGGGATCGGGATCGACACGGACAGCCGCGCAGCATCGTCGCCCGTCGAGTTGTAGTGGCGCCAGCCTGCGGAGACCGTCACGTCCGGATAGGGCTTGAGGCGCGCCAGAATCAGCTGGGCGTTCCGCTGCGCATAGACGGCCGTCCACCGCACCAGTTGCGGATTGGCATCGATGGCGGCGACGACCGTCTGGAAGGCCGGCGGCCGCCCCGTCACGTCCAGCCGTCCGGACAAGGCGCCGAACTTCGGCGCAGTGTCGCCCATCAGGATCGCAAGTTCGCGACGCGCGGTCGCGAGCGACGACTTCGTCCGCTCACGGTCAGCCTTGACGAGGGCGGAGGCGACTTCCGCACGTCCGGTTTCCGCGACGGACGACGCGCCGGCCTCGACGCGACGCTTCAGCAGCGGGGTGATCCGGTCGATCGAACTGACCAGTTCGTCGAGAATCTGGATCCTTCGCTGCAGGCCGAGCACATTCAGGAACGCGATCGCGGTCTCGCCCAGCACTTCGAGCCTCACCGCCTGCCGCTCGATCCCGGCCTGATCGAGACCGGCCTGCCCCGCGGCGATGCGCGCATCGCGCTTGCCCCAAAGCTCCAACATCTGACTGATCTGCAGCGTCGTCTCGCCCGAGCGTGTACCGCGATACGCGCCCGATCCGAAGGCGTCGTCCTGTTCGAAGGAGACCTCCGGATTGATCAGCGCTTCGGACTGGATCCGCTGTCCGCGGGCGATGCCGATGTCGCGCTCGGCAGCCGTCAGACGTGGATTGGTCGCGAGCGCGCGCTGAAGCGCCGCCCCCATGGTGAGGGTCTGCGAATGCGCGGCGTCTGCCTGCAGTAAACCTGCCAGCAAAGACGTCACGCACGCTAGACGCGTTGCGTGTTTAGAAAGCATGGGAAGACCTGACGAACGACCGAGTCAGGGCGCGATGCGCCCGGCGATTACGTTCAGGTCAGAGATTTGGGTGGGGGAGAGTCGAACCACGCGTGATCGGCGGCGAAAAACGATACGACCGACATCGTGATCGAGCTCGGCAGACCGCCTAGAGCGTCTGCTACTACCGGCGCGGGCATCAGCGCGGGAATGCATGTCGGGCAATGGTCGCAGAGCGTCAATTCGGAAGGCGATGAATCGTGGCCCGACGAGTTAGACACCTTTTCGATTCCAACAGGGGATGCGACGGCTTGATCGAAGCAGGACATCTCATGAGCGACGCCCACGAACACATAGACAAACGCAATGAACATCAGCAGGCAACGGCGCAAACTGCCTGCCTGTTTTTTCGATGCACCGGTGCGTGTCGACTGTTCCATGCGGCCCGAATATCAAATCGCTCGCGTGAACACTATCACAATTCCGCTCGGGGGTGAGGCTTTCGCGCCATCATCCGCGACGGATTGCCTCATGATCGCGTGAACCACGAACGCATCAGCTCACGTTGCCCAAGAACGGTTCGATGACGCAGGCCGGATGAAGCGGTCTCGTCGGCATCGCCGAGGAGTTGCTGAAATTCGCGCTGTTCACCGAACGCAATCCGGCGCTTGTGACCCAAAGCGGGCTCCGTCGCGGCGGGGTTGCGATTTCCCTTAGAGCGTGCAGATGCATCTTGTACGCTGTTCAAGACGGTGTTCACACCGCGCAGTAGCGTTCCTGGATTTCGCGGTCACCGGCCAGCGCGGCCGCGTCGCCTTCGAAAACGATCTCGCCCTGGTCGATGATCACCGCGCGGTCGGCGATGTTCAGCGCCCATTCGACGTTCTGCTCGACCAGCAGCAGCGTGGTGCCGTGCTCGCGCAACCCGCGAAACAGCCGACCCATCTCCTCGACCAGCACCGGCATGATGCCTTCGGACGGCTCGTCGAGCAGGATCATTTTCGGCCGCCCGATCATCGCCCGGGCGATCGCCAGCATCTGCTGCTCGCCGCCGGACATCGTGACCGCGATCTGGTCGAGCCGCTCCTTCAGCCGCGGAAAGGTCTCGGCGATCTGGTCGATCGCGACCGCTTCCTTGATCTCAGGATCGGCCTGCAGCAGCCCGAGCCGGAGATTTTCCCGCACCGTCAGGTCGGGGACGATCCGGCGGTCCTCCGGCACGTAGGCGAGCCCGAGCCGAAACCGCGCATGCGCCGGCAAGCTCAGCAGCTCCTGCCCGGCGAACCGTACCGAGCCCTCGACCTTGTCGATCAGCCCCATCACCGACTTGATGGTGGTGGTCTTGCCGGCGCCGTTGCGTCCGATCAACGCCAGCACCTCGCCGGCGCGCACCGCGAAGCTCACGCCGTGGACGACGTGGCTGGGACCGTACCAGGCGTTCAGACCGCGCAGTTCAAGCATAGCCGAGGCTCTGTCCGAGATAGACGCTGCGAACGTTGGCGTCGTTCTGGATCGCCGCCGGCGTGCCGTCCGCGATGAGACGGCCGTGATGCAGCACCAGGATGCGATCGCACAGGCCGAGCACCATCTTCATCTTGTGTTCGACCAGCAGGATGGTGCGATCCGCGGCGAGCCGTTCGATCAGCGCCACCATCGCCCGCGTCTCCTCCGGCCCCATGCCGGCGGTCGGCTCGTCGAGCAGCATCAGCTTCGGATCGGCGACCAGCGCGATCGCGATCTCCAGCGCCCGCTGCTCGCCATGGGCCAGCGTCGCGGCGATCCGGTTGCGGGCGCCGCCGAGGCCGACATCGGCGAGCGCCTGCTCGGCCCGCTCCGAGACGTCGTGATACGACGCCCGCGGCGTCCAGATATTGTAGCGTGAGACGAACGCCTGCGCGCCGATCCGCACGTTTTCATGCGCGGTGAGCTGCGGGAAGATGCTGGTGATCTGATACGAGCGCGCGATGCCCAGATGCACGAACCGATGCTGCTGCAGCTTGGACAGGTCGTTGCCGCGAAACCGCATCGAACCGGTCGACGGCTTCAGCGCGCCGGACAGGATGTTGAAGAACGTGCTCTTGCCCGCGCCGTTCGGTCCGATGATCGCGGTGACGCGGTTGCGGCCGAAGTTTGCGGTGATGCCTTTCAGCGCGACGAAGCCACCGAACGAGCGGCCGAGATCGTCGACCTGCAGGAGATCGTCGTCGCTCATCGCGCCCTCCAGCGTTCGAACCAGACGAGCCCGGTCCCCCAGATCCCCTTCGGCATGTACAGCACCAGCGCGACGAAGATCGCGCCGAGGAACAACTGCCAGTGCGCGGTCCACAGCGACAACACGTCCTCCATCACCAGGAACGCCAGCGCGCCGACGAACGGGCCGAAGAAGGTGCCGACGCCGCCGAGCATCGTCATCATCACCGCCTGGCCCGACATCATGTAGCCGAGGCTGTCGAGCGGCACGATCGCCAGATGCAGCGCCGACAGCGTGCCCGCCAATCCGCAGAACAGGCCCGACAACACGAAGGCCAGCAGCCGCGTGCGCACGACATCGTAGCCGCAGGCCTTGGCGCGCGTTTCGTTTTCCCGGATCGCCTCGACCACGCCGCCGAACGGCGAGTTGAGGATGCGCGACAGCGTCCAGATCGCCAGCCCGACGAACACGAGGACGACATAATATTTGGCGATCGGATCGAGGAAATCGATGCTGACCGGCCCGATGCCGACCTTGGAGACGGTGAAGCCGCGCAGACCGTTCTCGCCCCCCGTCCACGAAGAGGCTTGCAGCGCGACGTAGTACACCAGCTGCGCCAGCGCCAGCGTCACCATTGCGAAATAGATGCCGCGGGTCCGGGTCGACAGCGCGCCCATCGCCGCCGCCATCAACCCGGCGGCGATCACTCCGGCAAGGACGCCGACGAACCAGTTGGCGCCGAACTGGCCGATCGCGATCCCGGTGACGTAAGCGCCGGTGCCGAACAGCGCGGCGTGGCCGAACGACAGCAGGCCGGTGTAACCGAACAGCAGATTGTAGCCCATCGCGTAAAGGCCGTAGATCAGCACGTTGACCGCCAGCGCCTTCGACGGCAGCACCCAGGGCAGCAGACACAGCACCGCGATCGACAACGGCACCCGCCATCGGCCGAGCCGCCGGGCGCGCGGCGCTGCCGCCGGAGCGGGCGAAGCCTTGGTCATCAGGTCGGCTGCCGACATCGCCATCGCTCAGGTGCCGAAGCCGGGCTTGCCGAACAGCCCGTGCGGCCGCACCAGCAATACCAGCGCCATGAAGGCGAACATCGCGATCGTCGCCATTTCGGGCGCGAACAGCGAGGTCATGTTGACGACGATGCCGACCAGCAGGCCGGCGACCACCGACCCGAGCAGCGATCCCATGCCGCCGATCACGGTGACCACGAACGCCTCCGACAGCACGAAGTTTCCCATCTCCGGATTGACCGTGCGCATCGGCGCCGCCAGCACGCCGCCGAGCGCGGCGAGCCCGATGCCGATTCCGAACACCACCAGCCACAGCTGTTGAATGTCGACGCCGAGCACGCGCATGATCTGCGGATCGCGCGCACCGGCGCGCACGATCAGCCCGATCCTGGTCTTCTCCAGCACCAGCCACAACGCCACCAGCACCGCGGCGACCACGCCGATCACGAACAGCCGGTAGGTCGGGAAATAGCCGACGCCGATATTGGTGACGCCGCGCAGCGCGGCCGGCGTATCGAACGGCACGCCGTCGGTCCCGAACAGAATACGGACGGCTTCGACCAGGATGTAGCTGAGGCCGAACGTCAGAAGGATCGGATCGTCCACCGGCCGCCCGTACAGCGGCCGGATCAGCAGCCGCTCGACGCCGAGGCCGAGCACGCCGACCACCAGCGGCGCCAGCAGCAGCGCCCACCAGAAATTGCCGGTGTAGGTCAGGAAGAATACGCCGGCATAGGCGCCGACCATGAAGAAACTGCCGTGCGCGAAGTTGACCACGCCCAGGATGCCGAAAATGATCGACAGCCCGAGCGCGAGCATGATCAGGATCGCGCCGAGCGCGATGCCGGAAAACAATTGCAGGGAGATGAGTTGAATATCCATGATGTCTCCGGCGCCGCGCGGCGTGCGTGTCAGGACGGCTTGTGGCCGAGGTCTTCGCAGGACCGCAGCGTCGCGGGATCACCCGCTTCGGTGGCCAGCACCTTGAACAGATCGGCGTCGGACTTCATCTCCGACTTCTTCTTCGATTCCACCACGAACACCGACTGCACCGACTGGTGGTCGCATTTGCGATAGCTCTGCGGCCCCTTGGCGACGTCGTATTTCAGTCCCTCCAGCGCGGCGATCACCTTGTCGGTGTCGGTGCCGCCGGCGGCCTTCACCGCCATCAGCAGCGAGCGCACCGCGGTGTAACCGTAAGTGCCGTAGTCGGTCGGGATCGCTCCGTTGTACGCAGCCCGGAACGCGTCGTTGAAGGTCTTGGCCGAGGGGTTGATGTCCTCGATGCCCCAGTAATAATTGGTGCCGCCCACGATGCCCTCGAACACGTCGGGGCTGCTCGCCAGCCGCTGATTGTGCAACAGCACCGGCACGACGATCCGGGACGGACCCTTCAGCCCGAAATCGACCGCCTGCTTGATCGAATTGGCCTGGTCGCGGCCGAAATTGCAGATGCACAGGATGTCGGGCTTCATCGACAGCAGCCGCGGCATGAACGCGGAATAATCCGGCGCGCCGAACGGATGCAGCACCTCGCCGACGGTCTCGACGCCGATCGGCGCAGCAGTACGCTTGAATGCGGCGAGCATTTCATGGCCGTAGGCGTAGTCGGCGCCGAGATAGGCGACCTTCTGGCCCTTCTTGAACGCGTAGCGCGCCACCGCGCCCGCGGTCATCTGCGGGTTCATCGCCTCGTGGAAGGTGAAGCGGGAGAAATCCTTGGCCTCGTTGATGGTGTCGGACTGGCTGATCGAGATGTAGATCACACCGCGCGCCCGCGTCACTTCGTTGACCGAAAGCTGGACCGCGCTCGACAACGCGCCGACGATGAAGTGCGCCTTGTCCTTCTCGATCAGTTCCAGCGTCCGCGTCGCAGCCTCGCCGGGATTGAGCTTGTCGTCGCGCACCAGAAGTTCGGCGAGCCGGCCGTCGAGGCCGCCGGCGGCGTTGAACTGCTTGACCGCGAGTTCGGCGCTCTTGACCTGATCCTTGGCCTCGGCGCCGAACGGCCCGGTGATCGGCACCGGAAAGCCGATCCTGATCGGCCCCTCGTTCGCCCGCGCGAGTCCCGGCGCCCCGAGCAGGCCGAGCGCCGCGACCGCGGCGGAGTTCTTCATCAGGCTTCGACGCGAAAGGCCCTGCTTCATCGATTCCGTCATGGTTTCTCTCCCGTTCAATGTGTTGTCGTTGGCAATCACACTTCAAACCACGCCGAGGGCGCGCAGCATGCGCTGTGGCGTCATCGGAATTTGCGAGATCGACGCGTCGAGCGGCGTCAGCGCATCGTTGACCGCGTTCAGCACCGCGCCCGAAGCGGCCGACGTGCCGGCCTCGCCGCAGCCCTTGGCGCCGAGCTCGGTGTCCTTGGTCGGCGTCTCGACATGCGCGACGACGATGTCGGGCATTTCGCAGGCCATCGGCACCAGATAGTCGGCCATCGATCCGTTGATTGGCTGGCCGTCATCGCCATACAGGCACTCCTCGAACAGCGCCGCGCCGATGCCCTGGATGGTTCCGCCGCGGACCTGCTCCTCGACCAGCAGCGGATTGATGACGCGGCCGCAATCCTCGACCACCCAATGCTTCAGCAGCTTGATGAATCCGGTCTCGACGTCGACCTCGACCAGGCTGGCGTGAATGCCGTTGGTGAAGGCGAACGGATAGCCCTGGGGCGCATAGTGATGCGCCACGGTGAGGTCGGCCTTGAGGCCCGGCGGCAGCGTGTCGGAGCGGAAATACACCAGCGCCGCGAGTTCGCCGAGCGGCATTCGCGCCGCGCCGCTGTCGCGATCGATCAGCCGACCCTCCGAGATCGCGAGCTGCTCCGGCGCCGATTGCAGGATCGCGGCGCCGATCGTCAGCACGTTGGTCTTCAGCTTGCGTGCCGCCTGCAGCGCGGTTTCGCCGCCGATGCCGGCGCCGCGGCAGGCCCAGGTGGCGCCGCCGTGCGGCGTCGTCTCGGTGTCGCCGGTCAGGACTTTCACCCGGTCGCGGTCGACGCCGAGTTCGTCGGCGACGATCTGGCCGATGATGGTCTCGGTGCCCTGGCCCTGCTCGGTGACGCTGATCGCGCACTGCACCTCGCCGGACGGCGTCAGCTTCAGCACGCAACCGTCCTGCGCCGAGATGTGCGCGCCGCCGACGCCGTAGAACGCCGGCGACGGATTGGTGATCTCGACATAGGTGGCGAGCCCGATGCCACGATACACGCCCTGCGCGCGCAGCCGTGCCTGCTCGGCGCGCAGCGCCGGATAATCCATCAGCGCGTGCAGCTTGGTGAGGCATTGGTCGAGCGACAGCCGCTCGAAGCGATAGCCGCTCGCGGTGGTGTGGGGATACATGTCGTCGGTGACGTAGTTGATCCGCCGGATCTCGAGCGGGTCGATTCCCAGACGCTGTGCCGCGAGATCGACCAGCCGTTCTGTTGCCGCGCAGGCGATCGGGTGGCCGACGCCGCGATACTGGCTGGTCTGAGTCTTGTTCTGGAAGATCACCCGCAGATCGGCCTTGTAGTCGGTGATCTTGTAGGGCGCGCCCATCAGCCTCACCACCTGGTTGCCTTCCACCGCGCTCGTCCGCGGATAGGCCGAATAGGCGCCGATCGCGGTGTCGTCCCGAACCCGCATGCCGAGGAAACGGCCGTCCTGCGCCAGCGCCAGTTCGGCGCGCAGCTGGTGATCGCGCAGGTGAATATCATTGAGGAAGGACTCGCCGCGGTCGGCGACGTATTTCACCGGCCTCTGCGCCAGCATGCTGAGCGCCACGACGGCCATGTCCTCGGGATAGACGTGCAGTTTCATCCCGAACGAGCCGCCGATGTCCGGCGCAATCACCCGCACGCGGGACTCGTCGAGCCTGAAGTGTCGCGCAAAGATGTCCTGGAACTGGTACGGCGTCTGGGTGGAGTGATGCACCGTCAGCGACCGCTCGCCCGGCTCGAAATCGGCGACGATGGAGCGCGGCTCGAGTGTCACCGGCGTGTGCCGGCCGAAGGTGAGATCGACCTCGACGACGGCGTAGGCCTGCGCGAAAGCCTCGTCGACGTCGCCATTCGCGATCGTCGTCTGAAACGCCAGATTGTCGCCGAACGCCTCGTGCAGCACCGTCGCGCCGGGCGCGACCGCCGCGGCGCGATCGACCACCGCTTCACGCTCCTCGTACGCCACGCTCACCCGCTCGGCGGCGTCTTCGGCCTGCGCACGCGTATCGGCGAGGATCGCGACCACGGGCTGGCCGACCCAGAACACGCGGTCGCGCGCTAGCGGCGTTTGCGGCGGCGATTTCATGCCGTTGAAATGCCGCAGCGTGCCGACCCAAGGCTCGCACAGCGGCGCGAGATCGTCGCCGGTCGTGATCCTGCGCACGCCCGGCATCGACACCGCTTCCGTCGTGTCGACCGCAACGACATCGGCATGCGCGTACGGGCTGCGCACGAAGGCGGCGTGCAGCATCCGCGGCAACTGGATGTCGTCGACGAAGCGGCCACGCCCGGCGAGCAGCCGCTTGGCATTCGGCCGCGGCAGACTCTTACCGATATAGCTGTTCGGGCGATCGAGCCCGGAGAGCGGCGCGTTCATGCCTCGCTCTCCGCGACTTGTGCGCTTCTGCGGGCCCGGGCGGTCGCCGCGATGGCGTCGACGATCGCCTCGTAGCCGGTGCAGCGGCAGTAATTGCCCGACAAAGCGTCGCGGATCTGCTCGCGCGACGGCGCCGCATTGTGCTGCAGCAGTTCCTGTGCCGTCACCAGCATGCCGGGCGTGCAGAAGCCGCATTGCAGCGCGTTGCGGCGGTGAAACGCCGCCTGCAGATCGGCGATCGTGCCGCTCTCCGAGAGTCCCTCGATCGTGACGACGGCGGCACCGTCGGCCTGCACCGCGAGGCCGAGGCAGGCATGCACCGCGCGCCCGTCCTGCAGCACGAGGCAGGCGCCACAGGCTCCCATTTCGCAGCCGACATGGGTGCCGGTCAGCCGCAATTGCTGCCGCAGGAAATCCGCCAATGACAGCCGAGGCTCGACCAGCGCGGTGACGGCTTCGCCGTTGACGGTGAGCGAAATGGCGACGTGCGTCATGGCCGCTGCTCCCGCAGCTTGCCGAGTTGCCGGCGCAGCAGCACCGACGCCAGATGCAGCCGCGTCTCGGCCGAGACGTGCGCGTCCTCGCTCGGCGACAACTCGTCGGCGAGCGCGGCCTGCGCGCGCGCGATGTCGGCATCGCGGAGCGTGGTGCCGCACAGCGCGGCCGCCGCGCCGCGCGCCAGAAACGGCGTGGCGCCGACCGAGAACAGCGCGATCCGCATCCGCGCGATCGCGTCGCCGTCGAAGGTCGCGGCGATCGCCGTACCGACGATCGCATAGTCCCCGCGACGGCGCGCCAATTCGTCGAAGGTGAATCGGTCGCCCGCACCCGCGACGGGACAGTACACCGCACTGACGATCTCGCCCGGCTCCGCGGCGGTCTCGTACAGATCCTGAAAGAACTGTTCGGCCGCGACCAGCCGGCGCTGCTCGCCATTGTCGAGTTCGATCCGCGCGTTCAGTGCCAACGCCACCGCGGGGAATTCCGAGGCCGGATCGGCGAACGCGATCGAGCCGCCGAACGTGCCCCTGTTGCGGATCGCCGGATGCGCCACCCACGGCGCGGCGGCAGTGAGCAGCGGGACGTGCTCAGCCACCAGGGGCGAGGTCTGCACCTCGGCATGACGCGTCAGGGCGCCGATCCGCACTTCGTCGCCACGTCGCTCGATGCCGCGTAGCGCGTCGATCCGGGAAATGTCGATCAGCAGGTCGGACGCCAGCAACCGCAGATTCATCGCCGCGAGCAGGCTTTGGCCGCCGGCGAGATAGCGCGCCTCACCGGCGCAGCCGCGAAACGCCGCCACGGCGTCGCCGATCGACCGCGCACGGACGTATGCGAAGTTGCTCGCCTTCAGCGTCGCCTCCTCGGGCTCGGTCTATTTGTGACCAATTGGTCTCAAGCATGAGGGGAGTTGCATTGCCTGTCAACAAAATTACCATCTGGTCTCAAATCCCGGCCGGTCGAATCGCCGCGCCGGCCCGGAGCGCCGCCTTCCATGCTGCAGAAGTCATCGTCCAAGCCCGCCGCCCGCCGACCGCCGGCGCGCAAGAACATGAAATCGGCCGATCGGGAAAAGGCGATCCTCGATGCGGCGATCGCATTCTTCGCCGAGCACGGCTTCGAGGGGCAGACGCGCGAATTGGCGAAGCGGATCGGGATCACGCATTCGGCGATCTACCGGCATTTTCCGAGTAAGGAAGCGCTGATCGAACGGGTCTACGACCACGTCTATGTCAGCCGCTGGAATCCGCAATGGCAGACGCTGATCACCGATCGTTCGCGCCCGCTCGAGGACCGGCTGACCCAATTCTATCTCGAATATGTCGAGCGCATCTTCAACTACGAATGGGTGCGGATCTTCGTGTTCTCCGGCCTGCGCTCTTACGACATCACCGGACGCTACCTCACCATCATCCGCGACAAGCTGGTGATCCCGGTGTGCAAGGAGCTGCGACGGCTGAACAATCCCGAGGCGCCGTCGAGTGCGAAGATCACCGAGCTGGAGCAGGAGGCGATCTGGGGCCTGCACGGCCAGATCTTCTACATCGCGATCCGCAAATACGTGTACGGCACGCCGGTGCCGGCCGAACTCGATCCGGTGATCGTCGACCACGTCAGGCGGTTCATGCGCGGCGCCGTCGCCGCCCCGCGGCCGAAGTGAACGCGGACTGTCCCAGCGCGAATTGCGCCAATGACGGCCAGCCATCTGCAACCTCAACCCTTGAAGGGTTTTCGGCCCCCTGCCCCATCCAACGATCGACCCACTGCCGGCGGCTGCGGCGGATCAAGACCGGTAGATCCGCAGAGCCGCCTTCTGGTCCACTGCACCGAAGAGGCCGGCGCGCGTCTGCTCCGTTGGTTTGACCGGATGTCGGTTTTCTGTTGCCGGACCATGGCTCGGTCGGTTGCCGAGCCGTGCGCTCACGAGGGCATCTTCTCAGCGGTCAAATCGATCTTCCTCGACACTCCAATGGCATCGAGAAAGGCTTCGTCATGGCTGACGACCACCAAGGCACCGTCATAGGCGATCAGGCCGGCCTCGAGCGCGCGAATTGAATCGAGGTCGAGATGGTTGGTCGGCTCGTCGAGGATCAGCAACGCCGGAGGTCGCCGACCGCCGAGGATACAGGCGAGCCCGGCACGCAGCAATTGGCCGCCGCTCAATTGGCCCACGGCCTGGAGCGCGGCGTCGCCGCGAAACATGAAGCGCGCCAGCGCGGCGCGGCAATCATTGGCGTCCGTGTCCGGATTGATCCGCTGATAGTTCGCGAGGATCGAGCCTACCGGATCGAGCAGACTGACCTGCTGATCGAACATCGCGCGGTGCGCCGTGACATCGACCGTGCCGTGCCAGGGGCGCAAATCGCCGTTCAGAAGCCTCAGCAACGTCGTCTTGCCGCTCGCATTGCGGCCAACGATCGCAACGCGCTCCGGGCCGACGATCGACAGCGACAGGTCACGCAAGATCGGTCGTCCCGGCTCGTAGCCGATGCTGATTTGGTCGAGCGCAAGCACCGTCTTGCCCTCGGCGAGACCGGTCGGCGCGAGCGCGAGGGACATCGGCTGAAGGATTTCGACACGCTGCCGGGCGCGATCGGCGACGTGGAGCGCGTCGACCCGCTGTCGAGACGCGGCTCGCGCGTGCTCGCCACCGCTGTCTTCACTCCGATCCTTGCGCGCGCCCGCGAGAATGCGCGGCATGTCGCCTTTCGCCCGCTTGCGCTTGCCCGCGCCGTCCCGCCGCGCTTGTCGCTCGACCGCCGCTTGCGCCTTTCGGCCGATCTCGGCCAGACGCCGTTCGGCGTCCGTCAGATCGCGCGCGGCCGCCGACAGTTCGATGGCCTTCCGTTCGACATAGCGGCTCCAATTGCCGCCGTAGCGCGTCGCCCCCAGTGATGTGAGCTCGACGACGGTGTCGACCGTTTCGAGCAGTTCCCGGTCGTGACTGACGACGATCGCTCCGCCACGCCAGCCGGCGAGCAGATCGATCACCGCGCGCCGACCGTCGCGATCGAGGTTGTTGGTCGGCTCGTCCAGCAGCAGGAAGTCCGGCTCGGAAAACACCAGCGCGGCGAGACGCGCGCGCGTCGCCTGACCGCCGGACAGCGCGGCGAGGCTCGTCTCGGCATCAGCGCCGAGCCCGAAGCGAGCCAGCGCTGCCGCAAGACGCGGCTCGATCGTCCAATCGACCTTGTCCAGTTCGCCGGGATCGGCCTCGCCACGCTCCGCTTTGCGTACCAGCGCGAGCCCGGCCCGGGCATCGAACAGATCGGCGATCGTCTCGTCGGGCCGCACCTGAACGGCCTGACGCAGCATCGCGATCCGCCCCGTGGCCGAGATGGTGCCGGAGAGCGGGGAACGCTCGCCCGCGATCATGGACAGCAGCGACGATTTTCCGACGCCGTTGCGCCCGATCAGTCCGGTGCGCTCGACGGCGAAACTCAGATCGAGATCAGTGAGAAGAGGACGGCCACCGGGCGTGGCCAGAGTCAGCTTGGAGAGAACGATCGGCGCGGACATGAGGATGAAACTCCCGAGGGGCAAAGCGGTTCGGCATTGCGGCTTGGGATGAATTCATCGGCGGCGGCTCCAAGGAAACTCAGCTGAGCTTGCATCTAGGACAACGATGCAGAGAGATCAAGCGGTCTCACGTGGTCGTTCGATCTGCCGGCTACGACCAACGTGTTAGCTGGCCTATGCGCGAAGCTGATAGGCGGCCGTTCCCTTCTGGATGCAAGGTACGGACGCGCCCCCGCCACCAATTTCGCCAAGAGGATCTGCAATGATCGATGCAGCCGTTGATCGACAAAGCGCCGCCGCGATCGTGTTCGGCGGCTCGCGCGGCATCGGCGCTGCGATCGCGCAGCAATTGGCCGACGACGGCTTCGCGGTCGCCCTGACCTATCTCTGCAATGCGGACAAGGCCGAGGCCGTATGCGAGTCGATCAGGACCGGCGGCGGCCAGGCGATCGCCGTTCGGGCCGATAGTCGAAACCCATCCGACCTGTGCCGCGCGGTCGAGACCGTCTCGCGTGACCTTGGACCGCTGGACGTGGTCATCATCAATTCCGGCGCGCTTCGCATCGGTCCGTTGCGCACGTTCGCGCGTGAGGATTTCGATCTGCTGATCGACGTCAATATCCGCGGCGTGTTTCTCGCGATCCAGGCGTCGATGTCTGCCCTGCGCGATGGCGGGCGCATCATCACGATCGGCAGCAATGCGGCGGTCCGCACCGGATCGTCCGAAGGCGGCGTCTATGCGATGACCAAGGCCGCCGTCGCGAGCTTGATCCAGAGCCTCGCGCTCGAACTCGCGCCCCGCGGCATCACCGTCAACAACGTCCAGCCCGGCCCGATCGAAACCGACATGACCGCCGGCATGACCGCGCTTCTGGTGAATCGGATTCCGCTTCGGCGGATTGGCAAGCCGGCCGAGATCGCCTCGCTGGTGTCGTATCTGGCCAGCAGCGATGCCGGATACATGACCGGCGCGAATCTGACCATCGACGGCGGCATGGTGCTCTGACATCCCCGCTGCGCGGCCGTCAGGTCGGCGCCTTCACGCCCAGCGATTCCGCCTTCCGCACCAGATCCGCGACGGTGCGGGCGCCCATCTTCTTCATCATGATTCCGCGATGGATCTTGACGGTGACTTCGCTCACCTGCAGCCGGCCGGCAATTTGTTTGTTCATCAGCCCGGCGGTCACGAAGGTGAACAATTCCCGCTGGCGGGGCGTCAACGACTCGAAGCGCTGCCGCAGATCGGCCACGGCGCTTTCGCCCTCGCGTCGCGCGCGATCCTTCGCAAGCGCGCGTGTCACCGCATCCAGCATGTCCTGGTCGCGGAACGGCTTGGTCAGAAAATCCACCGCACCGGCCTTCATCGCCCGCACCGACATCGGAATGTCGCCATGACCGGTCATGAACACGATCGGCACGTCCAACCCGGCTTTCACCAGCGAGTCCTGAAAATCGAGGCCGCTGATGCCGGGCAGGCGGATGTCGAGCACCAGGCAGCACGGGATATCTGGAATGCCAGCGTCGAGCACTTGCGCGGCGGAGCCGAAGACTTTCACCTGAAGGTCCATCGACCGAAACAGATAGGTCAGTGCGACGCGCATCGACTCGTCGTCATCGACCACCAGCACCATCTGGCGCGCGTCGGACCTGTCCGTCATTCGGCTGCTCTCTCGATCTCGGCGGCCGGGGCCAGGGCGAACTGGAACGTCGCCCCGGGACGGTCCGCATTGGACCTCGCCCAGAGTTGCCCGCCGTGTTCTTCGATGATCGAGCGGCAGATCGGCAGGCCCATGCCGAGACCGCTCGGCTTGCTGCTGACGAAAGGATCGAACAGCGTCTGCCAATTCGCGGGAAGGCCGATGCCGCTGTCCTCCACCGCCACGACTGCGCGGCCGGCCTCGTCGCGGAACGTGCTGATCATCAGCCTGCGCGGCCGATCCGCCACCTCGTGCATCGCCTCGATGGCGTTGACGATCAAATTGAGCACGACCTGCTGCAATTGCACATGGTCGACCGCGACAGGAGGAGCGCCGTCGAAATCGCAGCACAGCACAATGCCGTGGGAATGGATTTCGTTCTGAATCAGCGCCACGACCTCCGAGACGATGCCGTCGAGGCCGACCTGCCGGCGTTCGGGATCGGCTTTCTTCATCAGGCCCCTGACCCGCCGGATCACTTCGGCCGCCCGATTGCCGTCCTTGACGATCCACTCGACGGCGCCGCGGACGTCATCCAGGTCGGGCTGCGCGCGATCGAGAAACCGCAGGCACGCCTGTCCGTTGGCGACGATCGCCGCGAGCGGCTGATTGACCTCGTGCGCGATCGTCGCGCTGATCTCGCCCAGAGTCGCGATGCGCCCGGCGTGGGCGAGCGAGGTGCGGGCGGCGTTGAGCGCCTGCTGCGCCCGCCGTGTCTCGGTGATGTCCATCAGCGCGCCCACGATCTCGCCGGCCCCCTCGCCGTCGTGGAGGCGGCGGGCGACGACGCGCAATTGCTTGCTCGACTGATCCGGCATCACCATTCGGATTTCGTAGTCCCACGCCTCCGCCCCATCCCTCGCACGCCCCAGTTCATTGATCATTTTGAGGCGATCGTCGGGATGAATCCGCTGCAGCAGCAGATCGGTCGTCACGACCGTCGCCGATTCGATTTCCGCAATTTGATAGGTCTCGTCGGACCACAGATGCCGATCGGCGGCGGCGTTCCAGGCAAAACTGCCGGTCTTGCTCAGCTTCTGCGCCTCGGCCAGATACAGCCGGCTGCGCTGCAATTCGAATTCGGCGCGTTTGCGATCCTCGATGTCGGTGTTCGTGCCGTACCAGCCGACGACCTCGCCATCGTCGCCGCGATGCGCTTCGGCGCGAAACAGAAACCAACGATAGCTGCCATCGAGGCGGCGCATGCGCGCCTCGATCTCGCCGGGCCTGTGCGAGGCCAGCATCTCCTGCCATCGGTCGTGCAACTGCGCGCGATCATCCGGATGGACGACCGAGATCCAGCCCCAGCCGCGCGCGGCTTCCAGCGACAGACCGGTGTAATCGAGCCAGCGCTGATTGAGATAGTCGGCGGAGCCGTCCGCGGCAGTCCGCCACGCCAGCGTCGGAATCAAATCGAGCGTGAGGCGCAATTCACGCTCGGTGGCCGCCAGCCGCGCTTCCCGGTCGCGCAACGCATCCTCGGCGATCTTGCGGTCCTCGATGTTGAAGCCGATCGAGAACCATTTCAGAATTCGGCCGCCGGCGTCGCGCAGCGGCGCACGCCGGATGCTGAACCACTGGAATGTCCCATCGGCGCCCCGGATCGGCGCCTCGGTGGCCATCGGCTCGCCATTTGCCAATGCCCGGCACCACGCCTCGCGCTCCGGATCGTCCGGATGAAACAAGGTCCCGCCGTTCTGCACCGCCTGCTCCAGAGACAGCCCGGTGTAGTCCATCCAGGTCTTGTTGACGAGACTGTGAACCCCGTCCGGCCGATACACCGACAGCATTGCGGGGATGGAATCGACCGTCAGTTTCAGTTCGCGCTGCGCCTCGGCGACGCGCTGTTCGCTCGCGCGCAACTCCGCTTCCGCTCGTCGCCGGGCGTCGTTAGCCCTACGGTATGAGTCGCACAGATAGGCGACGAACAGCGCCGCCGCGGCGAAGAACACCAGTTGCGGCACATCGTGCCACTGAACCACGAAGCTGTGCACCGGCGGCAAGAAGAAGTAGTCGAACGCCAAGATCGCCATCACGATCGCCGCGACGGCGGCGGCGATCCCCCTCCGCCAGGCCACGAACATCACCCCGCAGGAGAACAGCGAAGCCGAAGGCGCGATCGCCAGCAAAGCCTGCAGACCGAAGCCGCCGGCAACCGTGACCGCAACCACCGCGCAAGCGTATGCGCAATCGAGGCCGATCTTCGCCAGCAAAGGCCGGTCGGGACGAGGCGGCATCGGTCAGCTCCTATTCAGGCTCCGCATTTCCACGCCGGAAAAATTTCTGAACAACGCGTCATGAGCACGGCGCACCATATTACCACATGCGATGCCAGCGACCAGTGTGCATGCGCGCCTGCGGTGCCTCCTTCATTTGGCAGGTGCTCAGCGGGCGTAGCGGGTGAAGACGTAGTCGTGCCCGACGACACGCGCCTGATGGCATGCGAAGCAGGTCTGGTGCTGCGCCTCGTCGGCCGGCGGGCCCTGCACGAACCGGCCGAAGCCCCACCCGCCGGTGCCGGCGAATTTGCGCGAGTCCTTGACCATGACCTGCACCGTGGTCGCGGCGCCGGGAACGGAGGCCGGTTCGAACTCGCTGGACGGGATCCGCTTCCAGGCGAGCTTCACCAGCACCGTACCATCAGGAAACGGCAGCTGCCGCTTCCTGTAAGCCTCCATCGCGATCGGATTGCCCAGCACCGCGCGCAGTTCGTCGAGCGGTTCCCCCTCCTCGGCAGGAGCTATCAGCGGCCATTGCCGATAGCCTTCCGGCAACGTCACGCCATAGATCGGCGAGGCGGCGCGCGTGCCCGGCGCGTCCTCGGTATCGACGATCTGCGCCGCGGGAGACAGGCCCGCAAGCACGCAGGCCACAGCGACAGTCACAAACAATCCGGCGAGCGGCAGCTTCATGATCACCTCGGATATGAGAAGATTACTTGCCGGCCTGTGGCGTTACGCAGGGCATCCGGCTGCGGGCGGATGAACTAACCTAGCCACCGCCGGCGACGTCGATGATCGCGGTCGCGAACGCCTGCGGCGCCTCCTGCGGCAGATTGTGTCCGATGCCGCCGGTGATCAGGCGGTGCGCATATTTGCCGGTGAACTTCTTGGCGTAGCTGGCCGGCGGCGGATGCGGCGCGCCGTTGGCGTCGCCCTCGAGCGTGATCGTCGGCACCGTGATGGCGGGAAATGCCGCGAGCTTGCGTTCCAGATCGTCGTACTTTGCCTCCCCCTCGGCCAAGCCGAGCCGCCAGCGATAATTGTGGATCGAGATCGCGACGTGGTCGGGATTGTCGAAGGCCGCCGCGGACCGCGCAAAGGTGGCGTCGTCGAACGTCCATTGCGGCGACGCCAGCTGCCAGATCAGCCGGGCGAATTCGGCCCGGTATTTGTCGTATCCTGCCCGGCCCCGCTCGGTCGCGAAGTAGTACTGGTACCACCATTGCAGCTCGGCCTTGGGCGGCAGCGGCGTCTCGTTGGCCTTCTGGCTGCCAATCAAATAGCCGCTGACCGACACCAGGCTGATGCAGCGCTGCGGCCACTGCGCGGCGATGATGTCCGCGGTGCGGGCGCCCCAGTCGAATCCGGCGAGGTGCGCGCGTTCGATCTTCAGCGCATCCATCAGATCGACGATGTCGACCGCGAGCGCGGCCTGCTGGCCATTGCGAAGCGTGTCGTCCGACAGGAACCGGGTCTCGCCGTAGCCGCGGAGATACGGCACGACGACGCGAAAGCCATTGCCGACCAGGATCGGCACGACGTCGACGAAGGCATGAATGTCGTACGGCCAGCCGTGGAGCAATATCACGACCGGACCGGTCTTCGGCCCGGCATCGAGATAGGCGACATTCAGAGGACCGGCGACGATGTGCGCGAGCGGGCCGAATGACGCGCCGCCGCCGGCCTTGTTCGAAACCGGTCTCCGCGCCCCGGACGTCGATTGGGCGCTCGCCGGCGTTGCAACGCCGAACGACGCGGCCGCGACCGCGCTGGCCGCGACGCTCAGCAACTGACGGCGTGAATGAATAAGCGCGTTTGACATGAGCATGTCTCCTGATCGGGTGCTGCAGGAGATACTTCCGCAGGACGCCGCTCTGGCGGAATTGGCTGCGCGTCTGTCGCACTACGCCTTGGGTATAGGTGCGACGCCACAACGGCGAATTGCGAGCCGTCTGGCCGTCGATAGGTTTAGATGCGACGGCGGATCATCCGCGCGTCGGACGGTCGACCGGTCGAAAGCGCCGTGACCGTCTTGCACCCAGCCGAGGACGCGGCTTCCATGCAAACGATCGATACGAGCTATATCGAAGGCACTTTCGTTGCAGTGTCGGGCACCGAGGAACTCGGCATCGTCAACCCCGCGACCGAGGCGCCGATCGGGACGATCCGCTTGGGCGACAGGCTCGACGCGCAGCGGGCGATCGCCGCGGCCGACCGCGCGCAAACCGCCTTCGCCCGAACGACGAAGCAAGAGCGCCTCGACATGCTCCGCGCGCTCTCGGCTGCCGTCCTGCGCCGCTCCGACGACATTCGCGATGCGACGATCGCGGAGTACGGCGCGCCGCTCGGCCGCGCGCGTTGGATCAGTCGGTACGCCTCGGACTGCTTCACCATCACGGCGGACGCCCTGAAGGACTACTGCTTCAGCCGGCGAATCGGCGACGCCACCGTGCTGATGGAGCCCGTCGGCGTCTCCGCGCTCTTCGCCCCGTGGAACGCCGCCGCCGGGACCATCTGCAGCAAGATGGCCTCCGCGCTTGCCGCAGGATGCGCCTGCGTCGTCAAACCGAGCGAATTCTCCGGCCTGCAGGCCCACATCGTGGCGGAAGCGCTTCACGACGCGGCGCTTCCGGCCGGAGTCATCAACTTCGTCAACGGCCGAGGCCGAGAGGTCGGCGATGAACTCGCCACGCATCCCAAAATCGCGCGGATTTCTTTCACCGGCTCCACGCCGACCGGAAAGGCGATTGCCAGATCCGCAGTCGAGTCGATGAAGCGGGTCAGCCTGTCGCTGTCGGGAAAGGCCGCGATGATTCTGCTGGACGATGCCGATCTCGCCGTCGCCGTGCCCATGGTGCTGCGCGCCGGCTTCCAGAACAACGGTCAGGCATGCATTGCGGCCACACGCATCCTCGTTCCGATCCGGAAGATCGATGAAGTCACGGCGATTGCCCGATCGACCGTTGCCGCACTGAAGGTGGGGCAACCCTCCGACGCCGAGACGGAACTGGGGCCGCTGGCGAGCAGCGCCCAGTTCGACCGCGTGCAACGCTACATCGCCAGGGGCATCGACCAAGGCGCCACCGTCGTCGCCGGCGGCCTCGGCCGGCCTGACGGATTCGATCGCGGCTATTTCGTTCGGCCGACGCTCTTCGGCGATGTCGCGCGTGGCATGGACATCGTCCGCGACGAGATCTTCGGACCGGTGATCTCGATCATCCCCTATCGTGACGAAGACGACGCGATCGAAATCGCCAACGATACGATCTACGGGCTGTTCGCCTACATCTGTTCGTGCGATCCGGCGCGGGCCCGACGCGTTGCCCGCCGGCTCCGGGCCGGCGAGGTCTTGATCAACCGGATCGCGCCGGAGTTACAGGCGCCGTTTGGAGGCGTGAAGCAGTCCGGCGTCGGCCGCGAGTTCGGGGTGTATGGCCTGGAATCGTTCCTCGAACCGAAATCGATCGTTGAAAGTCCCATGGCCTGAGGAGGCAAACCAGCCGAACGACGACTCCAGGATAAGATGCGCCAAGTCTGCTTCTGACCCTAAGCGGACCTACCCCGGAGGTTGAGCTGAAATGCTCTCCACTGGCCCCTGCAAATGCGAGAGACGAGAGCCAAGGGTTCATTGCCGATGGCGACAAGCTGCACCCCTGGCTCACGCTCGGCTAAACTAATAGTCCCAGTACGCGGGCACCCAGCGGAACACGTCGCCATCGACCGCGACCCGGCCGATGGACGGAAACGGCAAATGCGTGGCGACCAGCGGCTCGCCGGTCGCGGCCACCTCGCGCAGCAGGCGGACGCGGACTCGAGTCGCCTCCTCCGGATCGTGCTCGAAGCCATTGTGCCAATCGGGCTGCTCGAAGCTGACCGGAAAGACCGCATCGCCGGCGAAAGTCAGGCGCTCGCCATTCGACGTGAGTTGCACGACGCTGTGTCCCGGCGTGTGACCGCCTGTGCGGCGGGCGATGACCCCCGGCGCCACCTCAACCTCGTCGCCGAATGTGCAGAGATTCCTGCGATAGACGGCGAGAAACCGCTTCGCCGTCGCCCGCAGCGCGTCCGGGAAACCGTTCGGCATTTGAGTACGTGAGAAGTCAGGCGCCTTCCAGAACGCAACCTCGGCGGCGGCGACATGGATGCGCAGGTCCGGGCGCAGCCGCTGCTTGACGCCGTCGATCAGCAGGCCGCCGACATGGTCCATGTGCATGTGGGTGAGCACGATGTCGGTGACCGACGGCAGATCGATCCCGGCGGCTGCCAGCCGCTGGAGCAACTGGCCGGCGCGCGGCAGATGCAGGTCCGGATCGAGGCCGAGCCCGGCGTCGACCAGGATGGTCTGCTTGCCGCTGCGCAGCGCCACCGCGTTCAGCGGCCAATCGAACGCGTCCTGCGGCAGAAACATATCGTGCAGCCAGGCCGCCCGGGCGACCGGGTCGGCGTTGTGCGCCAGCATCGCGGTCGGCAGCGGCAGCACGCCGTCGCTGATCACCATCACGTCGATGTCGCCGACGCGCAGGGCGTAGCGCGACGGCACCGGCTCCTTCGATCCCGATCCGGCGACCGGCGTGATCGTCAGTTTCATCGGCGCCGGCTGCGGCTGATTGCGGACTACGAGATTCATGTCGTTCTCCTTTGCTCGGTGGATCTCACGGCGGCCAGGTTACCGATCGTGGCGGCGCGCTGCGCCAGCGTGATTGCGGCATGTGTCGCGCAATTGCGCCGAACGCCGCGTGCCGCAACGCCCGCTCACACCAGTCCGAGCCCACCGTCGACCGCGAGCACCTGCCCGGTGATCCAGTCGGCGGACGGATCGGCGAGCCGCACGATCCAGGCGGCGACGTCGTCGGGGACGCCGCGGCGGCCGAGCGGAATCTGCGCCAGTTCGTCGGCCTTCACCGCTTCGGCCTGTGTGTCGGAGAGCCCCATCATGCCGGTGAGCGCGTCCGACTCGGTCGGGCCAGCGGCGACGGCGTTGACGCGGATGCTGCGCGGCGCGAGTTCGAGCGCCCAGCAGCGCGTCAGATGTTCAAGCGCCGCCTTGCTGGCCGCGTAGTGCGACAGGCCAGCGCCGGGCTTGTGACCGAACGTGCTCGAGATGTTGACGATCGCGCCACGTGTCGCCGCGAGATGCGGCAGCGCGGCGGCGGCGAGCAGGCTCGGGCCGACCACGTTCACGGCAAAGATCTGCGCGATCCGCTCCGCCGTCGCATCGGCCAGCGGCAGGATCGCGCCGGCGCCGGCATTATTGACCAGCGCATCGAGCCGGCCCCAGCTGTCCAGTGCGGCGGCGACGGTGCGCCGGGCGTCGTCGGCCGAAGCCGCATCAGCCACGAGTGCCTTGATATTGGTGTGCAGCGCCGCGGTCTCGTCGATCGGGCCAACGCGGCGGCCGGTGACCAGCACCCGGGCCCCGTGCTCGGCAAAGCAGAGCGCCGCGGCCCGGCCGATGCCGGAGCCGCCGCCGGTGATAATGACGACGCGATCAGTCTGCATACACAATCTCCTTCAGGCGGGATTTGCAAACTCGGGACGTGCGCGGCTTGGCCGCGACAGTCAGCGCGATCTTGACTACGATCAGCAGCGGCGCCGCGACGATGAACAGCAGCGCGACGGATACAAAGGCGGTGTCGAACGCGATCACGGTGGCCTGTGCCACCACCGCCTTGTTAAGGAGCCCGACCGCGGCGCGCGATGCCGCCGCCGTCTCCATACCGCGCGCCGCCAGCAGCGCCGCGATCGCGGCGAGCCGATCGTTGACGGCGACGAGGCTGGTCGAGACGTGCGAGCCGATCACCACCAGATTGCCGGTGACCTGATGTTCGATCAGCGTCTGCAGGCCGGCGACTCCAATCAGGCCGCCGATCTGCCGGCCGAGGTCGAACAGTCCGATACCGTAGGCGCGCACGTGCCCGTCGAGATCACCGAACGCGACCAGCGTGATCGACAGGAACAGGAAGCCGAGTCCGAATCCGCGCAGCAGCAGCGCTGGCGTCATGTCGGCGGCGCCGCTCTCGCCGGTCGAACCCGACAGCATCCACATCGCGCCCATCACCATCAGGATTCCGAACGGCACGGTGGCGATCGGCGGCACGCGCCAGACCTGCATCACCAGCGCGGCGATGAACAGCGAGCCGGCGAACAGTGCGCCGCTCGGCAACAACAGCACGCCGGCATCCGTCGGGGTGAAGGCGAGCACTGCCACCGCGAACGACGGAATCAGATAGGCACTGCCGAACAGCGCCGCGCCGGCGACGAAGCTGACAGTGAAGGCGAAGCCGAAGTCAGCCGATCGGAAGCAGGACAGATCCAGCAGCGCGCGAGGTGCTTCGCTGACCTGCCGCCCGGCGAACAGCAGCGCGGCAGCGCCGCCGATCATCGTCAACCAGACGATGCGCGGCTGGCCGAACCAGTCCCAGCGGCTGCCCTGGCCGAGCACGTAGCTGACGCAGAACAACGCAACAGCGACGAGCAGCAGGCCGAGCCTGTCGAGCCGCCGTCCCGCGGCGATCGGCTGCGGCGGCCGGCTGCCGGCGATCAGCAGCCTCGAGGCCAGCAGCGCGACCGGCACCACGCTGAAGAAGATCCAGCTCCACGTTTTGTGGTCGAGCAGCCAGCCCTGCAGCGCCGGCGCGATCGTCGCGGGTGCGACCACCGAGCCCAACGCGAACAGCGCCTGCAGTAGCGGCTGGCGCGATGGCGCAAAGGCGGCAAACAGCAGCACCTGACCCGCCACCAGCAATGTTCCGCCGGCGAGGCCCTGCAGCACGCGCAGCGCCACCAGCAGGTCCAGCCGCGCAGTCGCCACCGCCGGGGCGCAGGCAATGCCCATCACCAGCGTCGCGGCCGCGACAAGGCGGCGGGCATCGATGCGCTCCAGCAACAGCGGCGCGGCGACGAAGCCGATCAGCTTGGCGGTGGTGTAGCCGACGTCGAGCCAGGCGAACTCGTCCGGTGTCGCGTAAGTGTCGCCGATGATGTCGGCGCGGCCGAGCGACAGCACCGTCCCGGCGATCGCTTCGGTGAGAGCGGCGAAGACGATGCCGAGGACCAGCACCGTGTCGGCCAGCGCCCTACCCCGCTGGCCGGCTGCGGCGGGGCTCACGACGACGGCCTCAGCGCGATGGTCACCCGCGCCGACAGCCCCGGCACCAGCCGGCCGGGGAGCGGCGCGCCGATCAGGCGGATCTTCACCGGGACGCGCTGCACGACGCGGACGAAATTGCCGGTGGCGTTGTAGGTCGGCAACAGGCTGAAGGCGGAGCCGCTGCCCGGCGCGAGACTGTCGACCACGCCGTCGAATACCTGATTGGGAAAACCATCGATGGTAACGCGGGCGTGTTGTCCAGGCGCGATGTGTTCGATCCGCGTCTCCTTGAAGTTCGCGACCAGCCAGACGTCGTCGAGCAGCACGGCGCCGGGCGCGACCAGACGGCCGACGCGAACCTGGCGATTGCCGATGACGCCGTCGATCGGCGCCTTGATCACGGTGTTGTCGAGATCGATCTGCGCCAGCTCCCGCGCCGCTCTCGCCTGGGCCAGCGCCGCGACGCCGGCCTCGCGCTGGGTGTCGAGCACCGCGATCTTCAGCCGCTGCGCATCGAGCGTGGCCGAGGCAGCCGCAACTGCCGCTTCGCCGCGCGCACGTCCCGCCTCGGTTTCGTCGACCTGGGCCTGGCTGACGGTGTTGGTGCGCAGCAGCTCGCGCCGGCGGTCGGCGGTCTTGGTCGCCAGCGTCCGCTCCGCCTCCGCCGCGCGGAGCTGCGCCTCGGCCTGGTGAACCAGCGCGCGCTGCAGCCGGCTCTCGGCGTCGACGTTGTTCAACCTCGCGGAGGCCGCCTCGACATTGGCTTCGGCTTGGGCGACGCGTGCCCGATAGTCGCGATCATCGATGCGGAACAGTACGTCTTCGGTCCGCACGTGCTGATTGTCGTCGACCTCGACGGCGGTGACGTAGCCGCCGACCTTTGGCGCCATCGACGTCACGTCGCCGCGGACATAGGCGTTGTCGGTCCACGCCTCATCGGCCGCGCTCGCCCACGCCCAGCCTCCCGCCGCCAATGCCATGGCAATGGCACACAGCAACGCGCCGGCAATCAGTCGGGCCCGGTGCGATCGGGCTGCGCGCAACTCCGCATCGTCTGCCATCGCAGACCCTCCTGCATCGGAATGAGGCCTCACTGCTACAAGGCGGTGACGCGTTCGGGATCGGCCGAGGCGAGCGCCGCGGCACGTTCGGCGGAAGGCGGATAGATCCACACCGTGTTGATCTCGCGCTTGGCGGTCTTCGCTTCCTCGCCGGTCATTTCGACGTTGCGCTCCCAGCCGCGGGTGAACAGCGCGCCGGCGGCGCCGAGGTCGAGGCAGGTGACGTAGGCTTCCTGGTGATAGGTCCGGGTCGGCAGCTCGAGCAGTTCGGCGGCGGCGTTGTGGCCGGCGAACGCGCCCATTCGGGTCGCGTGCTGGCACGACATCAGCGCGGTGTTGCCGATATCGTCGCTGGCGGCATGCGCGGCGTCGCCGGTGGCGAAGACGCCGGCCACGCCTTGCACGCGTAGTTGCCGGTCGACCAGCAGCCGGCCGAGATTGTCACGCTCGGCCGGGATCTCTGCCGTCAGCGGCGCAGCCCGCATGCCGGCGGCCCACACCACGGTCGCCGCGTCGATCCGCTCGCCGCCCGACAGCGTCACTCCCGACGCATCGAGCGCCGCGACGCCGACGCCGAGCCGCGCCTCGACGCCGAGTTTCGCCAATGCCGCCTCGATCAGCGGTCGCGGTCCCGGTCCCATGTCGGGCCCGACCGCTTCGCTGCGCTCGACGATCACCACGCGTGGTTTGGCATCGTCGCCGAGAATGGCGTGCAGCCGGGCCGGCATCTCGGTCGCGGCCTCGATGCCGGTGAAGCCGCCGCCGGCGACCACCACCGTGTCGCGCGCCGCCGACGGCGGCCGCGTCGCCAAGCCGTGCAGGTGGCGGTCGAGCGCCACGGCATCGTCGTAGCTGTCGACGCTGAAGCCGTGCTCGGCGAGCCCCGGCAGGTTCGGCCTGAACAACCGGCTGCCGGTCGCGAGGACCAGCCGGTCGTAGGCCAGCGTCGCGCGGCCGCCATTCGCCGCGACGATCTCGACCGTGCGCGCCGCGCTGTCTATCGCCTGCGCCGAGCCCTGGACGTAGTCGACGTCGATCGCGGCGAGAAGCGGGCCGAGCGACGCAGTCATCTTCTCCGGATGCGGTTCGTAAAGTCGGGGCCGGACGATGAGCGACGGCTGCGGCGCGATCAGCGTGATCTGCACGCGCTCGGGCGAGACGCCCTCGATGTCGCGCAGGCGGGCGGAGGAAAGCGCGGCGTACATGCCGGCAAAGCCGGCGCCGATGATGACGAGACGCATATCGTGCTCCTGTTGCAGGGTGTGTGGATATCGCGTGGGGATGATGCAGCCCGCCGACGCGGCCTAAGGCGCGCAGGACAGCTTTGACGGACGGGCGATAGCAGCCCCGCAGCGCAGACCGCATGCGGTCGGATTCGGCCGGCTGTCGCCGATCCGCAGGTCGTTCAACGTGACGCTCGACGTCAGCGGCGTCGATGCCGTCAACGCCGCGAGGTCCCTCGCCTCCTCGCCCGCGCTCGAGGCGGAGCGGATGGTCAGTGACGCGGCGTAGATCAGCGTCGTCGCGAAGACCCTGCGCCGCGCCGTTGCTATCAGCCAGCCGGCCATTGCGCTGTTGGACATCGATCGTCTCTCCTGTCGCTGGTTTCGTCTGGATGCTGACTTAGCGAAGGCGGGCCGCGCCTGCGCCAGAGCGATTGCGACAACTGCAGCAGGATTGCCATCAGATAGCGCTGCGCCGCCAATCGGTCGGCGAGACGCCGGTCAGCTTCTTGAACGCCGCCGCGAACGCTGTCTGCGACGCGTAGCCGAGCGCGGCGGCGACCGCGACGACCGGGGTGCCGTCGCGCAGCATCTCCATCGCCTGCTCCAGCCGCCGCTGCCGCAGCCAGGCGAACGGCGACAGGCCGGTGCTGTCCTTGAAGGCGCGGCAGAAGTGAAAGCGCGACAGGCCGGCCTCCTCGGCCAGCGCCGCGAGCGAAACATCGTCGTCTTCGCTGGAGCGCAGCCGGTCGATGGCGCGTCGCAGGACGTGAGGTGCGAGGCCGCCGCGCGCCGACGCCGTCACCACCGATGACGAGGCGTGCGCCACCAACAGGCGAGTCGCGAGCAGATCGATGAGCTGCTGCCTGAAAAGCGCATCGAGCGCTGCGTTATCCTCGATCACGTCCGCGGCGCTGATCAGCAGACGAGCCGTGATCGGATCCGGGAAGCCGGTGCGTTCGGCGAGGCTGTTGCCACTGGCTCCATGGTCGGCGGCGATCTGGCGCAACTTGCTGCGCGGCAGATAGAGCTGCACGACCTCGATCGGCCCGGCGATATCCCACCGCGCGCTCGACTCCGCCGGAATGATAGTGACGACGCCGGCGCGCGCGGTGCCGATCGCGACCGCGCCGTCGGCGCGGCGTTCAAGCCGGCGGACCGGGCCGCGATACGCCATCACCACATCATCGGCCATCGGCGCCACGACGGCGTGCAGCGGGCCGTGCCGCCACAGCGCGAAGGCGCCGCCGGATCGTTCGGATGCGAAGCGCAGCGGCGCCGCTCCGAGCACGCGCTTCATCTCGTCAGCCGGCGCGGGCGGCCCGGACGAGTCCGATGCCGACCCGAGACGTGAAGTGGTGTTCGAATCTGCGGCCGAAACTTTCACATCTGGTCTCCCGAATGACGACGGACCAAACGGACGGGGTGGCTCCCGTCCCATACAACTCGTTCTGATGATGGCGGCTGGTTTCGCACGCGGCCATCGTGCGCACCGGCAACGGTCCTGATGCCGGCGGCTGGGGCGACCTGTGCGCAGGCATAGGTGGCGGCGGCGACAAATCGACGGGCGGAAGCGGCGGCTCAGGACGTTTGGCGCAAGGACCGATCCGCCAGCGGCATCGTGAAGACGAACTGCGCTCCGCCCTGCGGCCGGTTGGTCGCGCGGATCTCGCCGCCATGCGCCGCCACGATGGTCTGGCAGATCGCAAGGCCGACACCGAGACCGGACTCCTTGGTGCTGAAAAAGCTGTCGAACACCCGGTCGAGGTCCGCCTTGGCGATGCCGGGCCCGTTGTCGGCCACGCTGACGCTGGCAAAGCCGTTGCCGTCGCGACCGGTGCGCACCTCGATGCGGCCGCGTTCATGAGCTCCGCCGCGGACCAGAGCCTGGACGCTGTTGATCAGCAGATTGATCACGACCTGCTGCAACTGAATGCGGTCGGCCATAACGATAGGCCTGTCGGGGTCGATCACCGCCGTCACCACGATCGTCTTCGACTCGACGTCGTGGCCGATGAACATCAGCGCCTCCTGGACCGCATCGTTGAGATCGACTGGTCCATTCTCCAGCTCGTGCTTCGCCGCCATGCCGCGCATGCGCTGGATGATGTCACTGGCGCGGCGCGCATTGGTCACGATCTTCGAAGTGAGTTGGGCCACCTTGTCGCAGTCGTGGTCTCCGCGCGCCAGCCAGCGCAGGCTGGCCTCTCCGTTGGATACGATCGCGGTGAGCGGCTGACTGATCTCGTGAGCGATCGACGTCGCCAATTCGCCGAGCGTGGCGATCCGCGCGGCCCTGGCGAAGTCGGCCTGCAGCTTGCGCAATTGGCGCTCGGTGTTCAAGCGCGTGCTGATGTCCTGAATGGTGATGAAGGTGGTGTCGAGCTGTTCAGGCGGGCGCGGATAGGTCACCGAGAACAGCACGTCGATCACCGCGCCGTCGAACGCCAGCATCCGGGTTTCCTCGATCAAGTGCCGCGATCCGTTGAAGTGCGCCACCATCACCCGCTTGGCGAGATCGGGATCGGCCTCGAACAGATAGCGCACCGGCCTCACCAGGTCGCCGGGATGCGTGGCGTGAAACAACGCCACCGCGGCGCGGTTGACCGCGGAGACGACCACGACGTCTTTGGCGTATTCGACAAAATCCGGATTGTCCTCAAAGAACGCCGCGATGTCGCGGACACCCTCCGCGCGCATGCGCTCGAACACTTCGCCGGTGCGCCGGGAGTCGACCTGCCACAGAGCGGTCGGAAGATGCTGCATCAGGTTGCGATAGTTTTCCTCGCTGGCGATCGCGTCCTCGGTGCTCGCAGCCTTCGCTTCATCGGCCGACGGACATGCGCCGATCAGTTCGGCGACATCCAGTCGGCGGCGGCTTCCCGGCGGAACGCCGACAGTGCCGGACCGCGGTCCGAACGGACTACTCATCGGAGGACCCGGCTGGACCGCCGCCTCCAGGATCGAGGACGACGCGCAGATGACCGTAAAGCACGTCGCCGTCGACCGGTTTCACCAGGAATGCGGCCGCTCCGCCGGCCATCGCGCGAGCACGCGTCGCGGCACTTGTATCGGCGGAGATGAAGATCACGGGTGTCGAGGGAGAGATCCGTCGCAGCCGGTCCTGCAGATTGAGGCCGCTCAGGCCCGGCATCCTCACGTCGGTGATGAGGCAATCGAATGCGCCTACCCGATCGTCCATCAGGAATGCCTCCGCTCGATCGAACGCGTGGCAACGGATGTCCATGACCGCAAGTAGATCGCACAATGCTTCGCGCACGGACTCATCGTCGTCGACAACGGCAACGAGCAGGCCCTCGAGCAGACGGTTCGTAGAAGCTGGCATCGCCGAGGACCATCTGCTCATCCACCACTGACTTGTACCTATCCCGTGGTTTAGCTTCGCTCGTCGCGCAGTCCCTCCGGCAGCAATTCCCAGATCCGGATCAACTCGGTCGCGGAGCGCGCCTGCATCTTGCGGCTGCCGTTGCCGCGATGCAGCTTGATGGTGATCTCGCTAAGGCCGAGGTCGAACGCGATCTGCTTGTTGAGTCGACCCTTGGCGACCTCGCGCAGCACCTGTCGCTCCCGCGGCGTGAGCGTGGCGAAGCGCTCGCTCGCTTCTCTGACGCGCGACGCGACGGCCGTTTGCGCGATGTCCTGCTCGATCGCGTTGCCGACGGCATCGAGCAGCGCCTGGTCGCGCACCGGCTTGGTAAGAAAGTCGACCGCACCCGCCTTCATCGCCTGCACCGTCATGGCGATGTCGCCGTGGCCGGTAAGGAAGACGATCGGCTTTGTGTTGCCGCTGCGGATCAGGCGTTGCTGCAGATCGAGCCCGCTGATCCCCGGCATCCGGACATCGAGGATCAGACAGCCTGGCCGATCGGGCAGCTTGGTTTGCAGCAGCTCCTGCGTGGTGGCGAAACAGGCGGAGTCCAGTCCGACCGACAGCAGCAACTCGTACAAAGCGGAACGTACATCGTCGTCATCGTCCACGATCACCACGAGAGGACGACCCGGCTCGACAGCCGCGCTCATTCGCGGCAGGACCTGGGCATAAGCCGCGGGTGGACTGGCAATTGTATTTCTCAGCATCATCGTGTGGCTCCAGGCCGGCTGCCGCCACGCCGGAATTCAACGCGTCCGTAGATTTACGGGACCGGCCCATGCTGTCTTTCCGGATCCAATCGCGTTTTGCCCGTTTCTGCGCCCGAACGTGCGGCGAACGGTCACGCGCCCCGTCGGGGGGCCTCGCTCGCCGATCTGTGAACGTCTTGGCCGACAAATGCCCCGGAACGGTGTGGACGTAGGGATGGCAATATCAGATTATGCGACGCACTCGCATCTAGCTTCCAGTGCGTGGAGCTGCTGCTCCTAGCGTGGAGTGACGGACATGACGGCCAGCGTCTACGGACACAACCTCGGACGGCGTTTGCGATCCGACCAGGCACCCGCCCTGACCACGCGCTCGTTGCGCAGCACCGAGCTCGCGGTCACCGAATGTCGCAACGACGCGCCCGAATTTGGCCTGTCCGGTTCACTGCCGGGCGAGGACGCCTATCTGGTGAGCTTCAAGCTGCGCGACTATTCGCAGTGTGAATGCTGGGAGGAAGGCCGGCCGGTGATCACCGCGGACGTCCATAGCGGCGCCACCTATCTGTATGACCTCCGCCGCGACCCGCGCTACGTCATCGACAAGCCGTTTCATTCGGTGTTCTTCTATCTGCCGCGCACCGCGCTGAACGCGATCGGGCAACAGGCCGGTACGCGCCGCGTCGGCGATCTCGCCTACCAGCCCGGGATCGGCAGCGACGACGACATCGTCCGCCACCTCAGCGTATCGCTGCTCGCCGGGCTGCATCGGCCCCACGAGGTCAATCAACTGTTCGTCGATCACCTGTTACTCGCTATCGGGTCGCACGTAATCCAGGCCTATGGCGGGCTCGACGTCTCGGGCCCGGTGCGCGGCGGCCTCGCCGCCTGGCAGACCAGGCGCGCCTGCGAGCTGCTCGCGGCCGATCTCGAAGGCAAGTTGTCGCTTCAGCGCCTCGCCGCCGAGTTCGGGCTGTCGACCAGCCATTTTTCACGCGCGTTTCGGATCTCGACCGGCTTGCCGCCGCACCGGTGGCTGATGCAGCAGCGCGTGTCGAAGGCAAAGCAGTTGCTGTCGGACCGCCGGTTGCCGCTGTCCGAGGTGGCGATCGCCGCGGGGTTCGCCAACCAAAGCCATCTCACCCGGGTGTTCTCGTCGATCGCCGGGATCAGTCCAGGCGCATGGCGCCGAGAATCCGGCAGTCGGTAGGCAGGCGCGGTGGCTCAACGGGCCGTCAGCGTTTCGCTCAGCGCCCACAGCCGCTCGGCTTGTTCCCGATCGGCATCCCATGGTGCAACGCCCTTGCGCGTTTCCTCGCCACGATAGATCGGCGCGTTGTCGCAATCCTCGCAGTATACGCCGCCCAGCCCATCTAGTCGCCTGGTGGTAGCGCACCATACGCTGGTGGCCGCACCTTGCTGCGGGGTCTTCATCCCGCGTGCCGGATCGACCCTGGGCACGCCGTTCGCGTCGCGGGCGCCAAACGCCGCGATCTCCTCGGCGCTCAGATGCCGTGCCAGACCGGTGAGGATTTGACCGGGATGCAGCGAGAACGCGCGAATGGCGTGCGCCTGGCCGCGCGCGCGTCCTGGGCCATGGCGAACAAAGCGTTGGCGGTCTTGGACTGCCCGTAGGCCTTCCATTTGTCATAGGTGCGTCGAATGAAATTCGGATCGGCGAAATCGACGCCGGCGAGCTGATGCCCGCGCGACGACACCGGCGCGCCCCCTTCGCCTGCACCAGCGTCATCGCCCAGCGTCCTTGCAGGGATTCGGCGTCCAGCCGATCGCCCCGCCCATTCTCAACGTCACTTCGGATCCGGAACGGTGAGTTGGGTATCCTGCGTATCGACCACGAATACCGCGAGCAGTTTAGCGGGTCTGGTGGCACTGGCATTGGCGCTGACGCCATGATGATCGCCTGGCAGCTCCGTCCAGTTTTCGCCAGGGCGATACACCTGCTCGGGCCCGTCGTTGACCTTGCTGCGCACCTCGCCTTCGAGAACCGTCGCGTAGATGATTGCCCGCGCGTGGGTATGCGGCGGCGACGAGCCGCCCGGCCCGTATTCGACCAGAACGCCCTTGATGCTCTTGCCGGGCATGCCGGGCAGCGCATGCTGGTAGACCAGCGTCACCGTCGCGTTGGTCGCGCCGGCGAGGCGTTTGGCCGGGCCATCGTGATCGGAATGCGCCGCCCCAGGCACGGCGACGAGCTGCATCGCGACCAGCAAGCTTGCCGATTTCCACATCGTGCGTCCTCCTGTGCTTATCCGACCGCCGCGGCGGCGTGGGCTGCCGTCCAGCCGGCAAAGTCGAGGCGGCCGAGCCGCGCATCTCCGAGAGGCACCAGCGACAGCCGGTCGAGCCTGCTGCAGAAATACGGCCAGTCCGGATCGGCGCAGACCGATCGACGATCGTTCGACGTCGCGAGGTAGCGCCTGATGAACTCGTCGAACGGCGCGCGCTCCGGCCCGGCGATTTCGATGGTGGCGTAGCGCGGCTTGGACTGCGCTGTCTCGGCCACGATCGCCGCGACATCATCTGCAGCGATCGGCTGAAACAATCCGGCCGCGACGTGAACCACGCCGTCGCGGTCTCCCGACTCCGCGATGGTGCCGATGAATTCCATGAACTGGGTCGAGCGGATCACCGTGTATGGCACGCCGGACCGCTTGACGACGTTCTCCTGCGCCACCTTGGCCTGGAAATAGGCGTTGCCCTGCAGGCGGTCGGTGCCGACGATCGACAGCACCACGTGATGCTTCACGCGGGCGCGCAATTCGGCCGCGACCAGATTGGCCTCGTGCGTGGTGAAGAAGTTCAGCACAGCCGGAGGCTCGAACGACGGCGAATTGGCCAGGTCGACGACGACGTCGGCGTTGACGAGCGCCGCGTCGAGCCCTTCGCCCGTCACGGTGTTAACGCCCGTGCTCGGCGCCGCCGCGATCGCCTCATGACCCGCCTGGCGCAGCACATTGATTGTTCTCGAACCGATGAGGCCGGTGCCTCCGATCACGACGATCCGCATCTCGCCTTACTCCCTGTGACGTTGATTGACGCGCGGCGGCGAAGCTGGACGCCACCGCCGCGCACGGAAACGATCGGCGCTACGCCTTGATGAAGGCGAGGAGATCGGGGTTGATCACGTCGGCATGGGTCGTACACATGCCGTGCGGAAATTTCGGATAGGTCTTCAGTGTGCTGTGCTTCAGCAGCTTGGCCGACAGCGGCGCCGCATCCGCGATCGGCACGATCTGATCGTCCTCGCCGTGCATCACCAGCGCCGGCACGTCGATCGCCTTGAGGTCTTCGGTGAAGTCGGTCTCGGAGAACGCCTTGATGCCGTCGTAATGCGCGTTTGCGGCGCCCATCATGCCCTGCCGCCACCAGTTCTGAACGACACTCTGGATTGTCGCCACGCCGGGACGGTTGAAGCCGTAAAACGGCCCCGAGGGGAAATCGATGTAGAACTGCGTGCGATTGGCCGCGAGACTGGCGCGCAATCCGTCGAACACCTCGACCGGCAGACCGCCGGGATTGGCCTCGGTCCTCAACATCAGCGGCGGCACCGCACCGATGATGATCAGCTTGGCGACGCGGCCCTGCGGCAGTCCGTGGCGCGCGACATAGCGCGTCGCCTCGCCGCCGCCAGTCGAGTGGCCGATGTGAATCGTTCGGCGCAAATCGAGATGTTCGACGACCGCGGCCGCGTCGACGGCGTAGTGATCCATGTCGTGGCCGTCCGCGACCTGCTGCGAGCGGCCGTGGCCGCGACGGTCGATCCCGACCACGCGATAGCCGTGCTTCAGGAAGAACAGCATCTGGGTGTCCCAGTCGTCGGACGACAGCGGCCAGCCGTGATGGAACACGATCGGCTGTGCCGACTTCGGGCCCCAGTCCTTGTAGAAAATATCGACCTTGTCCTTGGTGGTGACGGTGCTCATCGGCGCGGTCCTTTTGCTGGCGGGCGGAGATTGTTGAGGAGCGGCGCAGGCGAGGCCGGACGGCATGGAAAGCGCCCCTGTGAGGCCGGCGGCGCCGATCAGGACGGCGCGCCGATCGATCATCGTGGAGGATTGATCCACAGCATTCATCGCGAACTCCTCGATTGGCGGCACGCTTCGACGTGCCTCGGTTCCACGATGCTGAGACTAAGGACGTAGGCGATCGAGGACGATTGTACGGGCGATCAGTCCGACCTATGCGGAGGTTTAGGCTTCCCTACGGTGATTGACCTCAAGCGTCAGATCGAAACGCTCGAAGGAGGCCGTCGGGGCACGCGTCCGCTTCTGCCCCAGATTCGCCGGGAGAATTGGGTGGAGCTAACCGTCTCTGCCCAAATATTTCAGGCGACGACCTACCCGCCCACGCGAGTACGGCGCTCTTGTTCCCAGATCCCTGACAGTGCTCTCGATCTCGTGTGGCAGAGCAGAAGAGCGCCGTGCCAGGAACGCGTCGTCATTGGCATCGTTCCGGACGTCCCCGGCCGTGGGCGGACGTGGGGAGCCGGCGCGCTGTTAGTGAGGCGCGGTGGTCATCGTTCATCTGAAAACGCCGATCGTTCAGCATACACCTTCTCGAACCGGAACGATTCCCCGCCCGGGATGCCCTCTCGGGTCTCGGGATGCGGATCCGGATGATGAGTGTTGTAGAACTCGACGATCTTGAAGCCGCATTTGTTGACATAGAAATGGATGTTGCGCTTCTCGAAATACGGCGTGTGCGTTTCCCATGCCAGCGTATCGGGATACATCGATTCAATCGCACGCCACGCTCCGGAGCCGATGCCTCGTCCGTGATGTTCGGTGGAGACAAAGAACAGATCCAGCGAATTGCGATGCGTGGCGGTGTCGATCGTCAGCACGATCCCGCCGACCCGCACGCCGTCGAGCATGACGTGATACGTGACCGCCCCCGGCGCATGGAAGAAATCGCCGAGTTCTGCGTCCGACGGGATCGGGCCTTCGGGCGCCGCTCCGAATGCCGCCGTGAAGCCCGCCGCGAACGCGTCCTGCAGGCCTAGTCGGAAGTCCGTCAGGTCCGCTTCCTGCGCCGGTACCAGGGAAACACGATTTGTCCGGTCCAATCTCATGGCTTGATCTCCTGCCTTGTTGATCCTGCATTGTCGAAATGGCTTTCGCCAATCGTCTCTCTCATAGAGCCGCATGCCGAAGCGTGATCGCACCGGCTGGATGCGGGCCGGTGTTCACGTCGATCACCTCCGGCCTCAGCGCATCGACCTCGCCGTCCCATCCACCCCCGAGCGCCTTGTTGAGTGCGATATAGTCCGAGACGATCCGGACCCGGCTTTGCAGCAGCGCGTCTTCGGCACCGTAGAGCGACCGTTCGGCGGTCAGGACGTCGAGGAAGCTCGACGATCCGGATCGATACAGTGTCTGCGACAGGCTCACTGCCTGTCGATAGGCCGTGGTCGATGTCGCGAGAATGCGGCTTCGCGAACGCTCGTTACTCAGCGACACCAGCGCGTCTTCGACATCCTTCAACGCGGTGAGCACCGACGTCTGGTAAGCCAGAAACTGCTGGTCGCGCTGCGCCTGCGCGATCTCCACCGCCGCGCGCAATTTGCCGCCGTTGAAGATCGGCACTGTCAGGGTCGGGCCGAGCGCCCAGCTGATCGACGAGTTTTTGCCGAGATCGCCGAGCTTCGTGCCCGAAGTTGCAATATTCCCCGCCAAGCTGACGCTGGGATACAGCGCCGCCTCGGCCTGCCCGATCCGCGCTGTGGATTGCGCGTAGAGGCGCTCCGCCAGCCGCACATCGGGCCGCGCCAGAAGAATATCGGCAGGAATCCCGGCCGGCACCGGCAGCTTCGGCGCCGGGATCGGCCTCGGCCGCGCCAATAGATCCGTCAGAGCAGCCGGCGGCCGCCCTGTCAGCACCGACAGCCGATGCACCGCTGCCGCATAGGCCGTGTCGAGCGTGGGAATGACGGCGCGCGTCGTCGCCGCCTGCCCCGTTGCATTGGCGAGGTCGGCGGCGGACGCGGTGCCCGCCGCCAAGCGGTTGCGGGTGATCCTGGTGGTCTCGTCCTGCGACAGCGCCGTGCGACGGGCGAGCGCGATGCGCGCCTGATAGCCGCGCGCCTCGACGTAGTTCGACGCGACGTCGCCGACGAGCGTCAGCAACACGGCGCGCAGATTTTCGTCCGAAGCATCGATGCCGTATGCCGCGGCTTCGACGGCCCTGCGGTTGGCGCCGAACAGATCGAGTTCCCAGCTCGCGTCGAAGCCGGCCTGATACAGACCGGAGGTGCCGTCCGATCCTACCGACGATGACGGACCGCCGAGGTTCGGTCGGCCGGGTGCCGCCGACGAAACATCCGCCACCTTTGCCAGCCTTGCCGAGTCGCTGTTGGCGATCGTCGGAAGCAGCGCGCCCACGGCCTGCCGATAGCTCGCCCGCGCCTCGCGCACGCGCGCACTTGCCGTCGCGACATCGAGATTGCCATCCACCGCCTCGACCACCAGCCGATCCAGCGTCGGATCGCGCAGCCGGGTCCACCAGCGTGGCAGCGCGGGCCGCGCAATCGCGACGCCGGCCCCGCTCCACTGCGGCGGCGTCGCGAGAAGCGGCGTCCGATAGTCGGGTCCGACCGCGCATCCGCCCAGCATCACGGCGACGAGGATCATCAGCATCGCAAAGGACGGCGCGGCCTTCGGTTTCGCAGGTGCCGCCGGGGACTGAGCGGGCGGCAGCGTCTTTGCCGAGTTCAGCGGGATCTCGATGGCGCACCCGCTCAGCGCTGTGGCCGTCGTCGCCAACGTCGCGAAGGCGACGAGCAGCACTCCGGCGCGCCGGCAGCGCGCAAACAATTGCCGAGCCCGTATCATCCCTGTTCGCGCTTCCATCATCTGCTCACGAGTCTCGCCGGCCCGAAAGGCCGATCGCGTAGGACGGGGTGGCGCTGGCGGGGATCTCGGTGCCGGCCGCACCCTTGAACACACGCCGGACGACGACGAACAGCAGCGGCACGAAGAGGATGCCCAGCAGGGTCGAGGCCAGCATGCCGCCCATCACGCCGATGCCGATCGAATTCTGCGCCGCCGAGCCGGCACCGCTGGCGACGACCAGCGGCGCGACGCCGAGGATGAACGCAAACGACGTCATCAGGATCGGCCGCAGCCGCTGCCGCGCGGCGAGCAGCGTGGCGCGATGCAATCCCATCCCTGCCTGCTGCCGCGCGATGGCGAATTCGATGATCAGGATGGCGTTCTTGGCCGCAAGACCGATCGTGGTCAGCAGACCGACCTTGAAGTACACGTCGTTGCTCTGACCGAGCAGCAGCGCGGCAGCCAGCGCGCCGAACACGCCGACCGGCACCGACAGCATCACGGCAAACGGAATCGACCAGCTCTCGTACAGCGCGGCGAGACACAGGAACACCACCAGGATGGAGATCGCGTACAGCGACGCCGCCTGATTGCCGGAGAGCTGCTCCTGCCGCGACAGCGCGGTCCACTCGTGGCCGAAGCCGGCCGGCAGGCCGGCGACGAGGCGATCGATCTCCGCCATCGCGGCGCCGGAGCTGACGGACGGCGCAGCGTTGCCCTGGATCTGAACCGCGGCTGCTCCGTTGTAGCGCTCGAGCCGCGGCGAGCCGAAGCTCCAGCGGCCGGAGGCGAAGGCCGAGAACGGGACCATTGCGCCGGAGCTGTTGCGGACGTACCAGAGATTCAGATCCTCCGGCTGCATCCGGAAATCCGCAGCAGACTGCAGGTAAACTCGCTTGACGCGGCCGCGGTCGATGAAATCGTTCACGTAGCTGCTGCCCCATGCGATCGACAGCGTCGAATTGACGTCGGCGAGATTGAGGCCGAGTGCACTCGCTTTCTCCCGATCGATGTCGATCGAAAATTGCGGCGTGTCGTCCTGCCCGTTCGGGCGGGTCCCGGTCAGGAGCCGGTTCTGACCCGCGGCGCCGAGCAGTTGATCCCGCGCGGCCATCAGCTTGTCGTGGCCCGCGCCGTTGATATCCTTCAGATAGAAATCGAAGCCGTTGCTGGTCCCGAGCCCTTCGATCGCCGGCGGCGCCAGCGCGAACACCTTTGCGTCGCGAATGCCGGCGAACACCGTCATGGCACGGCCGGCGACAGCACTGGCTGAAAGATCGGCGCCCTTGCGTTCGGCGAAGTCCTTCAGACGCACGAAGGCCATGCCGACATTCTGGCCGGCCCCGGAAAACGAGAAGCCCGTCACCGTCATCAGGCCATCCACCGCCTTGGTCTCGTGATCGAGGAAATGGCGGGTGACCTGGTCGAGCACGCGCTCCGTGCGATCCGTGGTGGCGCCGACCGGCAATTGCACCGACACCATCAGCAGGCCCTGGTCCTCTTCGGGCAGGAATGAGCTCGGCAGGCGGACGAACAAGAGGCCGGCGGCGACGATGACGAGCACGAAGGCGGCGAGCCCCTGCCGCGGACGCCGCAGCATGCCACGCGCGCCGGCGTGATACGCATCCGTGCCCCGACCCAGAACGCGGTTGAACCATCCGAACACGCCGCGCTTCTCGTCGTGCGGCTTCGGCGGACGAAGAAACGTCGCGCACAAGGCCGGCGTCAGCACAAGCGCCACGATCACCGACAGCACCATCGCCGAGACGATCGTCACCGCGAACTGCCGATAGATCACCCCGACCGAACCACCGAAGAACGCCATCGGCACGAACACAGCCGACAGAACCGTGGTGATGCCGATCAGCGCGCCGGTGATTTCCGTCATCGATTTGGCCGTCGCCTCGCGCGGCGACAGCCCCTCGTCATGCATGACGCGTTCGACGTTCTCGACCACCACGATCGCGTCGTCGACCAGAAGACCGATCGCCAGCACCATCGCGAACATGGTCAGCGTATTGATCGAATAGCCGGCCAATGCCAGCACGCCGAAGGTGCCGAGCAGCACGACAGGCACCGCCAGCGTCGGAATTAGCGTCGCGCGGAAGTTCTGCAGGAACACCAGCATCACCACGAAGACGAGGACGACCGCCTCGACCAGCGTGCGGGTGACGTCGCGGATCGAGATCTCGACGAACGGGGTGGTGTCGTAGGGGTAGACGACCTTGACGCCTTGCGGAAACGTCGGAGCCAGCCCGTCGATCACCGCCTTGACCGCAGCGGCCGTCCTGATCGCATTGGCGCCGGTCGCCAGATTCACGGCGAGCCCCGTCGCCGGCAGGCCGTTGTAGGTCGACGAACTCGTGTAGTCCTCCGCGCCGAGTTCGACGGTCGCAACATCGTTGATGCGGACCATCGATCCGTTGGGGTCGCTCTTGACGACGATGTCGCGGAACTGTGCCGGTGTCTGCAGCCGGCTCTGCGCGGTGACGGTGGCGTTGAGCTGCTGCCCCTTGCGCGCCGGCAGGCCGCCGAGCTGACCGGCCGAAACCTGGGTGTTCTGGGC
Source organism: Rhodopseudomonas sp. NSM (assembly GCF_052445935.1). Lineage (NCBI taxonomy): Bacteria > Pseudomonadati > Pseudomonadota > Alphaproteobacteria > Hyphomicrobiales > Nitrobacteraceae > Rhodopseudomonas > Rhodopseudomonas sp. NSM. Next base: position 20,488 of record NZ_JBQTCH010000005.1, on the reverse strand, counting down.
CTGAATCGCCGCCGTGATATCGGCCGGCGTCAGCGCGTATTTCAGCAGCTTCTCCGGATCGAGCCAGATCCGCATCGCATAGCCGCCGCCGAACAGCTGCGTATTGCCGACTCCTTCGACCCGCTTGAGCGTGTCGTTGAGCGAGCTCTTCACATAATCGGCGATATCGGTCTCGCTCATCTTGCCGTTGGTCGAGACGAAGCCGACCACCATCAGAAAGCCGTTGGTCGATTTGGTGACGGAGAGACCCGTGGTCTGGACGATCGACGGCAACAGCGCGGTGACGAGCTGCAGCTTGTTCTGCACCTGCATCTGCGCGACGTCCGGATTGGCCTTGTTGGTGAAGGTGAGCGTGATCTCGGCCTGCCCGCTCGAGGTCGACGAGGCAGTCATGTAGTCCAGGTTGTCGAGTCCGGTCATGCCCTGTTCGATGACCTTGGTCACCGAGTTCTCGACCGTCTGCGCGTCCGCGCCGGGATAGCTCGCACTGATCTGGATTGTCGGCGGCGCGATCTCGGGATATTGCGACACCGGCAGCGTGGTCAGCGCCAACAGCCCGCCGAGCATGATCACGATCGCGATCACCCAGGCGAAGATCGGCCTCCTGATGAAGAATGCGGAGATCATGGCTCCGCCCTCGGGCGGGCGGCGCGTCGTTGCGGCGGCAGGCGCCCGCGCACTTCGCCGGTGGTGTCGTCGACCACGACTTCGGCGCCGGTGGCCATCTGCCCGGGGCGGACATACTGCGTGCCTTCGACGATCACCCGATCGCCCTCGCGAACGCCGGCACCGATCAGCCAGTTGTTGCCGACGCTGCGGATCACCGACAGAACGCGCTGCTCGGCCTTGCCGTCCTTGTCGAGGAACATCGCGGTCGCCTCACCCTTGGTATTTCGTGTGACGGCGCGCTGCGGCACCAGGAAGCTGTCGGGCGCCACGCCTTCTTCGACCACGGCGCGGGCAAACATCCCGGGCAGCAGCAGTCGCTGCGGATTGGGAAACACCGCGCGCAACGTCACCGTGCCGGTCGAGGTGCTGACATTGGCCTCGGAGAATTCGAGCTTGCCGGCCAGCGGATAGATCGCGCCGTTTTCCAGCTTCAGTTTCACCGCGACATGCGGACCGCTCACTTTCAGGCGTCCGGAGTCGATCGCCTGCCGCAGGTTCAGCAGGTTGGTGCTCGACTGAATGACGTCGACGAAGATCGGGTCGAGCGTGCGGATCGTGGTCAGCAGCCCGGTCTGGCCGGCCGTGACCAGCGCACCGGGCGTCAGGGACGAGCGGTCGGTCCGGCCGCCGATCGGCGCCTTGATGGTCGTGTAGTCGAGATTGATTCTGGCGGTCTCGACGGCGGCTTTCGCGGTGGCCACCTCCGCCTTCGCCTGCGCGAGCGCGGCGACCGCATCGTCGAAATCCTGCTTGCTGACGGCGCTCTGTTTGACGAGGCCCTGATAGCGCTCCGACTTGGCCTGCGCGCTGGGCACCGCAGCTTCCGCCTTCTGCAAGGCCGCGACGGCGCTGTCATAGACGGCCTTGTAGGGCGCAGGATCGATCTGGTAGAGCGCCGCGCCCGCGGCGACCTCGCCGCCCTCGGTGAACAGCCGCTGCTGAACGATGCCCGACACCTGGGGACGCACCTCGGCCGTCTGCGAAGCGACGACGCGACCGGGAAGCTCCGCGGTCATCACCACCGCCCGCGGGCGCAGCGTCACGATGCCGACCTCCGGGCGGACGGCGCCGGCGGGATCGGCACCGCGATCGTCTCGCCGGAGCTCGCAGCCGGCGAGCGCCACGACAAACGCCAGGGCCGCGATGGCGGCGATCTTTGAATGGGACGACACGGGTTTCACTCTTGAGGGAGTATGGCGGGGCGGCAGCCCGCCGGGGCGCGGGAGCGCGATGCGACGACGCGCGAGGCTTATCCGCGGCGCATTGGCCGCGTGTGGAGACTTGGTGGAGGTTTGATGGAGGTGGCGGTCCGGCGACTGCCGAATGCGCTCCGCTCATCGTCAAATCAATATCTGAATCAATGAATTACCGGAGATTTCGGCGCGCAGCGGTCGCTCCGGCGCGGCGTTCCGCTGGCAGCATTTCGGCCGCGATCTTCGCTAACAACAGACCGGTCGCCGTCGCGACGTCGTCAGGGAGCTCTGTGATCCGATGAGAAAGTTACTATTGAGAACCGCGGTTTTGATGGGCGCGCTGACGCTGGGTGGCGGAAGTGCGGTGGCGATGCCGCTCGGCCATGCGCTGCACGCGCCGGATGTGATCCAGGCGGGCTGGCAATGCGGCCGCGGTTGGCATGTCACGTCCTGGGGCACCTGCCGCCCCGATCGCCGCCTCGACTACAGGTTTTCTTCATGGCCGTACCGCTATGATGGCCACCGCGCCGAGGACTGGCGTGACGATCACGGCTGGAGCCGCGACCACGATCCGTCCGATGACGATGTTCCGCCCGCATACGACTGGTCATGGGACCACTGAACCAGGCGCGCCTCGAGCCGAGCCGATTCCGCAAATGGTCCCGATCGGCGCGACCTTGCTGGACGACGATCCATGAACGAACTCATCCTCATCGCTGAAGACGAGCCGGAAATCGCCAGGATTCTCGACGCGTATCTGGTGCGCGAAGGATTCCGAACCGTGACTGCGGCCGATGGGCAGACGGCGCTCGATCAGCACGCGATCCTGAAGCCGGATCTCGTTCTGCTCGATGTGAAGATGCCGAAAATCGACGGCTGGGACGTGCTCGCCGAGTTGCGTCGTCGGGGCGAGACGCCGATCATCATGATCACGGCGCTCGATCAGGATCTCGATCGTCTGCAGGGATTGCGTCTCGGCGCTGACGATTACGTGGTCAAGCCGTTCAACCCGCTGGAGGTCGTCGCCCGCGCCAAGGCGGTGCTGCGACGGTCGGGCCACGCGGCCAGTCGAACGATCCTCCGCATCGGCAAGCTCGAAGTCGACCTCGAGAGTCATCTCGCGAAGGTGCACGGCGATGACGTCTCGATGCCGCTGCAATTGACCCTGACCGAATTCCGGCTGCTCGCTCACATGGCAAAGGCGCCGACGCGGGCTTTCGGCCGCAACGAGCTGATCGACGCCTGCCTTCCGGGCGGCGATGCGCTGGAGCGCACGGTCGACAGCCATGTCAGCAATCTGCGCCGCAAGCTCGACGAAGCGGGCGCGACCGGCATGATGTCGGTCGTGCGCGGGATCGGCTACCGGTTGAATGCCGCATGAGACATTATCGCCTCAGCCGGCAGATCACGCTGTCGATGAGCGTCGTCGCCGCCATCGCGGTGCTGATGGTGTTCGTCGGCACGTTCATCTTCTACACCATCTATCTCACCTGGTTTCCGCCGCCCCCCGGCCCGCCGCCGCTGCTGCCGGAAGCACCCGACTTCATCCTGATCGCGATCTTCCTTCTGCTCGGCCTCGCCATCGCGATTCACGCCGCGCTTCGGCTGACGCGGCGCATCCTCGCGCCGCTCAACTCGCTGGCCGAGGGCGCCCGCAAAATCGCAGCCGGCGACCTCACCGCGCGCGCGGTGGCGGGCGATCGCTCGCTCGGCGAAACCGCCCAACTGGTCGACGATTTCAACGCGATGGCTCAACGGCTGCAGGACGTGGCGGAGTCGATGGCGTCGTGGAACGCTGCCATCGCGCATGAACTGCGGACACCGCTGACAATTCTGCGCGGCCGCCTGCATGGCCTCACCGACGGCGTATTCGAACCCAGCGACGAACTGTTCAGGAGTTTGCTGGCCCAGGTCGAGAATCTGTCGCGTCTCGTCGACGATCTGCGGGTCGTGACCCTCTCGGACAGCCAGCGCCTGGACATGCGTGTCGAACTGACGGATCTCGTCAAGGAGGTCGAGGAGGCCGTCGATGCGATGCGCCCTGCCCTGGACGGGGCCGGTTTCACTGTCCGGATGACGACCCGACCGGTGACGCTGCCATGCGACGGCGCGCGGATCCGACAGGCGCTACTCGCGCTTCTGGAAAATGCGCGCCGCCACGCGACGCCCGGGGCGATCGAGATCCGGATGACTCTGGAGAAGGCGGACGTCGTCATCGCCGTCGAAGACGAGGGGCCCGGCCTGAACGCAGAATTCGCCGCACAGGCCTTCGATGCGTTCGCACGCGCCGAGCCCTCCCGGTCTCGGCAATTCGGCGGCTCCGGCCTCGGATTATCCGTGGTCCGCGCAATCGCCGAGGCGCATGGCGGACACGCGCGATACAGACCATCGAAGACGGGTGGCTCGGTTTTCGAGATCGTTCTTCCCGTCGCCGGCCCGCAACTGGACGGAAAAGGCGCGTCGCACGATTCGCCTCTGTCGATCCGAAGAACTACGACAGGTCCTTGATCGTCACGCGGCCGTCGCCGTCCTTGTCGAGGGCCTTCAGCCAGGTTTCACCACCGTCGAGAAACTCGGCGCGGGAAACCCGGCCGTCGCCGTCGGTGTCGTTCCACGCCCGCGTGAGTCCCTTGGCCACCTGCCGGATCTTGTCCTGGTCTTCCGGCGCAAAACGCGCGATGCCCGCCTCGCGCACCTTGTCGAAGCGGTCGTACTCCTGCGGATCGATATAGCCGTTGGCGTCGGCGTCGAAGGCGAAGAACCGCTGCTCGCGTCCCTGCCGGATCTCCGCCAGGGTGACGGCGCGGTCGCCGTCATTGTCCCACTGTTCCAGAAAATGCTCCAGGCTCGGCGATTCCGCCGCCGCCGGCGTGGAGATGACGATGGCGACGGTCAACGCCGCCAGTTTGATGCGCATGCTCATGTCGAACCCGATTTCCTTGTTGATCAGAATCTTGCCTTGATACCCGCGTAGAAGCCGCGTCCGTCGGCCGGCAGGAACGCAGCCTGGCCGGACGTTGCGCGATCGACCACCAGCGTCGTCGCCGCGTAGGTCTTGTCGAACAGATTGGTGATCTCGCCGAACACCCGGAAGGTCTTGTCGATCTGGTACTCGCTGCGCAGATCGGCGACCGCATAGGGGTCGGCGAACAGCGTGTTCGCGTTGTCGACCGCCACCTCTGACGGGCTCCAGCGCACCGCGCCCTGCACCATCCAGGCGTCGGTCGCCTGCAACTGCAACTGCGCATAGATCAGATGCGGCACCACGCCGCCGAGCCGGTTGTTGCCGCGGACCGGATCGTCGACGAAGCGGAAATTCTGATAGGTGTAGGCGATGCGGCCGGACAACCGATCGGTGAACCTGACGCCGGCGCCGAGTTCGACGCCGAAATGCGTGGTCCGGTCGGCGTTGACCGCCCCGAGCAGCGCGCCGGTGACGTCCCGCAGCGTGAGCAGTTCGTTATCGACCCACGAGTAGTAGGTCACGACGTCCCAGGAGAAGCGATCGGCACGACCGCGCCAGCCGCCCTCCACCGTGTTCGCCGTCTGCGCGGCCAGATTCGGCGTCGCGAACGCCGCCGCCGCCAGCGACGGATTGCCCGGCGTCGGCCGGCCGGGGCTCGAATTCGGCGTCCCGTTGATCGTCGCGATCAGATCGTCATGGGTCGGCGGCTCGAAGCTGTGGCTGCCGGCGATGAAGAAGGTCTGCATCGCGTCCGGCCGATAGCTCAAGGCGAGGCTCGGACTCCAGCCTGAATAGTTGCGCGAATAGCTGGTGCTCTGGGTCGCCACAGATCCGTTCGGCAGCAGAACCGTCGGATTCGCCGGGTTGTACGCGATCGTCGGCCGGCGCGCCGAACCGTAGACATCGTCGCTGTCCCGCGTCGCATAGGCGTAGGAGATCGACGGCGACACCACGAGTTGGTGCCAGACCGGAACGTTGGCGCCGGTGTACAGCGACAGCGTCTGGGCGTTCAGCCGGTTGGCGCCGAATTGCGACCCGGTCTGGCCGCTTTGATTGAGCGAGTAGCTGCGATCGGCCGAACCGACGGTGTATTGCGCGGTGGTCTCGAACAGCGGCAGCAGCGCCGCCGCCGGATTGTAGGCGTAGCGGGCCACGCCGGTGAAGTCGCCGCCCTGCGTGGTGCGCACACCCGAGGAGATCGGGAAGCGGAACATGTCGTCGGTGTAGGTGTAGCCCATCGCGACGTCGAACAGATGCGCGTCGAACACAGCCGTGGTGCGGTTGCCGACCATGAACTGACTTGCCTCCCGCCGCGGCTTGTCGCGCACGGCGTTGGGACCGGGATTGACCGCGACGCCTCCGACCACCGTCGGGCCGGCGTTGACCTGCTTCGGATTGGCGTACAGCGTGGTTTTGTTCACCGGCCCCGGGACGTCGAAGCCGAGATCGGTATAGCCCATGAAGAATCGGGTCTTGACGTTCTCCGACAGCGCGACGCCGACATTGCCGTTGACGCTGACGCGCTCCGACGAATTGTAGCCGCGGTAGCCGTCGCGGCGGGCAGTGTCGAACTGGATGAACGCGTCGACATTGTCCTTCTTCCCGCCGGTCTGCCCGCTGGTGTTGATCTGGCCGAAGCTGCCGCCGCTGACGCCGATCTGGGTGCCGGGCTGGCTCGATCCGGTCGGCGACACGAAGTTGATCGCGCCGCTCAGCACCGTGGCGCCGAGGCGGTTGGCCATATAGCCGCGATACACCTCGATCGATTCGGCCTGTTGCGCATTGGCGAAGCCGATGATGTAGGAGCCGTCGGCACGATTGATCGGCAGGCCGTTGCTGAGCACCAGAACGCCGCGTTCGGCCGGATTCTGCTGGGCGGAGCCGCGCATCTGGATCCGAGGCTGATCATTGGAGCCGAGGAAGTTCTGCACGATCAGTCCGGGAATACCGCTCAGGCTGTTGGCCAGCGTCGGATTGCCGCGATCGGCTATGTCCTCCCGCGACACCAGCGCAACGCCGCCCGGCAATAGCTCGAAGCGCTGACGGACGACGTCCGCAGGCGTCACCGACGGAGCCGCAGCCGCGGGCGTCACATCGGTCGCCGCCGAACGCGGAGTCGAGGAGCGCTGCCGGACGACGGAGCGAACCGGCTGCCGCGGCGCTTCGACGACGACCGGCTCCAGCGTGATCGTCGACCCGGGCGTCGCCGATTGCGCGAAGCAGGCCTGGCTGGTCGACGACAACAACACGGCGGCGGTGAATGTGCGCACAGATCCTCGGCGACCGGCTCGCCGAATTGCGCTGATCACTCCTTCGGTCTGCGTCTGCCCAGCTACGTTCATCGAAATGCCCCTCATCGTGCATGACGCGGCGCGTCCCCGCCGCGATGCCGTTCCACTGCTTCAAAAATGAAAAGCCGCCCTCGCCCGCAGAACGAAGACGCCTGCGCGGCCCAGCAACGAGTTTGACTTTTCGGATTTGATCTCGATGGCAACCGGGCTTTCTCGATCGCGGCCGACCATACAGATCGGTCGCTCGAGTCTTTTGCTTTGACGCAAACAACTCCCATTCCCGACATGCGATGGATCTGATTGACGGACACTGTGACAAATATGTGCGCGGTACTTAGAGGGCTTCAAAATACAACGCGTCATTTCCGCTGATAGGTCAGCATCAGGAGGAAGCGTCCACCCTTAGAAACAGTGGCAGGTCTGGAATGGAAATGGGTGTTCGACGCGAAGCCGTGGCGCACAGCGCATTGTTCTCGCATCTCTCGGAGATGGACGCGGCCTTGCTGCTGAAATCGTCGATCGTTCGGCAGATCCAGCCGGGCAGCGCCCTCTTCCATCAGGGCGATGCTCCGGAAAACCTTTTTCAGATCGTCGAGGGACTGGTCAGAGTCACCCAGCTCAATCGCGAGGGCGAGCAGATCACGCTCAGGATCATGGGGCCTGGCGATCTGTGCTGCGTGGCCGCGATTCGACAGCGCTCCTATCCAGCGACGGCGACCGCGCTCAAAGACACCACCGTGCTGGCATGGCGCGGCTGCTCGTTCATCGAGATGACCAATCGGCACCCGGCGATCGCCAACAACGTCTTGGCCATCGTCGGCAACCGCGCTCACGAGATGCTGCAGCTTGCGACCGAGATGACGGGAAAGTCCGTCTCACAGCGAATTGCCGCAAGCCTGCTTCGGCTGTCCGCGCAAGCCGGAATCGAAACCAAGGAGGGGCTTCACATCGAATCTCCGGTCACCCGCACCGATCTCGCCTCGATGGCCGGTCTCACCTACTTCACCGTCAGCCGCATCTTGAGCGCCTGGCAGAAACAGGGCCTGGTGAAGAGCGGCCGCCATCGGCTGACGATCCTGGACATGCCCCGAATTTCGGAAATTGCCGAGCCGCGATTGGAACAGGTGGACGCGGCCGCCTCTGCGGCCGATGGCGGCGGCGCGCGGCGCCGCGGCCCCCGGTGACTTCGTCACAGACGCATGGCCGTGTCTCCCCTAACGCTCGGCCTGCATCGTCGTCTCAATCATCGCGGGCCCGCCATGCCGACCAGGATTTTTCTCGCGATCGTCGTCGCCGCGGCTGTGGTGGTAACGGCGCTTGTGTTGCGCGAGCGGGGCGAGGACAAGCTGGCGCTCGAGGCGGAGGCGCAAGCCTTGATCAAGGACTTCGGCGGGTCGCTGCTCGGCGCGCTCAAGGGTTCGATCGAGAGTTCGGGGCCGGTCGAGGCGGTGGCGTTCTGCAACAAGGAAGCGCCTGGCATTGCCGCGCAAGCGTCGCGCCAGAGCGGCGGATGGCAGATTTCCCGGACCAGCCTGAAGCCGCGCAATCCGGCGTCGGCACCGGACGATTTCGAGCGCAAGGCAATGTCGGATTTCGTCGGCCGCATCGCCGCCGGCGAGCCGGTCGCCTCGCTCCACCACGCCGAGATCGTCGAGCACGACGGCCGACGCAGCTTCCGCTACGTTCAGGCGATCCCGACCGGCGAACTCTGCCTCGGCTGCCACGGCAGCGCCATCAAGCCGGACGTCGCCGCGAAGATCCGCGCACTCTACCCTGACGATCAGGCCACCGGCTTCAAGCCGGGGGAAATGCGCGGCGCCTTCACGCTCAGCAAGCCGCTATAGCACCACGGATCACTGCGAACGCGTCGCTTTCGCCGCTGCGAATGCGATCCGAGCGGGATAACCTCCCGCTTCCGGCGCGGGCGACTTTCACCACACTGGTTCCAATTGAGCTCGGCGCGCGCGCGCTCTAGGGTGGCCAGCCCAGCTCACAACAGTGCCGATGACCCGCAAACCATTCTCAACTTCAACGCTCGCGCCCTGGCTTCTCGGCGTCACCCTGCTGCTGTTCATCGTCATCGCCGGTGCGCTGATCCTGAATCTGATGCGGCTGCGCGAGAGCTTCTCCTGGGTGCAGCACACCAACGACGCGCTGCTGTCGATTTCCGGCATTCAGCGCGCGGTGCTGGAAGCCGAAACCAACGAGCGCGGCTATCTGCTCACCGGCATCGACAGCTATCGCGAGAGCTACAACCATACCCGCGACGCACTCGCCTCGCGGCTCGACAGCCTGCGCTCGATCGTCACCGACAACCCCGAGCACGTCGCCCAGGTCGATGATCTCCGCCAGTTGATCGACATGCGCACGGCCCAGCTCGGGCGGGTCATCGAACTGGGGCCGGAGCGTGTGCGCGAGGCGCTCGACATCCTCGAACAGGCCCGCACCGACCGGCTGACCGAACGCGTCGAGGCCAGCCTGACCGCCCTGACCCGCGTCGAACAGGCCCTGCTTACGGAGCGCATGTCGCGGCACGATCACGAGAGCCTCGCGGCGGCGCTGATCACCGCCTGCCTGCTGATCCTCGCCGTCGCCAGCGCCGCGATCGCGGCGTTTCTGCTCGAGCACCAGCGCGCCGCGGCGCGCCAGCGGGACGCCGACCAGCGGCTGCAGAGCCTGCAGGCCGAACTGATGCGGGTGGCGCGGCTCAGTACCATGGGCGAGATGTCGAGCGCGCTGGCGCACGAACTCAACCAGCCGCTCGGCGCGATCACCAACTACGTGCAGGGCTCACGCCGGCTGGTCGAGGCCAGCAGCCATCCCGACAAGGCGAAGATCGGTGCCGCGCTCGACAAGGCCGCGCAGCAGACGCTGCGCGCCGGCGCGGTGATCCAGCGCCTGCGCGAATTCGTCGGCCGCGGCGAGACCGACAAGACGGTCGAGAGCCTGCGCGTGATCGCCGAGGACGCGCTGTCGCTCGCCTCCGTGGTCACGCGCGACCGGCCGGTCGACGTCGCGCTGATCCTCGATCCCGCGGTGGATCGCGTTCTGGTCGACAAGGTGCAGGTGCAGCAGGTCTTCCTAAACCTGATCCGCAACGCCTTCGAAGCGATGCACGAACTGCCGGAACGGATGCTCTCCATCACCAGCCGGGCGGTCGAGGACGGCATGATCGAGGTGGTGGTCGCCGATTCAGGCCCGGGTCTCGATCCGCAGATCGCCGACCGGATGTTCCAGCCGTTCGAGACCACCAAGCCCGAAGGCATGGGGATCGGCCTGTCGATCTCGCAGACCATCATCCAGGCCCATGGCGGCTCGATCACCGCCGAGCCCGCCCCCGCCGGCGGCACGATGTTCCGCTTCACCCTGCCCTGCGCCGATCCCGGCGCCCACGAGCCGCGGCCCGCGGCCGTTTCGGTGTTGTGAGCACCGCGCCTATCCGACACCTTGCTTCTGCACCCCGCCGATCACCCCCACGCGTTCCGCGAAGTGATCGTACAGCCCCGCCAGCGCCAAAGGCGCGGCGCTGCGGCAGGCCGCGAGTGCGTCGGCTGCGCCTCCCGCGTCGGCTGCAGCCAGCGCCTCCAGCAACAGCCTGTGCCGCCGCTTCAGCTCGGCGAATTCCGCCGTCGCGGCGAAGGCCTCGTCGCCGGCGAGCGCATAGAGCCGGGTCGGCTTCGATTTGCCCTTCAGCATGATCTCGCCGGCCTCGAGCAGCGCGATGCCGGGCGCGGCGCGGGCGACGTCCTCGGAGACTAACAGGTCGGTGCCGAAGCTCTTCGACGCGCTTTCGATCCGCGCCGCGACGTTGACCACGTCGCCCATCGCCGAATAGTTGAACCGCTTGGCCGAGCCCATATTGCCGACGCAGGCCGCGCCGGTGTTGATGCCGACCCCGATCCGCACCACCGGATCGGCGACGCCGCGCGCCGCGAAGCCGAACGCATCGCTGTCGTTGAGCTGATCGACGACGGCGCGCATCTTCAGCGCGGCGCGGCAGGCGCGCGCGGCGTGGTCCGGCACGTCGACCGGCGCGTTCCAGAACGCCATGATCGAGTCGCCGATGTATTTGTCGATGGTGCCGAACTCGTCCTGGATCGCGTCCGACAGCGGCGCCAGCAGCGTGTTGATGAAGTCGACCAGCTCGGTGGCGCTCAGCGTCTCCGAAATCGGCGTGAAGCCGCGGACGTCCATGAACATCACGCTGAGGTCGCGGGTCTCGCCGCCGAGCCGCATCGCGTCGGGTGCCTGTTCGAGCTTGGCCAGCAGCTCGGGCGCGAGATACTGCCCGAACGCCTGACGCGCGAATCTCTTCTCGCGGTCGGAGGCCATGTGCAGCACGCGCTCGACCGCCACATAGGTCAGCAGCGTCGCCAGCGACGGATACACCGGATCGATCAGCAGCCGGAACTGCGAGAACGCGATCCACGATCCGCCGATCGCGCCGAGAAACACCACGCCGCAGGCGATCAGCGAGAACCGCGCGCCGGCGATCAGCAGCAACGCCGCGACCAGAGAGCCGAGCAGCAGCGTCAGCACGATCTCGAAGCCGTCGGCCCAGTCCGGCCGCTCGATGAAATCCTGCGCGATGATCTGCTCGATCATCTGCGCCTGGATCGCGACGCCCGGCACCACCTGCCCGAGCGGCGTCGCCCGCGCATCCAGAAGGCCGGCGGCGGAGGTGCCGACCAGCACGATCATGCCCTCGAGCCTCTCGCGCATCTCGGCCTCCCGGGCCGGGTCGAGCACGTCTTTGACCGACACGTAGCGGTCGGGGCGGTCGCGGTTGAAATACACCCAGGCCTCGCCGTCATGCGTCAGCGGCAGCTTGAACTGGCCGACCCGCATGTCGAGCAGCGCGGCGCGGCCGGTGTCGGCGTCGCCGCTGGCGCCGGTGCCGCGCACCACGATGCCCTTCTGGTTCTGCACCACGCGCAGCGCCTCGATCGCCAGGCTCGGATAGACGCGCGCGCCGTCGGACATCAGCATCGGCAGCCGGCGGACCACGCCGGACCGGTCGCGCGCCGATAGATTGATCGCGCCGATTCCGGCGGCGGCCTCGTCGAGCAGCGGAAGATTAGAGACCGCGCCCCGGAACGGCGGCAGCACGGCGGCTGGCGTCACGCCGACCGCGGCGAGGCCCGCCTTCACCGAAGGCCGCGTGGCGTTGGCCGATCGGATCGCGGCGAAGCCGAGCACGGTCGGCGTCTTCTGCATCGCCTGGGCGAAGCTCGCATCGTGATCCGGCAGGCTCTTCAGCAGCGCCACGGTGAGATCGCGGTCCGGCAGATCGGCGTCGCCGAGCTCGCTGGCGAGGCGGGCCGGCGTGGTGCGGTCCGGCTCCGAGAAGACGATGTCGTAGGCGACCACGCCGGCGCCGAGGTCGCCCAGCCGCTTGGTCAGCGCGGCGAGCCGGGTGCGCGGCCACGGCCATTGCCCGAAGGCGGCGAGCGAGGTCTCGTCGATATCGACGATGCGCACCGGCAGATCGGCATCTGCCCGGGGCGACAGCCGCTGATAGGCGTCGAAGGCGCGCTCCTTGGTCTCGTGCACCAGCCGCGGATCGTAAGTCCGCAGAGCCGTCAGCGCGATCAGCGTCACCAGCGCCGCCGCCACGGCGCGCACCGACTTGCCGCGCGACAGCCGCCGCAGCCTCGCCCAGACAAGCGCGGCGCGATTGAGGATCGGATGCGTAGCGCGGTTCAGCCGGCGCACGGCATGCACCCGGCCGAGGTGCCGTAGCGAGAACCGCCTGGCAGCCACCCGCGTAGCGAACGATCTTGGCGATGGAACTGGCGCATGGGGCCGAACGTTGTCGGTTCGATGGCGGACCTGATGCACCCGGCCCGCGGCGATGAACGCCGCGATGTTAGGAACATCTGCCCGGTCTGGCCACTGCTTTCACCGCCGGCCCGCCGTGCGCATGCACGGCCGGGCGGCCAAGGCGAAGGAACAAGGCGATGGCGCGGATAAAATCGGACGTCCGGCGGGTCGGGCCGCTGCTGGCATTGCTGGCGCTGCCGCTCGCCGCGGTCACGATCTACGGCGGCACGACGAGGGCGAACGGCGATCCGCCGTTGCAGCAGATCGCCGACGAGGCGGCGATCGCCGGCGTGCATGCTTTGGCGTCCAGCGATCATCAGACGGCTGCGGGCCGCGCCGCCGCTTCCAGCGTCGCCGCGCGGCGCGTGATCGGCGATCGCCCCGCGAAGATCCTTGCGGTCACCCCCGCCGACGAAGAGTTGAAAGTCTCGATCGATCTGCTCGATCCCGCGACCAACGCCCAGGCAACCGCAACGGCGCGCTACGTGCCGCCGAGCACCGGCCTCGCCCCGCAAAAGGCTGCGGCCGTGTCCAATCATGCCAGCCCGCCGGCGCATCGCTTCTGACCCGGCGGCGCGTGACCGGCGACGCGCTTACTTGACCTGCGCGGCGAAGATGCCGCCGCCCAGATAGTTGGTGCCGGTGATCGACACGCTGCCGCCCATCTCGCTGGCCGGCCCGGCCACGCCGCGGAAGAAGCTGCCGGTCAGCGCCATCTGCCGCGCGCCCGCATCGCCGGCGAGCGAGCCCGCGAAATTCCGCGGATCCTGCATGAACTGCACCTGGCCCGCATAGTTGGTGTTGTCCAGCCCGGTGACGGTGACGGCGCCGGTGCGGTTGCCGAAATTCACCGTGTTGCTGAAATTTCCGGAGGCGAAATACTCACTGCCCTGGTTTTCAATCGCCGCGACGACATGGCCGGCATAGGTCGCCTGTCCGGTAAGCGGCACTTCGCCGGCGGTGGTCGGCCGGCCCGCGACCCAGAAACCGATCGCCGTATCGATGTAGGAGTATTGGGTGCTGGTGCTGCCCCAGAATCCCCAGCGCGTGTAGTCGCATTGGCACGGCGTCGCATTGCCGGTGTTGTACTGGCCCTGCAGCGAAGCCTCGCTGCGATTGAGCGCGATCATCGCGCCGGCCTGGTTGGTGATCGGCAGACTGTTGATCTTCGACACCGGCTGGCCGTTGGCGTCGAGCCCGGGCCCGGCGCCGAAATTGTTGTAGTCGCCATAGGCGCCCTGCCCCTCGGAATCGGTGCCCACCGAGCCGAACTGATAGTCGAAGGTCGAAGGCAGATAGGCGGTGTTCGGGCCGGGCGTCACCTCGCCTGAGAAGTTCGCCTGAACCCGGTTGCCATTGGCGTCCAGCGCGACGGTCGACGTGCCAGTCATGGTGCCGGTCGACCCGGACGAGGAGTAGCTGTTGTTGCCTGTCAGCACGGTGTGCATCAGCCCGCCGAGGAAGCCCGACAGCGTCAGCGACGGCCGCGGATCGACCACCTCGTGCGGGATTTCGCGCGCGGTCTGCTGGGCCGCCACATTCTGCGTCGAATTCTGCACCGACTGATTCAGCGTCGATGCCGCCTGGTTGATCGGCGGGATCGCCGCCGGCGGCGGCGCTGGCGTCAGCGAGCCCACGACCGAGCCGCCCGGCGTGCCGGTGGCGCGGTTCGAGGCGCGCTGGACGTTGCCCTGGGACGCCGCACCGCGCGCGACGCCGCCGGACTGGCCGCCGCCGCTCTGGAACATCTGGATCTGGTTCAGCACGAAATTCGGCGGCGGCGGACCGGGCGGCGACGGCGGCTGGCCGCTCTGCAGCGCGGTGTATTCGCCGGCCCCGAGCGTCACGGTCGATCCGCCGGAGCGGACCGTCGATGAGCCATAGCCGGCATAGACGTGATTGGTGCCGATCAGCGCCACGCCGCCGCGGATGCCGACGGTCGCCGACGCGGTCTTGATCTCGGCGTCGCCGGTGTGGCTGATCTGGCCGCCGACGAAGCGCAGCGCGCCCTTGCCGAGCGTCGCCGCGAGCTTGCCGCTGCCGGCATTCGGATCATAGACGTATTCGTCGATCGTCAGATCGCTGTTGGGGCCGATCGTCATCGACGTCTTGTCGATGAACAGCAGTTGCACCGAGCCCGCATTGGTGGTCCGGATCCGCTCCTTGTGGGTGATCGACGCGCCGATGGTGATGGTGCGCATGTTGGCGGTGGCGTTGGGATTGACCGCCGACGCCTTGCCGACTTCCTGCGCGAGCGCGCTGCCGCCGAGCAACGCCACCGTGAGCGCCGCCATCGTCCCCTGCCCGATCCGCCGTCGAAAAACCCGTCGCATCGCCGGTCTCCTCAGAAGCGCAGCGTCGGGCCGATCGAGGCCGACAGATTGTTGGTGCGGTAATTGGGCAGATTGGAGTCGATCTTGGTGTAGGTCACCTGGGTTCGCAGCCCGATATTGTCGATGAGTTGCGCATCGAAGATCGCGCCGTAGCGATATTCCTGGTCGCGCCGCACCACCACCGGATCGACGATGAAATTCGGTGCTTCATAATTGGCCTGGCTGAAGCCCGCCGTCGGCGCGAAAACGAAGGCGCGCTGCGCGCCGAACACCGTCGCGACGAATTCGATCGGCAGCGCGACGTCGATCGAATAGCGCTTGTAGCTGTTGTAGTCGGCGATCGCCTTGTTGCCGTCGAAGCCGGCGCGCGTGGTCCAGTGCACCCCGCCCCAGCGGAAGTCGGTCAGCACCGCCGCCGTCAGCAGGTCGCCGGTCTGGCTGCCGGCGGTCGGGAAATAGGTCGAATCGCTGAAGCGGCGATGCCGCGTCTCGACATAGCCCTCGACCATGCCGAGGCCGCCGAGCTGCGTGCGCGCCGACAGGCCGCCGCCCAGCGCGTTGAAGTAGCTGTAATTGCCGAGCCAGACCTTGTCGCCGATGCCGTAATACTTGAACGACGAATTCTGACCGAGGCCGACGCGGTGGCCGGCGGTGATCTCGACCAGTCCGAGGTTGAACTGGCTCAGCGTCATCTGCCGCGAATTCAGGCCCAGGAACGTCGTCTCGATCGCGTCGCCGCGCAGATTGAGCTTGTAGGCGTAGCTCGCCGCGACGGTCTGGAACGTGCTCCAGTCCGGCTTGCGGCCGTAGCGCGGATCGAGGATCGCCTCCTGACCGAGCGCGCGCACCTGCAAGCCGTTCGGGCCGATATTGGCGTTGGTCTGATAGCGCATGCC
Source organism: Rhodopseudomonas sp. NSM (assembly GCF_052445935.1). Lineage (NCBI taxonomy): Bacteria > Pseudomonadati > Pseudomonadota > Alphaproteobacteria > Hyphomicrobiales > Nitrobacteraceae > Rhodopseudomonas > Rhodopseudomonas sp. NSM. The sequence continues at coordinate 4,318 of NZ_JBQTCH010000005.1, read as the reverse complement.
GGCGTGCAGGAACACGCTGTATTCGTATTTCGCCAGCCGGCGATCGAGCTCGGCGAGATAGGCCATCACCTGGGCGCGGATGTCGCCGGGCACGTTGCCGCCCTTGATCGCGTCGAGCAGATAACCGCGCGCGATCTCGTAGGACGCGAGCTTGAAATACAACACGCCGAGTTCGAGCTTGACCCGCGGCAGATCGGGATTGAAGAACAGCATCCGCTCCAGCGCGCCGATCGCCGCCTCGTAGTCACCGCGTTCGACCGCCGCACGCGCGAACTTGAAGCTGACATCGAGATCGGCCGGCTGCTGATACATCTGCGTGAACAGCGCGTCGTAGTCCGGCTGCGTTGCGGAGACCGGAACCGGCCCGCTCTGCTGCGCCACAGCCCCCGACACGGCGAACCCGATCGCCGCAAGCGAGCCCAACATGATTTCTCGAAACGTCACACTGCACCCCGAAATCAAATAGTCTCGAAACCGATTGCTCGATCTTCAATTCAATTGGTCGGGATTTTGCGGGCAACGTTCGGCCAGCGGTATCATTTTTTGCGCGCAGCGTTCGCGTTTGCCCCTCGTCGTGACTTTTGTGTCACGCCGGGGGCATGGAAATGTCCTGAAATTGCACGAGGTCACATAAAACGCTGCGGGATTGGGCAGGCGCGCCGGCTCAGTCGAGCCCGCGCTCGGTGCTGAGCCGCACCATTTCTGTGACGAAGATCGCTTTCTGCTTGTCGTCGAGCGTCGCGAACAGCGGCTCGGCGGCGTCGGCGACGGCGCGCTGGTCGGCACCGCGGTCGTACAGGAATTGCGCCTCGTTGCGCATCTGCTCGACGATGTCGTCCGGCGGATCGCGCTGCGCGCGCGCCTTGCGCAGGGTCAGCCGTTCGGCGCCGTGCTGGCCGAGATAGTGCATCGCGCTGGAGAACTGGCCCCAGTGCTTCTCCTGCTCCGGCGTCAGCTTCAGCTCGCTCTTGATGCGCTCGATATTGGCGTCGGAGCTGGCGACGATCTGCTCGGCGGTGAGCTCCGCCGGCGCGGCCGCCTTGGCCTTGGCCGCCTTGGCCTCTCGCGCCTCCTTGCGCGTCTGCCTGGCGGATTTCTGCGGCTCCCCGGATTGCTGCTTCGCCCCGACCGGCCCGCGCGCGGTGTTGCCGCCGGTGACCCCCGTCAGCACCCCGCCGACCACGCCCACGACGCCGCCGATCGCGCCGCCCAGCACCCCGCCGACCGGCCCCGCCGCCTTGTTGCCGGCGCGCGCGCCCTGCTCGACGCCCTGCACCAGGCCCTGGGCGTGGGCACGCGGCTGCGGAGCCGCAAGCACCGCGAGCGCCGCAATGAGGGCAACGATCACGGGAAAAGTGTGGAGAGGCTTGGCAAGTCCAGGCATTTCAATCTCCGTCGCTCGCGCCGGATGATCCCTGCACGCGGGCGCGGATAGAGTGCGGTTCGATTCGGCGGAAAGTTTGGCGGAGCGACGCATTAGACGCCAACGATTTGAACCAGCTCTGAAACGCGAAAACGTCGAATGAAGAACCACCACCTGCTTCGCAGCTCACCGCCCTGAACGGGATCACCAGAACTTCGATCGATATAGAGCAGACGCACGACAATACGTCAGCCCTCCGGGATTACCGAGTCGGCGAAGCTGCTGAGCTTCAAAAGCAGCGAAACCATCTCTTCGGGGACCTCGTCAGATTTCATTGATTCAATGATTGAGGTTGGTGTTACGTTGACCCCATGCTTATCTTGAAGGGCCCTATTGATAGTAGCAAGCGCCTCTTTCCCAGGAACAACCGCTCTCCTAGAGGCTTCTGCCGCCCAAATAGCTTCGAATTCTCGCAAGACTTCCTGGTTGAAGGTCGACTCATCCATAGGTGAACCACCACCTCTTTCGAATTTGCGCCTCGCAGACAGATATTGCCCCTGGATTTCAATCTTACTATCCGAGCTGAATACCTCCAAGACCCCTCTAGCAAACGGCTCGAAAGGCGCTGTGGAGGGCTTTCCTGACCGCGTAGCTCGGTCAGCAACCCTTCTTCTGGAAGCTCTATCAATAGGATCAGGAACAAGAAGAAAATTCTCAATTTCTTTGCAGCCGTGAATAGTAACTAGCTCACAGAATTTCTCGCACTCCGCAAGTATCCATTGACATTCCTTGCCACTTCGGTAGTCGCGATCCAAAATAGCTGCTGCTACAATCTTGCTACCAAGCGTCAACCTCATCCCCAACAGCAAATTCCGCATTCGCTCTGGATTGAACCCTCCAACCGGCACAACCGCGAAACTAGATCGGTTCCCGACGCCAGAGTGACCAAGCTTGATTGCAAACTTCGAGATGATTTGAAAATCTTGCCCCTCAACGAATACAACTTTACGCGTCTTCGCCAACTGCGTCAGCGTCGGATTCAAATTTGAACCAAGTGCGGAAAAGACATCGCCAAGTTCGGCCGGCCGCTTAATTCGCTTCGCCGAAGAACGCCTCTTGTCGACTAGAACTATATCGTCCGGTTCCGCCTCCGCGATGATCTCAGTCGAGTGTGTCGCGAGAATGATGTCTGGCCCCATATCTCTCAACAGACCTAAGAGCTGTCGCTGCAAATCTGAATGGAGATAAATATCCGGCTCATCGATTAAAAATAACGCGGTATTAGTTCTCTGGATGATGTGGGTCAACATCTGACACCAGACTTGAAAACCGAACCCAGCCCAAAAAATCTCACGTGGAATACGATCTTCCGGACAAAACATGTACAGGCGAGTACCCTCAGGTGTCGTCTCTGCAATTGGCCGCTCAACATCCATTCCAGGCCAAGTCCGCTTCAAATAGTCTCTGAACTCATCGAATTTCTCAGGGAAATGGTACCAAATATTCCGAAAATTGCGGGAGGCTCTATAGTTGAACAAAGAAATCCGTGCGGTGTCCTCCTTAACGTACGCCTCATTGTGTTCCAAGGGCCCTAGAATTGGGACGAAACCCACAGCACAATTGAACCTCGATTTGAACGTCGATGGAGTATGCATGGTCCGACCGTTGGCATCAGCAATCAAGAAGCACGAGCCCTGCTCTGGAAAGTAGAGCAACAACTCATTTCCGTTGGAAAGTTTGAAGCGGACGGTCGCTGGAGAAGCGTCGTCATAATTGAAAAAGATGTTCTCTTCGGCGATCGAGATTGCGGTGAGATCGACCGGATAGCCATGAACCATGCCTTCCGGTCCTCTGATCGGCTCAGACTTTCTTCTCCCGGCGCGCCTCATGGCAGCCGCGAGTATCCTGAATCCAATTAGTATAGTTGATTTTCCCGCATTGTTTGGACCAACCAATATATTGAACTGTCGCAGCGACAGTTTGAACTTCTTAAATGCCTTGAATCGGCTGAATTCAACTTGAGTGAAACGAGTGCCGGTATCTTTAGTTTCTAAATTCTCGATCATAAACGAATCCATGAACTGATAAATCTTGTATTCTTCCTTTAGGCTCCGATCCAAAGAAGTGCAATTTTGAGTTTCCTCGGCCCCGCTTTCCAGAACACCAATTTGAGAGACCCTACGTCGATAGGAGCGTGCACTAATTTCCCATCGTCGCTCTCGGTGAACGCATTGCCTACTGAGCTCAAGTGTTCTCACGAACCGCCTTCCCCGGAGGCGCTCTGCAATGACTGTCTAGATCGGTCTCCGGAATTGGCAAAAACGCAGGTAAGACCGGGTTGACAAACCCATCGAAAGGGCTTATATTCCTACTCGTCTCGTTCGCGAGGGGCGCTTCTCGAGGGCGCTTGCGAGGCGGAGCGGGATACGGCGTCCGCGCGCGGGGTTCGCACCCTCGCTCCCGGAGGCTTGGGGTTCCCGTCCGGGCCCACTACGGGGCTCTGCCGCTATCGTCGGCTGGACGCGGGACAGGCGAACGGCGGGAAACCGCCGGGATGGAGCGCCGAGGCGCTCCGGCCACGTCCCCGGAAGAACGGTCCCCTCGCCCATAATCGCCGGGGTGGCGCGCCGCAAGGCGACGCGCGGTTCGCGATCTTCGCCGCTCGCGCGGGCGAAGGCCGGATCGCGACACAAACCAACGCCGCGTCTTGCGGCGCGCCGCCGCCCCTCACTTTGAGGGCGGCCCTCCGGGCACAACTCGGGCGCGGATGCGCCGCGAGGCTGCGGAGGTGTGGCTGTTTGAAGCTGTTACCAACAATCGCCGTCATACGCGGGCTCGACCCGCCTGCGGGGCCGAAGCCCCTTCGTCGCGGCGAAGGCCCCCGCATCCATCGTCCGCGCAGCGGACCCATGATGATGCCGACGTTTGACGAACAGGATGGATTGCCGGGTCAAG
>NZ_JBQTCH010000004.1:0-445359 GCF_052445935.1 Rhodopseudomonas sp. NSM | reverse complement strand
CAATGACGTCGTGCTTGTGAATGGGCTTTGCTGCGCTCGATCCGTCCAGATTGGTGCCAGAAGCGCTTGCCTCACTTGCTGCGTCATCGCCCGACTCGATCGGGCGACCCAGGATGCCAGAGCGCCGGTGTCGACCGGTCCTCGCCTTTGGATCCCCGCCTGCGTGGGGATGACTACTGGTGACGGCGCGACGGCTGTCCCTATCGAAAGTCGGCTTCTACCTCACTCCGTCCTGGCGTAGCCTGAGACGATTGGTCGAGGGGGCGTAAGCAAGCCATGACTGAAGATCCTGATCCGTCCGCGCCCGAGCGCTCCACCGCGAAGACGGTGCTCGACGGCCTGCGCGCCGACCTCGCCGCGCCGGCGGCGGACGATCTGCAGACGCTGCTGAAGATCGCCGGCGACCTCGACGTGCTCGACCACCGCCACCTCAGCGTGGAAGAAGCCGCCGCCTGGCAGGCCCGCCCCGAAACCCGCCGCGAATATATCCGCGCGATGCACGGCCGGCAGAGCGGCTTCAAGCTCGGCCTGCTGGTCGGGTTCGTCGCCGGCTTCGCCTTGACCGGCCTGTTCGGCGCCATGCTGGCGATGCATTGGCTGGTGGTCGCGCAGCAGTGAGCCGGCGCGCACGGTCCGCGCCCCTCACGCATTCCTTGCCATCAATCCCCCGTCGACCGGAATCACCACGCCGGTGAGAAACGACGCGGCCGGCAGGCACAGGCTCAGCGTCATGTGGGCGACTTCTTCCGGGTCGCCGTAGCGGTGCAGCGCGGTGCGGCGCCTCGCGTATTTCTGCTTGTGGTCGTCGCTGATGCGGCCGGTCATTGCGGTGGTGATCGGGCCCGGGCAGATGCAGTTGACGGTGATGCCTTCGGGGCCGAGCTCGACCGCGAGCGAACGCGTCAGACCCGTGACGCCGGCTTTGGCGGCCGAGTACGCGCTGTGGCCGGCAGTGGCGCCGAGCGCTTCGGTGGAGGCGATGTTGACGATGCGCGGGCTGGCTGATTTGCGCAGATATGGCAGCGCGGCGCGGATCACGCGCGGATGCGCGCTCAGCATCACGTTCAATGCGCGGTCCCAGCCGGCATCGTAGCCGTCGTCGTCGATCGCCAGCCGCACCGAGATTCCGGCATTGTTGATGACGATGTCGAGCCCGCCGAGCGCCTGCGCGATCGCTTCGACGCCTGTCCTGATCGCGCCCCCATCACCGACATCGAGCGCGTATGCGGTCGCGTCGCCGCCGCGCGCTTTGATCGCATCGGCCACCGGCTGCGCGGCCTCGAGCGTCACGTCGGTGACGGCGACGCGCGCGCCTTCGTCGGCGAACACATGCGCGGTGGCGCGGCCCATGCCGCTCGCGGCCCCGGTGACCAGCACGCGCAGGCCTTTGACGGAACGGCTCAGGGGTTTGTAGCTCATCGGTTTCCTCCGGTTGTTTCTTGTTGCGGAATTGCGCGGACCACGTCGCGGTCCGGCTCCGATTGACAAGGCTCGCATCGATTGGGACACAGGTCAAACGCGCGCCGTCAGAGCCGCGACACGACAACAAGGGAGAAACCGCGATGAACGATCTCGATTTTGGCGGCCAGCAGATGCTGATCGTCGGCGGCTCGAGCGGCATCGGCAACGGCATCGCGCAGGCGTTTCGCGCCCGCGGCGCGAAAGTCTGCGTCACCGGCACCCGGGCGCAAACGACCGACTACGCGCCCGAGGACGGCAGCGATTTCGACGGGCTGACTTACGCGCAGCTCGACGTCAGCAAGCCGCAGGCGATCGAGGCGTTCGCGCCGCCGCTGGAGCGGCTGGACGTGCTGGTGCTGGCGCAGGGCGCGGTGATCTATCGCCGCGGCGAGTTCGCGATGGACGGCTTCCGCCACGTGATGGAAGTCAATCTGATCAGCCTGATGGCCTGCGCGGGCAAATTCCATCCGCTGCTGAAATCCTCCGGCGGCAAGCTGATCATCGTGTCGTCGACCGCGGCGTTCCACGCCACCAAGGGCAACCCGGCCTACAACGCGTCGAAGACCGGCGCGATGGGGCTGACGCGGACGCTGGCGCAGGCCTGGGCCGAGGACGGCATCCGCGTCAACGGCATCGCGCCCGGACTGGTCGATACCAAGATGACCAAGGTCACCACCGCCAATCCGGCACGGCTCGCCGGCGCGATCGAAGGCATCCCGATGAAGCGGCTCGGCACGCCGCAGGAGATGGCCGGCGCCGCATTGTTTCTCGCCTCGCCGCTGTCGTCCTACGTGCTCGGCCAGACGCTGGTGGTCGACGGCGGGCTGATTTTGTAGCGCAACAGCTTCGGCCTCATCCTGACATGCGGGCCGCCAAATCAACGCCCTATCCCCGTCATTGCGAGCGAAGCGAAGCAATCCAGTGCGCCGAGCACAAGAGTCTGGATTGCTTCGTCGCTTCGCTCCTCGCAAAGACGAACTGAAGCGCCTGATATTGTTGCTCTCATTTTGAGTCAGGCTCTGAGGAGCGCGCTTGCGCGCATCTCGAAGGATGGCGGCGCGGCCCCTGCCGCCTCATGGTTCGAGACGCCCGGCTTCGCTACGCGATGCCGGGCTCCTCACCATGAGGGGCGGGTGTGTGGGCGCGTTGAACGCTCGTCGGTGATCGCGTCGCGCTGGATCAGCGGAAGATCGAGAAGAAGCCCGATGCGGTCGGCGGCGGTGCGCGGCGGGTCTGCGGCTGCTGCGGCGCCGGCGCGAAGCCGAAGAAGCCGGAGGCGGCGGGCGGCGGTGGCGGCGGCGCGGCGCGGGCGACGCGCTTCTGCGGTTGCGGCTGGGCGGCGGCGGCCGGCGCAGCGCCGCCCGGCGTCGTGCTCGCCACCGGCACCGCGCTCTTCGGCGGCTCCTTCGGCGGCGGCGGCTCCTGCGCGCGTTCGACCACGATCTCGCGGCGCGGCCAGGCGTAGTCGTCGGCGCGGCCGGCCGGGGCGGCGAGCGGTTCGCCCTTCGTCAGCGTGCGCGCGACCAGCGCATCGACCGGCGCCGGCGCGACGCCGGGGCCGCCGAGCAGTCGTTCGGTCGAGACCGACGAGGCCACCAGCGGCATGATCGGGCCTGCGATCGGCCGCGGCGCCGGACCATCCGGCTTGGCGTTTGCATCCGGCGTGCCGGGATCGGTCGGCAAGGCGATCGGCCCGGAACGTGCGGCGAGCAGGCGGGCGATCTCGCGCTCGACATAATGCGCCAGCTTGCGGGCGCCGGACTTGGTGAAATATACGCCGTCATAGGAGCGCAGCCGGCGCGTCTGGCCCTCGAAGTCGGGGCCCTGCAGCACATAGCGCCCGGCCTCGTCGACGAAGCCGTCCCAGACGTCGACATAAGTGATCCCGGCCTTGCCGGCGGCATCGCGAAACAGCGCGTTGAGGAACTGCGCGTCCGAGGTCGATTTGGTGCCGCGCACCGCGGGCAGGCCGACCCACAGCACCGGCACGCCCTTGGTCTTGAGCACCGCGATCATTTCCTCGAGCTTCCTGTTGTAGAGCTCGATCCAGCGATCATCGCGGAACTGGGCCGTGCCGTTGCCGGCGCGCTTGCCCTTCTCCGGCGTCATGATCCGCAGCGGATCGTCGTCATCGTCCGCATCGTCGGCATCCGCCGCCTTGTCGTCCGGCTTCGCATTCGGCTTGGCGGCGCCGTCGGCGTCGTCCGGCTTGCCCTTGCCATCCTTCTTCTTGTCCTTCTCGGCCGCCGGTTCGGCGATCGGGACGCGGTCGCTGAGGCCGAGCATCACCACGATCGCGTCCGGGTTCTCGGCGGCGAGGATGTCCCTGGCGGCCGCTGCCCAGTCGGACGGCTCGCCCTTGGGCTGGTAGCGCAGCAGGCCGGAGACGGTCTTGTGCTTGCGGATCACGCCCATGTCGGGCTGCTCGGCATAGGCCTGTTCGAGGCCGTAAGCGAGCCAGTCGGCCATCGCGTCGCCGAGCACCACGACGTTGCGCTCGGGCTGCACCGCCTGGTCGCGCTTGTCCGGCGCGGGCGCGCGGGAATAATCCTCGCGCACCGGCGCGCGCTTCGGCGCCTGGTGCTGGAACGGCGCGAACACGTCGCTGCCGAAGAAGCCGCCGCCGCCGCCGCCACCGTTGTAGCCGCCGACGCCGCGCGGCGGGCGTGGCGGTTGCTGCGGCGGGCCGCCGAAGCCGAAGAACTGCGCCGAGGCCGGCCCGGCGATGCCGACCAGCAGCAGGGCTGCGACCGCCAGCAGCGCTCCGCGCGCGCTCAGCAGGCCCAGCAGGGTTTTCGGCTTGTCGGACATCCGCGTCGCGCGCTCGCATCGGGAACAGGAACACCGCCTATACTAGCGGATTCGGGCCGCAACCGGGCAGCCTTCGTGACGCATAGGCGGGCCTCCAGCCGCCGCCGTCAAGGGCCGGCTTTCGCAGCGGAAAGCCGGGCATCGATGGCGTTCGCGAGGCCGTCGCCGACGGCCGTCAGCGGCAGCCGCAATTCCGGGCTGTCGATCAGTCCCAGCCGCCACAGCCAGTGCTTCAGCGCCGCCGGCGAGGGCTCGGCGAACAACAGCCGCGGCACCTCGGCGAGCCGCTGCCACGCGATCGAGGCGCCGAGCCGGTCGTCGGCCAGGACGCGCTGCCGCACCGCGCCGAAGGTCTCGGTCTCGACATGCGCCGAGGCCAGCACCGCGCCGTCGCAGCCGCGCACCAGCGCGCCGAAATACAGCGCATCCTCGCCGCTCAGCACCGCAAAGCCGCGCGGCCTGTCGTGCAGCAGCTCGACGGTCTGCCCCGTATCGCCACAGCAATCCTTGACGCCGACGATGTTGCGGCGCCCGGCCAGCCGCAGCATCGCGGCGTTGCCGAGATTGACGCCCGTTCGATAGGGGATGTTGTAGATCATGATCGGCCGGCTGGTTGCGTCCGACAGCGCCTCGAAGTGCAGCACCAGCCCCTGTTGCGACGGCCGCGAGTAGTACGGCGTGGCGATCAGGTAGCCGTCGACCGGCCAGTTCGCGGTGCGCGCCTGCGTCCGCACCATCTTGCGGGTGTCGCTGCCGCACAGGCCGAGCCACACCGGCAGCTTGCGGCCGGTCCAGGCCAGCGCCTCGGCCGTCAGCATCACCAGTTGCTCGACTTCGTCGTCATCGAGCGTCAGGCCCTCGCCGGTGGTGGCGGCGAGGATCAACCCGTCGATCGGCTGGCGCGCATAGTGGGCGATCAGCCGGCGCAGAGAGGCTGCGTCGAGCGCGCCGTCGCGAAACGGCGTGATCAGCGGCAGCCACAGCCCGCTGGGCGGCTCGGATTCGGTCTCCATCGTCGTGTCTCCTTCAAGAGGAGCCGGCCGACGGAGCGCAACAAAAAACCCCGTCGAAACCGGCGGGGTTTGGGTGATCGCGAACTGCGTCTGTCGATCTAGCGCGCGCGTGCATCCCCGGCCCCGAAGGAGGCGCGGTATTTATTGTTGCGATGAGCGGCGCAGTTGATCATGCAATCAGTAGGGCCCGCGACGGGAGTTTTGTCAACAACGAAGGCGAGGAACCACCCGATTCCTGCTATCAATTCGATTGGCACCCGGTCCTGAAATCCGTCATTGGCGGGACAAGCCGGCCAGTTAGTGACCTGATAGTCTGCAGGTCATCTCGATTGCGCACAGCTTCGTCATCCTGAGAGTCTGACTCGGAATGAGAGCAACAAGATCAGGCACTTGAGTTCGTCTTTGCGAGGAGCGAAGCGACGAAGCAATCCAGACTCCTGTGTTCGGCGCACTGGATTGCTTCGCTTCGCTCGCAATGACGGGGATAGGGCCTTGAATTTGCGCCCTGTATTTTCGGTCAGGCTCTGAGGAGCGAGCGAAGCGAGCCTCGAAGGATGCGGCCGCGCGGACGGTGCCGCGGCCACCCTACGAGGTCCGCAAGAGCGTGCACGTCAGAGTCTGACCGAAAACGCGGTCAATGAAATCATGCACTTTCGCTTCAACTCGTCATGCCCGGCCTTGTGCCGGGCATCCACGTCTTGCAGCGGAAGCCGCGAGAAAGGCGTGGATGGCCGGGACAAGCCCGGCCATGACGGAATTCAATCGCAAAACGAGAGATCCACAACAGCGCTTGATTTTGCCGCCGCTTTTTCGGTCAGCCTCTCAGGATGACGGCCGGGATTTTTGCCAGGCCTTGACGAGGGTGGCCCCCGCGTCCGACGTCGCTCAGCGTCCCCTCAACTTCTCCAGCATATCCCCCGTCGCGAATCCGTCCGCGGGTGCGCCGATCGAGGCCTGGAAGTTGCGCAGGCCCTCCCGCGTCAGGCTGCCGAACTGGCCGTCCGGGGTGCCGCGGTAGAAGCCGCGCTGGGCGAGGAGTTGCTGCAGTTCGAGGCGTTCGCTGCGGGACAGCACGCGTTCGTGGCGGGGCCAGGGCTGGACGAAGGGCGGGCCGCCGCGCAGGCGGTCGGCGAAATGGCCGATCGCCAGCGCATAGGCTTCGGCGGGGTTGTACTTCATGATGACGCGGAAATTGGTCAGCATCAGGAAGCCGGGGCCTTCGGCGCCGGCGGGCGCCAAGAGATAGGCCTTGTCGGTGGCGCGTGGAAACGGCTGACCGTTCGGCCGCTTGACGCCCATCTGCTCCCATTGCGCCAGCGTCAGCATCTGCTTGCGGTCGGCCATCATGTAGTCGAAGCCGCGCGGCATCGCGACTTCGTAGCCCCAGGTCGCGCCCGGCTGCCAGCCGTCCTTCTTCAGATTGTTGGCGGTCGAGGCGATCAGGTCGAACGGATTGTCGACGACGTCGCGGCGGCCGTCGCCGTCGGCGTCGACGGCGAAGCGCTTGAACGCGGTCGGCATGAATTGCGTCGGCCCGAACGCGCCGGCCCACGAGCCGCGCAACTGCTCGGGGCGCAGATCGCCGCGATGCAGGATCTCCAGCGCGGTGATGAATTCGTCCTTGAAGTATTTCTGCCGGCGCCCGACGCAGGCCAGCGTCGCGGTCGAGTTCACCACGTAGCGGTCGCCCATCTGGGTCGAGTAGTTGGACTCGATGCCCCAGATGGAAGCAATGATGTAGCGGTCGACGCCGGTGGCGCGCTCCACGGCGTCGAATTGCGGCTTGTATTGCGCGAGGATCTCGCGGCCCCTCGCCAGGCGATTGTCGTTCACCAGGATGTCGAGATAGTCCCAGATCGACTTGGTGAATTCCGGCTGCGAATCCATCAGATCCATCAGTCGCAGATCGGGCGACAGCCCGGCGGTGTAGCGCTCGAAACTCTCGCGCGAGATGCGGCGGCGCTGGGCGTCGGGCCACATCGAGGCGACGCAATTGTCGAAATTCGCGGCGGCCTCGCGGATCGCCTGCGCGGTCATCAGCGGATGTCCGGATCCGCCGTCCTCGCCGCTCCAAGGTTGCACGGCGGGCCGCGCGCTGCCGTTGCCGGGCGGCGGCGCGCTCGGCGTCTGCGCGGTGACGTTGGCCGGGCGCGGGGCGGCGGGCGCGGCGGGCGTCTTGTCCGGCAAGGCGCCGGTGAAGAGGTTGAACACGTCGAACGGGCTCTGCGCCTGGGCGGCGTTTGTCTGCAGCGCGGCACCCAGCAGTGTCATCGCCGCGACGCGTGTCAGCCTGTTGCCGGTTTTCGTCATGCGTGGTCGGATCCCGTCGGCTCGAAAATGCCCCTGGTCAGGAGGCCTCGTTACGGTTTCGATCATCTTAACAAGGCGTTCTTTTGTCTCCGGCGGGCGCTGTGGCGTACCGAGTTTTTCCGCGTGCGGACCGGCTTGACCGGCGCGCCGATTCCGGTCGAGATCGACCGCCATTTCCCTTCGCGCAGGCACAAACGAATGCTCGGCATTCACGACTTCTGGCTGTTCGTCGCCTCCGGGCTGCTACTCAATGTCACGCCGGGGCCGGACACGGCGTTCATTGTCGGTCGCGGGCTGCAGTTCGGCTGGCGCGGCGGTGCGGCGGCGGCGCTCGGCGTCAGCGCCGGCTGCCTGGTGCATGTCACGGCTGCGGCGGTCGGGCTGTCGGCGCTGCTGATGGCCTCGACGCTGGCCTTCACCGCGGTCAAGCTGATCGGCGCCGCCTATCTGATCTGGCTCGGCATCGGCATGATGCTGTCGCGCGCCACCGGCTTTGCGGCGTCTGTCGATGCGCCGTCGCTGCGGCCCGCGCAGGTGTTCCGCCAGGGCATGCTGACCAACGCGCTCAATCCGAAAGTGGCGCTGTTCTTCCTCGCCTTCCTGCCGCAATTCGTCGATGCGGCGGCGCCGCACAAAGCGCTGGCGTTCCTGCTGCTCGGGCTGATCTTCGTCGCCAACGGCACGCTGTATTGCCTGGCGCTGGCGGCGTTCGCGGCGCGCGCCTCGGATCGGCTGCGCCGTTCGGGCAGGGTGCTGCAATGGATCAATCGCGGCCTCGGCGCGCTGTTCGTCGCGCTCGGCCTGCGCGTCGCGCTGATGCAGACGCGCTGATCAGCCGAGCATCCGCACCAGGGTCTCGGCGAACAGATAGCAGCCGAGCCCGGTGATCGAGATCAGGAACCAGCGCCGAAAGACATCCGGGTGCATCCGGTTGCGCACCGCCTGGCCGGCGAACATGCCGGCGAAGGCCGCGACCAGCGCGATTGCGCCCGGCAAAGCGGTGGCGACCGACAGCAGCCCGGCGTCGGTGAGGTTGAACGCCAGCGCCAGCGTCGCCGTGGTGAAGAACACGCCGAGGGCCTGCACCAGTTCGTTCTTCTCCATCCCGATCGCCTGCATGTAGGGCATCGACGGGATCACCTGGACCCCGGTCGCGGCCGAGACCACGCCGGTGACGATGCCGACCGGGCCACCGACCCATTTCTCGTAGGCGCGGGAGACGTGGAAGCGGGTTCGGCTGAGGCCGAGAATGCCGTAGATCACCAGCAGCACGCCGAGCACCAGCGTGCCGTAGCGCGCATAGGGGCCGGTCATCAGCCCGGAGCCGAGCCGGATGCCGATCACGGTGCCGAGCATCAGCGGCCACAGCCGGCGGATGATGTCGCGCAGATAGGGGCCCGCGAAGGTCTGCCAGATATTGGTGACGATCGCCGGCACGATCACGATCGCCAGCGCCTGCGCCGGCGGCATGATCACCGCGAGCAGGCCGATCGAGACGGTCGGCAGGCCGAGGCCGATGACTCCCTTGACGAAGCCGGCGAACGCGAACACTGCAGCGATGAGGAGAAGAAGCGGATCGGACACCGGCGCAAATTGGCCGATCGCGCTGGTCCGCACAAGTTGTGCTGTGCTTATGCCTGCGTTGCAGCGGCGCCTTCGGCATATTGGGCTGCGTAGTCCGCATTCGGCGGAATCGGCTTGATGATGTCGATCAGCACGCCGTTCGGGTCCGCGGTGATGAAATGCCGCTGGCCGAAATCCTCGTCGCGCAGCGCCAGCAGGATCGGCAGCCCGGCCGCCTGCAGCCGGGCATATTCGGCGTCCGGATCGGCGACCTCGAAATTCAGGATCAGGCCGGAGACCCGGCCACGGCCGGCCTCGGGCACGGTGGCGTGCTGGCCATCGAGCACGGCCAGATTGATGCCCGGGTCATTGGCCGACTGCAGGTGCACGTACCAGTCGGATTCGAACAGCGGCCTGAAGCCGAAATGCGCGGTGTAGAACGCCGCGGTGCCGCTGACGTCCGGCGTCATGATCACGGGGTAAAAACTGCTCGCCTGCATCGCCTTCCCTCCCTGACCGGATAAAGATACGCTGTGCATGTTTTAATAACATACAGGCTGTATGTATGCTAGCGACCAAGCGACGCACCAATCCGGCGCGCTCCAGCACGACTCGGTCGGCGCTGATCGCGGCCGCGCGTGAGGCTTTCATCGCGCGCGGTTATTCCGGGACCGGCACGCCGGATCTGGTCGAGGCCGCAGGCGTGACGCGCGGCGCGCTGTATCATCACTTCGTCGACAAGCAGGCGCTGTTCCGGGCGGTGATCGAGGCCGAATCCGCTGCAGTGGCGGCAGAGATCGAGACTGTGCCGATGGACGGTTCGCCGATCGCAGCGCTGATCGCCGGCGGCGAAGCCTATCTGACGGCGATGGCCGTGCCCGGCCGCACCCGGCTGTTGCTGATCGAGGCGCCGGCGGTGCTCGGCCGCGCCGAGGTCGACGCGATCGATGCCCGCCACGGCGTGCGGACGTTGCGCGAGGGCGTGCAGGCCGCGATCGAGGCCGGTGCGATCAAGCCGCTGCCGGTCGAGGCTACGGCGCAGTTCCTGGGAGCCGCCTACGACCGCGCCGCGCTTGCGATCGCGGGCGGCGCCGACTGCGGCGAGTGCAGCGCCGCGCTCAGGGCGATGATCGAAGGTCTTGCCGCACGACAGTGACCGAACGCCCCCGCGCTCAACTCATGCGTTGAGCAGCTTCATCAACGCGAGTCGGTTGAAGGGGTGTCGGAAGGATGCTCGGTTCGATCTCGACCGCGTTGGCCGAGAGCGCAGATGGAGACTCTCATAGCCCCCTCAAACCCCTTGACCGACTTCACTGAGCGCCCGTCGTAGCCATTGATGCCCTGGGTCGGCATCGTGTCGTGCGTGCCAGACCTGCACCACGCGGAATGGAGGAATCTCCAGTGGTGGCGGGAAAAGCCGGAGCGGTAGCCGCCCGGCCAACGGTGCGAACAGACGACTGGGTTCTGTCGCCACGAGGTCGGAGGCATCGACCAGCAAAGGCGCCATCAAGAAGTGGCCGACCGTCACCACGACATTTCTTTTCAATCCTCTCTCGGTGAGCACAGCATCGACATAGCCGCTCGGATTGCCCTTCGTCGAAACCTGAAGATGGCGAAGCGAGAGGTAGCGGTCGAGGTCAAGCCTTTCGTCCAGATGAGGGTGATCGCGACGGCCGGCGCAGATGAAGTCCTCTTCGTAGAGGAGTTCTTCGCGCATATGGCTCGGCGGCTGAGGGAAGTTGCCTGCGATGAGTTCGACCGCGCCGTCGTCCAGCATCGGTAAGCCAACGCTGCGGCTCGTGTTGCGGATCACCAGAGAAACGCCTGGTGCTTCGTGATCGAGCCGTGCAGTCAGACGTGGCAGAAGCACGAAAGCAGCATAATCGGACAGACCGAGGACGAATTGCCGAGTGCTTTCGGTCGGATCGAACGCGCGCCCGCCAAGCAGGACGCCCTCAACCTGTTCAAGGATGGACCGCACACGTGGTGCGATCTCCTGAGCCAGCGGCGTCGGCATCATGCCGCGTGGTGACCGGACGAACAGGGGGTCTCCGAACAGAGCCCGGAGGCGATTGAGCGAATGGCTGACCGCCGGCTGCGTCAGCCCAATTCGCTCGGCCGCGCGCGTCGCGTGCCGTTCTGCCACGAGGGTATCAAAGACGACCAGCAGATTGAGATCGACGTTGGCAATATGAATCTTCTTCATCGCGATAATCCTAATAATGAATTGGATTTATCTCAACCGTCTCCGCATGATCCAGCGCCGATGAAAGCGGGCCGATAGCAGCGATGGAGAACGTGAGTGCCAGATTCCGAGACCGACAACAGGGAAAATGCCAGCTCTCGCCGAGGCTTCATCGAAACGGCCTTCCTTGCAGCCGGCTCTTTCTCCATCAGCCGGAGTGCCCAAGCCATGACCCCTGAAACTCGAGAGGCCCCTGAAACTCATGAGGATCGGTTTTCACGCGGCCTGGCGATACTCCGCCGGATCGGAGGCCAGGACTTCGATGGGCCGATAAATGCTCTGGCGGAAACCTCCGCGGACCTTTCACGCTTCACCGTCGAATACCCCTACGGCGACGTGCTATCCCGCCCGGGGCTTGATCTGCCGTCAAGGCAGCTCTGCACCGTCTCGATGCTGCTGGCAGACGGCAGCGCCCAACCGCAACTGAAGTTTCATATAGCGGGCTTTCTCAATGCGGGCGGCGAGCCCCGGGCGATCGTCGAACTACTCTTCGTAGCGGTCGCGATCCTGGGCTTTCCAGCAACGATCAATGCCGTCGGCATCGTTCGTTCGGTATTCGCCGAGCGAGAGCTGAAGTTTCAGCCCATCGCGCCTGAGACAGGCGATGGAGCGGATCGCGGATCGACCGGACGGGACACGCTCGCCCGGCTTGCTGGCGGCGATGGGCAGGACTACTTCGATCGCTTTGCCGCCGCCGCTCCCGACCTCGCGCAGCTTTCGATCGATTTTGCGTTCGGAGAGGCGCTGTCCCGTGATGGGCTGGAGCTCAGATCAAAGCTGCTCGCGATTGTTGCGATGCTCGCCTCCAGCGGCAATCGCAACGATGCGCTCCGCCTTCATCTGGCCGGCGCGCTCGCCCATGGCGTCACGCGCGAAGAGCTCATCGAGCTTCTCATCCAACTCAGCGTCTACCGTGGATTTCCCGCGGCGCTGAACGCATTCTCGGTGGCCCGGAGCGTCTTCGCACGCGGCGTTCAGCCGCTTCAGGTCGACATGCCTACGCCCGTCGATGCGGAGAGTCGGACGGATCGGTTGGAGCGGGGGAAGGCTCTGCTTGCGAAAAGCTCGGCCGCATCGGGCGATGCTGTGGTCCGCAGCTTTGACGATATCGCACCGGACCTCGGGCGCATGATCGTCGAACATGCCTATGGCGAGGTTTTCTCCCGCCAGGGCATCGATCTGAAAACTCGCGAACTCAGCACCTGCGCGGCTTTGGCGGCCATCGGTTCGGCTACAACGGAAACCCCCTTGCGCGTCCACATCAACGCCGCCTTGAACGCTGGTGCGAGCCGGGAAGAGATCATCGAGACGCTGGTCAATCTCGTCGCCTACAACGGCTACCCCGCCACACAGCAGGCGATCCGCATCGCAGCGGAAGAGTTCGCCAAGAACCCGCTGTCGCGGCCGCGCAAGGAAGCAAGTGAATGATCGATCGACGTTGTGATCGAGGCCGGCATCCTGCAAGCTGGCGGCGACCGCGCAACTGTTGATGCGCGGCATCCGCGCGCATCGCCTCAGGCGTTCAACAATTTCATCGCCGCTTCATGCACCCGCTTGTCGCCGGCGGCGACGATGCGGCCGCCGTTCTGCGCCGGCTGGCCTTCCCAGGTGGTGATGATGCCGCCGGCGCCGGTGATGATCGGGATCAGCGCCGCGACGTCATAGGGCTTCAGCTCGGTCTCGATCACCAGATCGAGCTGCCCCGCTGCCAGCATGCAATAGGAGTAACAGTCGCCGCCGAACCGGGTCAGCCGGGTCTCGGCCTGCACCCGCTCGAAGGTGGCGCGATCGGTGTCGTTCATCAGCAGCGGCGAGGTGGTGAACAGCGTCGCGTCCTTCAGCGTCGCGCAGCGCCGCACCGTGAGCCTGCGTTCGCCGGACGGGCCCTTGTACGATGCCGAACCGTTGTCGCCCCAGAAACGTTCGCCGATGAAGGGCTGATGCATCATGCCGTACACCGGCGTGCCCTTGTGCAGCAGTGCGATCAGCGTGCCCCACACCGGAAAGCCGGCGATGAAGGATTTGGTGCCGTCGATCGGGTCCAGCACCCAGACATAATCGGCGTCTTCGCGTTCGTTGCCGAATTCCTCGCCGACGATGCCGTGCTGCGGGAAGCTGCCCTTGATCAGCCGGCGCATCACCGCCTCGCCGGCACGGTCGGCCTCGGTCACCGGATCGAAGTCACGCCCCGGCTGCTTGTTGTCGATCGTCAGCGACGTGCGGAAGAACGGCAGGATGGTGTCGCCGGACGAGGTCGCGAGGCGTCCGATAAAGGCGGCGAAATCGATGACCGTCACGGGCGATCCTTGTCAGTCTGGGGTTACACTGCACGAGGCCCTAGGCTTGCCTGAAACCCCGCCCGTCCGCCTCACTTATTATGGCGCATGATGCGCGGTCCAGAGGCTGAACCATCCGTGAAAGCGTCATTCACATTTTTCGGATGACGTTGCGATCGGTTCGTTTGGTTTCGGCCGGGCGACGAGGGTTGCACCGGGAACCTCGGCTTTTTTGTCGCAGCCGAAGCCCGGGAATCGATTTCATCTCATTGATTTGGCTCAAATAATTCGAACGTCCCCCGGTGCGTATCTGGTGCTCTGACATGCGTTTTTTGCATGGAAAACGGCTCAAAAACACTTGCGCTTTGTGCGCCGCGGTCGCATATTGTTGCGGTGCGGTAGCGCCTTGCGCTATCGCTGCCCTCCTTGGGCGTTTCCTCCCTAGACTTGGGCCGCTTGCTATCGCAAGCGGCCCTTTTTTCTTTTGCGGCCCGCTTGGCTGTCAGGTGTTCTTGTCAGCGACGTGTCGGAGGCCCGCGCAATGTTCGGCGCGTCAGCGTGCGTTGCGACGCTTGGCGCATGATGCTGCTATTCGGCTGCAGCCTGGAACGGCCCGAGATCGGCGAGCGGAATCGTCGCGAGTGCATCGGCCAGCACCGTGAAATCCTCGGCCACCCGGTGGAAGCGCTCGGCGCGCTGGCGCAGCCGCTCGTCCATATAGATTGCGCGGTTGAGTTCGACCTGCACGGCGTGCAGGCCGTTCGACGGGTTGCCGTAATGCTCGGTGATGAAGCCGCCCGCATAGGGTTTGTTGCGGCCGACCGAATAGCCCCGCGCCGCCATCGTCTCTTCGACCACGCTGGCGATCAGCGGCGCGCAGCTGGTGCCGTAGCGATCGCCGATCACCACGTCGGGCCGCCGCGGCTCGTCGCGGGCGACGCCGACCGACGGCATCGAATGGCAATCCACCAGAATCACCGTGCCCCAGGTCTGGTGGGCCTTGTTGATCAGCCGGCGCAGCGCGCGGTGATACGGCTTGTACAGCGTCTCGATCCGGCCGAGCGCGTCGTCGACCGGAATCCGCTCGCGATAGATCTCCTGGCCGTCGCCGACCACGCGGGGAATTGTGCCCAGCCCGCCGGCGACCCGCATCGAGCGGGTATTGGCGAAGCTCGGCAGCCGGCCGTGGAACATCCGCGGATCGAGCTCGTAAGGCTCGCGATTGACGTCGATATAGGACCGCGGAAAATGCACCCGGGCCACCGGGAACCCATGGTCGTACAGGTGGTCGATCAGCTCGTCCATGAACGAATCTTCGGAGCGCCGCAGCGCCTCGAGGTCGATCCGGGATGTGTTGAGGAAGGCGTTCGGATACACCGAACCGGAATGCGGCGAATTGAAAATGATCGGAGCGCGCCAGACCGCCGGCTCGGCGATCTCGAACGCGGGCGAGAATTCATCGTCGAACCCGGTCATCGTTGTCCGTCGTCCGTCAAATCCGCTGACCTCCGGCTTGCCCCAACCTTGCGATGATGTCTCGGCGAGATTGTCGGCGTTCGCCCCGGCGGTGCCAAGCAAAATCATTCCAAGTTGGGTCTAATGGCCGCCGCCGCGAAAAGTGCCTCGAATGTTGCTTCCCGTGGTGATCGGGCGCAGGATTGATCCGATCTGCGACCCCCCGCGGCGGAAATTTCACCCGAAATTTACCAACACCGCGTCTAACTGAATCGCAGTTCTCCCGTCCGGATCAAAGCCAGCAGCCATGCACAAGATTCTCCTCGCCGAAGACGACAACGACATGCGCCGGTTCCTGGTCAAGGCGCTGGAAAACGCCGGATTCCAGGTGTCCTCCTTCGACAACGGCATGTCGGCCTATCAGCGGCTGCGCGAGGAGCCGTTTGAAATGCTGCTTACCGACATCGTGATGCCGGAGATGGACGGCATCGAACTGGCGCGCCGCGCCTCGGAGCTCGATCCGGACATCAAGATCATGTTCATCACCGGGTTTGCCGCGGTTGCGCTGAATTCCGATTCGGAAGCGCCGAAAAACGCCAAGGTTCTGTCCAAGCCTGTGCATCTGCGGGAATTGGTCAGCGAAGTGAACAAGATGCTGGCCGCCTGATCGCGGTCCGAAATCCCCGCTGAATCCTGCTTTGGTGTCCTTGCCTGTCTGGCGCGAAGCCGATATAGGGACGCCACCCGTACAGCCGACCAAGGGCGCGTAGCTCAGCGGGAGAGCACCTCGTTGACATCGAGGGGGTCACAGGTTCGATCCCTGTCGCGCCCACCATCCTTCGCCGGATAGGCCCAATCTCCTGAAGCCTTCCACCGAAGCCTTCCCCGCCGAAGTCATTCCCCGCCGAAGTCTCCCCACTGATCTATTTGCCGGGCCGGGTCTCGCGTCCGGCGCCGTAGCGCAGCCCGTCGATCAGCAGCGCGACCATGCGGCTTGTATGGTCCGGATCGCAGCCGGGTGCCGAGGTGCAGAGCTGCGCCACCGCCTTCAGCAGATCGAACGGCTCGATGTCGCGCCGGATTTCGCCGGCCGCGCCGGCCGCATCCAGCAGCGACTGCAGCGCCGGGCGTAGTCGCTGCTCGAAATAGGCCGGCAGGCTGTCATAGGCCGGGTCGCCCGAATACAGCGCCGCGGCGAGCCCGCGCTTGGTGGCCACGAAGTCGACATAGCGCTGCATCCAGAGGCTGAGCGCTTCGAACGGCGCATGCGAGGCGGCCAGCTCCGCGGCCGCCTCCGCGCAGGCATCGACCCCGTTGCGAAACACCGCCACGATCAGATCCGAGCGCTGCGGAAAATGGCGGTACAGCGTGGCGACGCCGACGCCGGCCTTCTCGGCGATCTCGCGCACCGGGGCATCCACGCCCGAGGTGGCGAACACAGCCAGCGCCGCGTCGAGCAGCGTCTTCAGATTGCGCTGCGCATCCGCGCGGACCCGCCGCGGCGTGCCTTTCGGCGGCGGCTTTTCGGACACAAGAATACCTCTTGATAAACGGAACAACGTTCCGTATAAGGAGCTGCCGGTCCGTTATCTCACATCGATGCCTGCCGGGCTACGCAGCATCGGTGCCAGCAACCCAGGCCCAGAACCAATAAGCCGCTTCGCGGTTAGCGCTTTCTCCGTCCCGTGCAGCGATGCGGCGGATGCCGCCGTTTGCGCTTTTGTACCAAAACATCCTCGAAGGAGACCACATGACCGCCGATCGAAGTGCTGCATCAGCCGGATCGATCCGGATCAATGGAGTCGACTGCGCCATTCCCTCCGATCCCCGCGTGTCCCTGCTCGATCTGCTGCGCGAGACGCTGCATCTGCACGGCACCAAGAAGGGCTGCAATCAGGGCGCCTGCGGCGCCTGCACCGTGCTGGTCGACGGCGAACGCATCGTCTCGTGCCTGACGCTCGCCGTGCAATATGCCGGGCGCAACGTCACCACCATCGAAGGCCTCGCCGACCAACACGGGCTGCATCCGCTGCAGCAGGCGTTCATCGAGCATGACGGTTTTCAATGCGGCTACTGCACGCCGGGCCAGATCTGCTCTGCAATCGGCATGGCGTCCGAACTGAAGCGCGGCGTGCCGAGCCACGTCACCCATGATCTTGCCGACGACAATATCCCGCTCACCCATGACGAAGTGCGCGAGCGGATGAGCGGCAATCTGTGCCGCTGCGGCGCGCATAACGGCATCATCGATGCCATCAGCGAAACCTATGCGGAGGCGGCGGAATGACTCCTTTCGATTATTCCCGGGCGGTCGACGTCGCCGAGGCGCTGCGGATCGGCGCCGGCGTGCAGACCAAATTTCTCGGCGGCGGCACCAATCTCATCGACCTGATGCGCGAGACGATCGAGCGCCCGACCGCGCTGGTCGACATCACTGGTCTGCCGGCGGATATCACCGAGCGCGCTGATGGCGGTCTGCTGATCGGCGCCGCGGTGCGCAACACCGCGCTCGCCGAGCATCGTGCGGTGCGCACCCGCTATCCGGTGCTGTCGCGCGCGATCCTGGCGGGCGCCTCGGCGCAGATCCGCAACATGGCGACGGTCGGCGGCAACCTGCTGCAGCGGACCCGGTGCACCTATTTCTACGACGACGCCGGCTCGCGCTGTAACAAGCGCCATCCGGGCCAGGGCTGCGATGCGATCGACGGATTCAACCGCAACCACGCCATCCTCGGCGCATCGAAGTCCTGCGTCGCGACGCATCCGTCCGATATGAGCGTCGCGCTCGCGGCGCTCGATGCGGTGGTGCATGTCCAGGGCAATGGCGGCGAACGCTCACTGCCGCTGGTCGAACTGCATCGTCTGCCGGGCGATCGACCCGACCTCGAGACGATGCTGCAGCCCGGCGAACTGATCACCGCGATCGAACTGCCGGCGCAGAAGATCGCGGCGCGCTCGACCTACCGCAAGGTCCGCGATCGGTCGAGCTACGCGTTCGCGCTGGTGTCGGTCGCGGCCGCGCTCGACGTCGAGGGCAATACGATCAAGGACGTGCGGCTCGCGCTCGGCGGTGTCGCCCACAAGCCGTGGCGTGCTCATAAGGCCGAGCAGGCGCTGCGCGGCCGCGAGCCCGACGCGGAGACGTTCCGCGCCGCCGCCGAGGCGGAACTCGCCGACGCCGTGCCGCTTCGCGACAACGCCTTCAAGATCGAGCTGGCGAAACGCACCATCACCGCCGTTCTCGACGAACTTGCAGGAGCAGCCCGATGAGCATCGTCAACGAAGCCAAACAGGCCGTGCGCGGCGCCGTGCAGGATGTGATGGAGAAGGCCGTCGCGCTTGCGCCGGATAGCTGGATGCCGGGCGGCGAGCCTGATCCGCTGAGCCGCGCCAAGCACGGCTCGATCGGCGCGTCGGTGCCGCGGATCGACGGCCCGCTGAAGGTTCGCGGCGCTGCGCCGTTCGCGGCGGAGTTCGCGCTCGACGGCATGCTCTATGCCGCGCTGATGTTCAGTACCGTCCCGAAGGGCCGGATCGCGACGCTCAGCACGACGCAGGCAGAGCAAGCGCCCGGCGTCGTGCTGGTGATGACCCATCACAACGCGCCGCGGATGGCGCCGATGCCGCTGTTCATGACCGCCGAGAAGGCCGGCGGCGGCGACAATCTGCCAATCATGCAGGACGACCGCATCCACTGGAACGGCCAGCCGATCGCATTGGTGCTGGCGGAAACGCAGGAGCAGGCCGATCACGCGATCTCGCTGATCCGCGCCACCTACGAGGCCGAGCCGGCGGTGACCAGCTTCGGCACCGCGAAGGCCAGAGGCACCGAGCCCGGCCTGTTCATGGGGCAGCCGCTCAAGGCCGAGAAGGGCGATGCCGAAGCCGCGCTCGCCAAGGCGCCGGTCCGGGTCGATTGCCGCTATTCGACGCCGCGGCACAATCACAATGCGATCGAGCCGCACGCCGCGACGGTGGCGTGGGTCGGCGACAGGCTGATCGTCCACGACGCCTCGCAGGCGGTGTCGCATACCGCGTGGTCGCTCGGCAAAGTGTTCGGCATTGCCGAGGAGCAGGTCCACGTCACCTCGCCGTTCGTCGGCGGCGGCTTCGGCGGCAAGTGCCTGTGGCAGCACCAGGTGCTGGGCGCCGCGGCGTCGAAGCTCGCCGGCCGGCCGGTGCGGATCGCGCTGTCGCGCGAGGGCGTGTACCGGCTGATCGGCGGTCGCACCCTGACCGAGCAGCGTTTCGCCATCGGCGCCGATCCCGACGGCCGGTTCGTCTCGCTGATCCACACCGGCACGGTTGCGACCGCGCGGCAGAATGCGTTTCCCGAGCCGTTCATCCTGCCGACGATGAGTAGTTACGGTTCGCCGAACATCAAACTCGACGTCGAGGCGGTCAATCTCGACATGCTCGCCAACACCTTCATGCGGGCGCCGGGCGAAGCGGTCGGCACCTTCGCGATGGAGTCGGCGATCGACGAAATGGCGGTGGCGCTCGGCATGGACCCGGTCGAACTGCGCATCCTGAACCAGCCGGAAGAGGATCCGCTGAAGGGCACGCCGTTCTCGGCCCGCCACATCGCCGAGGCCTGGCGCGCCGGCGCGGAGCGCTTCGGCTGGTCGAAGCGCAACCCGACCGCCGCCAGCGTTCGCGACGGCGAGTGGCTGGTCGGCATCGGCTGCGCCACCGCGACCTATCCGTATCACCGGATGCCGGGCGGCGCGGCGCGGATCACGCTGACCCGCGACGGCGCCGCCCGGATCGAAATCGCCGCGCACGAAATGGGGATGGGCACCGCCACCGCCCACACCCAGGTCGTCGCCGAACGCCTCGGCCTGTCGCGCGATCAGGTGAACTTCGCCTATGGCGACTCGCTGATGCCCGGCGTCGTGCTCGCCGGCGGCTCGCAGCAGACCGCCTCGATTGGCGCCTCGGTGATCGCCGCGCATCACGTGCTGATCGCGGAACTGCTCAAGCTCGCCGGTAACGACTCGCCGCTGGCGGGCCTCAGCGCCGACGAGGTCGGCACGGTGAATGGCGGCCTCGCCAAGCTCGACGATCCGTCGCGGCACGAGAGCTACGTCTCGGTCCTCACCCGGTCGGGCCGCGATCACGTCACGGTCGACGGCAGCGCCTCGGCGCCGCTCGAGACCATGCACTGGTCGATGCATTCGTTCGGCGCGCTGTTCTGCGAGGTCGGGGTCAACAGCGTCACCGGCGAAGTCCGTGTCCGGCGTTTCCTCGGCTCGTATGATTGCGGCCGCATCCTCAACCCGAAGACCGCGGCGAGCCAGTTCCGTGGCGGCATCATCATGGGCCTCGGGCTGGCGCTGATGGAGGAGACGCAGTTCGACGAACGCAACGGCCGCGTGATGAATCCGAGTCTGGCCGAGTATCACGTCCCGGTGCATCTCGACGTGCCGGCGATCGACGTGATCTGGACCGACATCCCGGATCCGCGCGCCCCGATGGGCGCCCGCGGCATCGGCGAGATCGGCATCACCGGCGTCGGCGCCGCGGTCGCCAACGCCGTGTTCAACGCCACCGGCAAGCGTATCCGCGACCTGCCGATCACGCTCGACAAGCTGATGTGAGGCAGCGCAGCTGCTTGGTTGAAACGATCTGCTGCTTGCCAGATGCACTGCCCCTCATCCTGAGAGCCTGACTCAAAATGAGAGCAACAAGATCAGACACTTAAGTTCGTCATTGCGAGGAGCGAAGCGACGAAGCAATCCAGACTCTTGTGCTCGGCGCACTGGATTGCTTCGCTTCGCTCGCAATGACGGGGATAGAGCGTTGATTTGGCGGCCTGCATTTCCAGTCGCCACCCCGGTCCAATGGCCTCCCTCGCGGAGGCCGTTGCGGTTTCCGGACGCGGATTCATCGCGGCGAAACTTCTGGCCTCCATGCTGTGGGCGCGATAGCGACGGGGGTCACATGACCGGATCGACCGGCAGTGCGCTGGAATTGCGGGGGCTTTACAAGGCATACGACCGCCCGGCGGTGGACCGGCTCGACCTCACGGTGCGGGCCGGCGAGTTCTATGCACTGCTCGGCCCCAACGGCGCCGGCAAGACCACCACGTTGCGGATGGTCGCGGGGCTGCTGAAGCCCGACGCCGGGTCGATCAGCGTGCTCGGCATCGACGCGCTCAAGGACCCGGTCGCGGCCAAGCAGATCACGGCCTGGGTCTCCGACGAGCCGATGATCTACGACAAGCTGACGCCGCTGGAATATCTCGCTTTCGTCGCCGGCCTGTGGGGCTGCGATCCGGACGTGGCCGAGGCGTCCGCGAACCGGCTGCTCGACGAGCTCGGCCTCGGCGCGCACATCCACCAGCGCTGCGAAGGGTTTTCCAAGGGCATGCGGCAGAAGGTGGCGCTGGCTGGTGCGCTGGTGCACGAGCCGCGGCTGATCATCCTCGACGAGCCGTTGACCGGCCTCGATGCGGTGTCGGCGCGCCGCGTCAAGGAGATCCTGCAGGATCGGGTGCGCGCCGGCGCCACCGTGATCATGACCACGCACATTCTCGAAGTCGCCGAGCGGATGGCGGACCGGATCGGCGTCATTGTCGCAGGAAGGCTGGTCGCCGAAGGCACGCTCACGGAGCTGCGCTGCCAGATCGGCGAGGGCGATTCCAGCCTCGAAGACATCTTCGTCGCGCTGGTCAGTGGCGAAGCGGCGGCGGCATGAGCGCGGCGACGCTCGCAGGCTTCGCGCGTCACGATGTCAGGCTGGCCTGGCGCGACTTCGCCGCGATGATGAGCGCCGGCCGTCGCGCCCGCGCCCGCACCATCGTGCTGGCGCTGATCGTGTTCGCGGCGATCCTGCATCTGCCGGCCTGGGCGATGGTCGGCGGCTATGCGGGCCTGACGCAGGACGCAGACCGCGCCAGCCTGATCGTGATCACCGCGACGGTGGCGCTGGGCTGGCTGCTGATGCTGTCGCAGGCGATCGAGTCGGTGACGCGGGTGTTCTACGCCCGCGCCGATCTCGATCTGATCATGTCGTCCCCGGTGCCGCTCGAACGCGTGTTCTCGGTGCGGATGGGGGCGATCGCGCTGACCGTCACCGCGATGGCGCTGCTGTTCGCCGCCCCGGTGATCGACGTGCTGGCGCTCGGCGGCGGCGCGCATTGGCTGGGCGCGTTCGGCGTCGTCGCGGCGGTCGGCATCTCGGCATCGGCGATGGCGATCCTGCTCGCCGTCGCGCTGTTCCGGCTGATCGGGCCGCGGCGGACGCGGCTGGCGGCGCAGATCATGTCGGTGGTGATCGGCGCCGGCTTCGTGATCGGGCTGCAGGTCGCGGCGATCCTGTCGACCGGGACGCTGTCGCGGTTCACGCTGCTGACCTCGGATGCTGTTGCGGCCTGGGCCCCGGCGATGAGCAGCGTGCTGTGGTGGCCGGCGCGGGCGGTGCTCGGGGACGGCATTGCGCTCGCGGCGTTGCTCGGCGCCAGCCTGGCGCTGCTCGGGCTGGTGATGATCGTGGTCGCGCCGATGCTCGGCGACCTGGTGGTCAACGCCGCCAGCGTCGCTGTGACGACGCGCAAGGGCAGGGGCACGCCGTTCCGCGGCCGCTCGCGGCAGCAGGCGCTGCGGATCAAGGAGTTCGTCCTGCTGCGGCGCGACCCCTGGCTGGTGTCGCAATCGCTGCTGCAATTGCTCTATCTGATCCCGCCGGCGCTGCTGCTGTGGCGCAGCTTTTCGGACAGTTCGAGCGCTGTCGTGCTGATCACGCCGGTGATCGTGATGGCGGCAGGGCAGCTCGCTGGCGGGCTGGCGTGGCTGACGATTTCCGGCGAGGACGCGCCGGATCTGGTCGCGACCGCGCCGTTGCCGGCCTCGGCGGTGATGCGGGCACGGATCGAGGTGGTGCTGATGGTGATCGCGATCGTGGTGACGCCGCTGCTGCTGCCGCTGGCCTGGCTGTCGCCGCGGCAGGCGCTGGTCACCGCCGCGGGATGCGCGATCGCGGCGGCGTCGGCGACCGCGATCCAGCTCTGGTTCCGGGTGCAGGCGCGGCGCAGCCAGTTCCGCCGCCGTCAGACCTCGTCGCGGATCGCGACCTTCGCCGAAGCCTTCGTCTCGATCGGATGGGCGGCGACCGCGGCGCTGGCGCTGACGATTCCGTTGTTCGCGCTGATCTCGGCCGCCTTCACGCTCGGCATGCTGGCGCTGACCTCGATGTTCAGTCCGCGTCGGGCGGCGTGACGCCGGTGCAATCGCGGCACCGTCGCTTGCCGTGAGTGGCGATGTCGAGGCTCTTGCAGACCAGCCGCCTGGCCATCGCCTGCAACGGGCTGCGGGCGAGTTGAAGCATGAAATACATCTCAATCATCAGTCCATCTCCGAAGGTCGTTCGCAGATGGCAACGGCGGGCGGTGAGTAAAAGTGCCGCAGCCAGCGCATCAGCCATGCAAAAGTAGATGCATCTGCATGAAACAGGCGCGACGTCACTCGGCGGCGTGACGGGCGTCGCCGATGGCGCCGCCCATCGACGATCACGTCAACCGGCGAGGGACGCCGGCGCGTCCGAGCGAATCCTCGAGCGTGGCACGATCCCAATTCCCTGAATCGGCCGCCGCGTCATAGGTGCTCTGAAGGAAGTCGAGCAGCGCCTGGTCCGGGTCCTGCGCGGTGCGGACCGCGTCGTAGGGCAGGACGAATTCGCCGAGCTTCTCATCGTAGAACGCCTCCGCCGGCCGCACTTTCGCCGCGCGAAAACCCTCCGGCGCCGGATAGGCGTAGGAGTAGAACGCCGGATAATCGAGGCCGGCGCCGGGCCAGAAGCCTGCGCTGCTGACCTCGTGCGAATAGGCCTCCTGCGCGATCTCGTCGGCGAGATAAGGCACCCCGCCCGGATGCAGCGGCGCCGTTCGTCCGGAAAACCGGGTCACGGCGAGATCGAAACTGCCCCAGAAGAAATGCACCGGGCTGGCTTTGCCGAGAAAGCCGGTGCGGAACTGTTTGAAGACGCGATCGATCTGTACCAGCGCCTGAAAGAACCGCCGGACCGCGTCACGATCGTAGCTGGCATGGACGCGGTCTTCAGAGAACCGCAGCGGCGACGGCAATTCGCACGGCCACTCGTCGATACTGACGTCGATTTCGAGGTCGGCGAGCGCGGCCATCACCGCCGCGTAGAACTCGGCGACCGGCTGCGGCGCCAGCTCCAGCCGGCGCGTGTCGCCATCGCTGGTAGTGATGATCAGCGCGTGGTCGATGAAGTCGAAGTCGATCTGGAACGTGCGCGCACCGTCCGGGATCGGCGAGGTCGTCAGCCCGCGCGTGGTGAGATAGAGCCCGATGTGCCAGGAGTGATTCTGCCATGGCGTATTGGCGAGCCGGATCTTGCCGACGATCTGAGTCCACAGGTGTAGTGTCTCGCTGGTCGCACGCCAGTCCGGATAGGGCAGAGCGGGCCACGCTTCGACTTTGATCGGTGTTTCAGCCATCTGGGGTTCCTCCGTCGCATCCTGTTTGTGGAACTGAGGGCGAGGCGCCGTGGCGGCGCCTCGCGATCCTGGACGACAATTAACTCGGATCAGCCGTGCAGCTTGATCGCGGTCTCGGCGATGGTCTTGCCCTGATAGCGCGCGCCGGCGAGTTCGTTGGCGCTCGGCTGCCGCGAGCCGTCGCCGCCGGCGATCGTGGTTGCGCCATAGGGCGAGCCGCCGGTGATTTCGTCGAGCGTCATCTGGCCGGCGAAGCCGTAATTCATGCCGACCACCACCATGCCGAAATGCAGCAGGTTGGTGATGATCGAGAACAGCGTCGTCTCCTGGCCGCCGTGCTGGGTCGCGGTCGAGGTGAAGGCGCCGCCGACCTTGCCGTTCAGCGCGCCCTTCGCCCACAGGCCGCCGGCCTGATCGAGGAAATTGGACATCTGCGACGCCATCCGGCCGAACCGGGTGCCGACGCCGATGACGATCGCGTCGTAATTGGCGAGGTCGTCGATGGTGGCGACCGGCGCGGCCTGATCGAGCTTGTAGTGCGACGCCTTGGCGACGTCCGGCGGCACCAGCTCGGGCACGCGCTTGATATCGACGGTTGCGCCGGTCTCGCGCGCGCCCTCGGCGACCGCATTCGCCATCGTCTCGATGTGGCCGTAAGCCGAGTAGTAAAGAACAAGTACCTTCGCCATGGGAATCTTCCTTGAGTGGGGATTGTGGTAATGAGGTGATCGGTGGGGTCGAGTTATTAGTTAGCCGTCATGGCCGGGCTTGACCCGGCCATCCATCCCCTTCGCAAGGACTCTTCCGAAGAGAGATGGATGCGCGGGTCAAGCTCGCGCATGACGCCTGTGGGAGGCAGCGACGCCACGCCAACGCACGGCGTCGCTTCTGGTTTGCGGCTGCAGCCTTACGCCGCGTCGACCAGCACCAGTTCGGCGTCCTCGAGCGCGGTGATGGTCAGCCTCGACTCGTCGCGGATCGCGGCGCCGTCGCGGGCACCGACCCGCACGCCGTTGACCTCGACGCTGCCGGCCGCCGGCACCAGATACAGATGCCTGGTCTTGTCGGCGGCATATTCGGCGGTTTCGCCGGCCTTCAGCGTGGTCGCCAGCACCCGCGCATCGGCCCGGATCGGCAGCGCGTCATTGTCGCCCTTGATGCCCGAGGCGATGGTCACGAGCTTGCCGGAGCGGTCGGACTTCGGAAATGGCTTCGAGCCCCAGGTCGGCTGGCCGCCGCCTTGCGCCGGCTCGATCCAGATCTGGAAGATCCGGGTGGTGTCGGGCTCCAGATTGTATTCCGAGTGCCGAACGCCGGAGCCCGCGCTCATCACCTGGACGTCACCGGCTTCGGTGCGGCCGCGGTTGCCGAGCGAGTCCTCGTGGGTGATGGCGCCGTCGCGGACATAGGTGATGATCTCCATGTCGCGATGCGGATGCGGCGGGAAGCCGGTATTCGGCGCGATCTCGTCGTCGTTCCAGACCCGCAGGGACCCGTGACCCATGTTGTTGGGGTCATAATAGCTCGCGAACGAGAAGTGATGCCGCGCCTTGAGCCAGCCGTGGTCGGCGCCGCCGAGCTTGTCGAAGGGACGAAGTTCGATCATGGGAAATCTCCCGGTGTGGCGCCGGTATCTGGCGCCGGTGAAGTGATTGGTGTCTGGATAGTCCTTCGCTTGCATCCAAGAAATAGAAATGATTGAAACTCATTGTTTCCAAAAATGCACTCCGAGGCGCCGATGACCAAGCTGCCGGATTTCGAAGCGCTGGCGATTTTCGCCAAGGTCGCCGAATTGCGATCCTTTGCGGCCACGGCGACCGAGCTGGCGCTGTCCAAGGCGACGGTGTCGAAGGCGGTGACCCGGCTCGAGGCCCGGCTCGGCGCCCGGCTGTTCAACCGCACCTCGCGCCGGCTGGCGCTGACCGACGCCGGCACCCGCCTGGCCGAGCGCGCCGCGCAATTGCTGGCCGACGGCGAGGCGGCGGAGAGCGAGGCGCTGGCGCAGTCGGCGGCGCCGCGCGGCCTGGTGCGGCTGGCGGTGCCGATGACGTTCGGCGTCAAGGTGATCGCGCCGCTGCTGCCGGATTTCCTCGCCGCCTATCCGGGAGTCTCGATCGACCTGCATCTGGCGGATGCGATGGTCGATCTGATCGGCGAGGGCTTCGACGCCGGCGTGCGGATCGCCTCATTGCCGGATTCCTCGCTGGTGGCGCGGCGGCTGTGCGCGATGCCGCGCTACACGGTGGCATCGAAGGCCTATCTGGCGCAGCACGGCCGCCCGACCCACCCGATGCATCTCGCCGAGCATCGCTGCTTCGGCTACGCCTATCTGTCGACGCCGAATGTCTGGACCTACACCAATGCGGCAGGCGAACAGGCGTCGGTGCGGCCGTCCGGTCCGCTGCGGGTCAACAACGGCGAGGCGCTGCTGCCCGCGGTCCTCGCCGGGCTCGGCATCGCCGATCTGCCGGAGTTCATCGTCGGCGACGCCATCGCTGCCGGCGACGTCGAGGTGATCCTGGAAGGCTGGCACCAGCGCGAGGGCTCGGTGCATCTGGTGATGCCGCCCGGCGGGCCGCGGCCGGCGCGGGTCGAGGTGCTGGCGGCGTTCTTCGCCGACCGGCTGGCGCAGAAGCGCCGCCCGCCGCGCTGAACGCCTCGCGACGCGCGACCGCCTCAGTTCAGGTTGACGTTGAACTCGTAGGATTTTTCGGGTCCCACCAGCGTGAATTTGAGCGCTGCGCCCTCCGCATGGGCGCCGGGCGGCAGACCTTCGAGCGGAAACATGAAGCGTTGCACGCCTTCGGGCGCATTCGGACTCCGTTTCGGGATCGGCAGCGCCCAGTCCGGCGTCGGGCCTTCGACGAACAGGCTCACCTTGCTTTCCGCCGGCGCGGCGACGTCGACCCACACTTCGGTGTCGCCACGCATCACGACGTCGCGGATCGTCACCGGATTCGGATCGCCGACATTGGCCGGGACCGGCACGGTATCGATCGCCGCGGCGAGCGCGCCGTCCTGGGTGCTGGCGACGTTGTTGAATGCGAGTTCGGGACTGGCCTCGACCGGGATGCACAGCTTCTCGCACACCGCGTAGCTGATCGCGGCGCGCAGCGTCACCGGCTTGTCGGCATTCTTCGCCACAATGCGGAGCGGCAGGACGACATGCGACTGGTAGCCGAGCGAGGTGCCGCCTGCGCCGTCGGGAAACGCCGTCGGCGCCGGCCACAGGATCGTCACTGCCTCGACGTTGTCGGATTTCGAGAAATCGAACCGCGGTGGCACGCCGGAGTCGCCCGGGGTGCGCCAATAGGTTTTCCAGCCCGGCTGCAACTGGAAAGCAATGCCACCCAGCAGCACCGCGCCACTGCGCGATCCTGCGAGCAGCCGCACTGCGGAGTACGATTCACTGATCCACGGCGAGGCGTCGTCGGCGCGAACGCCGCCCGCCGTGGCGACGATCAGGAGAGCGGAGAGCAGGACTGAACGGAGCGGAACGATTGCGGTCATGTGACGTATTTACGCACTCGGACCACGAAGAACCACTGAATAGGCTGTGATTTCGTGCACGTCCTGCGGCGACTGGTTGATTGACAGGATTGGCACCCAATATCAGGATAATGGCGCAACGCGAGGATCCCCTGATGGCGACTAAGTCCAAAAGACCCAAGTCAGGCGAAATGTCAGGCCACGAGCCCGGCGACGCGGGGACGAGCGATCTGGGCAACTATCTCGACGGCCAGTTGCTGATCGCGATGCCGGTGATGGAAGACGAGCGCTTCGCCCGGTCGGTGATCTACATCTGCGCGCATTCGTCGGAAGGCGCGATGGGCATCATCGTCAATCGCCCTGCCGGCAGCATCGATTTTCCCGAATTGCTGGTGCAACTCGACATCGTCGAGAAGCCCGAGCAGATCAAGCTTCCGGATCATGCCGAGTCCATGAAGGTGTTGCGGGGAGGGCCGGTCGAGACCGGCCGGGGCTTCGTGCTTCATTCCAGCGACTTCTTCATCAAGGACGCCACCCTGCCGATCGATGACGGCATTTCTCTGACCGCGACCGTCGATATCCTGAAGGCGATCGCCAGCGGCGCCGGGCCGAAACACGCCATCCTCGCGCTCGGCTATGCCGGCTGGGCGCCGGGCCAGCTCGAGACCGAGATCCAGGACAATGGCTGGCTGCATTGCGACGCCGACGCCGACCTGGTGTTCGGCAACGACATTGAAGAGAAATACGACCGCGCGCTGCACAAGCTCGGCATCGAGCCGGGGATGCTGTCGGCCGAAGCGGGACACGCGTAGTTCGCGTTTCGCCTAAGGTGGCACCGTGTAGGGTGGGCAAAGCGCAGCGTGCCCACCACTCCCGAACGCATGTCGCCGAGCACGCTCGCACGGCACGCGTGGGCACGGCGCTCCACGCCCTTGCCCACCCTACAACTGTGTCACAACAACTTGCCGTCATACGCGGGCTTGACCCGCGTATCCATCTTCTCGAGCACAATGCTTGTCACGAACGATGATGGATTGCCGGGTCAAGCCCGGCAATGACGCACCAGGGGCTGCAGCTACGCGCAGCTCAGCTCGCGGCTTCCAGCCGTTCTTCGGTCAGCAGCCGCATCGCGGCGTCGGCGTCCATCGGCTCGCCGAAGGCGAAGCCCTGGGCGTATTCGCAGCCGAGCTGATACAATTCCACCGCGTCCGAATCCGTTTCCGCGCCTTCTGCAACGACGTCCATGCCGAGGTCGTGCGCCAGCGCGATGATCGATTTCAGGATCACCGGGCGGGTGCCGCGGCTGGTGGTGCGGACGAAGGACTGGTCGATCTTGATGGTGTCGAACGGGAACCGCTGCAGATAGCTCAGCGATGAATGGCCGGTGCCGAAATCGTCCAGCGACAGGCCGGTGCCGAGCTCGCGGATCCGCGTCAGCATCTGGGCGGCGTGCTCCGGATTCTCCATCACCAGCGATTCGGTGAGTTCGAGCTTCAGCGTGCCGCGGGCGATCGAGGAGCGCGACAGCACGGTGCGGATGTCGTGCAGCAGGTCGTGGCGCAGCAATTGCCGCGACGACACGTTGACGCTGGCGAAGATCGGCTCGCGCGAGCGCATCGCGCGCTGCCAGATCGCGAGCTGCTTGGCGGTCTGGTCCATCACGAACATGCCGAGTTCGACGATCAGGCCGATCTCCTCGGCGATAGCGATGAATTCGGAGGGCGCCATCCGCCCGAGCTTGGGATGGTCCCAGCGCGCCAGCGCCTCGAAGCCGGCGACGGAGCGATCCTCCAGCCGGACGATCGGCTGATACAGGATGGTGATTTCCTGGCGTTCGATGGCGCGGCGCAGTTCGGATTCCAGCGTCAGCCGGTCCGACTTCCGCGCCCGCATCGCCGGCTTGTAGACGTCGATGCGGTCGCCGCCGATCCGCTTGGAGTGATACATCGCCAGCTCGGCGTCCTTGATGATCTCGTCGGAGAGCTGGGTCTGCGGGTCGGAGAGTGCGAGGCCGATCGAGGCGGTGAGGAAGATCTCGCGGTCGTTGAAGGCGATCGGCGCCTTGATGGTCTTGCGGATGGTCTCGGCGAAGGCGGTGATTTTGGCGGGATCCTGCTCCGACAGCAGGATCAGGCCGAACTGGTCGCCGGCGATCCGCGCCAGCGTATCCTGCGGCTTGAGGATGCGGGTGAGCCGTCGCGCCAATGTCAGCAGGATGGAATCGCCGACCGCGATGCCGACGGAATCGTTGACCTGCTTGAAGCGGTCGAGGTCGATCACCATCAGGGTCGGCCGCAGGTTCGGCATCGTCTTGGCGAAATTCGCCACCGCGCCGAGCCGGTCCATGAACAGCTTGCGGTTGGGCAGGCCGGTGAGATTGTCGTGCACCGAATCGTGCAGCATCCGCTCTTCGGCGTTCTTGGCCTCGGTGACGTCGGTCAGCGTCCCGACCACGCGGGTGACTTCGCCGTCGGCGCCGACCACCGGCCGCGCCTTCAGGGCGAACCACATGAAGTGCCCGTCCGGCGTGCGCAGCCGGAAGTGCTGGGTCAGCCGGCCGCGGCGCTGGTCGAGCACCGAGTCGAGCGCGGCGCGAAAGCGGTCCTGATCGAGCGGGTGCAGCACTTCGAGCCAGGTCGCGGCCGAGCCTTCCAGCGCGCCGCGCTTGAGCCCCAGCAGCGCCTCGGTCTCCGGGCTGGTGAACACCTTGTCGGCGGAGACGTCCCAGTCCCAGATCAGGTCGCCGGAGCCGATCAACGCCAGCGCCCGGCGCTCGACGTCCGAGACCACGCCGCCGGTCGCGCCCGAGCCCGCGAAGGCGTGCTGCATCACCGTGAAGCCGATCAGCATCACGATCAGCACCAGGCCGCCGAGCAGCGCCGGGCCGACGATGTCGTTGGTCACCGAGCCCGCCACCGCCATGCCGGAAGCGATCACCCAGATCACCAGCAGGAACCAGGTCGGGATCAGCAGCACCGCGCGATCGAAGCCGTGGGTCGACAGATACACCACCAGCCCGAAGCCCGCGAAGGCGATCAGCACCAGCGACATCCGGGCGATGCCGGAGGCGACCGCGGGATCGAACAGCGCCAGCGCCACCAGCGAGCCGAGGAAGGCGAGCCAGCCCAGCGTGATGTGCGAGTAGCGCACGTGCCAGCGGCTGAGATTGAGATAGGCGAACAGGAACACCAGCAGCGTCGCCGCGAGGATCGCTTCGCCGGAGGCGCGCCACACCCGCTCGGCGCCCGCCGACATGTCGAACACCTTGCTCCAGAACCCGAAGTCGATGCCGATATAGACCAGCACCGCCCACGCCAGCGCCGCCGCGGCCGGGAACATGATGCTGCCCTTGACCACGAACAGGATCGTCAGCACCAGCGCCAGCAGGCCCGAAATGCCGATCACGATGCCCTGGTACAGCGTGAACGAGTTGACCTTGTCCTTGTAGGCCTCGGGCTCCCACAGATAGAGCTGCGGCAGCTTGTCGGTGCGTAGTTCGGCGACGAAGGTGATCACCGAGCCGGGGTCGAGCGTGACGCGGAAGATGTCGGCGGTGCCGGAGTCCTGCCGCTCGGGGCGGTCGCCGGTCGACGGCGTGATGGTGGCGATCCGCGACAGGCCGAGATCGGGCCAGAACAGCCCGGACGCCACCATGCGATAATGCGGCGCGACGATCAGGCGGTCGAGCTGATCGTCGGTGTTGTTGGCGAGCGCGAACACCACCCAGTTCTGTCCGCCCTCGCGGGCGCGAACCTCGACGCGGCGGACGATGCCGTCACTGCCCGGCGCGGTGGAGATCTGGATGCGGTCGGTGTCGCTGCGCTGATGGTCGAGCACGCCGGTGAGGTCGATCGCGGGCGCGTCGCTGCGGACGCTGACAGCGTCGAGCGCATGTGCCTGCGGGGCGGCCGCGATCATCATCAAGCCGAGCGCCAGAAGCGCAAGGCGTCGGATCAGACGCAAGTCAGTTCTCCGCGTTCACACCGGCCTGGAAGCGCGGCCCCCGCGCGCATCCGACGACGGATAAATGACATGAAATCCGGAGAAAACATAGGCATATCAACCGGGGGCCGATTCAGACCGTCAACACAATTTTGCCAATATGCTGGCTGGTCTCCATCCGCCGGTGGGCGTCGGCGGCGTCTTTCAACGCAAAGGTGCCGTCGATCAGCGGCTTGATCCGGCCTTCGTTCAGCAGCGGCATCACTTTGGCCTCGATCGCGGCGACCATCGCGGCCTTGTCGGCGTTGCTGCGCGGCCGCAGCGTCGAGCCGGTGTGATTCAGCCGCTTGATCATCAGCTTGGTGAAATTGACGGTGGTCTTGGCGCCGCCGAGGAACGCGATCTGCACGATCCGGCCGTCCATCGCGGCGGCGTCGTAGTTGCGCTCGATGTAGTCGCCGCCGACCATGTCGAGGATCACCTCGACGCCCTTGCCGCCGGTGGCGTCCTTCACTGCCGCGACGAAATCCTCGGTCTTGTAGTTGATCGCCCGCATCGCGCCGAGCTTGAGGCAGGCGTCGGCCTTGTCCTGCGAGCCGACGGTGGCGATCACCCTGGAGCCCAGCGCGACCGCGAGCTGAATCGCCATGGTGCCGATGCCGGACGAGCCGCCATGCACCAGCAGGGTCTCGCCGGGCTGCAACGCGCCGCGCTCGAACACGTTGTGCCACACCGTCATCAGCGTTTCCGGCGTGGCGCCGGCCTCGATCATCGAGAACGCAGCCGGCACCGTCATCGCCTGGGCGTCCTGCGCGATGCAGTATTCGGCGTAGCCACCGCCGGCGACCAGCGACATCACCTTGTCGCCGAGCTTGTGCCTGGTCGCGCCGTCGCCGAGCGCCACCACTTCACCGGCGATCTCCAGCCCGGGCAGGTCGCTGGCGCCGGGCGGCGGCGGATAGCTGCCGGAGCGCTGTGCCACATCGGGACGGTTGACGCCGGCAGCCGCGACCTTGACCAGGATTTCGCCGGGGCCGGGCGTCGCCACCGGCCGCGTTTCCGGCAGCAGAACCTCGGGGCCGCCGGGCTTGCTGATCCCGACCACGGTCATTTGCGAGGGGACCGGTTCCATGATTTGTCCTTGGCTTGGCGGGGTGGCGGGTGCCATGTGGCAGCCTGATTAGACAGCCGCGGCGCGGCTGGCAACCGGACCGGATCACGAACGGCGTGAGGGACGCGATGGCGATCGAGGACGACGACAAGCCGAGCAGGAAAATCGGCCACGAGATCGGGCAGGATCTGTCGCTGCTGTCGGTCGAGGAGCTCGCCGGGCGGGTCGCGCTGCTGGAAGAGGAAATCGACCGGCTGAAGGCGGCGATGACGATGAAGCGCGCCACCCGCGACGCCGCAGACCGCTTCTTCAAGGCCTGACGGCCACGCCGCCTCCGAACGAACTATCAGCCACCGCCGGGGCGCGTCGCGAAGCCGCCGCGGGCGACGCTGCTGTCTTGTCTCGTTGTGGCACAGCGCTTCCGCGCGTGACGCATGGCGAATGCTTTGTCAACAAAATCGCTCATTTACGAGCGATTAAGCTTTCCGGTGTATTACTTCGATTGTCCATCTTTGGACCGAGTGGCTCCTGTCCACTCTGTTTTGACGCCTCCCTGTTATCAACTTCAAAGCCGCCGGAAACGGCGGCTCTTTTTTTGCGGTTTTTTAACCCTGTCACGGGTTCGTCACCCGCCGCATTGACCCTCCGGGCGCTGTCCGCGTTAACCGTTGCGAGCGCGCGCGCTGGACTCCCGGCGTCGCCCGCGCAATGATTTGTTCATCATAAGCCGGCGTCTGAGCCGGCGGCGTAATCGATAGCGTGAGGCGTTTACCATGTCGGAAGTTTCGCAGAGCGAAGCCCCGCTCGTCGTGCTGAGCGAACGGCTCACAAATTCGGCCGCGTTCACCGCGCTGTTTCGTGAGGGGATGGATCTGGTCGAGGAAACCGCCGCCTATCTCGACGGCGACGGTCGCGCCGAGGCGAAGGTCCTCGAGCGTTCGGTCAGCCTGACCTACGCCACCGAGAGCATGCGGCTGACCACGCGGCTGATGCAGCTCGCCTCCTGGCTGTTGCTGCACCGGGCGGTGAAGGAAGGCGAGATGACGCTGATCCAGGCCAACCGCGAAAAGTCCAAGGTCAAGCTGTCGGCCGCCGATCCCGGCGCGCCGGACATGCTGGAGCGGCTGCCGGAGCAGCTGCAGTCGCTGATCGCCCGGTCGATGAGCCTGCAGGCGCGGATCCGCCGGCTCGACGCCTCGATGCACCTGCCGCCGCCGTCGGAGCGGGCCGCGATCGGGAACCCGCTGGTGCCGCAGCTCAACATGCTGAAGGCTGCGTTCGAGCGCTGAATCGCGGACGAAAAGGCTGAGCGCGGACGAAAAAGTTTGTCGCCAACGCAAAACGCCCCGCAATTCGCGGGGCGTTTTCGATTCCGGATTTCGAGGGCCGAGGCCCGCGACCATCAATCTTTTTTGAGAAAGCCCGAAAATTTCTTCTGGAAGCGCGAGACACGGCCGCCACGGTCGAGCACCTGCTGGGTGCCGCCGGTCCAGGCCGGATGCGAGCGGGGGTCGATGTCGAGGTTCAGCTTGTCGCCTTCCTTGCCCCAGGTCGATCGCGTCTGATACTCGCTGCCGTCGGTCATGACGACGGTAATGTTATGATAATCCGGGTGAATTTCGGTCTTCATGGGATATCCCTTGCGCGCAATGGCGCCTCGGTCGCGATGATTTCGGGCGAATTTGCGCGCTCTATACCGTAGCGCTGCCTCCAAGACAAGGTTTCGACGTCATCACGACCCCAATACCGCAATGTCCCGGATTTGCCAGCCGCGGCGGTTGGGGCCTATGTGGGGTCCGGCTGGAAGGCCTCTAATTCGACGTGCAGTTCGATTGGCAGTTTCGATGACGACAGCAAGCAAACGGCAGAGCTCCGAACCCAAGGGCTCCGAACCCAAGGTCTCGGAGCCAAAGACCTCGGCGATCGCCTTGTCGCTGGACGCGATCGCGGCCACCGAGAATGTCGGGCCGCGCACCGGCACGCTGCGCGCCGATGCCGATGTCAGCGAGGTCGAGGAAGCGGTCAAGCGCGGCCGGCTGCGGCCGCTGCTGGAGCTGGCGCCCTATGTCGGGCGCTATCGCGGCCGCGCCCTGATGGCGCTGGCCGCCCTGATCGTCGCGGCGGTGACCACGCTGATGGTGCCGCTCGCCGTGCGCCGACTGATCGACATCGGTTTCAGCGGCGACGGCATCGAACTGATCAACAGCTACTTCAGCGTCATGCTGATCGTGGTCGGCGTGCTCGCCGCCGCCAGCGCCGCGCGTTACTATCTGGTGATGACGATCGGTGAACGCATCGTCGCCGACGTCCGCCGCGACGTGTTCAGACATCTCACCGCGCTGTCGCCGTCGTTCTTCGATTCCGCGCGCAGCGGCGAACTGATCTCGCGCCTCACCGCCGACACCACCCAGATCAAATCCGCGGTCGGCGCCTCGGTGTCGATCGCGCTGCGCAACATCCTGCTGTTCTTCGGCGCGATCACCATGATGGTGATTTCCAGCCCGCGACTGAGCGGCTTCGTGCTGGCGGCGATTCCGCTGATCGTGATTCCGCTGGTCGCGTTCGGCCGCTGGGTGCGGCGGCTGTCGCGCAACGCGCAGGATACGCTGGCGGATGCATCAGCGTTCGCCTCCGAACTGGTCGGCGCGATGCGCACGGTGCAGGCCTACACCAACGAGCGGCTCGCGAATGCGCGGTTCGGCGCCGAGGTCGAGCAATCCTACGAGGCGGCGCGCAGTTCGACCCAGGCGCGCGCGATCCTCACCGCGATCATCATCTTCATCGTGTTCGCCAGCGTGGTGGCGATCCTGTGGGTCGGTTCGAACGACATCGTGACCGGCACGATCACGCCGGGCCGGCTCGGCCAGTTCATCCTCTACGCGGCGTTCGCGGCCTCCAGCCTCGGCCAGCTCAGCGAAGTCTGGGGCGAGGTCTCCGCCGCCTCCGGCGCCGCCGAGCGGCTGTTCGAGATCCTGCGGGTCAAGCCGGCGATCGCCGCGCCGGCGAAGCCGCGGCCGCTGCCGGTGCCGGTGCGCGGCGAAGTCACCTTCGACAATGTCTCCTTCGCCTATCCGACGCGGCCGGATCATCTGGCGGTGAACGGCCTGTCGCTGTCGATCAGGGCCGGCGAGAAGGTCGCGATCGTCGGCCCCTCGGGCGCCGGCAAGAGCACGCTGTTCCATCTGCTGCTGCGGTTCTACGATCCCGCCGCCGGCACGATCTCGATCGACGGCGTACCGATCGCCGCCGCCGATCCGCAGGCGGTGCGCGAGCGGATCGCGCTGGTGCCGCAGGATTCCGTGGTGTTCGCCGCCACCGCCCGCGACAACATCCGGTTCGGTCGCGACGACGCCAGCGACGCCGATGTCGAGCGCGCCGCGCAGCAGGCCCACGCCACCGAATTCATCGAGCGCCTGCCCGGCGGTTTCGAGGCGCCGCTCGGCGAACGCGGCGTGACGTTGTCCGGCGGCCAGCGCCAGCGCATCGCCATCGCCCGCGCCATCTTGCGTGACGCGCCGCTGCTGCTGCTCGACGAGGCGACCTCGTCGCTCGACGCCGAAAGCGAGACGCTGGTGCAGACCGCGCTGCAGGGCCTGATGCGCGATAGAACCACCCTGGTGATCGCGCATCGGCTGGCCACCGTGCTGTCCTGCGACCGCATCGTGGTGATGGAGAACGGCCGCATCGTCGAACAAGGCACCCACGCCCAACTCGTCGCCCGCGGCGGGCTCTACGCGCGGCTGGCGAAACTGCAGTTCGAGGCGGCGTAGCGCCGAGCACAACCGTCACGCCCGCGAAAGCGGGCGACCCAGTATCCCAGGGCGTTGGCGATTTGTTTGCAGCGCTGCAGCGTACTGGATCCTCCGCGTTCGTGGAGGATGACAGTGCCAGGCGTTGAAGTGCCGCCGGCTACACGGGCCCCCATCGCATGTTCAGCACCGGCCGACCCGAGCTGTTGGTCTCCTCGCCGGTCACCGCGAAGCCGTGGCGGCGGTAGAACTTGATCGCGCGATAATTGTCGGCGTTGACCTTCAACGTCACTTCGCGCGGCGCCAGCCGCTTGGCTTCGTCGACCAGCGCTTCGGCGACGCCCCAGCCCCAATGCTCGGGCTCGACGACGAGCTGATCGAGATAGCCCGCGGCGTCGATCGTCACGAAGCCGATCATGCCGCCGCTGTTCTCGGCGATGACGATGGCGGCGTGCGGCACCAGCTCGCCGCGCCAGCGCCCGCGCCACCAGTCGACGCGCTTGTCGAAATCGATCGCCGGATAAGCGAGCCGCCAGGTGCGCAGCCACAGGCCGATGGCGGCGTCTTCGTCGGCGTCGCGATACGGGCGGAGGGTGAAGGCGGTGGTCATGACCAGCGAGCCGTCATTCCGGGGCGTGTGCAGCGAAGCTGCGCACGAACCCGGAATCTGAAACCGGCACGGGGGCGAGATTCCGGGTTCGCCGCTGCGCGGCGCCCCGGAATGACGAACGAGAGGGTTGGGGCGTCCGCAAGATCACCGCTCCGTCAGCTTCAGTTCGATGCGGCGGTTGCGGCGGTAGGCGTCTTCGGTGTTGGCGGTGTCGAGCGGCTGGAATTCGGCGAAGCCGGCGGCGACCAGGCGCTGCGCCGGGACGCCGAGCGACACCAGATACTGCACCACCGAGATCGCCCGCGCGCTCGACAGCTCCCAGTTCGATTTGAACGCGCCGGTGATCGGGCGGCGGTCGGTGTGGCCGTCGACGCGCAGCACCCAGCCGATCTCGGGCGGGATCTTCTTGTCGAGCTCGGTCAGCGCGCTCGCCAGCTTGTCGAGCTCGGCGCGGCCCTCGGGCAGCAGCAGAGCCTGCCCGGTGTCGAAGAACACTTCCGACTGAAACACGAAGCGGTCGCCGACGATGCGGATGTCGGGGCGATCGCCGAGGATGGCGCGCAGCCGGCCGAAGAATTCCGAGCGATAGCGCGACAGCTCCTGCACCCGCTGCGCCAGCGCCAGATTCAGCCGCTGGCCGAGATCGGCGATCCGGCCCTGCGATTCCTTGTCGCGCTTCTCGGTGGCCTCGAGCGCTTCTTCCAGGGCTGCGAGCTGGCGGCGCAGCGCCGAAATCTGCTGGTTCAGCACCTCGACCTGCGCCAGCGCGCGGGCCGAAAGCTGCTTTTCCGACTCCAGCGCCTTGCCGAGCTCGCCGGCGCGGCCGGCGGCGTCGTTGCCGGCGCCGGCGAGGCCGTCATACAGCCCCTTGACCCGGTCGCGCTCGCTCTGCGCCGCAGACAGCCCGGCGCGGACCTGCGACAGCTGCTCCTCGATATTGAGCTTGCCGAGCTTCTCCAGCGACAAGAGGTCGTTGAGCTGCGCGATCCGCGCGTTGAGCTCCTGCAGCGCCTTGTCCTTGCCGGTGACCTCCTGCGACAGGAAGAACTGCACCACCAGAAACACCGACAGCAGAAACACGATCGCCAGCACCAGCGTCGACAGCGCGTCGACGAAGCCCGGCCAGTAGTTGAACCCGGTCTCCTGCCGCCGTCCGCGAGCCAGCGCCATCAGCGAACTCCTGTGAGCCGCAGAGCCGCAACGACGGTAGCGCGCTCCCTCTCCCCGCGCGCGGGGAGAGGGGTGGGGTGAGGGGGCGTCTCCGCGAGTCTGAGCCGCTCGGCCTCGGCGAGGCGCCCCCTCACCAGGATCGCATCTGGCGATGCGATCCGACCTCTCCCCGCACGCGGGGAGAGGTGAGGCGCGTGCCGCTTATGCATCGCAGCCATCAGCTCTTCTCCGGCTGGCGCACCAAAGCGCTCAGCAGATCCCTGATCTCGCGGTTCTGCTCGCCCTGGGCGTCGGCCCATTCGCGGATCATCTGCTGTTCGTTGCGCATATGCGCGACGAGGTTCTGGATCGCGTCGGCGAGGTTGGCCATCGCCGCGGTGGTGGCGCGGTTGGCGCCGCCGTCCTCCAGCGTCAGCCGCAGCCGCTCGATCGCGTTCTGCAGATCGCCGCTGCCGGCGATGCCGCCTTCCGCGCCGGCGCCGCGCACGGTCGAGGCCAGCCAGTCCTCGAGGTCGGTGTAGAACCGGTTTTGCGCCTGGCTCGATTGCAGGTCGAGGAAGCCGAGCACCAGCGAGCCGGCGAGGCCGAACAGCGACGACGAGAACGAGATGCCCATGCCGCCGAGCGGTGCGGCGAGGCCTTCCTTCAGCGTGTCGAACAGCGAGCCGGCGTCGCCGGTCACCTTCAGCCCGCCGATCACCCCGCCGATCGAGCCGACGGTCTCGATCAGACCCCAGAAGGTGCCGAGCAGGCCGAGAAACACCAGGAGGCCGGTCATGTAGCGCGAGATGTCGCGCGCCTCGTCGAGCCGCGTCGCGATCGAATCCAGCAGATGCCGCATGATCTCGGGTGAGATCGCGATTCGCCCGTTGCGCTCGCCGCCGAGGATCGCCGCCATCGGTGCCAGCAGCGTCGGCCGCCGATCGATCGCGAGGCCGGGATCGTTGATGCGGAAATTGTTGACC
This sequence comes from Rhodopseudomonas sp. NSM, assembly GCF_052445935.1. Taxonomy (NCBI): domain Bacteria; kingdom Pseudomonadati; phylum Pseudomonadota; class Alphaproteobacteria; order Hyphomicrobiales; family Nitrobacteraceae; genus Rhodopseudomonas; species Rhodopseudomonas sp. NSM. Next base: position 405,726 of record NZ_JBQTCH010000004.1, on the reverse strand, counting down.
CAGGCGACCTCCGGATACAGCCGGACCACCTGCCGGAACGCCAGCACGATGCCGATCAGCAGCACCGCGCAGATCAGCGCATTGAGCCCGGGATTGGCGAGGAACGCCGCGATCACCTGCTTGTACAGCACCACGACGACGAGCGCGCACAGCACCAGAAACACCAGCATCCGCACCAGGAAGATCCGCGGCGACGACAGCTTGGTGAGTTCGATCTCCATCGCCGGGCGGGAAGAGGGGCCAGCTGCCATCGCGCGTTCGATCTCCGGTTTGCCGGGAGGGGTTGTTTCCATCAATATGGCACAGTGCGACGCGGAAGGAAGGCTCGGCGGTGGTTATCCCGCTCCTGCCTGCGCGGTTATCCCGCACCCTGCCGGCGCCATCCCTCGCATCGCGGAACCCGGGTTGAAACCGGGACTTGAACGATCGCGTATTTGCGGGGAACGTGGCGCGGCCATCCAGGACGATTTGCAAGGATGATTTGATGACGGTTTTGTATCTCGAGGCCCTGGTGGCGATCGGGCTGGCGCTGGCGGTGCTGATGGCGGGCGCCTGGGTGGTGCAGCAGAAGACCGGCAATTCCGGCTGGGTCGACACCATCTGGACGTTCTCGCTCGGCCTCACCGGCGCCGCCGCGTCGCTGTGGCCGGTCGATGGCGCGGAGCCGAATGCGCGGCAATGGCTGGTGGCGGCGCTGGTGCTGGTCTGGTCGGTGCGGCTCGGCTCGCACATCGCCGCGCGCAGCCGCCACATCGGGGATGATCCGCGCTACGCCGCCTTCGCCAGGGATTGGGGCGCCGACGCGCCGAAGAAGATGTTCGTGTTCCTGCAGCAGCAGGCCTATGGCTCGATCCCGCTGGTGTTCGCGATCTTCGTCGCCGCGCGCGCGCCGGCCGGCGAATTGCGGCTGCAGGACTATATCGGCATCCTGATTCTCGTGATCGGCATCGCCGGCGAGGGGCTGGCCGACTCGCAGCTGAAGGCGTTCCGCCAGAACCCCGCCAACAAGGGCATGGTCTGCGACGCCGGGCTGTGGGGCTGGTCGCGGCACCCGAACTACTTCTTCGAATGGTTCGGCTGGCTGGCCTATCCGGTGATCGCCATCCCGTTCGCCGATCCCTTGTCCTATCCGTGGGGCTACGCGGCGCTGCTGGCGCCGCTGTTCATGTACTGGATTCTGGTACACCTCACCGGCATTCCGCCGCTGGAGGAGCAGATGCTCAAATCCCGCGGCGAGCGCTACAAGGCGTATCAGGCGCGTACCAGCAAGTTCTTCCCGCTGCCGCCGGGAAGCGCCGCGTCGGGAGGGCCCGCGACGTCATGAGTCTCGTCTCCTCGATCATCGGCGCCGCCGAGCGCGTGCCGTTGCCCGATCCGGTGATCCGCGTCGCGATCAACCGGCTGTGCGCGCGCACCGCGGCGAAGATGTCGCGCGGCAACGAGGCCGCCGACGCCGCCTTCGCCCGCGAGATGGCGGCGCGCGCGGTCGCCGAACACACCGATGCCGCCAACGCCCAGCACTACGAGGTGCCGGCGGCGTTCTTCGGCAAGGTGCTGGGCCCGAACCGCAAATACTCCTCGTGCTTCTACCGGGAGGCCGACACCACGCTGGCACAGGCCGAAGAAGAAGCGCTGCGGCTGACGATCGACCATGCCGATCTGCGCGACGGCCAGAGCGTTCTCGAACTCGGCTGCGGCTGGGGCTCGCTGTCGCTGGCGATGGCGCGGCGGTTTCCGTCTTCCCGGATCATCGCGGTGTCGAATTCGGCGTCGCAACGCCAATACATCGAAGCCGAAGCGATCGCGCGCGGTCTGTCCAACCTGCAGATCGTCACCAGCGACATGAACGTGTTCGAGCCGCACGCGCAGTTCGACCGCATCGTCTCGGTCGAGATGTTCGAGCACATGATGAACTGGCGCAAGCTGCTCACCTCGATGCGCGGCTGGCTGAAGCCCGGCGGCCTGTTTTTCATGCACATCTTCACGCATCGCCGCGGCGCCTACCTGTTCGACCGGGCCGACCGCGAGGACTGGATCGCGCAGCATTTCTTCACCGGCGGGGTGATGCCAAGTCACAAGCTGATCCAGCAATATGCCGATCTGTTCAGCGTTGAGGAGCAGTGGCGCTGGAGCGGCCGGCACTATCAGCGGACCGCTGAAGACTGGCTTGCCAATTTCGACGCGCATCGCGAGGAGATCGAAGCCATCCTGCGGCCGGTTTACGGCGACGACACCGCGTTGTGGATGCGGCGCTGGCGCTGGTTCTTCCTCGCCACCTCCGGGCTGTTCGGCTACGCCGACGGCGACGAATGGGGTGTCAGTCACTACCGGCTGAAGCCGGTCTGACTTCGGGTGTGTGATGCTGCGCACGCGTCCTGTCGACTCGTCACGACTTGGTGAGTTCCCGGAACGGAGCCTGGTTCACCGAAAAAACCGATTAACGATCAACTAACTACGCGCTATCATCGCGCCGCGCCGGAGGCGGCCGGCGCCGCAAAATTGATCCTGCGCAATGCCGGCCAGCGGTACTGGCGTCTACCTTTCTGCCCGACAAAGGCAGGGAGACGTGGTGTGTATCTGGATTCGGTCGGTTCGCTTGTGTTGTTCCTGGCGTGTGCCGTTGCGCCGGCGTTGATCGCGTATCTGGTCCTCGACGACGTGCGGCAGAGGTTGTTCCGGCGTACGCAGCCGCAGCAGGCAGAGCCTGTCGCACCCGCGCCTCCGCCGGTGCGTGCGCGGCGGATCGGCCTGTTCGCCTGGGCGAATTCCTGATTTGAAATTAGAGGCGGAGCACCCGCCGCCGACGGTCCGGGTGCAAGCATCAGAAACCACAGTGAGGATGAAGCCTTGACCATTGTTGCATTGATCGCTGCGATCTACGTGCTGGTCGGCCTGATCGGTATCGTCGCGCTGGTCGTCGGCGGACGCGAATTCGTGTCCGAGACGGCGCACTGGAAGCGTTTCGACGACGCGCACTACTGGGACGACGCCGCCGAAGACTGGCGCCCCCACGAGCACCTCGCCGTCGCCTCGCGGGCGCGCTGAACCAGCAGCGCTGGCAGGTCCAGTAATCTGAACTAACAGCCGGCATCCGCCTTTTCAGGCGGATGCCGATTCCGTTTCCGGCGGGTCGGGTACGAATTCGAGGATATCGCCCGGCTGGCAATCCAGCGCCGCGCAGATCCGCTCCAGCGTATCGAAGCGAATGCCCTTCACCTTTCCCGACTTCAGCAGCGAGACGTTCTGCTCGGTGATGCCGATGCGCTCGGCCAGTTCTTTCGAGCGCATCTTGCGCCGCGCCAGCATCACGTCGAGATTGACCACGATCGCCATCGGCTAGACGAAGCTCGCATTTTCGTCGGCGAGCCGCGTCGCCTCGCGCATCACCGCAGCGACCGCGATCAGCACGCCGCCGACGATCACCGAGATGTAGTCGTTGCTGGAGAAGGTCAGCACCAGTAGCCGCTGACCCGGCGGGTTGCCGAGCGACAGCACCAGCGCCAACACGGTCGCGGTCAGCGGGCCGAGCGGTCCCTGCGCCGCCACCGCGATGCCGAAACGCTGCAGATGCGTCGCAGTCGCCGCCGTGAAGACGCGCCCGCGCGCGAAATCGCCGAACAGCGCGCGCACGTTCAACAATCCCCACACCAGCACGGCGACCGGCACCGCGATGATGATCGCGGCCAGCGCCTGATTGCCGGCGTCGAGCGGCAGCCGGTTGCCGACGTCGCCGAGCTTCGTCAGCAGCAGGTTGCGGGTCCAGTTCTGGAACATGAAGGCGGCGCCGAGCAGGCCGACGATCAGCACGATGCCGCCCGTCGTCACCCATTCCATCGCGCGCGACAGCCGCACCAGGCGGGCCGCGGCCGGGCCATCAGGCGCCGTCGAGGCGATCGTGGAAGGGGCTTGCATTGCGGAACTCCATCATCTATTTCGAGATGAAATTATCGTAGTACGATAAATTATTATCGTCAAGATAGGATCCGCTTATGAACATCTCAGCTTTCGCCAGACCGCTCGCCGCTGCTGCCGCCGTCCTGGCGGTCGCTGCGCTGACGGCCTGCAGCTCCGTGCCGGTGACCTCGATGGTCAAGCTGGCGCGCACTGATCTTGCCACGGCCGATCCGGCGGCGTTGCGGATTGCCGTGCGGCTGCCGCAGGGCCTGCGGCCGCGCCGCGTGACGTTGCGGATCGCTGTGGCGGTGGGCGCCGACAAGAGGGAGCAGGCGTTCGTGCTGGCCGATCTCGACGATCCGGCCGAACTGCTGTCGCTGGCGGGCGAAGTGACCAACGACACCATGATCTACGCGTTCCGGATCGCGCCGGCGGACGTGCCGCGCGTGCTGGCGCTGCGGGACGAGATGGCCGCGCACAAGGCGAAGGGTGAGCGCGGCTCGCTGACGCTCGGTGTCGGCGCTGAAGCGTGCCGCACCGGTGCGTTGCCAGCGAAGACGCTGATCACGACCTATCTCAAGACCGAGCGCGCCGGCGATTTCTTTCCGCTGGTGCGCGATGTCGACCTGCGCAAGGAGGTGCCGAAGGAGGCCTCCCCCGAACGCATTCCGCTGTGCGGGTGATGCGCGGGCAGCCTAACCTCTCCCCGCGCGCGGGGAGAGGTCGGCCCGGCGGAGCGTAGCGTAGCCGGGCCGGGTGAGGGGGCGTCTCCGCGCGCCTGAGCGTCTGAGAACCATTCGACCGCCAGGCGTCATGATCCACGCTAAGCTCGGCCGCGCGGAGACGCCCCCTCATCCCACCCTTCTCCCCGCACGCGGGGAGAAGGAGCAGGCAGTGCCCTGGGGCAGCTCTTTCTTCGGAGCTAGTGGGCAGTTCGCCGACTCCGGCTCAGCTCTTCGGACATGTCGGAGGCGTATCGTCCGACCATTCCGGCGCCGACAATTGCAGGTCGTCGAGGCCGAGCAGGCCGATCGCGCGCAGCGCGATGTGGTCGATCATCTCCGCCAATGAGCGCGGCCGCTGATAGAACGCCGGCGAGATCGGCGCGACGATGCCGCCGATCTCGGTGACCTGCGCCATGGCGCGGATATGGCCGAGATGCAGCGGCGTCTCGCGCAGCATCAGCACCAGCCGGCGGCGTTCCTTGAGCTGCACGTCGGCGGCGCGCACCAGCAGATTGTCGAGATTGCCGGTGGCGATCGCCGACAGCGTGCGGATCGAGCACGGCGCCACGATCATGCCGCTGGTGCGGAACGAGCCCGAGGCGATGCTGGCGCCGACATCGTTGAAATCGTGATGGCGGTCGACGACCTCGAGGATGTGCTCCAGCGCCTGGGCGCCGACCTCGTAGGCGATGGTGCGCTCGGCCGCAGCGGAGACGACGAGGTGCAGTTCGCAGTCGGTGGTGGCGAGCAATTCGACGACGCGCAGCCCGACCGCCGCGCCCGACGCGCCGCTGATGCCGACGACGATGCGATGCGGCGTGCTCATCGCAGCAGCCTGCGTTGCGCCGCCGCCGGCGTCGGCGCCGGTGCGAGCCCGAGTCCGGACCACATCGCGTCGACCCGCGCGATCACGTCCTTGTCCATCTCCAGCACCTTGCCCCATTCGCGCTCGGTCTCGGTGCCGATCTTGTTGGTGGCGTCGATGCCCAATTTGCCGCCGAGCCCGGATTTCGGCGAGGCGAAATCCAGATAGTCGATCGGCGTGTCGCTGATCGACACCATGTCGCGCGAGGTATCGGCGCGGGTCGACACCGCCCACATCACGTCGGCCCATTCGCGGACATTGACGTCGTCGTCGACGATGATCAAGAGCTTGGTGTAGCTGAACTGCGGCAGCATCGACCACAGCCCCATCATCAGCCGCCGCGCCTGGCCGGGATAGCGCTTCCTGATCGAGGCGACCGCGATCCGGTAGGAGCACGCTTCCGGCGGCAGCCACAGATCGACGATCTCGGGAAACTGCCGCCGCGCCACCGGCAGGAAGACGTCGTTGAACGCCTCGCCGAGCCGCGACGGCTCGTCCGGTGGCCGGCCCGTATAGGTCGACAGATAGATCGGGTTGCGCCGCATCGTGATCGCGGTGATCCGCATCACCGGGAATTCCTCGACCGCGTTGTAATAGCCGGTGTGGTCGCCATAGGGGCCCTCCGGCGCGGTCTCGGTCGGCGACACGAAGCCTTCCAGGACGATCTCGGCGTCGGCCGGCACGTTCAGCGGAATCCCCACGCAGGGCGTCATGTTCGGGCGGTCGCCGCGCAGCAGCCCGGAGAATTTGATCTCCGAAATGCTCTCCGGCAGCGGCAGCACCGCCGACAGGATCATCGCCGGATCGGCGCCGATCACGATCGCGACCGGCATCTCGCGGCCCTCGGCCTTCCATTGGTAATGATGCTTGGCGCCGCCGCGATGCGCCAGCCAGCGCATGATGACGCGGTCCCTGCCCAGCACCTGGATGCGGTAGACGCCGACATTGTCGGTGCCGGATGCGCCGGGCGGCGGCCTGGTGAACACCAAGGGCCAGGTGATCAGCGGCGCCGGCTCGCCGGGCCACGGAATCTGGATCGGCAGCCGGCCGAGATCGACCGCGTCGCCGGTCAGCACCACGTCCTGCGCCGGCGCGGACTTGGCGGTCTTCGGCCGCATCGACAGCGCCGCGCGGGCCATCGGCAATTTGCTCAGCGCGTCGGTCAGGCTCTGCGGCGGCGCCGGCTCGCGCATTTCGGCGAGCGCCTCGCCGAGTGCCGACAGATTCTGCGGCTCGATACCGAGCCCCCACGCCACCCGCTCGACGGTGCCGAACAAATTCACCAGGATCGGCATTTCCGACGGCGTGCCATCGGCCTTGACCGGATGTTCGATCAGCAGCGCCGGGCCGCCGGCGTGCAGCACGCGGCGATGGATTTCGGTCAGCTCGTGGACCACCGAGACCGGCTTGCGGATCCGGTGCAACTGCCCGCGGGATTCCAGATAGGCGGCGAATGCGCGGAGGTCCGGGAAGGGCGGTTTGACGCGGCTCAGCATGGTGTCTCCGTGCGGACGGTTCTGGTCAGCACTTGCGATCGGGTCTGTCTTTGATCAGGCGCAAAGAAGTACCGCCGGGACCGGGTTACCCGATTTGTTCACGATAAGGTGGCCCATGTCGGTATCCAATTCGCCCGTCTCCAGGATGCCCGCGCCGCTTGCCCTCGCGACGCGGGTTCTGCCGCTGTTGCCCCTGCAGGTGTTGCTCGGCGTTTGCCTGCGGGAGATCCGCAGTCGTCATCCCCGCATCTTCGATCGCCTCGGGTCGCATACCGGCAAGCGCTACGGGCTCGATCCGAGCGATCTGCCGATCGCCTTCGTGCTCGAGCCGCGCCGGATGAATCCGCGCGTCACCGTGGTGCGCACGCTGCCGTCGAACATCGACGCGCGGATCGCCGGGCCGCTGTCGGCGCTGATCGGCATGACCGACGGCTCCTATGACGGCGACGCGCTGTTCTTCTCGCGCGACATCGAGATCGACGGCGACATGGAGGCGGTGGTCGCGCTGCGCAACGCGATCGACGATTCGCGGGTCGATTTCCTCAAGGAGTCGGTGGCGTGGTTCGGCCCGCTGGCGACGCCGATCGAGCGAATTCTGCGGAGCATCGTCGGCGCGCAGCCGGCATATCGCGAAGAAATGGGCGTCGGGGGAGGCTAGAGCATGGAACTGATCTGTCCGGCGGGTACGCCCGCGGCGCTGCACGATGCCGTCGCGGTGGGGGCCGATGCGATCTATTGCGGCTTCAACGACGAAACCAATGCGCGCAACTTTCCGGGGCTGAATTTCAGCCGCGAGGAGATGCGGGAATCGATCGCGCACGCGCATCGCTACGGCTGCAGCGTGCTGGTGGCGATCAACACCTTCGCCCGCGCCGGCAATGTCGAATTGTGGCAGCGCGCGGTCGACGACGCGGTCGAGGCCGAAGCCGACGCGGTGATCCTCGCCGATGTCGGCGTGATGGATTACTGCGCGAGAACCCATCCGCAGCAGCGCCTGCACGTCTCGGTGCAGGCCGCGGCGGCGAATGTGGATTCGATCCGGTTCTACATCGATTCGTTCAACGCCAAGCGCGTGGTGTTGCCGCGCGTGCTCAGCGTGCAGGAGATCGCGGCGATCACCAAAGAGGTCGATTGCGAGACCGAAGTGTTCATCTTCGGCGGGCTGTGCGTGATGGAGGAGGGCCGCTGCTCGCTGTCGTCCTACGCTACCGGCAAGTCGCCGAACATGGACGGGGTGTGCTCGCCGGCCGGTGCGATCCAGTATCGTGAGGAGAACGGCGCGCTGGTGTCGCGGCTCGGCGACTTCACCATCAACAAATTCGCCAAGGGCGAGGCGGCGGCCTATCCGACGCTGTGCAAGGGCCGCTACCAGACCGACGAGGGCTGCGGCTATCTGTTCGAGGACCCGGCGAGCCTGGACGCCACCACGATGCTGCCGGAGCTGCGCGCCGCCGGCGTCGCGGCGCTGAAAATCGAAGGCCGCCAGCGCGGCCGCGCCTATATCGAGCGCGTGGTCAAGACCTTCAAGGAGGTGCTGAGCGCGCTGGACGATGGCAGGCCGCTGCCGGTCGACGCATTGCGCGGTCTGACGGAGGGCCAGTCGACCACGACGGGCGCCTACAAGAAAACCTGGCGCTGAAGACCCGGCGCTAATCACCGCCGGCGGCAACGGCGATCGGCGTAGCGCGCGAGCGCGGCGCCGCCAACTCACAGCGAGGCTATTCCCATGCAACTCACGCTCGGACCGGTGCTGTACAACTGGAAGCCGGAGGCATGGCGCGACTTCTATTTCCGCATCGCCGATGAAGCGCCGGTCGACGTCGTGATCGTCGGCGAGGTGGTGTGCTCGAAGCGCTCGCCGTTCCTCGATCCGCACATCCCGGCGGTGGTCGAACGGCTCGCGACCGCCGGCAAGACCGTGCTGATGGGCTCGCTGACGCTGATGTCGCTGCCGCGCGAGCGCAAGGCGATGCTCGAACTCGCCGGCGACGATCAGTTCACCATGGAGGTCAACGACCTGACTTGCCTGGGCATGCTCGGCGGCAAGCCGCATGCGATCGGCCCGTTCGTCAACATCTACAACGAGGCCACCGCGAAGTATTTTGCCTCGCGCGGCGCGACGCGGATTTGTCTTCCGCCGGAACTCCCGCTGTCGGCGATCCGCGCGATCGCGCAATCGCTGCCCGAGGTAACGTTCGAGGTGTTCTCGTTCGGCCGCGTGCCGCTGGCGATCTCGGCGCGCTGCTATCACGCCCGGCTCAACAAGCTGTCGAAGGACAATTGCAAATTCGTCTGCGACCAGGACCCCGACGGGCTCGCGGTCACCACACTCGACGACGAGCCGTTTCTGGCGATGAACGGCGTGCAGACGCTGTCCTACACCTCCGCCAGCCTGCTCGGCGACGTCGACAAGCTGCGCGACGCCGGCGCCGGCGCGATGCGGCTGTCGCCGCAGCAATGCGACATGGTCGCGGTGTCGCAATTGTTCCGCGACGCGATCGACGGCAAGGTCGATGCGTCCGAAGGCGCGGCGAAGCTGACGGCGATCTATCCGCTGAAGCAGTCCAACGGCTTCCTGTTCTCGAAGCCCGGCGCCGCCTTCGTCACCGACTCGGGCGACGTGCGCCGGATCGTGCCGGCGGCGTAGCGCGCGACTTACCCTCTCCCCTCGTGGGAGAGGGTGGCTTCGCGCAGCGAAGCCGGGTGAGGGGGCCGCGGGCAGGGCGTCCGCGTCGACCCCTCATCCGACGCGGACTTTCGTCAACCCCTCATCCGACGCGGACTTTCGTCCGCGCCACCTTCTCCCACAAGGGGAGAAGGAAGAAGCGCCACGCTCTGTCTCAGCTCAGCGGCTTCAGGATCTTCGCCAGCGTGCCGTGGATGGCTTCGTTGCCGCAGACGATGTCGCCGGTCTTCAGCACGTCGCCGCCGTTGATGTCGCTGACGGTGCCGCCGGCTTCGCGGACGAAGACGATGCCCGCGGCGATGTCCCAGGGCGACAGGTTGCGTTCCCAATAGCCGTCGAAGCGGCCGGCCGCCACGAAGGCGAGGTCGAGCGAGGCGGTGCCCATCCGGCGCAGGCCGGCGACCTTCGGCTGCAGCGCCGCCATCTCGCGCTGGTTCTGGGCGAAATCGCCGCGGCCGAGATGCGGCAGGCCGCAGGCGATGACGCAGTCGTGCAGTTCGCGGCGGCCGGCGACCCGCAGCCGGCGGTCGTTGACGAAGGCGCCCTTGCCGCGCTCGGCGATGTAGAGGTCCTCGGTCGCCGGATTGTAGATCAGCCCGGCGATCAGCGTGTCATCGCGCTGCAGGCCGATCGAGATCGCGAAATGCGGGATGCCGTGCAGGAAGTTGGTGGTGCCGTCGAGCGGATCGACGATCCAGGTGTGGCTCTTGTCGGCGCCCTCGCGGATGCCGCCTTCCTCGCCGAGGAAGCCGTAGCCCGGCCGCGCCTTGGTGAGATCCTCGTACAGCATCTCCTCGGCGCGCTTGTCGGCGAGCGAGACGAAATTCGCCGGGCCCTTCAGCGAGACCTGGAGATTCTCGACTTCGCCGAAATCGCGCTTGAGGCTGCGGCCGGCGCGGCGCGCGGCCTTGACCATGACGTTGATGAGGGCGGAATGGATCATGGGCTGAGGTCTCGCGGCGACCTGCGGCAGGTCTGGATGAGGTTTTTGGGGGGATTATTCCGAAGGGGTGCCCTGCGCAGGGGATGGCGTCAACCCCGGATCATTTCCCGCCGACCCATTTCTTAGCGGCCTCCTGGGCCCTGGCGCGCTCCTCGGGGCTGAGCTGGGCCTGCGCCTCGTCGAGCATCAGGTCGCCCTTGCCGGCGGTCTTGGCGACCAGGTGCCATTTGATCGCCTCGACCGGGTCGCGCGGCGCGCCCTGGCCGCTGAACAGCACATGCGCCAGCCGGTTCTGCGCGATCGGGTTGTTGGCCCGCGCCGCCTTGCGCAGCAGCGCGACCGCGGCCGGTTCGTTCTTCACCGTGCCGGTGCCGTTGTAGAGCGCGATCGCGTATTCGACCTCGGCGGGGACATTGCCGGCGACCGCCGCGGCCTGCAGCAGCCGCACCGACTGCTCAACGTTCTTCTCCACCCCGGTGCCCTCCTTGTAGAAGGTCGCCAGCGCGTATTGCGCCTCGGGATTGCCGGCGTCGGCGGCCACCCGCAGCAGCTCGGCGGAGCGCTTGATGTCCTGCGGGAAGGTCTGGCCGTCGAGATACAGCAGCGCCAGATTATACGCCGCCCTCGGTTCGCCGAGCTTGGCCGAGGACGCCAGCCATTTGGCGGCTTCCTCACGGTTCGCCGGCCCGCCGCCGCGTCCCGCCATCCGCGCCATCGCGAGCGCGAACATCGCCTCGCGGTCGCCGAGATCGGCGGCGCGCCTGTACCATTCCACCGCCTTGTCGTAGTCGCGCCTGATCCCGAGCGCGTTGGCATAGAGCTCGCCCAGCATCGTCATCGCCTTGGGATCGTTCAGCTCCTGGGCGCGCTTCAGGGCGAGATCGAAGGCGGTCTTGTAGAACCCGCGCTGATACGCGCCGTACACCAGATCGACATTGGGATCGTCGGGGTCGACCGCATCCGAGCTCTCCGGCGCAGCACCCGGCTTCGCCGCGCCGGCCTTGTCGGCAGTCGTTTTTTTCGCGTGATCCTTGTCGGCCGGGGCGGCGGCAGGCTTCGGCCGCGGCTTCGGCTTTTCCGGCTCGAGGGGCTTCGGGAACGGATTCGGCGGCGACGGCGTCAGCGACAATTGCGCCGACGCGCCGGTGGCGAGCAGCAGCATGGCCGCAGCGATCGAGATCGGGCGTAGCGCCTTCATGGATTATCCTTGCGCCGGCGCTGGCGCGGTCCCGGCAAAGCCCTGCTTCAGCGCCGCCTCGGCGTCCGCGAGCGCCGCCGCCGCGCCGTCCGCTTCGGCCCAGATATGCTCGCCGACCAGCACGAAATCCGCGCCGGCGGCGGCGAATTCCCCGACCTCGTCGGGCGAGATCGCGTAGCCGACGCAAGGCGGCTCGAACAGTTCGGCCCACCAGTTAAGCCGGTCGGCGATCGCCTCGGTCGAGGGCCGCGTGCCGTCTTCGGCCGGCTCGCCGAACAGCACGTAATCGGCGCCGGCTTCGCCCGCGATCATCGAATCGTGCCGGGTCTCCAGCGCGCCCACGCCGGCGATGCGCTGCGGCTGCAATTGCGGCAGCCATTCCTGCATCGCGGCCAGCCCCGACAGATGCGCGCCGTCGGCGCCGCCGCGCGCCACCAGATCGGCATGGCCGTCGAGCAGCAGCGCCGCGCCGCCGGCCTGCACCGCCGCGGTCACCGCTTTGATCCGCGTGATCAGCGTGCGCGGGTCGGATGGCGCGAGCCGCAGCAGCACCGCCGCCACGTCGGCGGCGGCGAGCAACTGCGGAAGTGCCGCGAGCAGGGATGCGGGATCGTCCACGACCGGCGTCGCAAGATACAGACGCGGCGCCGGGCGCGGCGGGGCAGGCTTGGCCATCGGCGTTATGCGGCCTTCTTGCTTTCGAGGTCGGATGACCACTCGCCCTTGCTGGCGAGCGAGTTCATCTTCGCCCGGTGGGTGAACGCGGCCTGGCCGGCCGCGACGTTGTCGGCCTTGCCGGACCACGCCTTCTGCGGCGCGGCCTGCAGCGCGCGGCCATAGGAGAAGGTCAGGCCCCAAGGAAGGCCCGAAGTCAGGCCGCCGATCTTGTTCATGGCGTCGAGATGCGCGGTGGCTTCCTCATCGGACTGGCCGCCGGACAGGAACGCGATGCCCGGCACCGCAGCGGGCACGCAGGACTTCAGCAGCTTCACGGTCTTCTCGGCGACTTCCTGCACGCCGGCCTTCTTCGCCGACTTCTTGCCGGCGACGGCCATGTTGGGCTTCAGGATCATGCCCTCGAGCGCGACCTTCTGGTAGTACAGCTCCTGGAAGGTTTCCTTGAGCACGAATTCGGTGACCTCATAGCAGCGGTCGATGTCGTGGTCGCCGTCCATCAGCACTTCCGGCTCGACGATCGGCACGATCTGCGCCTGCTGGCACAGCGCGGCGTAGCGCGCCAGCGCGTGCGCGTTGGTGTGGACCGCGGCGTAGCTCGGGATCCCGGCGCCGATGTCGATCACCGCGCGCCATTTCGCGAAGCGGGCGCCCTGCTTGTAGTACTTCGCCAGCCGCTCGGCGAGCTTGTCGAGGCCGACGGTGATCAGTTCGCCGGGGCAGTTCGGCAGCGGCTGGGTGCCTTCGTCGACCTTGATGCCGGGGATGCCGCCGGCCTGTTCGATCAGCTTGACCAGCGGCGTGCCGTCGGCGGCGTCCTGCCAGATCGTCTCGTCATACAGGATCACGCCGGAGATATAGTCGCTCATCGCCTGCTTGGACCGGAACATCATCTCGCGGTAGTCGCGGCGGCTGGTCTCGGTCGACTCGACGCCGATCACGTCGAACCGCTTCTTGATGGTTCCCGAAGATTCGTCGGCAGCGAGAATGCCCTTGCCGGGCGCGACCATGGCGCGGGCGATGGTGTTCAGGTCGGCGAGGTTCATCGGCTTCTCCATTGGGGTGGTTTCTTGGTTGATTTTGCGAGGTTCGGCAGGTCCTGGTCTTCGGAAAGGGTCTTAGACAATGCCCAGGAAAATGGCGAGGGCGCGATTGACCGCGGAGATTTCTTCGGGAGAAAGGCGGCCGATCACGGGGCCGGTCTTCTCGCGCAGAATGGTCGCGGGCTTGTCGACCATCACGAGCGAGCGTTCGCGCAGACCATTCATCGACGATGGTTCGATCAAGACGCGGCATGGCTCGCTATCGGTCAGGTAGCTCGTCAGCGGCAGCACGGCGACTGAATTCAGATGCAAGTATCTGTTCGACTGGACGATCAAGGCTGGCCTGGGTTTCCCGTATTCGCCCCGCAGCGAAACAGTGACCAGTTCGCCATACATCATCGCCAGTCGCTGAAGTCGCCGAGTTCCAGCATTCCTTCCAGAACCCGGCGGCTTTCTTCGTCCTCATTGATGACGTCGATGGCCCGCGCCAGTTGCGCCTTGAACTCGGGCGTGTCGACATCCGGAACCCAGATGGTCACCGGCTTCAACCCCATCGCCTTCATCCTCTCGCGGTGGCGCCGCACGCGTTCGGCGCTGGGGCTGCGCGACTTGGCTCTGCTCATCGTGGCCGCCCGCTTGCCCTTGGCGGGCTTGTCGGCCTTCTTATCCATCGCGGCCTCCGTCGGAAGCGTTACATGTAACGCAACATAGGATCCGCAGAAGACATCCGCAAGGCGAGAACGCCAGCCGAAAGCCTCGTCACTTCACCCGCAGCACCTCGACGCCCGGCAGCGGCTTGCCCTCCATCCATTCGAGGAAGGCGCCGCCGGCGGTCGAGATATAGGTGAAGTCTTCGGCCACGCCGGCGTGGTTCAGCGCCGCCACGGTGTCGCCGCCGCCGGCGACCGAGATCAGCTTGCCGGCCTTGGTGCGGCGGGCGGCGTGCCTGGCCGCCTCCACGGTGCCCTTGTCGAACGGCGTCAGCTCGAAGGCGCCGACCGGGCCGTTCCAGACCAATGTTGCGGCATCGTCGATCGCCGCATGGATGCGCTCGATCGAGCGCGGGCCGACGTCGAGGATCATGGCGTCGTCCGGGATCGCGTCGAGCCCGTAGGCGAAGGACGGTGCGTTGGCCTCGAAATGATACGCCACGGTGGCGTCGACCGGCAGGATGATGGCGCAGCTGGCGGCCTCGGCCTTGTTGAGGATGCGCAGCGCGGTCTCCGCCAGATCCTTCTCGCAGAGGGACTTGCCGACCTTGACGCCCTGGGCGTGCAGGAACGTGTTGGCCATGCCGCCGCCGATCACCAGCGCCTGCACCTTGCTGACGAGGTTTTCCAGGAGATCGATCTTGCTCGACACCTTGGCGCCGCCGACGATCGCGATCACCGGCTTGGTCGGCGCTTCCAGCGCCTTGTTCAGCGCGACCAGCTCGGCCTGCATGGTGCGGCCCGCATAGGCCGGCAGCTTGTGGCCGAGCCCTTCGGTCGTGGCGTGGGCGCGATGCGCGGCAGAGAACGCGTCGTTGACCCAGATGTCGCCGAGCTCGGCGAGTTTGGCGACGAACGCGGGATCGTTCTTCTCTTCCTCGGGGTGGAAGCGGGTGTTCTCGAGGCAGAGAATATCGCCATCCTGCATCGCGGCGATCGCCTTCGTGGCTGGCTCACCGACGCAGTCCTCGGCAAACGCGACCGGCTTGCTGATCACCTGCGCCAGCGCCGCGGCGACCGGCTTCAGCGAGTTCTTGGCGTCGCGCCCCTTCGGCCGGCCGAAATGCGCCAGCAGGATCACACGGCCGCCCTTGTCGGAAATCTCGGTGATGGTCGGCGCCACGCGGTCGAGCCGGGTGGTGTCGGTGACCTTGCCGGCATCCATCGGCACGTTGAGATCGACGCGCAGCAGCACGCGTTTGCCTTTGACGTCGACGTCGTCGAGGGTGCGAAATGTTTTGGTCATTGCTAATACGGACCGTGTTGGTTGATGCGTCGCCAGTCTTCGATCTTGCGGTTGTCATCCGGTTTGATGCGGCTGCCGTGGCGCAGGTAAGCCCACGCCAGGCCTCCGATCAGAACGAACAGACCAGCAAGACCGATCCATTGCTTCATGTGCGTCCGATCAGATCAGCTTGCTCATCGCGACAGCCGTGTCGGCCATGCGGTTCGAGAAGCCCCATTCGTTGTCGTACCACGACATCACCCGCACCAGCGTGCCGTTCTGCACCTTGGTCTGGTCCATGTGGAAGGTCGACGAATGCGGATCGTGGTTGAAGTCGATCGAGACGTTCGGCGCGAAGGTGTAGCCGAGGATGCCCTTGAGCTCCTGATCGGCGGCGCGCTTCATCGCCTCGTTGATCTCTTCCTTGGTGGTGGCGCGCTTGGCGATGATCTTGAGGTCGACCACCGAAACGTTCGGGGTCGGCACGCGGATCGCGACGCCGTCGAGCTTGCCCTTGAGTTCGGGCAGCACCAGGCCGATCGCCTTGGCGGCGCCGGTCGAGGTCGGGATCATCGACATCGCCGCGGCGCGGCCGCGATACAGATCCTTGTGCATCGTATCCAGCGTCGGCTGGTCGCCCGTATAGGCGTGGATCGTGGTCATGAAGCCGGTCTCGATGCCGACGGTGTCGTTCAGCACCTTGGCGACAGGGGCGAGGCAGTTCGTCGTGCACGAGCCGTTCGACACCACGAGCTGGTCCTTGGTCAGGGTCTCGTGGTTGACGCCATAGACGATGGTCGCATCGGCGCCGTCCGACGGGGCCGAGACCAGCACGCGCTTGGCGCCCGCGGTCAGCAGCGCGGCGGCCTTGTCGCGCGCGGTGAAGATGCCGGTGCATTCCATCGCGATGTCGACGCCGATGTCCTTGTAGGGCAGCGCGGACGGGTCCTTGATCGCCGTGACCTTGATCTTGCCGCGGCCGATGTCGATGGAGTCGCCGTCGACCTTGACCTCGAACGGGAAGCGGCCGTGCACGGAGTCGAAGCGGAGCAGATGGGCGTTGGTCTCGACCGGGCCGAGATCGTTGATCGCCACGACCTCGATGTCCTTACGGCCGGATTCGTAGATCGCCCGCAGAACGTTGCGGCCGATACGGCCAAACCCATTGATCGCGACCCGGACTGCCATCCAAATTCTCCTCGCTGCTAGTGATTTTCAATTGTTGCGACGGGGCGACCCCGTACTTGTGCGGTTTCATGCCCTGAATACCGAGCGGTTGCAATCCGCTCGATCATGATTCAGATCAAAGCCTTACTTGCCGCCGAGGCGGCTTGACGCAGCCTCCGCGACCGCCTCGGCGGTAATGCCGAAGTGCTTGTACAGATCCTTCGCCGGCGCACTCGCCCCGAACGTCGACATCCCGACGAAGCCGCCGTCCGGGCCGATCACCGCGTCCCAGCCGAACCGCACCGCGGCCTCGACCGCGACCTTGACCGGGGCGTCGCCGATGATCGCCTTGCGGGTCGCGTCGTCCTGCTGCAGCAAGAGATCAAGCGACGGCACCGACACCACGCGGGCGCTGATGCTCTTGTCGGCGAGCAATTTGTGCGCCGCGACCGCGATCTCGACCTCGGAGCCGGTGGCGAAGATCGTGACGCTGGCCTTGCCGTCGGCGGCGATCAGCTCATAGGCGCCCTTGGCGCAACGGTTGTCGTCAGATTTGCTGGTGCGCACCGGGGTGAGGTTCTGCCGCGACAGCGCCAGCACCGTCGGGCCCTTGGTGTTCTCCAGCGCGAGCTGCCAGCATTCGGCGGTCTCGACCGGGTCGGCCGGGCGGAACACCCGCATGTTCGGCATCGCCCGCAAGCTCGCGAGGTGCTCGACCGGCTGATGCGTCGGGCCGTCTTCGCCGAGCCCGATCGAATCATGGGTCATGATGTAGACCACCGGCACATGCGACAGCGCCGCGATCCGCATCGACGGGCGGGCGTAGTCGGCGAAGCACATGAAGGTGCCGCCGGCCGGCGCGAAGCCGCCGTGCATCGCGATGCCGTTCATCGCCGCCGCCATCCCCATCTCGCGGATGCCGTAATGGATGTAGCGGCCCGAGAAGTCGTCCGGGGTGACGTCCTTGGCGTGCTTGGTGCGGGTGTTGTTGGAGGGCGTCAGGTCCGCGGAGCCGAGCAGCATTTCCGGCACCACCTCGACGATGGCCTCCAGCGCCAGTTCGCTGGCCTTGCGGGTGGCGATGGTCTGCGGCGCGTCGACCAGCCTGTCCTTGAGCTTGCGGATCGCGCCGTCTAGCGCTGCGGGGCGCTTGCGGTCGATCACCCGGCGCTGGAATTCGGAGCGAAGCTCCTTGTCGATCTTGTCGAATTTCGCCTGCCACGCGCCATGCGCCTTGGCGCCTCTGGCGCCGACCGCGCGCCAGGCCGACAGCACGTCGTCCGGGATTTCGAACGGGCCGTAGTCCCAGCCCAGCGCCTTCTTGGCGCCGGCCAGTTCTTCGGCGCCGAGCGGCTCGCCATGCGCCTTGGAGGTGCCGGCCCGGGTCGGCGCGCCGAAGCCGATCGTGGTCTTGCAGGCGATCATGGTCGGCCGGTCGGAGGCTTTCGCGGACCTGATCGCCTCGGCGATCGCCTTGGGATCGTGGCCGTCGATCCGCATCGAATTCCAGCCATGCGCCTGGAAGCGCGCGACCTGGTCGACATTGTCGGTCAGCGTCAGCGGCCCGTCGATCGAGATGCCGTTGTCGTCATAGAGGAAGATCAGCTTCGACAGCCTGAGATGGCCGGCCAGCGCGATCGCCTCGTGGCTGACGCCTTCCATCAGGTCGCCGTCCGAGCACAGCACGTAGGTATAGTGATCGACGATGTCGCCGAACTCCGCGGCCAGCAGCCGCTCCGCCAGCGCAGTGCCGACCGACGACGCCACGCCCTGGCCGAGCGGGCCGGTGGTGGTTTCGACCGAGTCGGTGATGCAGTTTTCCGGATGCCCGGGCGTCCGGGAGTCGAGCTGCCGGAATGCCTTGATCTGGTCGAGCGTCATCTCCGAATTGCCGGTGAGGTACAGCAGCGCATAGAGCAGCATCGAGCCGTGGCCGGCGGAGAGGATGAAACGGTCGCGGTCCGGCCAGTGCGCGTCGGCGGCATCGAATTTCAGAAATTCGGTGAACAGCACGGTGGCGACGTCGGCGGCGCCCATCGGCAGCCCGGGATGGCCGGATTTGGCCTTCTCGACCGCGTCCATCGCCAGTGCCCGGATTGCGTTCGCCATACGGGAATGATCGACCTGTGCCATGTGTAACCGCCTGAAATCGTGTTGTTGCCTGCACTTCGCTGGGAGCGGAGCGTGCCGTGCCGGTGTGGCATGGTCATGAACAGATGGGGGCAGGGGGCCCGGAAGCCAATTCGGCATAGCATCCGATACCACCGAGTCCAAGGTCGTGGCCTCAGCCGGCGGCATTGCGACGCGGTTTGTGGTGCATAGCTGAGCAGCGGCGTTGCGCTCGGCTCTCTTGCCACGTAAATTTCGTGCTCTAAAGGCTTGTCTGACCGTGGTTTTATTTGGACGCCTGAAGCTGCGAGGGTCTTGCGACATATCATGACCGATCGTCCCGTCTCCGGTTCCATCAGCGCCGATCAGGCTCCGACCGAGATCGTCGCGGCGGCGCGCCGTCTCGCGGCGGCGCTCGAGGCGCTGGAGAGCGCGGTGGAGCGTCGCGCCGAGGCCGATCGCGACGAGGACGAACTGGCGTCGCGGATCCAGGCGCTCGGCGCCGATCGTTCGCGGCTCGCCGACGAGCTCGACGGGTCGCTGGTGCGCACCCGCAAGCTGGAGCGCACCAATCGCGAGATCGCGCAGCGGCTCGACGCCGCGATCGGCACCATCCGCGCCGTGCTCGACACCGAGCCGGCCGACGAGGAGGAGCCGTCATGAATCCGAAAGACGCGGCCGCCTCCGCCAACCATGTCGGCGTCACCATCAACGGCCGGCAATATCGCATGGCCTGTGAGCCGGGGCAGGAGCCGCAACTGCTCGGCCTCGCCGACAATCTCGAAAGCCGCATCCAGAGTCTGCGCGGCCGCTTCGGCGAGATCGGCGACGCGCGGCTCACCGTGATGGCCGCGCTGATGATGGCCGACGAATTGCTCGACGCGCACAGCCGGCTCGCCACGCTGCAACAGGAGGTCGAGGCGCTGCGCGAGGATCGCAGCCAGTCGCTCGACCGCACCGTGACGACGAACCGCGCCGTCGCCGCCGCACTGAACTCGGCCGCCGAGCGCATCGAGCGTACCACGCAAGTCCTCAACCGCACCATCGGCGGCGGCATCGCGATCGGGTAGTTGCGGCTTCGTCATTCCGGGGCGCGCGCAGCGCGAACCCGGAATCTCAGCGTCGCGCACATCATTCGAGTTTGTCATTCCGGGATGCGCGCTCTTGCGCGCAGGCCCGGAATCCACATCCCCTGGACCCTCGGTGAAGCATTGTCGGCGCAACACCGTATGCAACTTGTTACGCCGGTGGTTATGGATTCCGGGTTCGCGCTGCGCGCGCCCCGGAATGACGAACGAGAGGGTGTGGTCGGTTAGTAAGAATTACTTCCGCAACACACCCACCAGCTCGACATGCGGCGTGTATTTGAACTGATCGACCGGGGTCAGCTTCTCCAGCCGATAGCCGCCGTCGATCAGGAGCTTGGCGTCGCGTGCAAAGGTCTGCGCGTTGCACGACACCGCGATGATCAGCGGCACGCGGCTGGCGGCGAGTTGCGCGGCCTGGGCCTGCGCGCCCTGGCGCGGCGGGTCGAACAGCACGGCATCGAAATCGAGTAACTCCGGCGGCGCCAGCGGGCGTCGGAATAGGTCGCGCGGTTCGGCCTTGATCGGCTTCAGTCCGGACGTCGCCTGCGCGGCCTTCTGCAGCGCATGCACCGCCGGCGCGTCGCTGTCATAGGCGACCACCCGCGCCTTGGTCGCGAGCCGCAGCGCGAACGGGCCGACGCCGCAGAACAGATCGGCGATCAGTTTCACGCGCCTGATTTCGGAGAGCGCCAGTTCGGCCAGCGTCTGTTCGCCGAGCGCGGTCGCCTGCAGGAACGCGCCCGGCGGCAGTGTGACGCGCGCGCTGCCGATCGCGATCGTCGGCGGCGTCCGCATCAGCACCAGTTCGCCGTGCCGCGTCAGCCGCGCCAGCCTGTGCTTTTCGGCGAGCAGCGACAGCGCGCCGATCAGCTTCGGCGGCAGCGCCCCGGAGCCGCGGACGTCGACGTCGAGCCCGTTCTCGGCGGCGGTGACCTGGATGTCGAGCGGCTTGCCGATCACGGTCAGCGCTTCCGCCAGCGCCCACGCCGCCTCGATCGCGCCATCCAGCGCCGGGTCGAGGATCGGGCAGTGATCGATCGCGATCAGATCGTGGCTCGCGGCGGCGCTGAAGCCGACCTTCAGCACGTCGTGGGTGCCCTTGCGGGCGTGCAGCGTGATGCGGCGGCGACCGGCGCCATGCGCATCGATCAGCGCACCGACGGCGCAGTCGATCCCGGCCTGCGCCAGCGTCTCGACGACGAGGTTGCGCTTCCACGCCTGATACGCATCGCTCTGCCAGTGCTGGATCGCGCAGCCGCCGCAGATGCCGAAATGCGGGCAGAACGGCTCGATCCGCTGCGGGCTCGCGACCGCGACGCGCAGCAATTTGCGACGGTCGGGATGGCCCGCGACCGGCTCGGTCTCGACGCGCTCGCCGCCCAGCGCATAGGGCACATACACCGCGCCGCCGCCAGCGAGGCTGACGCCGTCGCCGCGATGGCCGACGTGATCGATCGTGAGAGTTTCGGTCATTGCGATCCGATAGGCTTCGCGCGCCGATGCGTAAAGCCGGAACTGATCAGTCCGGCGCCAGGGCCGGCTGCGGCGCGCGCGTCAGCAGATGGAAGCGCGCCACCAGCAGCGCGGCATAGACCGCGAGCCCGATCGCGAGGCCGATCCAGACGCCGAACGGGCCGAAGCCGCCGGGGAAGCCGAGCAGATAGCTGAACGGAAAGCCGATCGCCCAGAACCCCAGCACCGCGAACAGCAGCGGGATCCGCGTATCGCTCTTGCCGCGCAGCGCGCCGTTGGCGACCACCTGCAGGCCATCGGCGATGAAGAAGCTGGCGCCGACCAGCAGCAGCGACGCGGTGAGCTGCGCGGTCTCCACGGCCGTCGTGGAATCGCCGAGAAACAGTTGCGGAATCTCGTGCCGCGTCAGCGCCACCAGCAGCGTCATCAAGGCCATGAAGACGAATCCGAGCCCGATCGCCGCGAAGCCGGCGCGCCTTGCGCCGGCCGGATCGTGGCGGCCGACCGCATGGCCGACGCGCACGGTGGCGGCGAGCGAGATGCCGAGCGGCACCATGAACATGATCGCCGCGACCTGCAGGGCGATCTGGTGCGCGGCGAGCGCGGTGGTGCCGATCTGGCCCATCAGCAGTGCGGCGGCGCCGAACACGCCGTATTCGAGCACGGAGGCGCCGGAGATCGGCAGGCCGAGCGCGAGCAGCTGCCTCATCAGCGGGCCGTCGAACCGCGCCAGCTCGCCGAACACCTGATACTTGCGGAAGGGCTGCAGCGTCACGCAGGCCACCGCCGCCGCGATGCACATCGCGATCGAGACGATGCTGGTGGCGAGGCCGGCGCCGAAAATGCCGAGCTGCGGCAGCCCGAATGCGCCGTGGATCAGCGCGTAGGCGAGCACGCCGTTCAGCGGCACCGCGGCGAACATGATCCACAACGCCGGCTCCGGCCGGTTGACCGCGCCCATGAAACTGCGCAGCGCGATGAAGATCCAGCCCGGCACCAGCGACCAGGCGAGCCCGTGCAGATAGCGCCCGGCGAGCGCCGCCACATCCGGCGCCTGGCCGGCGGCGAGCAGCATCGCTTCGCCGTAGAACTGGCTCAGCGTCAGCGGGATGCCTGCGATCACCGCCGCCCACATCCCGACGCGCAGCGATGCGCGGACCTGGCGCGGCGCGCGTGCGCCATAGGCCTGCGCCGCCAGCGGCGCCACGGCGGAGACGAGGCCGATGCCGAGCATGAAGGCGATGAACAGCACCGTATGGGCGAGTGCCGCCGCGGCCACGGCGGAATCGCCGAGCCGGCCGATCAGCGCGAGGTCGGTTGTCATCATCGCGATCTGGCCGAGCTGCGTCAGCGCCATCGGCACCGCGAGCGTCAGCGTCTCGACGATTTCAGTCCGCCACGCAGGCGATTGCGCCGGCGCGCGGGCGCCGGCGGCGAGAGGCAAATCCGAGGAGGTCATGGCGCGCACAATAGCCGAACTTGCGGCTGCAGAGTGACCGCCGGGTAACGGCGTGCATGAATCTGAGATTCAACTTCTACGCGCACCGAGAAAGAACTCGGCGTTGCCGTCGCCGCCGGCGATTGGCGACGGGAACACCGCGATATCTGTGCAGCCGAGCGACGCCGCGAATGCGGTGACGTCGTCGATCACCGCGCGATGCCGCGCGGTGTCGCGGACGATGCCGTGTTTCGACGGCACCTCGAATTGCGGCTTGATCAGCGCCAGGAGGCTCATCGGCGCGGCCGCCAGCGACAATGCGGCCGGCAGCACCAGTTTCAGCGAGATGAAGCTGGCATCGATTACCACCACGTCGGGCCGCTGCGGCAGCCGCCTGCCTTCGAGGCTGCGGATGTCGGTGGCTTCCATCGACACGATCCGGGGATGGCCGCGCAGCGACGGATGCAGCTGATCGCGGCCGACATCGACCGCGAACACCAGCGCCGCGCCTTCGGCGAGCAGCACCTCGGTGAAGCCGCCGGTGGAAGACCCGACGTCGAGGCAGACGTGATCCTCGATCGCGATTGGATAGCGCTCCAGCGCGCCGGCGAGCTTGACGCCGCCGCGCGACACCCAGGGATGCGCCGGCTGCGCGTCGAGCGCGGCGTCGAGCGAAATCTGTTCGGAGACTTTGATCACGGGCTTGCCGTCGGCGAACACCAGCCCGGCCTCGATCGCCGCCTGCGCGCGCGCCCGGCTCTCGAACAGCCCGCGCTCGACCAGCACCACGTCGGCGCGCTTGCGGGAGGGGGCGGGAGGTTTGGCCATGCTCAGCCCGAAGCGAGACTAGTGCGATGAGACGAGATGAGACGAATTGTGCCCCGGACGCTGCGCAGCGCGCCGCGCTTGGCGGCGTGGTGCGCTGCAGATCCGGGGTCCCGGTTGATACCGCGTGCAAACAAAGCGGGGTCCCGGATCTGCGCAGCGGCATAAGGATGCCGCAGCGCGTCCGGGACACGGAACGAGGAGCTTACGCCAGCTTGACCGTCTCGGCCTTGTGTTCCTTGCCGAGCGCCTCGAACACCTTCTTGACGATCGCCTTGGCGTCGAGGCCGGCGGCGGCGTACATCGCGGCCGGGGTGTCGTGGTCGAGGAACACGTCGGGCAGCACCATCGCCCGCATCTTGACCTCGCCGTCGAGCTTGCCGTGCTCGGCCAGCGTCTGCATCACGTGGCTGCCGAAGCCGCCGATCGAGCCTTCCTCGATGGTGATCAGGATCTCGTGCTCATTGGCGAGCTTGAGCACCAGATCGACGTCGAGCGGCTTCATGAAGCGCGCGTCGGCGACGGTGGTGGAGAGGCCCAGCGTCGCCAGTTCCTCGGCGGCCTTCTCGCATTCGGCGAGCCTGGTGCCGAACGACAACAGCGCGACCTTGTTGCCCTGGCGGACGATGCGGCCCTTGCCGATCTCCAGCGGCACGCCGACATCCGGCATCTCGACGCCGCGGCCTTCGCCGCGCGGATAGCGCACCGCGCTCGGCCGGTCGTTGATCGCGACCTGGGTCGCCACCATGTGCACCAGCTCGGCCTCGTCGGAGGCGGCCATGATCACGAAGTTCGGCAGGCAGCCCAGATAGGCGTTGTCGAACGAGCCCGCATGGGTGGCGCCGTCGGCGCCGACCAGGCCGGCGCGGTCGATCGCGAAGCGCACCGGCAGGCTCTGGATCGCGACGTCGTGGACGATCTGGTCGTAGCCGCGCTGCAGGAAGGTCGAGTAGATCGCGCAGAACGGCTTGAAGCCCTCGGTGGCGAGGCCGGCCGCGAAGGTCACCGCGTGCTGCTCGGCGATGCCGACGTCGAAGGTGCGATCCGGGAACGACTTCTCGAAGATGTCGATGCCGGTTCCCGACGGCATAGCCGCGGTGATGCCGACGATCTTGTCGTCCTTGGCGGCTTCCTTGACCAGGCTCTGGCCGAACACGTTCTGATACGACGGCGCGTTCGACTTGGCCTTGGCCTGGGTGCCGGTGGCGATGTCGAACTTGACCACCGCGTGATACTTGTCGGACGCGGCTTCCGCCGGGGCGTAGCCCTTGCCCTTCTGGGTCACGACATGGATCAGGAACGGGCCGGTCTCGGCGTCGCGGACGTTCTGCAGGATCGGCAGCAGGTGATCGAGATTGTGGCCGTCGATCGGACCGACGTAATAGAAGCCGAGTTCCTCGAACAGCGTGCCGCCGCCCATCATGAAGCCGCGGGAATATTCCTCGGCGCGGGCGGCGCGGTCGGCGATCAGCTTGGGCAGATGCTTGCCGATCTGCTTGCCGGCCTCGCGCAGCGAGCGGTAGGTCTTGCCCGAATACAGCCGCGACAGATAGGCCGACATCGCGCCGACCGGCGGGGCGATCGACATGTTGTTGTCATTGAGAATGACGATAAGACGGGAGTTCATCGCGCCGGCGTTGTTCATGGCCTCGTAGGCCATGCCGGCCGAGATCGAGCCGTCGCCGATCACCGCGATGACGTTGTTGTTGGCGCCGGCGAGGTCGCGCGCCACCGCCATGCCGAGGCCGGCGGAGATCGAGGTCGAGGAATGCGCAGCGCCGAACGGATCGTAGTCGCTCTCGGTGCGCTTGGTGAAGCCGGACAGGCCGCCGGCGGTGCGCAGCGTGCGGATGCGGTCGCGGCGCCCGGTCAGGATCTTGTGCGGATAGGCCTGGTGGCCGACGTCCCAGATCAGGCGGTCGCGCGGGGTGTCGAAGACATAATGGATGGCGGTGGTCAGTTCGACGACGCCGAGGCCGGCGCCGAAATGGCCGCCCGTAACCGAGACCGCGTCGATGGTTTCCTGCCGCAATTCGTCGGCAACCTGCTGGACCTGATCGACCCGGAGCTTGCGAAGGTCTTCCGGCGTGCGGATGGTGTCGAGAAGCGGGGTTTTACTCAAATCGGTCACGGCGATCTTCCAGTCTTGACTAGGGGGTGGTGAGGCCCGCGACGAATGTCCGAACTTGTCCAATTCACGGGAGCCCACCTGGCTTCCGCCTCCTTGTTCAGGAGAAAATCAACGATCGAAGCGTAAGGTGCGCCTCGTTCAGTCGAAGTGATCTGGATCACTTTATTGCGGCAGCACACGTCCACCGAACCTGACACTGCCATCCGGCATTTGTGTCAGGCGCGGCACATAAGTTCATACCTTTACACAAAGCTGTATTCAAAGCCAACCATCGGCCGCCCAGCGCGTAGCCAGCTTGCGTAAACTTTCGGCCAATAAGGTTGATCCACGAATTTCCGGGGCCGGATGTGGCCTGCCGGTCACGGTTTCGCGATACCAATTGTCGACACTCTTCTTGAGGCAGACCTGATTCAGGCAGACCTGATTCAGGTCGACCCGATCCAGGCAGACTTCATTCGGTTAGACTTGATTCAGGTAGACCCGCGAAGCTGTCGATTTCCTGAACGGCAGCCGGGAGCCTGATCTGTGCCGCTGTCCGCGCCATTCGGTATCGAATTCGCCCGAAAACGCCCTATTGGACGTCGAGCGGTTCGGTTCCCACCGGCTGGCCCTGGGCGTCGGTGGTGATCTTGTCGACGCGGGCCTCGGCCTGGCGCAGCAGTTCCTCGCAGCGGCGCTTCAGCGCCTCGCCACGCTCGTAGATCGCCACCGACTCTTCGAGTGGAACCTTGCCGTCCTCGAGCCGCTTGACGATGGTTTCGAGTTCCTCCATCGCGCGCTCGAAGCTCAGCTTCCTGACATCGGCGGGGGCGGCGTCGGCCATCGGCGGCTCCTGGATGCGCCGCGGCGCGGCCGGCGGCTTGTTCTTGTTGTGGGGCGTTGAGGCGGAGGCGCCGGTCAGGCGCCCATCAGCGCGCCGACATGGGCGGCGACCGATTCACTCAGACCCTGCAAGTCATAGCCGCCCTCGAGCACCGAGACAATCCGGCCGCCGGCGGTCTTGTCGGCGACGTCCATCAGCTTCTGCGTCACCCAGGCGAAGTCCTCCGCCTTGAGATTGAGGCTGGCCAAAGGATCGCGGTAATGCGCGTCGAAGCCGGCCGAGATCACGATCAGTTCCGGCGCGAAGCGCGTGAGCTGCGGCAGGATCGCGGTCTCGAACGCGACGCGGAATTCCTTGCCGCCGTCTTCCGAGGCCAGCGGCGCGTTGACGATGTTGTCGTGCTCGCCGCGCTCGCCGGCCGAGCCGGTGCCGGGAAACAGCGGCATCTGATGCGTCGAGCAGTACATCACGGTGCGGTCGCCCCAGAAGATGTCCTGCGTGCCGTTGCCGTGATGGACGTCGAAATCCACCACCGCGGCGCGCTCGATGCCGTATTTGCGCTGCGCATAGCGCGCCGCGATCGCGGCGTTGCCGAAGAAGCAGAACCCCATCGGCTTGGTGACTTCGGCGTGGTGACCGGGCGGCCTGGTCGCGACGAAGGCGTTGGCGGCGCTGCCCTTCATCACCGCGTCGACCGCCGAGACCGCGCCGCCGACGCCGCGCAACGCGGCTTCGAACGTGCCCGGCGACATCGAGGTGTCGCCGTCGACATAGACGATGCCGGTCGACGGCGCCATGTGGCGCATTTCGACGATGTGGTGATCGGTGTGGCACAGCGCGATGTGCTCGAGCGAGCCGATCGGCGCCTCGCCGCGCGACAGCATCGCGAACCGCTCCGCGGTCAGCGCCTCGTTGACGGCCATCAGCCGCTCGGCGCGTTCGGGATGCCCTTCCGGCGTGTGATGCTCGAGACACGCGGAATGGGTCAGAAAGAGCGTGGTCATGCGGGGAGCGCCTGAAACGTCCGATACGTGGTGATGACAATAACTTCAGATCAACCTAGTTATCCGCCGCCTGTCGTGAAAGGGCAGCTTAAGGCTTAGAGCAGCTTTCGGCAAAGTGGAAACCGCCCCGGCGAAAGAAAATGCCGCGTCCGATCAGCAGCGCGCGCGGTGGCGATGTGTTCACCACGTTTGCGTGATACGCGCGCGGCCGCTCAGTTCACGCGCGAGATCCGGTCCAGCGGCGTCGGCGCGATCGGGCTGTGCGCCCGGAAATAGCCGAACAGGGCGTCGACGTCGTAGACGCCGGTGAGCCGGTCGGTGCCGAGCGTGAACGGCGTGAAGCCGTCGCCGCCGGCGGCCAGATAGGCGTTGACCGTGACGCGGTAGCTGCGCTCGGCCGCGATCGGCTTGCCGTTCAGCAGCATCCGCCCGGCGACGATGCGCGCGCCCGGTGCGCCGGTATTGTCCCACGCATAGCTGAAGCCGCGCGACACCTGCAGGATGCGCGGCCGCGCCGGATCCTGCCATTGCAGCTCCAGCGCGGCCATGAGCTGCGCGCCGGTCAGCGTCATCGTCACCAGCTGATTGCGGAACGGTTGCGCCGCAAACACGTCGCCGAACGTCACCTTTCCATCTTCC
Organism: Rhodopseudomonas sp. NSM; assembly: GCF_052445935.1. NCBI lineage: Bacteria > Pseudomonadati > Pseudomonadota > Alphaproteobacteria > Hyphomicrobiales > Nitrobacteraceae > Rhodopseudomonas > Rhodopseudomonas sp. NSM. The sequence continues at coordinate 377,569 of NZ_JBQTCH010000004.1, read as the reverse complement.
GCGGCATTGATATCGGCGCGCAACCCGCCGGGATTGGTGATTGCGATCTCGGCGCCGCCGGTCTCGCGGTCGCGCGTTGCGGCGAGATGAGCGTCGGCGACCAGATCGCCGAGCGCGCTCTCGCCGGCCGCATTCGGCATCCGCGACAGCGATGCGGTGACGCTGCCGGCCGGCCGCGCTGCGATCGGCCCGGCGAGCCGGTCGTAGCTGTCGATCAGCGCGGTCTGCGCCGGGTCCTTCGCCAGCTTTTCGGTACTGACGATGACATTGTCCGCTTTGGCGCTGACGACGTCGCGAGTCCTGGGATCGAGCACGAGGTCGATCGCGGTGACCAGCGTGCCGTATCGGTCGCCGCTGGTGACGAGCCGGCCGTCGATCGTGCAGGTGTAGGCGCGGTGGGTGTGGCCGCTGATCACCAGGTCGACGGCCCTGTCGAACTTCCTGACGATCTCGACGATCGGCCCGGATATTCCCGGACAGTCGTTGATACCGCCGGTCGGAAAGCCGCCTTCGTGGATCAGCACCACGATCGCCTCGACGCCGCGGGCCTTCAGTTCGGCGACCTGTTCATTGACGGTCTCGGCCTCGTCCCTGAACTGCAGCCCGGCGACGCCCGGCGGCGACACCATGGTCGGCGTCGTCTTCAGCGTCAGGCCGATGAAGCCGACCGGGATGCCGCCGAATTCACGCACCGCAGTCGCCGGCAGCAGGGTCTTGCCGGTCGCGGTATCGACGGTCGAGGCGGCGAGATACTGGAAGCTCGCCCCGGCAAACGGATGCGGCCCGAGGCAGCCGTCGACCGGGTGGCAGCCGCCGTGCTGCATCCGCAGCAGCTCGGTCCGCCCCTCGTCGAATTCGTGATTGCCGACCGCCGACAGCGCCAGCCCCATCAGCGACATCGATTCGATCGTCGGCTCGTCGTGAAACATCGCCGACAAGAACGGGCTGGCGCCGATCAGGTCGCCGGCGGCGACGAAGATGCTGTGGGCGTGTCCGGCGCGCAACTGCTTGACCAGCGTCGCCATGTGTTCGGCGCCGCCGGCGGGCACGCTGATCTTCTTCTCCGGATCGGCCGGGTCGGCGAGCGCGAGGCCGCCGGGAGGTGGCTGCAGATAGCCGTGGAAATCGTTGATCGCCAGAATCCGCAGCTCGACCGGCTTCGCCGCATCGTCGGCGCGAAGTGCGGCCGGGGCGAGCGCCAGCATCAGCGCTGGCGCGAGCAGGGCGAGGCGACGTTTCAAAAAGGTCATCATGTGTCCGGTGTGCTACGCTCGGCGCGGGCATCGCTCAGGCGGAGCGCGCTGGCAACCGGTTTGTTGCTGGTCGGCGCCGTCCATCGGCGCGGCCAAGCGCCGCTGCCGGGTGTTTACGCGGCGACGATTGAGGAATCGCAAACCGCCGATGCGGGCGTCGTGATCACCTGTCCGCGTCGCGCCGGTCGGCGCATTGTCTCTACAGGTGCCGCATGCGCTCGAAACCGGTCACGCTCCTTCTCGCCACGCTCCTGCTCGCCACCCTCGCGCCCGCCGCCGCGCAGCAGCCCCAGCCGCCGCAACAGCAGGCCGACGCCATCAAGCCCGGCAATTCGCGCCTCGCCGATCTGATGGAAGCCGCGCAAACGCGGCACATCAAGCTGTGGTTTGCCGGCATCACGGGCAACTGGAAACTCGCCGGCTACCAGACCCGCCAGATCAAGACCCGGCTGCAGGACGCCGCCTCGCTGTACCAGAGCCTCCCGGTCGACGACGTCACCACCATGGCCAAACCGATCGCTGCGCTCAGCGTCGCGATCGCCGCCGAAGACAGCAAGGCCTTCGTGAAAGCCTATGGCGACCTGACAGCCGGCTGCAATTCCTGCCACCGCGAGCTGAAGATCGGCTTCATCGAACTGAAAGCGCCCGCGGCGAACCCGTTCAGCGACCAGGTGTTCGGGGCGGGGAAGAAGAAGTAGTTAGGGCACAGGGGGCACAGAAAATCGACGCCCCTCGTTCGTCATGGCCGGGCTTGTCCCGGCCATCCACGTCTTGCCACGCCGATGCGCTCCAAGACGTGGATGCCCGGCACAGGGCCGGGCATGACGGAGCCAAGGGTGTCCACTTGCGGCGTGTCGTTCGAGGTGGGCTCTCGGGGGCGAACTAATCGTCCCCGCGCTGCCTACCCCTTCTTCCGCTGAAAGAACCGCGTGAACGCGCTTACCGCTTCCTGCGATTTCATCCGCTCGCCGAACAGTTTGCTCTCCTGATTGATCCGCGCGATCAGGTCGTCCGGTGATGGTTTGATCAGCTTGCGCGAGATCGCCACCGCTTCGGCCGGCAGCGCGCAGATGTCGCGGGCGGCTTTCATGGCTTCGTCCTCGGTGTGGCCGGGCGCCACCACGGCGTTGACGAAGCCGGCGTCGCGGGCCTCGTCGGCGGAGAGTTTGCGGCCCATCACCAGCATGGCGAAGGCGCGGTGATGGCCCATGGCGCGCGGCGCCAGCAGGCTGGACGCGCCCTCCGGCACCAGGCCGAGCTGGATGAACGGCGTCGAGAACACGGCTGAGGTCGAGGCCAGCACGACGTCGCAGTGAAACAGCAGCGTGGTGCCGATGCCGATCGCCAGCCCGTCGACCGCGGCGATCAGCGGCTTGGTATTGCGCGCGAGCGCGTAGAGAAAATCCGTCGCCGCGGTGACGCGCGGCGCGCCGCTCGCGTCGGTGCCGGCCTTGAGGAAATCCTCGAGGTCGTTGCCGGCGGTGAACACGCCGGAGCCGCCGGTGATGATCAGGCAGCGGATGTTCGGATCGTTCTGCGCGGTGTCGATCGCCGCGGTCATCGCCCGATACATGTCCTGCGTCAGCGCGTTCTTCTTTTCCGGCCGGCGCATGGTGATCACGCGCACGGCGTCTTCATCGCTGACGATCAGATAGTCCGACATTGGTTCCCCCACACTCGGCGCGCGGCCGTGGCGGCCGCTGCGTCCCTCGCGGCGGACACTAGTGCATGATGCCGAAAACTGGCTACCGGTTTTCGGACAAGACCATGCAGTCGCATGATCCGGCCCGCGGCCGGAATCGGTGTTTTCGGGAAAGCTTCGATATTTCAACGGCTTGTCGGAAAATTCCGAAACCTCGCGCGGATGCGGCGGCGCGTGCCGCAGGTTTGCCCCGGCTTTGCCGCAAGGTTTTCAGGCGGTCAGCACCGTGTCGGCGGTGGCCAGGACCGCGGCGGCGTCGACCACGCTGCGCTCCAGCGCGGGCGCCTGAACCGCGACGGTCTCGGCGAAGAACCGCGCCAGCGTGATCGCTCGCGCCGGATCGCTCGCGCCGTCGAGATCGCGCGCCGCCAGCGCCTCCGCGGCCAGCGCGCAGCCGCCGAGCGTCGAGCCGAACAGCCGCAGATACGGCGTCGCACCCGCGAGCGCGTCGTTCGGCGAGGCTCCGAGCTTCTCCAGCAAGTACTTGCTGGCGCGCTCGAGCGCGCCCAGCGCATCGCGTAGTCGCGGGCCGGTGGCGCCGAACGCCGGATCGTTCGAGGCTTCGACGTTGTCGACGATGATGGATAGTTCGTCGAGCAGCGCGAACACCGAGGCGCCGCCGTTCGCTCCCAGTTTGCGGGTGACGAGGTCGATCGACTGGATGCCGTTGGTGCCTTCGTAGATCGGCGCGATGCGTGCGTCGCGATAATGCTGCGCGGCGCCGGTTTCCTCGATGAAGCCCATGCCGCCGTGGATCTGCACGCCGAGCGAGGCGACCTCGGTGCCGATGTCGGTGGAGAACGCCTTGGCGATCGGCGTCAGCAGCGCCGCGCGCGCGGCCGCCGCGGCCTTCGCCTTCGGATCGCTGCTGCGCGCCGCGATATCCAGCGCCACCGCGGTCGAATAGCAGATCGTGCGCGCGGCGCCGGTCAGCGCGCGCATCAAGAGCAGCGTGCGCTTGACGTCGGGATGCCTGATGATCGGGTCGGAGCCCTTGCTGTCGCTGCCGATCGCGCGGCCCTGCTTGCGCTCCTGCGCATAGGCCAAAGCCTGCTGATAGGCGCGGTCCGCAATGCCGACGCCTTCGAGGCCGACGCCCAAGCGGGCCTGATTCATCATCGTGAACATGCACTGCATGCCGCGATTTTCCTCGCCGATCAGATAGCCGATCGCGCCGCCCTGATCGCCCATCTGCATGGTGCAGGTCGGCGAGGCGTGGATGCCGAGCTTGTGCTCGACGCCGCTCGGGAAGATGTCGTTGCGCGCGCCCAGCGAGCCGTCGGCATTGACCAGAAATTTCGGAATCAGGAACAGCGAGATGCCCTTGGTGCCGGCGGGCGCATCGGGCAGTCGCGCGAGCACGAAATGCACGATGTTGTCGGTCATGTCGTGGTCGCCGTAAGTGATGAAGATCTTGCTGCCGAAGATCTTGTAGCTGCCGTCGGGCGCGCGCTCGGCGCGGGTGCGCAGCGCGCCGACGTCGGAGCCGGCCTGCGGCTCGGTGAGCTGCATCGTGCCGGTCCATTCGCCCGACACCAGCTTGCCGAGATAGATGTTCTTCAGCTCGTCGCTGCCGTGCGCATGCAGCGCGTCGATCGCCGACAGCGTCAGCAGCGGGCACAGCCCGAACGCCATGTTGGACGATGCCCAGAGTTCGGTGCACACCGCATTCAGCGCCATCGGCAGACCCTGGCCGCCGAATGCTTCCGGCCCCGACACCGCATTCCAGCCCGCCGCGATCCAGCGCTGATAAGCGTCCGGCCAGCCCGGCGCGGTGGTGACGGCGTTGTGCGCGAGCTTAATGCCGTGCTTGTCGCCGACCCGGTTCAGCGGCGCCAGGATGTCGCCGGCGAATTTGCCGGCCTCTTCCAGCACCTGCGCGGTGAGCTCGCTGTCGTAGTCGCCGAGATGCCCGGCCGCCACCGCGGCCTGCAGGCCCGCGCCGTGGTTGAGGGAGAGCAGGATGTCGTCGATCGGAGCGCGATAGGTCATTGGCATGGTCCCGGCAAAGGAGAGCTGGCCCGCCTTCTTCCACGAAACGCCGCCGCCCTCAACCTTTCGTCACGGCCGCCCGCCCCGGCGCATTTTTGCGGTTCCATGCGCGCCCTCGGCGGTTGAAAACCGGCCGGCGTCTCTATAGACCGGCGGGGCCGGACGGCGATTTTGCCGAAGCGGCCGCCATCGTGCGGCCGATGCGGCCGATGGGGCGTAGCCAAGCGGTAAGGCAGGGGATTTTGATTCCCCCATGCGGAGGTTCGATCCCTCCCGCCCCAGCCATCGATCATCGCGTCCGCATCGGAGATCTGACGTCGCGTGTCGGCGAGGATCGAGCGACAGCGATCAGGGCATCCCGTTTCCACCCGGGTCGGTTGCCTCGATTGTGCGGGTCGGGGCAGCGGATGTTTCCGTTTCCTTCTCGAGATATCGCCGGATATAGGTTTCCCGGATCAGGGTCATTCCCAGCGCAGCCAAGGGCGTGGCCAATGCCAGGCCGATGAGACCGAACAACGCCCCCATCAGCAACTGCATGGAAATCACCAGCACCGGCGGGAGTGATACCTGCTCCTGCTGAATGAGCGGTGTGATCAGGTAACTTTCGATGGTTTGAACCACCAGATACACAGCGACCACCAGCAGCACCATCGTCGGCCCCTCGGTGAGGGCCATCATAATAGCAGGCGCGGCAGCCAGGATCGGGCCGATATTCGGGATGAAGGCGAGGAGGGCCGCGATGAGGCCGAGAATGGCGGCGAGCGGGACGCCGACGATCCATAGTCCGAGCCAGGTCAGAACGCCGACCACTGCCATGGCCATGAGCTTCGCCACCAGCCACTTTTTGAGCGTATTCGTGGCCTTGCGCAGGACGTCGTCACCGGCCTCCCGAACGGAGGGCGCGAGCATCGCAACAACCCCCTTGCGGTACGTCTCCGGATCCAGCGCGACATATAGGCCGATGAAGAGCATGATCACAAAATTGCCAAGTGCGCCGAACGTCGTCGTCACCGCCGTCGTCGTGTTCTCCCTGGAGATGAGCGCGCTCGGTTGAGAGCGACGGAGAATTTCCTCGCCCCAGGGATACTCCTTAACTCGCGCAGTGAGCCGATCGACCGCGGACGGGAGTTCCTCGACCAGCCGGTCGAATTGTTCGGTCGCCATTGGTGCAAATCCCAGAACGGCCCCGGACAATAAGAGAACAATCAGGAGCACAAACAGCCCGACGCCCCATCCACGCCCGATGCCGGTTCGCGTCGCCAGCCAATCGCCGCCTCCTCCGAAGAAGACGCCGAGCAGCAATCCTGCGAAAATGACGAGAAAGACATCCGGCGCCAGCACGAGCAGCGCCGCAAGGAACACGAACAGGACGGCGAGCGACATCGCGCGACGACCCGAGGGGACAACTCTGACCCGGTGCACGTTTTCACTGACTCTCATCGCACCGTCCAGATCGGAAACCCGCCCCGCTCTTGTCTGGCATCAAGCCTCGGCTTCTGGTGACGCCGCCTTGTCGAGAAGCACCGCGCCACCAACTGAAGGCAAAGCTGGCAAGCAACTCGCCGCTTCAGGGATCTCAACGGAACGGATGCCGAAGCGTTCCAGCGATCATCCCGACGTGGCAAGTCCGAGCTATCGCCCATCGCCCGCCGTTCGTCGGCTATCCCGGTATTTGACCGACGTGAACGCAGGCGTCCGGCGTTGATCGACGATTACCGCGATCGCGAGCAAGGCCAGCACCGTGCTGGCGATGAGCAAGGCGACCGCGAGCCCGAGATGCGCCAACGTCACGCTACCCAGGGTGACGCCGCACAGAAAGCTCGCCCACGAGACACCATAGACCAGCACCTGCGCTCGGCCCGCATGGCCCCGGACGAGTAGCGCCAGGGCTTTTCCGAGGCCGAACAGCAACCCGGTCACGAATCCTTTTCCGATCTCAACGCCGGCGACCGTTTCGCGGGCGGCGTTCTGCATGCCCATCGCGACGCAAACAGGGAGCAGGCCGGCATAGCCGTCGACAGAGGAGATCAGTGCGATCGACGACACCAGCAATCCGATCTCGACTGCGAGGATCGCCGCCGTCCTGAAGCGACCGACGACATCGCCGACGATCGAGCCGAGAAATGCGCCGAGCACAAAACTCGAAATGACGAGTGCGACCGGCAGCAACGCCTCTTGATCGCCGTGCGCGATGACGATGCCGAGGCGCGTGCTGTTGCCGCTCATGAACGACACATACAGGCCCGCCAGATGGGTGAAGCCGACGGCGTCGAGGAATCCGGCCGTCAACGTCATCACAGTCGCGAAGGCGAAAGGTCGATCCGGGATTGCATCGAGGCTGCGCGCGGCTCGGGGATCATTTCCGCCGGCGTCATCGAACCGCATCTCAGTCACTCTGGCTCTGACCGACATCCCGACCGGGAGAATGTTCCGCCACTCCTGGCCGGCGTGGCGGAACAGGTTGACGCTTCCGCGGCGTCAGCGGCCGGCGGATTTGCCGGAATGATGCTTCCTCGACAGAAATTTCGGGTTGACCAAGCACTCGCCGCCGGTACCCGAGGTGCTGGCGAGGCACTGCTTCTTGGTGGTGAATTCGCAGTTCAGCGTGTCGCCGACGCCGTCGTCGAGGCACCATTTGTAGGATTTGGCCGAGGCGGCGGTCGTCACCGAGGCCGTGGCCGCAAGTACGAACAGAACCTTCATCAGATTTCGCATCGGATTTCGCATGTGTCATCCTCACGTCTTCGGCGAAACGATTTCGCCGTGCCTCGACAATCTGAGGCATGCTTCGCGTGGCGTATTCCGGGAATGCGCGCAGTGTTGTCCGATCGAACGATGCGAAGTGCCGTGCGATCGGCGTGATGGAATTCGGCGCCGGGTGGACGCATAACGGCGTCGAGAAGCGGCATCCCGACACGCTTGCGCACGATCATCGTCGTACGCAAGCGATCGGCCAATGTCAGCGCACGACGGAGCGTGGATTCGGATTGAGCGCCGCCATTGCCACGTCGTCGAGTTCGAGATGTCCGCGGACGAGGTCCGGCGGCGTCAATGCCAGCCACTGGTTCAACGGGACGTCCTTGAATAGCGGCTTGTTGAAGACGTTCAGCACCCGGACCGGCGTCGTGCCGATATTCTCGATGTAGTGCGCGAGAGTCTTCGGCACGTAGCCGACGTCGCCGGCGCGATAGTTGAACGTCCGTGCCTTGGATGTGGCATCGAACACGGTCATCCGGGCTTCGCCCTGGATGTAGTACTGCCACTCGTCCGCGTCGGGATGCCAGTGGATTTCACGCAGCGCGCCGGGCTCCAGATCGATGATCAGTGCCGCCATGTTGGTCACCGGAAAATTCCTGACATCGATGATCGTGGTCTCGCCACCGTCCCACTGCGTCGGCGTGAAGTCGCTGCGGTGGATCGTGAACGGCATTGCCGGACGGTCCGGCGGCAGTTTGGCGAGAACCTCGTCGAGCGGAGCCGGAACGGGAAGAGGAAAGATGTACTTCTCTTTCGGAGGCAGATTGGCGAAATGCTGCGCCGGAATGCCGAAATTCTTGGCGAGGACCTCGATCGGCATATGCGCCATCAATTCCGTCACCAGCAGGGTTTCGTTCTCGGAGAAATTGCCGTCGTCGAACACCAGCAGGAATTCGCAGCCCTCGTCGAGAGCCTGGATGGAATGCGGCGTGCCGGACGGAAACAGCCAGATATCGCCGGCCTTCAAGTCGTCGACATAGACGCCGCGGTCGGGGTCGACGACGGTGACGCGGCAACGGCCTTCCAGCACGTAGCCCCATTCGGCTTCCTTGTGCCAGTGCAACTCGCGGACGACGCCGGGACCCAGGCGCATGTCGACGCCGGCCAGCCCCTTCGCGGCCGGCAATTCCCGCACCGTCACTTCGCGCGCCCAGCCGCCGCTTTCCAGCCGGTTGTGCGCCATGCCGAACGAGAATTTCAGGTTGGGGATCGAACCATTGTCGGTCGGCGGCGGAACCAGAATGTCGGGATTCTGCAGATCGAGCTCGATGTTGCGCGGGCCGGGATCGCTGGCGCCGTAGGCGCCGCGAATCGGCTGGGGATTGGCTGATGTCGGCATTGCGTCTCTCCTTATTCAGTCGTGCGTTCAGGTTCGGTGCAATCGAGCCGGTCGCAGGGGGGCGCTCGAATCCGCGTATCACCGAGTGATAACAGCACGGCACGGCGGCGCTTCTTCGTTCGCACGCCGAATGAGGGCCGGTTTTGCTTTTGAACGATTTGGGAATTGGATAGGCCTCGCGGCGGCTCCATCCGCGACAGTCGCTAGGACAGCGCGCGGCATTCCTCGATGGTCCGGTAGCCGCCGGGTCGATCGAACATTCGACCGATGCCGTATCCGGTTGCGGCCGCGAGCAACGACATTGCGACGACACCAACCACATAGGCCGCGCCGTAGAACGGGTGATGATCGAGAACGATCAGGAACGTGTCCAACCCCATCAGCGACCGCGTGGTGTAGCCTCCGCAAAATCCCGCCATCACAAATTGACGGGAGACTTCGCTCATCGGAAAGGCGCCGCGCGGCGCCGTGAGCGTCGCATAAAGCACCATGATGAACGACCCGACGACGTTGACGAAGGCCGTTGCGACAAAATCTCCGCCGCCCCACAGCTCCGCGATCGCCGACGCCGAGAAGAAGCGGGAGAGCGCGCCGATCGCGCTTCCGATCGCCACTGCGGTGCAGAGAACGGCCCGGGACGCCGGCATGGGGGCCTCAGGCGCCATAGCTTGCAACCCAGCTGCCGCCGAAATAGCCGATTGCCACGGCCGCGAGACAAAGCGTCGTCGATGCAATCACATTGAGGAATGCCAGGCCGGTTTGCTGATCCAGCACAAGATTGATGGTCTGAAGACAAAAGGACGAGACCGTCGTGTATCCGCCCAGCAATCCCGTGATGATCAGATCATGTATTTGCGGACTGCCGAAAGCGCCCGCGTAGACGCGAGCGAGGCCGACCACCATGCCGATGATCAAGGCGCCGGTGACATTGACGACGAGCGTTCCCCACGGAAATCTCGTCCCCCACCAGTGACCGACGGCGTCCGACACCATGAAGCGAGAGGCGCCTCCGACGGCGCCGCCGAGACCGACGAGAAGGCAGGCATCGAGCGTCACTATGTGTCTCACCAACATCTGCCACTCCAGCTCTCTTCGATCGGCGGGAGCCAGAGGCGATTGTTGCAGCATTCGTGCGCAACGATCTTGAACGATTGGATTGCATCTTGAAGTCTTGCAAGCCGCGCTTCGATATTCGACTGGCCTCGATGAGGCCGTCTGAAACGACCGCTGCGAAGCTCTGCGCAGGAAAACGCTTGTGGAAGCGGGAGTCGCTTTCCACTTGTGCAATGCACGGACGGGCTCAGCAAAACGCGCGATCCGCTTTTGAGCCGCACCCGGCGACATCCAATCGTGTCGAACGATTGCAACATCACTCACTGCCAGCAAGGAGCAGGGCACATGTCCAACGTCGCTGATCGAATCGTCGAAACCCTTCATCAGGCCGGCGTCGAGCGAATCTTCGGTGTGGTGGGCGACAGTCTCAATGGACTGACGGAGGCGCTACGGACGCACGGCGGCATCGAATGGGTGCATGTTCGCCACGAAGAAGTCGCAGCCTTCGCTGCAGCCGGGGAATCCCAGATCACCAACGCGCTGGCGGTCTGCGCCGGCTCCTGCGGGCCCGGCAATCTTCACCTGATCAATGGTCTGTTCGACGCGCAGCGGACCCGGACGCCGGTGCTGGCGATCGCCGCACAGATTCCGTCGGCAGAAATCGGCGGGGGCTACTTTCAGGAAACCCACCCGCAGAACCTGTTCGGCGAATGCAGCGTGTATTGCGAATTCGTGTCCGATCCTCACCAGCTCGACTATGTCCTCGAAAATGCGATCCGGGCCGCCGTCGGCCTGCGCGGCGTTGCCGTCGTCGTGATTCCGGGCGACGTGGCGCTGCGCGAGGCGTCGAAGCGGGGAATCTCGCCGGTGGCCGGCCTGCTTCCGCCGGCGCCGACAGTGACGCCCGCCGAGCCGCAGCTCGACGCGCTGGCTGCGTTGCTGAACGATGCGGGCAGGGTGACGCTGTTCTGTGGCCGCGGCTGCGCCGGCGCCCATGCGTCGCTGATGACGCTGGCCGAAGCTCTGAAGAGCCCGATCGTCCACGCTCTCGGCGGCAAGGAATACGTCGAATACGACAATCCCTACGACGTCGGCATGACCGGCTTCATCGGCTATGCGTCGGGTTACGAAGCGATGCACGCCTGCGATGTGTTGCTGATGCTCGGCACGGATTTCCCGTACAAGCAGTTCCTGCCGGACCATGCGCGGATCGCGCAGGTCGACATTCGCGCCGAGAATCTCGGGCGCCGTTGCAAGCTCGAACTCGGCATCGTCGGGGGCGTTCGCGAAACCATCGAGGCGCTGCTGCCGAAGCTGGTGGCGAAGACCGACCGCGATCACCTCGATCACAGCATCGCGCGCTACGTCGACTCGCGGAAAGGCCTCGACGAACTGGCGAAGGGAACGCCGGGGCGCAAGCCGATCCATCCGCAGTATCTCGCCAAGCTGATCAGCGACAACGCCGCCGACGACGCGGTGTTCAGCTTCGACGTCGGCACCCCGACGATCTGGGCGGCGCGCTATCTGAAAATGAACGGCCGCCGCCGTCTGGTCGGCTCTCTGGTGCATGGCTCGATGGCGAACGCGCTGCCGCATGCGATCGGCGTGCAGGCCGCCCAGCCCAGCCGGCAGGTGATCACGCTGTCCGGCGACGGCGGCTTCACCATGCTGATGGGCGATCTGATCACGCTCACGCAGATGAAATTGCCGGTCAAGGTGATCATCTTCAACAATGGCGTACTCGGCTTCGTCGCGCTGGAAATGAAGGCGGCGGGGTTCGTCGAAATGGGTACCGATCTTCAGAACCCCGATTTCGCCGCGATGGCGCGCGCGATGGGCATTCATGGCGTGAGGGTGGAGGATCCCGGCGATCTTCCGGCGGCTGTGGCCGATGTGCTGGCTCACGATGGACCCGCCGTGCTCGACGTCGTCACCGCGACGCAGGAATTGTCGATGCCGCCCACCATCGGCGCCGAGCAGATCAAGGGATTCAGCCTGTGGCTGCTCCGCGCGGTGATGAGCGGCCGCGGTGACGAAGTGATCGACCTCGCCAGGCAGAACCTGCTGCCCCGCTAGACAACGCCGGCCCGCCGTCGTCGCGTCCGCGACGTACAAACCGGCACCCAAATGTCCAAGCGCGCACGAGGCGCGGCGATATAGCGTCGGCTGTCCTTCGGCGTATCGCGTGCGCGATGACATTCGTTGGTTCTCCGTTAGTCCGCATCGGCCACTCCCGGACTTCGGCGGGTGAAAGCGACATCGCCCGTGCGAAACCGGAAGATTTGCGACGGGCGCAGCCCATGTTGAACGAACGCGCTGCGTCGAGACGTTTGCCAGAATGGCGTTTGCAAAGGTGGGGTCGATATGGCGGACAAACGTCCAGACGGAATTCGGGCTTACGAGGAGCCCGCCGGCGGGTGGGGCGCGCTGAAGGCCCTCGCCGTGGCGCTGAAAGAACAGCAGCTCGTCGTCGACGGCATTCCAACTCTCCTGAAGCAGAATCAGCCGGAAGGCTTCGATTGCCCGGGCTGCGCCTGGCCCGATCCGAAGCACACCTCGGCGTTCGAATTCTGCGAGAACGGCGCCAAGGCCGTGACCTGGGAATCGACGCCGAAGCGGGTCGGCCCTGATTTCTTTGCGCAGCATACGGCGACGACGCTGTGGGAGCGCTCGGACTACTGGCTCGAGGATCAGGGGCGGTTGACCCATCCGATGCGCTATAATGCGCAGACCGACAAGTACGAGCCGGTCGACTGGCAGGTCGCGTTCGACGACATCGCCGCCCGGCTCAATGCGCTCGACGACCCCAACCAGCTCGAACTCTATACGTCCGGACGGGCTTCGAACGAGGCCGCCTTCCTGTTTCAGTTGTTCGGCCGCCAGTTCGGCACCAACAACTTCCCGGATTGCTCGAACATGTGCCACGAGCCGACCTCGGTCGGGCTGCCGCGCTCGATCGGAATCGGCAAGGGCACCGTCACCCTTGAGGATTTCGACAAGGCCGAGCTGATCATCTCGATGGGGCACAATCCGGGCACCAATCATCCGCGGATGATGACGCCGCTGCGCAATGCCTCGCGGCGCGGCGTCAAGATCATCGTGCTCAATCCGCTGAAAGAGCGCGCGCTGGAGCGCTTCGAGGCGCCGCAGGCGCCGATCGAGATGGCGACGACCTCGTCGACGCCGATTGCCTCCTGCTACTTCCAGGTCAAGGTCGGCGGCGACGCCGCCGCGCTGAAGGGTATCTGCAAGGCGCTGGTCGCCAGAGACAAGGCGGCGCGCGCGGCGGATCTCGCCCCGTTGCTCGATCACACTTTCATCGCCGGCCACACCGCGGGCTTCGATGCGCTGGTCGCCGATCTCGAGGCCTGCAGCTGGTCCGCGATCGAGCACGCCAGCGGATTGTCCCGCGCCGATCTCGAGCGAATCGCGACCGACTATGCGGCGTCGAACGCTACCATCGTTTCCTACGGCATGGGGATCACCCAGCACGTCACCGGCACCGCGAACGTCCAGCAGATCGCCAATCTGCTGCTGCTGAAGGGCAACATCGGCAAGCCGGGCGCCGGGATTTGTCCGCTGCGCGGCCATTCCAACGTCCAGGGCGATCGCACCGTCGGCATCACCGAGCGTCCCTCGAAGGCGTTTCTCGACCGGCTGAGCGAGGTGTTCGGCTTCGAGCCGCCGCGGGCTTTCGGCCATTCGGTGGTGGATAGCATCGCGGCGATGCGCGACGGCCATGCCAGGGCGGTGATCTGCCTCGGCGGCAACCTCGCGATGGCGGCATCGGATCCACAGGCCTGTTTCAAGGGTTTCCGGCGGCTCGATCTCGCCGTCCACCTCGCCACCAAGCTGAACCGCACGCATCTGCTGACCGGAAAGACCAACTATCTCTTTCCCGTCCTCGGCCGCACCGACAGCGATATTCAGGCATCCGGCCGCCAGTCGCTCACCGTCGAAGACTCGATGTCGATGGTGCACGCCTCGCGCGGCTTCCTCAACCCGCCGGGCGATCAGGTGCGATCGGAGCCGTGGATCCTCGCGGGCATCGCCAGGGCGACGCTGGGCACCAAAACGAAAGTGAAATGGGACGCGCTCGCGGGAAACTACGACCTGATCCGCGATGCGATCGAAGAGGTGTTTCCCGAATTCGAAGCCTACAACGATCGGATCCGGATGCCGGGCGGCTTTCAGCTGCCGAATTCAGCGGCGATGCGGATCTGGAATACGCCGACCGGCAAGGCCAATTTCGCGATCTTCGCCGGCCTCGAGGAGGACGAGACCAGCGCGGACCGTGACGTGCTGCGGATGACCTCGCTGCGCGCACACGATCAGTACAACACCACGATCTACGGCCTCGACGACCGCTACCGCGGGGTGTTCGGCCGCCGCGATGTGCTGTTTCTCAATCCGAAGGAATTGGCACGACTCGGCTTCGCAGAAGGCGACGTGGTCGATGTCGCCACCGCTCTTGACTACGCGCGGCCGGACCGCGTGGTGCAGGCGCTGACTCTGGTCAGCTACAATCTGCCCGACGGCTGCTGCGCGTCCTACTATCCCGAGATCCAGCCGCTTGTGGCGCTGGAATTCCGCGATCCGGACTGCCTGACGCCGTCCTACAAATCGATCCCGGTGAAGATTACAGCCGCGAAGGCGCCGCTTGCCGCCGATCGCGGGGTCGGGCGCGACGGGATCGCTGGCCGCCATCCCGGCACGGCGGCCTGAGCGTGTCTTCGTTGCCCCTTTTCATTCGAGTCGAATAGGACCTCACAGATGGACCAGCTCCTGCTCTCCCGGCTGCAGTTCGCGTTCACCATCGGCTATCACATCCTGTGGCCGGCTTTCACGATAGGCATCGCCTGGTTCATCGTTGTGCTCAGCGCCTTGTGGTTGCGAACCCACGACCCGGTGTATCGGCATCTTGTGCGGTTCTGGACCAAGGTGTTCGCACTCGCCTTCGGCATGGGCGTCGTGACCGGCGTGGTGATTTCGTATCAGCTCGGATTGAACTGGTCGGGCTATGCGCGGGCGACCGCAGACGTCATCGGTCCGCTGTTCGTGCTCGAAGTGCTCACGGCGTTCTTTCTCGAGGCCGGCTTCATCGGCGTGATGCTCTACGGCGAGGAAAAAGTGGGCGAGAAGCTGCATTTCGCCGCCTGCCTGATCGTCGCGACCGGAACGCTGATCTCGGCGTTCTGGATCATTTCGGCGAATTCCTGGATGCAGACGCCGACCGCCTTCACCACCACCGCCGACGGCCGCTTCGTCGCCACCGATTTCTGGGGCGTGGTGTTCAACCCGTCGATGCCGTATCGGCTGGCGCATATGCTGACCGCGAGTTTCATCACCGGCGGCTTTGTCGTCGTCGGCGTGGCGGCGTTCTGGATCTGGCGCGGGCGACCGGGCGATCAGCCGGCCGCACGCAAGGCGTTTTCGATCTGCCTCGGATTGATGGCCGTGCTGGTCCCGGCGCAGATGCTGATCGGCGACCAGCACGGCCTCAACACCCGAAAATATCAGCCGATGAAACTGGCCGCGATCGAGGCGCGCTGGGACACGGCGCGCGGCGTGCCGATCAATGTCATCGCCTGGCCCGACGAGAAGAACGAACGCAACGACTATGCACTCGAGATCCCCCTCCTGGGCAGCCTGATCCTGACGCATTCTCTCGACGGCGAAGTCAAGGGCCTGAAGGAAGTGCCGGCTTCGGAGCGGCCTCCGGTGGCGCCGGTGTTCTTCGCCTTCCGGATCATGGTCGGCTGCGGCCTGCTTTTGCTGGTCGTCGCGTTCGCCGGATTGTATCTGCGCTGGCGCGGTCGGCTCTACACCGCGCGCTGGTATCAAGTCGTCTGCATGGGCTGCATTCCGCTCGGCTTCATCGCGACGCTGGCCGGCTGGGTGGTGACGGAAGTCGGGCGCCAGCCCTATGTGATCTACGGGCATTTCCGCACGTCCGAAGCCGTGTCGCCGATCGCCGGCGGCGCCGTTGCCAGTTCGCTCGCGGTGGCTCTGGTGCTCTACAACCTGCTGTTGCTCGGCTTCTTCTGGTATGCGGGCCGGTTGGCCTTGCGCGGGCCGATGAGCGGCGTCCCCGCCCATCCGGCCGTCCCGATGGCGACCATCGCCGCTGCGCTCGGGCAGGGTCCTCGAACCACCGAAGGTGCAAGATGAGCATGCTGTCAGGCTTTGACTTTGCGGTGTTCTTCGCCGTCGGCGCCGCTGTCGTGATCGGGCTCTACGTCGTGCTCGACGGCGTCGATCTCGGCGTCGGCATCCTGTTTCCGTTCGCGCCGCGCTCGTCCGACCGCGATTTGATGATGGCGACGCTGGAGCCGTTCTGGGACGGCAACGAGACCTGGCTGGTGCTCGGCGGCATGGTGCTGCTGGCCGGATTCCCGCTGGCCTTCGCGATCCTGCTGCCGGCATTCTATGTGCCGCTGTGCCTGATGCTGTTCGGCCTAGTGATACGCGGCATCGCGTTCGAGTTCCGCTCGCAGGGCGGCCCGTTCGAGATCGCGTGGTCGACCACTTTCGCGGTGGGCTCGTTCATCGCCGGGTTCTGCCAGGGCGCCATCCTCGGAGCTTTCGTCGGGCGTGATATTGCCGTGGTCAATGGAGCCTTCGCCGGCGGTCCGTTCGACTGGCTCGGACTGTTCTCGATCGCGACCGGGCTCGGCGTCGTCGCGGGCTATGGATTGCTGGGCGCCTGCTGGCTGATCTGGAAAACGGGCGGTGCGACGCAGACCTTCGGCCGCGAACTCGTCTTGCCGACGCTGCTGTGTGTCGGCGCTGCGATCCTGCTGATCAGCGTCTGGACGCCGCTGGCGAAGCCCCAGATCGCCGATCGCTGGTTTGCATGGCCTGAGTTTGTGTGGCTCACGCCGATGCCGATCATTGCCGCGGCCGTCTGGATCGGCGTCTGGTTCGCGCGCTGGAGCGAACGCGAGTGGGCGCCGCTGGCGCTGGCGCTGCTGTTGTTTCTGACGTCGCTCGCCGGATTGGGCGCCAGCGTCTGGCCGGAGGCGATCCCGGGGGTGATGACGATCTGGCAGGCCTCGTCGATGCACCGGACCCAGGTCATCGTCGCCGGGGCGCTGGTCGTCATCGTGCCGATCATTCTGGCTTACATCGGTTACGGCTATTGGGTGTTCCGGGGCAAGACCAAGCCGATGCCGGACAGTCGGCAGAACTAACAGATCACGGGGAAGCCAACGTGTCCGACGATCCAGGCAATGCCGGACCGGCATCACGGTCGGGCGCATGGCGCCGTCTTGCGATTCCGGTGCTGGCCGTCAGCGTTGCGATTGCAGTCACTCTGTTTGCAACGTTGCGATGGGACGCCTGGATCGGGAGCCGTGCGGCGCAGACCACGGACGATGCCTATGTCCGCGCCCAGATCACCCAGTTGAGCAGCCGCGTGGCGGGAGCCGTCAAGGCGGTCGCAGTCGACGACTTCCAGCGCGTCAAGGCCGGGGATCTGCTGGTTCAGATCGATCCCGCCGACTATCTGGCGCAAGTCGAACAGGCCGAGGCGGCTGTGGCCGGCGCCAAGGCCGCGCTGGACAATCTCGCCAACCAGATCGACCTGCAGAACGCGACCATCGACCAGGCCGAAGCGCAGAGTGTGTCGGCTCAGGCGCTCGAGCTTGAAGCCCAGCAGGAAGACCAACGCCAGCAATCCCTGGTGCAGACCCAGTCCGGCACCGTGCAAAAATTGCAGCAGGCCGTCGCCGCCTACGCCAAGGCGAAGGCCGATGTCAGAGCCAGCGCTGCGGTGGTGGCGGCGCAACGTCAACAACTGGCGGTGCTGGCAGGGACCCGGCAGCAACTGATCGCCAATGTGCACGCCGCCAAGGCTACGCTGGATGCCGCGAAGCTCCGCCTCGGCTACACCACCATCGTCGCTCCGTTCGACGGCGTGGCGAGCGAGCGCCAGGTGCAGCCCGGCGACTACGTCAACATCGGCAGCAATCTCATCAATGTGGTGCCGCTGCCGCACGTCTACGTCATCGCCAATTACAAGGAGACCCAACTGCGCAGGGTCCGGCCCGGACAGCGCGTGACCATCATGGCGGACACCTTCTCCGGCGACACGCTGGAAGGTGAGGTCGAGCGGGTTTCGCCGGCCAGTGGTTCGCAATTCGCGCTGCTGCCGCCGGACAACGCCACCGGCAATTTCACCAAGGTGGTGCAGCGGATTCCGGTCAGGATCCAGTTCGCGCCCGGCCAGCCGCTGCTCGAGCGACTGCTTCCCGGCATGTCGGTCACCACCACGATCCATGCCGATGCGGTTCCGGACGGACGCCATGTCGACCGCGCGCATCGTTGAAAGCGGGCCGGTTTCGACCGGCGGCATCGGGCCGCGGCCGCTGTTTGCGGTAGGCGCGGTGCTGATGGGTTCGTTTCTGTCGAATTTCGACAGCCGGCTGTTCGCGATCGCGCTGCCGGATCTGCGCGGCGCGCAGTCGCTGAGCTTCGATCAGGGCGCGTGGCTCAGCACTGCCGCCACCGCGTCGCAGATCTTCATCGCGCCGGCGGTCGCCTGGATGGCGACCGCATTCGGTCTGCGCCGTGTGCTCGGCCTTCCCAGTCTGGTCTATGCGGTCGTGTCGCTGCTGATCCCGCTGGTGCACAGCTATGAGCTGATGATGGCGCTGAGCGTCGTTCACGGTCTTCTGCTCGGCATCTTCGTGCCGGCGACGCTGCTGATCATCTTCCGCAATCTGCCGCTGCGCTGGTGGCTTCCGGCGATTTCGATCTACGCGATCCGGGTCGGCTTCAGTCTGAATTTCGGCATCTCGGTCGTGGGCTTTTATGTCGATCAGATCGGTTGGCAGTGGCTGTACTGGCAGGACGCGCTGATCGCGCCGCTGCTGGGTCTGTTCGTCTATCTCGGCACGCCGCCCGAGCCGGTCAATACGCCGCTGGTGAAGCGGGCTGATTGGGGCGGCATGCTGCTGCTGGGTTCGGGCATGGCGCTGATCTACGCCGGGCTCGATCAGGGAAATCGACTGAACTGGTTCGGATCCGGCACGGTGGTGGCCTGCCTGGGTTGCGGCGCCGCACTGGTGGCCGGCTTCTTTGTCAATGAGCGCGTCGTCGCCCAGCCCTGGGCGCATGCCAACGTGCTGTTCTCGCGCAATATCGGCTTCGCCCTGCTGATCATCCTGCTGTTCTCGCTGACCAGTCTGTCGAACTCGCTGCTCGCGCCGGATTTCCTCGCGAGCGTCGCGGGATTGCGGCCGGAGCAGTCGGGGCAGTTGTTTCTGGTCTATGCGGTGCTGCCGATGCTGCTGTGGGTGCCGCTGTCGGTCTGGCTGATCCGCCGGATCGATGTCCGGCTGGTGTTGATCGCGGGGCTGGCGGCGTTCTGCGCGGCGGGACTACTCGGCACCCGGCTCACCCACGCATGGGCGCTCGGCGATTTCGTCCCGATGGTGTTGCTGCAGTCGTTCGGTCAGGCCTTCACGCTGTTGCCGATCGTGATCATCACACTGTCCAATTCCGATCCGCAGCGCGCCACGGCGTTCGCGGCCTATATTCAGGTCGCTCGTCTCGGTGGCGCTGAACTCAGCGTTTCGCTGATGACGACATGGTTGAGGGTGCGCGAGCAGTTGTATTCCAACCTGCTGGGGCTGCATGTCAGCAAGGGCGATCCGCTCGTCAGTGGCGTATTGTCCGACCTGACCCGGCATTTCGACGGCGCCGGCTCGGGCGAAGCGCGGCAGCGGGCAGTCTCGACGCTGGCGCAGATCGTCCAGCGCGAGGCGAATACGCTGTCGTTCATCGATGGGTTCTGGCTCGCGGCCTGGTTCGGCGTCGCCGCACTGCTGTGTGCGGCCTGCATTCGCGGCGCGCCGCCCGGACCGTTCACACCGAGAGGCGGTTGAGGCGGGACCTGCCGTTCACACTACCAAAGGAGGTTTCATGTCGAAAGGCTGCACGCATATCCCGGGAATTCGCGACGTTACGCCGAGCGCACTCGGCTGCGAGGAATGCCTGAAGATCGGCAGCATCTGGGTGCATCTGCGGATCTGCCGCAGCTGCGGCCATGTCGGGTGTTGTGACGAGTCACTGCACAAGCACGCCACCCGGCATTTTCACGCCACCCAGCACCCGATCATCGAAGGTTACGACCCGCCGGAAGGATGGGGTTGGTGTTACGTCGACCAGGTGATGTTCGACCTCTCCGATCGGATGACCCTGCACAATGGACCGATCCCGCGGTACTACTGAGGCGAACAGGCGGGTCGGGTCGGCTGACCGGAGAGCCGACATGACCGCTCCGCCACGTCCGGCAGCGACCGAGCCTCCCGATCCGGAACTTCGTCCAGCGGTCGCCGCGTCGGCGCGCATACATACGTATGATGCTCAGTGCAATCCGGCTTTCCATATCAGACAGAGCGTCGCGGCGTAGGGCGCGTGGACGTCGAGTTGGAGGTCAACCGTGTCGTATCAGTCTTGGCAGGCCGCGAGCGAATTCGTCGATGGGAGTCGCGCGGTGGAGATGATCCGCCATATTGCGAACGCTCCTGATCAGGCACCGGGGGAGCGACCGCGCGCCGTTCCTCTGCAGAATTCCGCGCGCGCCGAGATCGAGTTCAAGAACATTTCGGCGTCGATCAGCGTGCTGGCCGACGGTCAGACGACCGCAGCAGCCGAAAACGGCTGGCGTTTTCGGTCCGCGAACGATGTCTGCGAGACATTGCTGAGCTTTCCGGATGCCGTGCAGCGAAGCCCGGGCGCGCGCGCAACCACGCGCGAAGACCCGGTCGTGGTCAGGCTGTCGGAGGCGCTGGCCGCAGCCGAGCGCGACCCTTCGGAATTCGCCGCTCTCTATGCCGACGCCATCCGCCTCGTCACCGTCGCGCGGATATTGAGCAGGCGGTCGCAGGACGACGAGGTCAGGGAGCCGCCGCCGGCCGCCGGCACGGCGCTGCCGAAATGGCGGTTCAAACTGGTCGTCGACTACGTTACCGCGCATCTCGGAGACAAGGTGACGCTGGCGGACATGGCTGCGGCGGCGCGGCTGAGCCGGATGCATTTCGCCGCCCTTTTCCTGCGTGCGACGGGGCTGCGGCCGCATCAATATCTGCTGCAACGACGCGTCGCCGCGGCACAGCAGATGCTGCAATCGACCGATCACCCGATCGTCCAGATCGCGATCGACGTCGGGTTTCAGACCCAGGCTCACTTCACGACGGTGTTCAAGAAAATGACCGGCCATACTCCGGCGAAGTGGCGGGAGATGCAGCGGTCGCAGAGCTGACGACACACGGGCTGTCTGGCGGCAGACGGCGCCGAGCAGCTTCGGCGTGCGAATTCGGTTGCGGTGGTGGTCGTAACCGCGATGGTCGTGGTACGCGCCCGATAAGGAGAAGCCGGGCGTCAGGCTCGCGCGGCCACGCGGCCATTCCGAGTTGATGCCGGCACTGGCGCGAGAGCCGGGGTCCAACGGCTGCTGTCTTGTGCAGCACCCGGCGTCCTGCCGATGCGGCGGGCGGCCGATGCCACCTTCGCAAACGCCTTGGCTTCGATCTGTCGCACCCGCTCGGCGGAGATCGCGAGCGATTGCCCGATGACGTCGAAGCTGTCCGGACGCTCGCGCAGGTGCCGTGCCGAGAAGATGAAACGCTCACGGGGATCGAGTTGCATCAGCGCCTCCCGCAAGACGCTGCGCTGATGAACGAGTTCGTCGTTGCGCGCCAGGATCGCTTCGGCGCTCGGTGAATCGTCGACGATGAGGTCCTGCCACTCGCCGGCGTCGTCGAGATTCGACTGCGGTGCGTTGAGCGACAGGTCACCGGAGAGACGCTGCTCCATCTCGACGACGTCCTGCAACGGAACGTCGAGCGTCTCGGAGATTTGCCGGGCCAGCTCTGCGGTCAACGGGCCGTGCTGATGGGGCTGAAGGCGGCGAATCTCTCCGCGAAGCCGGAAGAACAGCTTCTTCTGAGCGGGCGTACGCCCGATGCGTACCAACGACCAGGATCGCATCACGTAGTCGTAGATCGCGGACCTGATCCACCACACCGCGCAGGTGGAAAATCGCGCGCCGCGATCCGGATCGAAACGGTCGAGCGCCATCATCAATCCGAGGTTTGCTTCGGCGATCAGGTCCCCCAGCGGCAGTCCGTAGCGTCGGTAGTTGCGCGCCAGCTTCGCTGCGAGCCGCAGATGGCTTGTGATCAGCGCGTCGGCCGCGGCCTGGTCGCGGTCGTGCAGCCATCGGCGCGCCAGTCGATCCTCTTCGGCTTGCTCCAGGATCGGATAGCGGCCGATCGCCGCCATGTAGGCCTGCGCGTCGAATTGGGCGGCATCGGCGGTTGTCGCCGCAGCGCGTGACGGGGGGACTGCCGAGGACATCGCTAGCTCCATTGCAGGCTGAACTCTGAGAACGAAAGTAGCGAGGCGTAATGTTGCTGAACATTAAATGTAGGTGTTACTCGCGCCGGGAACCGGATGCGTGTCGGCTCCGCCGGGAGGTCTCATCACCGTGGCGCTGCGGCAGGGCTGACGATGCGGGAGGGCACCGAGGATGTGAGGCGTCGCTGCGACGCTTTGCGTGCGCCGCCGCGGACTCGTGCTTCAGCCGGATCGGAACTGCTTAGTGCGAGGACGGCGGATCGCGTCGTTGGCCGTCGGGCGCCCCACTCGCGGGTGCGGCGCGGATGCCCAACTGGTCCGCCATGCGCACGAGGTCGGCGAGCGACTTCGCCTGCATCTTGCGTGTCATGTTGCCGCGATGGATCTTCACGGTGATTTCGCTGAGCGACAATTGCCAGGCGACCTGCTTGTTCATCAGCCCCGACGTGACCAGCCCCATGACTTCCCGCTCGCGTGGCGTCAGGGATTCGTAGCGCAGCCGGATGCTTTCGTCGCGGTCCGCATCGAGGCGCCGCTGCTGGTCGCGTGATACGGCTTCCGCCACGGCGGCGAGCAGCGCGCTTTCCTCGAACGGCTTCGGCAGAAAATTGACGGCGCCGGCTTTCATCGCCCGGACCGTCATCGGAATGTCGCCATATCCGGAAATCAGGATGATCGGAATCGACGCGTCACTCGCGATCAGTTCCTGCTGGAATTCCAGGCCGTCGGCCTCTCCGAGCCGGATGTCGATAATGACACAGGAGGCGGCGTCGATTGCGTCCGATGCGAGAAATTCGGGCGGGCCGGAGAAGGTCTTTACTGCATACCCCACCGAGCGCAGCAGGCTACTGAGGGAATTGCGGACGTCCTCATCGTCGTCGACGACGCAAATCAGCAATTGATCCGAGGCGTTCGGCGGCTTGCTCATGGCTTTCCGCCCGACCGGTCGGAGCGAGACGGGCGATCGGGAGAATTCCGCAAGATCGCTTCGACGTCGCGCAACAGGATTTCAGGATCGACCGGCTTGTCGACGAAGGCGGCGGCACCGAGATTCGCGGCCTCGGCGCGCGCTTCCGGCGTGGAATAGGCCGTCATTACGATCACCGGGATATCGACGCCCCGCCGCAGGAGTTCGCGATGCAGTCCGAGGCCGCCCATTCCGGGCATGTGCAGATCCGTGATCAGGCAATCGGTTTCGGAAAGCGAGGGGGATGCCAGGAACGTTTCGGCGGCGCTGAAACCCTCGACATGCAGCCCCACCGAACGGAAGAAGCTCGAAATGCTCTCACGAACGTCTTCGTCGTCGTCGACGATGGAGATGATGGATCGGTTTGGCAATGTCGTCTCCCACCAGGCCAGCCCGCCCAGCTGTGTCGATGGTATGACGATTCCGTCGATGCTTGCCCATCATATCAAGATATTAACCCGTGGATCTCCAGCGTGCTTCGGACGAAATTTCACGCGGCAGGGTGAAGGCCACGGTGGCGCCGGGCCCATCGTTATTCGACGCCGAGATGTCGCCGCCGAGCCCTTCGATGATCGTCCTGCAGATCGACAATCCGAGGCCCATGCCGTCGGGTTTGGTGGAAAAGAACGGATCGAAGATCCGATGCGGATCGCCGTCGATGCCGGTTCCGGAGTCGCGCACCGCGACGCAGACGGCGTCACCGTCGTCTCCGTTGATGGTGACGTGGATCTCGCGGGCGCCGCCGGTGTCGCGCATCGCCTGAAGTGCATTCATCAGCAGATTGACGATGACCTGCTGCACCTGAACGCGGTCGGAATGGATCTCGGGGACCGGGCCGCTCTGCACGATCTGAATCGAGCTGCCGGCGTTCTGGGTCTCCCGCGCGAGTAGAGCCGCCGCATCCCGAACCAGTGCGGCGAGGTTGACCGCACTCGCCCGCGGAGCCGATTTCCTGGCGAGGGCGCGGACCCTTCCGACCACATCGGCCGCCCGGTTGCCGTTCGAGACGATCTTGTCGAGGCACTCGGCGACTTCGGTCAGATCGGGTTCGGCCCGCGTCAGCCAGCGCTTGCCCGATTTTCCGTAGTTGATGATGGCGGCGAGCGGCTGATTGACCTCGTGCGCGATCGACGCGGCGAGTTGCCCGAGCACCGAGACACGGCCGGCATGGGCGAGTTCGACGGAGGCCCGCTCGATCTTGGCGCGGGCCTGGTTGCGTTCCGTCACGTCGAACGCCATCACGAGCACCCGCGACCAGTCGACCCCGTCGGGCAGCACCGACAGACGCAAAACCGCATCGATCATGCGTCCGCTCAGGGTCTCGAAGCGGGTTTCGGTCTCGACCAGCGTCGCGCCGGTCGCGAACTGGCAGAAGATGGCTTCCAGCGCCTGCGCGGCCTCCGGCATCGAGCCGTGCAGCACCTGACCCGAGGTGAGATCGGCCGTGGTCTCGGCTTCGAACATCACCAGCGCGGCCCTGTTGGCATTGTAGATCCTGATTTGATCGGCCGCCGCAGTGAGAAGCTGCGGATCTGCGCGCAGCGCCGCTGCGGGATTGTCGCCCGGTGCAGTCGCCAAGATCAGGCTCATTGCGGCGCTGAGGTCGCATTCCAGCGCGGCGAAGCCGCCGGTGTTGAAGATGGTGCTGTAGCGCTGCTCGGAGCTGCGCTGTTCGGCCTGGGCGCGGCGGCTTTCGGTGAGGTCTGCGCTGGCCTCGATGACGCCGATCGGGCGCCCTTCCGGGTCACGGCGTTGCAGCCAGCGGCTGGCCAGGATCAGTTGCGTCTCGTCACGCCGCGTGCGGATGATCTCGCCGGACCAGGTGCCCGTCTGCCGCAGCGACCGATTGATCTCTTCCGCCGGAACGACGCTCTGCAGCAGCTCGTCGCATTGCCGGCCGACCGCCTCCTCGCGCGTCCAGCCATACAGCCGCTCCGCTCCTTCGTTCCAGTAACGCACGTCGCCCGACGTGTCGCGGATGATCACCGTGTCGTGCGAGAGTTCGAGGATTCTCGCCTGCTCGGCGAGCGTGACGCGCGCCGAACGATCGCGCAGCGACAGCAATATCGTGATCAGGATGGCGACAAGACTGACCGTGAAGCGCAGCAGTGCGCCTCCGACCAGATCATTCGCATGTCCCCAGAGAAAGGCGGTCGCGGTCAGCACGAGAGAGATGTAGCCCGCGGCGATCACGAAGCGGCGGCCCAGCGGCGCGACCATCAGAATGACGCCGGTGTAGAGGACGGCGACCGCCCCGTCGATCGGACTCAGCGCGTCGGCCGCGAAGATCAGCAGCGCCGCCACCGTGGCGGCAACAACGGCAAGGTGTCGTCGGCGTCTGTCGATCGGCGTCAAGCTGTGACCTCAACAAACAACTCGGCCACCCAATTGCACGCAAGTTGAATTGAAAATTATCCGGGTGCCGCTGGTCGAAACCATCCGAGAAACAAGCAGTCTAGGAATTTCCGTCCGGATGCCACGTTATACATTGGTATGTCGTTGCGCCGCGTTGGTTTTTTCAGGCGCAGCCACGACAACGCGATGGCATCGGGATCGTCGCGCCTCGCCCCGTTTGACGACGAAGAAACGTTCCGGTCGTACCCGGCCGTGCCGGGGCGATCATTGACGATCGCAGCCCGGCGCTCTGCCCGGGGCCCCCAAACCTTGGTGTGATTCCTCTGAAAGCCGATCCGGGTGCTTATGAGTTTGTTCGTCGAACGTCTCATCGGTGACGATGTGTTTGTTGGATGGGATGAAAGCGGATCGACCGCATCACATGCGAGATTGAACAATGGAAGGCCGAGATCGAATGGATAGGACCTTGGAAGCTCACTATCGTGAGGGCGCCGTCGAGGCTTTCGTCTGTCTGGCTAATATCCTGAAGGAGGCTTCCGCGGTGGTCGAGGACGACCCTGTCACCGCGAAAGCGTGTATCGCCCGGGCAGGGGTGTTACTCCGCGAGGTCCAGGCGCGTCATGCGCCGGAGGCCAATGCGCAGGCCGCGCCGTTGACAGGGCTCGGCCTGGCGCGATGGCAGCTGAACCGCGTGATGCTCCATCTCGAAGCCAATCTCGAGGACAGCCTGAGAGTTCGAGACCTCGCCCGGCTCGCGGGCCTGAGCCCTGGCCATTTTGCCCGCGCGTTTCGCCGGAGCATCGGCATGTCACCCCGGAGTTTCATGATCGAGCAACGAGTCGAACGCGCGAAGAAGCTGATGCTCACCACCGGCCTTCCGCTTTCCGAGATCGCGCTGGCCTGTGGACTCAGCGACCAGGCTCACCTGTCGCGCATCTTCCGTCGCCACACCGGTGTCTCGCCCCACGCCTGGCGGCGCCAGTTGCGGGACGTCGAAAGCACGGATGCGCGACAGGCCGCAGGTGGGCATTGACGCGACGGAGAGCAGTTTCGCTTTCCGCTGAACAAAACGCCGCCAATATCATGGAGGCGTACAAGGCGAAGCGCGAGGGCCACGCCATCGGCATCATTCCGCAGGCGAGCGTGGTGCCGTCGGGCGCGGTCCGTCTGATGGAGCTGCAGGAAGACGGCTGGAGCTATCTGCGGCCCTGAGCGAAATCGGTGTGCGTCGCTGGAGAGCCATGCGCAACCGGCTCCAGCCGCGGGCCATCAATTCCGCCGGCGAACCGTCGACCAGCACGGCAATCCCCATGCGGGCGCCGAGCATCATGCCGATGATCGCGATCGGCCACGACAGCGCCATCATCGACCCGGCCGTGATGCCCTGGCCGATGGTGCAGCCGCCCATCAGGATGCCGCCCACGCCCATCATCGCCGCGCCGCCGATGTGACGGCGCATCTCGTGGTCGTCGTCGAATGCTTCCCAGCGCATCTCGTCGGCACGCCATGCGGCGATGAACGATCCGAGCACCACGCCGAACACCGTGCCGACGCCGAAATCGGCGAAATTCGCGGCGTTCAGCAGGCCCGCGTAGATCGCCTTGCCGATGGTCGAGACGAAGGTCAGGCTTTGCGGGTTTACCGGCCCGGCGAATTCGTCGGCGAGCGTCGTCGTCGCTAGCCAGCCGGCGACGGTGAGCAGGCCGAGCGCGATGCCGGCGCTCAGCAGCCGCGGCGTGCGCCGCAGCCGCTTGTCGCCGAATGCCAGCAGACACAGCGCGCCGCCGCCGAGCGCCGCGATCGCGGCGCGTAGATCCATCCCGACCAGATGCCGGGTGAGCGATGCGAGGTCGGTGCCGGCGCCCTCCGGCATCGCCACCGACAATTGCTCGAGGCCGGTGATGCGGACGCCGGAGAACACGCCGCGCAGCGTCGCATAGGCGGCGCCGCCGAGCACCAGGATCACCACGAAGCTGCGCAGATCGCCGGTGCCGAGCCGGACCAGCGAGCCGAAGCCGCAGGTGCCGACCATCGCCATGCCGATGCCGAACAGCACGCTGCCGAGCATGATCGAAACCAGCGGCAAGGCCGGCGCGGTGTAGTTGGTTTGCCCGGGATCGAGCACGCCGCCGATCACCAGCGCCTGGGTGCCGATCAGCGCGATGCCGAGCGCGAGGCCGAAGATGCGCAGGCGCCTCGTGTCGCCGCCCATCAGCGCGTCCTCGACCGCGCCGAACGAGCACAGCCGGGCCAGCCGCACGAAAAAACCCGCAGCCGTCCCGATCCCGAGTCCGGTCAGCGCGAGCAGCCAGGCGGACGTATCCTGCATCGGGGTTCCCTCGCCGTCGCACAGGCTTGGCGCGTCGATCGCGCGGCCTTGTGCGCTGCGGCGAGGGTCGGATTACTTCTGGTCGCCGCCTCTCGCCGAGGCGCAGAAGATATCATAGATCACCGAGATGATACGACGCACGTCCTCGTTGGCGAGACTATAGTAGATAGTCTTGCCGTCACGCCTGGTATCGACCATGCCGTCGTAGCGCAGCCGGGCGAGCTGCTGCGACACCGCGGACTGCCGCAGCGACAGGATGTTCTCGAGTTCGGTCACCGAGCGCTCGCGTTCGGCGAGCAGGCACAGCAGCAGCAGCCGGTTCTCGTGCGATACCGCCTTGAGAAAGCTGCTCGCCTTGCGCGCGCGGCGCATCAGCATGTCGAGCTCGGGCGAGTATTCGGCGCCGTCGCGGAATTCGGTCTCGATGTCCGGGTCGAGGATCGATGTCATGACGTTGAAATGGCCTTGGGTTGCGCGAATCCGGCTTCAGGTGTGGTTGGGATTGGGCGGCGTGAGCTTCGTGACCATGGTCCCGAGCAGCCCCCAGAACGCGTCGTCGTTGATGTAGCCGGTGATGCGGCCGACCTCGCGGCCGTTGTCCATCACCACGAAGGTCGGCGTGAACCGTACCGGCGAATCTAGCGCAACACCCGCCAGCTTGTCGCGGTCGATATTGACGCGCCGCAGCGGAAGCAATTTGGCCTCCTCGGTCTTGCCGTAGATCGGGCCGACATCGCGGTCCCAGCGCGCGCACCAGACGCAGCCGTCGCGCTCGAACATCAACAGCTCGGCCGCCATGGCGCCCGCCGGCGCGAGCGCCGACGCCAGGATTGCGCAGAGCAGCATCGATTTCAGAAGCAATCGGGCCATTGTGTGATACATATAGACGAATTCGCATGTTTATTCCAGTGCCGGGGCGCCGTGGCTTCCAATATCTCATTCATAGGCGCCTTCGGGGCCGGGGTGCTGTCGTTCCTGTCGCCCTGCGTGCTGCCGCTGGTGCCGCCGTATCTGTGCTTCCTGGCCGGCGTCAGCCTCGACCAGCTCTCCCGTGGTTCCGATCAGCCGGTCAAGGCGGTGAACTGGCGGGTGGTGGGGTCGTCGGTGGCCTTCGTGCTGGGATTTTCGACCGTGTTCGTCGCGCTCGGCGCGTCGGCCTCGGCGCTCGGCAAGGTCGTCACCGAGTATTTCGACACGCTGGCGATCATCGCCGGGGTGGTCATCATCATCCTCGGATTGCATTTCCTCGGCGTATTCCGGATCGGCCTGCTGTTTCGCGAGGCGCGCTTCCATAATGTCCGCCGCGGCGCCGGCTTTCTCGGCGCCTATGTGATCGGGCTCGCCTTCGCGTTCGGCTGGACGCCATGTGTCGGCCCGGTGCTGGCGACGATCCTGCTGGTCGCCGGCGTCGAGGGCTCGGCGGTGCGCGGCGCGGCGCTGCTCGGCGCGTACTCGCTCGGGATCGGGCTGCCGTTCCTGCTGGCGGCGCTGTTCTCCGGCGGCTTCATCCGGCTGATGGCGCGGATGCGCGCCCATATGGCGACCATCGAGAAGGTGATGGGCGCGGCGCTGGTGCTGACCGGGGTTTTGTTTCTGACCGGCGCGATGCCGAAGATTTCCGGCTGGCTGCTGGAGACGTTTCCGGCGTTCGGGACGATCGGATAGAGCGCGTCAAACGGGGAGGAAGTGATGATCGACCGTGCAATGTCTCGCCGCCATGCGCTGGCCACGCTCGGCGGCATCGGCGCCGGCGCGCTGGGCCTGCGCGCGAAGCCTGCGCGCGCCAAGCCGGTGCTCGGCGACGACGGCCTGTATCAGCTCGACTGGTACTTGCAGAGTTTCCTCGACCTCAAAGACGATCTCGACGGCGCCACCGCGAAAGGGAAGCGCTTCGCCATCCTGTGGGGGCTGAAAGGCTGCCCGTCCTGCAAGAAGCTGCACGAGGTCCACCTCAGCGACCCGGCGATCGAAGGCTACATCCGCGAGCACTTCGAGATCGTGCACCTCAACCACATCGGCGCCCGCGAGGTCACCGATTTCGACGGCGGCAGGCTCGGCGAGAAGGCCTTCGCGCAGGCCTACGGCATCCGCTTCACGCCGACGCTGCAGTTCTTTCCCGAGAGCAGCGAGGGGCTCGGCGCGCGAAAACCGCAGGACCGCGAGGTGGCGCGGCTGCCCGGCCTGCTGGAGCC
The DNA here is from genome assembly GCF_052445935.1 of Rhodopseudomonas sp. NSM. Lineage (NCBI taxonomy): Bacteria > Pseudomonadati > Pseudomonadota > Alphaproteobacteria > Hyphomicrobiales > Nitrobacteraceae > Rhodopseudomonas > Rhodopseudomonas sp. NSM. Next base: position 347,264 of record NZ_JBQTCH010000004.1, on the reverse strand, counting down.
GCCCGAGTTTCTGGCGATGTTCCGATACGTCCGCGAGAAGGGCTATCAGTCGATGCCGTTCACCGACTGGCTGAAAAAGCCGGCGTAGTCGCACACCGTCTCCGCGAGTCATTCCGGGGCGCGAGCGCAGCTCGCGAACCCGGAATCTGAAGCGGGCACGGCCGGGCCGGTCGGCAACAACCGCGAGATTCCGGGTTCGCCCGCGGCTTCGCCGCGCGCGCCCCGGAATGACTCGTGGTGGCCTCAGAAATCCAGCCGGTCCCTGATCGCCTCGATGCCGGCTTTGGCGCAGGAATCGTCGGCGTCGCCGCCGGGCGCGCCGGACACGCCGATGCCGCCGACCAGCGAGCCGCCGGCCTCGATGATCAGGCCGCCGCCGAGCACGACCACATTGGGCAGGTCGCGCAGGCCGGATTGCGGCATGCCGGGCTTGGTGATCGCCTGCAGATCCGTCGTCGAGGTCTTGAACGACACCGCGGTCCAGGCCTTGCCGGTCGCGGTGCTGGGCGAATGCGCGCCGGCAAAGCGGTCGCGCAGCATCACCTGCGGCAGGCCGGTGCGGTCGACCACGGCGACCGCAACCTGAAAGCCCTGCTTGCGGCATTCGGCGAGCGCGGCTTTCGCGCTGTCGAGCGCCAGCTCGGGGCTGAGCGATTTGGTGACGACCAGCGCGTCCTGCGCGCCGGCCGGCATCGTCGTGAGAAGCGCGCCGGCGATCATCGCGATCGCCGGAATCGAGTGTCGGGTCATCGGATCCCCCTTCGGCCGCAGGGCCGTTACTTGTTGACCGGCGATTCCGGATCGAACAGGAACGCCATCACGTCCTTGATCTGCTGCTCGGTCAGGAACCCGTTGGTGCCGAACCGCGGCATGTTCGAGCACGGCACCACCGCCTGCGAGTTGTAGATCTTGGTGTAGGCCTGCTTGATCTCGGCTTCCGTGTAGTTGCGGTCCTTGCCGTAATGCGTGAGGCTCGGGCCGAGCGTGCCGAACGATACTTCCGACGGCGCCATCTGGTGGCAGGCGTAGCAATTGCCGCCGTTGACGGTATCGGCCTTGTCGGAGAACTGCCCGCCGCGGCCGTTATTGGCGATCTTGGCGCCGGCCTTCCAGTCGCCGAGCAATTTGCCGTCGGCCGGAAAGGTCACCTTCTTGATCTCGCGCTGCATGATCGCTTCGGCGATGTCGGTCGGCACTTCGTTGCGGAATTGATTGCACGCCTTCATCGTGTCGTCGGGGACGATTCTCTGCTGCCATTCTTCCGGCGCCTTGCCGAAGGTGGCCTTGACGTAGGAATCGACGGTTTCGGTCGACACCTTGTGAATCGGCGCGCTGGGCGTCGGCGCGGCGTCGGCCTTGGTCGCGCCCGCCTTGGTCGTCGGTTCGGTGGCCTTGCTGGTCGCCGTGGCCGGCTTCGGCGGGATCGCCTGGTCGGCGGCGTGAGCCGTGATCGGACCGCAGGTCAAAGCGCCGAGCGCGAGCGCCAGCATCGAGAACTTCGTCATTGTCGTCATGATGCGGCCTCCCTCAGCGCTTGATTGACGGAACGATGAGTTCGCCGCCCGCCGCGATCTTGTTGAGATACAATGTCAGCGCGGTGATGCCCTCGGAGCCGTACTCCGGGGCCGGCCAGCGCTGCTGGCGGTAACAGTCCCAGATCCGGTGCTGGAAGGTCCGCAGCGCGCTCTGCGACACGCGATAGGTCGGCCAGCTCGCCATCGTCAGTTGCGCGTCCTTGCCGGGGCCGGCGAGATACGGCAGCCCCTGCAACCGGATGCGCTTGCCTTCGGCGCCGTGACAGGTCGAGCAGGAGAAATCCATCACCCCGCCGCGGCGGTGGAACAGCTCCTCGCCGACCGCCGCCATTTCCTGTTCCTTCGGATGTCCGAGCTGAGGCTCGATCGCCATTCCGCTCGACTTGTTGGCGATGAACGCCACCAGGTCCTCCATATCGGAGGCCTTGCCGGGGGCGGAGAAGCGTCGGGCGACGACGTCCTTGGTATCGAGCCCCTGAATGGTCTGCATGCACCACAGCAGCCGCTGCTCGAGGTCCATCACGCTGTCGGCGTCCTTGAAGTAGCGCGGCAGTTGCGCGAAGGCGCCTTCCAGCTTGCCGGCGCCGAGGCCGAGATCGCAGCCTTCCAGCGAGACGTTTTTCGTGCCGCGCTTCTCGGCCCAGAGCTGTTCGCCGCGGTCGACGGCGAGGAAGCCGGGATTCGACATCGGATCGGAAATCATCGCGCGATAGCGCTCGATCTCCTTTTCACTGGCGTCCTCGGCGTGAACGCGAAACGGCATTGTGCAGAGCACAAACGCAAATAGCATTGATAATCCGATGGATCTCATCTCGCTCCCTCCCGCGACCGTCTTGTGCGGCCTAAAAAGACCCGGCGGTGCGCCGGATATCTTTACATTCAAGAAAAACAATATCATGATGTTTGAAGATCATGACTGATCGAGCTTGGAAACGTCAAGCGGTACTGAAGGCAAGGGATGCGAAAGACTCCCTGAGGAGATGCCCCGATGGTTTTGATGAAGGTTGAGACGAGCCGCCGCGACGCGCTGGCGCTCGCAGGACTCGGTGGCCTCGCCGCGCTGCTGGCGCCGCGGATGTCGTTCGCCGATGTCGCCGCGGTCGATGCGGAGATCAAGAAGCTCTACGGCGACAAGAAGCCCGAGAGCGGCAAGATCAAACTCGACGTGCCGGAAATCGCCGAGAATGGCCTCGTTGTTCCGGTCAATGTCGAAGTCGAGAGCCCGATGACCGACGCCGACTACGTCAAGGCGGTGCACGTTTTCGCCGACGGCAATCCGCTGCCCGGCATCGTCAGCTACAAGTTCACGCCGGCCTGCGGCAAGGCCGCGGCCTCGACCCGGATGCGGCTGGCGCAGACCCAGAACATCGTCTGTATCGCCGAAATGTCGAACGGCAGCCTGTATTCGACCAAGGCCAACGTCAAGGTCACCATCGGCGGCTGCGGCGGCTAGGCCCGGCATCGACGCCGACAGCAAGAAACAGACAGGCGAGGACATTCAGATGGCGATCACTCCCACCCCCCGCGTTCGCGTTCCGACCCAGGCCAAGCCGGGCGAACTGATCGAGATCAAGACGCTGATTTCGCACGAAATGGAATCCGGCCAGCGCAAGGACGCGTCCGGCAAGATCGTGCCGCGCAAGATCATCAACACCTTCGTCGCCGCGTTCAACGGCAAGACGGTGTTCGAAGCCGAATGGAATCCGGCGATCTCGGCCAACCCGTATCAGTCGTTTTTCTACAAGGCGTCGGAGTCCGGTGAACTCGTCTTCACCTGGAAGGACGACGACGGCTCCAACTACACGTCCAAGCACAAGCTGACCGTCGCCTAACGACGGCGCGTCGGCGCCGATTCGCATCGACCGTGGGCGTGCAGCCCGCGGATCGCGGAGTTGCGCCGAATTTTTAGTCGAGCGGATCGGGCCCGTGCGCAATGCAGGGCCGCGTCTGCGCGGACAAGGGAACGGAAACGATGATCTCGCGGCGGGAATTCCTGCAGGCCACGGCGGCCGCATCGGCGCTCACGATCGGCGGCGGCCTCGGTCCGATCGGACGGGTGGCGGCGCAGCAGCGGCTGACGCAGGCCGACATCCTCAAGTTCGATCCGCTCGGCACGCTGACGCTGCTGCACGTCACCGATATCCACGCCCAGTTGATGCCGCTGCATTTCCGCGAGCCGTCGGTCAATCTCGGCGTCGGCGAGGTCAAGGGCAAGCCGCCGCATCTGACCGACGCGCAATTCCGCAACTACTTCCACGTCGCCACCGGCTCGCCGGACGCCTTCGCGCTGACCGCCGATGATTTCGTCGCGCTCGCCCGCAATTACGGCCGGATGGGCGGCATGGACCGCATCGCCACGCTGGTGAACGCGGTGCGCGCCGAGCGCGGCGCCGACAAGGTGCTGCTGCTCGACGGCGGCGACACCTGGCAGGGCAGCTGGACCTCGCTGCAGAGCAAGGGCCAGGACATGATCGACGTCATGGCGGCGCTGAAGCTCGACGCGATGACAGGCCATTGGGAATTCACCTACGGCGCCGACCGGGTCAAGCAGGTCGCCGACTCGGCGCCGTTCGCCTTCCTGGCGCAGAACGTCCGCGACAACGAATGGCAGGAGCCGGTGTTCGAGGCGCGCAAGATGTTCGAGCGGGGCGGCGTCAAGATCGCGGTGATCGGGCAGGCGCTGCCGCGCACCGCGGTCGCCAATCCGCGCTGGATGTTCCCGAACTGGGAGTTCGGCATTCGCGAGGAGGACATCCAGAAGCAGATCGACGACGCCCGCGCCGAGGGCGCCGAGGTCGTGGTGCTGCTGTCGCACAACGGCTTCGACGTCGACCGCAAGCTCGCCGGCCGGGTCAGGGGCCTCGACATCATCCTCACCGCCCACACCCACGACGCGATGCCGGGCCTGATCAAGGTCGGCGACACCGTGCTGGTGGCGTCGGGCTCGCACGGCAAATTCGTGTCGCGGCTCGACATCGCGGTGAAGGACAAGAAAGTGTCCGACATCCGCTTCAAGCTGATGCCGGTGTTCGCCGACGCCATCGCGCCGGACCCGGCGATGAAGCAACTGGTCGAGAAGCTGCGCGCGCCCTACGCCAAGGACCTCGCGCGCGTCGTCGGCAAGACCGATTCGCTGCTGTATCGCCGCGGCAATTTCAACGGCACCTTCGACGACCTGATCTGCGACGCGATGCTGAAGCAGCGCGACACCGAGATCGCGCTGTCGCCGGGCTTCCGCTGGGGCGGCACGCTGCTGCCGAACGAGGACATCACCTGGGAGGCGATCACCAACGCCACCGCCATCACCTATCCGAACTGCTACCGCAGCGAGATGACCGGCGAGCAGCTCAAGAACGTGCTCGAGGACATCGCCGACAACATCTTCCACCCGGACCCGTATTTCCAGGGCGGCGGCGACATGGTGCGCACCGGCGGCATGGGCTACGCGATCGATATCGGCAGGGAGATCGGCTCGCGGATCTCCGGCATGGTGCATCTGAAGACCGGCAAGCCGATCGAGGCGTCGAAGACCTACACCGTCTCCGGCTGGGCCAGCATCAACCAGAACACCGAGGGCCCGCCGATCTGGGACGTGCTGGCCAAGCACGTCGCGCAGGCGGGGCCGGTGAAGATCGATCCCAACAGCGCCGTCAAGGTGTCGGGCGCTTGAGATGACGACCGCCTCCGACGCTCCCCGACCGCTGCAGTCGCGCATGGTGATAGCAAAAGGCAATCCGGCATGAGTCAGAAGCCCCCCTCCGACATCCTCGATCGCCGCCGGTTTCTCGGCGCTGCCGGCCTCGCCGGCGCCGGCGCGCTGCTGCCGATCGCGGCGAAGGCCGGTGAGGCGGCCAAGCCCGACCCGGCGATCACCGAGCTGCAGGACTGGAACCGCTTTCTCGGCGACGGCGTCGACAAGAAGCCCTATGGGGTGCCGTCGAAGTTCGAGAAGGACGTGATCCGCCGCGACGTGTCGTGGCTCACGGCGTCGCCGGAATCCTCGGTCAACTTCACGCCGCTGCACGCGCTCGACGGCATCATCACGCCGTCCGGCCTGTGCTTCGAGCGCCATCACGGCGGCGTCGCCGAGATCGATCCGGCGCAGCACCGGCTGATGATCAACGGCCTGGTCGACACCCCGATGGTGTTCACCATGGACGACATCCGGCGGATGCCGCGGGTCAACAAGGTGTACTTCCTCGAATGCGCGGCGAATTCCGGCATGGAATGGCGCGGCGCGCAGCTCAACGGCTGCCAGTTCACCCACGGCATGATCCACAATGTGATGTACACCGGCGTCACGCTGAAGACGCTGCTCGATCAGGCCGGGCTGAAGCCGAACGCCAAATGGCTGATGCTGGAAGGCGCCGACTCGGCCGGCATGAATCGCTCGCTGCCGGTGTCGAAGGCGCTCGACGACGTGCTGATCGCGTTTGCGATGAACGGCGAGGCGCTGCGCCCGGAAAACGGCTATCCGCTGCGCGCGGTGATCCCGGGCTGGCAGGGCAATCTCTGGGTGAAGTGGTTGCGCCGCATCGAGGCCGGCGACATGCCGTGGCAGGCCCGCGAGGAGACCTCGAAATACACCGACCTGATGCCGGACGGTCGCGCCCGCAAATACACCTTCGTGATGGACGCCAAGAGCGTGATCACCAATCCGTCGCCGCAGGCGCCGCTGAAGTTCAAGGGCCGCAACGTGCTGAGCGGCGTCGCCTGGTCGGGCCGCGGCACCGTCAAGCGCGTCGACGTGACCATGGACGGCGGCCGCAACTGGCGCGAGGCGCGGATCGACGGGCCGGTGATGGACAAGTCGATGGTGCGCTTCTACGTCGATTTCGACTGGAACGGCGAGGAGCTGATGCTGCAGTCGCGCGCCATCGACGAGACCGGCTACGTGCAGCCGAGCAAGGCCGAGCTGCGCAAGGTGCGCGGCGTCAATTCGATCTACCACAACAACGGCATCCAGACCTGGCTCGTGCATCCGGACGGAGTGACTGAAAATGTCGAGATCGCTTAGTCTGATCGCCGGTCTGGCCGCCGTCGCGCTGGTCGCGGTGCCGCTGACCGGGGCGATCGCCGAGAAGGCCGCGTCGAAACCGGCCAAGGCGGTCGCGACCCAGCCGGCGCCGCCGCCCGCGCCGGTGAAGCTCGGCCTCGGCCGCCCGGCGCTGCCGGAGGAAGTTCACGCCTGGGACACCGACGTGCGTCCCGACGGCGTCGGCCTTCCGAAAGGCAAGGGCACTGCCAAAGAGGGCGACGTGTTGTTTCAGGAGCGCTGCTCGACCTGTCACGGCGAGTTCGGCGAAGGCGTCGGCCGCTATCCGGTGCTGTCCGGCGGCCTCGGCACGCTGACGGCCGATCGGCCCGACAAGACCGTCGGCTCGTACTGGCCGGACGCCACCACAGTGTACGACTACATCAGCCGCGCGATGCCGTTCGGCAATGCGCGCTCGCTCACCGCCGACGAAGCCTATGCGCTGACGGCCTATCTGCTCAATATGAGCGACGTGATCAAGGATCCGGATTTCGAACTCGACCAGAGCAACCTCGCGAAAGTGAAGATGCCCAACGCCGACGGCTTCTACGACGACGATCGGGAAACCTCCGAGAAGCAGTTCTGGAACAAGAATCCGTGCATGAAGAACTGCGGCCCTGCGCCGAAGGTGATCGGCCGCGCGATCTCGGTCGACGTCACGCCGGACGAAAAGGCCGGGCCCAGGGTGGACTGATGATCACTATACGACACGGCGGCGCGCCGTGGGCGCGAAGTAACAATTGCGGGAATTTGGCACTGCGACGAAGCCGCGTTGCGCCAGATCAATGCCCGGTGGGAGGTTCGACACACTATCTGATAATTATCCTGGGCTTGCGCACCCCGACGATGCGGCGCGGAGGAAACATCCTTGAATCTCGATCTGCTCATCGAACGCTTCGGCGAAACCGCCGCGCTGACCGCAGGCGGTCTGGCGGTGGGCCTCGCGTTCGGGGCGTGCGCCGAGCGCAGCAAATTCTGTCTGCGCGCGGCGGTGATCGAGTTCTCAGAAGGCTCGTTCGGGCCCAAGCTGGCGGTGTGGCTGCTGACGTTCTCGGCCGCGGTGGCCGCGACCCAGGCGGCGATCTCGACCGGCCTTCTCGATGTCTCCGAGGCGCGCCAGCTCGCCGCGACCGGAAGCCTGTCCGGGGCAGCGATCGGCGGGTTGATGTTCGGCGCCGGCATGGTCCTGTCGCGCGGTTGCGCCAGCCGGCTCTTGGTCTTGTCGGGAACCGGGAACCTGCGCGCGCTGGTCACGGGACTGATTCTGACCATCGTGGCGCAGGCCTCGCTGCGCGGTGTGTTGTCGCCGGCGCGGGAATTCCTGTCGCAGCTCTGGACGCTGCCGGGCGGCGCCGCGCGCAATCTGCTCAGCGTCGCGCATGTCGGGTCGGTGGTCGGCGCATCGCTCGGCGCGTTCGGGCTCGCGGTCGCGTTCTGGCTGGCGTGGCGCAACCGGATCGGCATCGTCAATGGAGTCGCCGCGCTCGGCGTCGGGCTGGCGGTGACGGCCGGCTGGCTGGTCACCTATACGTTGTCGCTGCATGCGTTCGAGCCGACCACGATCAAGAGCGTGAGCTTCACCGGGCCGTCGGCCGATACGCTGATGGGGCTGATCAATTCGCCCTCGGTGCCGCTCGGCTTCGATATCGGGCTGGTGCCCGGCGTGTTCGCCGGCTCGCTGCTGGCGGCACTGATCGGCCGGGAATGGAAGCTGCAGGGGTTCCACGACGGGCTGAGCATGGGGCGCTACGCGGCGGGCGCCTTTCTGATGGGGTTCGGCGGCATGCTGGCGGGCGGTTGCGCGGTCGGTGCCGGCGTCACCGGCGGATCGATCTTCGCCGTCACCGCATGGCTGGCGCTGGCGGCGATGTGGCTGGGCGCCCTGGTGACGCACACTTTGATTGATGCGAAGGCGACGGCGCTCGCGCCCGCGCTGACGACGAACCAGACCGGCAATTAAGCCGGCATCGAGAGTAGACAGGAAACGTCTGGGAGGAAGCAGAATGGCCATGACCGGCCAGGCGCCGCCGCGTGCCGCGCGGACGATGCGCGCGAAGCGTTCAGTGCGCGGCGTGTCCGCGGCGCTGCGCGCGGCCGCCGCCGGCGTGGCGCTGTGCGTCGCGGCGAGCGCCGCCGCGGCCGGCGACCGCGAGCTCGGCGAATATCTCTCCAGCGAATGCGTCACCTGCCATCAGCTCAGCGGACGATTCGACGGGATTCCGTCGATCGTCGGCCGCGCCGAGCCTGAACTGATCGAAGCGCTCACCGAATATCGCGGCAAGATCCGCGACAACCAGGTGATGCGGGCGATCGCCGCCAAATTCAATGACGAGGAGATCGCTGCGCTCGCGAGCTACTTCGGCAGCCTCGAACAAGAAAAGAACGAGCGCGACACCGACCGGACCGGGGACGTCCGCGCATTCACATCGACCATGGAGGGGAAGAAATGACCATCGACAGACGCCAATTCTCGACCGGCCTGCTGGCCGCAAGTCTCATCGCGATGCCCGGCGTATTGCGGGCGCAGGCCAAACCGCGCGTCGTGGTGATCGGCGGCGGACCGGGCGGCGCGACGGTGGCGAAATACGTCGCGCGCGATTCGCAGGGCGCGATCGACGTCATCATGGTCGAGCCGCTGGAGGCATTCATCACCTGCTTCCATTCAAACCTGTTCCTCGGCGACATGCGCAGCATGGAATCGATCACCCACCCCTACAAGCTCGGTGGCTACGGCGTGAAGCACGTCCGGCAGATGGCGGCGGCGATCGACCGTGACAACAATCAGGTCCGGCTCGCCGACGGCAGTACGCTGAACTACGATCGGCTGGTGGTCGCGCCCGGCATCGACATCAAGTTCGATTCGGTGCCCGGCTATTCCGAGGCCGCCGCCGAAATCATGCCGCACGGTTGGAAACCCGGCGCGCAGACGTTGCTGGTGAAGAAGCAGCTTCACGCGCTGGAGGACGGCGCCACCATCGTGATGCTGGCCCCGCCGAATCCGTTCCGCTGCCCGCCCGGACCGTATGAACGGGTCTCGGTGATGGCCAAGGTGCTGAAGGCCAAGGGTCACACCAAGTCGAAGATCATCGTGATCGATCCGAAGGACAAGTTCTCCAAGATGGCGCTGTTTCAGGAGGGCTGGCAGAAGCACTATCCCGGCATGGTCGAGTGGATGGACCCGAAGATGCACGGCGGCGTCAAGTCGGTCGATCCCAAGGCGATGACGGTGACCACCGATTTCGAGACCATCAAGGCGTCGATGGTCAACGTCATCCCGGCTCAGATGGCCGGCAGAATCGCGCGCGATGCCGGCCTCGCCAATCAGACCGGTTACTGTCCGATCGATGCGGCCAGCATGAAATCCGCGATCGATCCGAACATCTACGTCCTCGGCGACGCGGCGATCGCCGGCGCGATGCCGAAATCGGCATTCGCCGCCAACAGCCACGCCAAGGTAGTGGCGAACGCGGTGCGCGGCGAACTGACCGGTTCGCGCACCTTCCCGGCGCGCTATGCCAACACCTGCTGGTCGGTGCTGGCGAAGGACGACACCGTCAAGGTCGGCGGCCGCTACGAACCGAAGGACGGCGCCATCGCCGAGGTCGAGGGCTTCGTCTCCAAGACCGGGGAAGACGCAGGGCTTCGCTTCCAGACCGCCGAGGAGAACATGGGCTGGTATGCCGGCATCACCGCCGACATCTTCACCTGAGAGCGCGCGAGTCGGTGCACTGCGCCGGCTCGCCTTTTCGTCCGGAGACATCACGTGCCGAAACCGATCCTGATCAGTCGCCGCGACGCGATCCGCGGCGCCGCGGCCGCCGCCGCGTTGCTCGCCTGTCCGGCGATCGCCAAAGCGCGGCCGAAGGTCGTGGTGATCGGCGGCGGCGCCGGCGGCGCCACCGCGGCGAAGTATCTGCGCCACGGCGACGATGCCGTCGAGGTGACGCTGGTCGAAGCCAACCGCAGCTACGTCACGCCGTTCACGTCGAACCTGTATCTCGGCGGGCTGAAGCCGTTCGAGACGCTGAGCTACGGCTACGAGGGCATCGCCGCGCGCGGCGTCGGCATGGTGTTCGACAGCGTCACGGCGATCGACCGCGACGCCAGGCAGGTGCGCACCGCCAGCGGCGCGCGGCTGTCCTACGACCGGCTGGTGCTGTCGCCCGGCATCGATTTCCGCTGGGACGCCGTGCCGGGCTATTCCGAAGCCGCCGCCGAGGCGATGCCGCACGGCTATCGCGGCGGCGCGCAGTTCAAGCTGCTGAAAAGCAAACTCGACGCGCTCGCCGACGGCGCGCTGATCGTGATCATCGCGCCGCCCAATCCGTATCGCTGCCCGCCGGCGCCCTACGAGCGCGCCTCGATGATGGCGTATGCGCTGAAGAGCCGGGGCGTGAAGAATGCTCGCATCGTGATTCTCGACGCCAAGGATCATTTCGCGATGCAGACGCTGTTCATCGACGGCTGGGAGCGCCACTACCCCGGCATGATCGAATGGCAGGACCCCACCATCCACGGCGGCATCAAGGCGGTCGATCCGAAGGCGATGACCGTGACCACCGATTTCGAGACCCACAAGGCGGCGCTGGTCAACGTCATCCCGCCGCAGATCGCGGGGAAGCTCGCGCGCGACGCCGGCCTCGCCGACGACAGCGGCTTCTGTCCGGTCAATGCCGAGACCATGACCTCGCTGATCGATCCGTCGATCCAGGTGATCGGCGATTCCGCGACCGGCGGTGAGTTTCCGAAATCCGGCTTCGCCGCCAACAACGAGGCGAAGGGCGCGGCGATGATCCTGCGCGCCGAGCTGCTCGGCGAGCGGCGGATGCCGATCCGTTTCACCAATCATTGCTGGAGCGACATCGCCCCCGACGACGCGATCAAGAACGGCGCCCGCTACGCGCCGCAGGACGGCAGGATCGTGATGTCCGATCCCTACACCTCGCAGCTCGACGAAAGCGCGGAGCTCCGCGCCAAGCAGGCGCGCGAGGCGGCCGGCTGGTACATCGGCATGACCACGGATATTTTCGGCTGAGCGCTGCGCGTCGACCCGATCGGGCGCGCCGCTATTTGACGACCACCTTGGCGCCCTTCGGCACGCGGCCGTAAAGATCGATCACGTCCTGGTTCAGCATCCGGATGCAGCCCGACGACACCGCCTTGCCGATGGTCTCGGGCTCGGTGGTGCCGTGAATCCGGTAAAGCGTGTCCTTGCCGTCCTTGAACAGATACAGCGCCCGCGGGCCGAGCGGATTGGCGGCGCCGCCGTCCATGCCCTTCGCCCATTTGCCGTAGCGCTGCGGCTCGCGCGCGATCATGTTCTTGGTCGGGGTCCAGTGCGGCCACTCGGCCTTGCGTCCGACATGGGCGGTGCCGCTGAACTCCAGCCCGGCCTTGCCGACGCCGACGCCGTAGCGCAGCGCCTTGCCGCCTTCCATCACCAGATAGAGAAAGCGCCGGTGCGGATCGACCACGACGGTCCCCGGCGGCTCGTCGGTCTTGTACTCCACCAGTTGCCGCACATAGGCCGGCTGCAGCTCGTCCGGCTCGATGCCGGCGATCGGGTATTTGTCGGTGTCGATCGCCGCATAGCGCGCCGCGACCGCGGCCCCCACCATGCTCTTCGGCGGGCCGGGATTCAGTTCGGCCTCGGATTGGGTGACGCAGCCGCCGAGCGTGACGGCGACGGCGGCGAGGGTGAACCAGGACCGGACGGACATCGGCGGCTGAAGTTCCACGCCGGTCACTTCGCGGGCGGGCGGGCGCGGGCCTGATCGACCACCTTCTTGAACGCGGCGGCGTCGAGCGCGGCGGCGACCTTGTACGGCCCGATCAGGTACACCGGCGTTCCCTGCAGCCCCATCGCGTCGGCCTGCGACAGCGTGCGGCGCAGCAGCGCCGTGATGGCGTCGCCATGGGTGCCGAGGTCGCTCTGCAGCCGCGTCATGTCGACGCCCGCGGCGGCGACGGCGTCGCGCATCTGGTCCTTGGAGATCCCGCGTCCGGGGATCGCCATCAGCGCGTCGTGCGCCGCCTGATACTTGCCCTGATACTTCGCGCCCAGCGCCATCTGCGCGCCGTACACCGATGCCTCGCTCAGGATCGGCCAGTCCTTGTAGACCAGCCGGATCTTGCCGTCGTCGCGCACCACTTTTTCGAGATCGGGCTCGGATTTTTTGCAGAACGGGCAGTTGTAGTCGAAATACGTCACGATGGTGAGGTTGCCCTTCGGATTGCCGGCCTCCGGCGCATCCGGGTCGCTCAGGATCGCCTTGACGTCGACGCCCTCCGCCCAGGCCGAGGGCGCGCTGAAGAACTTCATCAGCGGCACGGTCGCGAGCGCGCCGAGGATCATCAGGGATTGTCTGCGGTTCATGGAATGCTCCTGTTGGAAGATGGTGGATGGTCGTCAGGACGCCGCGCCGATGCGCTGCAGCGTCTGGAAGAAACTGTCGGCCGACACCTCGCCGATGGTGCGGGCGGCGGTGATTTCGTGGCCGTCCTGCCGGTCGAGAAACACCACCGTCGGCGGCCCGACGACGTCGAAGCGCTTCATCAGCGCCGCGGTCTCGGCGTTGGTCCGGGTGACGTCGGCGCGGATCAGGGTGACGTCGTTCAGCCGCCGCCGGACCGCGGGATCGCCGAACACGTCGCGCTCCATCGTCTTGCACGAGGTGCACCAGTCGGCGGAGAAGTCGATCATGATCGGCTTGCCGCGCGCGCGGCCGTCGCTGATCGCCTGATCGAGCGCGGGTATCGACGTCACCGTCCGGGCGAAGATCGCCGTCGCCGCAGGCTGGTCGGCGCCGAACACCGCGAGCGGCCGCAGCGGATCGTCGCTGCCGCCGGCGGCGCCGACGATCAGCGTCGCGCCATAGACGAAGACGGCGACGCCCGCCGCCTTGCCGAAACGCCGCGTCGCGCCGCCCCGCGGCGCGAGCCGGTCGAACGCGCCGAGAAACGCGGCGAGGCCGATGGCGAGGCCGGCCCACAGCAGCAGCACCACCGATCCCGGCACCACCCGCGCAATCAACGCCACCGCGAGGCCGAGAAAGGCGAAGCCGAACAATTGGCGGATCGTCACCAGCCACGGCCCCGAGCGCGGCAGCACGCCGGCGCCGAACAGCCCGACCAGGATCAGCGGAAAACCCATGCCGAGCCCGAGCGCGAACAGCGCCGCCGCGCCGCGCAGCGTATCGCCGGTCCGCGCGACATAGAGCAGCGCCGCGGCGAGTGGCGGCGTCACGCAGGGCCCGACGATCAGCGCCGAGGTGAAGCCGAGCGCGGCGGCCCCGAGCAACGGCCCGGCGCGGCCGTGCAGGCGGCCGGCGAGGTCGCCGCCGAACCGCGCCGGCAGTTGCAGCTCGAACAGGCCGAAGCTCGACAGCGCCAGCGCCACATAGATCGACGCCATCACCGCCAGCGCCAGCGGCGCCTGCAAGGCGCTCTGCAGGTTCTGCCCGGACCACGCCGCCGCGACGCCGAGGGCGGCATAGGCTGTTGCCATCGCCAGCGTGTAGATCGAGGCCAGCGCGAAGCCGCGCGCCGGCGAGATGTCGGGGCCGGACCGCGTCAGCATGCCGGCGACGATCGGCACCATCGGCAGCACGCAGGGCGTGAAGGCGAGCAGCAGCCCGAAACCGGCGAACGCCAGCAGCAGCGGCAGCCAGCCTTGCGTCATCGACGGCAGCACCGAAGCCGCGAAGGGCGCGGGCGTCTCCGCAGGCTCAGCGAGGTCCGGCAGCGCCGGCATGTCCGAGGGCCAGGCCGGGCTCGCGCTCGGCGTCGCGCCGCCGCCGACCGACACCTGATAGGTGCCGAGATCCACGCTCGCCGTCACCGGCGGATAGCAGATGCCGCGCTCGGCGCAGCCCTGATAGCTCACCGTCAGCCGGCTCGCGCCGTTCACCGCATTGGCCGGAATCGTCGCGGTCAGGCTGTGGTGATAGACCTCGGTCATGCCGAAATTCGGATCGTCCTTGACCTCGCCGGCCGGCGTCCGCAGCGCGACGCGGGCGCCGTCGGCGGTGGTGACGACGATCTTGTCGCGGTAGAGATAGTCGCCCGGGGCGATCCGCCAGGTCAGGTCGACGCCGTCGGCGCCGGGCTGGACGCCGAACTGGAACGGTGCGGTTTTGGCCGGACCGGCGGCATGCGCCGTGCCGCCTCCCGCTGCGATCGCGACGAGCAGGATGAGCATGCGGAAGAGTCGGACTGCCATGGTTCCCCGGGGCCTGGATGGAATAGCGGCAGTGTCGTCGCCCAGCTTAAGCCAGCCTTAAGGCGCGCGGCCGAGAGCAGGGGCGTGGAGATCGGCTTGCGATGAGAATTCTGGTGGTCGAAGACGATGCGATGATCGCAGATGGCATCCGCGCCGGGCTGACGCTGGCCGGTGCGAGCATCGATTGCGTCGCGAATTGCGAGGATGCGGCGGCCGCGCTGGCCGCCAACACGTTCTCGGCCGTCGTGCTCGACGTCATGCTGCCCGACGGCAGCGGCATCGATCTGCTGCGCAAGCTGCGCGCCGGCGGCGACACCACGCCGGTGCTGCTGCTGACCGCGCTCGACGAGGTCGGCGACCGGATCGCGGGGCTCGACTCCGGCGCCGACGATTATCTCGGCAAGCCGTTCGATCTCGACGAACTCGGCGCGCGGCTGCGCGCGATCATCCGCCGCCGCGACGGCCGCGCCGCGACCTGCCTCGAACACGGCGCGATCCGGCTGTTTCCCGCCGACAACAATGCGACGCTGGACGGCGCGCCGGTGCCGCTGTCGCGCCGCGAATTCGCGGTGCTGCACGCGCTGATGGAGCGGCCCGGCGTGCTGCGCTCGCGCGGCGAACTCGAGGAGCGGCTGTACGGCTGGGGCGACGAGGTCGAAAGCAACGCCGTCGAAGTCCACGTCCACAATCTCCGCGCCAAGCTCGGGCGCGCCGCGATCGAGACCGTGCGCGGCGTCGGTTATCGGATGAGACCGCTATGATCGGATCGTTGCGTCTTCGCCTGTTCCTGGTGCTGTTCGGCGCCACCGGCATCGTCTGGATCGCCGCGGTGACGTGGATCTACACGAGCAGCCAGCGCGAGCTGGAGCACGTGCTCGATGCGCGGCTGCAGGAGGCGGCCCGCATGGTCGTCTCGCTGGTCGGCAATATGGAGGGCCGCGTCCCCGAGGCGCTGCCGGATGTTGCGTCGGCGCCGGCGACGCCCGGCAATTACGAGCGGCAACTGTCCTGCCAGGTGTGGTCGGTGCAGGGCCGGCTGATCGCGCGGTCGAGCGGAGCGCCGGATCGGAGTCTCAGCGATCAGGGCGCGGGATTTTCCGATCGGCAGATCGACGGCGAAACCTGGCGGGTCTATGCGACGGAGGATGCCGCCAGAGGCTTTCGCGTGCTGGTCGGCGACCGGCTCGGGCTGCGCGACCGGCTGGTCGCCGATCTGGTCAAGGGGCTGCTGTGGCCGGCATTGCTGATCGCGCCACTGCTCGGCCTGCTGATCTGGATCAGCGTCGGCCGCGGACTGCGGCCGCTGCAGGTGATCGCCTCCGATCTGGTCGGCCGCGACGCCGACGACATGCGCCCGGTCGATGCCAGCCGCACGCCCTCCGAAGTGATGCCGCTCGCCGACGCGCTCAACACCCTGTTCGACAAGGTCGCGCTGGCGCGGCGTCATGAGCGCGAGATCACAGCGTTCGCGGCGCACGAGCTGCGCAGTCCGCTCACCGGGCTCAAGACCCAGGCGCAGGTCGCATTGGCGACCACCGATCCGGCTGTCGCGCGGGCGGCGCTGCAGCAGATTCTGGTGGCGGTCGATCGCGCGACGCGGCTGGTGCGCCAGTTGCTGACGCTGGCGCGGCTCGACGCACAGGCGGAGACCGACGATCACGGCAGCGTCGCGATCCGGTCGCTGATCGACGACGTGGCGCGGATGACGCCGCGACCCGACGGCGTCACCGTCGTGATCGACGACGACCTTGCCGGCGTAACGTGGAGCGGCAATCGCGAGTGTCTCGAGCTCGCGATCCGCAATCTGCAGGAGAATGCGATCCAGCACATGCCGGGCGGCGGCGAGGTGCGGTGGCGCGCCGGCGCATCGCCGCGATCGATCGTGATCGAGGACACCGGCCCCGGCGTGCCGGAGGACGAGTTGCCGAAACTCGGCCAGCGGTTCTTCCGCGGTCGCAACAAGTCGGCGATCGGCAGCGGCCTCGGCCTGACCATCGCGGCGCTGGCGCTGGATCGCACCGGCGCCGATCTGCAGACCGGCAATCGCCCCGATCGCCGGGGATTTCGAGCCGAGATCGTCCTGCTTCCTACAGGCGGCGGAAGCCGACGTGGTTAGGAACCGCGCCGCGCTCGCGCGGAACCAGGATCAGACTATCCGATCGGCGCGCGCCACACGTTTCCGTCGTGACGAGTTCGGCCGCGAGGGGGTTACGTCATCGGTCTCCGCCCTGCATCGCGTCGATCAAGGCGGGCTGGCGCATCTGTCCTGAATCCGAATCCGATCGCCCGGTCTGGCGCGGCGTGACGCCGAACCGCCTTCGGTAGCAGGTCGAGAAGTAGGATTGGCTGGTGAAGCCGCATTCGTAGGCGACCTGGCCGAGGTTGATGTTGCCGGTCCGGCCATGTTTCGAGATGAGCCCGTGGGCACGCTGCAATCGGACCTCGAGCAGCCGCTGGCCGAACGACGTCCCGTGAGAATGAAAGATCTTGTGGAGGTAGCGGACCGAGATCTTGTGCTCGCGCGCCGCCTGATCGGGCGACAGGTCGCGGTCCTGAAGGTTTCGTTCGAGATAGCTGACGATCCGGTTGTAGAGCGAGGAGGCGAGCGTCTGTCGGATGAAAGACTTGTCCTGTGGCGATTCCCGCAGGTCCAGCATCAGGCAGATCAGATCGATCACCGATTGCTGCAGCCGGTCGGCATGTTCGCCCGGCGGCAGGTTGAGCAGTTGCGCGCCGAGCGTGGTTACAACCGGCACGAGTTGCGGGTTTGCAATGTTCATCGATGCGCACAGCCCATCGATGCCTTTGACCCGGTCGACCAGCAGGCGACGGTCGATCTTGATGGTGATGTTCTCGGAGCCGTCGGGAACGTCGATGACGTAATTTTCGGCAGAGTTGAGAAGAAACACGCCGCCCGGCATCGCCAGTCCGGAACGTCCGCGTTGTTCGAACTGCAGCCCCCTTCGGGTGGGAAACAGGAAGACGAAGTCTTCAGACCCGTCGATCTTCGCCGATTCCTTTCGCCGGATCACGCGCTGCGCATCGGCCTTGAAGTTCGAAAGACCCATCGAGCCGAACTGGACATCGGTCAGTTCGCCGACTACGCGATCGTCGTGGCGGGCCTGAATATCGAGGCGGTAGTACACCTCCGCCATGGCCTGGCGCCATGCGGCAATGCTCTCCGATCCGGACAGCGCGCCGGTGGAGTAGTGATTCCTTCGAGTCATCGCGACGACCTCGATTGAGCAGGATCTCCCGGAACAGATGCAGCAAACGCAAGAAGCGTGCCGTGCAGTCAGCGGTCGCGAAGCGCTGGGGCGGTTAGCAGTGCGCTGGGATTGTAGAGACAGTGCTTTGCAGTGAAAGACCAAAATTTGATCAGTTACCTAGGATGTCCCGGTCGGAAACAGGGCGTTCGCGTGACGCTCGCCAGGGAGAGGTCTGATGGTCAGCAAGGTCTCACGTCGAAAGTTGCTTCACCTTGCGTCAGCCGGCACGGCTGCTGCCGCTTTTCCTGCTCCCTTCGTGTCCGGCGTGACGCGTGCAGCATCAGCCGACCCGATCCTGCTCGGCGTTCCGACCGCCCAGACTGCTCAGGCGGGCGTGGCGGACCATCAGGACTATCTCAACGGAACAACGCTGGCCCTCGAGGAAATCAACGCCGCCGGCGGCGTCCTCGGGCGCCAGATCAAGCCGGTCGTGGTCGATATCGACCCGCTGTCCCCCGAAAGCGGGCAGGTCGCGATCAACAAGCTGATCGACGCCAAGGTGCATGCGATGTCCTGCGCCTTCGTTTTCACGCCGGTCCCGGTGGCGGATGTGTCGGCGCGTTACAAGGCGCCGTTCCTGTGGGGCCTGACCCAGCGCAACATGACCGAGCTGGTTGCAAAGCAGCCCGACAAATATGCGCACATCTTCCAGACCGATCCGTCTGAAGTGCATTACGGGCATACGTTCCCGGTGTTTCTGAAGGCGATGAAGGAGCAGGGGGGCTGGAAGCCGTTGAACAACGGCGTCCACATCGTCCAGGAACAGATCGCCTACAACCAGACGATTTCCAAGGCGCTGCAGGCGTCGCTGCCGAAGAGCGAATTCAAGCTCGCGGGCATTACCGACATCCAGTATCCGGTGCAGGACTGGGGCACGGTCATTCAGGAAATCAAGAAGATCGGCGCCGGCGCCGTGATGATCGATCACTGGGTCGCCGCCGAATACGCGGCCTTCGTCAAGCAGTACAGCGCCGATCCGTTGAAGGGCGCACTCGTCTATCTGCAATACGGACCGTCGCAGCCCGAGTTCCTCGAATTGTCCGGGCCCGCCGCTGAAGGCTTCGTCTGGAGCACCGTGCTCGGCGTCTATGCCGACGAAAAGGGCAAGGCGTTCCGCGCCAAATACAAGAAGCGTTTCCCCGGCATCATGGGGCTTTGCTACACCGGCAACGGCTACGACACGACGTATTATCTCAAGGCGGCGTGGGAAGCGGTGGGCGATCCGTCCAACTTCAAGGGTGTCAGCGACTGGATCCGCAAGAACCCCTATCGCGGCGTCTGCGGTTTCATGAGCATGGACAATCCCTATCAGGAGTGTGCGCACTATCCGGACACGGGAGATGCGATCGGAGCCGCTGACCTCGAAAAGGGCATGGCCCAGCTGTTCTTCCAGGTTCAGAACAACGAGCACAAGATCATCTATCCGGACGTGCTGACCGAAAACAAGCTGCAGAAGGCGCCGTGGTGGTGACGTCGGATCGTTCACGATGACCACCTCCGCGATCTTCTCCTGCGATCAGATCGGTCTCGATCTCGGCGGACGTTCGATCCTTCGCGGAATTTCGCTCGAAGTGAAGCCGGGCGAGGTGATGGGGATCATTGGGCCGAACGGCGCCGGCAAGACCAGCCTGTTCGAGGTGCTGTCGGGGCGGATCTCGCCGAAGAGCGGCAAGGTCACCTATGACGGGCGCGACATCACCGCGCTCCCGCTGCACCGGCGGGCGCGTCTCGGCATCGGCCGCACCTATCAGACCCCGATCGTGCCGGAGGACATGACCGTCGCGCAGGTGCTCAAAGCCGCGCGGCAGGCCTACCGGCCGTATCTGACCCCCGACGATTCCGAATGGGGCGCGGGGCTCGTCGGCTTCCGCATCCCGGGCGCGATGATGGCGGACCGGCTCGACACGCTGAACCGCCGCAAGTTGCTGATCGCCTGCCTGCTGATGCGGCGGCCCTCGGTGCTGCTGATGGACGAGCCGGCCGCGGGATTGATCAATTCCGAGATCGACGAGCTCGACGATATCATGCGGGTGCTCGCCAAGGAGCTGAACATCGCGATCGTGCTGATCGAGCACCGGATGGAGCTATTGGATACGATCGCCGATCGCGTGCTGGTGATGGATGCCGGCGAGACCATCGCCGAAGGATCGCTTGCCGAAATTCTGCTCAACCCGCGCGTCAAGGCTGCGTATTTCGAGACCGACGCCGGCGGGGGGCTGCATTGATGAGCGTCTCCGAAACAGGCGCGGTGCGTCCCGCGGTGCTCGACGTCCAGGGACTATCCGCCGGCTGGGGGCCGATGCGTGTGATTCACGACCTCGATCTCACCGTGTTCGCGGGCGAGCGGATCGGGCTGGTCGGGCTCAACGGCCATGGCAAGTCGACGCTGTTTCAGGCGATCGCGGGACTGACCGGCTGGCAGCGCGGATCGATCAAGCTCAACGGCTATGAGGTCGGCCGCACCCGCAGCCAGGGACCGGGTCGATACACGCACCTGATCGTGCGGCGTGGACTGGCGCTGATTCCGCAGGGCGACGAGATCTTTCACGGGCTGACGGTCGAGGAGCATCTCGACAGCGGCGCCTTCACCAAGCGCGCCTGGGCCGAGCGCGGCATCCGCAAAAAGAGGATTCTGCAGATCTTCCCGCCGCTGGAGAAGCTGATGAAGATTCCGGTGGGCCGCCTGTCCGGCGGTGAGCGGCGGATGGTGTCGATCGGCCGTGGCCTGATGTCCGACGCCGAGTTGTTTCTGGTCGACGAGCCGTCGCTTGGTCTCGCGCCGAAGATCGGACGATCGGTGGTGGCTGCGCTGATGGCGGTCGAACTCGGCGGCTCGGCGATGGTGATCGCGGAGCAGAACGTCGCGCTGCTCGAAGGCAGCGTCGATCGCATCATCGGGATGCACGCCGGCAAGCTGAAGGGCGAAGCGTCGGCGTCGAAGTCCATGTCGACGGAGCGCGCCGGATGAACTGGGGTTACATCGTCACCAATGCGATCACGCTGGCCTGCATCTACGGCACGCTGGCGATCGGCATCTCCGTCACCTGGTCGAGCCTCGGCCTCGTCAACATGGCATACGGTTTCATCTTCGCGCTGTCCGGCTATGGCGCGTGGATGGCGAGCGTCTATATCAGCCCGTTTCCGGCGGTCGTGCTGGCCGCGGGCATCCTGACCGGCGCGCTCGGCGGGCTGATCGTCTGCCTGCTCGCGTTCATTCCGATCCACGACAAGCCGAATTTTCCGCTGCGCGCGCTGATTGCGACGCTGGCGATCAGCCTGGTCGGCAACCAGATCCTGCTGTGGTGCTTCGGGCCGCGGGCGAAATCATTGCCGCGGCTGTTCGGCAACTGGAACGCCGACATCTTCGGCATCATCGTGACCTCGGACAAGCTCGGCGCGACGCTGTCGGCGATCCTGCTGCTGACGCTGATCCTGATGTGGATGCGGTCGAGCCGCCGCGGCCTCGAGATCCGCGCCATGATGATGAACCCGCACGCGGCCTCGATCGTCGGCATCGGCGTGCGCCGGACCAGCATCTATGTGATGGCGCTGACCGGCTCGCTTGCCGGCCTCGCCTCGGTGCTGCTGGCGCAGACCTATTACGTGGCGCCGTTCAGCGGCATCACGCCGATGATCAAGGGGCTGAGCATCGCGCTGGTCGGCGGTCTCGGCAGCATTCCGGGCGCGATCATCGGCGCGATCATGCTCGGCGTGAACGAGTCGCTGACGGCGACCTTCCTCGGCGGCCAGTACGTCCTGATCACGCAGTTCCTGCTCATCATCATCGTTCTGCTGATCCGTCCGCGCGGCATCGCCGGCATTCTCGACAAGGCGCGCGAGGCATAAGATGGTCGACACCACAGCTCCGATCTGGATCGACCCGACCGACTCCCAGCATCCGGAAACCCCGGCGCGCGAGGTCGTCACCAACCCGTATCTGTCGCATCAGGTGACGTGGGACGAGACCACGCGATTCCGGCCGAAGATGTATCCGGTCGGCCGGCTTCGTTATTACTACAAATGGCCGGGCCACGGCGGCGCGCTGTGGACGCGGACGCGGTACTGGCCGACGCGCCGGCGCGTTCTGAATATCCAGGGCGAATACAATCCGAAGACGATGCGTCGCGAGAAGACCATCGTCGACAAGCGGCCGATCTGGTGGATGCTGGCGATCGCGGCGTTCATCGTCATGCCGCTGTTCGTGCCCGGAAATCTCTGGAACACGGCGATGTCGGCGGCGTCGGTGTTCGCGATCTACGCGGCCATCAACCTGTGCTGGATGCTGGTGGTGGGAACCGCGGGCATCTTTTCGCTCGCGACCTACGCGGTGGTCGGGGCGGCGGCTTATGGCACGACCTATATGGCGATCACGCTGGGGCTGCCGTGGTGGGTGCTGCCGTTCGCGGGGATGCTGATCGGGCTGGCGTTCGGCGTCCTGATCGCGCTGCCGGCGATGCGGTTGGACGGCTTCTACTACGCGCTGCTGACGCTCGGCGTCGTCGAACTGTGCCGCGTCTATGTGGTGCAGTCGCGCCAGTTCGGCTCGGCGACCGGCGGGCTGTACGGGGCGCCGAGCTATCTGCCGGCATGGCTGTCGCAATCCAACCGGCTGTTGCTGGGATACTACGTCGCGCTGTTCGTGATGATCCTCGCGCTGGCGCTCTACCGCTTCGTCGACGGCAAGAGGCTCGGGCGGCTGCTGCGGATGGCGCAGGAGAAGAAGGAAGGCTTCGCGCAGGCCTGCGGCGTCGATTTCATCCGCGCGCGCATCATGGTGTTCCTGATCTCGTCGGCGGCACTCGGCTTCATCGGCGGCTTCTACGCCGTCCATTTCGGCGGCGCGTCGCCCAATCTGTTCTCGTTCGACACGCTGCTGCTGTCGCTGGCGATGCTGGTGATCGGCGGCATCGGCCGCGCCGAGGGCGCGGTGGCGGGAACGCTGATCGTCGTCTTCATCGACCGCGTGCTGATCGAACTCGGCCCGCTGCGCTTCGTGCTGATCGGCGCGATCATGCTCGGCGTCGTGCTGTTCCTGCGCGGCGGCCTGTTCGGAATCAAGGCGCAGTTCCGGGCCTGGCGCGACAAGAAGAAGAGCGAGCGACGGTCAACCCGAGCGGAGAAAGGTGGCGAGATGTTGCCGGAAGAAGCAACCGAAATGGAAGACAAGGACCAGGTCTATTTCCGCCGCTTCGACAAGATGCAGCGCGATTTCCTGAAGCGCCTGGTGTCGGACGCGGTGATTGCCGAACACAAATCCAAGCCGCTCGGGCAGCACAGCGAAGCGCTGGAGCGGCTCCTGATCTACTTCCGCCGCCAGGGCCAGATCGACAAATACGCGATCATGGTGCTGGAGGAATTCAAGGCCTATCGCATCGTCGCGTTGTCGGGTCATCGCGGCACCGCGCCGCGGATGGTCGAGGACCGCAACTACGAGACGCCGGACGAGGCCTATCACGCGCTGTTCCTGCGTCGCGTGCAGGATCTGCTCGAAACTTGATGCCATTTAGTTCAGTCGCCGGAGAAGCCGTACACCATGGCCGAGAAGAAAATATTCGGATACGCCGACAAGATATCGGTCAAGCCAGGCGATGATATCTCGTTCTACGTTCACGCCGACGGCACCGACGTGGTCGATGCGCAACTGGTGCGCCTGATCCACGGCGACGCGCATCCGGCCGGCCCCGGCTATCGCGAGGATGAGATCGCCTGCGAGGCCAACGGGGTGTGGCGCGTCCGCAAGCAGTTCACCCAGGTCGGCTCGTATCTCACAGTGGCTGATCCGGAGCGACGCCTCGCGCTGGACGGCAGCTTCAGTCTCTGCACTTTCGTCAATGCCAACAGCCCGGGCGGCGGCCGTCGCCAGTGCCTGCTGGGGCGATGGGACGCCTTCGGCAATCGCGGCTACGGCCTGTGGCTCAATCCCGACGGCTTCCTCGAATTCGGCTTCGGCGACGGCCACGAGGTCGATTATCTCGACGCTGAAGTGCCGGTGTTGAAGGACAATTGGTACTTCGTGGCGGCGACGTTCGACGCGACCACCGGCGTCGCGACGCTGTATCAGGAAGGCGTGTCGACCCGCTACAATTCGCTGCTGAGCAAGGTCGCCAACGTCGATTTCCGCTCGCATGTGCGCGAGACGCTGCGCTTCCGGCCGGTCAACCCGCCGGACCTGCCGTTTCTGCTCGCCGGCGCGCGCGATCACCACACGCTACGCGGCGATTTCGTCACCCAGTGTCTGAACGGCAAGCTCGACCGGCCGTCGGTGTTCGATCGCGTGCTGACGCGGGAGGAACTCGACCGCTATCGCGACAACGGGGCCCCGCCGCAGAACGGTTTGGTGGCGTTCTGGGACACCACGCAGGGCTACACCGCGAACGGCATCGGAGATCAGGTGATCGATGGCGGGCCGTATGGCCTGCATGCGATCGGATATAATCGCCCCGTCCGCGCCCAGACCGGGTTCAACTGGCAGGGCCGCGACGACTGCTTCCGGCTGGCGCCGGAGCAATATGGCGGCATCGAGTTTCACGACGACGCTATCATCGACTGCAAGTGGGAACTGACGCGGTCGATCAAGCTTCCTGATCTACGCAGCGGCGCCTACGCCTTCCGCTTGCGCACCGGCGACGCCAAGGGGATGCGCGAGGAATACGTCGTGTTCTTCGTCCGGCCGGTGACGCCGAAAGCGCCCATCCTGTTCCTGGTGCCGACGGGCAGCTACCTGGCCTATGCCAACGAGCATCTGAGCTTCGACGCGGAGATCATGCAGCCGCTGGCGGGGCAGTCGCCGATCCTTTCCGAGGTCGACATCGAATTGTACCAGACCGCCGAATTCGGCCTGTCGCTGTATGATCATCACGCCGATGGCGCCGGGGTCTGCTACAGCACCTATCGCCGACCGATCCTGAACATGCGGCCGAAGGCGCGGATGTCGTCGATGGGCGTGACCTGGCAGTTCCCCGCCGATCTGTCGATCATCGCCTGGCTCGAACACATGGGCTACGACTACGAGATCACGACCGACGAGGATCTTCACCGCGAGGGCGTCGATGCGCTGAAGCCTTACAATGTCGTGCTGAGCGGCACGCATCCGGAATACACCTCCGAAGCGATGCTTGACGCGACCGAGGACTACATCGCGGCGGGTGGCCGTTTCATCTATCTCGGCGGCAACGGTTTCTATTGGAACGTGGGCTACCACAGCGACGATCCGTGGTGCATGGAAGTGCGGAAGCTGAATTCCGGCATGCGTGCGTGGCAGGCCCGCCCCGGCGAGTACTATCTGGCGACGACCGGCCAGAAGAGCGGCCTGTGGAAGGATCTGGGGCGGCCGCCGCAGAAGATCTTCGGCGTCGGCTTCATCTCGGAAGGTTTCGATTCGGCGCGGCCGTTCCGGCGGATGCCGGACAGCTGGCACCGCCGTGTGTCATGGATCATGGACGGCATCGAGGGCGAAATCATCGGCGATTTCGGTCTGGCGCAGGGCGCCGCCGGCGGCATCGAGATCGACCGCTACGATCTGACGCTCGGCACGCCGCCGCATTCGCTGATCGTCGCATCGTCCGGCGGACATAGCGACAACTACCAGACCGTGGTCGAGGAAGTGCTCTATCCCTATCCCGGCCTGTCGGGATCGCACGATTATCGCGTGCGCGCCGACATGGTGTACTTCACCGCCCCGAATGACGGCGCGGTGTTCTCGACGGGGTCGATCGCCTTCAGCCAGTCGCTGCCCTACCAGAACTTCGACAACAACGTGTCGCGCCTGCTCGGGAATGTCGTGACCGCATTCAGCAAACCCGGCAAGCTGCCGGGCTGGGCATGGTCAGCCGAGGAGAAGCAGTGGCGGTGACGCCGGGCCTTTCGTCTGGAGGAGAGATGCCGGCGGTCACCCGCCGCCAGGGGGATCGATAGCGGCCGGATCATCGGTTGCGAACAAACGTCGAACAGTTTTGCATCGTCTCGCAGTCGAACCGCGCCGCGGACGCGATGTTCGACCAGGAGGTCATGCCCTGTTCGGCAAAGCGAACCGTGCCGGCTGTCGAAGAACGCCGCCCCCGCAGAAAAAGCGCTTAATCGTCAATTAGATCGGTGGCCTAGAAGCGCCAATGCGCTGGTGCTGCCGGGGAGGATCGAACTCACGACCTCTCCCTTACCAAGGGAGTGCTCTACCACTGAGCTACGGCAGCATAAGCCGCTGCGGGAATCAGCCTCGACGGCCCCGTGCGACGGGCCGATCCTTGCCACAGGGCATCCGCGGGCGCAAGCGTGCCGCGCGTTCAGGGCGGTGAAAAAGCAACGGTCGTCCGGAATGCGCCGTTCTGCAAAGCGCGATGGATAACAAAGGGATGCCGCCAGGGCGGCAGCGCTTTGACGGGATGCGACTTTAGCCCGGGTCTGGTTTGAGCTTCATTTCCAGCAGTCGCGGTCCGATCCGGCTCCCGACCGCCTCGGCGACTGCCGACAGCGCTTTCAGCGGCCGTATCATCACCTCGAACTCCTCGATCAGCCCGTCCTCGCCAAGACGCATCAGATCGATGCCGGTGAGGTGCAA
The DNA here is from genome assembly GCF_052445935.1 of Rhodopseudomonas sp. NSM. Classification (NCBI taxonomy): domain Bacteria; kingdom Pseudomonadati; phylum Pseudomonadota; class Alphaproteobacteria; order Hyphomicrobiales; family Nitrobacteraceae; genus Rhodopseudomonas; species Rhodopseudomonas sp. NSM. Next base: position 320,650 of record NZ_JBQTCH010000004.1, on the reverse strand, counting down.
TTGTCCGATATCGGCGCTGAATTCGAGCGCAGCCTCGCAAGGTCCTGCGACGAATGTTCGTCGATAGCGTAAATTATCGAGCACGCTGGCGACCGCGACCACAACCAGCAAGGATGCGTCGCGGCCCTGGATCGGCGACTGCACTGCGGGCGAATGAAACGTCACCTGTTCGGACAGCAGTTTCCGCAAAGCGTCCGCGTCGCCGGTTGGCAGAGCCTGGTGCCAGCCCGCGATGGTGCGTTGCGACGCTGCCGCCAGCGCATATGTGTGATCGGACATTCCATCTCTCCGAAATCGATGATTCAAATGCAGATCAGCGACCAAACAATGATCGAGGCGACGGTCGCCGAAGGTCTCGAGCAAAGCACGCCATGAACGATACGCCTATCCGACCGCTGCAGGGGGCCACCACCCGTCAGGCGCGACTGCGGGATGCGTTGCGCGAGAATTTGAAGCGTCGCAAGCTGCAGGCGCGCGGCCGGGCAGACCAGACGAAGGACTCGGGCGATGACGCCGGATTCGTTCAAGACATCGCGATCGGGAAAGCAGATGACGCGACCTGATGCGACAGCATTGCAGGCCGAAGGACGACATCGATGACCGGCGATGAGATTGACGGGGCGGACCTCGAGGGCGTGGAGCGGGTCTATCCGCGCTACGACCAGACGTTTCCGGTGCTGACGTCGGCCGAGATCGAGCGGATCCGTCGCTTCGGCCAGATCCGGCGGTTCGCCGATGGCGAGATGCTGTTCGAAACCGGCAAGATCGGCCCGGGCATGTTCGTGGTTCTGGCGGGCCATGTCGCCGTCACCCAGCGCGACGGGCTCGGCCATGTCACCCCGATCGTCGAGCAGGGACCGGGACAATTTCTCGCCGAAATCAGCCAGTTGGCCGGCCGCGTCTCCCTGGTCGATGGCCGCGCCGATGGTGACGTCGAATGTCTGCTGATTCCGCCGGAGCGGCTGCGGGCGCTGTTGGTCGCCGAGGCGGATCTCGGCGAGCGCATCATGCGGGCGCTGATCCTGCGCCGCGTCAACCTGATCCAGGGCGGCGTCGGCGGGCCGGTGCTGATCGGTTCCGCGATGTCGTCCGATGCCGTCCGGCTGATGGGCTTCCTGACCCGCAACGGCTGGCCGTTCCATCTGCTCGACCCCGCGACGGATCGCGACGCTGCCGATCTGGTGACGCGCTTTTCGCCGGGCCCCGACGATCTGCCTCTGGTCGTGGCGTCCGACGGAACGGTGCTGCGGAATCCGAGGGAGGCCGAACTCGCCCGCGCAATGGGCATGATCGGCAAGCTCGACCCCGGCAAGGTCTACGACGTCGCCATCGTCGGCTCCGGCCCCGCGGGCTTGTCGACCGCGGTGTATGCGGCGTCGGAGGGCCTGTCGGTCGCGGTCTGCGATCAGCGCGCGTTCGGCGGACAGGCCGGCGCCAGCGCCCGGATCGAGAACTATCTCGGATTCCCGACCGGCATTTCCGGCCACGCGCTGACCGCGCGCGCCTTCAACCAGGCCCAGAAGTTCGGCGCCGACATCATGATCCCGGTCGAGGTCAAGACGCTCGAATGCGGCAGTGACGACGGCACCTTCGCGCTGACGCTCGACGACGGCGCAGCGCTGCGCGCCCGTGCGATCGTCGTCGCCAGCGGCGCGCGCTATCGCCGTCCCGAAATTGCCAATCTCGCCGCGTTCGATGGCCGCGGGGTGTACTATTGGGCGTCACCGATCGAGGCGCGGCTGTGCAAGAATCAGGAGGTGATTTTGGTCGGCGGCGGCAACAGCGCCGGGCAGGCCGCGGTGTATCTGTCGACGCATGCGGCGCGCGTCCATATGGTGATCCGCGGCGGCGGCCTCGCTTCCAGCATGTCCCGCTACCTGATCGAACGGATCGAATCGACGGCGAATATCGAGTTGGTTTTCAACACCGAAGTGGTCTCCGTGGACGGATGTTCCGATGGCGGTCTGGAGCGGGTCACATTGCGCAGCCGCCTCTCCGGTGAAGACGCGACGATGGATGTCCGCAATCTGTTCTTGTTCGTCGGCGCCGACCCGGCCACCGGCTGGCTCGACGGCTGCGGCATCACACTCGACCGCGCCGGCTTCGTGATCACCGGCGCAGCTTCCGGGGATCTCCGCCAGCGGCCGGCACAAGCGCTCGAAACGTCGGTGCCGGGCGTGTTCGCGGTCGGCGACGTGCGCTCGGGGTCGGTCAAGCGGGTCGGCGGCGCGATCGGCGAGGGCGCGCAGGTGGTCGCCGCGCTGCACGGCTTCCTTGCGGATTCACTACAGCCGGTGAAGTAGTTATCACCGCTGCCTGCGCCGACGGCACGGTGCCGCCGATCGAGGCAGTGGCGGCTGATAACAAGTTCTGGAAAGATGATGTCGATCATGCTATAGGAGTGACAGGCAGTCGCAGGAGTGCGCCATGGTCCTCGGGATGAGTCTGGCGACGTTCACCCTCGTTCACACGGTCATCAGTCTGATCGCGATTGTCGCCGGGTTTGTTGCGATGGCCGGGCTGCTCAGGTTCAGATTCTTGCCAGGTTGGACGGCGCTGTTTCTCGTGACGACCATCCTCACCAGCGTGACGGGGTTTCTGTTCCCGTTCTTTCAGCTGTTGCCGTCGCACATCGTCGGGATCATCTCGCTGGTGCTGCTCGCCGCCGCCGTGATCGCGTATTACGGCTTTCGTCTCGGCGGGCGATGGCGTGCGGTCTACGTCGTCACCGCCATGCTGTCGCTGTATCTCAACGTCTTCGTGCTGATCGTTCAGATATTCCAGAAGATCGGCCCGCTGCGCGACATCGCGCCGAACCAGAACGAACCGCCATTTCTGGCGGCGCAGGTGATCGCCTTGCTGATCTTCGTCGTCGCTATCATTGCCGGGCTGCGCCGCGGCCATCCGGCCCAGCGCTTCGCCTGAGATTCGGACGAACCGTCACCTCCCTGTGCCCGAAGTCCGCGCCTCGAGCCTCCAAACAAAAGCCCCGGCGAGATGCCGGGGCCGTTGTGGTCGATCTGGACTGTCCAGAGCGGTACGGGATCGCTGATCAGCGCCCGGTTCCGGTCTGCGTCCCGTTGTTGTTGCCGCGCGGGCCGACGTCACCCTGGGTGGACGACGGGGTCGGGTGATTGGCGCCGTTCATGCCTTTGCCGCTCATCCCCGTTGTCGCCCCCGGGGCCATCGTGCCCTTCGCCGCAGGCGCCATGGTGCTGGGCTGGCCGCTGCCGACATTCTTCGAGCCCATCGCGTTGCCGCGCGAATCGGTCTGGCCCTGAGCCGCCGCAGCAAGCGTCGTGGCCAGCAGGGCGGCGGCGGCGATACCGGTAATCTTGGACATTCGGGACTTCATGTAACCTCCATTGATCGGTTTTCGTATTGTCAGTGCAGAGCTTGATCAACGGTACGAATGGTGCTCCGTTCCGAAGGAACTGCACGTCATCGGTCTGAGGCTGGCGTCGGGCGGGCCGCAGTGACATATGACCGCGTAGAGGGTGTGCCGAGGAACGCGGGCGAGGCCGCCGGGTTTGTCGACAATCACGGAGAAAAACAGATGAAACACAGTTTGAAGCACCTGGGCTCCCGGTCGCGGGGGGCCGCGCTGGCGTCGGTGATCGTCGCAGGCGGCCTGTTTGCCGCTGCCCCGGCCGAAGCTCGCGATTACGCCTATTGCCTGACGTCGCCGGGATACGGCTATCCTGGCGATTGCAACTATGCGTCTTACCGGCAGTGCATGGCGGCGGCGTCCGGCCGGTTGGCGGATTGTAACGTCAATCCGCGCGTCTCCTTCCGCGAGCCGAGGCGGCGGGATTTCAGGACCTACGGCGACCGCTGGTAGAGCAGCGCACCGTCGACCAGAGAATCAACGGGTGGCTGACCGTCCGTTGATTCATGGGCGATTGCGGCTGATCGCAGCCGCCGCTCATGAAATCGCCTCAAACGCCACGCTTTTGCCATCAGCGGCGCTCCTGCCGTATAACTCCACGGCAAACAGCGGGAATCGGTATGGATCGCATTCGGATTATCGGCGGCAACAAGCTGCACGGCACCATCCCGATCTCGGGCGCCAAGAACGCGGCGTTGCCGTTGATGATCGCCGCGATGCTGACCGATGAAACGCTGATCCTGGACAATGTGCCGCGCCTCGCCGACGTCGCCCAGTTGCAGCGGATTCTCGGTAACCACGGCGTCGACATCATGGCTGCCGGCAAACGGCCCGGCGACCATGAATATCAGGGCCAGACCCTGCATATCTCCGCGAAGAACATCATCGACACCACCGCGCCCTATGAGCTGGTGTCGAAGATGCGCGCGAGCTTCTGGGTGATCGCGCCGCTACTGGCCCGGATGCACGAGGCCAAGGTGTCGCTGCCCGGCGGCTGCGCCATCGGCACGCGGCCGGTCGATCTGTTGATCATGGCGCTGGAAAAGCTCGGCGCCGAGCTGTCGATCGACGCCGGCTATGTCGTCGCCAAGGCGCCCGGCGGCCTGAAGGGGGCGACCATCGAATTCCCCAAGGTGACTGTCAGCGGCACCCATGTCGCGCTGATGGCGGCGACGCTCGCACGGGGAACGACGATCATCGCCAATGCGGCCTGCGAGCCGGAGATCACCGATGTCGCCGACTGCCTCAACAAGATGGGCGCGAAAATCACCGGCGCCGGCACGCCCCGCATCCTGATCGAGGGCGTGGCCAAGCTCCACGGCGCGCGCCACACCGTATTGCCCGACCGGATCGAGACCGGCACCTATGCGATGGCGGTGGCGATGACCGGCGGCGAGGTGCAACTCTCCGGCGCCCGGCCCGAGCTGCTGCAGTCGGCGCTCGATGTGCTGACGGAGGCCGGCGCCACCATCACGGTCAACAATGACGGCATCAGGGTCGCGCGCAACGGTGCCGGCATCAGCCCGGTCACGGTCTCCACCGCGCCGTTTCCCGGCTTCCCGACCGATCTGCAGGCGCAATTGATGGCCCTGATGACGCGCGCCAAGGGCGCCTCGCACATCACCGAAACGATCTTCGAAAACCGCTTCATGCACGTTCAGGAGCTGGCGCGATTCGGCGCCCGCATCCAGCTCGACGGCGAGACCGCGACCATCGACGGCGTCGCCCGGCTGCGCGGCGCACCGGTGATGGCGACCGATCTGCGCGCCTCGGTGTCGCTGGTGATCGCGGCGCTCGCCGCCGAAGGCGAGACCATGGTGAACCGGATCTATCATCTCGACCGCGGCTTTGAGCGGCTCGAGGAGAAGCTCTCCGCCTGCGGCGCCAGCATCGAGCGCATCAGCGGATGAACCATGCCGCGGGGGCTGCCTTGGGCCAGTTGAAGCTGCTCGCTCTGGATCCCGACGATCTCGCCGTGATCTCGGCGCACGTCCAGGATGCCAGCGTCGAAACCGGCGACATCGTCTGGCGCCAGGCCGAGAAACGGCTGGTGGTCGGGCTGCACCGGCTCGACTGGGAGCAGACGCTGTCGGGTGCGCCAGTCCCCGGCCGGCTGATCGCGGCATTGCGATTCGATCGGGTGCTGGCCTGCAAGTCGCGCAACATCGCGATCGATACCCCGGAGACCGCGCTCGAAATGATCGGGATCGAGTTCTATCCGGCGCAGGAAGCGCCGGCCGGCAGCGTGGTGCTGATGTTTTCCCGCGGGGGCATGCTGCGGCTCGACGTTGAGTGCCTCGAATGCGCGCTGACCGATCTCGGGCCTGACCCTCTCGGCGCCGACGCTGCCGGGAGCGACTCTCCCGAGGACCTCGGCGGTCTCGCCTGAGACCGCCTTGCCGGTCGGATCGGAGCCGTCCGGCAGGTCCGGCATAACCCTTGAGGCATAAGGGTTGACGGCGGTAGGTCGGCGCGCCATTGAGCATTCGCGGCCTTGTGGGCCTTTGTGACTCCGGAAGCTTCCAATGCCAGTTCGTCTCGACAGCGCCAGCACCGATTTCGCTCAGCAATTCAAGGCCTTCCTGGCCATGAAGCGCGAGGTCGCGGCGGATATCGAGGCCGCCACGCGGGCCATCGTCGACGACGTCGCGGCGCGCGGCGATGCGGCGCTGCTGGAGGCCACCGCGAAGTTCGACCGGCTGACGCTGGACGCGGCCGGCCTGCGCGTCACTGCGGCCGAGATCGAGGCCGCAGTGCAGGCCTGTGATCCCGCGACCGTCGAGGCGCTGAAATTCGCCCGCGACCGCATCGAATTCTTCCACCGCCGGCAATTGCCGAAGGACGACCGCTTCACCGACGCGCTCGGCGTCGAGCTCGGCTGGCGCTGGAGCGCGATCGATGCCGTGGGGCTCTACGTGCCCGGCGGCACCGCGGCGTATCCGTCGTCCGTGCTGATGAACGCGATTCCGGCCAAAGTCGCCGGCGTCGGGCGCGTCGTGATGGTGGTGCCGTCGCCGGACGGCAAGCTCAATCCGCTGGTGCTGGCCGCCGCTTCGCTCGGCGGCGTTACCGAGATCTACCGCGTCGGCGGCGCGCAGGCGGTGGCCGCGCTGGCCTACGGCACCGCCACGATCGCGCCGGTGTCCAAGATCGTCGGCCCCGGCAATGCTTATGTCGCCGCCGCCAAGCGGCAGGTGTTCGGCCGCGTCGGCATCGACATGATCGCCGGCCCGTCCGAGGTGGTGGTGGTCGCCGACAGCACCGGCAATCCGGACTGGATCGCCGCCGACCTGCTGGCGCAGGCCGAGCACGACGCCAATGCGCAGTCGATCCTGATCACCGACGACGCCGAACTCGCCGACGCCGTCGAACGCGCCGTGACGGCGCAACTCACAACGCTGCCGCGCGCCGAGATCGCCCGCGCATCGTGGGAGGCCTACGGCGCGATCATCAAGGTCGCGAAGCTCGACGACGCGGTCGGCCTCGCGGACGCGATCGCCGCCGAGCATCTCGAAATCATCACCGCCGATCCGGAAGCGTTCGCGGCGAAGATCCGCAATGCCGGCGCGATCTTCCTCGGCGCGCACACGCCGGAGGCGATCGGCGACTATGTCGGCGGCTCCAATCACGTGCTGCCGACCGCGCGTTCGGCGCGGTTCTCGTCGGGTCTCGGCGTGCTCGACTTCATGAAGCGCACCTCGATCCTGAAATGCGGCCCCGAGCAGCTCGCCGCGCTGGGTCCGGCGGCGATGACGCTCGGCCACGCCGAAGGTCTGGATGCTCACGCGCGCTCGGTGGGACTGCGTCTGAATCGGCGATGAGCACCTCGCAACCAGACGATTCCAACAATCGCATCGTGGCGGTGACGCTCGACGAGGAATCGATCGGGCGGTCCGGACCGGACATCGAGCACGAGCGCGCGATCGCGATCTACGATCTGGTCGAGAAGAACCTGTTCGCGCCGGAAGGCGCGGGCGAGGGCCCGTTCACGCTGCATATCGGCATCACCGGCTCGAGGCTGATGTTCGACATCCGCCGCGAGGACGGCACGCCGGTGGTGGCGCATCTGCTGTCGCTGTCGCCGTTCCGCCGCATCGTGAAGGACTACTTCATGATCTGCGACAGCTACTATCAGGCGATCCGCACCGCGACGCCGGACAAGATCGAAGCCATCGACATGGGCCGCCGCGGCATCCACGACGAAGGCTCGCGCACGCTCCAAGAACGCCTCGCCGGCAAGGTGCGGATCGATTTCGAAACCGCGCGCAGGCTGTTCACGCTGATTTCCGTGCTGCACTGGAAGGGCTGAGGCGGATGATCGGGGTGGTCCGCCTGTCGAAGCGAGCCTGACCTGATGGCGCCAGCGCGGCAGCCGCAAGCGGTTCTGTTCGCCTGCGGCATGAACAGCGTGCGCTCGCCGATGGCCGAAGGATTGCTGCGCAGCATCGCGCCGCGCACGATGTATGTCCGTTCGGTCGGCGTGAAGAAGCTCGAACTCGATCCGTTCGCGGTGGCGGCGATGGCCGAGCGTGGCCTCGACATCTCGAAGCACAAGCCGATGACCTTCGAGGAACTGGAGGACTACGAGGGGCTGAATGTCGACCTGATCGTGACGCTGTCGCCGGAGGCCCATCACAAGGCGCTGGAGCTGACGCGCACCAGCGCGGTCGACGTCGAATACTGGCCGACCTTCGATCCCACCGGCGTCGAAGGCAGCCGCGAGCAGAAGCTCGCCGCCTATCGCGACGTCGCCGATACCCTGATGCAACGCATCTACAAGCGCTTCGGCCGCCACAGTGGAGGCAATGAGTAGCTCTATGTTCTTGCCTGCTGCTGTTTTGCAACCAGCACTGAGCAACCTCTCCCCGCGCGCGGGGAGAGGTCGGTCCGCATCGCCAGATGCGGACCGGGTGAGGGGGCGTCTCGACGAAGCCGAGAGTCAGCCCCTCGCGTTGCCCCTCGCCCCGACCCTTTCCCCGCAAGAGCGGGGCGAGGGAGCGCGCTGGGCGTGGTGGAATTCATCGTTCAAACACAGCGCCCGATAGACGCAGGCAGATGCTCACGACGCGCATGGGAAACGCCGCCGCCGATCTGGTATTCAGTGACTCTCGCGACGCCTCCGCAGGTGAGGGATGATCACACGACTCGCTGTTTCCGGCTATCGATCCCTGCGCGACGTCCGGCTGTCGCTCGGTCCGCTCAACGTCGTCACCGGCGCCAACGGCACCGGCAAGTCGAGTCTGTATCGTGCGTTGAAGTTGCTTGCGGATATCGCGCAGGGGCGGGTGATCCAGTCGCTCGCCGCCGAAGGCGGGTTGCAGTCGACGTTGTGGGCCGGGCCGGAGACGCTGTCGCGCGCGATGAAGCAGGGCGTGCATCCGGTGCAGGGCACGACGCGCAGCAAGCGGGTCGGGCTCAAGCTCGGCTTTGCCGGCACGGACTACGGCTATGCGATCGACCTCGGATTGCCGCCGACGCCGAACAGTTCGTTGTTCGCGCGCGATCCCGAGATCAAGGCCGAGAGCGTGTGGACCGGCGACCTGCTCGGCCGCGCCAATGCGTTCGCCGAGCGCCGCGGGCCCTCGGTGCGGGTGCGCGACGAGGGTGGCCAGTGGCGCGAGACCTATCGGACGCTCGCGACTTTCGACAGCATGATGACGCACTGCGCCGATCCCAAGGATGCGCTCGAACTGCTGCTGCTGCGCGAGCGCATGAACGGCTGGCGGTTCTACGATCAGCTCCGCACCGATCGCGACGCGCCGGCGCGGCGGCCGCAGATCGGCACCTATACGCCGGTGCTGGCGAGCGACGGCGCCGATCTCGCAGCCGCGATTCAGACCATCATCGAGATCGGCGATCCTGACCGGCTCGACGACACCGTCGCCGATGCCTTTCCCCGCGCGCGCCTCGCCGTCGCAGCCCTCGACGGCTATTTCGAACTGGCGATGCAGCAGCACGGTCTGCTCCGCCCGCTGAAGACGGCCGAATTGTCGGACGGCACGCTGCGCTATCTGCTGCTGGTCGCGGCGCTGCTGTCGCCGCGGCCGCCCGAGCTGATGATCCTCAACGAGCCTGAAGCGAGCCTGCATCCGGACCTACTGCGCCCGCTGGCGCGGCTGGTCGCCGCGGCCGCACAGCGCTCTCAGATCGTCGTGGTGTCGCACGCCGAGGGTCTGGTGTCGGCGCTCGGCCGCGAGGCCGATTGCCGCGAGATCGTGCTCGACAAGGAGCTCAGCGAGACAGTCGTGCGCGACGCCGATCCGCCGTCCTGGAACTGGCCGTCGCGATAGTTCCAGCGGCGTAACGCTCCTTTCTGCAGACCGGCTGTTGTCGTCACCCCTGCCTTCCGATAGGTTCCGCGCTCCTTTCCCGCCATCGCTCGAATCAAAAGTTCCGCATGCTCGGCCGTCCCAAACTCGTTCTCGCCTCCGGCTCGCCGCGACGGCTTGCGCTGCTCAATCAGGCCGGGATCGAGCCCGACGCGCTGCGCCCGGCGGATGTCGACGAGACCCCGATCAGGGGCGAATTGCCGCGCGCTTGCGCCAATCGGCTGGCACGCGCCAAGGCCGAGGCGGCGCTAAAATCGGTGCAGCTCGACGACGATCTGCGCGGCGCCTTCCTGCTCGCCGCCGACACCGTGGTGGCGGTCGGGCGCCGCATCCTGCCCAAGGCCGAACTGGTCGACGAGGCGTCGCAATGCCTGCGGCTGCTGTCGGGCCGCAACCACCGCGTCTACACCGCGGTCTGTCTGGTGACGCCGAAAGGCGGCTTCCGCCAGCGCCTGATCGAGACCAAGGTCCGCTTCAAGCGGCTGTCGGAGGAGGACATCGACGGCTATGTCGCCTCCGGCGAATGGCGCGGCAAGGCCGGCGGCTACGCCGTGCAGGGCATCGCCGGCAGCTTCGTGGTCAAGCTCGTCGGCTCCTACACCAACATCGTCGGCCTGCCGCTGTACGAGACGGTGTCGCTGCTCGGCGGCGAAGGCTACCCGATCCGTTTCGGCTGGCTCAATGCCTCCTGACGCGCCCGCAGACAGGTCCGGCGCCGGCAAATCCGCTGCGGCAAAGCGGTGTCCGGTCTGTGGCAAACCCGCGACTGCGGAATCCCGGCCGTTCTGCAGCGAACGCTGCCGCGACGTCGACCTCAACCGCTGGTTGTCCGGCGCCTACAAGATCCCGGCCGCCCCGGCGGACGACGACGAGGACAACTGAGGGGCGGGCGGGTCGGCCGCGGTCCTGCTTGGCTTGCAGAGTCCCGAACGATTTTCCCCGACAAAGCCACCCCCGGACGGGTGGACAGCGCCGCCGCGGCTGACTATAACCCGGCGCTCCCCCGGCCTTCGCGCCGGGCGGAACGCCCAGGTAGCTCAGTTGGTAGAGCATGCGACTGAAAATCGCAGTGTCGGTGGTTCGATCCCGCCCCTGGGCACCATCCCCCAGAAGACTTGCGACCCCGTTGATCACGACGATCTGACGGTGCCGTTTGATCCGACGAGCTGGATCGCGCGACGATGGCTCGCCTCGACCGATCATCGCGCCGGCGCTGCGGACCACGACAGCATCATGCCGGACGGATACGAAGCCGCACAGCGAGACAATCATCATGCATGAAGCATTCGAGTCCGACCTGCGCGAACTCGCGGGCCGGGGGCGGCTGCGGTCGCTGCGCGCGCGGGCGGGGTTCGATTTCACGTCGAATGATTATCTCGGCCTCGCCGAATCCGAGGAGCTGAACCGCGCGGCGGCGGACGCCGTGGCGCGCGGGGTGCCGGTGGGGTCGGGCGGTTCGCGGCTGCTGCGCGGCAATCACCCCGAGCACGAAGCGCTCGAGACCGAGGCCGCGGCTTATTTCGGCGCCGAGACGGCGCTATATTTCGGCGGCGGCTATGTGGCCAATCTGGCGATCTTTTCGACGCTGCCGCAGCGTGGCGATCTGGTCGTGCACGACGAACTGATCCATGCCAGCGCCCATGAGGGAATGCGCCGCGGGCGTGCCGAATGCGTGGCGGCGGCGCACAACGATGCCGATGCGTTCGACGCCGCGGTGAAGCGCTGGCGTGCGGCCGGCGGCAAAGGCCGGCCGTGGCTCGCGGTCGAGAGCCTCTACAGCATGGACGGCGACAGCCCCGATCTCGACGCGCTGCTCGCGGTCGCCGACCGCCACGACGCGATGCTGGTGATCGACGAGGCGCACGCCACCGGCGTGCTCGGGCCGCAGGGCCGCGGCCTCGCCGCAAGCCTCGAAGGCCGCGACAACGTCGTCACGCTGCACACCTGCGGCAAGGCGCTCGGCACCGTCGGCGGCTTCATTCTGGCGCCGCGCACGATCCGCGACTTCCTCGTCAACCGGGCGCGACCTTTCATCTTCGCGACCGCGCCGTCGCCGTTGGTCGCCGCGATCACGCGCGCGGCGATCGAATTGTCGCGCACCAATCCGGCGCGGCGGGAGCGGCTCGCGCGCCTCGTGCAGTTCGCCGGCGGCGAGCTTCGCCGCTGTTGCGGCATCGCCCCCTCCGGGTCGCAGATCCTGCCGGTGATCATCGGCGCCGACACAGCCGCCGTCGCGGTCGCCGCCGCGTTGCAGCGGCGCGGTTTCGATGTCCGCGCGATCCGGCCGCCGACCGTGCGGGAGGGCACCGCGCGGCTGCGCATCGCGCTGACGGCGACGATCGACGAGGCGACGGTCGCGGATCTGTTCGCGGCGATCGCCGAAGAGATGCGGAAGGCGGCATGACCCAGACCATCATCGTCACCGGCACCGACACCGGGATCGGCAAGACCGTGTTCGCGGCCGCGCTCGCCGGTGCGCTGAATGCGACCTATTGGAAGCCGGTGCAGGCCGGCATCGAGGACGAGACCGACCGGCAGGCGGTGCTGCGGCTGTCCGGCCTGGCCGAAGCGCGCTTGTTGCCGGAAGCCTATCGGCTGAACACGCCGGCCTCGCCGCATCTCGCCGCCGAGATCGATGGCGTCACCATCGATGCGGAGGCGCTGGTGCTGCCGGACGTCGACGGGCCGCTGGTGGTGGAAGGCGCCGGCGGATTGCTGGTGCCGCTGACGCGGAGTCTGACTTACATCGACGTGTTCGCGCGCTGGCGTGCGCCGGTGGTGCTGTGCGCGCGCACCACGCTCGGCACCATCAATCACACGCTGCTGTCGATCGAGGCGCTGCGCGCGCGCGCGATTCCATTGCTCGGCGTGGCCTTCATCGGCGACGCGAATGTCGAATCCGAGCGCGTCATCGCCGGGATCGGCCGCGTGCGGCGGCTCGGCCGTCTGCCGCTTCTTCCCCAACTGAGCGTCGATGCGCTGCGCGCGGCGTTTGCGCAGAGCTTCAATGCCGACGACTTCCTGAAAGACCCCGCCCCATGACATCGACCTCGCCGGTCTGGCATCCCTTCACCCAGCACGCGGTGCAGCCCGAGGCGACGATGATCGCGAAGGGCGAGGGCGCGTGGCTCGAGACTGCCGATGGCCGGCGGATTTACGATGCGATCTCGTCGTGGTGGGTGGTGACCCATGGCCATCGTCATCCGCGAATCGTGCAGGCGATCAAGGACCAGGCCGACCGGCTCGATCAGGTGATCTTCGCCGGCTTTACCCATGAGCCCGCGGAAAAACTGGCGCGACGTCTGGTCGCGATCACGCCGCCCGGGCTCGACTACGTGTTCTTTTCAGACAGCGGCTCGACCGCGGTCGAAGTCGCGCTGAAGATGGCGCTGGGTTTCTGGCGGCATCGCGGCGAGGCCCGCAGCCGGATCCTGGCGCTGCAGGGCGCGTATCACGGCGACACCATCGGCGGCATGTCGGTCGGCGAGCGCGGCGTCTTCAACGCGCCTTACGATCCGCTGCTGTTTCAGGTCGACCGGCTGCCGTTTCCGGCGGAAGGCCGCGAGCAGGCGACGCTCGATGCGCTGGAGACGTCGTGCCGCGCCGGCGGCGTCGCAGCGTTGATCGTCGAGCCGCTGATCCTCGGCGCCGGCGGCATGCTGATGTATCCGCCCGCGGTGCTCGCGCAGATGCAGCGGATCTGCGCCAGCCACGGCGTCCTGCTGATCGCCGACGAAGTGATGACCGGATGGGGACGCACCGGCACGCTGTTCGCGTGCGAGCAGGCCGATGTGGTGCCCGACATCGCCTGCTACTCCAAAGGTCTCACCGGCGGCTCGCTGCCGCTGGCGGTGACGCTGTGCCGCGCGGAGATCTTCGACGCGCACTACTCGACCGATCGGGCCCGAACGTTCTTCCATTCAAGCTCGTACACCGCCAATCCGATCGCCTGCGCGGCGGCTCTGGCGAATCTGGAGATCTGGGACGCCGAGCCGGTCCGCGAGCGCATCGCGCAACTGGCGGCGTGGCACGCGGCGAAGCTCGATCGCTTCCGCGACGACAAGCGGTTTGCAAATGTCCGGCAGCTCGGCACGATCGCAGCGCTCGATGTCGTCTCCGGCGACGCCGGCTACATGGCCGACATCGGTCCTCGCCTTCATCACGGTTTTCGCGAACGGGGTCTGCTGGTCCGGCCGCTCGGCAACACGATCTATCTGATGCCGCCTTATTGCAGCACGCAGGCCGATCTCGATCTGGTGTACGACGCGATCGGCGAGATCGTGGACGGGATCTCGTAACTCGCACGCGCGTCCAACGGGCCGGGTGGCGCGGACTCCGGCCGGGTCGCGCTCCTCGGAGTTCGACTCAAAATGAAGAGCGACAAGATCAGGCGCTCAGGTTCGTCTTTGCTCGCAACGGCGGGAGAGGCGTTGATTTTGCGGCCTGTATTTCCGGTCAGACTCTCAGCCGAGCTCCTGAACCACATGGTCGCAGTTGGAGCAGCGGAAGACCACCTTCGACGGCTGATGCGTCCGCCTCGGCAAGCGGCCGAGCAGCTTCATGTCGCCACCGCAAATCTCGCATTTCCGCGAAGATGATTCCGAAGGATGAGCCATGGATATAGCTTGATGTCACTGTAAAGATTACTTTACACGGTGCTCAAACCTTTGTCAGGCATGATTTTTGTTCATTATTTGAGGGGCCTGGGCGGCTTGTTGAGTGAAGGGGTTAAATGATACCAGCAGCTTTGATCTTCGACGTCGACGGCACGCTCGCGGAGACGGAAGAGCTTCACCGGCAGGCTTTCAACGACACCTTCGCCGCGGAGGCACTGCCCTGGAACTGGGACGCGCCGGCCTATCGGCGGCTGCTGGAGGTCGCCGGCGGCAAGGAGCGGATCGCGCATTTTCTGCAGTCGGAGCCCGAGGGCGCCGCGCGCGCCGCGGGCCGGATCGCCGAACTGCACGCGGCCAAGACCGGCCGCTACACCGCGCTGGTCGCAGCCGGCGCCACGCTGCGGCCGGGGGTGGCGCGGCTGATCCGGGAGGCCAAGGCGGCCGGCGTGCGGCTGGCGATCGCCACCACCACCAGCCTGCCGAATGTCGAGGCGCTGCTCGGCGCGTCGCTGGGCCGCGAGGCGATGACGCTGTTCGACGTGGTCGGCGCCGGCGATGTCGTGCCCGCGAAGAAGCCCGCCCCGGATATCTATCACCATGTGCTGGAGCGCCTCGCGCTGCCGGCCGCGCGCTGCGTCGCGTTCGAGGATTCCACCAACGGCGTGCGGGCGGCCCTCGGCGCGGGGCTCGCCACCATCGTGACGCCGGGGATCTACACCGAGGGCGACGATTTCTCCGGCGCGCTGGCGGTGCTGAGCGATCTCGGCGAGCCGGACGCGCCGTACCGGCATCTCGCCGGTGCCGGTGCTGCCGACGAACTGGTGACGCTCGACGCGCTGGGGCGCTGGCTCGAACCCGCCTGAGTCGAGACCGGTGGTCCGGTCTCAGCGCGGCCGGACGATCTTGAACACGCCGTTGGCGAGGATGACGCAACGGCCATCGACGCTCACTTCGGTCGAGGTGAAGATCAGGCTGCGGGTCGCGCGCACCACCCGCGGCCGCGCGATCAGGAGGTCGCCGATCTCGCCCGCATCGACGAAGTGCGTGTCGAGTTGCACGGTCGCGACATGCGGCGCGCCGGACTGTTCGCGCGCGGCCATGCCGGAGGCGCGGTCCGCCAGCGTCATCATCAGCCCGCCCTGCACCAGGCCGCGGCGGTTGCGGTGCTTTGCAGCCGTCGCGATCGCGTATTCATGATGGCCGTCGACGACGCGATGCCACAGCGGCCCGACCAGATCGATAAAGCCGTCGTCGTGGATCACGGCCCAGCCGTCGGCTTTCAGGCTGCGGGCAGTCTCGGTCATGCGCGGTGTTTCCTTCGCCACGGAAACGCCGCGGCGATGGTTTCCTCGGGCACGCCGCCGGTGTAGTCAAGCCGGATGAGCCATCTGCACAACGACACCCTGCGGGCCGACATCGCCGCGCGCTGCCGCACCTTTCCGCGCCACGACGACGGCCTGACGCCGCAAGGCCTCAAGCGCGCCGCCGTCGCCATCACGGTGGTGGCCGGCCCCGACGGCACGGCCTCGTTCCTGCTGACATTCCGCGCCGCGCGGCTGCGCGCGCACAGCAACCAATGGGCGCTGCCGGGCGGCCGCTGCGACGCAGGCGAGACCGCGCCCGAGACCGCGCTGCGCGAACTGCACGAGGAACTCGGCCTCGCTCTGCAGGCCGGCGACGTGCTCGGCATGCTCGACGATTATCCGACCCGCTCCGGCTATCTGATCACCCCGGTGGTGGCGTGGGCCGCAGCGGCGACGGAACTCGCGCCCAATCCCGACGAGGTCGCCTCGGTGCATCACATTGCGCTCGCCGACATCGCGCACGAGGAGGCGTTCGATTTCACCCGGATTCCGGAGAGCGAGCGCCGCGTGGTCAGGTTCCGCCACGCCGGCGACTACATCCACGCGCCGACCGCGGCGCTGATCTATCAGTTCCGCGAAGTGCTGGCCGGCCGGGTGACGCGCGTCGCCGATCTGGAACAGCCGGTGTTCGCCTGGAAGTAGTGTCCGGCAGCGGACGCATCGGGTCTGCGATTTGTCGCAGGCGGCGAAGCGAAGTGATTCATTCACCACTCGATGCGATATGATTCGCCGCATGCTGATCGCCTCGATTCGGAACCCGCTCCGCTCTTCCTCGCTCCGCAAGCCGGGTGTCGCGCTGCTGACGCTGCTCGTGACCGCGTCGCTTGCGCCCGCCCAAACCGCCGCGCCGCTGCCGCCACGGCTCGCCAATGCGATGGCGCAGGCCGCCTCGCCGCAGGCGATCGCCGAGTATCGCTACCGGCTGCAGCAATATCAGGCCGCGCGCGCCGAATACGACGCCGACGCCCAGGCGTATTGGAACGCGATCGCCGAGAAGCGCCGCACCCGCAACGCCAAGCGCCGCGCCGGCGACCGGGTGACGGAAGACGACTACGTGCTGGCGCAGCCGCCGCTCTATACCGGGCCGAAGCGCCCGGTGGATCCGGAGCCGTCACGCCAGCCGCCGCGCGAGCGCAGCACCATTCCGGTGGTCGCCGATTTCCTGAAAGCCTCCGCGCAATACTATCAGTTCACGCCGCAGCGGCCGACGGCGGAGGTCGAATTCAAGCGCGCTTACGCCCGCGTCGCCCGCGCCATGGGGCTGACCCCCGAGCAGGCGGTGCGGGTCTATGCGTTCGAGACCGGCGGCAACGGCGATCACGACATGCAGTCGGGGCTGAGCAAGTCGCGGCCCGGCTCGCGCGCGATCTCCACCGCGATCGGCTACAATCAGTTGCTCACCACCAACACGCTGGTGCTGCTGGCCGAGCAGGGCCATCACATCCTCAAGGCGCTGAACGACAAGGCGGCGCGATTGTCCGGTCCGCCGCGCGCGGCGCTGGAGCGCAAGATCGCCGTGGTCAAGCGGATGGTGGCGTTCGCGCGGTCGATCCCGGGCAACTGGAGCGAGCACGAGAAGCTCGGCCGCACGCCGCAGGGCTGGGGGGTGCATGCGCTGGTGCTCGACATCGATGTCGGGCCGCTGCTGCAGACCCACAAGCTGCTGACGTCGGTGAATTTCGCGCGGCTGAAGGGCTATACCCAGCCGCTGACCGCCGCCGAGCTGGAGATGATGAATCTCACCGGCGACGGCACCGGGCTCGACATGGTGACGATGCCGCAGGCGATGCGCGAGATCGTGCCGACCGCGAATTTCTTCCAGCGCTCGGGCTACGAGCGCAATCCGGTGGCGATCCGCCACAACACCGTGGCGAAGCTGCTCGCCGTCACCGACGCGCGGATGGATGCCAACAGCAAGAATCCCGGCGCGCGCGAACTCGCCGCCGCGTTCTGACGGCGCCGGCTTCGATCAACGGTCCGGGCCGAACCTGAAGCTGCCGTCGTCCTCGAGGAACGGCCCGGTGCGCATGTAGAGCTGGCCGTTGGCGCCGATGAAGAACAGCGTGTTCTTCGGCACCTTCTTGGCGCCCTTGAACAACTCCTTGGCGTTGCTGGTCCCCATCTTGTAGGCGAAGGTCTTGCTGTCGCGGGTGTAGCCATAGCCCATGTCCGGCGACAGCACCCACGGCGTCGGCTCCTCGGCGCGCGCGGCGAGCGGCAATGCGAGCGCGCCGACAACCGCCGCCGCCAGCAGCGTCTCGAGGGATCGGGCGATCATGGCTGCAGTCTCCTTCGACTTCCGACTGGTGCGCCGCATGTGACAGTCAGATGTGTGACATGGCGGGCGAGTCGTGAGCTTGAACAAATCACGAACGATACGATTCCGTCAAGCAGACGACGGGTCTGGTAACACTGGATGCGCTCCTTCGTCACTATCCGTCGGGACTCTTTCGCTCGCGCCGATTCCACATTAGAGCTCCGGTTCTGATAAAATCAGAACCGGCGCTCTCGATTTTTGTTCTGACGCGTTTTCTCCACGCGAACCGGTTTTCACTTCGCTCGAAAACGCTCTAGAGCAGGATGCTCGAAAGCGGTGATGAACACGATCAGGGGGCAAACGATGCGCGCAAGGTCATGGCAGGCTTCGATGAAGGGCGCCGCGGTGGCGCTGGCGTCACTGGCCGTGCCGGTCGGCGCGGCGCAGGCCGACGAGTTCAAGCTCGGCAACAACCACCGCATCGCCTGCAGCCGCGGGCTCAGCCCCGGCAAGCTCACCACCGCGACCTGCCGCTCCTACGCCTATCTGTTCAACGTCAAGACCTCGGAATACTACCGTTGCTCGGTCAGCCTGGCGATGACCCGCGACAACAAGGAAGTGATCAACGTCCAGACCGACGGCGGCTGCACCAAACGTCCGCGCATCTTCGACACCGACGGGACCTACGAATTCGACGCCGCCGAGACCGAATCGGCGAACACCAATTCGTTTTTCGGCCCGGGTGGCTACGCGGTCTGGGCCAGCGACGTCGCCAGCCGCAAGGTGCGCGGCTGCATCATCATCGCCTCCGGCCTCGGCAGCGACGTGTCGCGCTGCCTCGACATGACGTTCGAGGAGTAGCGCGGCGGTTCACTCCAGCGTCCCCGGCGGCCTCGCCGCAGCAGCGCGGGCGAATTTCTTCAGCCCCATCGGCTTGCCGAACAGATAGCCCTGCACCAGATCGAAGCCGATCTCGTGGGCCGCGACGTAATCGGAGCGACTCTCGATTCCGGTCGCGGTGCAGCGCGCGCCATACTCGCCGGCGAGGTCGACGATCCGCCGGCACACCGTCCGCTTCAGCCGGTCGTCGGCGCAGCCGGTGACATAGGCGCGGTCGACCTTCAGCTCGACGAACGGAAACGCGGTGCGATGCATCAGCTCCGGCCAGTCGGCGCCGACCTTGTCGATCGAGATCGCGACGTTGTGCAGCCGCAGCCGCCGCGCGACGTCGACCATCGTGTCGATATGGCTGGCGGCTTCGCCGGCGTTGACCTCGACGATCAGTCCGCCGAACGCCGGATGCGTCGGGATCCACGCGCACAGATCCTCGACCGCCTGCGCGTCGAGCAGGAAGTCGACCGGAAGATTGATCGACAGATCGACCGGGCCGTGATGATCGAGCAGATAGCGCCAGTCCGCCACCGCGCGCGCGACGACGAATTCGGACAGCGCGCGGAAATGCGGATCGTTGCGGTCGGGCAGGAATGCGGACGGCACCACCACGCCCCAGCTCGGGTGTCGCATCCGCACCAGCGCCTCGGCGCCGCAGGGCATCAGCGAGCGGGCGTCGAGCTTGCGCTGGTACCAGAGCTCCAGCCAGCCGGTCTTCAGCGCCTCGGCGACATCGACCTCGGGCTGCGGCGCGGGTTCCTGCGGCAGCAGCGGCGCCACGCTCTCGCGCAGCATCTGCGCGCTGAACGGCGTGGTCAGCGGCGGCAGCATGGTCAGGCCGCGCTCGAGGCCGTGGTGCAGGATCCCGCGCAGCGCAATGCTCTCGCGCGCGGAGATCAGCATCACGCTGCCGCTGAAGCCGGCATTGTCGGCGACGTCAAGAATCCGGGCGGCCTCGACGCCGCCGACCGACGAGCCGATCACCAGCATGTCGGGCTGCTGGGCGAGGATCCGGGGCGACAATTCCTCGACGCCGCCGCACTCGCTGGTGACGAAACGCAGCTCCTCGAGCGTGTCGGCGAGAAATGCCCGCAGGTGCGGCTTTCCGTCGATGATGCAGGCGCGGGGCGACACCTTGCGGCGTCCGAACGCCGCGGGCGTGGCGCGCTCCTGTATTTCGATCGTGGCGGTGTTCATCGTCGTTCCCCCCGTTACCCGTCGCAGTTCTAGGGGTTGGAACGCGTTCGAATTGTGGAATTGTTCCGCAACCCACATGAAGTCCCGGGTAGGGTTAAACCGGCGATAGCTATTTAAATTGCGATGATCGGGAACGCGCTGTGGATGCCTGCCGCGCGTGCAGCAAGGCGGCGAAAGCGGGGCGAATACGGTATGATGCAGCGCTATCTGTGGTCAGCAGAGGTCTCACGCGGCAGCGCATCCGCCGCCGCGTGAGACGATGATCGAGCGGTAATTTGCCGTGACGCTGCTACTGCGGTTCGATCTTGGCGAACTTCGCGACCTTGCCCCATTTTTCGGTTTCGGCGAGCACGAAGCGCTGCATGTCCGCGGGCGAACCGCCGACCGGATCGGCGCCGAGCTTGCGCAGTCGCGCTGTGCCGTCGTCGGTCTTGATGAATTTGTCGACGCTGGCATTCAACTTCGCGACGATCTCCGGCGAGGTCTTCGCCGGCGCGCCGATCGTGAACCATGCCGCGGCGTCGTAGCCGGGCACGCCGGCCTCGGCGATGGTCGGCAGGTCCGGCAGCAGCGGCCAGCGCGTCGCGGTCGAGACCGCGAGCGCGCGGATCGCACCGCCGTCGGCATGGGGTTGCGATGCGGGCAGATTGTCGATGGTCAGGTGCACGCGGCCGGCGATCAGATCGGTCAGCATCGGCGCCGAGCCCTTGTAGGGCACGTGCGTCATCGGCGCCCCGGTCATCGACTTGAACAGTTCGATCGAGACGTGCGCGGTCGAGCCGAGGCCGGGCGTGCCGTAGAACACTTCGCCGGGCTTCGATTTGGCGTAGGCGATCAGTTCGGCGACGCTCTTCACCGGCAGCGAATTGGTCACCGAGCACAGGTTCGGCACCTTGGCGATGACGATCACCGGCGCGATGTCCTTGGCTTGGTCGTAGCTCAGCGACTTGAACACGAACTGATTGATCGCGTGCGTGCCCGGCGTGCCGACGATGAAGGTGTAGCCGTCGGGATCCGCCTTGGCGACGAAATCGGCGGCGATGTTGCCGCCGGCGCCGGCCTTGTTCTCGACGATGAATTGCTGGCCGTACTCCTCCGACATCTTCTGCGCCACCAGCCGCGCCAGAATATCGGTGGTGCCGCCGGCTGCGAACGGCACGATGAACTTCACCGGCCGGGTCGGCCACGAGGTGTCGGCGCGGACGATTCCGGGCAGCAGCGGCAGCGCGCCCAGCGCTGCGGCGCCGCGCAGCACGGTGCGGCGGCTCGGTCGGAACGGCGGTCGGGTCGAAGACGGCATGCGGACTTCCTTCTTTTGGTTCTGGCTGGGAGCGGACGACGACGAAAAGCCGGCGTGCGGAAACGCGCCGGCGCTGGACGTGCAATTAGTTGCGGCTGCCCCGCGCCCAGGCGCGGCGGATCGAACAGAGGGGGATGAAAGCGCCGGCCGGCAGGTGTCTGCGGGCAGTGGCGGCGTGCGAAAGCGCAACGCGCTGTCGAGCGGTCATGTCTGGCGTTCTCCCGGTCCGACCGGCCTCTTGCGGGCCGGTGCGGACGCCAGACTACGCGGTCGGCCGCAGCCTGACCAGTGCAACGCGTCGCGGGCGCCGCAATGCCGGCATGGCCGCGCGGCTCAGTTGCCGATCAGCCCCGGCCGGCCGGCTTCGACCATCAGGGTTCGCGCGGTTCTGACCGGCTCTCCGCGGGTCGCGACGCTGTCCACCGTGCGGAAATCGGCCTGCCAGCGCGCCGGCGTCACGACGTGGCGGGTGTAGCCGCGCCGGTCGCTGAAGAATTTCAAATGCGGGTTGTTGCGGTGCATCGTCGCCAGCTTCTCGGCCGTCGCCGGGCCATCACCGGGCGAGGAGATCGAGGTCGACAGGAACTCGACGCCGATCCGCGGCGAGTCGGGATTGCGCCAGTCGCGCCGCAGTTCGAATGCCATCGCCCGGTGCAGGTCGCCGGTCAGCACCACCGGATTGGCGATGTTCGCTTCGGCGAGCATCGCGGTCACGCGGTCGCGCGCGGCGCTGGCGCCGCTCCAGGTGTCGAGATCGAGCACCGGGGCGTCGGTCTCCTTGACGAACGGAAAGCCGCGCCAGTCGAACGGCGCGAACTGCACCTGCTGGGCCAGCACCTGCCAGGTCGCGCTGCTCTCTTTCAGCCGCTGCGCCAGCCACTGCTCCTGCGCCGCGCCGAGCATGGTGCGACCGGCCGCATCGGCCTCGTCGCAATGCGCGCGGAAGCCGTCGCCGCAGGGCTGGCGCGAGCGATACTGCCGGGTGTCGAGCACGGCGATGTCGGCGAGCGTGCCGAAACGGAAGCCGCGATAGGCGCGCACGTCGGGGCCGTGCGGGAGCTGCGCACGGCGCACCGGCATATGCTCGTACCAGGCCTGCAGCGCCATCGCCCGGCGGAACAGAAATGCGTCGGCCGGGGTGTTTTTCGGGTCGCTGTCGGCGGCCCAGTTGTTGGCGACATCGTGGTCGTCGAAGCTCGACAGGAACGGACAGGATGCGTGCGCCGCCTGCAGGTCCGGGTCGCCCTTGTACAGCGCGTAGCGGCGTCGATAGTCCGTCAGCGTGAAGCAGGCCGGAAAGTCCGGCGGCATCGTACGCGGGTTGGGCTTGCCGTCCCTGTCGTGCGCCGCGAAGGCATATTCGTAGATGTAGTCGCCGTAATGGAACACGACGTCGAGCCGATCGTCGGCGATCGCCCGCCATGCGGTGTAGTAGCCGCCTTCCCAGCGCTGGCAGCCGGCCGCAGCGAAACGCATCTGCGCGGGCATCTCGCCCGGCGCGGGCAGGGTGCGGGCGCGGCCGATCGGGCTTTCGGCGTCGCCGGCGCGAAAGCGATAGAAGTAATCGCGCGCGGGCGACAGCCCCTCGACCTCGACGTGCACCGAATGCGCCAGTTCGAGCCGGGCGATTGCCGTCTCGCTGCGCAATATCCGCGTCATCGCCGCATCGTCGGCGATCTCGACCGTGACCTCGACCGGCGCGGGCGTCATGCCACCACGCGCCTCGAGCGGTTCCGGCGCCAGCCGGGTCCACAGCACGAAGCCGTCGGGCGCCGGATCGCCCGAAGCGATCCCGAGCGTGAACGGGTCGGACCTGAAGGCGACGCGCTCCGCCGCATCGGCAGCGGACGGCAGCGCGCCGGCGAGGCCGGCGCCGAGCGCGCCGCGTAGCAGCGTTCGACGGTCGAAGACGAGGCCGGAGCGGGATGGCGGACGGGACATCGACGGACCATTCATCAAGCAGTGCCCGTCGATGCAACGGGCACCGGCGGTGTCCACGAGCGGCAGGGTAGCGCGGCCACGTGAATGCGCGGCGACAACCTACTCAGCCGGCGTGGTCGGGGCCAGCACAATGGGCGGCAGCCCGGTCTGGCGGGTCTCGGGCATCAGGGCGACGAACAGCACCAGGCCGAGCGCCGCGATCGCGGCGAGGGTGAGAAAGGCGGCGCTGTAGCCGGCGGTGACCACGATCAGCCCGGCGACCGCGGTCGACAGCGCGCCGCCGATTCCGGTCGCCGTGGCGATCGCGCCCTGGCTGATGTTGAAATGGCCGGTGCCGCGGGTGAGATCGGCCACCACCAGCGGAAACAGCGCGCCGAAAATCCCGGCGCCGACGCCGTCGAGCATCTGCACCCCGACCAGCCAGAATGGATTATCCGAGAGAGGATACAGCGCGCCGCGCAGCGCCAGCACGCCCAGCGCCACCGCGAAGATCGGCTTGCGGCCCCACACGTCGGCCTTGTGCCCGACCAGCATCGCCACCGGCACCATCACGATCTGCGCCGCGACGATGCACACCGACATCAGGGTGGTGCCGAGCTCCCTGTTCACCAGGGTGAGCTTCTGCCCGACCAGCGGCAGCATCGCCGCATTGGCGAAATGAAACAGCACGGTCGCGGCGGCGAAGATCAGCAGCGGACGGCAGGTAAGCAGCACCTTGAAGCCCGAGGGCTGGTCGTGGCGCTGATCTTGGCGCTGGCCGGGAGCCGGCGCGCTTGCATCCGGCCCGCGGATCGGGACGAGGCCGCGCGCGACCTGATTGTCGATCGCTTTCGCCGGGATCGACAGCGTCGCGACAATGCTGGCGAGCGCCATCGCCGACATCAGCCAGAACACCACCACCGGACCGAAATAATACGCGGAGACGCCCGCCAGCGTCGCCGCCACCGCATTGCCGGCATGATTGAACGCCTCGTTGCGCCCGGTGCGGCGGGCGAAGGCGCGGGGGCCGACGATTCCGAGCGTCACGGCCGCGACCGCGGGCGCGAAGATCGCGCCGGCTGCACCCGCGAGCGCCTGGGTCGCCGCGACGGCTTCGAAGCTCTGCAACAGCGGCAGCATCACCGACGCCAGCGTAACCACGATCGCGGCGGCGACCAGCAGGCCGCGCTTGGCCGTCGAACGGTCGATCAACGCCCCGGCCGGCGTCTGCGCGGCGATCCCGGCCAACGCGGCGACCGCCATCACCAGCCCGATCGAGGCCTCGTCCCAGTGCTGCACCGCCAGCAGATAGATCGCCAGATAGGGGCCGAGCCCGTCCCGGACGTCGGCCAGGAAGAAGTTGAGGGCGTCGAGCGACCGGTCCGGCCTGTGCTTCAAGGGCAAGCAAGCCTCCGGTGTGGGACGAAGAAGCCAGGTCACAAACTGCCCGGCCGGACGCTTGTTCCGCGGCGACCTGTATCGTCGCCGATTTGACGGGTTGACCGCGGCGTTTCGTCCGTTCAGTTTCGCTGGCAAACAACCCAGGGGAGAAAACCGTTCATGAAGGCCAGATTTTTGGGTTTCGCCGCGGCTGCGGCCGTGTTCGTCGCGGCGCCGCAGGCTCACGCCCAGCAATTCGTCAATGTGCTGACCGGCGGAACGTCGGGGGTGTACTACCCGCTCGGCGTCGCGATCGCGAAGATCTACGGCGACAAGATTCCGAACGTGAAGTCGCAGGTGCAGGCCACCAAGGCGTCGGTCGAGAACCTGAACCTGCTGCAGCAGGGCCGCGGCGAGATCGCCTTCACGCTCGGCGACTCCCTCAAGGCTGCGTGGGACGGCGATCCCGAGGCCGGCTTCAAGGCCAAGCTCGACAAGCTGCGGGTGATCGGCGCGATCTATCCGAACTACATCCAGATCGTCGCCACCGCGGATTCCGGCATCAAGACGCTGGCCGACCTCAAGGGCAAGAGCCTGTCGGTGGGCGCGCCGAAATCCGGCACCGAGCTGAATTCGCGCGCGATCCTCAAGGCCGCCGGCATGGACTACAAGGACATGGGCAAGATCGAGTATCTGCCCTTCGCCGAATCCGTCGACCTGATGAAGAACCGCCAGCTCGCCGCCACGCTGCAATCCGCCGGCCTCGGCGTCGCCTCGCTGAAGGATCTCAGCAACTCCTCCGAGATCAACGTCGTCTCGGTGCCGAAGGACGTCGTCGACAAGATCGGCCCGCCGTTCGTGGCCGAAACGATTCCGGCCGGCACCTACAAGGGCCAGGACAAGGACGTTCCGACCGCGGCGGTGATCAACTATCTCGTGACTTCGACCGCGGTGTCCGACGACCTCGCCTATCAGATGACCAAGCTGGTCTACGATTCGTTGCCGGAACTCGCCAGCGCCCATGCGGCCGGCAAGGGCATCAAGCTCGAGACCGCCGCCGCCGGCAGCCCGGTTCCGCTGCATCCCGGCGCGATCAAGTACTTCAAGGAAAAAGGCGTGCTGAAGTAAGCTCGCTGTCGTCATTGCGAGGAGCGAAGCGACGAAGCAATCCAGGGGCTCAGCGCACGGAGCTCTGGATTGCTTCGCCTTCGGCTCGCAATGACGGTTGAAACGCCGATCGCCTGGAGACGGTCCGGTCGAGGACCCAAGAACCGCCCATCGAGGAACAGCAGCCAGATGCAGACCGCCGCGGTCGAACAGGCTCCCGGAGCCGTCAAAGTCGAGTTCGACAATTTCGAGCACGGCTTTCCGGCCGGGTTCGGTCCGCGCGGCTGGCGCCATCTGGCCTATGGCGTGGCGATCGCCTTCGCGGTGTTCCAGCTCGTCATCGCGGCCTGGAACGTGCTGCCGAGCCAGGTGGTGCGCGGCGTCCATGTCGGCTTTCTGGTGCTGCTGACCTTCGGGCTGATCGGCAATTTCACCGCCCGGACCGGTTTCGGCCGCGCGATCGCCTGGATCACCGGCGCGCTCGGCTTCCTGTGCGGGCTGTATCAGTGGATCTTCTATGCCGATCTGATCGCCCGTGACGGCGATCCGACCCATCTCGACCTCGCGGTCGGCACGCTGCTGGCGGTGCTGATCTTCGAGGGCACGCGGCGGCTGATGGGGCCGGCGCTGCCGATCATGTGCGGCGTCTGCCTGCTGTACTGGTTTCTCGGCCAGTATCTGCCGGCGCCGTTCAATCATCGCGGCTATGATTTCGACCAGGTGGTCACCCACCTGTCGTTCGGCACCGAAGGCTTCTACGGCGTGCCGATCTACGTGTCGGCGACCTACATCTTCCTGTTCATCCTGTTCGGCTCGTTCCTCGAGCGCGCCGGCATGATCCAGCTGTTCACCGACGTCTCGCTCGGCCTGTTCGGCAGCACCCGCGGCGGCCCCGCCAAGGTCGCGGTGTTCGCCTCCGGCATGATGGGCACGATCTCCGGCTCCGGCGTCGCCAATGTCGTCACCGTCGGCCAGTTCACGATTCCGCTGATGATCAGGTTCGGCTATCGCCGGGCGTTCGCCGCCGGCGTCGAGGCCACCGCCTCGATGGGCGGGCAGATCATGCCGCCGGTGATGGGCGCGGTCGCCTTCATCATGGCCGAGACGCTCGGCGTCGACTATTCGGTGGTGGTCAAGGCCGCGGTGATCCCGGCGTTCCTGTACTTCGCCTCGGCGTTCTGGATGGTGCATCTGGAGGCCGGCAAGCACGGCCTGGTCGGCATGAAGAAGTCCGAGATCCCGAGCGCGCTGCGCGCCGTGATCGACCGCTGGTACCTGATCCTGCCGCTGGCGGCGCTGGTCTACATGCTGTTCGAAGGCTTCACGCCGCTTTATGCCGGCTCGATGGGGCTGGCGCTGACGGTGGCGCTGATCCTCGGCGCCAGCATCGTGCACGGCTTCTCCAATCAGGTGCTGCGCTACGTGTTCTGGATCGGGCTGGCGATGGTGGCCGGCGCGGTGCTGCACGACGGGCTCGACATCATGAAGGTGATCGTGGTGGTTGCGGTGCTGATCGGCATCACCGCCATCACCCGCGGTGGCCGCGGCACGCTCGCGGCCTGCCGGGATTCGCTGGCCGACAGCGCCAAATCCGCACTCACCGTCGGCATGGCCTGCGCCATCGTCGGCACCATCATCGGCATGATGACACAAACGGGGGTCGGCACCGTGTTCGGCACCTGGGTGATCAGCCTCGGCGAGAAGAGCCTGTTCCTGGCGCTGGTGATGACCATGCTGCTGTCGATCCTGCTCGGCACCGGCATCCCGACGATCCCGACCTACATCATCACCGCGGCGCTCGCCGCGCCGGCGCTGGCGAAGCTCGGCGTGCCGCTGCTGGTCAGCCACATGTTCGCGTTCTACTACGGGATCATGGCGGATCTGTCGCCGCCGGTGGCGCTGGCGGCGCTGGCGGCCGCGCCGATCGCCAGGGAGAATCCCGACAAGATCGGCTGGGAGGCGATGCGGATAGCGCTCGCCGGCTACGTCATCCCGTTCATCGCGGTGTATTCGCCGGCGCTGATGCTGCAGCCCGGCGATCCGATGGCGGCGCAACTCGGCTTCTACGGCGCGGTGCTCTACGCCACGTTGAAAGCGCTGATCGCGATCGGCTTGTTCGGCATGGTGGCGATCGGCTTCCTGTATACGCGAATGAATGTGATCGAGCGCCTCGTCGCCTTCGCCGCCAGCGTCTGCCTGCTCGGTGAATTCCCCTACAGCGACTATGTCGGCTTCACCATCGCGGCGCTGGTGGTGGCGTGGCAATGGCGGCAGCGGCCGCGCGGCGCGGTCGCCGCGGCGTGAGCCTCTGCCTCGCCTCCGCCGGCGTGGTGAAGACGCTGGCGCTCGCCGGTTTCACGCTGGCCTGGACGCATTCGATCGAACACACCGCGTGGCAGGAAGACTGGCGCGTCACGCCGCAGGGGCTCGAACTGGTGCAGGCACGCGTCAAAGGCACCGGCGCCGGCATGGAGCCGCCGCCCGAGGCGCGCCTCGTGGACGGCTGGTTTCAATGGACGCCGAAGCCGCGCCCGCTGCGCGAGGTCGTGCTCGGCAATTCCGGCATGGCCGGCGAATGGCGACTGTGCGCCGGCGGACAATGCCGGACCTTGTCGCAGATCATCGGCCACGCTATCGGCGCACAGCCGACGACGATGAGCGCGTGCGAGTAACTCTCCGCGCGGCACAGCGCACCCTCTCCCCGCGCGCGGGGCGAGGGTGCGCCTTCCCGGATTGCGCTTCGCTTCATCCGGGCTAAAAGGCGCTGACGACAACGACGAGAGAGAACACGCATGCCACGACTGCAAGGCAAGACCGCGCTGGTGGTCGGGGCCGGTTCGATCGGGCCGGGCTGGGGCAACGGCAAGGCGACCGCGGTGACGTTCGCGCGCGAGGGCGCACAGGTGTTCTGCGTCGACCGCAATCGCGACGCCGCCGAGGAGACCGTCGACATCATCAAGTCCGAAGGCGGTCGCGCCATCGCGTTCGCCGCGGACGTGTCGCGCGCCGCCGATGTCGAGGCGATGGTCGCCGCCTGCGTCAACGCCTGGGACGGCATCGACGTGCTCGACAACAATGTCGGCATCGCCGAGACCGGCGGCGTGGTCGAGGTGTCGGAAGCGGACTGGGACCGGGTGTTCGCGGTCAACCTCAAGAGTGCGTTCCTCGCGATGAAGCACGTCGTCCCGATCATGCAGCGCCAGGGCGGCGGCTCGATCATCAACATCTCGTCGATCGCCTCGATCCGGCATCTGGGGATTTCGTACGTCACCTACACGGCGTCGAAGGCGGCGATGAACGCGATGACGCGGACGGCGGCGGTGGAGTACGCCAAGGACCACGTCCGGGTGAACTGCATCCTGCCCGGCCTGATGAAGACGCCGATGGTGGCGCATTCCACCGGGCTTGCGGCGAGCTACGCCGGCGGCGACGTGGAAGCGATGTGGCGCGCGCGCGACGCGCAGGTGCCGATGGGGCACATGGGCGAAGCCTGGGACGTCGCCAACGCCGCCTTGTTTCTCGCCAGCGACGAGTCGAAATACGTCACCGGCCTCGAACTAGTGGTCGACGGCGGCCTGACGCTGAAGGTGAACTGAAGTGATGGGTCGCGGCCGTCATCCTGAGGCGCGAGCGCAGCGAGCCTCGAAGGATGGAAGCGAGTCCATGCGGCTCATCCTTCGAGGCGCGCGCAAGAGCGCGCGCACCTCGGGATGACGGATCGCATGTTGGACGGCAGAACCAATCGATCCATGCGTTGGTTGTCCGCAGCAGGTCTTATGCTCGCCCTCGCGCTGCTCGCAGCGACGCCTTCGTTCGCGACCGGCGTCGACGATCTCGACGATCCGACGATCGATCCGGCGCCGTGCCTCGCCGCGGCGGCGCAGCGGGACGACGGTCGCGCGGTCGAGTTGTGCGGCCGGCTGATCGCCAAGCGCAACACCGAGCGCGACGATCGCATCAAGGCGCTGATCGCCCGCGCCGGCGCGCTGACACGCAAGCAGCAGGTCGATCGCGCGCTCGCCGATTACGACGACGCGCTGCGGCTCGATCCGAAGCAGCCGGACATCCTCAATGCCCGCGGCGAGCTGTGGCTCGGCAAGGGTGACCGCCCCAAGGCGCTGGCGGATTTCTCCGCCGCGCTCAAGTTGCAACGGGATCACCCTGCCGCGCGCGCCAATCACAGGGCGCTGGCGACCGAGCTGGAGCGGCTCGGCGTGCAGAAGGCGGTCGACGGCAAGCCGAGCTTCGACTGCGCCCGCGCCCGACGTGCGGTGGAGAAGGCGATCTGCGGGGATCGCGAACTCGCCAATCTCGACCGCGAGATTGCCGCGGCGCAGCTTCGCATCCTGCAGGCCAAGTCCAACGCGAAACCGGCCGAGCTGCGCGCGCTGAAGCGTGCGCAGACGGACTTTATCGCGACCCGCAACGCCTCGTTCGGCCGGCCGGGCTACGATCTGCGCGCGGCGATGCAGGCGAGGCTGCAGCAACTGACCGGCGTCGCCGGCGGCAGATAGAGCCTGTTCGGATCGGGCGCCGGGATTTGCGATATGGCGATCCTCCGCCCGGACGTGTCCGTTTCGGCCTTGAAACCCCGGATCGCCGGGCCACAATGCGGCCCGGCGACCCGCCGGCGGGCAATCCGCTTGATTAGGAACAAAGGCGGGGTTGTCAGCAGCGGCTAAAAGCCGGACATGGCGGGCAAACCGCCCGAGATCGATGGGAGCAGACGCCATGAATATCCAGGACAAGAGCCGTTATCGCGAGGTTCATGCCCGCTCGCTCGCCGACCCCGAGGGCTTCTGGGCGGAGGCCGCCCGCGAGATCGACTGGATCGAGCCCGCCACCAAAGTCTTCGATCCCTCGCTGGGCCTGTACGGCCGCTGGTTCGCCGGCGCCAAGGTCAATACCTGCTACAACGCGCTCGACCGCCACGTCGCGAACGGCCGCGCCGACCAGGTCGCGCTGATCCACGATTCGCCGCTGACCGGCACGATCAGCCAGTTCACCTACGCGGAGATGCTGCGCGAAGTGCAGGCGCTCGCCGCGGTGATGCAGGATTTCGGCGTGCAGAAGGGCGACCGTGTCATTCTGTACATGCCGATGGTGCCGGAATCGATGGTGGCGATGCTGGCCTGCGCCCGCATCGGCGCTGTGCATTCGGTGGTGTTCGGCGGCTTCGCGGCGAAAGAACTCGCGACCCGCATCGACGACGCCAAGCCGAAGCTGATCCTGTCGGCGAGCTGCGGCATCGAGCCCGGCCGCATCGTCAAGTACAAGCCGCTGCTCGACGAGGCGATCAGCCTGTCGACCGCCAAGCCCGACGCCTGCATCATCCTGGCGCGGCCGCAGCAGGATTGCGACCTGATCGAGGGGCGCGATTACGACTGGGCGACGCTGCGCGCCGAGGCGCTGGCCGCCGACAAGAAGGCCGAATGCGTCGCGGTCGATGCCACCGATCCGCTGTATATCCTCTACACCTCGGGCACTACGGGGAAGCCCAAGGGCGTCGTCCGCGACAATGGCGGTCACCTGGTCGCGCTGAAATGGACGATGGAGAACCTCTACGGCGTCAAGCCGGGCGAGGTGTGGTGGTGCGCCTCCGACATCGGCTGGGTGGTCGGCCACAGCTACATCATCTACGGCCCGCTGCTGCACGGCGCGACCTCGATCATGTATGAAGGCAAGCCGGTCGGCACGCCGGATGCCGGCGCGTTCTGGCGGGTGATCGCCGAGCACGGCGCGGTGGCGCTGTTCACGGCGCCGACCGCCTTCCGGGCGATCCGCAAGGACGACCCCGAAGGCAGCTTCATCCGCAAATACGACCTGTCGAAACTGCGCACACTGTTTCTCGCCGGCGAGCGCGCCGATCCGCCGACGGTGGAATGGGCCGAGCAGCAATTGAAGGTGCCGGTGATCGATCACTGGTGGCAGACCGAAACCGGCTGGTGCATCGCCGGCAATCCGGTCGGCCTCGGCCTGCTGCCGGTCAAGCACGGCTCGCCGACGGTGCCGATGCCGGGCTACAAGCTCGAAGTGGTCGACGAGGCCGCCAGGCCGGTGCCGACCGGCACGATGGGGTCGATCGTGATCAAGCTGCCGCTGCCGCCCGGCAATCTGCCGACGCTGTGGCAGCAGGATGAACGCTGCCGCGAGAGCTACTTCGCCGACTATCCCGGCTACTACAAGACATCGGACGCCGGCTACATGGACGAGGACGGCTACGTCTTCGTGATGGGCCGCACCGACGACATCATCAACGTCGCCGGCCACCGTCTCTCGACCGGCGGCATGGAGGAGATCCTCGCCTCGCATCCGGACGTCGCCGAATGCGCCGTGCTCGGCATCAACGATCCGATCAAGGGCGAAGTGCCCTGCGGCCTGATCGTGCTGAAGAGCGGCGTCACCCGCGACCACGCCGAGATCGAGAAGGAGATCGTCAAGCTTGTGCGCGACAAGCTCGGCCCGGTCGCCGCCTTCAAGCTGGCGATCACCGTTCCGCGGCTGCCCAAGACCCGCTCCGGCAAGATCCTGCGCGGCACCATCAAGAAGATCGCCGACGGCGACGAATGGGCGATGCCCGCCACGATCGAGGACCCGACCGCGCTCGACGACATCAGCTCGGCGCTGAAGAGCCATAGCTGAGAGCGGCAGGGCGGCTGAGCGGGGCAGGGCGCGCGTCGCGGACTTACAAACTCCGCAATTCGCGGTAAACAGGCATCGGCCTCTCAACGGTCATTCCGGGGCGCCGCGCAGCGGCGAACCCGGAATCTCGCTTCGCCGAACACCTCGGGATTCCGGGTTCGCGCTCCGCGCGCCCCGGAATGACGGACGCTTAGGGTATTGAATGTTGCTCACCACGAAACGCCTGATCGCCCTGTCCGTCATCGCCTTCACGCTCGCCGGATGCGCCAGCCGCTACGAAGCACCGGCTGATCTCGGCGACGACGATGCGTTCTGCCGGCAGAACGGCGTCGCGGCCGGTTCGCCGGATTACGTCGCCTGCCGCAAGGACCGCGACGTCCAGCGCTCCAATGCCGTCACCCGCGCCAATCGCGCCCAGCGCGATCTCGGCGACTACATGATGCAGAACCCGAGCCGGCCGTAAGTCGGCCGTCACCTCAGAGCACTGCCGTGGCGCGCGAGGCCGCGACGGCTTGCTCGTAAGGCGCGGCTCAGTTGCGAGCGGGTCGAAGAATCTGTGTCCGTGGGGACACGCGCCGCGACAGCCTGCCGCAGCCGTCTTCGCCATTTGATCTCGATCAAACGTTGAGGTCCCCGAGCGGCATTGGTGCACCGCGAGCGTGTGCGGTTGCTCACGCCAATGACATTCATGGGGCACCTATGACCAAATTTCTGACTGCAGTGTCGGCGCTGGCGATGGCGGCGGCATTGAACGGCCTGCCGAGCAGCGCCTTCGCCGCCGATCTTTCCGCCAAGCCGATCTACAAGGCGCCGGTCGTCGAGGCCTGGAATCCCTGGATGATCCGCCTGCGCGCGCTCGGCGTCGTGACCCGCGACTCCGGCTATGTCGACCAGGTCGCCGGATCGGGCCTGAAGACCACCGACACCCTGGTGCCCGAACTCGACATCTCGTATTTCTTCACCAAGAACATCGCCGCCGAACTGATCCTCGGCGTCACCAAGCACAGCGTGTCCGGCACCGGCACGCTCACCGGCGTCGACGTCGGCAAGTCGTGGCTGCTGCCGCCGACCCTGACGCTGCAATATCACTTCACCGAGTTCGGCGCGTTCAAGCCCTATGTCGGCGCCGGCGTGAACTATACCTTCTTCTTCAGCCAGAAGGCCGCAGGCGGCACCGTGATCGAGAGCCACCTCAAGGACAGCTTCGCACCGGCCGTGCAGGTCGGCTTCGACTACATGTTCGACAAGCATTGGGGCTGGAACGTCGACGTCAAGAAGCTGTGGCTGCGTCCGGAGTGGAGCGGCACGCTGGCCGGCGGCACGCCGGTCACCGGCAAGGTCAATCTCGACCCGTGGCTGGTCGCCACCGGCATCACCTACAAGTTCTGAGGCTTCTTCGGAGCCGGCGCGGCGCGGAGCGATCCGCGCCGTTGCTTTTTGCCGGGCGGCGGAACTCGACCATTGCCAGCGCGCCGCATCCCTGCTTGTGATCGGCGCAACCGCGCGCCCCGCGCATTCTCAAGCCGACCATCGAAAGGCCCCGCATGGACATCAAGGTCAAAGACAGCAACGGCGCGCTGCTCGCCGACGGCGACAACGTCACCCTGATCAAGGATCTGAAGCTGAAAGGCTCGTCCACCGTGCTGAAGCGCGGCACCGTGATCCGCGGCATCCGCCTCACCGACAATGAAGACGAGATCGAAGGCCGCACCGACAAGATCAAGGGCCTGGTGCTGCGCACGGAGTTTCTGAAGAAGTCGTGACCCGGGAAGGGGATGCATACCGGGAACAGGTTAGGCGTCAGCGCGTACCGATGCGTTGGTGTCGCAGCCAGAAACCGGCAAAATGAGCTGCGTCCGCCATCCCTGTTACGGCCGGTTGTCACCCGGCATGCGGATATTGAACGCGGCAGCGGCGCAAGCGTTCCTGCCTCGTCGGCGGACGCGGCACGATCGACGCTATCGCACGCGCGCACTGACGCTCGCTGACCGCCGCCGGTGGTGACATCGTCACAGACGGCGAGGCCGCGTCGGCAGAAACGGGGTATGCGGCTATGGGGCTGGTTTTGGCTTCGTTCCGCGCCATCTGCACCCTGCCTGCCCCCGAAGGGAGACCCCGTGCCGCATCGGACGATCGAGAGACGAGCCTTCGAGAGGCGAGCGTTGGCTGTGCCCAGTTCGCGGCTGTCGCGGCTGGCGCAATTGGGCGGGCTGGCCTCGTCGATCGCCGGCAATGTCGCCGCCGAGGTCGCGGGGCAGCTCGCGCGCGGCCAGCGCCCGCGGATGGAAGACCTGCTGCTGACACCCGCCAACGCCATCAAGGTGGCCGACCGGCTGGCGCAGATGCGCGGCGCGGCGATGAAGGTCGGCCAGCTGATCTCGATGGATGCCGGCGACATGCTGCCGCCGGAGCTCGCCGACATTCTCGGCCGTCTGCGCTCGGAAGCGCATCACATGCCGGTGGCGCAGCTCAGACGGGTGCTGACCGAGGCCTGGGGGCCGCATTGGCAGCGCCGGTTCGAGGTGTTCGACGCTCACCCGGTCGCCGCGGCCTCGATCGGCCAGGTTCACCGGGTGCGCACCAAGGACGGCCGCGATCTGGCGATCAAGGTGCAATATCCCGGCGTTCGCCGCAGCATCGATTCCGACGTCAACAACGTCTCCTCGCTGATGCGCATGGCCGGGCTGGTGCCCAAAGGCGTCGATATCGCGCCGATGATCGCCGAGGCCAAGCGGCAGTTGCACGAGGAGGCCGACTACGAGCGCGAAGGTCGCTGCCTCTCGAAATTCGGCGCGCTGCTCGCCGACCGGCCCGAATTCCGCGTGCCCGAGCTGCACGCCGACCTGACGACGCCGAACGTGCTGGCGATGAGTTACGTCGAGGGCGGGCCGATCGACAGCCTCGCCGACGCGCCGCAGGCCGAGCGCGACCGGGTGATGACGCTGATGATCGGCCTGATTTTCCGCGAGCTGTTCGAATTCCGGCTGATGCAGACTGATCCGAACTTCGCCAATTATCGCTACGCGCCGGCGACCGGGCAGGTGATGCTGCTCGACTTCGGCGCCACCCGCGCCTTTCCCGAGGATTTCGCCGACCTCTACCGGCGGCTGCTGCGCGCCGGGCTGGCGGGCGACCGTCCGGGCGTCCGCGCCGCCGCGCTCGAGATCGGCTTCCTCGCCGGCGACACGCCCGCCCGGCTGGAACAGGCGATGCTCGAAATCTTCGAGATGTCGCTCGAGCCGCTGCGGCAGGACGGGCCGTTCGACTTCGGCGCCAGCGACCTCGCGGTGCAGATGCGCGAAGCCGGCATGGCGATGGCGCAAGACCATGCGTATTTCCGCATCCCGCCGATGGATACGCTGTTTCTGCAGCGCAAGTTCGGCGGCATCTACATGTTGGCGACGCGCATGCGGGCGCGGGTCGACCTGCGCGCCATCGTCGAGCCGCATCTGTGACCGCCCGGCTGGAAGGACCCGCGATGGCTGCGACCCGTCAGGCGAAGTTCTGGGACAAGGTCGCCGACCGCTATGCGGCGCGGCCGATCAAGGACCCGGCCGCCTTCGAGGCGATGCTGGCCGACGCCGCCGGCCGGCTGCGCCCGACCGACCGGGTGCTGGAGATCGGCTGCGGCACCGGCTCCGCCGCGATCCGCCTCGCGCCGCACGCGGCGGAATGGATAGCGACCGATTTCTCGGCCGAGATGCTGCGCATCGCCCGCGCCAAGCCGGCGCCGGCCAATCTCCGCTTCGTCCTCGCCGACGCCCGCAGCGCTTTCGACGGCGGGCCGTTCGATGCGATCTGCGCCTTCCAAGTGCTGCATCTGGTCGGTGATCTGCCCGGCACGCTGGCGCAGATCCACGCCCATCTGAAGCCCGGCGGTCTCCTCATCAGCAAGACCTGGTGCTTCTCCGACATGTCGCTCAAGCTGCGCGCGCTGTTCTTCGTGCTGCGCAGCTTCGGCCTGTTTCCGCGCGCCCAGGCGCTGACCAAGCCCGAGCTGCGCCAGACCCTGCGCGACGCCGGCTTCGAGATCGCCGACGAACGCGTATTCGGCGACAATCCGCACGGGCCGTATATCGTGGCAAGAAGGCCGGAGATGGCCTGAGTGCACGGCCGGCGCTGAGGCGTCAGGTCTCGATGTATTCCGCCAGGCTGGTCGGCGCGGGCACAGGCAGGCCGTCGTCCTTCAAGCCGTCGATGTGAAACCGGATCGCCTCGCGGATCTCGGCCTCGACCGCCGCGACGCTGGCGCCGGTCGCGACACAGCCGGGGAGGTCCGGCACATAGGCCGAATAGTTGCCCTCGGCTTGTTCGATAACGACCGCGTAGCGCATCAGCGCCGCTCCTTCAGGCCTGCTTGCTTCGGGATACTGACGATCGGATCGGTTGATTTCAACGACGGCACGTATTCTTGCTGCTTTGGTCGTACGCCCCGTCGCCCCCTTGACACCACCCCGCCCCGATGGTGCATTGCCGCACATGTGCACGTCGATCCGCCAGACCCGGCCGTCCCAGACCCGTCGTTGGTGGCGCACCTCCTGAGAGGTGGCCGTGCGATTTTCCGTTTTTTGAGATCGTCCGAAGGCCGCCCCACAGTGGCGGCCTTTCGTTTGTCCTGTGTGGCGTTCCTCCGGCAAGTTGAGATAAGAGGATGCCATGAACAGGACCGTTTTCTCGCTTCCCGCGCAGAGCGACTACAAGACCGCCGCGGGCCTCGCCGTGTCGCGCACGGTGGCGGCCTTCAGCGGCGGTCAGTCGCTCGATGATCTGATCGACCTTCTGGATCGCCGCCGCGGCGTGATGCTGTCGTCCGGCACCACGGTGCCGGGGCGCTACGAGAGCTTCGATTTCGGCTTCGCCGATCCGCCGCTGGCGCTGACCATCCGCGCCGAGCAGTTCACGATCGAAGCGCTCAACCCCCGCGGGCATGTGCTGGTCGCGTTCCTGTCCGACACGCTCGACGAGCCCTGCGTGGTGGTCGAGCAGGCCTGCGCGACGAAGATCAGGGGCCACATCGTTCGCGGCGAGGCGCCGGTCGACGAGGAGCAGCGCACCCGCCGCGCCAGCGCGATCTCGCTGGTGCGCGCGCTGGTCGCGGCGTTCGCCTCGCCGGCGGACCCGATGCTCGGCCTGTACGGCGCCTTCGCCTACGATCTGGTGTTCCAGTTCGAGGATCTGGCGCAGAAGCGGGCGCGCGAGGCCGACCAGCGCGACATCGTGCTGTATGTGCCGGATCGGCTGTTGGCCTACGACCGCGCCACCGGCCGCGGCGTCAATATCGCCTATGAATTCGCCTGGAAGGGCAAGTCCACCCAGGGCCTGCCCAACGACACCGCCGAGAGCGTCTACACCCAGACCGGCCGGCAGGGCTTCGCCGACCACGCGCCCGGCGAATACGCCAAGGTGGTCGAGGTCGCCCGCGAGCACTTCGCCCGCGGCGATCTGTTCGAGGCGGTGCCCGGCCAGTTGTTCGGCGAGCCCTGCGAGCGCTCGCCGGCCGAAGTGTTCAAGCGGCTGTGCCGGATCAATCCGTCGCCCTATGGCGGGTTGCTCAATCTCGGGGATGGCGAATTTCTCGTCTCGGCCTCGCCCGAAATGTTCGTGCGCTCCGACGGCCGCCGGATCGAGACCTGCCCGATTTCCGGCACCATCGCCCGCGGCGTCGATGCCATTGCGGACGCCGAGCAGATCCAGAAGCTCCTGAACTCCGAGAAGGACGAGTTCGAGCTCAACATGTGCACCGACGTCGACCGCAACGACAAGGCGCGGGTCTGCGTGCCGGGCACCATCAAGGTGCTGGCGCGGCGCCAGATCGAGACCTATTCGAAGCTGTTCCACACCGTCGATCACGTCGAGGGCATGCTGCGCCCCGGCTTCGACGCGCTCGACGCTTTCCTCACCCATGCCTGGGCGGTGACGGTGACCGGCGCGCCGAAATTGTGGGCGATGCAGTTCGTCGAGGATCACGAGCGCACGCCGCGGCGCTGGTACGCCGGCGCGTTCGGCGTGGTCGGGTTCGACGGCAGCATCAATACGGGCCTCACCATCCGCACCATCCGGATGAAGGACGGCCTCGCCGAAGTCCGCGTCGGCGCCACCTGCCTGTTCGATTCGGACCCCGTTGCCGAGGACAAGGAATGCCAGGTCAAGGCCGCGGCGCTCTTCCAGGCGCTGCGCGGCGATCCGCCGAAGCCGCTGTCGGCGGTGGCGCCGGACGCCACCGGCTCCGGCAAGCGCGTGCTGCTGGTCGATCACGACGACAGCTTCGTGCACATGCTGGCGGACTATTTCCGCCAGGTCGGCGCCCAGGTCAGCGTGGTGCGCCACATCCATGCGCAGAAGATGCTGGCCGACAATGCCTACGATCTGCTGGTGCTGTCGCCCGGCCCCGGCCGGCCTGCGGACTTCAGGATTTCGTCGACGATCGACACCGCTCTGGCGAAGCAACTGCCGATCTTCGGGGTCTGCCTCGGCGTCCAGGCGATGGGCGAATATTTCGGCGGCACGCTCGGCCAACTCGCGCAGCCGGCGCATGGCCGGCCGTCGCGGATCCAGGTGCGCGGCGGCACGCTGATGCACGGCCTGCCGAACGAGATCACCATCGGCCGCTATCATTCGCTGTATGTCGACATGCAGGACATGCCGAAGGAGCTGACCGTCACCGCGTCCACCGACGATGGCATCGCGATGGCGATCGAGCACAAGACGCTGCCGGTCGGCGGCGTCCAGTTCCATCCGGAGTCGCTGATGTCGCTCGGCGGCGAGGTCGGGCTGCGGATCGTCGAAAACGCCTTCCGGCTCGGCCGGCCGATGGTTTGACCCCCCGGAATTGATCGAAACACGTGTGCCGCCGGGGGCGGGCTGCTAACACCCCCGGCGACGATTATCCGAATTACCGGATTGCCTCCGACGCCCCGCAATGACGAATTGAGCCAACCCGCAACAGAGACCAGCGCCGATGACCCCCGAACTTGCCCATGATTTGAAGGCCAGTGTCCGGACTATTCCGGACTATCCCAAACCCGGCATCATGTTCCGCGACATCACCACGCTGATGGGTGATCCGCGCGCCTTCCGCCGCGCCGTCGACGAACTGGTGCAGCCCTGGGCCGGCTCCAAGATCGACAAGGTCGCCGGCATCGAGGCGAGGGGCTTCATCATCGGCGGCGCGATCGCGCATCAGGTGTCGTCGGGCTTCGTGCCGATCCGCAAGAAGGGCAAGCTGCCGCACACCTGCGTGTCGATGGAATACACGCTGGAATACGGCACCGATCACATCGAGATCCACCTCGACGCAATCACCCCCGGCGAGCGCGTCATCCTGGTCGACGACCTGATCGCCACCGGCGGCACCGCCGAGGGCGCGATCAAGCTGCTGCGCCAGATCGGCGCCGAAGTCGTCGCCGCCTGCTTCATCATCGACCTGCCGGATTTGGGCGGCGCCGCCAAGGTCCGCAGCATGGGCGTCCCGGTCCGGACGCTGGTCGAATTCGGCGGGCATTGAGCCGCCGCAGGCTCCCGTCATCCTGAGGTGCCGCCGCGCAGCGGCGGCCTCGAAGGATGAGCCGTAAGCACACGTCGCCGCATCCTTCGAGGCGCGCAAGGGCGCGCACCCCGGATCAAGTCCGGGGCAGGCTCTCAGGATGACGACGCCGGGGACGGTGGCGCGCTACACCCGCGCCTGCGTCATCTCCAGCTCCAGGTCGCGGAAGCTGGTGTAGTTCTTCCTGATCCACTGGTTGAGCTCGGTCGAGGCATCGGGCTCGGCGCGCAGATAGCCGGTGAAGGAAAAATTCAGCCGGTCGATATAGGTCTTGAGGAACGGCGGCAGCGCGCGGATCCGCACCACCCTTCCGCCGGCGAAAGCGAGCGGCATCTCGCCGTGCATCACGTGCTCGTTGTCGATCGCGATCAGTTGCCGCGGCGGGACGATGTCCTGCAGCGTCGCGAACGCGCGCGCCGAATTGCGATCGTTGTCGGGCACGAACAGCACCACGGGGGCGACCTGCCGCCGCGCGGCTTCCTTGATGAAGCCGATCTCGCCGAACGTGCCGAAGAATTCGTCGAAGGCGTGGAAGCCGAGGTCGATCACCTTGGCGACGCCGTCGCCGACGATCAGCCGGTCCATCAGTTGCACCTTGCCGAAGGTGTCGCCGACATCCGCCGTCTCTGTGAGGTGCGGCAGATAGTCCAGCAGCGACGGCTCCTTGACGTTGACGTCGAAGGCGACCACGGAGCCGCGCGCCAGTTGCAGAAATTCGCTGAGCAGCCGCGCGATCAGGGTCTTGCCGACGAACGGCCGCGGCGAACAGATGATATAGACGGGGGTGCGGGACGGCGTGCGGGACATGGCGTCGATCGGGCTTTCCGGCCCGGCGTTCATTCGCCCGGCCGGAATGTCCTTCCCGATATAGCCAAAATCGGCGGCGAGGCGAATTATTTCTCGCCGGCTTCCGCGACATTGGTGCTGCGGCCGCCCTTGTCCTTGCCGACGAGGTCGGTGAGCTTGATGCGGTCGAACTCGCTCCAGACATTGGCGAGCCAGTGCCGGACATAGCCGCGCAGCACGAAGGAGTAGTTCGCCGGCTCGTCCTGGACGCCCTTGTTGGCGACGAATTTCAGGAACGGCACCGACGACACTTCGACCTGCTCGTAGGCCATTTCGTTGAGCTTCGGGATCGTCAGCTCGGTGGCGTCCTTGATGCGGTGGAAGTACGAATTGTAGGTCGCCTGGTCCCACTCGAAGAAGCTGGTGTTGTTGATGAAATTCTTCACCAGGTAATATTTCGCGCCGATCATGAAATTCGCCGTCTCGGCGATCTCGTCCAGTGACGCGATCGATGGTCCGAGAATGTGGAACACCGCGAAGGTGATCTGGCCGGAGCGCGCGGCGTCGAGGAAGCCGATGTCGCGCAGATTCGCCAGCGCGTTGGACATCAGTCCGGCGCGGACGTCGATCACGGTCACCGACGGCGTCGCCGTGTTCAACGTATCGAAGATCTTCATCTGGTCGGCCGTCGTCGTCATGTCGACGATCTCGGTGATGCCGGGATGGAAGCGCTTCAACGTGCCGCGCGGCGATTCGGTGTCGAAGGCGCGGGTCGGGATGTTGTTGGCGCTGAAATAGTCCAGCAAGGTTCGCGACACCGTGGTCTTGCCCACGCCGCCCTTGTCTGCGCCTACGACGATCACTGCTGGCTTCGCCATGAGATTCCTTTTCGGGCCCGGTTGATCCCCCACCGCGGAACCGCGGTGCAAGGCCCCTCTTTGGGCGCGAACATGGCAGAAACATGGGATATTTCAATTGTTGCCGCTGCACATGACGGCAATCTCAACAAAATCGTTCGGATGCGAGGCGATTGCGCCCGGCCCGCCGGCGTCACACCCGCTTGCCCCACGGCCGGCGCAGGAATCGCCGTGGACGCGATGGCCCCGGAACGCTCCACGGGCCAGCCGGGGCGGCGTCGCCGGGCGCCGAAGGCACGGCTGAATCGTCTGCGGGCGGGGCCGTCGCGTCGGCTGGCGTCGGCAGCGCCAGCGGACCGGGATCGTGGCCGCCGGCGAATTTCACCAGCGCCGCCACCCGCGCATCGACCGACGGGTGGGTGGCGAACAGGTCGGCAAAGCCGGAACGCGGATTGTCGACGCACATTTCCATCACCGCCGAGGTCGCGCCTTCGAGTTCGCCGCGATTCTCGATCTTGCGCAGCGCCGAGATCATCGCATCGGGGTTCTTGGTCAGTTCGACAGAGCCCGCGTCGGCGAGATATTCGCGGGCGCGCGACAGCGCCAGCTTGACCACCTGCGACAGCAGCCAGGCCAGCACGACCAGCACGATCGCCAGGATCACGACGATGATCGCGCCGCCGCCGCTCTTGCGATCGCCCGATGACGACGACGAGGATGTCGACGATCCGCCGCCGCCGAAGCGGAAGCCGCCGTGGACGAACAGCCGGAACATCATCTCGCCGAAAAATCCGACCACGCCGGCGATGATCACGGCGATCACCATCATCTGCACGTCGCCGTTCTTGATGTGGGTCAGTTCGTGGGCGAGCACCGCCTCGATCTCGTGGTCGTCGAGATTGGCGAGCAGTCCGGTCGTCACCGTGATCGCGTATTGCTGCCGGTTGAGGCCGCTGGCGAAGGCGTTGAGCGCCGGGCTGTCCATGATCTTCAGCTTCGGCATCGGGATGCCGCGCGAGATGCACAGGTTCTCGAGCAGATTGTACAACCGCGGCTGCTCCTGCCGCGTCACCGCATGGCCGCCGGTGACGGCGTCGATCAGCTTCTGATGGAAAAAATACGCGATCACGATCCACAGCGCCGCGCCGAGCGTGGCGAACGGCAGCGCCTGCACCAGATCGATCGCTGCCGCGTTGAGATAGTCGCCGACCGAACGCCCGCGATCGAGCATCACTTCGGCGATCAGCGCGCCGGCGAACACCAGCACATAGATCAGCACGAACAGCCCGATCAGCAGTACGATCGAACGCGTCTTGTTGGCTGCGATATGCGTATACAGACCGTAGGCGGCCATGAGGGCGATCCGTTAGTGTCGCAGCGCCGGCCTTAATTTCCCTCCCCCTTGCGGGGAGGGTGGCCGGCCGTAAGGCCGGTCGGGTGGGGGGGCCGCACACTCAGTGCCCGTGGACCCCCACCCCCGACCCCTCCCCGCAAGGGGGAGGGGAGCAGATTAGAACTTCACCTGCGGTACCTGCTCGATCTGCGTTCGCGTCTCGCCGAGGTCGAAGTAATCCTTGTGGGTGAAGCCGAGCGGCGCGGCGAACAACGCGGCGGGCATCTGCTGGATGCCGGTGTTGTACTCCTGCACGGCGTTGTTGAAGAACCGGCGGCTGGCCGCGATCTTGTTCTCGATGTCGCTGAGCTCGCTCTGCAATTGCTGGAAATTGGCGTTGGCCTTGAGGTCCGGATAGGCCTCGCTGAGCGCGATCAGCTTGCCGAGCGCGCCGGACAGCATGTTCTCGGCGGCGGCGACCTGGCCGGCGCCGTGCGCCGACATCGCGGCATTGCGCGCCTTGATGACGTCGTCGAGCGTGCCGCGCTCATGCGCGGCGTAGCCCTTCACGGTTTCGATGAGATTTGGAATGAGATCGTGCCGCTGCTTGAGCTGCACGTCGATGTCGGCGAAGGCCTGATCGACGCGCTGTCGCAGCGCCACCAGACGGTTGTAGGCCATCAGCGCGAACACCGCGATCGCGACGATAATGCCGAGTAGAATCCACATCTCTGGCGACTCCCATGAATCGGACGATGCGCCGACCCTAGCCGAGATCGGGTCGACGCGGCAGGGCCGCTTCGTGTGCGGCCCCTCTTGGTCGCCGCCGCCGCCGGAACCGTTCAAACGCGGGTCGGCCCGGGGACGGAAGTTCCTCCGGCTGTGCTCTATCGCCTTGCAGAAAAGCCTGCCGGTATCGCTTGCAGAGGTTCGCCTCTTGCCGCATGCATCGTCGGCCCTCCGCCAGCCGCTATGTCCCGCACCCGCGAGTCCTTGTGTCCTCGATCATCCTCGATCCCTGGTTCTACGCCGCCGCGATTCCCGCGGTGCTGCTGCTCGGGCTGGCCAAGGGCGGCTTCTCGGGGATCGGCATCGCGGCGACCCCGCTGCTGGCGCTGTTCCTGCCGCCGCTGGAGGCGGCCGCGCTGCTGTTGCCGGTGCTGATCAGCCAGGACATGATCTCGCTCTACGTCTATCGCCGGCATTGGGACGCGCGCAGCCTGAAGATCATGCTGCCGGGCGCGCTGGCCGGGATGGGGCTGGCGTGGTGGACCGCGGCGATCGTGTCCGACGACGTGGTGCGGCTGATCGTCGGCGGCGTTGGCGTCGCCTTCGTGCTGAATGTCTGGCTGCGGCCGCAACTGTCGCCGTCGAAGGGCTCGACTGCAGCGGGCGTATTCTGGGGCGGCGTGTCCGGCTTTACGTCGTTCATGACCCAGGGCGGCGGGCCGCCCTATCAGGTCTACATGCTGCCGCTGCAATTGCCGAAGCTGGTGCTGGTCGGCACCACCACGATCTTCTTTGCGGTTCTCAACGTGCTGAAGATCGGGCCCTATATCCTGCTCGGTCAGTTCAACACTGCGAATCTCGCGACCTCGATCGCGCTGCTGCCGCTCGCCGCCGCCGCCAATCTGGCCGGGATCTGGCTGATCCGCCGGATGCCGACCGGGCTGTTCTACCGGATCGCCTATCTGCTGCT
This sequence comes from Rhodopseudomonas sp. NSM, assembly GCF_052445935.1. Lineage (NCBI taxonomy): Bacteria > Pseudomonadati > Pseudomonadota > Alphaproteobacteria > Hyphomicrobiales > Nitrobacteraceae > Rhodopseudomonas > Rhodopseudomonas sp. NSM. Next base: position 276,041 of record NZ_JBQTCH010000004.1, on the reverse strand, counting down.
GTTCGTGGTCTCGCTGGCGCTGGTGCTGCAGGGCCTCGGCAACATGCTGCAGGGCACGAACTGACGCGTCCCGCAGCGCGCGTCAGTTCGTCGGCGGCACGAAGTGGTCGGTCGCGGTCGCGGTTTCGCCGGTGGCCGGGTCCTTGACCTCGAAGGTGATGGCGACCGGCTTCGCCGGCACCAGGTTGGCCGGCACCTGCACCGAGATCCGCAATTCGCGGCTCTGGTCCTGGCCGACCTCGACGCTGATCTGCTCGGCGGCGCCGACGCCGACGCCGGGCGTCTGCATCGTCGCGCCGGGCACGCCGAGCACCGAGATCGTCACGCTCCGCGCCGTCGGCCGCTTGTTCAGGAGCCTAACGGTGTAGTCGTTGCGCACGCCGCCGTCGGACAGCGCCACGAACAGCGGGTTGCGCTCGTGCAGCACGTTGAGGTCGAGCGCGCCGCGCGTCGCCAGCGCGTAAACCATCACGGCGCCGGTCAGCACGATCATCGCCGAGTACATGATGGTGCGCGCGCGGATCGGCCGGTACAGCGGCGGCTTGCCTTCCAGCCGGCGCTGGCCGTTGATGTCGGTGTCGTAGGCGATCAGTCCGGTCGGACGGCCGACCTGCTGCATCACATTGGCGCAGGCGTCGATGCACAGGCCGCATTGCACGCAGCCGAGCTGCAGCCCTTCGCGGATGTCGACGCCGGTCGGGCAGACATTGACGCATTGATGGCAGTCGACGCAGTCGCCGGCGCGCTCGCCGTGCTGCCGCGCCAGCTCGGCCTTCTTCACCGACATTCGCGGTTCGCCGCGATCGACGCGGTAGGTGACGTTGAGCGCCCATTCGTCGGTCAGCGCCGCCTGGATCCGCGGCCACGGGCACATGTAGATGCAGACTTGCTCGCGCATGAAGCCGGCGAGGGTGTAGGTGGTGAAGGTGAGAATGCCGATCCACACATAGGCGACCATCGGCGCCTGAAACGTCACCAGCTCCTTCACCAGCGTCGGCGCATCGGCGAAATACAGCACCCAGGCGCCGCCGGTCCACCACGCGATCATCAGCCAGATGAAGTGCTTGGCGGCCAGTTCGCCGGCGCGCCGCGCGGTGAAGCCGTGCTGGTCCTTCTGGATGCGGTCGCGGCGGTCGCCTTCGACGAAGCGTTCGACCGCGTAGAACAGGTCGGTCCACACCGTCTGCGGACAGAGATAGCCGCACCACAGCCGGCCGGCCAGCGCGTTCATCAGGAACAGCGCCAGCGCCGCCATGATCAGGAGGCCGGTGAAGTAGTACACTTCCTGCGGCCACAGCTCGATGAAGAAGAAGTAGAACCGCCGGGCCGGGATATCGATCAGCACCGCCTGGTCGGGCAGGCCGGGGCCGCGATCCCAGCGCAGGAACGGCGTGAAATAGTAGATCGACAGCGTGATCGCCAGCAGCGTCCACTTGATCCTGCGGAAGCGGCCGTGCACCGCCTGCGGATAGACTTTCTTGCGAGGGGCGTAGAGCGGCCCCTCGATATTTGTTTCTGTCATGACGAACGCTTTTGCTGAAACGCGATCCCGGGACGGGGATCAGGCGCGGAGACATCCGGGCGAGGACGACGACCGGCAGGAGCGTCGTCCATCTCGGGTCAACGGACGGAGGGGCGGGCGATCTTGCGCGCGACCAGGAACGACACCGGCATCGCCAGCACGAAGCCGGCGGCGACGGCCAGCGGAATCCACGTCATCGCCTTCTCGGACAGGCTCGGCACCGCCAGCACGGCGACCATCAGCATCCCCGCGAGCGTTGCGCCGCCGATGATCCAGAGCACGACTGCTACCTTGAACATCATTCTCTCCTGCTATTCGGCCGGAACGATCCGGCCCTTGAATTCGGTGGAAGTCGCATGGGCCCCGTCGACATCCGATCCGAGATCGTCGCGCCACGGGCGCCACCGCTCCATCAGTGCCAGCACGGCGATCAGCACCACTGCCAAACCGACGGCGCCCTGCCAATACGGCAGACCCACAAGGTCGGTGAAGAGGATCGGCTTGGCGGTGCCGATCAGATTGGCGGCGAGCCAGGGCTGCGCGTAGGAAAACGCCACCGCGCCGGCGAGGCCGCCGACCAGCGTGAAGATCGCATCGCGATAGCCGACGCCGATCTGCGCCAGCGTGGTGCCGGGGCAGGCGCCGGCCAGCGCGATTCCGGCGCCGAGCAGCAGTCCGCCGACGATATCGGCGGCGTACAGCGCGCCCTTCGGATGCAGTTTGACGAAGCCGAAGCCGTGCAGCACCGCGAGCACCAGCGCGCCGGTCGCCACCGCGGTGAGGAACATCTTGAGCATGATGAAATTGCGCAACTGCATCTGGCCGACGATCATGCCCGGTTCGAACACCCGCGATTTCTCCAGCGCGAAGCCGAACACGATCCCCATTGCGAGGCCGATGGCGACGGCCGTCCAGACTGAACCCATCATCGACGTTCTCCCTCGGTTTCAGATGCGACGCAGCAGCAGCGTCGCCGTGGCGATGCCGCCGACGAACATCGCGGCGACCGCGACGGTGGAGCCGACCGACAATTGCGCGACGCCGGAGACGCCGTGGCCGCTGGTGCAGCCATCGGCGATCCGGGCGCCGAACAGCATCAGGAAGCCGGCAACGAAGGCGACCGCGTAGCGCAGCGAAGCGGAGGAGGAGCCGAGCGCGTGGCTCCAGATCGGCGAGATCGGCTGGCGCCGGGCGCCGGACAGTTTCATCGACAGGAAGGCACCGATCGCGATGCCGCCGACCAGCGCGACCTGCCAGAGGTTCTTGGCGGTCGGCGCGACGTGACTGGCGGCGTATTTGATCTGAAGCAGCGAGGGATCGATCCAGCTCGCCAGGGTGTCACCGACGGTGACGAACGACGACGACGCGCCGAGCGCGGTCTGGATCATCAGGAACGCCGGGATCTGCAGCAGTCCGATCACCACGCCGGCGACGTAGGGCGACCAGGCCTTGTCGAGGAAGGACGGCATCGGGCCTCTCCTAAACATTTGAATATATCAAAACGATATGTCTTTGCGGCCCGGGCCGTTTGATCTGGATCAACGGTTCCAATCAAAAAGGTATCGGCGGAATGGGTGTGTTGCGTCCCCGGGCAACAGTCGTGCGGCATCGCGCCACTCCCCGGGGGGGTGATCGAAGATATATCTTTACAGTCGCCGGGGTGGGGCGTAACTACGATATATCTTTGTGAGGTTTCGGCATGGACGGTATCGACATTGGCCTGCGGCGATGCGGCTCCGGCACGCCCGGCTGCCGCTGGGGCCGCCGCGGCTTCGGCGGACGCGGCGCCGGCCAAGGCGAGACGTCCCGCGCCGGCCGGATGCTGGCGCAGGGCGACCTCAAGCTGATCGCGCTGGCGCTGATCGCCGAGCAGCCGCGCCACGGCTACGACATCATCAAGGTGATCGAGGAGAAGACCGCGGGCTGGTACGCGCCGAGCCCCGGCGTGGTCTACCCGACGCTGACCTATCTCGAGGAGATGGGCCACGTCGTCGCGCAGCCCGAAGGCGCCAAGAAACTCTACGTCATCACCGACGACGGCCGCGATCAGCTCGCCGGCAACCGCGCGCTCGCGGACGCGGTGTTCGAACGTCTGGCCACGTTCGGCGAGATGATGCGCCAGCAGGCCAGCAATGGCGCCGGCGCCGAGGGCGGCGATCTTCCGCCGTTGCTGCGCGCCGCGCTCGACAATCTGCGCGAGGTGGCGATCCGGCAGATCGCCAGGGACGCGGACAATGAAGCCGAGCTCGTCGCGATCCTCGCGCGTGCGGCGGGCGAGCTTCGCAGGGTTTAGAGACGACAGCGGGCGAACCCGCAGGACATTCGGCCGCGCATCGGATCTGCAATCCGGGACGCAACCGCTACTCAGGAGACCAACATGACCGCAATCACTTCCGAACAGCCCAATCGGCGCGACGTGCTGTTTCTCGCCACCGGCGCGCTGACCACGGTCGGCACTGCAGCGGCGGTGTGGCCGTTCGTGTCGCAGCTCAACCCCGACGCCTCGACGGTCGCCGCCGGTTTCCCGCTGGAAGTCGATCTCGCGCCGCTCGCCGAAGGCCAGGTGATCAAGGTGTTCTGGCGCGGCCAGCCGATCTTCATCAACCACCGCACGCCGAAGGAAATCGAAGCGGCGCAGACCGCGGACTGGAAGAGCATGCGCGATCCGCAGCCGGACTCCGAGCGGGTCAAGGCTGGCAAGGAGCAATGGCTGGTGGTGTCGGCGATCTGCACCCATCTCGGCTGTATCCCGACCGAGCATCAGGGCAATTTCGACGGCTGGTTCTGCCAGTGCCACGGCTCGCAATATGATTCCTCGGGTCGCATCCGGCTCGGGCCGGCGCCGCTCAATCTGGCGCTGGTGCCGTACAAATTCACCGCCGACGACAAGATCCTGATCGGCGAAGCCTGAGCGCGCCTGCGGCGCCGCTTCTGAACTGACCAGCCGCCCTCCGGCGCCGCGCTTCGGCGCGGCCGTCGACCTGCGCCGACCGTCCGGCAACGTCCGCTGTTCAGCGCACGGCCGATCGATGGCGCGCGCCCAAACTCCACTCCAGCCACCGAAAGACAACGCCATGCTGATCGCCGTCGCCAGCCAGAATTTCCGCACCGTCACCGGCCACGCCGGCAAGTCCCGCCGCTTCATGGTGTTCGATGCCGCGCCGGGGCGCACGCCGCAGGAGGTCGAACGGCTCGACCTGCCGAAGGAGATGTCGATCCACGAATTCAGCGAGCAGGGCGCGCACCCGCTCGACGCCGTCGATGTGGTGATCGCCGGCAGCGCTGGCGCCGGCTTCATCAGCCGGATGGCCGCGCGCAACGTCATCGCCATCACCACCGCGGAAACCGATCCGGTGGTCGCGGTGCAGACCTATCTCGCCGGCACCCTGGCCCCGGCCGCGCCGCACGATCACGACGGCGAGGAAGAAGAGGGCGGCTGCGATTGCCATTGCGGGCAGGCCGCGGGCTGAATCCAACTCTCGATAATTCCGCCGATATCAACCAGCACGACCTCGTCCTGACAGCCTGACCGAAAATGCAGGCCGCAAAATCACTGCCGTATCCCCGTCATTGCGAGCGAAGCGAAGCAATCCAGTGCGCCGAGCACAGGAGTCTGGATTGCTTCGTCGCTTCGCTCCTCGCAAAGACGAACTCGAGTGCCTGATCTTGTTGCTCTCATTTTGAGTCGGACTCTGAGGAGCCCGGCGTAGCCCGAAGGGCGAAGCCGGGCGTCTCGAAGGATGGCGGCGCGCGTCGGCGTCTCGGCATCGCAGAACAGCCCATGGTTCGAGACGCCGCGGCGCGCCTCCTCACCATGAGGGCTCGGCCTTTGTTACTTCGTCATGCGCGGGCCTGACCCGCCTGCGGGGCCGTAGCCCCTTCGGCGCGGCGTAGGCCCGCGCATCCATTCCCCTTCTTCGCAAGATGATGGATTGCCGGGTCGAGCCCGGCAATGACTGGGTTGTGTCGTTCGACGCGCAACCCGGCTCACGAAAACGCGTTGCCGCTTCTCACGCCGAGCTTCTTGAACACGATCGCCGCCGGACAGAAGCCGGTGAACGACGCCTGGATCATGTTGACGCCCGCGAACGCCGTCAGCAAAAACCAATACGGGCTGACCAGCCAGCCGAGCGCAAGGCTGGCGAGCACCACGAAGCCTGCGAAGGCGAGTACGGTCTGATCGATATTCATTGCAATCTCCATTCGGTTCGATTGTCGGCCCTGGCGGATCCGACCGTCCGTTTAGGTCGAACGGCCGGCCGCCCCTGAAAACACGGTTGACGTTATATTCGAATAATCGTATATACGCAATCATGAAAATACAAGTCGACCTCATGGAAGCCGCCGCCGACCAGGCCAGCGAATTGCTGAAGGCGCTGGCGAACCGGCATCGGCTGCTGATCATATGTCAGCTGATCGGCGGCGAGCGCTCGGTCGGCGATCTCGCCGGGGTTCTCGGCCTGCGCGATTCGACCGTGTCGCAGCACCTCGCGCTGCTGCGCAAGGACGGGCTGGTGGCGTCGCGGCGCGACGCCCAGACGATTTTCTATTCGATCGCGAGCGAACCGGCTCGCGAGCTCCTGACGACGCTGTACCGGCTGTACTGCCCGGCGCCGCCCGTCCGGAAGACGGCAAGCAAACCTGCAAAGGCATGACATGCGTATTCGCGGATTGATCACGAGCGGCGCCCTCGCCGCGATCCTGCTCGGCGCGGCCGCGGCGCAAGCCGCGACGCTGACGGTGGCGGAGCAGAAGGTGTCGGACGAGAAGGCGGTGTTCGCCACCGTCGAGAGCACCAGCGTGGTGCCGGCGCGCAGCCGGATCGGCGGCACCGTGATCGCGCTCAAGGTCCGCGAGGGCGACAGCGTCACCCGCGGCCAGGAAATCGCGACGATCGGCGACGACAAGCTGACGCTGCAGATGAATTCGCTCGACGCGCAGATGCAGGCGCTGATGGCGCAGGCGTCGCAGGCGCAGCTCGATTTCGACCGCACCAACGGGCTGGTCGAGCGCGGCACGCTGCCGCGCACCAAGCTCGACGAGGCGCGCACCGCGCTCAACGTCGCCGAGAACAATCTGCGCGCCAAGACCGCCGAGCGCGCGGTGGTGCAGCAGCAGTTCAAGGAAGGCCAGGTGCTGGCGCCCGACGACGGCCGCGTGCTGAAGAAGATGATCACGGTCGGCTCGGTGGTGCTGCAGGGCGACACCATCGTCACGGTGGCGCAGCAGCACTACAAGCTGCGGCTGCGGGTGCCGGAGCGGCACGCGCGATTCCTCAAGGCCGGCGACAGGGTGCGGGTCGACGGCGCCGAATTCGGCGACCACACCGCGAAATTCGGCACCATCGATCTGGTCTATCCACTGATCGAGGACGGCCGCGTCGTCGCCGATGCGACCGTCGAGGGGCTCGGCCAGTATTTCGTCGGCGACCGGCTGCGGGTGTGGATCTCCGGCGGCGATCGCCCGGCCTTCGTCATTCCGTCGCGCTACATCCGGACCGAATTCGGCATCGACTACGTCCAGCTCGGCGAGCCGGGCAAGACCGTCGCGGTGCCGGTGCAGCGCGGCCGCGATCATCCCACGCCCGAGATGCCGGACGGGCTCGAGATCCTCTCGGGCCTGCGCAATGGTGACAGGTTGGTGCAGCCGTGAATCTCGGAATCTCAGGCCGCCTGACCAAGGCCACCATCCAATCGCCGCTGACGCCGCTGTTCCTGCTGGCCTCGCTCGTCGTCGGGCTGTTCGCGCTGGTCGCGATCCCGCGCGAGGAGGAGCCGCAGATCAGCGTGCCGATGGTCGACATCCGCATCAATGCCGACGGCCTGCACGGCCCCGACGCGGTGGAGCTGGTGACCAAGCCGCTGGAGGCCATCGTCAAGGGCATCGACGGCGTCGAACACGTCTACAGCCAGACCGAAGACGATCGCGTCATCGTCACCGCGCGGTTCCTGGTCGGCACCAAGGCCGAGGATGCGATCCTGCGCGTCCACGAGAAGATCCGCGCCAATCTCGACCGGATTCCGGTCGGCATTCCCGAGCCGCTGATCGTCGGCCGCGGCATCAACGACGTCGCTATCACGGTGCTGACGCTGTCGCCGAAGCCGGAGGCGGCCAGCCGCTGGACCGACAAGGACCTCTACGAAGTCGCCGACAAGCTGCGCGCCGAACTGATGAAGGTCGAGAATATCGGCCTGACCTACATCTCCGGCGGCGGCGCGCAGCAGATCCGGGTCGAGCCCGATCCGGAGAAGCTGTCGCTGTACGGCGTGACGCTGCAGCAGCTCGTCGCCAAGGTGAAGGACGCCAATCGCTCGTTCCTCGCCGGCTCGGCGCGCGACGGCGGCGAGATGCGCAGCGTCTCGGCCGGGCAGACGCTGATGGGGATTCCCGACATCGGCCTGCTGCTGATCGCCACCCGCGACAACCGCCCGGTCTACGTCAAGGACGTCGCCTCGGTGATCGTCGGCCCGAATGCCGCCGAGCACCGGGTGTGGAACGATGCCCGCCGCGACGACGGCACTTGGGACCGCGTGCCCGCGGTCAGCGTCGCGCTCGCCAAGCGCGCCGGCGCCAACGCCGTGGTGGCGTCGCACGACATCAAGGCGCGGCTGGCCGCGCTCGAAGGGACGCTGATCCCGGACGACGTCGCCGTCACCGTGACGCGCGACTACGGCGAGACCGCCAACGAGAAGGCCAACGAGCTGCTGCTGCATCTCGGCATCGCCACGATCTCGATCGTGGTGCTGATCGCGATCGCGATCGGCTGGCGCGAGGCGGTGGTGACCGCGGTGGTGATCCCGACCACGATCCTGCTGACGCTCTTTGCCGCCAATCTGATGGGCTACACCATCAACCGCGTCAGCCTGTTCGCGCTGATCTTCTCCATCGGTATCCTGGTCGACGACGCCATCGTGGTCGTCGAGAACATCGCCCGGCACTGGGGGATGAAGGACGGCCGGCCTCGGCTGCAGGCCACCATCGAGGCGGTGGCCGAAGTCGGCAATCCCACCGTGATCGCGACGCTGACGGTGGTCGCGGCGCTGCTGCCGATGCTGTTCGTGTCCGGGCTGATGGGCCCCTATATGGCGCCGATCCCGGCCAATGCCTCGGCTGCGATGCTGTTCTCGTTCTTCGTCGCGATGGTGGTGGCGCCGTGGCTGATGCTGAAGCTCGCACCGCGCGAGGGCGCCGTCGCCGCGCATGATGCGCACGACGAGGGCCGGCTCGGCCGGCTGTATCGCCGCATCGCCTCGCCGATCGTCGCCAGCAAGCGCGCATCGTGGATCTTCCTGCTCGGCGTCGGCATCGCCACACTGGCCTCGATGGTGCTGTTTTACACCAAGTCGGTGACGGTGAAGCTGCTGCCGTTCGACAACAAGAGCGAGATCGCGGTGGTGCTCGATCTGCCGGAGGGCGCGACGCTGGAAGACACCGAGCGGACGCTGTTCGCCGCCGCCGACATCGCCCGTGGTCTCCCGGAAATCACCTCGGTGCAGAGCTACGCCGGCACGCCGGCGCCGTACAATTTCAACGGCCTAGTGCGCCAGTATTACTTGCGCGAACGCCCCGAGCTCGGCGAATTGCAGGTCAATCTCGCCGCGCGCGGCGATCGTTCGCGCCCCAGTCACGCCATCGCGCTCGATCTGCGCGAGCGGCTGAAGGCGCTGTCGGTCCCGGCCGGCACCAGTCTCAAGGTCGTCGAAGTGCCGCCCGGCCCGCCGGTGATGGCGACGCTGCTCGCCGAGATCTACGGCCCCGACGCCGCGACGCGGCGCGCGGTCACCGCGGAGGTGAAGAAGATCTTCAAGGACGTGCCGTTCATCGTCGATATCGACGATTCGATCGGCCAGCCGCGGCCGCGACTGCGGCTGTCGATCGATCAGGACCGACTGGAGTTCTTCGGCGTCGAGCAGAAGGACGTCTACGACACCATCCAGACGCTGTTCGGCGGCACCTCGATCGGCTACTCGCATCGCGGCGAGGACCGCAACCCGATCGCCATCAACGTCGCCCTGCCGAAGCGCGACCTGGTCTGGAACGAGGCGCTGGCGTCGACGCCGGTGCCGGCCAACACGCTGCCGGGCGCCAAGACCGTGGTCGAGCTCGGCCAATTGGTGAAGGCTGTCCGCGAAGTCGGCTCGCCGCTGATCTTCCGCCGCGACGGCCGCTTCGCCGACATGGTGATGGCCGAACTCGCCGGCAAATTCGAAGCGCCGCTGTACGGCATTCTCGAAGTCGACAAGCGCATCGAGGCGCATGATTGGGGCAAGCTGCCGAAGCCGGCGATCAGCCTGCACGGCCAGCCGTCCGACGAATCCCGTCCGACGCTGCTGTGGGACGGCGAGTGGGAGATCACCTGGGTGACGTTCCGCGACATGGGCGCGGCGTTCGGCGCGGCGATCGTCGGCATCTACGTGCTGGTGGTGGCGCAGTTCAAGAGCTTCAAGCTGCCGCTGGTGATCCTGACGCCGATCCCGCTGACGCTGATCGGCATCCTGATCGGCCACTGGCTGCTCGGCGCGCCGTTCACCGCCACCTCGATGATCGGCTTCATCGCGCTCGCCGGCATCATCGTGCGCAACTCGATCCTGCTGGTGGATTTCATCCGCCATTCCGGCGGCGAGGGCAAAACCTTGCGAGAGGTGGTGCTGCAGGCCGGCGCGGTGCGGTTCAAGCCGATCCTATTAACCGCGCTGGCGGCGATGATCGGGGCGGCGACGATTCTGCTCGATCCGATCTTCCAGGGGCTGGCGATCTCGCTGCTGTTCGGGCTGGCGTCCTCGACGCTGCTGACGGTGCTGGTGATTCCGGCGATCTACATCGTGCTGCGCGACAAATCGCCGACTCCGCCCGCCGTTCCGGTGGCAAAGGGATAGCATCGACGGCCGATCCGGGGCAGAAAGGTCCAATCCTCCAAGATGGATTGGAACCCTGACGATGATCACCCGACGATCGGCGCTGATGACGGCCCTGTCGCTCGCGCCGGCGCTGGCCGCGTCGAAAGCGTGGGCGGCGCCGGGCGCGCCGGCGTCGGACGACAACGTGCTGTCGACCGAGGCGGTGCTGCACGACCCGGACATTCCGGTCGCCGGCAATCCCGACGGTGATATCACCATCGTCGAATGGTCGGACTATCGCTGTCCTTACTGCAAGAAGGTCGCTCCCGATCTCAGGCAGGTCGTGAAGGACGACGGCAAGGTTCGTCTGGTGCTGAAGGACTGGCCGATCTTCGGCGGCATCTCGGTCGATGCGGCCAAGATGGTGCTGGCGTCGAAATATCAGGGCAAGTTCTTCGAAGCGCACGACGCGCTGATCGGCAGCACGGCCAAGCTCACGGCCTCCGGCATCACCGAACTGCTCGGCGCCGGCGGCGTCGATGTCGCGCGCGCGACGAAGGATCTGGAAGCCAACGGCGCGGCGATCGAGGCGATTCTGGCGCGCAGCGACGCACAGGCCAAGGCGTTCGGCTTCCAGGGCACGCCGGCCTTCATCGTCGGCCGCTTCCGGGTGCCGGGTGTGCTCGACGTCGCGATGTTCAAGCAGGCGATCAAGGACGCCCGCGCAGCGGCGGCGCAACAGAAGAAGTAGTTCTGCTCCACCCTCGCCCCGTCATTGCGAGGAGCGAAGCGACGAAGCAATCCAGCGCCGTGCATTGCGCTTCTGGATTGCTTCGCCTTCGGCTCGCAATGACGGGAAGGGTGCAGGCGATAAAGCGCTGAGCTTGATTTGAGTCATCCTCGCGGAGGAAATCGTGCTCTAATCTGGCACGTCGCACCGCAGCAGCAGGATCATGATCATGCCCTGCAGACCATCCTTGTCCAGCTTCGCCGCAACGATGTCGTTGATCGGTTTCGTGGTCTTGATCGGGCCGGCGCACGCCGCGCCTTGGCGCGCCGATGAGGGCAATACCCGCGGCTGGATGCTGATGTCGCCGCAGGAGCGCATCGCACATCAGGCGCGGGTGCGCGGCTTCACCGATTACGATTCCTGCGAAGCCTATCGTGCCGAGCATCACGCCTTGATGGTGCAGCGCGCGCGCGAGCGCGGTCTCGATCTGCCGGGCGGTCATTGGGATTTCTGCAGCCGCCTGAAGCGGGATTGAGCCAATGGCATCCCCCGCAGCGGCGCTTCAACGCTGGTCGATCCCGCTGCTCAGCTTTGTGGTGCCGCTCGGCTTCGTCGTGTGGGCGTTTCCCACAGGCCTCGCTCCGCTCCGCGCCGCCGGCATAGTCACCGGCTGGCTCGGTTGCGGGCTGCTGCTGGTGAGCCTGCTACTGATGCTGCGCGAGCCGCGGCTCGCCTATTGGCTCGGCGGGCTGGAGCGGATGTATCGCTGGCATCACCTCACCGGCGTCGCCGCCTATGTATTGCTGCTGCTGCATCCGCTGGCGCTTGCCGCCGGCAATCTTTCCGCGTCGCCGCGGCTCGCCTGGCAGACGTTGTCGCCGGCCACGGAGAGCTGGCAGGTGTGGTCGGGCTGGCTCGGCCTGCTGCTGCTGATGGTCGGCCTCGCCACCACCTTCACCCCGAGCATCCGCTACGGCCTGTGGCGCTGGCTGCACGCGCTGCTCGGCATCGGCGTGGTGATCGGGCTGGTGCATCTGATCCTGCTCGGCATCGACGAGCCGGTGCTGCCGATCCTCGCCGCGGCGGCAGGCATCCTCGGCTGGCGGCTGCTGCGCGGCGATCTCGGACTCGCAGCGCGGCCCTACGCCGTCGCGGCGGTGCGCAAGCTGACCCCGCATTCGGTCGAGATCGAATTGCGCCCGCTGGCCGATCCGGTGACCGTCACCGCCGGCCAGTTCGTCCTCGTCGAATTCGCGAACGGCCCGGTCTACCGCGGCTGCGGTGAATTCCACCCCTTCACCATCAGCGCGATCGATCGCGACGGCGCGCTGCGTCTCGCGGTGAAAGCGCTCGGCGATTGCACCCGGCGGATGCTGTCGATCGAGCCCGGCGTCGCGGCGCGGGTGATCGGCGGCTTCGGCGGCCTGCTCGGCGAGGCCGGCACCGCGCCGCAATTGTGGATCGCCGGCGGAATCGGCGTCACGCCATTCGTCGCTGTGCTGAACGATGCCAAACTACGCCGGCCGACCCAGCTATTGTATCTCTTTCGCAGCGATGCCGACGCGACCTATCTGGCGGAACTGCGCGCGATCGCGGCGTCGGATCCGCAACTGACGCTGCACACGGTCGCGACCGGCGACGATCTGCCCGATCTCGACCGCCTGCTGCCCGCTGCCAGCGAGCTGTCAGGTGTGGAGTGCTATCTGTGCGGTCCGCCGGGGCTGGTTGTCGCGTTGCAGCAGGCGCTCGGCGCGCGCGGCGTCGCCGCCCAGCACATCCACTTCGAAAACTTCGAGTTCAGATGATGCGCAGATTGTATTTCGCCTCCACCGCGACGTTCTGGATCGCCGTACTCGGCTTCTGGGCCGGCAGTGCGCTGACGCCGGGCGCCCGACAGCCGGCGGTCGCCGCCGAACGCGACATCACGGCGGCCGAACTCGCCCGCCACGCCACCCCCGCCGATTGCTGGATGGCGATCCGCGGCGGCGTCTATGATCTCACCGGCTATCTGCCGGACCATCCGTCGCGGCCATCGATCATCGAGCCGTGGTGCGGCAAGGAGGCGACCGACGCCTACAACACCAAGAGCAAGGGCCGCGCCCATTCGGGCGAAGCCGATGCCCTGCTGCCGAAATACCGGATCGGCCGCTTCGTCCCCGGCAGCGCGCAATAAGACTGGTTTGCAGTTGGCGCCCACGGCCCCGCAGGCTGTTGCGTGACGGGCGGCGTCAGCATTCTGTCAGGCGATCAGGCCTAGAACCGGGCTGGTCGCAAAGGCTGCGGGAGCCTGCGCGCCGTCGGCCGACCGCCGGCCAAGCCAGCGAGATTCCAAGATACCCCATGCGCCGCCATTCGCCCATCGCCATCGCCTGTCTCGCTGCGCTGCTCGCCTGCGGCGTCGCGCGCGCCGGCGATGAGCTGCCGATCTCTCCGGTGCAGGCCGAGCGCGTCGGCATCGAGACTTCGCCGCTGGAGCAGCAGCCGGTCGCCGTGGGCCTCAGCTTCCCCGGCAAGATCACCGTGCCGCCGGATCGCACCCGGCTGATGAATGCGCCGTTCGGCGGCCGGATCGAGCGCCTGCTGGTGCGCACCGACAGCGCCGTCAAGGCCGGCGACGTGCTGGCCGAGCTGCAGAGCCCGGCGCTGGCGCACGCCCAGGCCGAATATCTCGTCGCCTACAACAAAGAGGGTCTGCTGAAGACCAATCTCGACCGCGAGGAGCAGCTCGCGCCCTACGGCGCGGTGCCGAAGAAGCAGGTCATCATCACCCGGAACGAATACGACCAGGCCCGCGCCACCGCGGCCGAGCGCCGCCAGGCGCTGTCGCATGTCGGCATGACCGAGCCGCAGATCGACAAGCTGACGTCGAGCCAGAAGCTCGATCCGAAGCTGACGCTGATCTCGCCGATCGACGGCGTGGTGCTGGAGAGCGCGACGATGCCGGGCCAGACCGTCGAGGCGCTGGCGCCGGTGTTCAGGCTGGCGCAGCTGTCGCCGCTGTGGGTCGAGATCCAGGTGCCGGCGCTGCGTGCCGAGCAGTTCGCCGTCGGCGCCCGCGTCACCGTGCGCGGCCACGATTGCGTCGGCCGCGTGGTGTCGATCGGCTCGAGCGTCGAGCCGACCTCGCAGACCGTGATCGTCCGCGCCGAATTCGACGAGCCCGATCCGGATCTGCGCCCGGGGCAGATGATCGAGGCGCAGATCACGTCGGCGACCAGCGGCGAAAGCGAATGGCGGGTGCGCACCGGCGCGATGGTGCGGCGCGGCGGCGACGCCTTCGTGTTCGTGCAGACCTCGGGCGGCTTCGTCGCCACCCCGGTGAAGATCCGCGAGGAGCTGCCGCAATTCGCCGTGGTCAGCGGCAGCTTCCGCGGCGACGAGCGGATCGCGGTGCGCGGCCTGGCTGCGCTGAAGGGCGCCTGGCAAGGTCTCGGCGGGGTCGAGTAGATGCTCGCGCGTCTGGTCGAGTTCTCGCTCGCGCATCGCCTGCTGGTGGTGCTCGCCACGCTGCTGCTGATCGGCGCCGGCATCTACGCCGTGCGCGGCCTGCCGATCGACGCCTTCCCGGACGTCTCGCCGGTGCAGGTCAAGATCATCATGAAGGCGCCTGGCATGACGCCCGAGGAGGTCGAGACCAGGGTGACGATGCCGCTCGAGCTGGAAATGCTCGGCATCCCCAACAAGACCATCCTGCGCTCGACCACCAAATACGGCCTCGCCGACGTCACCATCGATTTCGCCGATGGCGTCGACATCTACTGGGCGCGCAACCAGGTCGCCGAGCGGCTCGCCTCCGCGATGAAGGACATGCCGGACGGCCTCACCGGCGGGATGGCGCCGATCACCACGCCGCTCGGCGAGATGTTCATGTTCACCATCGCCGGCGGCGACCTGTCGCTGGCCGAACGGCGCACGCTGCTCGACTGGACCATCCGCCCCGCGCTGCGCACGCTGCCGGGCGTCGCCGACGTCAATTCGCTCGGCGGCTATGTCCGCTCCTTCGAGATCGTGCCGGACAATCTGGCGATGGCGTCACGCGGCATTTCGATCGACATGCTGGAGAAGGCGATCAAGGCCAACAACCGCAATGGCGGCGCCGGCCGACTGTCCGCCGGCGAGGAAGTGCTGCTGGTCCGCGTCGACGGCCAGGTCCGCACGCTCGAGGATCTTCGCAACATCGTGCTCGCCTCGCGCGACGGCGGCATGGTGCGGGTGCGCGACGTCGCCGAGGTGCGGATCGGCAGCATCACACGCTCCGGCGCGGTGACCCGCGACGGCGACAGCGAGGCGGTGCAGGGGCTGGTGCTCGGCCTGCGCGGCGCCAATGCCCGCAACGTCGTCGACGGCGTCCGCGCCAAATTCGCGGAGCTCGCGCCGACGCTGCCGCCGGGCGTGACGCTCGACGTGTTCTACGATCGCGGCGATCTGGTCGGCCGCGCCATCGGCACGGTGTCGAAATCGCTGCTCGAAGCCACCGTGCTGGTGATCCTGCTGCTGATCCTGTTCCTCGGCGACTGGCGCGCCGCTCTGGTGGTGGCGCTGACGCTGCCATTGTCGGCGCTCGCCACCTTCGTGCTGATGCGCTGGGCCGGGATGTCCGCCAATCTGATGAGTCTGGGCGGTCTCGCGGTCGCGATCGGCATGCTGATCGACGCCGCGGTGGTGGTCGTCGAAAACATCGTGTCGCATCTGGCGGAGGATCGCCACGGCGCGCGGGTGCCGCTGCTGCACCGGATCAATCAGGCGCTGCGCGAGGTCATGGTGCCGGTGACGTCGGGCATCGCCATCATCGTCATCGTGTTCCTGCCGCTGCTGACGCTGCAGGGGCTCGAAGGCAAGCTGTTCATCCCGGTGGCGCTGACGATCGTGTTCGCGCTCGCCTCGTCGCTGCTGCTGGCGCTGACGGTGGTCCCGGTGCTGGCCTCGCTGCTGCTACGCACCTCCGGCCATCACGACACCTGGCTGGTGCGCAAGATCGGCGCGGCCTATGCGCCGGTGTTGCATTTCGCGTTGCGCCGCGAAAAGGCGGTGCTGGCGGTCGCGGTGCTGGCGCTGGTCGCGACCGGCTTCGCCTATGTCCAGCTCGGCAAGATCTTCATGCCGACGATGGAGGAAGGCACGCCGATCATCAGCGTCGAGAAACTGCCCTCGGTGAGCCTGGAGGCAAGCGTCGATCTCGACCTGAAGATTCAGAAGGCGGTGATGGCGGCGGTGCCCGAGGTTTCGAGCATCGTCGCGCGCGTCGGCTCCGATGAAATCGGCCTCGACCCGATGGGGCTCAACCAGACCGATACTTACGTGATCCTGAAGCCGGCATCGGAATGGCGCCGGCCCGACGACAAGGACTGGCTGATGGGCGAGATCCGCAAGGCGCTCGCCGAATTCCCCGGCATCGGCTTCAGCTTCACCCAGCCGATCGAGATGCGCGTGCAGGAGATGATCATCGGCGCCCGCGGCGACGTCGTGGCGAAGATCTTCGGCACCGACATCGCCACGCTCAACAGCCTCGCCGAACAGATCACCGCGACGATGAAGGCGCTGAAGGGCGCCGAGGACGTCCGCACCACGCTGAACGAGGGCTTCGAGTATTACAGCGTCGGGATCGACCGGCTGCAGGCCGGACGGCTCGGGCTCGACGTCGATCAGCTCACCGCCGCGTTGCGCGCGCAGATCGAGGGCGAGGGCGTCGGCATCGTGGTCGAGCAGGGCCGTCGCACGCCGATCACCATCCGCGGCAGCGAAGCCTTGCGCGAATCGCCGGCGCGGCTCGCCGGGCTGAGCCTCGTGCTCGCCGGCGGCCAGTCGGTGCCGCTGACCAATGTCGCGCGGCTCGAGCGGATCGACGGCCCGGTCAAGATCGACCGCGAGAACGGGCAGCGGCTGGCGCTGGTGATGGGCAACGTCACCGGCCGCGACCTGGTCGGATTCGTCGACGAGGCCAAGGCCGCGGTGGCCGAGCGCGTCAAGCTGCCGGAGGGCTACCGTATCGTCTGGGGCGGCCAGTTCGAGAACCAGCAGCGCGCCGCCGCAAGGCTCGGCATCGTGGTGCCGATCGCGCTGGCACTGGTGTTTCTGCTGCTGTTCGTCACCTTCGTGTCGCTGCGGCAGGCGCTGCTGGTGTTCGTCAACATTCCGTTCGCGCTGGTCGGCGGCGTGTTCAGCCTGCTGATCTCCGGCGAATATCTGTCGGTGCCGGCCTCGGTCGGCTTCATCGCGCTGCTCGGCATCGCGGTGCTGAACGGGCTGGTGCTGGTGACGTATTTCAACACGCTGCGCAGTCAGGGCCTGCCGCCGGATCAGATCGTCGAACTCGGTGCGCAGCGGCGGCTGCGGCCGATCCTGCTCACCGCCAGCATCACCGCGTTCGGCCTGGTGCCGCTGCTGTTCGCCACCGGCCCCGGCGCCGACGTGCAGCGTCCACTCGCGATCGTGGTGATCGGCGGGCTGGTGTCGTCGACGCTGCTGACGCTGGTGATCCTGCCGGTACTGTACCGCCGCTTCGGCATTGTGGCGGAGAAGGCGGCATGAATCGCGTGGTGTTGACGCTGATCGCGCCGGCGGCGCTGAAGGAGCATCTGATCGCGGTCATGCTCGCGCACGCGCCCACCGCACAAGCCGGCCTGGTTGCGCGCGAGGTCGAGGGCTATGGCGACGGTGTCGAGTACGACAGCTCGATCGAGCGGGTCCGTGGCCATGCGCTGGCCGTCGAGATCGTGGTGGCCGGGCCGGACGAGGACATCCGCAGCCTGCTCGATCTGCTCGGCGCCGAGATGGCGCGGCGCGGCGTGACGTGGCGCATCGTCGCCACGACGGCGGCCGGAATACTCTGAACTGCGTCATCTTGCGGTCACGCGGCGGCCTCCATCGGTACCGGCGGGGTTCAGAATTATAGATAGACGAATTCGTATCTCTCGATTAGAGCACGGACGAGAGGACCGTTGCGGTTGCCGCTGCGGCGCCTCTCGCAACCGATGCGCGGGCCTTGCGCATCGTTGTCCCGGCCGTGCGTTGACGATCGAGGGCGCAAGTCACGATGACCGTTTCCGAGACCACCCGTCCCAACCGGCTGCCGTGGCCGCCGATGCTGCTGACGCTGGCGGCGCTGGCTTCGATCGGGCTCGGCATGGTGGCGCCGCTGAGCTTGCCGCGCGCGCAATCAGTCGTGCTGATCGGCTATGCGGTTGCGGGACTGGGCCTCGGTCTCGATCTGTGGGCGATCCTGACCATGCGCAGCGCCCGCACCAACATCCTGCCGCATCGCGCCGCGGACCGGCTGGTGACCTGGGGACCATTCCGCTTCAGCCGCAATCCGATCTATCTCGCCAACACGTTGTTGCTGATCGGCATCGGGCTCGGTTTCGGCAATGCGTGGTTCGTCGTGTTCGCATTGCTGTCCGCGGCGGCGGTCGATCGCCTGGCGATCCGCCGCGAGGAACGCCATCTGGCGATCAAGTTCGGCGACGACTGGATCGACTATGCGTCGAACACGCCGCGCTGGCTGATCCGATGATTGAAAGCCATTCAAGGGAGACTGCAATGACCACCAATGTGAAGCAGATGATGGAAGCCGCCAATGCGGCGGTGCCGCGGGTCACCCCGGATCAGGCGCGCGAGTTGATGGGCAAGGGCGCCGTGGTGGTCGACGTGCGCGACGCGCCCGAGGTCGAGAACAGCGGCAAGGTCGAGGGCTCGCTGCACATCTCGCGCGGCATGCTCGAGTTCCGGGCCGATCCGGACACGCCGTTTCACGACAACCGCCTCGCCAAGGACAGACCGGTGATCGTGTACTGCGCCTCCGGCGGCCGCTCGGCGCTGGCCGGCAAGGTGCTGAAGGACATGGGCTACGCCGAGGTCTACAATCTCGGCGCATTCAAGGATTGGGCCGAGGCCGGCGGCGCGATCGAAAAGCCGATCGACCGCGGCATGTGAAAGCCGTCGGTGAGTTGGTGGCGGCGCTCGCAGGGCTTGGAGCGCATCGCAACATCGAAGATGCTTTAACGGGCAATTCGTCAGCATCGCTTCGCCGCCCCGTCGTTCGTCATTCCGGGATGTGCCCTCGAGGCGCAGACCCGGAATCCAGACGTTCAGAGCATCGCGGGTAGATTCCGGGTTCGCGCTCCGCGCGCCCCGGAATGACCAACATCGATGTTGTGCGGCCGCGCTTCAGCTCAACCGACGACCAGCGCTCAGCGGCGGCTCTTCGCCTTCGAAGCGTTAGATTTCGAGGTCTTGGATTTCGAAGACTTTGCTTTTGAGACCTTGGCTTTCGAGGCCTTTGCTTTTGAGGCCTTGGCCTTCGGAGCCTTGACCTTCGATGCCTTTGCTTTCGAAGTCTTGGGTGGCGCCTTGGTCTTTGTGGTCTTGGCTCTTGCCGTCTTGGGCTTGGCGGCCTTCGACGTCGGCGTCTTGGCTGATTTAACCTTCGCCGATTTCGTCTCGCTGGTAGTCTTGCTAACCGCCTGTTTCGCGGTCTTCCTGGCCGCGCCGGTGACAGCTTTCGCAGCCTTTTTTGCGGCCTTCTTCCCAGCTTTTTTGGGCGCGCCGATCAGGCCGGCCCGGGCGGCGGTGCGCTTCTTGCGTGGCGTGCCGACGAGGCTGTGCGCTGCCCTCTTCGCGGCGGCCTTGGTAATTGCCGCCGCGCCGTCGATCATCAGGTCGATCAGGCTGTCGACCAGCGGCGGTTTGGGCGCGGTCGGCTTCGGGGTTGCGTTGCTGCCGCTCGGCGGTGCGTCGCGCCGGGTGTCATCGTCCACTGCCAGTCCTCCCGCGTTGTTTCGATCAGGTTAGCCGATTTTGCCGCGAGGAACCAAACGATGAGTCGGTCCTTGACCTCGATAAGCGAGGTACCAGCAAATGTCGGACACTATCAATTTGTTCCGGATGGCTCTGCCCGTGCTGTCCCTAATCGCACTCGCAGGCTTTGCCGTCGTCGGATTGGCGCTTCTGTTTCGTCAGTTCAGCGGACTGATCTCGCGACGTCCGCGTGTCGTCGCGACGCAACGTCACCGCGACCTGACACGACGGCGTGAGCTTCGTTAGCTCACTTCGTCAGAAACTTCCACGCCACCACGACCGCGACCAGAGCGGCGAAGATCAGCAGCGCCGGGACCGGTCTGCGGCCCGATTGCCGAGCCGGGCGGGCGCCGCGGTCGGCCGCGCGGGTGACCTGCGGCTTCGGCGGCTTCTTGAAGCGGACGACATTGTCGACCGGGGCCTCGCCGGGCTCCGCCGGCGGGGTGCGTGGTTCTGGCTCCGGCGCGTCGCCGGTGCCGCCCATGTCGCTGTAATAGGCCTGATAGGTCTCGCGCACCGCGATCGTCTTGGATTCGATCTCGCTCATCCGGTCGAGCCGTTCGCGATAGGCGTTCAGCACGGTCTGCGCGTTCTCCGGCAGGGTGTCGAAGCTGCCGAGCTTCGCCATCATCAACCAGGTGGCGAAATCGGCCTCGGCCCGGGTCCGGGCTCTGCGGGCAATCGTGGTGCTGGATTTGGCGGCCATAATAATCCGGTTGAGTAATCCGGTTGCGTCGGACGTTCCGCATCGCCCGCATTGATGGCGATCGTGGGACGGCATCCCTCAATAGCTGAAAACGGCGGCGGGCGTCAGGGGTTCGTTCCGTCGCAACGAAACGTGCAGGCGAGGCTGGCGAAGCGGCGGTATCATCGCTACATTGCGAGGGCGAGGCTGCGTTTCGCGTCAGGAGCCATATATCCCCGGGGCCTTATCGATCCTTCCGGGAACTGTCCCTGGCCGGGTCCGTGGATCCGGTCACATGGTGCCCACCTACTTTCGTAGGGAACTCCGGGATCGAGCGCTTCAACGGTCAGGTGGCTTCGCACTTTCTCCTCCCTTCCAGGCTCCCGGCTTTTCCGGCCGGCGGCCCCTGCCTATAAGCGGGGATGACCGAACTCTCAGACAGCGTCTCCAAGGATGAATTGCGCGCCGCAGCATTGGCGCGGCGGCTTGCCCTGCCGGACGAGGTCCGCGCCGCGGCCGCCGCTGCGATAGCCGTCCGGCCGCTGCCGTTTGCGGTGCCGGAGGGTGCAAATGTCGCCGGTTACGTGCCGATCCGCGGCGAGATCGATCCGTTGCCGCTGATGCGCGCGCTTCTGCTGCGTGGCGCAACGCTGGCCTTGCCGGTGGTGACCGCACCGGGCCGGCCGCTGACGTTCCGCACCTGGTCGGAGGGCGAGGCGCTGCAACGCAGTCCGCTCGGTATTCTGGAGCCGCCACCCGCCGCGCGCGAGATCGTCCCGGACATCGTGCTGGCGCCGCTCGCCGCGTTCGATGCCCTCGGCCATCGCATCGGCTACGGCGCCGGCCACTACGATCGCACGCTCGAGGCGCTGCGCCGCACAAAGCCCGTTATTGCCGCCGGGCTCGCTTTTGCCGTGCAGCAAATCGAGGCGGTGCCCGCCGCGGCCCACGACGTGGCGCTGGATTATGTGATAACGGAGCAGGGCACGCTCATTTTCCGGAGTCGATAGGTTTGCGCATTCTGTTCATCGGCGACGTCGTCGGCAAATCCGGCCGGACCGCAATCGCCGAACATCTGCCCCGAGCGATCCGCGACTGGCAGCTCGATTGCACGATCATCAACGGCGAAAACGCCGCCGGCGGCTTCGGCATCACCGAGGCGATCTACAATGATTTCATCGACGCCGGCGCTGATGCGGTGACGCTCGGCAACCACGCCTGGAATCAGAAGGAGGCGCTGGTGTTCATCGAGCGCGCGCCGCGCCTGATCCGCCCGGCGAACTTCCCGCGCCATACGCCCGGCCGCGGCGCCGCTTTGGTCGAGACCCGCAACGGCGCCCGCGTGCTGGTGATCAACGCGATGGGGCGCGTCTTCATGGAGCCGCTGAACGATCCGTTCGCCGCAGTCGCGCGTGAGCTCGACGCCTGTCCGCTGCGCGAGGCCGCCGACGCCGTGGTGCTGGATTTCCACGGCGAGGCGTCGAGCGAGAAGCAGGGCATGGGTTACTTCTGCGACGGCCGCGCCAGCCTGGTGGTCGGCACGCATACCCATGTGCCCACCGCCGATCACCAGATCCTGCCCGGCGGCACCGCCTACATGACCGACGCCGGCATGACCGGCGATTATGATTCCGTGATCGGCATGCACAAGGACGAGCCGCTGCAGCGCTTCACCACCGGAATTCCCCAGGGCCGGTTCGAGCCGGCGAACGGCGTCGCGACGATGAGCGGCGTGGCGGTGGAGACCGACGATACGACCGGTCTCGCGACCAGGATCGCGCCGGTCCGGATCGGCGGACGGTTGGAGCCGGCGGTGCCGGCGTTCTGGTTGAGTTAGCCGGCTGAACATTGGGCTGAGCATGGCCGGCGACGATCAGCCGGCGACGATCAGGAAGGCGGCGCTGCGGAAATATCCCGCAACACGCGGCAGATCTTAACGCCGCGTTAACCATGTCCTGAAAAGTTGGCGAGCGCTAACGGTTTCTTAACCGCCTCTCCGCGCAGCGGGACATCGCCCATGACCACGGTCAACACCGGCCTCAATTCCTACGCGCAATACGGCGCGGCCTATGCCCGCAATGCGGTGGCGCAGAACTCGCTGGTGGGTGTGCTGGCTTCGACCAGCGACGATGTGATCCCGTCGAACAGCTCCGCGACGAACCTCACGCTGTCGGCGGCGGCGCGGGCGCAGCTCGCCAATGCCACGGCCTCGAAGGATTTCTCCACCGTCATCAGCGACAGCCGCGCCGCGCTCGACAAGCTCTACAAAGCGGCCGGCGCGTCCGGTCCTTATGACGCCGGCGGCAAGCCCACGATCGATCTGTCGTCGCTGGATCGCCGCGCGGTGTATGCGATCGCCGCCAACAGCGGCGGCCAATTCACCGAAGCCGAGCAGACGCTCGCCGCGGTGACGCGGATCGCCGGCTTCAACGCCGCGCTGTCGCCCGCGGCGCAGACCGCGCAACTCACCGGCGATTACTCCGTTGTCTACAAGGCCGCCGCGGACTACCTCGATGGCGCCAGCAACGAAGAGAAGGCGACGGCGACCTGGAAGGCCGAGCGCGCCGCCGTCGCCAAGGGCCTCACCGCGACGCAGAGCGATCCGACCAAGGTGCCCTCGGGGATTTCCGGCGACCCGGTCGCGGCCTATCTGGCGCAATATCCGTCCGGCAGCACGCTCCCCACCCAGAGCTTCTCCAGCGTCGCGAAATCGGCCCGCGCCGCGCTCGACGATCAGGCCAAGCAGGCCGCCGCCGCCGGCAAGGAGCTCGTCTACGATTCCGGCCGCAAGGTCGGCCAGATGGCGGATCTGTCGGCGCTCGACAACCGTTCGCTGTCGGCGATCTCGCTCAATCAGGATCAGCTGTTCTCCAAGGAAGAGAGCTTCGCCGCCAAGCGCGAGCTCGACGGCCGCAACCGCGCCAGCATTCTGACGGCGCTGAAGCAGAGCCAGAGCTCGGGCAATCCAGCGGATTTCAGCCTCGGCCTGCTCAACACCTATTCGGCGATGAGCGCGGAAGAGCGCACCGCGACGAACTGGACGACGACGTTCCGCGACAATGCGGTGCAGAGCTACAAGGCGACCACGTCGCTGCTGTCGCTGCTGAAGGGCGGCTGAGCGGGGGTCGACGAAGAACTCCTCAAGCTCGTTCCATCGCTGAGTCGTCATGCTGAGGCGCTCGCCCGAGAGGGCGAGCCTCGAAGGGTGCGGCCGCGGGCAAGGTCGATGTCTGCGTGGCCCGTCCTTCGAGGCTCGCTACGCTCGCACCCCGGATCAAGTCCGGGGCAGGCTCTCAGGACGACGCTGTGCAGGGAGCGGGCGTTGTCCGCAGCTCACATCTTGATGCCCGCCAGCAGCAGCGCCAGCGCGACGCCGCCGGCGGCGAGTCCCACCAGAATCAATCCGCTCGGCAGCGTCGCGCGGCCGCCGAACGACAGCGCGTATCCCGCTTTCAGGATGTTGTTGGACGACGCCGCGATCAGCACCGCGATCGCGACCGCGTGGTCGCCGATCCCGGCGGTGCCGCCCTGCGCCAGATTGAGCACGAACGGATCGATGTCGGCGAAGCCGACGATCGCCGCCAGCCAATAGATGCCTTCGGTGCCGAATTCCGTCTTCACCCAGGTCGAAGCGAGCGAGATCAGCACGAACATCGCCGCGAACGCCGCGGCGGTGCCGAGTTCGAGCGGGTTGCCGCGCCCCGCCGCGTCATGCGCTTCGGCGGCCGGCGCCTTGATCAGCCAGTATTGCAGCGCGGCGATCGACAGCGCCAATGCGGCGAGGCCGGCCATCGGCACGGCGAGCTGGCGCGCCAGCGCCAGGTTGA
Source organism: Rhodopseudomonas sp. NSM (assembly GCF_052445935.1). Taxonomy (NCBI): domain Bacteria; kingdom Pseudomonadati; phylum Pseudomonadota; class Alphaproteobacteria; order Hyphomicrobiales; family Nitrobacteraceae; genus Rhodopseudomonas; species Rhodopseudomonas sp. NSM. Next base: position 251,647 of record NZ_JBQTCH010000004.1, on the reverse strand, counting down.
ACACCGCGATGATCGCCAGAATGCGCAGATACATGATGCCGGTGGCGAGCGTGATCCCGGCCAGCGCCTGCCGTCGCGACGCCGGATCGGCATTCGCCTGCCGCGCCAGCACCACCGTGGTGGCGGTCGACGAATACAGCCCGCCCAGCGCCGGCATCCACAGCCCGCGCGCCGCCCTCGGCCAGTAGCGCTGCGCCAGATAGCTCGCATAGGACAGGGTGCAGACCAGCGTCAGCGCCAGCCAGGCCTGTCGCGGGGTGATGCTGGTGAGCGTCGTTACCGGCTCGGCCGGCAGCAGCGGCAGCACCACACCGGTCAGAATCAGGAATTGCCCGGCGGTGGTGATTTCCTTCATGTCGATGCGGCGCGCCAGCGTGTGCAGCCGGTCGCGCCCGGTCAGCAGCAGCACCGCGACCACGGTGACGCCGACCGCGACCCAATGCGGCAGCGCCAGCGCCACCGCGCCGAGCAGATAGGCGTGCACGTTGAGCAGCAGCACCACCAGCCCGGCATTGCGCTCGCCTTTCTCGTCGCGCTCGCGCAGATGCACGCCGTAGAACATCGCGAGCCAGGCGCCGAGCACGACGAGCCCGCCGGTGAACGGGATCAGGTGTGTCGGATCGAACAAATACAGCATTCCGCCGCCGAGCGAGAGCAACGGAAAGGTGCGGATGCCGCCGGGGCGCGCGGAGCTGGTCTTTGCGAAGAAATCCTCGAATGCGAAGCCGAGGAAGAAACTCAACAGCAGCAGCAGGCCGAGACTATGGAACGACGGCGTCGCAATCATGGGGTGCCCGGCGTGGGGATGATGCGGTGGCGAGGCCAGCGCGATCAACGACCGCCAAACGAGGGATCGGCTCGGCGATCAATGACTGTAACAGGGCGCGCGAGGTTGGAGAAGGCATGCCGGGAGGCCTTTGACCTCGGCGCGTTCTGCCATTCGCAGCCGTCAACAGAAGAACCCCGCCCGGGCGGGGGACGGGGCGGGGCTCTCTGATCCAGTCGCATGATTTGCGCCCGGATCTCGTTCAAGTGTCGTCCACCTGAACGAACCGAATCCGGAACTGCGAGGGCATCCGCAGATGCCCTTCGTCATTGAGGCAATTCCCGCGGCGGCATGGTGTTCCTGAAAAATTTCGACGCGCCGGCGGTTTTTTGGCGCGATGGAACCCGCAGGGCGGCTCCGGCGTCATCAGGCGGCTGTATCGCTCGATGCACCTGCCAGCTACAAACCGGCTGCGATTCGGTCGCGATTCTCTCATCGGAGACAACTGCCATGACAATCACCGCTGCCCACATTCCCGCCATCGTCGCGCTGATCGCCGGTATCCTGATTCTGGTGATGCCGCGGCTGCTCAACATCGTGGTGGCGATCTATCTGATCTGCGTTGGACTGATCGGTCTCGGCGCGCTTCGCTTCTTGCACCTTTAGTCGGCAGGATAGCGCCCAGCTTGCTTGCAACCGCCAAAACGTGGTGTATAGCGGCCCAATCTCTTCCTCTCTTGCGGACCGTTGAAAGCCATGGCCAAAGCCGCTTCCAAGACCAAGAAGACCGCTTCAAAATCGAAGCCTTCTGCAGCCAAGTCTTCTTCTGCAGCCAAGTCTTCTTCTGCAGCCAAGTCTGCAGTCAAGCCTTCTGCAACCAAGTCTTCTGCATCCAAGTCGCGCAGCAAGCCTGCGGTCGCGCCGGCCCGGAAGGCCCTGGCCAAGACGTCGCCGAAGCCGGCGCCGAAAGCCGCCAGCAAGGCGGTTAGCAAGCCCGCTTCCAGGACCAAGCCCGCTTCCAAGGCCAAATCTGTTTCCAAGGCGACAGCGGTCGCCCGGGCCGTGGCGAAGGCGGTTGTCAACGCGGTGGTCAAGCCGGCTGCGAAGCCGGCCAAGGCCGCGGCGAAAACGGTCGATGCGCCGAAGGCCGGCAAGTGGGTCTACACCTTCGGTGACGGCAAGGCCGACGGCAAGTCGAGCATGCGCGACCTGCTCGGCGGCAAGGGCGCCAACCTCGCCGAGATGGCCAATCTCGGCCTGCCGGTGCCGCCCGGCTTCACGATTCCGACCTCGGTCTGCACCTATTTCTACGCCAACGGCAAAACCTATCCGAAGGAGCTGAAGACCCAGGTCGAGCGCGCGCTCGACCACGTCGGCAAGCTCACCGGCAAGAGCTTCGGCGATGGCGAGAATCCGCTGCTGGTATCGGTGCGTTCCGGTGCCCGCGCCTCGATGCCGGGCATGATGGACACCGTGCTCAATCTCGGCCTCAACGACCAGACCGTCGAAGCGCTGGCGCTGAAATCCGGCGACCGCCGCTTCGCCTATGACAGCTATCGCCGCTTCATCACGATGTATTCCGATGTGGTGCTCGGCCTCGAGCATCATCATTTCGAGGAAATCCTCGACAGCTACAAGGACAGCAAGGGCTACACGCTCGACACCGACCTCGACGCCGACGACTGGGTCGCGCTGGTCGGCCAGTACAAGGAAGCCGTCGCCCGCGAAATCGGTCAGGACTTCCCGCAGGATCCGCACGCCCAGCTGTGGGGCGCGATCGGCGCGGTGTTCTCGTCGTGGATGAACGCCCGCGCGATGACCTATCGCCGCCTGCACGACATTCCTGAGTCCTGGGGCACCGCCGTCAACGTGCAGGCGATGGTGTTCGGCAACATGGGCGAGACCTCGGCCACCGGCGTCGCCTTCACCCGCAACCCGTCGACCGGCGAGAGCCGGCTGTACGGCGAATTCCTGATCAACGCCCAGGGCGAGGACGTCGTCGCCGGCATCCGCACGCCGCAGGACATCACCGAACACGCGCGACTCGAATCCGGCTCCGACAAGCCGTCGATGGAAGTCGCGATGCCGGACGCCTTCCAGGAACTGACGCGGATCTACACCCTGCTGGAAAAGCACTATCGCGACATGCAGGACATGGAATTCACCGTCGAGCAGGGCAAGCTGTGGATGCTGCAGACCCGCGGCGGCAAGCGCACCGCCAAGGCGGCGCTGCGGATCGCGGTCGAACTCGCGAGCGAAGGCCTGATCAACAGGAAGGACGCGATCAGCCGGATCGAGCCAAGCTCGCTCGACCAGCTGCTGCATCCGACGATCGATCCGAACGCCAAGCGCGACGTCATCGCCACCGGCCTGCCGGCGTCGCCGGGCGCCGCCTCGGGCGAGATCGTGTTCTCGTCCGACGAGGCCGCCAAGCTGCAGGCCGACGGCCGCAAGGTCATCCTGGTCCGGATCGAGACCAGCCCCGAAGACATTCACGGCATGCACGCCTCCGAAGGCATTCTCACCACCCGCGGCGGCATGACCTCGCACGCCGCCGTGGTGGCGCGCGGCATGGGCAAGCCCTGCGTGTCGGGATGCGGTTCGATCCGCGTCGATTACGGTCGCGGTACGATGACGATCGGCGCCCGCACCTTCAAGACCGGCGACATCATCACCATCGATGGTTCGGTCGGCCAGGTGCTGGCCGGGCGGATGCCGATGATCGAGCCTGAATTGTCGGGCGACTTCACCACGCTGATGGGCTGGGCCGATCAGGTCCGCAAGCTCAAGGTTCGCGTCAATGCCGACACGCCGGTCGACGCGCGCACCGCGATCAAGTTCGGCGCCGAAGGCATCGGCCTGTGCCGCACCGAGCACATGTTCTTCGAAGAGACCCGCATCCGCACCGTGCGCGAGATGATTCTCGCCGAAGACGAGCAGTCCCGCCGCGCCGCGCTGGCCAAGCTGCTGCCGATGCAGCGCGCCGATTTCGTCGAACTGTTCGAGATCATGAAGGGCCTGCCGGTGACGATCCGGCTGCTCGATCCGCCGCTGCACGAATTCCTGCCGCACAGCCACGCCGAGATCGAGGAAGTCGCCCGGGCGATGAACGCCGATCCTCGCCGGCTCGCCGATCGCGCCCGCGACCTGTCCGAATTCAACCCGATGCTCGGCTTCCGCGGCTGCCGTCTGGCGATCGCCTATCCGGAGATCGCCGAGATGCAGGCCCGCGCCATCTTCGAGGCCGCGGTCGAGGCCGAGAAGCGCACCGGCGATGCCGTCGGGCTCGAAGTGATGGTGCCGCTGATCGCGACCCGCGCCGAATTCGACATGGTCAAGGCCCGGATCGACGCCACCGCGCATGCGGTGTCGCGCGAGACCGGCGCCAAGCTGACCTATCAGGTCGGCACCATGATCGAGCTGCCGCGCGCCTGCCTGATGGCCGGCGACGTCGCCGAGACCGCCGAATTCTTCTCGTTCGGCACCAACGATCTGACGCAGACCACCTACGGCATCAGCCGCGACGACGCCGCGAGCTTCCTCGGCACCTATATCGAGAAGGGCATCTTCGCGGTCGACCCGTTCGTCTCGGTGGACCGTGACGGCGTCGGCGAACTGGTGAAGATCGGCGTCGAGCGCGGCCGCAAGACCCGTCCGGATCTCAAGGTCGGGATCTGCGGCGAGCACGGCGGCGATCCCGCCTCGGTCGCGTTCTGTCACGAGATCGGCCTCAATTACGTGTCGTGCTCGCCCTACCGCGTGCCGATTGCCCGCCTCGCGGCGGCCCAGGCCGCGCTCGGCAAGGCGATCAGCAGCCAGGCGTAACGCGCAGCCGTCATCACCCGCTTTCGCCGACGATGACGTGGGTGGTTGGGACATCACGGCCGGGGCGTCGCTCCGGCCGTCTTGCATTCGCGGGGGCGACCTCCGGTCCGCCCCGGATCTTTCGCACCGCCGCGAAATATGCGATCCTCTGGTCGTGAACCTGCTTCTCACCATACGCCGGCTGCTGGCGGCCGTGATGGTCGCGGGCCTCGTGCTGGCGCCGCTGGCCCGGCCCGCGATGGCCGACGCGCATTCGGCCGCGCCGCCGGCGACGGCCATGCATGGGATGACGGATCACGTGATGGCAGGCCATTTGGCGGCAGTGCCGTCGGTGGGCGTGATGTCCGCTGCGGTCGTCGACGAGATGGCCGAGATGCCGTGCTGTCCATCCGAGGCGCCGTCGACTCCTGTCGATTGCGGTAAGTGCCTGTCGATGGCGGGCTGTTCCTCCAGTTTCCTGACCGGGATGCCGGGCACGGTCGCATTGCCGTTGCCGGTCGCCACGATCGGCGCGCAAATGCCGACGAACGATTTCCGGCCCGACGGCCTTGGCCACCCGCCACCCGAATATCCGCCTCGATCGCTGGTCTGAGCGGCGCTGACGCGCCGTCTGCCGTCGCGTGACGTTTCGCGCGACGCGATTCATGCCGCCTTGCGGTCTGACCAACGCTTTCGAGGTATAGAAAAATGAAGACTCAGCTTTCGCGCGCCCTTCGGGCTGCGCTTGCCGCCGTTGCCATATTCGGGGCTACCACCGTCTCCCATGCCGACATCAAGGACTACGAGTTCCGTCTCATCGAGCCGACCGTCGGTGTCGGCCGCGACAAGCTCGTTTCCGTGCAGTTGATCAACAAGGCCACCGGCAAGCCGGTGCCGGATGCGGTGATCTTCGCGATGCGCCTCGATATGGCGCCGGACGGGATGGCCGAAATGGCGACCAAGATCGTGCGCGAGCCCGGCGGCGATCCGGGAACCTATCGCTTCAAGGCCGCCTTCGGCATGGAAGGCCGCTGGCTGCTGTCGCTCGGCGCCAAGGTGCAGGGCGAGACCGGCACGGTCGAAGGCAAGCTCGTCATCACGGCGAACAAGTGAAGCGCATCGCCCTCGCGGCCGGCGCCACCGCGATCATCGCGGTGGCGGCCGGCAGCATGCCGGGTGTCCGCGAGCACCTGACCTTCACGCCTGCGCTGATCGCGCCCGCGTCCGCGCAGAGCAGCGACGAGCCGGCTTACTATCAGGACCCGGACGGCAAGCCGTCCTATTCGCTGGCGCCGCGCAAGACGTCCGACGGGCGCGACTACCGCGCCGTGCCGGCCAGCGCCGACCTGAACTTCGACGATGACGCCCCCGTCGCGCCGCCGCAGGTGGTCGCGACGGATCGCAAGATCAAATTCTATCGCAATCCGATGGGGCTGGCCGATATCTCGCCGGTGCCGAAGAAGGACTCGATGGGGATGGACTACATCCCGGTCTACGAAGGCGACGACACCGACGACGGGTCGGTGAAACTGTCGCCGGGGAAGATTCAGCGCACCGGCGTCAAATCCGAAGCGGCCGCTCCGCGCGTGATCCGCACCACGATCCGTGCGCCCGGCGTGATCCAGCTCGACGAACGCAGGGTGTCGGTGATTGCGATGAGATCCGAGAGCTTCATTCAGAAGATCGCCGACGTCACCACCGGCAGCCGCGTCGCCAGGGGCCAGCCGCTGATGGAGGTCTACAGTGCGGCGATATCCGCCGCAGCGGCCGAATACATGGCCACGGTCAATTCGAAAACCGTCGGCGGCGTTGCGGCCTTCGGGCACGGCTCGCGGCAGCGGCTGGTCAATCTCGACGTTCCCGAGGCGGCTATCACCGCGATGGAGACCAGCCGGACCGCTCCGGTCAAGATCGAATGGTCGGCGCCGCGCGACGGCGTCGTTCTGGAGCGAAACGCCACCGAGGGCATGCGGGCGCAGCCCGGCGACGTGCTGTTCCGGATTGCCGATATTTCGCGGCTGTGGGCCACGATCGATGTCGCCGAGCGCGATCTCGGCGCCGTGGCGCTCGGCCAGCGCGTCATCGTCCGCGCCCGGAGCTATCCGGGGCGCGATTTCACGGGCGAGGTGAAGCTGATCTATCCGCAGATCAGCAAGGAGACCCGAACGGCGCGGATCAGGATCGAACTGGCCAATCCGGATCTCGCGTTGCTGCCGGACATGTATGTCGATGCCGAGATCGATACCGGCGGCGCGCAACCCGTTCTGGCGGTGCCGGACAGCGCCATTCTGGATTCCGGCAGCAAGCAGGTGGTGTTCATCGACAAGGGCGAAGGACGCTACGAGCCGCGCAGCATCGAGCCCGGCCGTCGCGGACGGGAGTATGTCGAGATCCGCGAGGGTCTCGCCGAGGGCGATCGCGTCGTGGTCTCCGCCAATTTCCTGATCGACGCGGAGAGCAATCTGAACGCCGCGCTGAAGGGCTTCTCGGACGCGGGAGCCAGGCCATGATCGCCCGCCTGATCGCGTGGTCCGCGCGCAATCTGCTGCTGGTGCTGTTCGGCGCCGGTTTCGCCGCGGCCGCCGGCCTCTACGCCGTGACTCATCTGCCGCTCGACGCGATCCCCGATCTGTCCGACACGCAAGTGATCGTCTACACCGAATATCCCGGTCAGGCGCCGCAAGTGATCGAGGATCAGGTCACCTATCCGCTGACCACCGCGATGCTCACCGTGCCGCGCTCGAAAGTGGTGCGCGGTTTTTCGTTCTTCGGTGCGTCGTTCGTCTACGTCATCTTCGAGGACGGCACCGACATCTACTGGGCGCGCTCGCGCGTGCTCGAATTCCTCAACGGCGCGTCGTCCCGGCTGCCCGCCGGCGTGACGCCCACCATCGGCCCCGACGCCACCGGGGTCGGCTGGGTCTATCAATACGCGGTGATCTCGAAAGAGCTGAACCTTGCCGATACGCGCGCGATCCAGGACTGGAACCTGAAATTCGCGCTGGCCAAGGCCGAAGGCGTCGCCGAGGTCGCCAGCGTCGGCGGCTTCGTCCGGCAGTACAACGTCGTCCTCGATCCGCAACGGATGCGCGACCTCGGCATCACCATGTCGAAGATACGCGACGCGATTCGTGCCAGCAACGCCGACGTCGGCGGGCGGACCGTCGAACTGTCGGAATTCGAATACATCATCCGCGGCAAGGGTTATCTGAAAGGCATCAACGATCTCGGCGACATCGTGCTGAAGAGCGCGGGCGGCACGCCGGTGCTGCTGCGCGACGTCGCCCGCGTCGAACTCGGTCCCGACGAGCGGCGCGGCATCGCCGAACTGAACGGCGAGGGCGAGGTAGCCAGCGGCATCGTGCTGCAGCGTTTCGGCGTCAACGCGCTGAGCGTGATCGACAACGTGAAGAAGCGCTTCGAGGAGATCGCCTCGAGCCTGCCGGGCTCCGTCGAAATCGTTCCGGTCTATGACCGCTCCAATCTGATCGACGCCGCGATCGCCACGCTCAAGAGCACTCTGATCGAGGAGTGCATCGTGGTGGCGCTGGTCTGCATCGTGTTCCTGCTGCATGTCCGCAGCGCGCTGGTGGCGATCATCATGCTGCCGGTCGGCATCCTGATGGCATTCGGCTTCATGAAGCTGCTGGGCATCGGTGCCAACATCATGAGTCTCGGCGGCATCGCGATCGCAATCGGCGCGATGATCGACGCCGCGATCGTGATGATCGAGAACGCCCACAAGCATCTGGAGCGGGCGCCGCCGGAGAGGTCCCGCGTCGAGGTCCTGATCGAGGCCGCCGCCGAAGTCGGCCCGGCGCTGTTCTTCAGCCTGCTGATCATCACCGTGTCGTTCCTGCCGATCCTCACGCTGGAATCGCAAGAAGGGCGGCTGTTCAGTCCGCTGGCGTTCACCAAGACCTTCGCGATGGCGGCGGCGGCCCTGTTGTCGGTGACGCTGGTGCCGGCGCTGATGGTGATCTTCGTCCGCGGCCGGATCGTTCCGGAGCACAGAAACCCGATCAACCGGGCGCTGATCTGGATCTATCGTCCGGTGATCAAGGCGGTGCTGAACGCCAAGCTGATCGTGATCCTCGCCGCGGTGGCGATCCTCGCCGTCACGGTCTGGCCGGCGCGACAGATCGGCACCGAGTTCATGCCGACCCTCGACGAAGGCACGCTGCTGTATATGCCGACGACGCTGCCCGGCATTTCGGTGACCAAGGCGGCCGAACTGCTGCAGACTCAGGACCGGATCATCCGTTCGTTCCCGGAGGTCGCCTCGGTCTATGGCAAGGCCGGCCGCGCCGCGACCGCGACCGATCCAGCGCCGTCGGAGATGTTCGAAACCATCATCAACCTGAAGCCGAAGCAGCAGTGGCGCGCCGGCGTGACGGTCGAAAGCCTCACCGCCGAGATGGATCGCGCGCTGCAGTTCCCCGGCGTCTCCAACGCCTGGACGATGCCGATCAAATCGCGGATCGACATGTTGTCCACCGGCATCCGCACCCCGGTCGGCGTCAAGGTGATCGGTAACGATCTCGATACGCTCGAAGGGCTGGCGAAGCAGATCGAGCAGGTGCTGAAGGCCGTCCCCGGCACGTCGTCGGCCTATGCCGAGCGCGCGCTCGGCGGTTACTACCTCGATATCACGCCGGATCGCGCCGCGCTGGCGCGCTACGGCATCAGCATCCAGGACGTCCACGACGTGATCGCGACCGCGCTCGGCGGCCAGACCGTGACGACCACGGTCGAGGGCCGGCAGCGTTTCGGCGTCAACATGCGCTATCCGCGCGATCTGCGCGGCTCGGCCCGGGCGATCGCCAGCGAGGTGCTGGTGTCGATGCCGAACGGCGGCGCGGTGCCGCTCGGCGAAATCGCGACCGTCGCGCCGACGCGTGGCCCGACCTCGATCCGCACCGAGAACGGCCAGCTCGCGGTCTACGTCTATGTCGATATCCGGGATCGCGACCTCGGCAGCTACGTTGCGGACGCGCAGAACGCGGTGAAGGCGAGCATCGCGTTTCCGGCCGGCTCCTACGTGGTCTGGAGCGGTCAGTACGAGTATCTCGAGCGCGCCACGGCGCGGCTGAAGATCGTCGTGCCGGCGACGCTGGCGATCATCTTCCTGTTGCTCTATCTGAACTTCCGCTCGGTGGCCGATACCATGATCGTGATGCTGTCGCTGCCGTTCGCGCTGGTCGGCGGCATCTGGCTGATGTGGGTGCTCGGCTTCAACCTGTCGGTCGCCGTGGTGGTCGGCTTCATCGCGCTGGCCGGCGTCGCCGCCGAGACCGGGGTGGTGATGCTGATCTATCTCAATCACGCGATGGCCGAGATCGCGGCGAACCGCGCCGTCGAGGGCGTGGCGCTCACCCGTCGCGATATCGCCGAAGCGATCATGCGCGGCGCGGTGGAGCGGGTGCGGCCGAAGATGATGACGGTGGTGGCGATCATGGCGGGGATGCTGCCGATCATGTGGAGCACGGGAGCCGGCTCGGAGATCATGCAGCGGATCGCGGTGCCGATGATCGGCGGGATGGTTTCGTCGACGCTGCTGACGCTGATCGTGATTCCCGCGATCTACGCGCTGGTCAAGGGTTTCGCCCTGCGCGGATCGAGCACGGTCGCGGCTCCACGACCGACGCGCGACGCGGTGGGGTGATGCGCAGGTCTCCTGGCCGGAATCCGGCGAGGTCGAAGCCCTGAACTCGCAACGAAACGTTCAGCATGTCTGTTGACGTGCTGTTGACGACTTTCAGGAAGTCCGCGTTTACCAAGGCTTTCGATCGCTACGCGGCGAGCGGCGGGAACTCTTGCGTGTGGCTCGCGGGCATCGGCGATTAACGCCCGAGCAACTTTAATCGGATAACAACAGAAACGATCGACTTGTCCGTAACGGTTGGTTGGTCGATCCCAGTAAGCGTTGCGTGAGCGTATCAGATGTCAGTCATGCGTAACCGGTCGAAGGGCGCACGGATTGCGTCCTTCGGCCTGGGACTCTGCGTCTTCGCAGTGTTCCCGACCGAAATCGGCTATCAGGATATCGCCTCGCTGCTGGTCCGCCAGCCGGGAGTGACCGAACGTTGGCAGAAGCGGATGTTCGCTTCCTCGGTCGGTTCGATCCAGGTGGCGACTTTCGCGTTCGGTCGTCCGATCGGCACCTGGACGCCGCAGGGCTCGACCTATCGGCTCGCCAGCCTCGACGGCAAGCTCGGCCTGCTCGGCGCGACCACCCGCAATCCGCTGGCGCAGCCGCCGCAGCGCTATCAGGCGTCAGATTTCCCGGCGGTGGATCGCACGCTGAAGGGTGATCGCCTCGCGATCTTCAAGCCGGAGCCCGCGACGCCCGACGAGCACGCGCCGTCCGCGACCGACGATTCGAATGCGCCGAACGTCGCCGGCGCCAAGACCGCCGCGCACACGCCGGCCGACAATTCGCCGCTCGACCCGGAGCTCGCCGAAGCGCTGCAGTCCGAGCCGCTGACGCAGTACGACGCTGCGCATGCGCTGGGCTCCGACGCGCTGCACGCGGCCGGCCCGGCCGATGCCGCCGGCGCGCCGCCGCGCGATCCGTTCACCGTCAAGACGTCGAGCCTGTTCTTCGGCACCGGCTCGCTCGGCGGACTGGAAGAATCGCTCGAGCAGTGGCGGCCCGGCGAGGAGCCGATCATCGTCACGCCGCACGGCATCGATCCGGACATGAAGTCGCCGTTGCTGTCGGCGACCGCCGTCGCTCCGGAAGCGGCCGGTGAAAGCGTCGCCGGTAAGGGTGAGGTCAATATCGATCATCACGCCCGGACGCCGGCTCAACGGCTCGGCCTGTTCGATTCCAAGCTGCGCGCCAGGCACGAGAAGTGCCTCGCCGAGGCGGTGTATTTCGAAGCGCGCGGCGAAAAGGTGCGCGGCCAGATCGCGGTGGCGCAGGTGGTGCTGAACCGCGCCTTCTCGGGCTTCTACCCGACCAACGTCTGTGGCGTGGTGTATCAGAACAAGCACCGGCGGCTCGCCTGTCAGTTCACCTTCGCCTGCGATCGCGTCGCCGACGTCGTGCGCGAGCCGGAGATGTGGGATCGCGCCAGGCGGATCGCCGCGGCGATGCTCGACGGCAAGCTGTGGCTGCCGGAAGTCGCGAAGTCGACGCACTACCACGCCTACTGGGTGCGGCCGTCCTGGGTGCACGAGATGAAGAAGATGTACAAGACCGGCGTGCACACCTTCTATCGCCCGCGCGCCTGGGGCGACGGCAGCGACGCTCCGAGCTGGGGCGACGCCGCCCAAACCGCCGCCATTTCCGCCCAACTCTCCGAAGCCGCCAGGAGCTCGGCCGAGATCAGCGCGAAGAACTGAGACATCCGCTCGCGACGACGCCGAGAGGCACTGCGCGAGCGCCCCCGGCAGCGCGTCCCTCTCTCGCAAGCGGGAGAGGTCACGCAATGAACTACGCGTCGATATCCAGCGCCACGTCGAAGTTCGGCGCTGAATGAGTAAGCGCCCCGGCGGAGGCGTAGTCGACGCCGGTCTCGGCGATCGCGCGAATCGAATCGCGGGTGACGCCGCCGGAGGCCTCCAGCACCACGCGGCCCTGCGCCATCGCCACGGCGCGTTTCAGCGTATCGAGGTCCATGTTGTCGAGCAGCACGACGTCGGCCATGCCGGTGTCGAGCACCTCGCGCAACTGATCGAGCGTATCGACCTCGATCTCGACCTTCACCAGATGGCCGATCTTCGCCCGCGCCGCCTCCAGCACCGGGCGGATGCCGCCGGCGACGGCGATGTGATTGTCCTTGATCAGGATCGCATCATCCAGGCCGAAGCGATGGTTGAACCCGCCGCCGCAGCGCACAGCGTATTTCTCCAACGCGCGCATCCCCGGCGTGGTCTTGCGGGTGCAGCAGATCCGCATCTTGGTGCCGGATGTGTGGCGGACATAGTCCGCGGTCAGCGTGGCGATGCCCGACAGCCGGCCGACGAAATTCAGCGCGGTGCGCTCGCCGGACAGGATCGCCCGGGCCGCTCCCGCTATCGTCAGCACATCGGTGCCGGCTGCGACCGCATCGCCGTCACGGACATGGGCGGTGATGGCGATGTCGGGCGACAGCCGCTGGAACGCCTCGATCGCGAGCGGCAGCCCGGCGATCACGCCCGCCTGCCGCGCCACCATGATCGCTTGGGCCCTGGTTTGCTCCGGAATCGTCGCGATCGAGGTGACGTCGCCGGCGCGACCGAGATCTTCGTCGAGCGCGCGGCGAATGGCGTCTTCGATCGCGAGCGGCGAGAGGAAGGCGTCGGGATGCAGCAAAGTCGTCGAAATCATGTGAGCTGCTCCTGGGCAGTCGGAAGGGAGGGATCAGGCGAGCGCGGTTTGCGCCTTCGTCGGAAACGGCAGGATGGTCGCGCCATTCGTCAGCGCCGCGGCGCGTTCGCGGGCCTGCGCGAGCGTGGTGATGCTGCGCTCCGCCAGCGCCGGATCCTCCGTCGGAAAGTCGGAGCGAAAATGCGCGCCGCGGCTCTCGGTCCGCGCCAGCGCCGCGGTCGCCACCAGCAGCGCCGTCGTCGCCATGTTCGACAGCGCCGACGAGCCCGCCTCGGCTTCGAGTGCCGCGAAGGCCCGCACCGCATCGGACAGGCCGTCGCGGTCGCGGATCACGCCGACCCTGGACGACATCGTCGCGCGCAGGCTCTGCTCCTGCGCCGGGTCGAGCGCCGCTTCGCGCGCGGGCGCGCCCGGATCGAACCGGCCGGTCGCCGCCCGCAACTCGGTGCCGGCGATGTCCTCGGCGATCCGCGCCGCATAAACCACCGCTTCGAGCAGCGAGTTCGACGCCAGCCGGTTGGCGCCGTGCGCGCCGGTGCAGGACACTTCGCCGGCGGCCCACAGCCCCTTCAGTGAAGTGCGGCCGCGCGTGTCCACCGCGACGCCGCCCATGTGGTAGTGCGCCGCGGGCGCGATCGGAATCGGCTGCGTCGCCGGGTCGATGCCGGCCGAGACGCAGCTCTCGTACACAGTCGGAAATTCGTGCGCGAACTTTGCTCCAATCGCCTGCGTTGCATCGAGAAACGCGCCGCGGCCCGCCGCGACTTCGGCGAACACGCCGCGCGCGACGATGTCGCGCGGCGCCAGCTCGGCGAGCGGATGCAGCGCTGGCATGAAGCGTTCGCCGCGTCCGTTGATCAGCGTCGCGCCCTCGCCACGCAGCGCCTCGGTGGCGAGCGGCGCGGGATCGCGGCCGACCATGATGGCGGTCGGATGAAACTGCACGAATTCCGGATCGGCGATCACCGCGCCGGCGCGCGCGGCGATCGCCAGCCCCTGACCGGAGGCTTCCGGCGGATTGGTCGTCACCGCGTAGAGATGCCCGATGCCGCCGGTCGCCAGCACCACGGCCCGCGCCGCGATCGCCACCGGCGAGGTGAGGATGCTGCCGGCGCGGCGCAGTTGCAGCCCGGCGACGGCATCGCCGTCGGTCAGCAGCGCTTCGGCGAACCAGCCTTCGAGTACCCGGATCGACGGCGTCCCGCGCACGGCTTCGATCAGTGCGGTGATGATCGCCTTGCCGGCCATGTCGCCGCGAACGTGGACGATCCGTCGCGCCGAATGCGCTGCTTCCCGCGCCACCGCGAGCCTTCCTTCGAGGTCGCGATCGAACGGCACGCCGTATTCCAGCAGATCGTGGATGCGTGCGCCGGCTTCCTGCGCCAGCCCGAGCGCCACCGCCTCGTCGACCAGGCCGGCACCGACCGCGATCGTATCGGCGGCGTGGGATTCCGCGCTGTCGCCTTCGCCGACCGCGGCGGCGATGCCGCCCTGCGCCCAGGCGGTCGAGGCGCCTTCGCCGAGCGGCGCCGCGGTGATCACCGTGACCGGCCGTGGCGCCAGCTTCAGCGCGCAGAACAGGCCGGCGAGGCCGCCGCCGACGATGACGATGTCGCCATGGGCGCCGAGCGATTCAATCTCAGGGGAAAAACCCATCTGGGTGGTCCGATCCTCAGCCTGCGTCCGTGGAACGTCCTTGCGCGGACTGCGAGGTGGAGACGGCGACCGCCATCAGGAACGGCCGCCGTCCAGGACGCCGCAGCAAGCGGCTCAGTTGGTCAGATTGATCATCCGCTCGACCGAGCGCCGCGCCGGCGCGATGATGGCGGGGTCGACCGTCACTTCCTCGCGCAGATACACCAGGCTGTCGAGAATCTTCGCCAGCGTGATCCGCTTCATGTGTGGGCACAGGTTGCACGGCCGCACCATTTCGATGTCCGGCAGTTCGGCCTGGACATTGTCGGCCATCGAGCATTCGGTGATCATCACCACCCGCTTCGGATGCCGGGTCTTGACCCAGTCGATCATGTGCGCGGTGGAGCCCGTGAAGTCGGCCTCGGCCAGCACGTCCGGCGGGCATTCCGGATGCGCGATGATCTTCACACTCGGGTCGGCCTCCCGATAGGTGCGCAGCTCGTCGCCGGTGAAGCGCTCGTGTACTTCGCAGGCGCCCTTCCAGGCGATGATCTTCACCTTGGTCTGGGAGGCGACGTATTTCGCCAGATACTGATCCGGCACCATGATCACGCGCTCGACGCCGAGGCTCTCCACCACCTTCACGGCGTTCGACGAGGTGCAGCAGATGTCGACCTCCGCCTTCACGTCCGCGGACGTGTTGACGTAAGCCACCACCGGCACGCCGGGGAATTTCTCGCGCAACAGGCGCACGTCTTCACCGGTGATGCTCGACGCCAGCGAGCAGCCGGCGCGGGAATCCGGGATCAGCACGCGCTTGTCCGGATTGAGGATCTTCGAGGTCTCCGCCATGAAGTGCACGCCGCATTGCACGATCGTCGAGGCTTTGACTTTGGTCGCCTCGACCGCAAGCTGCAGCGAGTCGCCGACGATGTCGGCGACGCAGTGGAAGATGTCCGGCGTCTGGTAGTTGTGCGCCAGGATCACGGCGTCGCGCTCGCGCTTCAGCTCGTTGATCGCCTTGACGTAGGGCGCCATGAACGGCCACTCGACCGGCGGGATCACGTTCTGCACCCGCGCATAAAGATGCGCGGTCGCGCGCTCGACCTCGGGCGTCCATTCGAGCTGCGGCATCGGCAGCGCGCGCGCCTTTTCCACCGCGCTCAGCGGCGCGCGGGCGAGCGACGGCTGACGCGCATGCGGCGGCAGGCCGAAATTTTCCGGGCCATAGAGATCAGCAAGCGGCATCAAAGCCTCCCGTTACGCTGCCCGTGATGTGCTCATGTTGAGCATATTCCGTGTCCAAGAAATCCGGCCCATCGGCCGGC
This sequence comes from Rhodopseudomonas sp. NSM, assembly GCF_052445935.1. Classification (NCBI taxonomy): domain Bacteria; kingdom Pseudomonadati; phylum Pseudomonadota; class Alphaproteobacteria; order Hyphomicrobiales; family Nitrobacteraceae; genus Rhodopseudomonas; species Rhodopseudomonas sp. NSM. The sequence goes on along the minus strand of NZ_JBQTCH010000004.1, from coordinate 235,797 downwards.
AGTTTCCAACGCTGCATTGAAGCGCTTCCGGAGTCGTCTGCGTCCCCGCACCCCGCCTCGAAAACCCTCGAGGATGCGACTTATCCTCAAAAGGAGCAAATCAAATATAACATGCCGGGTTTGGTTCCGCCAGTGGCCGAAGGGATCAAATCGTCACATCAGTTCACCGGATTTGCATCGCTGCAGCGCAACGCGATCTTTACAGCCGGGCCGCAGTTTCTCTAACTCACGTCGGCATTCGAAAGCACAAAACAAGGGGAGCGGAATGGCGACGTTCAAGGCGATCAGGATCGAGAAGGCCGAGAAGGGCACCACCGCGGCGCTGGCCCAGTTCGACGACAGCGAACTGATGGATGGCGACGTCACGGTCGCGGTCGAATGGTCGACCCTGAACTACAAAGACGGTCTCGCGCTCACCGGCAAGGCGCCGGTGGTGCGGCGCTTCCCGATGATCGCCGGCATCGATTTCGCAGGTACCGTCCTCGATTCGACGCATCCCGACTGGAAGCCCGGCGACAAGGTCGTCTGCAACGGCTGGGGCATGGGCGAGACCCATCTCGGCGCCTACGCCGAGAAGGCGCGCGTCAAGGGCGACTGGCTGGTGCGGCTGCCGGACGGGCTGAGCGCGCGCGACGCGATGGCGATCGGCACTGCGGGCTACACCGCGATGCTCAGCGTGCTGGCGCTGGAGAAGCACGGCCTGACCCCGAAAAACGGCCCGGTGGTGGTCACCGGCGCCGCTGGCGGCGTCGGCTCGGTCGCGATCGCGCTGTTGTCGAAGCTCGGCTATCACGTCGTCGCGTCGACCGGCCGCACCTCGGAAGAGGCCTATCTGCGCGACCTCGGCGCCGCCGAGATCATCGATCGCAACGAGCTGTCCGGGCCCGCCAAGCCGCTCGCCAGGGAGCGCTGGGCCGGCGGCATCGACAGCGTCGGCTCGACCACGCTGGCCAATCTGCTGTCGATGACCAAGTATCGCGGCGCGATCGCCGCCTGCGGCCTCGCCGCCGGCATGGATCTGCCGGGCTCGGTGGCGCCATTCATTTTGCGCGGTGTGTGTCTTTACGGCATCGATTCGGTGATGTGCCCGCTGCCGGACCGCAAACAGGCCTGGTCACGGCTTGCCAGCGATCTGGACCGTGCCAAACTGGCGGAAATCACCCGGGAAATTCCCCTCGACGAGGTGATCGCCGCCGGCGCCCAGGTCCTGGCCGGCCAGGTCCGCGGTCGAATCGTGGTGAAAATTGCGTAGCGTTCAGACTTTACCAACCAAGCTGCGCCAATGTTGCCGCAGTTTGTATGGTAAGGAGCGGGTTAACGAGTTCGACCCGCGCCAGTAGGAGTTCAGGCATGTTTGCGCGTTTCGTATACGGCGCCCTGATGGCCGGCGCCACCGTCCTGCCGGCGATGGCAGGGTCGATGACCGCCGACGAGGCGCGCAAATTCGTCGCCAACAAAGTTTTCGCCTTCACCTGCTTCGACGGCACCCGCGGCGCCGGCCGGGTGTTCGAAGACGGCGGTGCCGCCGGCGCGGTGCAGTTCTCCGGCTCGGGTCCCAACCGCTTCATGCGGCTTCCCGGCAATACGTTGCAGGTGCGCGGCCAGTCGATCTGCGCGTCGATCAGGGGCATCCCGTTCAACCCCTGCTTCAATCTCGACAAGACCGGCGAGCGCAGCTTCCGCGGCTCGGTCTCCGGCATGGGCTTCGCCTATTGCGACTTCCGCCATCAGGGCGCCGGCCAGATGATGATGGCGCGGGCGATCTCGCGCTCGCAACCGCGTTCGCTGCACGCGCCCGGCACCCGTCAGGCCGATGCGTCGCGCCACACCGACGTCACCGCCCGGGTGCCGACCCCGCGCGTCGAGGCGACGCGGCTCGATCCGCCGAAGGCCGAGGCCTCGAAAGTCGAGGCCGCCTCCGAACTGCGCCGCTCGACGGACTGATTACAAGGCGTGGCCTGAACCGGGCACCGGGACGGCGGCGACCGCCGGGCGATCGTACCAGAGCCAGACTGCGAGAGATCGGGCGCGGCCGCGGATCGGCTCGTGCTGCGGCCCGACCAGTTCGCCGGTCCTGGACAGCATGCAGTCCGACCCGGCGGCACGCAGCATCTCGTCGCTGAGCGCGAGTTCGGCGCCGTAGCGAGCGGCGACCTCCATCAGCCGGCTGGCCACATTGACCGTATCCCCGGTGGCGGTGATGTGCTGATGACCGTCTCCGCCCAACCGCGAAGCGACGATCTCGCCGCAATGCGCTCCGATCTTGAAGCGGAGTTGCGCAGCAATGGCCGTCGGGAGCTTCGCCAGCCACATCCATGTTCGTCGGCTGAGACTTGCGCAGCACGACGCGGCGTTGCGGGAGTCGACAGCCGACGGCTCCGGCAGGCCGAATACGATCATCGCGCCGTCGCCGAGAAAACTGGTCACGATGCCGCCGTGGGTCGTGGCTTCGCTATCCATCAGCGCGTGGAAATCCTTCAGCAATTCACGCACCGCTTGGGCCGAGAGCGTCTCGCTGAGGGCAGTGAAGCCGGACAGATCGATGAAGACGATGCTGGCGTCCTGCCGCACCGGATCGAGCAGGAACGCCGGATCGCGGCTCAGCCATTGGCGCATGGCTGGCGCTTGAAACTGCTGAAACAGCGCGGCAGTCGATGCGAAGTGCTGAGCCCGGCGACGGTCGGCCCACAACTGCACCGCGCCGAACAGTAGCGCCGGCGGGGCGGCGGCCGCGAGCGGCAGCGACGCACTCAGCAGGATGCCGTTGCCATACGCCAGCACATTCGCGCCCAAAGCGAGGGCCAGCACGATGGCGATCGCAATCAGTCCCACCGCGTTGCGGCGCCATGCCAGGAGTGCGATCAGCAGCATCGGCAAGGTCGCCGCAATGATCGCATCGGCGCGGCGGACCCGGTAATCGCGCAGCATTCCGTCGCCGCTGATCAGATGATTGACGGCGGTCGCCACCACTTCGACGCCGGGCATCACCGGATCGAACGGCGTCGGAAAGAAATCGCTGCCGCCGGTCACGGTCGCGCCGACCACCACGATGCGGTCGGCGATCGCATCGTGGGGGAGCGGATCATCGGCTGCGCTGATCGTTCGGATCGTCCCGCGGCGGCCGTAGAAGGCGATCGGCAACCGGTGATCGATATCGGTCGGAATCAGGCGATCGCCGATCCGGATGCCCTGGTATTCGATGCTCGGATCGACACCCACCGCCAGCGCCACGGTGCGCAACGGCAACGACATCTCGATTTGCCGGTCGCTTCGAAACAGCATGGGAAACGCGCGCGGCGTGCCGGACTGATCGGTCGCGACATTCACCACGCCGATTGCGGCCCTGGCAGCGAACTCCGGGAGCGGCATCAGGAAGCGGGCCGCAGTCGGCAATCGCGACAGCGGCCCGCCGTCGCCCGCACTCACGGTCTGCTGTGCGTCCGCAAACACCGCCGCGGCTGCCAGCGCGGTCGGACGCTGCGCGAGCGCCGAGGCGACGGCGGCATCGGCTTCCGGTGTGGTCTGTTCGAGTAGCAGCAGGTCGAGCGCGATCGCCTTCGGCCGATCCGCCGCGATCCGCGCGATCAGCATGGCGAGATCTCCGCGCCGCAGCGGATAATGTCCAGTGCGTCGCACCGTTTCGTCGTCGACGACGATGATCGTGACCAGATCGGGCGCGACGCGTTGGCCGCGCAGCAATGCGCGCAGATCGCTCATCGTCGCCTCGAACCGCTCGAGCACCGCGATGTCGCCGTCGAGCTGGCGATAACCCAGCGCGCCGCCCCAGAGTCCGGCGATCAGCAGCGCGACGCCCGGGAGCAATGCGCGCCGCTTGATCCGCATGATTATCGGCCGAGCCGCCGCAACAGCGCATCGACCCGCGGCTGTGGCCAGCGACGGACCGTCAGGGCGCCGGCGGCCGCAACGTCGACGCCTTCGCCGCGCCCGAGCACGACGCCGTCGCGGCCTTGGCGCCGACGCACGCCGACCCGGCCGCTGACGACGAAAACCGAACTGCGCGCCGCCTCGACGTCGACGGCCCATTGCGTGCCGCGGACCGCCGCGATGGCCTGCGGGGTGATCACTTCGAAGCGGCGTCCGGCGCGCTGTTTCGGTGCATCGATCAGCACCGCCTTGCTGCGCAGCTCGACCGCATCGATGACGCCGTTGCGGTCGCGATCGCGCACCGCGAAGTCGGCGCCGGCTTCAGCCACAATCACGACGCCGCCGGGACAGCGCAGCGTCTGAGCGCCATTCGCGGCGGATTCCGCCGTGCAGGCGGCCGCGACGGACTGCGCATGGGCGACCGGGGCCGCCATCGACATCGCTGCCAGGACAGCCAACATCCCTCTGAACCGCATCGCTCGTTCCTCTCCCGCTGTGCCCGCCGCGAGTCCAAGCATGGTTCCCGCCGTTTCCGGCGATTATACGGCCTCTGCATGGGTGGACGACGATGAGGCATCGCCGGTCGGCGGAAGGTTCAGCGGAGGGGACGATCGACATGCTGAGGTCCGGCCGACCCGGTAAACACCGGTCGCCAGCGGTTGATGGCTCCGGGCCCCGTCAGGTCCGCGGCGGCATGGCCACCTCTGCGCCAGCATCGCCGCGACGATGCTCCCGCTGCGTCGGCGCAGCCGCTCGAGCCCGATCGCCATCGCTCGACGACGGGATTCAGAAATCCGTCGTCATCGAGAGCCTGACCGTCAGGGGCAGGCCCTGCGAGATGGTGCTGTAGCTGGCGACGCCGGACCAGTAGTCCTTGTCGAACACGTTCTGCACCGACGCGCGGAAGGTGACCGGCCGCCTGTCGATCAGTGTCTTGTAGCGCGCGCCGAGATCCATCCGGGTCCATGACGGGATCATCTGCGTGTTCGCCGTGTTCACATATTGCTCGCCGGTGTAGATGACGTTGGCGGTCAGCGTCAGGCCCAACACGAACGGCGTGTCCCATTCGCCGCCGAGATTGGCCTGCACCGTCGGCACGCCAACCGGCCTGTTGCCCAGCGTCGCGGCGCTCGTCGTCCTGGTCAGCTCGCCGTCGATCAGCGCCGCGCCGCCGAGCAGCCGGACGCCCGGCGTGACTTCTCCGAATACGTTGAGCTCGAGGCCGCGGTTGCGCTGCTCGCCGCCTTCACCGAACACCAGATTGCTACCAATGGTCTCGAGCTGGCCGAACGGCTTCTCGATCTGGAACGCGCTGAAGGTCACGCCGAAACGGCCGAGGTCGAGTTTCGTGCCGGCCTCGTATTGCGTCGTCTTGTAGGGCGCCAGCGTCTCGCCGGCGTTGATCGCGCTGGTCGGCGCTGTTTCACCGATGCTCAGGCCTTCCGCGTAGTTCGCATAGAACGACACCATGCTCCAGGGTCGCACCACGAGACCGACCAGAGGCGTCACGGCGGTCTCGTCGGACGACGAGGTGAGGGCGCCGGTGTTGATATTGTAGTTGCTGGAACTGATCTGCTGGAAGCGGCCGCCGACGGTCAGTTGCAGGCGTTCGTCCAGCACCGACAACGTATCCGACAGCGCGATGCCCGACAGGGTGCTCTCGGACGCCTTCGCAATCCGGGTGGGGTCGGCGACGACCTGCTCCGGGCGATAGGCCGGGTTGTACATGTTGCTGAACTGCGTCGTCCCCGATACGATTCCGCGATCGAGCGTCTGGTTGAGATAGCTGGACTGCAGCGTCATCGTATGCGCGATCGCGCCGGTCTCGAAGCGGGAGCGGACGCCGGTTTCCGCACTCAGCCGGTCGATGTCGAAGATCGCGTTCTCCGGGCGGATGCTGACGTCTCCGGCGGAATTGAGCATCGTCGGCAGGCCGAACAGCCGATGAACGCGCGAGTTGCCTCCGCCGACCGCGCCGAACCATGTGACGTTCTCGGTCAGGTCGTACTCGACCTTGCCGAGAACCGACTTGTCCTCGCTCTTCGACCATTCCCAGGGCGCCTGGACATTGCGCGAGCCGTTCGGCGCGCTCGGAATCGCGAAATTGCCGGACGACGGATAGAACGGCCTCTGCGGCGCCGTCAGATTCTCCCGCTGACCGATGATGTCGAGCGTGGCGCGCAACCTCTCGCCGCGATAGTCGAGGGCCAGCGAACCAACGAAGGCGCTGCGCTCCAGATTGTCGATCGGGAGCTCACCGCCGCGCGCGCTGCCGTTGAAGCGGATGCCGAATTCCTTCTGGTCGCCGAAGCGCCGCGAAACGTCCACGGCGCCGCCGCCCTGGGCGTTGGATGCGTAGTCGGTCGTCAGGCGCGTCAGATCGGCGTCGCCGGCGCGTTTCGGGACGATGTTGATCGTGCCGCCGACGGCGCTGTTGGGCGATATGCCGTAGAGGAACGCGGTCGGCCCCTTCAGGACTTCGACGCGCTCGGCGTAGTCGGTGAACACCCGATAGGTCGGAGCTATTCCGAAAATTCCGTCGAAGGCGATTTCGCCGAGATTGCCTTCGCCGATCGGAAATCCGCGGATGTAAAACGAATCCAGCAGGCCGCCCGCTGAATGCGTACTTCTCACGGAAGGGTCGGCTTCGAGGACGTCGGCGACGGTCTGCGCGCCCTGATCCCGGATTCGCTGCGACGTGTAGGCCGTCACGGCGAACGGCGTATCCATGAAGCTGCGATTTCCCAACATGCCGATGCGGGCGCCCTGCGCCACCTGGCCGCCCGCATAGGGGACCGGCAGCGTCCCGATGGTGTGAATCGCCGCCGTCGTCGCTGCCGCCGCCACGGGCGCGGCGACAGGCGGTTCGGCCGCCGGCCGCGCTGCGATCCGGGACGAACGTCGTTGCGGATTGCGGGACCGGGCTGGCGGGGCCACCCGCGCCCGCTGCCGCGGCTCGTCGACGGATACCGGAGGCAATACGTGCGAAGCCGGACTCTGGGCCCGGCCATCACTGGCTCCGATGCCGGTGAGGCACAGCGAAATCACGGTTGTTGCGGCGCCGGCGAACAGCCGGTTCTTGCTGATTCTGAAACTGCTCACGGAATTCCCCAGTCCACCCATTCGACTTTTTGGTAGGGGGGCTGAAGTTTGTTAGCAACAGAGGTAGATTAGAACCACTGCACGCAGGCGCCCGATTCCGTAAGACTCCCTCTAACTCTACGGCTCTCTGGTTGCAGCGCTGGTCTGCGCTCGCTTGCGGAACAGGATTCGTTGATACAGCCAGCCGATCGCAACGAGCACCAGTCCGAGCCCGATGAACGACAGCGCCCGGTACACGCCGGTCAGCGTCGACATGTCGATCAGGAAGGCCTTGACCACGGTGAGGCCGATCACCACCGCCGAGGCGAGCCGGGCACGCTGGGAGTTGAACAGCACGCCTGCGCCGAGCAGCATGACGCCGCAGCCGAGCCAGGCCAGCGAATAGGCGTACTGCTCGGCGTCGGTGGTGACGCCGCGCCACAGCGCGGGGCCGTGATACAGCCGGCGGATCTGCAGCGTCACGTAAGCGAGGCCCATCACCAGTGCGAGAGCCGCGAAGCTGTTGGCATAAGCGGGCCGGCGCAGCCCCGCCGCCGCGTAGGACAGCAGCAGCGCCAGCAGCGCCGGAGCCGCATAGCCGAGCAGCAACTGGTTCAGCAGCAGGCCGCCGATCTCGCCGGACCACCACAGCATCGGATTTTCGAACAGCAGCAGTCCGCCGATGCTGGCGAGTGCGGCGTACACCGCGAGCAGGATCGCTGCGACGTTGTGGACGATGCTGCCGCTGCGTCGGCGCAGCCGCTCGAGCCCGATCGCCATCGCCAGGGACACGCAGACCTGCAGCGCGACCTCGACCAGTCCGGCGCTGTCGCGATAGACGTCGCCGCCGTTGACGGCGTGGCGGATCTGCAGAAACGCCAGCAGCACGGTGAACAGGATCGCCGCCGATTCCATCATGCGCAGCGGCGCGTCGTCGCCGCGCCGGCGCAGCCAGAAGCTGGCGATCCAGAACGACAGCGCCGGAACGCCGTAGCCCCACAGCAGCCAGTTGAAGATCGGCGTGGTGCCGACCGCGTCGCCGACGATGCGCGGCTCCCAGCCGGCCCGCAGCACGACGATGCCGGCGAGGATCGCGGCCAGCCAGCGCAGGAACGGGATCGGCCGTTGCAGCGAGATCCACGCCGTGCCGGCCGCCATCAGCGCCAGCGCGATCGTCAGCCAGCCCTTTTCCAGCGCAAAGGTCAGCGCCAATGCCAATGCGCCGAGCGTGCCGGTGGCGAAAAGCGCGGTCGAGATCGCGAGCCCGGGTCGGGTGTCGCGCTTGCTCAGCCATTCGGTGGCGGCGCCGTAAGCCGCCGCGAGCAGCACGGCGAGGATCGCGAACGGGATCGAGCGATCGAGCTGCGCGATCCGCGCATACAGCGCGACCAGCAGCGCCAGCGGCGTGAACACGCCGGCAGCCGCAAAGATCACCGGCACTTTCGCGCTCACCGACCGGCCCTGCGCCAGCACGCCGGCGACGCCGAAGCCGATCGCAAAGATCGCCGCGGTGATCAGATGCGTGGTCACCGGTCCTGCAATCGGGTCGATATCGATCCCGGGCAGCGGACCGCCGGACAGCACCAGCAATTCCGGCGTGCTGCGGACCACCCACGAGAGAAACACGAGCGCGACCAGCACCGCCGCCGCGCCGACCGCCGCGGCCGCAGCCGCCGCGCGCCACGCGACTGCCAGCGTCGCACCGACCAGCAGCGCGAACACGATCATCGCGCCGTCGGCATGGCCGTTGCTGACGACGATCAGCGCGGCTGCGAGCAGCGGTGCGGCGAGCGAGGCCGATGAAACCGGTTCGATCCGGCCGTCCTCGAACGATGGGCCGAACAGCAAGTTGCAGACCACCAGAAGCGCGGCGAGCGCGAAGCCGGCAATGACGTGGAAGGCCAGCGGCGCCAGAGTCGACGCACCTTCGCCGAGCCCCGGCAGCGTCCACAGGAACGCCAGCACGATCGTCGTCACGGCGAGCCAGCGCCACAGCCGGATCCGCGCGAGGCCGAACGATGCGGCGGTCACCACCGCGAGGTAGATGTAGAGCGCCCAATAGTCCGGCGTCTCCGACGACACCAGCAGCGGCGTCACGAAGCCGGCGACGACGCCGAGCCCGGCCAGCGCCGGGCCGTGCAGCAAGGCGGCAGCCATCGTGCCGAGCGCCACCAGCCCGAGCAGGATGAAGGCGCTGGCGGGGGCGAGGAAGTCGTACAGCGCGTAAGATGCGTAGACCGTGGCGAACGCAACCGCGGTGCCGGCGGCTGTAAGGATCGCCGGAATGTTGGCGATCGGCAGCGCGCGGAGATCGGAAATGTCTTCCTTGCGCCGCGTCCATTCGCCGGCGCCGAGCAGCGCCAGCGCGAACAGGCCGCCGAGCAGCACGCGCACGCCGGGGCCGAGCAGGCCCTGTTCAATGGAGTAGCGCACCAGGAAGAAGCCGCCGAGCGCCAGCGTCAGGCCGCCGACCCACACCACCCAGCGGGTGCCGATGCGTTCCTCGAAGCCGGGTCTGGGCTCGGGCGCAAGCGGCGGCTCCGAAGGCACGGAGGCCGCGACGGGTTCGCCGCCGGCCACGACGCTCTCGCCGTCCATCGGTCCAGCCGCTGCGGATTCGGCATCTGCAGGTTGCGAATCGGGGGCCAGCGGTGCATCTGCAGCAACGCCCGCGTCCGGCACAGGCGCCGCAGCGGGCTGCGTGCGGGCCGCCAGCGGCTGGCCTGCCTCCAGCGCCGCGAGCCGCGCCTGCAACTCCTGGGAGCGGTTGTTCGCCTTGCGCGCCAGCACCAGCGCGACGAGGGCGATCACGAGCGTCAGCAGTTCGAACATCACATCTCCAGGCGACCGGCCCGGATCGGGGCGCTTCGCTTCCTATCACATCGTCAGCGCCGTCCGCGTACGCGCAGGCCGGGCGCCGGCCGCTCCTGCAGCACTTCGCGGCGGAAGCGAAACAGCGCCGCCGGCCGTCCGCCTGTCTGTGTCGACATCTCGCCGGTCGGTTCGACCAGCGCGCCGGCCTCGACCAGCCTGCGGAAATTCTGCTTGTGCAGAATCCGCCCCGAGATCGCTTCGACGGTGTGCTGCAACTCGGTGAGGGTGAACTCCGGCGGCAGCAGCTCGAACACCACCGGGCGGTATTTCAGCTTGGCGCGCAGCCGCGCGATCGCGGTGGCGAGGATGCGGCGATGATCGAACCGCATCGCCACGCCGAGCGAGGGCAATTTGGCGCGCCCCAGCGCCGCCGGCCGTCCGTCGCGTCGCGACTCTTCGATCAGCCCGGCTTCGTAGAGCAATTCGTAGCGGTCGAGCACGCGCTCTTCGTCCCATTGCGCGCCGTCGATGCCGAAATACAGCCGCACGCGATCCTTGCGGGCGAGGGCGCGTGCGGTGTCGGGCTGTTCGGCCTTGCCGGCCCAGGCGGTGAGTTCAGGGATGATGTCGCGCTCGATGATCTCCGGCCGCTTTTCGCGCCAGTCTTCCCAGGGGAAGAAGCGGTACCACGGCTCGAAGGTCGCCCCCGCCGCGCGGGCGGTGTTGTCGACCGCGCGGGTCAGCGCCAGATAGCCGATCGATGCGACGTGGACGTCGGTGTCGCCGAGCCGCGCATGGCGGCCGCGGTCGCCGAACGTGTAGAGCTGCTCGACATAGCCGAGCCGCAGCCCGGTCTGCTCCTCCACCCAGGCGCGCAGGCCGATATCGAGCGTGCGGTGGGAGATCGCGTCGAACGGTCCATAGGGCAGACCGATCAGATCATTGCCGCCGGACGCCGTCAGGATCAGCGGCTCGTTGCTCTCGATCGCGACGATCGCGGCGGTCAGTCCGATCTCGATCGGAATCGGGAGTTTGTCGCCGGTCTTGTCGCTCATGCGGTCTTCGATCGTCATTCGAGATCGATGAGGAACGGCTGGCCTTCGATGCCGAGATTGCCGGGGCCGATCCGGTCCAGCGCCCGCAGCATCCGCCCCTCGCGCCCGAGCGCGCGATCGGCCAGCGTCACGATCAGCCGGTTCGGGAAGGCGCTCGGCGAAGCGTCGCGGATCTGCTGCGCGATCACCATTTCGTCGCGATGCGGGTTGAGCGCGCAGGCGGCCGCGAAGGCGCTGGCGGTGGAGCGGCTGATGCCGGCGTAGCAATGCACCACCAGCGGCGCGGCGCGGTCCCAGGCCCGGACGAAATCCAGCACCTGGGTGATGTGCTGTTCGTTGGGCGCGACGAAGCCGTCGATGTTCTCGGTGATGTCGTCCATCGAAATGCGCAGATGGTTGGCTTCCGGCACCGACGGCGGCCGCTGCACCTGGCCGACATTGGCCATCACCGACAGGATGTGGCTGGCGCCGGTCGCCGCGACGGTGGGGTGCAATGCCGCAAGGGAGCAGACGTGAATCATGGGGCCTTCCGGAGTTGCGCGATCCTAATCCTGCGCCGCAGCAGGTGAAAGCGCGATGACGGCGCCGGCTTCCGGGAACAATGCGATCGGACCCGCGTGCTAGCTGTACAGCGCCTCGAAGCGCGCCAGAAGCCGCTTCTCCGCCTTTCCGGCCGACCAGGGCGTCAGATAATCGTCGACCATCGCGGGCGGCAGGCCGGGATCGCTGCCGAACAGCCGCTTGGCTTCGGCCTTGGTGAAGCCGGCGAGGTGGGTGGCCTCGAGAAAGGCGGCGCCGCGGTCGGCGGCCTTGATCTGGCGTTCGATCGAATCGTCGAGCACCGCCGGCAGCCCGAATCGGATGTGAATCGCGGCGAGCAGCCGCCGCTCGACCGCCTTGTAGGACTCGCCGATCACCGCCTTGAACGGCGAGATCATGTCGCCGATCACGTATTCGGGGGCGTCGTGCAGCAGCGCCGCGAGCCGCAGCCGGGCGTCGACCCGGGGGCACTTCTCGCGCATCACCGCCTCGACCAGCAGCGTATGCTGCGCCACCGAGAAGATGTGCGCACCGCTGGTCTGGCCGTTCCAGCGGGCCACCCGCGCCAGGCCGTGGGCGATATCGGCGATTTCGACGTCGAGCGGCGACGGATCGAGCAGATCCAGCCGGCGGCCCGACAGCATCCGCTGCCACACCCGCGCCGCGGCCGGCGAAGTCTTGGTAGTGACCGTCTTGCCAGCGACAGTCTTGGTAGTGACGGTCTTGGTGGCGGCAGTTCTGGTGGCGGAGGTCATGGCAAGGCCAGGTAGAGTTCGGGATGATGATCAATCGGGGGCAGCAAGTCGGCCGACATATAGGCTATCTTGCCCGAACTAAGCCACCGTCTCGGCTCAGTTCTGCACGATCTCATAACTACGCTCGACTCTCTTGGTGCTGGTGGTGGTGTGCGCGAAGGGGGAATGCCATGGGAATGAACGGTCGCCGCGAAGCGGAACCTTCTCGGGCTGAAGACGGACACCGTCAGGCCGCCTCCGAAACTCTGCTGCAGGAACTGCGGCATGAGAACGAGACTCTGAAAGAGCTGGTCGTCAGCCTGTCGGAGTTGGTGATCAAGCGGGTCGCGGATCAACGCTGACGAATCGCCGTCTTGCGAGCCGGCGCTGCAGAACGTCGCGCCGGTCGCTTTGCTGCGCCGCAACGGGCGTGGCAATGGCAGCTCACCAGATGATCGTTGACCATGCCGACCGCCTGCATGAACGCGTACACGATGGTCGGGCCGACGAATTTGAATCCGCGCGCCGACAGATCCTTCGAGATCTTCACCGACAGCGGCGTCGAGGCCGGCACGCTCAACGTGGTCTTGAACGCGTTGACCTTCGGCGCGCCGCCGACGTAATCCCACAGGAACTTCGAGAAGCCCGGGCCTTCCTCCTGGATCTTCAGCCAGGCCCTGGCGCTGCCGATCGCGCCGTCGATCTTGGCGCGGTTGCGGACGATGCCGACGTCGTTCATCAGCGCCTGAACCTTCTCGGCGTCGTAGCGCGCGATCTTCTCCGGATCGAAATCGTCGAAGGCGCGGCGGAAATTGTCGCGCTTGCGCAGGATGGTGATCCACGACAGCCCGGCCTGGAAGCCGTCGAGAATCAGCTTCTCAAACAGCGCGCGGTCGTCGTATTCCGGCACGCCCCATTCGGTGTCGTGATAGGCGACATACAGCGGATCGTCGCCCGGCCACGGGCAGCGGGTGAGGCCGTCGGGGTGAACGCGCGCGCCGCTCATGCCACGGTCTTTCGCACGGCCGGCTTCAACTCGTCCGGGTCGGCGAGCTGCAACGCGATGCCGCCGGCGCTGAGCGGCACCGCCGCTTCGCGGGCATCGGCGACGCGGTCGATCCGCAGCAGCGCCAGCCCGCAGCCCTCGGCCGACGAGCCCATGGTGCCGACGCTCTTGTCGCCGGCGGTGATGTCGCTGCCGGGCTGCGGCGCCGCGCCGTCGAGCAGCACGCGCACGATCCGGGTGCGCGCGGTGCCGCGATGGTGCATTCGCGACACCACCTCCTGGCCGATGTAGCACCCCTTACTGAAATCGACGCCGTGCAGGCGGTCCATGTTGGCTTCGTGCGGGAAGGCGTCGCCATAGGCGAAGTCGATGCCGCCCGCCGGCGCGCCCAGCGCGATGCGATGCGCCTGGTAGGCGGCCGCATCCACCATCGCCGCGCCGATAGCTTCGGCGGTCTTCCGCGCCAGCAGTTCGGGCACGATGAGTCGCCAGCCGAGCCGATCGTTGCGCGGATCGACGAAGGCCGGTTCCGGCGTTCCGGCCGGTGTGCCTTCCCACACCGCGAGCACGCCGAGCCGGTCGGACAGATTCTCGATCAGCACCTTGGCGCGCAGTTTGTAGAATTTCAGCTTGGTGGCGAGCGGTTCGGCCAGCGTTTTCGGGCAATCCAGCAGGAAGCCGCCATCATCTTCCGCGGCGATCTCGGTGATGAAGAAATCGCTCACAATCTTGCCCTGCGGCGTCAGCAGCGCGCCGAACCGGCCGAGCCCCGGTTCGAGCAGCGTCAGATCCGTGGTGACCAGGCCGTTCAGCAGATGCCGCGCATCGGCTCCGCTGATCTTGATTACGCCGCGGTCGGGGAGGAGGGCTGCCTTCATTGCATTCTCTCGTGGCGCCGGTCAGGAACTTCCTTGCGGAAACCCGCCGGCTGGATAAGACATTTCAAGTTAAGCGGCCGGGCTCCGGCCAACAAGACTAGCAAGACTCGCGCCGGACCACTGAAGGGGCATCGACGGGCCATGACCGCCACATTCGACACCATTCTGAAGGGCGCCACGATCGTCAATCATGACGGCGAAGGCATCGGCGACATCGGCATCAGCGGCGGCCGGATCGCGGCGCTGGGCTCGCTCGGCCAGGCCTCGGCCGGCGAAACCATCGATTGCCGCGGCCTGCATGTGCTGCCGGGCGTGATCGACACCCAGGTGCATTTCCGCGAGCCGGGCCTCACGCACAAGGAAGACCTCGAAACAGGCTCGCGCAGCGCCGTGATGGGCGGCGTCACCGCGGTGTTCGAAATGCCGAACACCAATCCGTTGACGGTCACGGCTGAGACCTTCACCGACAAGGTCGCCCGCGCCGAACACCGGATGCATTGCGACTTTGCGTTCTTCATCGGCGGCACCCGCGACAATGTCGAGGAGTTGCCGCAGCTCGAGCGCGCCCGCGGCTGCGCCGGCGTGAAAGTGTTCATCGGCTCGTCGACCGGCAGTCTGCTGGTCGAGGATGATCCGAGCCTGCGCCGTATCCTGTCGGTGATCCAGCGCCGCGCGGCGTTCCACGCCGAGGACGAGTATCGGCTGAACGACCGCAAGGGCGAACGCATCGAGGGCGACCCGCGCTCGCATCCGGTGTGGCGCGACGACGTCGCGGCCTTGACGGCGACGCAGCGGCTGGTGGCGATCGCGCGCGAGACCGGCAAGCGCATCCACGTGCTGCACGTCTCGACCCGTCAGGAGATGGAATTTTTGCGCGAGCACAAGGATGTCGCGTCGGTCGAAGTCACGCCGCATCACCTCACGCTGGTCGGACCGGAGTGCTACGAGCGGCTCGGCACCAAGGCGCAGATGAATCCGCCGGTGCGCGACGCCTGGCATCGCGACGGGCTGTGGCATGGCCTCGCGCAGGGCGTGGTCGACGTGCTCGGCTCGGACCACGCGCCGCACACGCTGGAGGAAAAGGCCAAGACCTATCCGGCCTCGCCATCGGGCATGACCGGCGTGCAGACGCTGGTGCCGACCATGCTGGATCACGTCCATGCCGGAAAGCTGTCGCTCGCCCGCTTCGTCGATCTCACCAGCGCCGGCCCGGCGCGGCTGTTTGGCATCGCCTGCAAGGGCCGCATCGCCGCGGGTTATGACGCCGACTTCACCATCGTCGATCTCAAGCGCAGCGAGACCATCACCGACGACTGGGTCGCCTCGCGCGCCGGCTGGACGCCCTATCACGGCGTTCGCGTCACCGGCTGGCCGGTCGGCACCTTCGTCCGCGGCGCCAAGGTGATGTGGCAGGGCGAACTGACCACGCCCGCGACCGGCGAGCCGGTGCGGTTTCTGGAAACGCTGAAGCCCTGACGCTGCGATAGCGATCAAGATTGCCGTCCGGCGTTCCGCCACGCGCGGATGCGATAACGCACGATTTGTGAATGCGGCACGGAACCGCAGTCCGGGATTCTGCGTATCCCTCCCGCGGGAATTCTCCGTGATGATCACAGCAGACGATTCGGCCGCGCACGCCGAAGCGGAGCTCCGAACAGTTGGTTAACAGGAAATCAACGAAAGAGGCGCAGACTTCCAACGTCGCAACGATCGCCGGGTCGTCGAGTGACCGATACGCTTGAGGGGGATTCCAGATGGAAGCTCAGAAGACCGCGGTCGATGCCATCGTCGCCTTGACCGGATGTGATCGCGCAGCGGTGACCGAGTTCATCCGCAGGTTTTACTTGGCCGGGGTCAAGGACCCGAAACGGCTCACCTTCAAGGGGCTGCAGGCGTTCGCTCGCAATTGAGGCGGCCAACGGCGCCGTCTGCCCGGACCTGATCCGGGCACGAATCGCTGTTTTCGAGGATGATGGATTGACGGGTCGCGCCGGCAATCCCATGCAATGCGCCTTGAAAGTGCGCTTGCCGCCTTGAAAGTGCGCTTGCAGATGACGGCTACTGCTTGGCCAGCGCGACCGAAAACTCGCCGTTACGAACCCGGCCGGGCAGACCTTCGACGAACTTCGCCACCGCGTCCTCGCCATAGGTGCCGACCAGTTCCGCAAAGGCGGTGAACAGGCTGGCCTGCGCCAGGCAGTCTCCGTCGACGCCCTCGTGGAGAGCTTCTGCCCACGCTTCGCTGAGATAGCTCAGCGCGGTCTGCTTCTGGTCGCGGTCGGTCTGCATGTCGCGATCGATCGGATAAGTCGTAAGGCTCATGAAACTCAACAAGGTCGGCGCGATCCACTGCGGATCGGCGATGTCCAACTGTTACCACGCACACGCCGAGGAGCTAGGCAGATCTTTAGGAAAGGTTAATGGCGCGGGATAATCCCGGGGACCGGCCGATCAGTTCGCGTATCTCGCGGTCAGATCTCGGGAAATCCGCGAGCCCTCCTCGAGATAGCGGCGGATCGCCACCTGGGCGGCCGGCGTGCAGGTCCGGTAGGTCTGCTGGAACCCGTTATAGCCGCGGTTGAAGCCTGCGATCAGCCGGGTGCGGCGTTCGCCGGAGGGGGTTTCGGCGTCGATCAATGCCTGCATTTCGTTGCGCCATTTGGCGCCTTCGTTGCTGCCGCAGATCCCGCGCAGATAATGCAGCGTGCCGAGGATCTCGGCGAATCGCTGCAAATCGGCATCGAACGGCGCGGCGCCCTCCTGCGCCCGTGCGGGCGCAAGGCTGCAGGTCGCAGCGACGAGGACAACAGCAAGCAGGCGCTTCAGCATGAGGGGATCCCGACGCGGCCTGATAGGCTGTTTCGGCCACAGCGGCAAGCCGCACGCGGGCCGTCAGGTTCCGATCAGGCGGCGGGCGCTGGCGACGATCGCGGCCAGGCCCTCGGTGGTCCGGAATGTGCCGATGGCGTCGGGGGCGACCCAGACGGCGTCGTCGAGTTCGTCGTTCAGCGCCGGTTCGCCGGCCATCCATCGCGCCGCGAACGAAAGGATCACATAGTGCCCGGCATTGGCCGGCCCGGGCACGACCTCGCGCCACCCCGCAAGGCCGTCGATCGCGATCGTCAGCGCGGTTTCCTCGGCGACCTCGCGCGCCAGCGCGTTCTGCAGCGTCTCGCCATATTCGACCCGGCCGCCCGGCAATGAGTAGAATCCCCGCGCCGGCGAGCGCGCACGCCGCACCAGCAGCACCTGTCCGTCGCGGAAGATCGAGGCGCTGACGGCGATCTGCGGATGGCGCGGCGGCTCGGGCGTCGACACGGCTATCAATGCGCCATGATGTAGTCGATGTCGGCTTCGCTGCCCTGGCCGTTGATGACGCCGCCGGCACGCCCGATCATCGGCTTGATCCAGCCGACCGCCTCCTCGGCGAGCCGGGCGCGGGTGGCGTCCTGCCGGGCTCCGCGCATCGCATCGCCGACGGCGGTGAGGATCCGGGTCATGCTGGTGACGATGTCGTCGAAATCCGAGCGGATGCCGGGATCGGCGGTTTCATAGGCCTCGATCGCGAGGTCGCGAGCCCTGAAGTTCGACGCCCTGAAATGCTCGGCATAGGACAACGGATGCCAGCCCAGAAAATCCTCCGCACATTCCGGCATGTCGGGAATCATTTCAAGCAGCATCACCGCTTCGTTGAAGTGATTGAGATAGTCGGTGGCGAGGCCGGTTCTGGGATTGATGTTGGCCGCCCCGAGTTGCGCAGCACGCGCGGTGGTGTCCACGCCGACCGGAGTGCTTGCGTTCGCTGACGGAATTGGTTGCATCGACGACATCGGTGGTATTCTTGGATTGACCAAGTTAATAGGCTCTGAAGACGCGGCCTCGGAACATTGCGCAGATGTGCGGACGCTTTGTCATTACTTCAGCACCCGCGGCGATCCGCGAAGCGTTCGGCTATGCAGACCAGCCGAACTTTCCGGCGCGTTACAATATCGCGCCGACACAGCCGGTTCCGGTGGTGTTGATCGACAACGGTGCGCGCCGGTTTCGCCTGATGCGTTGGGGTTTTTTGCCATCCTGGGTCAAGGATCCGCGGCAATTCACGCTGCTGGTCAATGCGCGTTCCGAGACCGTGCTCGACAAGCCGGCGTTCCGGAACGCGATCAGGCGGCGGCGCTGCCTGGTCCCGAGCGACGGCTACTATGAGTGGAAAGCGGCGGGCGCACGCAAGCAGCCGTATTTCATCCATTCGCAGGGTGGCGGGCCGATCGGCTTCGCCGGGTTGTGGGAGACCTGGGTCGGACCGAACGGCGAAGAGCTCGACACCATCGCCATCGTCACCACGGCCGCGCGCGGCGGGATGGCCGAACTGCACGACCGCGTCCCGGTGACGATCGCCCCGCAGGACTACGCGGCCTGGCTGGATTGCGCCGAGGTCGATGCGGAAAGCGCCGTCGCGCTGCTGCGCCCGCCGCCGGACGGCGCCTTCGTCTGGCATCCGGTCTCGACCGCCGTCAACCGCGTCGCCAACGACAATCCGCAACTGATCCTGCCGATTTCGGAAGAGGAGATACTCTCCGAGGCGCCGGTCGCGGTGCCGAAAAGCGCGCGGACCAGGCCTGCCGCGAAGCCCAAGGCATCGGCATCTGATGATGGCGGGCAGGGGTCGCTGTTTTAGGGTGCCCTACACCACCTTGCCCGGGTTCATGATGCCGAGCGGATCGAGCGTCGCCTTGATGGCGCGCATCAGTTCGATCGCGGTCTTGTCCTTTACGGCCGGGAGGTCGTCGCGCTTCAGCACGCCGATGCCGTGCTCGGCCGAGATCGAGCCGCCGAGCCGCAGCACGATGGCGTAGACGAGGCCGTTGACCTCGTGCCAGCGCGCCAGATACTCGGCCTTGTCGGCGCCGACCGGCTGGGTGACGTTGTAGTGGATGTTGCCGTCGCCGAGATGGCCGAACGGCACCGGCCGCGCGCCGGGGATCAGCTTCACCACCGCTGCATTGGCTTGGTCGATGAACTCGGGCACCGCGGCGACCGGCACCGAGACGTCGTGCTTGATCGAGCCGCCCTCCGGCTTCTGCGCCGGCGAGATCTCCTCGCGCAGTTTCCAGAACGCCTGCTGCTGCGCGCCCGACGCGGCGATCGCGGCGTCGGTGACGATGCCGGCCTCGAAGCCCTGTTCGAGGATGGCCTCCAGCGCGCCGCTGGCGTCGTCGCGCATCGACGACAATTCGATCAGCACGTACCACGGATGCCGGCTCTCCAGCGGATCGCGGTTGGCGGCGTGGCGCACCGAGAAATCGAGCGCGATCTCGGCGATCAGTTCGAAGCTGGTGAGGGCGCCCGCGGCTTCGGCTTGCGCGATGCCGAGCAGCTTCAGCGCATCCGCCGGCGATGGCAGCCCGACGAAGGCGGTCGCGACCGCGCGCGGTTTCGGAAACAGCCTCAGCGTCGCCGCGGTGATGATGCCGAGCGTGCCTTCGGCGCCGATGAACAGGTCGCGCAAATCGTAGCCGGTATTGTCCTTCTTCAGCTTCGACAGTAGATCGAGGATGCGGCCGTCGGCGAGCACGACCTCGATGCCGAGCGCCATGTCGCGGGCGAGGCCATAGGCGAGCGCCGCGGTGCCGCCGGCATTGGTCGCGAGATTGCCGCCGATGGTGCAGCTGCCCTGCGCGCCCAGCGACAGCGGGAACAGCCGGTCGACGCTCGCCGCGCGCTCCTGCGCATGCTGCAGGATGACGCCGGCTTCCACCGTCATGGTGTTCGAGGCGAGATCGACTTCGCGAATCGCGTTCATCCGCGTCAGCGACACGACCACCTCGCCGTGATGCGGCGTCTGGCCGCCGACCAGGCCGGTGTTGCCGCCCTGCGGCACCAGCGCGACCCGCGCCTCGTGCGCCAGCCTGCAGATCGCCGCGACCTCCGCGGTCGAGCCCGGGCGCAGCACCAGCGGCGAGTGGCCGCGATACAGATTGCGCTCCTCGGTGACATAGGCTTCGAGCTCGGTCGGGTCGGTCAGCGCATGTTTGTCGCCGACGATCGCGGCAAAGCGCGCCAGCAGTTCAGGCGACAGCGCAGCGGCCGGCTGCGGATTGGCGATGTTCATGGGCGTTGTCCGTCGAGCCTGGTGTTTGAGCCCCTCCCATCGCGGCGGGAGGTGCCCGGCCGACACTTCACCACATTGGCCGGCCGATCAATCCCGCGGCGCCGCGGCGCGGCGCAGCCGGTCGTTGATCGCCTCGCCGAGGCCGTGATGCGGGATCGGCATCACCGCGATCGCGCGTGCGCCGCCGGCGTCGAGCTCGCGCAAGAACCCGAACAGGTTCGCCGCCGCCTCGGTCAGATCTGCGGCCGGCGACAGGTTACGGATGGCGGCAGCCGTCTCGGCGCCCGGCAGCGCGACCGGGCCGAACGCGAGCAGCGCCTCGCCGGGACGGACCTCGCTGGCGTCCAGCCGGACCTGCGCGCGAGGGGCGTAATGCGAGGCCAGCATCCCCGGCGCCAGCGGGGCGTCGTCGCCCGCCGGCGTCGGCTGCGGCTCGGCCAGCGCGACGCCGAGCAGCCGCTCGATCGCCTCGCGCGGCACGCCGCCGGGGCGCAGCAGCCGAGGCGCGCCGAGGCAGCTCACGATGGTCGATTCGACGCCGACATCGACCGGCCCGCCATCGACGATCAGGTCGATCCGCCCGTCGAGATCGGCCAGCACATGCGCGGCGGCGGTCGGCGACACGTGCCCGGAGCGGTTCGCCGAGGGCGCCACCACGGCGCCGCCGAACGCGCGCAGGATCGCCTGCGCCACCGGATGCGCCGGAATCCGCACCGCGACGCTGTCGAGCCCTGCGGTGGCGAGGTCACACACCGTGCAGCACTCCGTCTTCGGCAGCACCAGCGTCAGCGGCCCCGGCCAGAACGCCTCGGCGAGTTTCAGCGCGATCGCGTCGAATCGGGCGATTTTTCGCGCAGCGTTCAGGTTCGCGACGTGGGCGATCAGCGGATTGAACGAAGGTCGGCCCTTGGCGGCGTAGAGCCGGGCCACTGCGGCCGGATTCGCCGCATCGGCGCCGAGCCCGTAGACGGTTTCGGTCGGAAATCCGATCAATCCGCCGCCGCGCAGGCAATCCGCGGCCGCCGAAGCCGCCGCGTCCCCGGCGGGCAGGGTCCTGGTGTGCAAATCGAGGGTCATCCCCGGTTCATATCGCAATTCGCCCGCTTGCGAAGGGCGAAGGTCGACGCTATAAGCCGGCCTCTTGTCGGAGTGTGGCTCAGCCCGGTAGAGCACTGCGTTCGGGACGCAGGGGTCGCAGGTTCGAATCCTGCCACTCCGACCAAGATTTCGTCAGGCGCCGGCCTGATTTTCATCAACAATATCAAGCGCGAACTGAGACCCTCCGGATCGAATCCGAGCGCTTCGCTCGCCTCGGACCGCGAACGCGCGATTCTGTGGGTCGGCCTGTGACGTGGCTTGCCGGCGCGCAGTCCGGCCGCTGAGCTTCGCCAGCGGCCGGAGCTTCGCCCGGTCAGGCGGTGGTCGCGTTGGCGCAGCAGCTTGCGGCGTTGACCTCGGGCGGCAGGTCGATCCCCGGATTGCCGTTGAAGAAACCGTGCGGCACCAGCTTGAAGCCGGTCGAGATGCAGGGCTGCACCGGAAAGTCCTCCAGCCGCACCGGATGATGCAGGCCGAACACGTGCCACAGCACGATGTCGGCGTTCTCCAGCGGACGATCCTGCTTGATGAAGTCGGGCAGCCCGCCGCTGCCGTCGGAATGGTTCATGTATTCCCCGGCTGGATAGCGTTCGTCGGTATCGAACGCCGTCACCCAGAGGTGGTTTTGGACGAAGCTCGCCCGCTTGCCGGAAGGAGAATTCGGGCTGACGAACGGCGTCACGCAGTTCATCGCCTCGAGCTTGTAGCCGACCGGCGTGCCGGCGTAGTTCATCTTGTTCGGATTGATCACCTTCCAGTAGCGATGCGAGGCCGGGTTCGCGCGCCGCGCAGCCTCGACTTCGCTGCCGAGCACGGTTTCGGCCTCGTAGAACGCGTTGCCGTGCGGATTGTGCGGGCCTTCCTCTTCCGCATAGGTGTTGCATTCGACGATGCTGTTCTGGTCGCCGTCGACCGCCATGTCGAGCCGGGCGCAAAAGATGTGCTGATGGATGTGGCCGACGACGCCGGGCAGCACTTCGCGGGCGTATTTGCCGGGCTGGCCCGGAATGCAGGCGGCGGTGTTGATGATGCCGGTCGCCTTCATCTCGAATTCGATCGCGCCGTCGATGTGGAAGTACCAGTACAGCGCATATTCGTAATTGCCGACGGTGCAGATCGACGACACCACGAGCTTGCGCGCGCGCCGCACCTCGGCGCGGTCGGTGCGGAAGTCCCAGTGCTTCCACAGCAGGCCGGAATCCTCCTCGTGGATGCAGATCGCCTTCTCGATCGTCATCACGTCGCCGTTCATGGTGTTGAGGTGGACGTCGAGATATTCGATCGCGCCGAGGCAGTCGCAGCCGAGCTTCAGCGAATTGGCGAGCTTGCCGATGCCGTATTCGCCGATATCGAACACGTTCTTGCGGAAATGGCCGTTGTCGGGGCTGCCATAGGGCACCACCATCTCGACCAGCGATGCGCGATGCGCGACCGGGCGGCCGTCATATTTGATGTCGTGCAGCGTCAGCGCCTCGCGGGCGTTGAAGCCGATCACGAACGACCATTTGTCCCAGGTGAGAGCCCGGCCTTCGATCCTGAAGCTGACGCCCTGCGGCTGCGTCACGTTGATCGGCTTCAGCGGCGCGCGCTTGGATTCGATGAATTCGCGCTCGTAGTTGGCTTCAATCTTCGGGATCGGCACCACGCCGTAATCGTCGACGCGGATCACCTCCCAGGTCTTTAGATCGATCACCGCGTTGAGCCCCTCGATCGGATGGGCGTAGAAATTCTCGTTCTCGCGCAGCCGCTGCCAGGCGAAGACGTGGCACAGATGCCGGCCGTCCTCGCCGGGAATGCCGAAATTGCCCGCCGACCATGGGTCGACGCAGACCGTGGTCATGTCGGTGATGCCGCGGCGCTCGCAGCCGGCGATGAATTCGGGATGGGCGCGGACGAAGCCTTCGATGGCGAGAAACTGTTCGAGCTGGATCATCGGCCGCGCGGTCGGGAACGCCTTGCGCGAAGTGATCGTGCCGGAATCGAGCGAGACGAACAGCCGCGTCACGCCGATGCGGGTGGTGCTGAACACGCTGACGCGGGCGTTGCGCGCGATCGGCATCCCGGGCTTGAACGCGCGCACGATGGCCTTTTCGGGCTCGAGCAGCTCGATCGTCTCGAACCTTGTATCGGTGCCGTAGGGCGGGTCTGCGTTGACGATCGCCGCGACCCTGGTGATTTCGGCCGGAGTGAGAGGCTGCAGCGGATGCTGGACTGCCGGGGCGTCAGCCACTGCAGCCGCGTGACAGCAGGTGGTGTCTTCCGCGAGGCTCATGATGTCGTCTCCCTGATTGGTTGCGGCGGTTCGTCGATCGCACTGGTACGCGGCATGCTGCATCAAGGAGAACGCCGCGGGATTGACAGTAGGCGCCAATTGCGGCCGCCGACGGGTGCTCGCGCGAACACGTGACCCGGTGAGGGCGGATTCGCGTTACTGTTGAAATGAAGCGCCGCTTGTCTGGTCTTCCTGATCGACGCGCTTCTGATTGCAGACAGGAGGCGCCACCCGGCAGGTGGTGCGGTTTTTGCTTCGCGATCCCGGCGTTTCCTCTGGATCGGTGGACATGTCTGCTTCGGGAACCATCGCCTGCGGCCCTGTGCAGCAGCTTCTGGCGGCGCTCGCGCGGTTGCGGCCGGAATCCGCAGGAATCAACGCCCGCGCGGGGATTTCACGCGCGGCCCTCGACGATCCGTCCGAGATGCTGCCGCTGGCCGCCTTCACGTCGATGCTGGAGGCGGCTGCGCATGAAAGCGGCAATCGCACGCTCGGCCTCGAGCTCGGCCGCGACTTCAAGCTCGCGGCGCTGGGGCCGATCAGCGATCTGATGCAGACCGCCCAGACCGTGGGCGACGCGCTGGAGAGCTTCAACGGTTTCTTCGCCAGCGTTCAGACCAGCACGCGCACCACGCTGTCGGTCAGCGACGGCACCGCGCGGCTGTCCTACGCGATCGAGGATCCGGCGATCCGGTTTCGCGAGCAGGACGCCGGCTTCTCGCTGGCGATCGAATATTCGATGCTGGCCGGCTTTCTCGGCCCGGCGTGGCGGGCCAGCGGCGTCGAATTCGAGCACGCGGTCGGGGACGATCTGCCGTTCTATCAGCAGCATTTCGACTGCCCGCTGCGGTTCGGCCGGCGCGACAACGCGTTGCTGTTTCAGGCGCGGTGTCTCGACGTGCCGTTGCAGCAGGCCGATCGCAATCGGCACGCCCGGCTGCGCGCCGATCTCGCGGAGGCGATCCAGCGGCGGGCGACGCGGCTCGATCTGGTGGGCGGCATCGAGGCGTGGATCGCGGCCTCGCTGTGCCGGTCGGTTGCCACCGACATCGAGGTCGTGGCCTGCGATTTCGGCATGAGCACGCGGTCGTTCCAGCGCAAGCTCGCCGATCACGGCGTCAACTATCTCGACATCCGCAACCGCGTCCGCTCGCATATCGCCAAATGCATGCTGGCCGAGACCCGCGCGCCCGTGACGTCGATCGCGCTGCAGCTCGGCTACAGCGAGACCAGCGCGTTCTCACGCGGTTTCAAGAGCCAGGTCGGCGAAACGCCGGTCGAGTTTCGCAGGCGTCGGCGCGGCATGGAAGCGGTCGTTGCTGCTGTGGCGTGAGCGCGTAGCGTCGAATGCCGAGCGACCAGAATTGCTGTGAGCAGAGGCCTCAACTTGCCACAGCGTCATCCTGAGGCGCACGCCGGGCCGCGCTTTGGCGCGGCGCGGCGGGCCTCGAAGGATGAGCCGCAGGCACTCGTCTCTCATCCTTCGAGGCTCGCTGCGCTCGCACCTCAGGATGACGTCCGAATTACGTGGATGGCCGGGACGAGCCCGGCCATGACGAGACATGAGGTGATATCAACCGCGCAGGACGCCTTCAGCAGTCCAGCGTCATGTCGCGTTCCCAGTCGGTCAAATGCCGGGAGAACTCGTTCCATTCGTGGTGCTTGAGCTTGAGATAGGCCGGGACGTATTCGCCCAGGCTGTCCTTCAGCAGTTCGGAGGCCTCCAGCGCGCGCAGCGCGTCGAGCAGGTTCAGCGGCAGCCGCTTGGCATTTTCGACCAGATGGCCGTCCTGATACATGTTGATGTCGAGCCGCTTGCCGGGGTCGCGCTGGCATTCGATGCCGTCGAGGCCGGCGGCGAGGATCGCGGCCTGCATCGCATAGGGGTTGGCGGCGCCGTCGGCGAGCCGGAGTTCGAACCGGCCGGGCTCGGGAATCCGGATCATGTGGGTGCGGTTGTTGCCCGAATAGGTCACCGAGGAGGGCGACCAGGTCGCGCCCGAGGTGGTGCGCGGCGCGTTGATGCGCTTGTAGGAATTGATCGTGGGGTTGAGGATCGAGGCGAGCGCGTCGGCGGAGTGGATGATGCCGCCGATGAAATTGTAGCCGAGCGGGGAGACGCCGAGTTCGCCGCCCTCGTCCTCGAACGCGTTGGCGCCGTCCTTCCACAGCGAGACGTGGACGTGGCAGCCGTTGCCGGTGAGGTTCGAGAACGGCTTCGGCATGAAGGTCGCCCGCATCTCGTGCTTCTCGGCGATCGACTTCACCATGTATTTGAAGAAGGCGTGGCGGTCGGCGGTGACCAGCGCGTCGTCGTAGTCCCAGTTCATCTCGAACTGGCCGTTGGCGTCCTCGTGGTCGGTCTGGTAGGGCCGCCAGCCCAGTTGCAGCATGCCGTCGCTGATTTCCCGGACCACGTCGAAGCGCCGCATCAGCGCTGCCTGGTCGTAGCAGGGCTTGGTCTGGCGGTCGGCTCCGTCCTTGATGTCGTAGCCGTCCGGGGCGATCAGGAAGAACTCGCATTCGACGCCGCTCTTGAGCTGCAGGCCTTTCTCGGCGGCCCTGGCCTTGAGCCGCTTCAGCATGTTGCGCGGCGCCTGCTCGACCGGCTTGCCGTTCATCCACAGATCGGCGGCGAGCCAGCCGACTTCCGGTTTCCACGGCAGTTGCATCAGGCTGTCGGGATCGGGGATCGCGAACAGATCGGGGTCCGCCGGGGTCATGTCGAGCCAGGTCGCGAAACCGGCGAAGCCGGCGCCGTTCTTGGCCATCGTGGCGATCGCTTGCGCCGGCACCAGCTTGGAGCGCTGGGTGCCGAGCAGGTCCGTAAAGGAGATCAGGAAGTACTTGATGTTCTTCTCTTTGGCGGCCGCTACGAGGTCGACGGTCATGGAGTCCTCTTGATGACTGGGTTGAGGCTTCGTCAGTAACGCTGTCCGGGAATCCAGTCGGTGCCGACCAGTGGCACGCGGGCGATCGCGGCCGCCTCGACGGTGAGGGCGACCAGATCTTCCGGCTCGAGATTGTGGATGTGGCTCTTGCCGCAGGCCCGCGCGATGGTCTGGGTTTCGAGCGTCAGCACCGAGAGATAGTTGGCCAGCCGGCGGCCGGCGAGCATCGGGTCGAGCCGGCGCGCCAGCTCGGGGTCCTGGGTGGTGATGCCGGCCGGGTCGCGGCCCTCGTGCCAGTCGTCATAGGCGCCCGCATGGGTGCCGAGCGCCTCGTAGTCCTTCTCCAGGCTCGGGCTGTTGTCGCCGAGCGCGATCAGCGCCGCGGTGCCGATCGCCACCGCGTCGGCGCCGAGCGCCAGCGCTTTCGCGATGTCGGCGCCGTTGCGGATGCCGCCGGAGACGATCAGTTGCACCTTGCGGTGCATGCCGAGCTCCTGCAGCGCCTCGACCGCGGGCCGGATCGCCGCCAGCGTCGGAATGCCGACGTGCTCGATGAACACTTCCTGGGTCGCGGCGGTGCCGCCCTGCATGCCGTCGATGACGATGACGTCGGCGCCGGACTTCACCGCCAGCGCCGTGTCGTAATACGGCCGGGAGGCGCCGATCTTCACATAGATCGGCTTTTCCCAATCGGTGATCTCGCGCAGTTCCTCGATCTTGATCTCGAGATCGTCCGGCCCGGTCCAGTCCGGATGCCGCGACGCCGAGCGCTGGTCGATGCCGGCCGGCAGCGTCCGCATCTTGCCGACGCGCTCGGAGATCTTCTGGCCGAGCAACATGCCGCCGCCGCCGGGCTTGGCGCCCTGGCCGATCACGATCTCGATCGCGTCGGCGCGGCGCAGATCGTCCGGATTCATGCCGTAGCGCGACGGCAGATACTGATAGATCAGCGTCTGCGAGTGGCCGCGCTCCTCCTCGGTCATGCCGCCGTCGCCGGTCGTCGTGCTGGTGCCGGCCAGCGTGGCGCCGCGGCCCAGCGCTTCCTTGGCGGCGCCGGACAGCGAGCCGAAGCTCATGCCGGCGATGGTGACGGGGATCTTCAGTTCGATCGGCTTCTTGGCGAAGCGGCTGCCCAGCACGACATTGGTGCCGCATTTCTCGCGATAGCCTTCGAGCGGATAGCGCGACATCGAGGCGCCGAGAAACAGCAGGTCGTCGAAATGCGGCAGCCGCCGCTTCGAGCCGCCGCCGCGGATGTCGTAGATGCCGGTCGCCGCGGCGCGCTGGATTTCGGAGATCGTGTAGGGATCGAACGTCGCCGAGACCCGCGGGGTGGTGCGTGGAGAATTTGCAGACATGGTCTTACCCGTCAGTAGGAGGCGGCGTTGTCGACGTGGAAGTGGTAGAGCTCGCGCGCCGAGCCATACATCCGGAAGTCGTCGACCTTGGCGTCGTCGAGGCCGGCGCGGCCGAGCAGGCCGGCCAGCCGCTCGCGGTCGGCGTCCGTCATCGGTTTCTCGATGCAGTCGGCGCCGAGGCTCTTGACCTCGCCGCGCACGAAGATCGTCGCCTCGTAGATCGAATCGCCGAGCGCTTCACCGGCATTGCCGAGCACCACGAGGTTGCCGGCCTGCGCCATGAAGGCGCTCATCGAGCCGATCGAGCCCTTCACCAGAATGTCGATGCCCTTCATCGAAATGCCGCAGCGCGCCGAGGCGTCGCCGTCGATGATCAGCAATCCGCCGCAGCCGGTGGCGCCGGCCGACTGGCTGGCGTCGCCCATCACATGCACGGTGCCGGACATCATGTTCTCGGCGACGCCGGTGCCGGCATTGCCGTGAATCCGCACGCTGGCGAATTTGTTCATGCCGGCGCAGTAGTAGCCGACGTGGCCCTTGATATCGATTTCGACCGGCACGTTGATGCCGACGCCGATGGCGTGCTTGCCTTGCGGATTGTCGATCTCCCACGCGGTCTCGTTGGTGTCGGGCGTGAGCCGGTGGAGGGCTTGGTTCAGCTCGCGGACGGAGCTGACGGCGAGGTCACAGACAGGCATTACGAACGTTCCCAGGCATAGACGGTGGCGGGTTCGGGCTCGAACACCCGCGCCTTTTCGATCGCGGGCAGCACCGACAAAGCGCGAAATTCCGAGCCGAAGGCGACGTAGTCGTCGGACTCGGCCATGATCGCCGGCTTGCAGGCGATCGGATCGCGCAGCACGGCGAAGCCGTTGCGGGTGCCGACCACGAAGGTGAAGAAGCCGTCGAGATCCGAGAGGCTGGAGGTGAGCGACTGCTTGAGGCTGTCACCCTTGCTCATCCGCCAGGTCAGATAGCCGGCGGCCACTTCCGAGTCGTTCTGCGTCGAGAACGTCATGCCCTCGCGTACCAGCGTGCGGCGGATGCTGTTGTGGTTCGACAGCGAGCCGTTGTGCACCAGGCACTGGTCCTCGCCGGTCGAGAACGGATGCGCGCCGTTGATCGTCACCGCCGACTCGGTGGCCATCCTTGTGTGGCCGATGCCGTGGCTGCCGGCCATCCCGGCCAGCGCGAATTCGCTGACGACGTGTTCGGGCAGGCCGACGTCCTTGTAGATCTCCATCAGGGTGCCGACGCTGACGAGCTGAATCTGCCCCGCGCGCGCCTTGACCCATTGCAACGCCGCCGCTTCGGCGTCGCGCGGCAGCGACGCCACGATGTGATTGGCGCGGATGCTGAGATCGACCGGCACGCCGAGCGCCGCCGAGAACTCGTTCGCCAGCGCGGCGGCCGCGCCGGCATCCTCGGCGCGCAGGGTCAGCTTGACGTGATCATTGTTACCGGCGCCGTAGACGGCGACGCCGGCGCTGTCCGGGCCGCGCGCCGTCATCGTCACCAGCATCTTCGACAGCATGTCGCCGAGCGCCGGCTCCAGCGCCTTGTTCTTCAGGAATAGTCCGACGATTCCGCACATCCGATTGCTCCTTGCTGGAGCGACCATAGGCGGGAACCGTCTGGCGGGTCAACTGGGAAGAACGGAAGTTTCCTGATGAGAAACTAGACCGACGGCCCGAATTTGCGGCAGAGGGCACTGTGGCATCGTCCCTCAGCTCCGCGGATAGACGATGATCGACAGATACGTCATCGGCAGCTTCACCAGCGTTTCCGGCCCGTGCAGCGCGCCGGAATCGAACAGCATCGAATCGCCGGGCCGCAGCCGGTAGGAATTGTCGCCGTGGCGGTAGATCACTTCGCCGGTCAGCATATAGATGAACTCCATGCCGGCGTGCTGGAACGCGGTGTGGGTGCTGGCGCCTTCCTGCAGCGAGATCAGATAGGGCTCGACCACCACCTCGCCGCCGATCACATGGCCGAGCAACTGATACAGATGGCCGGCCTTGGAGCCGCGCCGCTCGATCGCGACGCCCTGCTTGGCGCGCACGAAGGAGCAATCCCGCCGCTGTTCGGAGGCCGCGAACAGCAGGCTGAGCGGCACGTTGAGCGCGCCCGCGATCGACTGCAGCGTCGACAGCGACGGCGAAATCTGGCCGTTCTCGATCTTCGACAGCATTCCGGCGGAGATCTTCGAGGCGCTGGAGAGGTCCGACACAGAGAGATCCCGCTCGCGCCGGATCATCCGGATCTTGGCGCCCAAAGCACGTTCGAGGCTTCGCTCGGTGTCCTGCGGCGCGTTCGAGCCGGTGCGATATTCGGGCGCGCCACGGGTCGGCTCTGCGGATGGCTTGTCTGGTTTCGGCGTCTTCATCTGCTTCCGGCCTTTGATGGTGTCATGCCTTCCGTCGTTAAAACGCATATTCCGGAGCCCAGCACCACCCTCGTCAGAGCCGGCGGTCGGCCGACGGCGTGCGCGCGAAGCGCTGTTTGTAGACGCGCGAGAAATGTGTGAGGCTGACGAAGCCGCAATCCGCGCCGATCTGCGTCACCGGCAACGAGGTCTGGCGCAGCAGAATCCGCGCGCGCTGCAGCCGGATCAACAGATAGCGCCGTTCGATCGTCGTCTTGAGATGCGTCGCGAACAGCCGTTCGAGCTGCCGCAGCGAGACGCCGGCGGCGCGGGCGATCTCGGTTCGGCTCGCCGGCTCGCGCAGCCGGCGCTCCATCAGCTCGATGGCGGCTGCCACGCCGGGATGGCCGAGCCGGGCGCGCTCGCGCGCCGCCGGCCGCTGGCTGGAATCGCCGAGCCGGACATTGGTCTGCAGAAACCAGTCGCTGACCTTGGCGGCAAGCTCCGGGCCGTGGTCGCGGCGGATCAGCGCCTGCATCATGTCGAGGCCTGCGACGCCGCCGCCGCAGGTCAGACGCTCGCGGTCGATCTCGAACAAATTGCGCGTCAGGTCGAGATGCGGAAACGCCTCGGCGAAGGCCGGCGCGTGCTCCCAATGGATGGTGCAGCGATAGCCGTCGAGCACCTTGGCGCGGGCGAGAATATAAGGACCGCCGGAGATGCCGCCGATCGCCACGCCGCGCCGCGCCAGCGCGCGCAGCCAGGTCATCGTGCTGCGATCGGAGAATTTGGTCGGATTGCCGCCGGCGCAGACCAGCACGATGTCGAAATCCTGCGCGCCGTCGATCGAACAGTCCGGCTTGATCGACAGTCCGCTGGAGGCGGCGGTCGGGCGGCCATCAATCGAGACGTGAAACCATTCATACAGCGTGCGCCCGGCGATCGTGTTGGCGGCGCGCAGCGGCTCCACCGCCGAGGCGAACGACATCAGCGCGAAGCCGTCGATCAGCAGGAAGCCGACCCGCGAGGGGCGAACGTCGGGCGGCGGTAACGTCTTTGGCAATGGCGCTCCTGGGCAAGAGGATGGCGTTTTCAGTCTATAGCGGGTTTCGCCGATGCGCGACAGTGAGAGCCGAAGGATCAAGCATGCGCTATTCGCTGTTCTCGCTTCTCGGCAACACACTCGGCGGCCACAAAGCCTGGCAGCCGACCTGGCGTGACGCCGCGCCGAAGCCTTCTTATGACGTGGTGATCGTCGGCGGCGGCGGTCATGGGCTCGCGACGGCGTATTATCTCGCCAGCCGCTACGGCGTGCGCAACGTCGCGGTGCTGGAAAAGGGCTGGATCGGCGGCGGCAATATGGGCCGCAACACCACCATCATCCGCTCCAACTATCTGTTGCCCGGCAACATCCCGCTCTACGAGCTGTCGATGAAGCTGTGGGAAGGGCTGGAGCAGGACTTCAACTACAACGCCATGGTCAGCCAGCGCGGCGTGCTGAACCTGTATCATTCCGACGCCCAGCGCGACGCCTATGCGCGGCGCGGCAATGCGATGCGGCTGCACGGCGTCGACGCCGAACTGCTCGACCGCGACGGCGTGCGTAAACTCTATCCGTTCCTGAATTTCGACGACGCCCGGTTTCCGATCCAGGGCGGCCTGCTGCAGGCCCGCGGCGGCACCGCGCGGCACGACGCGGTCGCCTGGGGCTTCGCCCGTGGCGCCAGCGATCGCGGCGTCGACATCGTGCAGAATTGCGAAGTCACCGGCATCACCATCGTGGGCGGCCGCGTCACCGGGGTCGAGACCACGCGTGGGCCGATCGCGGCCGGCAAGGTCGGCATCGCGGTCGCGGGCTCCAGTTCGAAGGTCGCGGCGATGGCCGGGATGCGGCTGCCGATCGAATCCTTCGTGCTGCAGGCGATGGTCTCCGAAGGGCTGAAGCCGATCATCCCCGGCGTGATTACTTTCGGCGCCGGGCATTTCTACATCAGCCAGTCCGACAAAGGTGGCCTCGTGTTCGGCGGCGATCTCGACGGCTACAACTCCTACGCGCAGCGCGGCAATCTGCCGACCGTGGAAGACATCTGCGAGGGCGGCATGGCGCTGATGCCGGCGATCGGCCGCGCCCGCATCCTGCGCACATGGGCCGGCCTCGTCGACATGTCGATGGACGGCTCGCCGATCATCGATCGCACGCCGACGCAGAATCTCTATCTCAATGCCGGCTGGAACTATGGCGGCTTCAAAGCGACGCCGGGCTCGGGCCTCGTGTTCGCGCATCTGCTCGCCCGCGACGAGCCGCATCCGGCGGCGACCGAGCTGCGGCTGGATCGATTCCAGCGCGGCGCGGTGATCGACGAAAAGGGCCAGGGCGCCCAACCGAACCTGCATTGAGGGCGCGATGAGAATTTCCTGCCCGTATTGCGGTTCGCGCGACGTCTCTGAATTCAGCTATCTCGGCGACGCAGCACCGCAACGGCCCGATCCGGCCGGCGAGCCCGCCGCCGTGGAAGCCGCGTTCTTCGACTATGTGTATCTGCGCGACAACCCCGCCGGGCCGCATCGCGGGCTCTGGTATCACGGCGCCGGCTGCCGCAGCTGGCTGGTGGTGATGCGCAATCCGTCGACGCATGAGATCCTGGATGTCGCGCTCGCGGCGAAGGAGCCGGCGGCATGAGCGCGCCTTCACGCATCCAAGGCGGTCTGATCGATCGCAGCCAGCCGCTGCGGTTTTCCTTCGACGGCAAACCGATGACCGGCTTTGCCGGCGACACGCTGGCCTCGGCGCTCGTCGCCAACGGCACGCGTCTCGTCGGCCGCTCGTTCAAGTATCACCGGCCGCGCGGCATCTTCTCTGCAGGCCCCGAAGAGTCGAATGCGCTGGTGGAATTGCGCTCGGGCGCGCGGCGGGAGCCGAACACCAAGGCGACCACCGTCGAGCTCTATGACGGGCTCGAAGCCCACAGCCAGAACCGCTGGCCGTCGCTCGCCTTCGATTGGCGCGCGGTGCATCAGTTCGCGTCGCCGCTGATCGTCGCGGGCTTCTACTACAAGACCTTCATGTGGCCGGCCTCGTTCTGGGAGAAACTGTACGAGCCGCTGATCCGCCGCTCCGCCGGCCTCGGCCGCCTCAGCGGCGAGCCCGATCCGGATACATATGAGAAGGCCACCGCGTTCTGCGACCTGCTGATCGTCGGCGGCGGCCCCGCCGGTCTGGCCGCAGCGCTGGCGGCGGGACGTGCAGGCGCGCGCGTCATCCTGGTCGAGGAGGATTTTCGTCTCGGCGGCCGGCTGTTGTCGGAGATCTGCGAGATCGACGGCTTGCCCGGCGCTTCGTGGGCGCAGATGGCGGAAGCCGAACTCGCCTCGCTCCGCAACGTCCGTATCCTGCGCCGGTCCAGCGTGTTCGGAATCTATGACGACGAGGTCGGCGTGATCGAGCGCGTCGCCGATCATCTGCCGGTGCCGCCGGCGTTCACGCCGCGGCAGCGGCTGTGGAAGATCGTCGCGCGGGAGTCGCTGCTGGCGACCGGCGCGATCGAGCGGCCGATCGTGTTCGGCGGCAACGACCGCCCAGGTGTGATGCTCGCGTCAGCTGTGCGCAGCTACGTCAACCGCTTCGCCGCAGCGCCGGGACAGCGCGCGGTGGTGTTCACGACCAGCGACGACGGCTGGCGCAGCGCGGCTGATCTGGCCCGCGCCGGCGTCGAAGTTGCGGCCGTGGTCGATCCGCGCCGCGAGGTCGCCGCCTCCGTCCGCGCGCTCGCCGGCAACGCGTCGGTGCATCTCGGCGCGTCGGTCACCGACGCGATCGGCGGGCAGGCGCTGCGGGCGGTCGAATTCGTCGGCGCGGATGGCAAGCGGCGCAAGCTCGCCGCCGATCTGCTCGCGGTGTCGGGCGGCTGGAATCCGAATATCGCGCTCGCCACCCATCTCGGCGGCAAGGGCGAATGGAATCCGGAGACGTCGGCGTTTCTCGCCACCGGCGCGCCGAAGGCGATGACCATCGCGGGTGCCGCGGCCGGGCGTTTCACGCTGGCGCAGGCGTTGGAGGACGGCGCGCGCTGGGGCCTAGAGGCCGCCTCGCGTTGCGGCCATGCCGGCGCCGCGCAGCCAAATTATCGCGCCCGCGACGAAGCCTTCGCCGTGACGCCGCTGTGGCAGGTCGCAGGCGTCCGCGGCAAGGCGTTCGTCGATCTGCAGAACGACGTCACCGCGGATGATATCGAAATCTCGGCGCGCGAGGGCTTCCGCTCGGTCGAACACCTCAAGCGCTACACCACGCTCGGCATGGCGACCGATCAGGGCAAGACCTCGAACGTCAACGGCCTCGCGATCATGGCGGCGCTCACCGAACGCGGCATCGCCGCCGCCGGCACTACGCGCGCCCGGCCGCCGCAGGTGCCGGTGGCGATCGGCGCGTTCGGCGGGCTCAGCACCGGCAAGCATTTCAAGCCGACGCGTCTCACCGCGACCCATGACTGGTCCGCCCGGCAGGGCGCGAGTTTCGTCGAGACCGGGCAGTGGCTGCGCGCGCAATGGTTCGCGACGCCCGGTGAAACTGAATGGCTGCAAAGCGTGTCGCGCGAAGTCAGCGCCGTGCGAAGCCGCGTCGGCATCTGCGACGTCTCCACGCTCGGCAAGATCGCGCTGTGCGGCGCCGATGTCGGTGCGTTCCTCGATCGGGTCTATATCAACACCTTCTCCACGCTCGCGGTCGGCAAGGTGCGCTACGGCTTGATGCTGCGCGAAGACGGCTTCGTCATGGACGACGGCACCACCGCGCGGCTGGCCGAGGATCACTACGTGATGTCGACCACCACCGCGAATGCGGTGAAGGTGATGCAGCATCTCGAATTCTGCCATCAGGTGCTGTGGCCCGAGCTGGATGTGCAGATGGTCTCGGTCACCGAGCAATGGGCGCAGGTTGCGGTCGCCGGCCCGCAGGCGCGCGCGCTGCTGCAGAAGCTGTTCGGGCCGGGCGTCGATCTGTCGGACACGGCGTTCCCCTATATGGCGTGCGGCGAATTCCGCCTCGGCGAGGTGCGGGTGCGGCTGTTCCGGATCTCGTTCTCCGGCGAGCGCGCCTACGAGATCGCGGTCCCCGCCGGCTATGGCGACGCGCTGATGCGCGCGCTGATGGCGGCCGGCGAGGGGCTCGGCGTCGTGCCCTACGGCACCGAGGCGCTCGGCGTGATGCGGATCGAGAAGGGCCATGCCGCCGGCAACGAACTCAACGGCCAGACGGTGGCGCGCGATCTCGGCATGGGCCGGATGATGTCGACCAAGAAGGACTTCATCGGCCGGGTGATGGCGGGCCGTCCCGCGCTGATCGATCCGGCGCGGCCGACGCTGGTCGGGCTGCGGCCGGTCGACCGCAACGACCGCCTGCGCAACGGCGCGCATCTGTTCGCGCCGGGCGTAACGCCCGCGCCCGAGACCGATCAGGGCTTCGTCACCTCGTCGGCGTTCAGCCCGTCGCTCGGCCACTGGATCGCGCTGGCGCTGCTGTCGCGCGGGCCGGAGCGGATCGGCGAACGGATTCGCGTGTTCGATCCGATCCGCTCGCATGATTTCGAAGCCGAGATCGTGTCGCCGGTGTTTGTCGATCCGGAAGGAGTGCGGTTGCGTGGCTGAGCTGATGTATCAGAGCCCCTGGCGGGCGCTCGCGCCGCGCGGCAGCGGCGACGGCGTGGTCGCCACGCCGGTCGAACGCCGCGGCATCGCCACGGTGATGGCCCGCAAGGGCCAGTTCGCTGAATTGAGCGCGTGCGTGCATCGCGCATACGGCGTCGCGCTGTGCGATCGGCCGAAGCGCGTCAGCGCCGCCAGCGTGACGTTTCTCGGAATCGGTCCGGGCAAGTGGCTGGCGGTCTCGCAACGCCCGGACCCCGGCTTCGTCGCCGTGCTTGCGGCGCGGCTCGACGGACTGGCATCCGTGGTCGAGCAATCCGATGGCCTCGCGCTGCTACAGCTTTCCGGACCGGCGCTGCCTGCGCTGCTTGAAAAAGGCTTTCAGATCGATTGCGCGGCCTTCGCCGCCGACGATTGCGCGGTGACCAGCGTGCATCACATCGGCGCGACGATCTGGGCCACCGGCGACGGCGGCTTCGCGATCGCGGTGGCGCGCAGCCTGGTCGGCGGATTTCTGCACTGGCTCGACACCTCCGCGGCCGCCGGCGGCCTCGCGGTCGTGCCCGATCGAGGTTGAAGCCTCTCGTTCTGTTCTGAATTCGACGCGGATTCCCCGCGCGCTTCCGCATGGAGTATCTTCCGATGCCTCACACCAATGTCGTGCTGTCGCTGTCCTGCCGCGACCAGCCGGGAATCGTCGCAGCCGTCGCCAAGGCGCTGTTCGACGCCGGCTGCAACGTCGTCGAGGCGCATCAGTTCAACGATGCCGAGACGCATCTGTTCTTCATGCGGATGCGGTTCGCGATCCTGAAGCCGGACGCCAGCATCGCCGCGGTGAAGGCCGCATTCGAGCCGGTCGCGAACGAGTTCGGCATCACCTGGACGATGCGCAGCCTGAGCGAGAAGCAGCGCGTGATGATCCTGGTGTCGAAATTCGATCACTGCCTCGCCGATCTGCTGTATCGCTGGCGTAGCGGCGAAATCGCGATGGACATCGCAGGCATCATCGCCAACCATCCGCGCGAGACCTACGCGCATCTCGATCTCGACGACATCCCGTTCCACTATCTGCCGGTCACCAAGCCGACCAAGATGGAGCAGGAGGCGCAGGTCTGGGAGCTGATCCGCGCCGCCAACACCGATCTCGTCGTGCTGGCGCGCTACATGCAGGTGCTGTCGGACGGGCTGTGCGCCAAGCTCGCCGGCCGCTGCATCAACATCCACCATTCGTTCCTGCCGGGCTTCAAGGGCGCGCGGCCGTATCACCAGGCGTTCGCCCGCGGCGTCAAGCTGATCGGCGCCACCGCGCATTACGTCACGCCCGATCTCGACGAGGGCCCGATCATCGAGCAGGACGTCGAGCGTATCAGCCATCACAATTGCGTCGAGGACCTGGTGCGCAAGGGCCGCGAGATCGAACGCCGCGTGCTCGCCCGCGCCATCACCTGGCACATCGACGGAAAGGTGATCGTCAACGGAACGAAAACGGTGGTGTTCAAGGATTGAGGAAACTCTGAGTCGTCATCCTGAGGTGCGCGCCCTTGCGCGCCTCGAAGGATGCGGCGACGAGTAGCGGCATCCGTGCCTGCGGCTCATCCTTCGAGGCCCGTCGAACCGCGCGATGCGCGGCCCGACGGGCGCCTCAGGATGACGGTGTACGCGTTGAGAGCCCGCGCCGATCAGCGAGAGCGTTCGCCTTACAGCGTCAGCTCGTGCCGCCCGACCACCATCCAGTGCACTTCGTCCGGACCGTCGGCGAAGCGGAGGTGGCGGACGTCGGTGTACATCTCGGCCAGCGGCGTCCATTGCGAGATGCCGGTGGCGCCGTGCATCTGGATCGCCTGGTCGATGATCTTGCAGGCGCGCTCCGGCACCATGGCCTTGACCATGCTGACCCAGACGCGGGCTTCCTTGTTGCCGAGCACGTCCATCGCCTTGGCGGCCTTCAGCACCAT
The DNA here is from genome assembly GCF_052445935.1 of Rhodopseudomonas sp. NSM. NCBI lineage: Bacteria > Pseudomonadati > Pseudomonadota > Alphaproteobacteria > Hyphomicrobiales > Nitrobacteraceae > Rhodopseudomonas > Rhodopseudomonas sp. NSM. The sequence goes on along the minus strand of NZ_JBQTCH010000004.1, from coordinate 198,119 downwards.
CAGCCGCATCGCCTCGATCTCGCAACGGGCCTGCGCGATGATCTGCATGTTGCCGCCGAGATGCGCGATCTTCTTGCCGAAGGCTTCGCGGGTGAGACCGCGCGCGACCATCATGTCGAGCGCCTTCTCGGCCTTGCCGATGGTGCGCATGCAATGATGGATGCGGCCGGGGCCGAGCCGGAGCTGCGAAATCTCGAAGCCGCGGCCCTCGCCAAGCAGGATGTTCTCCTTCGGCACCCGCACATTGTTGAAGCGCATATGCATGTGGCCGCGCGGCGCGTGGTCGTGGCCGAACACGTGCATCGGGCCGATCACCTCGACGCCGGGGGTGTCGACCGGCACCAGGATCTGCGACTGCTGCTTGCTGGGCGCCGCGGTCGGGTCGGTCTTGACCATCACGATCATGATCTTGCAGCGCGGGTCGCCGAGGCCGGAGATGTAGTACTTCTCGCCGTTGATCACCCACTCGTCGCCGTCGAGCTTGGCGGAGGTCGAGACGTTCTTGGCGTCGGAGGAGGCGACGTTCGGCTCGGTCATCACATAGGCCGAGCGGATCTCGCCATTGAGCAGCGGCTTCAGCCACTTCTCCTTCTGGGCCGGCGTGCCGACGCGTTCCAGCACTTCCATGTTGCCGGTGTCGGGCGCCGAGCAGTTCATCACCTCGGAGGCGAGCGGCGCCTTGCCGAGTTCGGCGGCGATATAGGCGTAGTCGAGATTCTTCAGGCCTTCACCGGTGTCGGCGTCGGGCAGGAAGAAGTTCCAGAGGCCGACTTCCTTCGCCTTGGTCTTGGCCTTGCCGAGAATTTCGAGCTGCTTGTCGGTGAACGACCAGCGGTTCGGGTTGCCTTCGCCGGCCGCCTCGAATTCGTGCGACATCGGCTCGACGGTTTCGGCAATGAACTTCTTGACGTGGTCGTACAGCGGCCGGACCTTCTCCGACATCCGCAGGTCGTTCAGTTCGTCTTCGGGTGCGAGCGTGTAGGGGGTCTGGCGGGGCACATAGGCCAATTCCATCGTTATTCCTCCCGATGTGATCATCGCGTTTCCCCATCCTGAGTGGATGGTTGCGATCCTTTATAGACACGAACGCGCGGCGATGTGAATGATGGATCGAATTGATATCTGATACCTTCCGAAGCGCCTTGACGGAATCCGATTCCGGTTCGGCGTCACCGGCCTGCGGGAACGAAATCCGCTGATCGTTCGCCGATGCTGGATCTGGCGCAGATTCGATGACCGGGTCTGCGGCGCCACAACGCCGACATTCCGTCAGGCGGTATCACGAGCGACGGCGACGATCGATGATGAAGACGATCGGCCTGAGCCCGAAGGAGAAGATGCAACTATGCGCGCAATGGTCCTGCGGGAACACGGGGGGCTCGACAAGCTCTCATACGATCCGAATTTTCCCGATCCCGACGTCGGACCCGGCGACGTCCTGCTGCGCGTGCGCGCCACCTCGCTCAACTATCACGACATTTTCACCCGCCGCGGCATGCCGGGCATCAAGATCCCGCTGCCGGTGATCATGGGGCTCGATGTCGCAGGCGAGATCGTCGAAGTCGGCGCGGGCATCGAGGCCTGGCAGCCCGGCGACCGCGTGCTGGTCGATCCGCTCAACCGCGTCGAAGGCGGGCTGATGGGCGAGACTATGAACGGCGGCCTTGCGGAACTGTGCAAGGCGCGCGCGCACCAGCTCGTGCGCATCCCCGATAATGTCGGCTTCGAACAGGCGGCTGCATTGCCGGTCGCCTACGGCACCGCGCACCGGATGATGACCACCAACGGCCAGGTCAAGGCCGGCGAGAAGGTGCTGATTCTCGGCGCCTCCGGCGGCGTCGGCGTGTGCTGCGTGCAGCTCGCCAAGATCGCCGGCGCTTACGTGATCGCCTGCGCCGGTTCGGAAGAAAAAGGCGAGCGCCTGAAACAGCTCGGCGCCGACGAAGTCATCCTCTACACCAAGGAGGACTTCATGCAGGTGGTGCGCCAGCGTCACGGACGCCCGGCGCGGGTCGGCGGCTCGTCGGAAAACGGCGGCGTCGACGTCGTGGTGAATTTCACCGGCGGCGACACCTGGGTGAAGTCGCTGCGCACGCTCAAGCTCGGCGGCCGCATCCTGACCTGCGGCGCCACCGCGGGCTATGATCCGGCCGAGGATCTGCGCGTGATCTGGACGTTCGAATTGCAGGTCCGCGGCTCCAACGGATGGCAGCGCGACGACATCGACAAGCTGTTCGCGTTGCTGTCGTCGGGCAAACTCACCGCGAAAGTCGACAAGGCGTTTCCGCTCGAACAGGCCGCGGACGCGCTGGCGATGCTGGAGGACCGCACCGTGTTCGGCAAGGTCGTGGTGACGCCATGACCGAGCCGCTCGCGTCCGCGCAGATCGAGGCGATGCTGCAGGCATCGCCGTTCATTTCGTTTCTCGGTCTCACGGTAACGTCGCTCGATGCGGCCAAGCAGGAGATCGTGATGCGGTCGCCGATGCGGCCGGAATTCGAGCGCGAGCCCGGCACCGGGCAATGGCACGGCGGCCCGATCGCCTCGATCATCGACACCGTCGGCGACTACGCGCTGGTGGTGTTCGTCGGCCGCGGCCTGCCGACGATCAATTTCCGCGTCGATTACTTCCGGCCGGCGATCGGCACCGCGCTGATCTCGACCGGCCGGGTGCGCCGGCTCGGCCGCACCGTCGGCGTCGCCGATGTCGACGTCCACGACGAGAAGGGCGCGCTGATCGCGATCGGGCGCGCCACCTATGCGATCTGAACCGATGAGATTCACGCCGGAGCCGCCATCACGATGAATCCACTCTCCGACAGGATCGCTCTCGTCACCGGCGCCAGCCGCGGCATCGGCCGGGCGATCGCTATTCGCCTGGCGCAGGACGGCGCCGTCGTCGGCATCCACTATCGCGCCGGGCGCGACGAGGCAGCCGAGGTGCTCGCGCAGATTCGCAGCGACGGCGGCGACGGCTTCCTCGTCGCGGCCGATCTCGCAGATCCCGCGGGCGCTACGCAGCTCGCCGAAGCGCTGATCGCCGAATTGCGCGCGCGACGCGATCCGCCGCTGCTCGACATCCTCGTCAACAACGCCGGCATCGACGACCGCAAGACCATCGAGCAGGTCACCGAAGCCGAGTTCGACCGGATGCTGCAGGTCAATTTCAAATCTCCGTTCTTCCTGATCCAGAAGCTGTTGCCGGTGCTGGCCGATGGCGGCCGCATCATCAACATCTCGTCGATGGCGGCGCGGCTGTCGTTTCCGACCATGCCGGTCTACGCGCCGACCAAGGCGGCGCTGTCGACGCTGAGCCGCATCCTCGCGGCGCATCTCGGCCCGCGCGGCATCACCGTGAACGCAGTGCTGCCCGGCGCCACCGCGACCGACCTCAACCCTGCCGCGTCCGATCCGCAGCGCAACGCCGCGATCCGCGACAGCGTCGCACTCGGCCGCATCGCCGGGCCGCAGGACATCGCGCCGATCGTCGCCTTCCTCGCCTCGAAGGACGGCGGCTGGATCACCGGCGAGACCATCGAAGCCAGCGGCGGTCAGCGGCTATGAGAGTCCCGCCCGGCCGGGTGTTCTGCGATTCGCGGCCGGCGGCGCGCTTCGCGATGAAGACGATCAAATACTCCCCCACGCTTTCGCTCGACGACGCGATGGCGTGAGTCCAAAGACGACGCAAGAGAGACGCAAGAGAGGTGAACAGTTGAACCACGGCAATGATCGGCGAATTGGAGAGAACATGATGGCTATCTATCGAACGACTGCGACCAGGCGACTGGCGACGCTCGCTCTCTGCGCGGGGATCGCTGCCACGGGTTTCGGCGTTGCAGGTCTGGGCATCGGCGCCGCGACCGCGCAGCAGGCGGATTCGTCGCCTGTCCGGATCGGCGTGCTCACCGACATGTCGGGCCTGTTCGCGGATATCTCCGGTCCGGGCGCGGTCACGGCGGTGAAGATGGCGGTCGACGATTTCGGCGGCAAGGTGCTCGGCCGTCCGATCGAGGTGTTGTCCGCCGATCACCAGAACAAGGCCGACGTCGGCGTGTCGCTGGCGCGCGAATGGATCGACGAGAAGAACGTGGCGATGCTCGCCGATCTGATGAATTCCTCGGTCGCGCTCGGCGTGATGGAGCTGACCAAGACCAAGGACCGCATCGCCATCGTCAACGGCGCCTCGACCTCGGTGATCACCAACGAGAAGTGTACGCCCAACAGCATCCACTACACCTGGGACACCTATGCGCTGGCGCGCGGCACCGCCAACGCGGTGGTCAAGCGTGGCAAGAAGAAATGGGCGATCCTGCAGGCCGATTTCGCCTACGGCCACCAGCTCGCCAATGACAGCCGCCGCTTTGTCGAGGCGGCCGGCGGCAGCGTGGTGTCGGACATCAAGCATCCGATCAACACCAGCGACTTCTCGTCGTTCCTGCTGCAGGCGCAGAGCTCCGGCGCGGACGTGATCGCGCTCGCCAATGGCGGCGCCGACACCATCAATGCGATCAAGTCGGCGGCCGAATTCGGCATCGGCCGCGACGGCAAGCAGCAGGTTGTCGGGCTGGCCATCAACCTCAACGACACCCGCGCGCTCGGCCTCGCCAACGCGCAGGGCCTGCTGCTGACCGAGGCGTGGTACTGGGACCTCAACGACGAGACCCGCGCCTTCGCCAAGCGGTTCCAGGAGAAGTTCGGCAAGATGCCGACCTCGACCCAGGCCGGCGACTACTCCTCGACCATGCACTATCTGAAGGCCGTGGCCGCCGCCGGCACGCTCGACGCGCAGACGGTGATGGCCAAGATGCGCGAGATGCCGATCGACGATTTCTTCGCCAAGGGCGGCAAGATCCGGATCGACGGCCGCATGGTGCACGACATGTATCTCGCCGAAGTGAAGAAGCCGGCGGAGTCCAAGGGCCCGTGGGACTTCTACAACATCCTCGAAACCATCCCCGGCGACCAGGCGTTCCGCCCGCTGTCGGAAAGCGCCTGTCCGCTGGTGAAGAAGTAATCGGCGGTCTTTGCCCGTTGCGTGCGTCCGCGCGGTCCGAGGTCTCGGGACGCGCACGCACCTCTCGACACGTCATGGCCGGGCTCGTCCCGGCCATCCACGTCTTGCCACGTCGCGAGCTCGAAGGCGTGGATGCCCGGGACGAGCCCGGGCATGACGGATGTTGTGTTGGGCGACGGCTTGATGCGCCACCCCGGCCGGCGCGATGATCGCGACCTATCGCGGCCGCCACCTGGGCAATCTTCGAAGGCGGTAATAAGGCACGCGCTGGCGCGGCGATCACGCGCCGGGCGCCAGGGTAACGTCCTGCAGATATTCATCTTTTGACCTCCGGACGATTCCGGAGGTATCCCGCTCTGCGTTGACAAATATTGCGCTGCGGTGGAGTGATGCGCTGCAGATCGGATTGCAAGGCGGTTGCGACTTCCGCGCCCCGCGGTCCGGCACAAGACAGCACGGGAGAGAGATGTGAAAGCCCTGGTCCGAGCGTTCTACTTCGTGCCGGTGATCGGCTGGTTGACCAAGGACGCCGTCCACGGCACGCCGGAGGCGAAGTACTTTTTCGCGGCCAACATGGCGGTGCTGCTGATCGGCGCGATCTATCTCGTCGGTTATCCGCTGGTGATCACGCTGGCGCTGCTCGGCTCGGCCGCCGGGCTTTCGGGGCTGGTGCTGCTGACCGCGCCCGATGCGTTCGACCTGCGCTCCTCACAGGCCGTCGCCAAGGCTCCGGCGCCGCCGGTCCGCAAGGCGCCGCAGGCCGGCAAGGCGCCGATGGCAGGCAAGGCGCCGCAGGCCCGCGCGGCGTAAGCCCGGCGCGCTCAGCCGCGTCCCGGAGGCTCCGCGCAGATCCGCGCCAGCCGCTGCCAGGCGGGCTCGTTTGCCGGCAGGCCGAAGCGATAGACGCGCGGGTTGTGCGCGAAGGCACGGATGAGGATCCCCGTGCGCGCGAAGCGATCGACCAGATCGCAATCATTCCTGCATAGATAAAGCCCGAACAGATCGGTGCCGCCGCACGCTGCGAGTTCGGCAGCGCCCAGCGTCGCATCGAGCCGGCGGCGATCCTGCGCCAGCCTGCCGCGCGTCGCGTCGATCCACGCGGCGTCGCGCAATGCAGCCGTCGCGATCGTGCAGGCCGGTCCGGACGCCGCCCAGTCGCCGAGCAGATCGCGCCATCGCTGCGCCTCGTCGGCATTCACCGCGACGAAGCCCAGCCGCAGCCCGGCGAGGCCGAAGAATTTTCCCAGCGAGCGCAGCACCACCACGCCGCGCGGCAAGGCTGCGCCGCGCAGCAGCGACGCCTCGGGCACCAGATCGCCGAACGCCTCGTCGACCACGAGGCGCTTGCCGGCCGCGCTCCAGCGCTCCGCAAACGCCGCGAGCGTATCCTGCGCGATCAGGTGGCCGTCCGGATTGTTCGGGTTGACCAGCACCACGGCCTCGAGCGGCGCATCGGGATCGGGCAGGGCGGTCAGCTCCTGCACCTCGGCGCCCGCCGCGCGCCAGGCGGCGGCGTGCGAGCCATAGGTCGGGCCGATAATGCCGACGCGGGCGATCGGGCCGGACGCGGCCAGCACGCGCGGCGCCAGCCGGATCGCGATCTCGCTGCCCGGCGCAGGCAGCATCGCGGCGCCGCCCGGCAGCCCATAGCAATCCGCCGCGGCCGCGCACAGATCGTCGATTTCGCTCGTCAGCGGCAGCCGCGCAAAGCACGACGGCGCGAGCGTCGGGATCGGATAAGCGACCGGATTGATGCCGGTCGACAGATCAATCCAGGGCCGCGGTGCATCGGGATAACACCGTGCCGCGACGTCGATCCGGCCGCCGTGAATGCGGAGCGCCGTCGCCGCGGACCCTGCGGTCACGGCGTCACCAGCCAGTAGCCGCCGACTACCAGAATCAGCGCCAGCGCGATGATCACCCCCAGCACCGCAGCAACGATCTCCGGCAGAGTGTGATCGTCGAGCCAGCGTTGCAGCTTCCGTTCCAGTCCCAAACCCATCGATCGCTCACTTGTTCTGCGGCCAGCCGGCCGAGGATGCTGCGGCCGCCGCTGATCTAGCACTTTGCCGGCCGGCGCGCGCCGGTTCGCGTGCGGCGAAAGGTTCCGACCTTCGCCTGCGGCAACGCGGCTCACTTCCCCCGGAACCAGCCGCCGCGTCCGGATTTGACCTGTGAACAGGAGGTTTGCAATGTCGATCCGTTTTCAAATCGCGGCGCTGGTTTACATGATGATCAATGCGGTCGTGTTCGGCGTCGGCCTCGTGACCGTCATGACGTTCCCGTCGCTCGCGCGCCACGCGTTCGACCTGATCCCCGCGGTGGTCGTCGCCAGTTTCGTCCTCGCCGCGCCGCTGGCCTGGCTGATCGCGCCGCGGCTGCGCGCGCGCTTTGGGCGACGGGAGCGGATCGCGGCCGGCCGCTGAGCCGCGGCGGTTCGCCGCCTCCGCTCGTTGACGAGGATCAAACGCCCGCAGAATGCTATACTGCATACAGTAACAGGGTGCGGTGAACGGCGGTCCTGATGAGCTTGCCAGATCTCGGCTGGTTGCAGCGTTTTCCGGTTCTTGCCGGAATGCCTGACGCCGAGCGCGCGCCGCTGACCGGCGGTGCGATGGCGATGAACCTTCCCGCCGGCGCGACGGTGTTCGCGCCCGATCAGCCCTGCAACATGTTCATCCTCGTCACCGGCGGCACCGTTCGGGTGTTTCAACTCGACGCCGAGGGCAACGAGATCGTGCTGTACCGGCTCGGCCCCGGCAGCATCTGCATTCTGACCACGCTGGCGCTGCTCGCCTCCGACAGCTACAGCGCCTTCGCCGTCACCGAGACGCCGGTCGACGCGGTCGGCCTGCCGGCCGCCACCTTCAATGATCTGATGGGGCGATCGGCGGAATTCCGCGGCTTCGTGTTCCATGCCCAGGCGGCGCGGATGGCCGACCTGATGGCGGTGATCCAGAACGTCGCCTTCGCGTCGATCGACTCGCGCCTTGCGGCGCGGCTGTTGGCGCTCGCCGACGATAGCCGCGCGCTGTCGATCACGCATCAGCAACTCGCCGCCGAGATCGGCACCGCGCGCGAAGTCGTCAGCCGTCATCTCAAGACCTTCGAGCGCCGCGGCTGGGTCAGCCTCGGCCGCGGTCGGGTCGAACTGCGCAACGCTGCGCCGCTGCGCGCCGCCGCCCAGGCCGGCCGCTGAACGATCGTACGCCGGCGGTGACTTCGTCACAGACCGTGTGCCCCGCGCCCCTTACACGTCCAGTGTCACTCAACCAAGCGAGGGGAATGCAAGATGACCGTCAACATGGGAATGATCGACCGCCTGCTGCGCGCCATCGTCGGCGCCGGCCTGATCTATTGGGCGCTGACCACCGGCCCGATCTGGGCGTGGATCGGCGTGGTGCCGCTCCTGACCGCTGCGATCGGCTTCTGCCCGGCCTACACGCTGTTCGGCATCCGCACCTGCCCCGCCAAGCAGCCCTGACCGACCGCGTTTTGTCGAAGCTCCCGGAATCGGCTACGGCCCGATCCCGGGAGTTGTTCTCTTTTCAGGTGAGACCATGCACAAGAACTGGATCGATTTGACCGGCGAATTGTCGACGGCGTTGCGCGAAGTGCGCGGCGGCGCGCCGGACGTGATGAAAGGCTTCTCGGCGATCGCGCAGGCGGCGCTGAAGGCCAATGCGCTCGACACCAAGACCAAGGAACTGATCGCGCTGGCGATCTCGGTGGCGACCCGCTGCGACGGCTGCATCGGCTTTCACGCCGAGGCCGCGGTGAGGCAGGGCGCTACCCGCGAGGAGATCATGGAGACGATGGGCATGGCGATCTACATGGGCGCCGGCCCCAGCGTGATGTACGCCGCGCAGGCCGTCGAGGCCTACGATCAGTTCGTGCAGAAGAAGGCGGCTGCGGAAACCGCCAATTCCGCTGTGCGGTAGCGGCACCCGGCTCCGCAGCGGCGCGGGTTGCGTCGCCGCGCGCGCTGCGTCATATGGTCTGCCTCGACTTCAGAGAGTGGACCATGGCGCACCCGATCCAGGACGTTCTGCAAGCCTTCGCTGCCGGCGAAATCGTCGTCGTCACCGACGACGACGATCGCGAGGGCGAGGGCGATCTCGTGGTCGCCGCCTCGCTGTGCACCGCCGAGAAGATGGCGTTCATCATCCGCCACACCTCCGGCATCGTCTGCGCGCCGATCACCATGGACGACGCGCGGCGGTTGCGGCTCGACCCGATGGTCGCGCACAACGACAGCAATCACACCACCGCCTTTACCGTCTCGATCGACTACAAGCCCGACAACGGCACCGGCATCTCCGCGGACGAGCGCGCCTCGTGCTGCCGCGCGCTGGCCAATCCCAATGCCGGCGCCAACGACTTCGCGCGCCCGGGGCACATCTTCCCGCTGATCGCGCGCGACGGCGGCGTGCTGCTGCGCTCCGGCCACACCGAGGCCGCGGTCGATCTTTGTCGTCTGGCGGGCCTGCCGCCGGTCGGCGTCATCAGCGAACTGATGAACGACGACGGCACCGTCACCAAGGGCGCCCAGGTCGTCGAATTCGCGAAGAAGCACAACCTCAAGCTGGTCACGATCGCCGATCTGATCGCGCATCGCCAGGCGCGCGAGAAGCTGATCGAGCGCGTCGCGACGTTCCCGCTGGAAAGCCCGATCGGGCCGATGCAGGGCTACGCCTATCGCTCGCCGTTCGACGAGATCGCCCACGTCGCCTGCGTCTACAACGGCATCGGCGACGGCAAGAACGTGCTGACGAGGTTCCACAAGCCGAACATCGTCAAGGAGATCTTCACCGGCGCGCGCCGGATGGAGGCGGTGCTCGAGCACTTCAGGAAGAACGGTTCCGGCGTGCTGATCTATCTGCGCGACGGCGCCGCCGGCGTTCCCGTCGCGCCGATCGACGCGCCGAAATCGGCGGAAGCCGATCGCCACCGGCAATGGCGCGAGATCGGCGTCGGTGCGCAGATCCTGCGCGACCTCGGCGTCTCGTCGATCCGGCACCTCACCTCGTCGCAGATGGACTACAAGGGTCTGTCGGGTTTCGGCATCGAGATCGTCGGCAACGAGCACCTTGAAGGCACCTGACCAACGTTTTACCTTCCTGCTGTCGCGCCATGCGGCGGCGTCCTGAAAGGATGATCGATGAGCGTTCGCGCCCAAACCAAGGACAAGCCGGCTCCCGCGAGTTTCAAGTGGGACGACCCGCTGCTCCTGGAAGATCAGCTCACCGAAGACGAGCGGATGATCCGCGACACCGCCCGCGCCTATGCGCAGGACAAGCTGCTGCCGCGCGTCAGCCAGGCCTATCTCGAAGAGAAGACCGATCGCGAGATCTTCAACGAGATGGGTTCGCTCGGCCTGATCGGCATCACTCTGCCCGAGGACTACGGCTGCGCCAATGCCAGCTACGTCGCCTATGGCCTCGTGGCGCGCGAGATCGAGCGCGTCGATAGCGGTTACCGCTCGATGAACTCGGTGCAGTCGTCGCTGGTGATGTATCCGATCTACGCCTATGGCGACGAGACCCAGCGCAAGAAATATCTGCCCAAGCTCGCTTCCGGCGAATGGGTCGGCTGCTTCGGCCTGACCGAGCCCGACGCCGGCTCCGATCCCGGCGGCATGAAGACCCGCGCCGAGAAGGTCGCCGACGGCTATCGCCTCACCGGCACCAAGATGTGGATCTCCAACGCGCCGATCGCCGACGTGTTCGTGGTCTGGGCGAAGTCCGCCGCGCACGACAACCAGATCCGCGGCTTCATCCTCGAGAAGGGCATGAAGGGCCTGTCGGCGCCGAAGATCGGCGGCAAGCTCTCGTTGCGCGCCTCGATCACCGGCGAGATCGTGATGGACGGCGTCGTGGTGCCCGAAGACGCGCTGCTGCCCAACGTCTCCGGCCTCAAGGGTCCGTTCGGCTGCCTCAACCGCGCCCGCTACGGCATCTCCTGGGGCGTGCTCGGCGCCGCCGAGGATTGCTTCCAGCGCGCCCGGCAGTACACGCTCGACCGCAAGCAGTTCAACCGGCCGCTCGCCGCCACCCAGCTGGTGCAGAAGAAGCTCGCCGACATGGAGACCGAGATCGCGCTCGGCCTGCAGGCGTCGTTGCGGGTCGGCCGGCTGATGGACGAGGGCCGGGTCGCGCCGGAGATGATCTCGATCGTCAAGCGCAACAATTGCGGCAAGGCGCTCGACATCGCCCGCGTCGCCCGCGACATGCACGGCGGCAACGGCATCCAGATCGAGTACCACGTGATGCGCCACTCGCAGAACCTCGAGACCGTCAACACCTACGAGGGCACCCACGACGTCCACGCCCTGATCATCGGCCGCGCCATCACCGGGCTGCAGGCGTTTTCGTAAGCTTGATGCAGCGTCATCCTGAGGCGCCGCCGCGCAGCGGCGGCCTCGAAGGATGAGCCGCATGCAGTCGTGTCCGCATCCTTCGAGGCTCGCCCTTGCGGGCGAGCACCTCAGGATGACGGCTCATGGAACGCGGCGCGTCCGCGCCTCGATCCCACAACGAACAAGAAGAGCTCACGACTAACGACAACACCCCGGGGAAACGCCATGAGCGACGCCAGCGCTACCTCCGACGACGTCCCGTTCAATCGCGACTTCCCGCTGAAAGCGGGCGTGGTCGAGGAAATCCGTCCCGGGCTGCGCCGCGTGCTCTGCGACAACCCGTCGCCGTTCACCTTCACCGGGACGGTCAGCTACATCATCGGCACCGGCAAGGTCGCGATCGTCGATCCCGGCCCGGACAGCGAGGCCCATGCGCAGGCGCTGGTCGACGCGGTGAAGGGCGAGACCGTCACCCACATTCTCGTCACCCACACGCATAAAGATCATTCGCCCGGCACGCCGCGGCTGAAGGCCCTGACCGGCGCGACGGTCTATGCCGAAGGCCCGCACCGCGCCTCGCGGCCGTATTTCGAGAGCGAGACGGTCTCGACGGAATCCGGCGCCGACCGCGCCTTCAGGCCCGACGTCACGATCCGCGACGGCGACGTGATCGAGGGCGACGGCTGGGCGGTGGAGGCGGTGGCGACGCCCGGCCACACCGCCAACCACATGGCGTTCGCCTGGAAGGATCGCGACGCGATCCTGGTCGGCGATCACATCATGGGCTGGTCGACCTCGATCGTGGCGCCGCCGGACGGCTCGATGGTCGACTACATGGAGTCGCTCGACCGCCTGATGGCGCGCCCCGAGCAGTTGTATCTGTCCGGCCATGGCGCCGAGATTCTCGAAGGCCCGCGCTATTCGCGCTTCCTCAAGCGCCACCGCCAGGCCCGCGAAGCCTCGATCCTGCATCGCCTCGCCAAGGGCGAGACCGATATCCCCACCATGGTCCGCGCCATCTATATCGGCATCGACCCGCGCCTGATCGGCGCCGCCGGCTATTCGGTGCTGGCGCATCTCGAAGACCTGGTGCTGCGCGGCATCGTTGTGACCGACGGCGATCCTCTGATCGGCGGACGCTATAGGCTGGCGAAGTAACGGCACGGCCTCGTAGGATGGGTTGAGCGCAGCGAAACCCATCAGGCGTCTTGCGCGGACCGATGGGTTTCGCCGAAGGCTCAACCCATCCTACGTATTGGTGGAGTAACGGCCGCACCTTCGTCGGCTTTTCGGATCGTCATTGCGAGGAGCGCAGCGACGAAGCAATCCAGCCCAGTGCGCTGCGCTGGATTGCTTCGCTTCGCTCGCAATGACGGACGGGCTACTTCTTCACCCCCGCCTTGCCCTTCGCCGGCTTCGGCTCCGGTTCGGGCTTCGGCATCGGCGCGTTTTCGGCGGCGGTGGTGATGGCTTCGCTGAGTTTGGCGATGCGCGCGGCGTTGCTGCCGAGGTCGCTGTCGAAAAAACGCGAGGCGGAGCGGATATCGATCCGCGCGCCGTCGCTGTCGGGCAGGATGCGGATCGCGACGTCTTCGGGCAGGCCCATCACCGCGGTGCGAGCCACCGCCTCGATATGGCCCTCGCGGCGCGGCAGTTGCGGCGGTCGCGCGTCGACCACGCGCCATTTGCGCTTGTTGATCAGGTTGAGCGTCAGCTCATAGGCGCGCTGCACCGGCAGGTCGATCTGTACGGTCTCGATCCCCGGATAGGCGTCGCGCTGCAGCTCGGCGGAGTAGAGGCCGGCATAGACCGCGGGATTGGCGCCGTCGCTGGTGCGCAGCCGGGCCAGCGTCTCGAATTTCGGCGGGTCGATCGGGTCGGTGGTGATGTCGTGGATCGCCGGCAAAGTGCGATACTGCCAGCCGAGATAGGACGGGTAGGCGAGGATCAGCACATCGATCAGCAGCGCCAGCAGGATCCGCGCCATGCCGCGCGAGCCGTTCTGCCAGATCGCCGCGAAGCCGGCCAGCGCCAGCAGGATCGACAGGCCGGCCAGCGCCAGCGCCCCGAAGAACGTCGCCATCGCCGGGCGCACTTCGAGGAAGTCGAACCGCACCAGCAGCGTCGAAGCCACCGCGGTGATCGCGGCGAACACCGCGACGTAGCGCGCCCAGACGGCGAGGCGCGAGACGGGCTCCATCTGATAGGGAGCGTTGAATCTGCGCGCCATCGGGTCCGTTTCGAAGGGTTCGGGGCAGCTCCGGCCGCCGTCGTGTCGCGCCGCAACCGATCCGTTGAGACCATGGCGGGCGGCGAATTTCAAGGCCGGATTAAGCACAGCCCGCTCCCTCTCCCGCTTGCGGGAGAGGGCCGGGGTGAGGGCGACACGGGCAGGGAGCCGGCGAATGGCGACTCTCACGGCTCCTTGATATCAAGTTCGTGCAGGCCGAGACGCCGCTGCCCCCACCCGGATCGCTGCGCGATCCGACCTCCCCCGCAAGCGGGAGAGGTTGCACCGTGCCGGTGGCGACGCCTTGCGAAAACAGCCGTCCTCACGCCGCCGCGTTCGGCAGGCTGTAGGTCTTGAACTGATCGCGCAATGCGGTTTTCAGGATCTTGCCGGTCGCCGTGTGCGGGATCGCATCGATGAACACGATGTCGTCCGGCATCCACCATTTGGCGATCTTGCCGTCCATGTATTGCAGGATCTCGTCGCGGGTGCAGGTGACGTCCGGCTTGAGCTGGCAGATCAAGAGCGGCCGCTCGTCCCATTTCGGGTGATACACGCCGATCACCGCGGCTTCCGCGACCTTGGGGTGGCCGACCGCCAGATTCTCCAGATCGATCGACGAGATCCATTCGCCGCCGGACTTGATCACGTCCTTGGAGCGGTCGGTGATCCGCATATAGGCGTCCTTGTCGACGGTGGCGACGTCGCCGGTGTCGAAGAAGCCTTCGTCGTCGAGAATGTTGGTATCGACCCGGAAGTAGGCCTTCGACACCGCCGGTCCCGACACTTTCAGCCGGCCGAAGGTCTTGCCGTCCCACGGCACCTCCTTGCCGGCATCGTCGGTGATCTTCATCTGCACGCCGAACGGCGGATAGCCCTGGGTCGAGAGCCGGTCGAGCCGCTCGTCGCCTTCGGTCTTGTCGAACGGCGGCTTCAGCGTCGCCAGCGTGCCGAGCGGGCTCATCTCGGTCATGCCCCAGGCGTGGCGCGCCTCGCAGCCCATGTCGACGAACGCCTTGATCATCGAACGCGGCATCGCCGAGCCGCCGCAGATCACCATCTTGAGGTCCGGCAGCGTCAGCTTTTCCTTGGCCATGTGCTGCAGCAGCATCAGCCACACCGTCGGCACGCCGGCGGTGTGCGTCACCTTCTCGGTCGACAGCAACTCATACACCGAGGCGCCGTCGAGCTTGGCGCCGGGCATCACCAGCTTGGTGCCCATCGACGGCGCCGAGAACGCGATGCCCCAGCTATTGGCGTGGAACAGCGGCACCACCGGCAGCATGGTGTCGGCGGCGCGGGTGCCGAGCGCGTCCGGATTGTTGGCCATCAGCGCGTGCAGCACGTTGGAGCGGTGCGAATACAGCACGCCCTTGGGATCGCCGGTGGTGCCGGAGGTGTAGCACATCGCCGCCGCGGTGTTCTCGTCGAAGGTCTTCCACTGGAAGTCGCCGTCGGCCTCCTTCAGCCATTCCTCATAGGCGACCGCGTTCTTCAGCGTGGTCTGCGGCATGTGCTCCGCGTCGGTGAGCACGATGTAGCGCTCCACGCTCGGCATCTTGTCGGCGATCTTCTCGAGGATCGGCACGAAGGTGAGATCGGTGATCATCACCCGGTCCTGGGCATGATTGACGATCCAGACGATCTGGTCCGGAAAAAGCCGTGGATTGACCGTATGGCAGATCGCGCCGATTCCCATGATGCCGTACCAGCACTCCAGGTGCCGGGCGGTGTTCCAGGCGATCGTCGCGACCCGGTCGCCGAGCGTGATGCCGGCGCGGTCCAGCATCTGGCTCACCTTCAGGGCCCGTTGATGGATCTGTGCATAGGTGGTGCGGACGATCGGCCCCTCGACCGAACGTGTGACCACCTCCTGGTTGCCATGGACCTGCGCCGCATGCTCGATGATCCGGTGACACAGCAAAGGCCAGTCTTGCATCAGTCCAAGCATCAAATCGTTCCTCCCGTTTGTTATCCCTCATGGATTGGCGGCGACTTTAGCGCGGAGACGGCCCGGCGAAAACGGTCTTGTCGCAATTTGTTCCGCGGCAAAGCGTCGGCGCTGGTGGTGCTGATCGCGCTGGTTGCGTTCGCCGCGCCGGCCGCGCTGGCGCGGGATGCAATCCCGCTGCCGAAGCCGCGTCCCGCCGAGGCGCCTGCGCCCGAAGCTGCTCGCGCGGCCGACAAGCCGGAGGCCGACGCGCCGCAGGCCGAGGTGGCCAAACCGGAATCGACGCCGGAATCGCCGCCGGAGCCACCGCCGCCGACGGCGTGCCGGCTGGCGCTGACCGAGGCGATCGCGATCGCGCCGAGCCTTCCCGATATCACCGGCCCCGGCAGTTGTGGGGGGACCGATCTGGTGAAGCTCGAGGCGGTGGTGCTGCCCGATGGCAGCCGCGTGCCGCTGACGCCGGCGGCGACGCTGCGCTGCCCGATGGCGAGCGCGCTCGCCGCCTGGGTCCGCGCCGATCTCGCGCCGCTGGCGGCGTCGCTGGCCACGCGTCTCGCCGCGCTCGACAATTACGATTCCTACGATTGCCGCGGCCGCAACCGGGTGCGCGGGGCGAAGCTGTCCGAGCACGGCCGCGCCAATGCGATCGACCTGCGCGGCTTCAAGCTCGCCGACGGCCGGATGCTGTCGCTGACCGATCGCGCCGCGCCGCTCGCGGTGCGCGAGCGCGTGCGGCAATCGGTGTGCGACCGGTTCGCCACCGTGCTCGGCCCGGCGTCGGACGGCTACCACGAGGAACACATCCACCTCGATCTGGCCGAGCGCCGCGGCGGCTACAAGATGTGCCAATGGGCGGTGTGGGAAGCGCTCCCCGTGATCGCGCCGCTGCTGCCGGCCGAGCGCCCGGCCGAAGCGCCGCCGCGCGAAGTCGCGGCCGGCGAGCCACAGGACCGCGACCCCAACCGCTCGCCGCAGCAGGCTCAGCCTGAGAACGCGCCGCCGCAGCAGGTCGAGCCGGAGCAGGGCGGGCAAGCCGCCCAGCCAGAGCCGCCGCCGGCGAGCAGTAAGGCGAAGAGAAAGCCGAAGAAGCCGGCGGGGTGAACGGCAGTCTGAGCTGCGGTCGCGTCAGCTTTCTGTGCGATGCGAGCCGAGTCCGCTGGAGTGACGTTTTCGATCAGAACTCGCAGCCGGCACAGCGCAACCTCTCCCGCTTGCGGGAGAGGTCGTCCCGGCGTAGCGCAGCGAAGCCGGGACGGGTGAGGGCACTCCGCTCCGAGCTTGCCGAGTCAGTGCCCGGGTCGCCCTCACCCCAACCCTCTCCCGCAAGCGGGAGAGGGGGCGCGCCGTGCCAGGGGGGTGCGTTCCGCAATAAAAAAAGCGCCGGAAAACCGGCGCTTTTTGAATTCCGCGGACCAGACCCGCGCGCCTCGCGTCGCGTTACTGCGTCGCGGTGCCGCTGCCCTGCGCCATCTTCGAGCTGTACGGCGAGTCGCCGTGCTTCGGCTCCAGCACCACCACGATGGTGCCATTCTTGACCCGGGTGTAGAGGTCGATGACGTCCTCGTTGGTCATGCGGATGCATCCCGAGGAGATCGAGGCGCCGATATATTCCGGCTGGTTGGTGCCGTGGATCCGGAACAGGGTGTCGCGGTTGCCCTGATAGAGATACAGCGCGCGAGCGCCGAGCGGGTTGTCGACGCCGCCGGGCACCGAGGCCGGCAGGCCTTCGATCCGCTTGTGGATGTCTGCGGTGGGCGTCCACTTCGGCCATTCCGCCATGTTGCCGACCCGGGCGATGCCGGAGAACGCCAGCGCTTCCTCGCCGACGGTCACGCCGTAGCGGATCGCCTTGCCGCCGTCCTGCACCAGATAGAGATAATGGTTGTCGGAATCGACCACGATGGTGCCGGGCGTTTCCTTGCGGTGATAGTCGACGATGGCGCGGCGGAACTGCTCCGGCACCGAGACCTTGGCGTAGCGCGCTTTCGCCAGCTGGGCCTTGTCGTTCGGCTTCAGCGTCGCTTCGGGGGCGGCCTGGTAGGTGGTCTGCATGCAGCCCGACAGCAGCAATCCTACCGCCAGCAGTCCCAGTCTCGATGCAATCGACGCCATTCTCTTGTTCCAATCGACCTTCTGCGCTGGCCTCTGCGCTGGACAGTGGCTTCCGGCGCAACGCTTTTAGCGCAAGATTCCGGCCCACGACTGCCGGCGCAATTCAGCGACTTCGCGACTTCAGCGAAATCATGATTCCACAATCTTGATTATCGCTGAATGTCCGTTGGTTTCCAGCGTGCAAACGGTTGTTGCGCGCGACGGAAGTCCAGCTGTGGTATTTATGCCTCAGAAATCCGGGTGTCTGGTCAATCCCTGTGCATTTGCCGGCGGCAAGGCGCGTCGGGCATGTCACAGTCGCGTCACTGACATCGGCAAGGTTCGCCGCCTCTGCGGATTGGTGCTTGCCAAATCCGGCCCCGTTGCGCAGTGACGGTTCAAGCCACCCCCGCGGATCGTCGTCCGTCCTGTCCGGAGTTGCCATGCTTGCACTTTTTGCCCCCGTCGATTCCGCGCTGAAGCGGGCCGCCTCGGTCGATTACGACGCGCTGCCCGAGGACACGGTGTGGATCGACCTCGAACGGCCGACGCCGGACGAGGATCGGGCGGTGGAAAAGCTGGCCGGGATCGCGGTGCCGACCCGCGAGGACATGCAGGAGATCGAGATCTCCAGCCGTCTCTATATCGAGAACGGCGCCCGCTACATGACCGCCAGCCTGATGTGCGGCGCCGACACGACGTCGCCGCGGCTGTCGCCGGTGACATTCATCCTGGCCGGCCGCCGGCTGGTCACGGTGCGCTACGACGAGCCGCGGCCGTTCGCGGTAATTGAAAACCGGCTCGCCCGCACCCCGTCGTACAACGCCACCGGCGAGACCGTGCTGCTCGAACTGCTCGACGCCGTGATCGACCGCTGCGCCGACATTCTGGAGCGCGCCGGCGCCGACGTCGACGACGTCAGCCGCGAAATCTTCGAGCCCGAGGGCTCCGCCCGCACCGGCCACCAGAAGCGCTATTCCGAGATCCTGATCGCGATCGGCCGCAAGGGCGACCTCGTCTCCAAGGTGCGCGAGAGCCTGGTCTCGATCGGCCGCCTGGTCGCCTTCCTCACCGTCGAGGGCGAGGGCCTGAAATGGCCGAAGGACAGCCGCACCCAGCTCAAGACCATGCAGCGCGACGTGATCTCGCTGACCGACCACGCCAGCTACCTGTCGAACAAGATCACCTTCGTGCTCGACGCCATGCTCGGCGTCGTCAATCTCGAGCAGAACAACATCATCAAGCTGTTCTCGGTGATGGCCGTCGTGCTGATGCCGCCGACCCTGATCGCCTCGGTCTACGGCATGAACTTCAAATTCATGCCCGAACTGCAATGGGCCCACGGCTACACCATGGCGCTCGGCATGATGCTGATGGCGGCGGTGCTGCCGTATATGTTCTTCAAGTGGAAGAAGTGGTTGTAGGCGATTAATTAGTAGGGTGGGCAAAGCGAAGCGTGCCCACGTCTTGCCGAAGCTGAAGCAGGGGTGACGAATACGCGTGGGCACGGCGCAAGCGCGCCTTTGCCCACCCTACGTCGCTCACCGAGTCGCACGGAGCAGATCGCGCAGCGTAGTCCGCTCTCGCACTAGCGCAAGGATGCTTCGAGACGATCGTCCGGGCAATGCCTCTCAATTGTCATTCCGGGGCGCGAGCGTCGCTCGCGAACCCGGAATCCATATCCCCTGAACTCGCGGTAAGGCGCAGCGTCGCGACCCTCATGCCTCACCGCCGAGCGCGGTGGTTATGGATTCCGGGTTCGCGCCGACGCGCGTGACCGCGCATCGGCGCGCCCCGGAATGACGAACGAGAAGGCATGGGGTGGGCGAGCGCTGCAAAATCCCTTGCTACGCCCCTTGACAATAATCCTATTATGATTATAGTCCGCATCGTCCTGTCCGTGAGGGGCGCTTCGCGAGGCGTCGTACAAGCGGGACAGATCGACGGGCCGGGCAACCGGTCCGGAACGATGGTCCGGCGGAGCTGACCGTTGTCAGCGAAGTCGGGCGGACGCGGCGTCCTGCGCGTCGTGCCTCGCAAGCACGCGTCCGGGAGGCAGAGGTCACCGTCCGCCGCTACTACGAGCGGCTGCCGCTTTCGTGGCTGGACGGGCGCAGCAAGGCCGGGGAGATCCCGCACCGCTGTGTTCCCGGAAGAACGGTCCCGATGCCCAAAACCGCCGCGGTGGGCGCGCCGATCAGGCGTTGCGCGATGGTCCGCAAAGCCATCGCGTTACTCACCACAACTCGCGCCGACCGGCGCGCCCCCGCCCCTCGCTGTGAAAGCGACGGGTGCACAACTCGGGCTCAGCGGAGCCGCGAGAGTGAAGCGCCGTGGCTGTTTGATATGTCCATCGTCGCTCGCGCGCCTCACCGCCGCGCCCGGAAAAATTCCCGCAGCATCAAAGCCGCCTCGCGCTCTCCGACGCCGGAATACACTTCAGGCGCGTGGTGGCAGGTCGGCTGGCCGAAGAAGCGCACGCCGCTTTCCACCGCGCCGCCCTTCGGGTCGAACGCGGCGAAATACAGCCGGCGGATGCGGGCGAACGAGATCGCGCCGGCGCACATCGTGCAGGGCTCCAGCGTGACGTAGAGGTCGCAATCCGGCAGCCGCTCGCTGCCGAGTTTTCGCGCGGCCTCGCGGATCGCCAGCAGTTCGGCGTGGGCGGTGGGGTCGCGGTCGGTCAAAGTGCGGTTGCCGGCACTCGCGATCACCTCATTGGCGCGGACGATGACGCAGCCGATCGGCACTTCGCCGGCTTGCCCGGCGGTTTCGGCGGCGGCCAGCGCCAGATCCATGAAAGAGGGCGTCGTCATATGGCTCGTATCGTTCGAAAAACTCTGCTAGGAGAACCCATTCAGCAAAAGTGGATACCGGTTTTGCGTGGACCATGCGCCTTCAACGAGAGCGCCCGTCACCGTCGTGCCAGCCCGTTCCCGAAAGCCTGAGTCCCATTTCCGATCCCGACCGGATCCTGCAGAAAGACCAGTCATGCCCCGCGACACCGACAAAAACAACGCTTCCGCGCGGGGCCGCCGCGATCGGCCCGGCGCCGGCAAGGGCGCTTCCGGCGGCAGAAGCGCGGGCGGCGGCAAGGGTGCCTCCGGCGGGAAGGGCCGTTCCGGCGCGGCGCGCGGTCCGGAGAAGAAATTCGCCAAGCGCGGCGAGGCTTATGAGCCCCGCGGCGACAAGCCTTTCGCCAAAAAAGCGCCCGGCGGCGACGCCAAGCGCGCGTTCGGCGGCGAGGGCAAGCGGCCTTATGTGAAGCGCGATGGCGCCGCGCCGCGCCGCGATTTCGCCGATCGGCCGCGCCGCGACGACGGCGATGCGCCGCGCCCGCGTTTCAATCGTGACGAGCGCCCCGCGCGCAGCGGCGGTGACCGTCCCGAGCGCGGTCCGCGCAAGGAGTTCGGCGACAAGCGTTCGTTCGCGCCCCGCGAGGGCGGCGACAAGCGGCCGTATACGCCGCGCGCCGATCGCGGCGACGGCGCCCGTCCGGCGGGCCGGTTCGGCGACAAGAAATTCGGCGACCGCAAGCCTTATGCATCGCGTGAAGGCGGCGAAAAGCGCCCCTACACGCCGCGCGAGGGGGGCGGCGAAAAGCGTCCCTACACGCCGCGCGAAGGCGGCGGCGAGAAGCGTCCCTACGCCGCCCGCGCCGGTGGCGAGAAGCGCTCTTTCACCCCGCGTGGCGATGGCGAGAAGCGTCCCTATACGCCGCGCGCCGGTGGCGACAAGCGGCCTTACGCGGCCCGCGACGGCGGCGGCGAGAAGCGTTCCTATGCGCCGCGTGCCGATGGCGAGAAGCGTCCCTACACGCCCCGCGAAGGCGGCGACAAGCGTCCGTTCAAGCCGCGCGAGGGCGGCGACCGGAAATTCGGCCGCGGCGCGCCGGATCGTGGCCCGCGCAAGGAGTTCGGCAGCCGGCCGGAGCGCGGCTCGGATCGCGGCGAGTCCAAGCCCTGGCAGAAGCGCGAGGGCGCTTCCGCCGAGCGGGGCGAGCGCGGGGCGCGTAGCTTCGACAAGCCGCGGTTCGACAAGCCGCGCGAGGATCGCGGCGGCGAGCGCCCCAAATTCGAGCGCCGCGAGCGTTCGGGAGACTGGCACGAACATCCGCGCAGCGAAGCCGGCGGGTCGGATCGTCCGCGCAGCCGCGCGACAAGCGAGCGCGGCTTCGAGCGGCCGCGCCGTGCCAACGAGGACGAGAGCAAGATCTTCGCCAAGCGCCCGGCCTTCGGCGGCCGCGGCGCCTATCGCGAGCGGCCGAAAACCGAGCGTGCGAAACCGCGCGCGCCGGCTGCGGCGAAGGCGTCCGACAAGACCGGCGATCGCATCGCCAAGGTCGTCGCCCGCGCCGGCCTGTGCTCGCGCCGCGACGCCGAGGCCTGGGTCGCCGAGGGCCGCGTCGCGGTCAACGGCGTGGTGATCGACAGTCCGGCGCTCGACGTGATGCCGTCCGACGTCATCACCGTCGACGGCAAGCCGTTGCCGGAGCGCGAGCGGACGCGGCTGTTCCTGTATCACAAGCCGCGCGGGCTGATGACCACCCACGCCGATCCCGAGGGGCGGCCGACGGTGTTCGACAATCTGCCCGAAGACCTGCCGCGCCTGATCTCGATCGGCCGGCTCGACTTCAACACCGAGGGCCTGCTGCTGCTGACCAATGACGGCGGGCTCGCGCGGGCGCTCGAACTGCCGGAGACCGGCTGGCTGCGGCGCTACCGCGTCCGCGCCCATGGCGAAGTCACCCAGGCGCAGCTCGATCAGCTCCGCGACGGCATCGAGGTCGACGGCGTTAAATACGGCGAGATCGAAGCCAGGCTCGAACGCGACCAGGGCGCCAATGTCTGGCTGGTGTTCGCGATCCGCGAAGGCAAGAACCGCGAAGTCCGCAACGTGCTGGCCCATCTCGGGCTCGAGGTGAACCGGCTGATCCGGGTCTCCTACGGCCCGTTCCAGTTGCAGGAGATCGAGGAGGGCCAGGTCGAGGAGGTCAAGACGCGGGTGCTGCGCGAGCAGCTCGGCGACAAGATCATCAAGCTCGCCGAGGCCGATTTCGGCGGGCCGTCGCCGAGCGAGACGCGGCCGAAGCCGCGCCCCGGCAAGCCCGTCACCGCCGCCGAGGCGGCGCCGGCGCCGAAGAAGAAAGCCCCGACCAAGCGCGGCGCGGTCGAGGATCGCAAGGGCCGCAAGGTCAAGGTCGAGCGCACCGGCAGCGGCGACCGCGACCCCTCCCGTGGCCCCGCCCGCCGCTACCACGGCAAGCGCGAACCGTCGCCCCGCGAGGACTGAGCAATGCGCGTGATCGGCGGGCGGCTGCGGGGCCGCAATCTGGTGGCGCCGTCGTCGCAGGGCATCCGCCCGACCGCGGACCGGCTGCGCGAGTCGCTGTTCAACATTCTGATGCACGCTTACGCCGATCCGATCAGCGACGCGCGCGTGCTCGATCTGTTCGCCGGCACCGGCGCGCTCGGCATCGAAGCCGCCTCGCGCGGCGCCAAGTTCACGCTGTTCGTCGATAACGGCGCCGAGGCGCGCGCGCTGCTGCGCGCCAATGTCGAAGCGCTCGGCCTCGGCGGCGTCAGCAAAGTGTATCGCCGCGACGCCACCAATCTCGGCCCGGCGCATCCGGTCGAGCCGTTCTCGCTGGCGTTCCTCGATCCGCCCTATCGCATGGGATTCGCCGAGAAAGCACTGGCCTCGCTGCGCGACGGCGGCTGGCTCACGCCCGACGCGCTGGTGATCGTCGAGGAAGCCAAAGACGCAAACTTCGTCGCGCCGGAGGGCTTCACGGAGCTGGAGCGGCGCGCTTATGACGATACGGAATTTACGATCCTGCGTTTCGGAACGAGCGAGTAGCAGCCCGATCGTGTTGGGCACCTACTATCAACGTCATTCCGGGTTCGCGAGCTGCGCTCGTGCCCCGGAATGACGGCGAGAGATGGTCGCTCGAACTAGAGCACTTCATCGAATGATTGAAGCAACGCGGCATTCGCGCGTGCTGAGTCGTCATCCTGAGGTGCGAGCGCAGCGAGCCTCGAAGGATGCGGCCAAGCCGCTCGCTGCTCATCCTTCGAGGCCCGCAGCGCCGCGCATGCGCGGCCCAGCGGGCACCTCAGGATGACGGCGGTGATTCCATCAAAACCAGAGCTGCTCTAATCGTCTACAGATCCGCCGCGGCGATCCAGAAGACTTCGCCTTCGGAATCCTCGCTGTCGAGCCACAGCAGCGGCAGGTGCGGGAAGTCCTGTTCGATCGCCGGACGGCAGCGGCCGACTTCGCATAGCAATCCGCCGTCCGGCGTCAGATGCTGTTTCGCCTCGGCGAGAATCCGCCGAATGATGTCGAGGCCGTCGTCGCCGCCATCGAATGCCATCGCCGGTTCGGCGCGGCATTCGGCCGGCAGTTTCGCCATGCCGTCGGCGTCGACGTAAGGCGGGTTGCTGATGATCAGGTCGTAGCGTTGTTCGCCGAGCGGCGCGAACAGGTCGCCGTGATGCAGCGAGAGGCGATCCCCAAGATGGTGATCGGCGACGTTGCGGGTTGCAACCGCGAGCGCATCCTCCGACAGATCGACGGCGTCGACGACCGCATTGGGAAAGCTGCGCGCCGCGAGAATCGCGAGACAGCCCGAGCCGGTGCATAGATCGAGCACGCGCTCGACTGCTTCCGGGTCGCCGATCAGCGACGTCTCGCCGCCGTCGAAATGCGAGTCCAGCAGTTCGCCGATGTAGGAGCGCGGCACGATCACGCGTTCGTCGACGTAGAACGGCACGCCGCGCATGTAGATCTTGTTGACCAGATAGGCTGCCGGCAGTCGCGTCGTGATGCGTTGCTCGATCAGATGGAGAATCCCGACAGCCTCGTGATCGGTGACGCGTGCGGTGGCGAACATCTCGAACTGGTCGGGATGCAGATGCAGCGCTTCGCCGATCAGGAACACGGCTTCGGCGATCGGATCGGTGGTGCCGTGCGCGAACACCACGCCGGCCTCGGCGAAGCGGCTCACGGCGAAGCGGACGAAGTCGAGCAGGCTGGCGAGTTCGCCCGGAAACATCGCGTAGGGGTCTGTTTCGAGATCCAGCGGCATTGCCACGGCGACGCGGCGCTTCGCCGGTCGCTCGTCGTCAGCGGAGGCCGGAGTGGCTTTGGCCGCGGAGCGCGGCCTGGCAGGCCGCTTTGCCGGCGTCTTCTTCTTCGCGGCTTTCGCCTTCGCCTTCTTGGCCATCAGTCCTTGCTCCATCGCGCGGCGGCCGCGTCGTCGCGGTCGTGCGCCTCGACCCAGCGCGTGCCGTCGGCGCGCTCCTCGCGCTTCCAGAACGGCGCGTTGGCCTTCAGATAGTCCATCAGGAATTCGGCCGCCGCGAATGCGGCCTGGCGGTGCGACGACGCGGCCAGCACCAGCACGATGTTGTCGCCCGGCAGCATCCGGCCGACGCGGTGGACGATGGTCAGCGCCGTCACCGGCCAGCGCTTCACGGCTTCGGCGGCGTGGCGGCCGATCTCGTCTTCGGCCATGCCGGGATAGTGTTCGAGCGTCAATGCCGCGACCGCATCATCGCCGTCGGCGCCGCGGCAGATGCCGCTGAAACTCACCACCGCGCCGATATCGGTGCGGCCGGCGGTGATCGCCGCGATCTCGGCGGCGATGTCGAAATCGGCGTCCTGAATGCGGATCGTCACCGGAACGGTCATCGGATCATCCCGTGCGCGGCGCGCTCAGCCGCCGGTCATCGGCGGGAAAAAGGCGACCTCGCGGGCGCCTGCGATCGGCGTGTCGGGGCGCACATGGGTGCGGTCGAGCGCGGTGCGGATCACGCCGGGCTTCTCGAACGCGAAGGCGTAGCCTTCGCCACGCGCCGACAGCCAGCCGATCAGATCGGACACGGTCGCGACCTCGGCCGGCGGCTCGATGGTTTCCTCGTCGAGGCCGACCCGCTCGCGGACCCAGGCGAAATACTTCACCTTCATCGCGAATCCTCTTCGATCAGGTGATGGATGCCGGCGCGGAAATAGTCGTAGCCGGTGTACATCGTCACCAGTGCGGAAATCCACAGCAGGGCCAGGCCGATCTGGGTGGTGTAGGGCAGCACCTCGTCGCCGGCGTCGCCGGCGAGCAGGAAGCCGATCGCCACCAGTTGGACCGTGGTCTTCCATTTCGCCAGCTTGGTGACCGGAACGCTGACCCGCAATGCGGCGAGATATTCCCGCAGGCCGGACACCAGGATCTCGCGGCACAGGATCACGATCGCGGCCCACAGCGTCCAGCCGTGGATGATGCCGTCGGCGGCGAGCATCAGCAGGCAGGATGCTACCAGCAGCTTGTCGGCGATCGGGTCGAGCATCCGGCCGAATGCCGAGTGCTGGTCCCAGATCCGGGCGTAATAGCCGTCGAGGAAGTCGGTGATCGCCGCGGCAATGAACACCGCCAGAGCGACCCAGCGCAGCGCGAGCGGGCCGCCCATGATCGACTGCGCATAGATGCAGCCGACCACGACGGGAATCGCCGCGATACGGGCATAGGTCAGGATATTCGGAAGCGTCAGCGACTTCGCTCCGCGCGTCGGCGCCCTGGTCGAAACATCGTTCATCAAACTTACCAATACTGCCCGCGCCGGAAGGTCAACTCCCACGAAGGCGCCCTCCGATCCGTATCAGGAAAAGGTGAAATCCGCATGGTCTGGATCGGGCTGTGCCGCTGCCGACTTTGGTCGGGCTTCAGCCCGGGCCCGGATGAAAGAAATCGAAGATCCGGCGGGCGCTCTCGGCGCTGATGCCCGGAACCTTGCCGAGATCGCCGAGCGAGGCGCGTTCGATCTCCTTCAGGGTGCCGAAATGGTGCAGCAGCGCGCGCTTGCGCGACGGGCCGATGCCGGGGATTTCCTGCAGGCCGGCCTCGCGGATGTCCTTCTTGCGCAGCTTGCGGTGCGAGCCGATCACGAAGCGGTGCGCCTCGTCGCGCAGCCGCTGGATGAAATACAGCACCGGGTCGCGCGGCTCGAGCTTGATCGCCTCGCGCTCCGGCATGAACAGCGTCTCGCGGCCGGCGTCGCGGTCCGGCCCCTTGGCGACGCCGAGCAGCGTCACCTCGGCGCCGAGCCCGAGCCCGGCCAGCACGCCGCGCGCGGCGTTGAGCTGGCCGCGGCCGCCGTCGATGATCACGAGGTCGGGCCATTGCGGCGCCTCGTCGTCCTTCGGCTTCGCCGCATCGCCCTCGGCCTTCGCTGCCGCCAGCCGCTTGAACCGGCGCTCCAGCACCTCGCGCATCATCGCATAGTCGTCGCCCGGGGTAAGGCCTTCGGAGCGGATGTTGAACTTGCGGTACTGGTTCTTGATGAACCCGTCCGGACCGGCGACGATCATCGCGCCGACCGCGTTCGTGCCCTGGATGTGGCTGTTGTCGTAGACCTCGATCCGCTGCGGCGGCTTCGCGAGGCCCAGCGTGGTGGCGAGGCCCTGCAGCAGTCTCGTCTGGGTCGCGGTGTCGGCGAGTTTGCGGCCGAGCGCCTCGCGCGCATTGGTCAGCGCGTGCGCGACCAGCTCTTTCTTTTCGCCGCGTTTCGGCGTCGAGACCTCGACCTTGTGGCCGGCCTTGATGCACAGCGCATTGGCCAGCAA
This sequence comes from Rhodopseudomonas sp. NSM, assembly GCF_052445935.1. Taxonomy (NCBI): domain Bacteria; kingdom Pseudomonadati; phylum Pseudomonadota; class Alphaproteobacteria; order Hyphomicrobiales; family Nitrobacteraceae; genus Rhodopseudomonas; species Rhodopseudomonas sp. NSM. The sequence goes on along the minus strand of NZ_JBQTCH010000004.1, from coordinate 170,857 downwards.
CTCGGATTCCTCGATGTCGTGCGACAGCAGGATCAGCTTCGGCGGCGGCTTGTCGTCGTAGAATTGCGCCAGGAACGACGCCAGCACTTCCTCCGGCGTGAACGATTTCTCGGCGCGCGGGAAGTAAGCGCGATTGCCCCAGTTCTGTCCGGTGCGGAAGAAGAACACTTCGACGCAGGAATAGCCGCCCTCCTGATAGATCGCGAACACGTCGGCTTCCTCGACGGTGCGCGGATTGATGCCCTGCTGGGACTGGATCGCCGACAGCGCGGCGAGGCGGTCGCGATACAGCGCTGCGGTCTCGAATTCGAGCTCGTTCGAGGCCTTCTCCATCTCGACGGCGAGTTCCTGCTTCACCGCCCGGCTGCGGCCGGACAGGAAATCCTTCGCCTCGCGCACCAGTTCGGTGTAGCCGGGAAAATCGACCTCGCCGGTGCACGGGCCTGAGCAGCGGCGGATCTGATACAGCAGGCAGGGCCGGGTGCGGCTTTCGAAAAACGAATCGGTGCACGACCGCACCAGAAACGCGCGCTGCAATGCCGTGATGGTGCGGTTGACCGCGCCGACCGAGGCGAACGGCCCGAAATAGCGGCCGGGACGGCTCTGCGCGCCGCGGTGCTTCAGGATCTGCGGCGCCCAATGGTCGCCGGTGATCAGGATATAGGGGAATGACTTGTCGTCGCGCAGCAGCACGTTGAAGCGCGGCCGCAGCTGCTTGATCAGATTGGCTTCGAGCAGCAGCGCCTCGGTCTCGGTCGCGGTCGAAATGATCTCCACCGTGACGGTGGCGGCGATCATCCGCGCGATCCGCATCACGTGGCCGGTCGGCCGCGCATAGGACGCCAGCCGCTTCTTCACGTTCTTGGCCTTGCCGACATAGAGCACGTCGTGCGCGGCGTTGAGCATCCGGTAGACGCCGGGCGAGGTCGGCGCCAGCCGCACCGCCTGCTCGATCGCGTCGCGGCCGACCGCGAGCGTCCCGTCGGCGACTTCGGCGCTGTCGTCCTCGATCTCCGGCAGGCGCGCCTCGTCGTCCTCGTCCACCGTCAGCGCGGCGGTCGCGGCGTCGATGTCCTGTCCGCCGGGCGCGGGGCGAGGCGGCAGTTCGGGTGAGACCGGCGATGGGGATTCGGTTTCCGCAAGCGGCGCAGCCGCCGTGTCGCGGGTCTCGGCGGGATCTTGATTCATGGTCCTAAATTAGGCGTTCGGCGTGGTCGGTGCCAGCGGCACGCGGCCGGAACCCACATCGCGTTGACATCCCGCCGGGGCGACGATCTTTCGCCACACCCCGTGAATTAAGCTCTCGTTAAGAATGCGATCTGGAACCGCCAGCCGATTAACAACCGCTTAACTTAAAACTCTCGATAAATCTTACCGGAAAAGAGTGGAAATCCGTAACCATCCGGATCGCTTTTTTCGTCGGCCGCGTGTGGCCGAGGGCTGGACGGACGGCGCGCGCAAGCAGCGTCCCTGCCGTCGAGGAGAGTAAGATGCGTAAACTTGCGATGGCCGCGGCGACCGTTCTCGCCGCAACTGGATCGACGGCGCAGGCGGCGGATATGGGCTACTACCGCTCGCAGACGCCCTACACCGTCAATCAGCCGCTGAATGCCTTCAGTTGGGCGGGACCGTATCTGGGCGGCAACCTCGGCTATGCGTTCGGCAACGTCACCAATAACATCACCAACCCGTCGGGCTTCAGCGGTGGCGTTCAGGGTGGCTACAATTGGCAGAGCGGCAACATCGTGTTCGGCCTCGAGGGTGATATTCAGTTCTCGACCGCCGAAGACACCTTCGCGCCCTATAAATTTTCGAACCCGTGGTTCGGGACTGCGCGCGGCCGCGTCGGCTATGCGATGAACGACATTCTGCTCTACGCGACCGGCGGTCTCGCCTTCGGTCAGCTGAAGGGCGAATATCTGCTGTCCTCGGAGAGCCACACCTCGGCCGGCTGGACGGTCGGCGCCGGCGCCGAATTCGCCTTTGCGCCGAAGCTCAGCGCCAAGGTCGAGTATCTTTACGGCAGCCTGTCGACCGACAATTTCTTCATCACCGGCACCCCGAACGGCTACAATTTCGGACTCATCCGCGCCGGCATCAATTATCACTTCTAAGCTTCGTGACGAAATCGTCGCGAGCAAGAAACTCGGCGATCAACATTCCCGGCCCATGCGGCCGGGATTTTTTTCGGTGCGGGTTTTTCGGTGGTGGACGTATCCGACACGATCGCGGGTCGCCGCGCGGCGATTGCATGCGCTTGGTGATGAATATGATGCCGATGCGGGCCTCTGCTGCGGGCCTCTGCGGAGGCGACGTGTCGGTCCACGCACACGGCTTCAGCGTCACGGCGTCGACACGCGCCGCACCGTCCCGGTTGCGTCAAGGCTCGTCGTGGCGCGGCCATCGTCGTCACGGCTGTCGCGCTGAACGCGCGGAGCCGGGGTTAATGGCTACGAAATCACCAGATTGACCGCCTTGGGGCCTTTGCCCTTCTTGTCCGGCTCGACCTCGAACGAAATGCGCTGACCTTCGGTCAGGTCCTTCAAGCCGGCACGCTCGACTGCAGTGATATGAACAAATACGTCACGGCCGCCGTCATCAGGCTTGATGAACCCGTAGCCGCGTTCTCCATTAAAGAACTTCACCGTTCCCGTGTTAGGCATTCCGGAAACTCCCTCCCGCATGCTTTCCGTCGCGCGCCGGCGCGTCGGTGCGACCTGGCATTGCGCTGCCGGAAAGCTTGGCCGAGGGCTGGACCTGCTGATCGTCGCAGGTCCGAGGTAGTACGGCCTTGTCACTCCGCCGCCCCCATTCGCGGAAGCAGAACGTAAAGCCAGTCCAATGGAGTCAGCATAGTACGGATTTGCGCGGATTGACTACGCCCCAAATGCGACTTTTCGCGCCACGGGGCGCGCTGTGCGAGGCGTCACGGTTTAGGTAGCTCGAGCCGGTAGCGGCTGACCCCGCCCTGGCCGAGCGGTCTCTCCAGCTCTGGAAGAACGACTCTCAACTCCGAAGCCAGCGTCCACGGCGGATTGACCACCAGCAGCCCGGTCGAAGTCAGCGCGCCGTCCGGTTGCTGCGGTGCGACGCTGAATTCCAGCCGCAGACACTTGCCGTCGCCGCCGGCTGCCGCGAGCGTTGCAACGCGGTCGGCCAGCGCGTCGGTCGCGCGCCGGTTCTTCACCGGATACCACAACTGATAGATTCCGGTCGGCCATTTCCCGTAAGCGGTGCTGAAACCCTCCGCCAACCGCTCGAATTCGTCCTTCTTTTCGAACGACGGGTCGATCAGCACGAGGCCGCGGCGCTCCTTCGGCGGCACGAAAGCTGTGAGTGCCTGCCAGCCGTCGAGATCGACCACGCGCGCCTGGGTGTCTCGGCGCAGCGCATTGATCAGCTGTTTGCGCGCCACCGGCTCGAGCTCGCTGGCGACCATGCTGTCCTGCGGTCGCAGCAGGGCACGGGCGATCAAGGGCGATCCCGGGTAGGCGGTCAGGTCGCGCTGCGGGTTGAAGGCGCGGACGATGTCGAGATACGGCTTGATCAGCTCGCCGGCCTCGTCGCTGAACCGCGCCTGCATCACCCGGGCGATGCCGGTGACCCATTCGCCGCCGCGGCGAGCTTCGTCGCTGGTGAGGTCGTAGAGCCCGGCGCCGGCATGGCTGTCGATCACCCGAAACGGCGCCGGCTTCTCCTGCAGATAGGTCAGGATCCGGGCCAGCACGATGTGCTTGATGACATCGGCAAAGTTGCCGGCGTGAAAGGCGTGACGATAGTTCATCGGCATTCCCTAGCAGTCGGCGCCCCAACCCGCCATGGGTGTTCGGGGCGTGGCGAAGGCCAGTGCGCTGCGTCCGTAAGACTACGGGGAATCTGCGAGATCGTGCGAAACATCCAAGAAGCCAGTGTGCTGTAATGGTTTCCGACGCGGTGACCGGAATGCTTCGACGACCCCCGGTTAACGGGCTGTTTAATGAGCGGTGCTAGTTCTGGTTTCCGGATGAGGCCGGGCGTTTCGAACGTCGGGTCTTCCTGAGAACCACAATTTGGCCCACCGTTGGGGCGTTTCGGCGCCCCGTTGCGGTGCCCCTGGGAGTTGAAGATGGCGGTTGATTTGTCAATGTCGGTCCTGGTGGTGGACGACTACAGCACCATGATCCGGATCATTCGTAATCTTCTGAAGCAGCTCGGTTTCGAGCACATCGACGATGCCAGCGACGGCTCGGCCGCGCTCGAGAAGATGCGAACCAAGAAGTACGGTCTGGTGATCTCGGACTGGAACATGGAGCCGATGACCGGCTACGACCTGCTCAAGGAGGTCCGCGCCGATCCCAACCTGTCGCAGACGCCGTTCATCATGATCACGGCGGAATCCAAGACCGAGAACGTGATCGCCGCCAAGCGGGCGGGCGTGAACAACTACATCGTCAAGCCGTTCAACGCGGCGACGCTGAAGACCAAGATCGACGCGGTGTTCCCGGATCACGTCGCGGCCTGACACGCGACATCATCGAATTTGACGAACGCGCTCCGCAAGGGGCGCGTTTTTGTTTGGGGGCATCCGATCGCGCACGTCGTTCCGGGGCGCGCGCAGCGCGAACCCGGAACCCCGAGATGTTCATCCCTGCGCCGTGTGCCCCGAACCTCTGGATTCCGGGTTCGCGAGCGGCGCTCGCGCCCCGGAATGACTCATCGCTCGATGGCTCGCGACCCTACCACCGCAATTCGCGCGTCAGCGCAAGCGGCGGGTGGCCGAACAATTCGGTGACGGCGGCGGCATCGAGCCGGTCGATGCCCTCGAAGGCGTCGGCATGGATGCCGCGGGTGACGAACAGCAGATCGATGCCGTAGCTTTGCGCGCCGGCGAGGTCTGTGCGGACCGAATCGCCGATCGCCAGCACGCGCGGCAGCGGCGTGTCGGCGCCGCGGAGTCCGCGCGCGAGCGCCATCGCCCGGTCGTAGATCGGCCGGTGCGGCTTGCCGTAGAAGATCACGTCGCCGCCGAGCTCGCGATACAGTTCGGCGATCGCGCCGGCGCAATAGATCAGCCGGTCGCCCCGCTCCACCACGATGTCGGGATTGGCGCAGACCAGCGTCAGCCTGCGCGCCAGCGCCTCGCCCATCATCGCGCGATAGTCCTCGGCCGACTCGGTCTCGTCGTCGAAGGGGCCGGTGCAGATGATGTAGTCGGCCTCGTTCAGCGGCGTCAGCACCGCGTCGAGGCCGCGATAGATCGAATTGTCGCGATCCGGGCCGAGCCAGAACACCGATTGGCCGGGATGCTCGGCAACGTAAGTGCGAGTGAGGTCGCCGGACGAGACGATGGCGTCGTAGCAATCGTCGGGGACGTGCAGCTTGCGGAGCTGGCGCTGCACCGAATCCGCCGGGCGCGGCGCGTTGGTGATCAGCACCACGGTGCGGCCGTCGGCGCGGGCGTTGCGCAGCGCCTCGCAGGCCTCGGGGAACGATTCAAGGCCGTTGTGCACGACGCCCCAGATGTCGCTCAGCACGACATCGACGGATCCCACCAGCTCGCGCAGGTGTTCGACGAAACGCAGCGTGGTCATGCGGGAAGGCGGTCAGATCGGGCCGACGGCACGGCGCGCGAGCGCCGCAAGGCCGGTCGCGGCGCGCGGCGGATCGATCCGGGCGGGTTCGCCCTTCGGGGAGGAGCTTGCATCATGCGGAGGGGCGATGTCCTGCTTGGCCTTGTCGCCGGGCGTGGTGGGCGCAGGCGATGGGGCGTTCTCGGGTCGCAGCGGACGGGGCGCCGCGAACAAGAACCCCTGCCCAAACCGCACATCGTAGTCAAGCAGGTCGACCACGGCGCGCTCGCCCTCGATTCGCTCGGCGATCAGATCGATGCCGAACCGGCCGAGCAGATCGGACAGATCCGCCGGATGGATGTCGGCAGCCGGATGCTCGCGCTGGTCGAGCAGCAGTGCCGCCGGCACCTTGATGAAGCGGACGCCGCGGTCGGCGAGGTCGCGCGGTTCGAACCGCAGATCGGTGACGTGGTCGATCGAGAACCGGAAGCCGCGCTGCGCCAGGGCCGCGAGGTGCTCGGTTTCGAGCGGCCCGAGATTGCGCAGTGTGCTCTGCTTGAATTCGAGCACGAAGGACGGCGCCAGCGCCTTGTTGGCCTCGAGGAAATCGAGGCACTGCGCGAACGTCTCGGCGTCCGACAGCGTGGCGGCGGCGATATTGACGAACACGCCGACGTCCTTGTTGCGCACCATCAGCCGGCGCAGCACCTGGACCGCGCGCAGAAACACCGCATGGTCGATCCGGCCCATCAGCCCGGCGGTCTCGGCGACGCTGAGGAATTCGTCGGCGGCGAGGATCTGGTCGTTGCCGTCGCGCAGCCGTGTCACGATCTCGTAGAACCGCACCTTGCGCTGCGGCAGGCTCACCAGCGGTTGCAGGTAGATGTCGAGCCGTCCGGTCTCGAGCGCGGTCTTCACCGCGATCAGAACCTGCGCCGGGTCGCGCGCCGGCTTCGGCGCCGCCGGCAGGGGCGTGACGGTGGCGGAAACCAGTTCGGTCAGGGCCAGCGGCTCAGCGGCAGGTTGCGGCGTCTGCTGATCCGCGACCCTGGCTTCCGGATCGAGCGTCGGCGGACGGTGCGGTGCGGCACCCGTCGCGGCCGAATTCAGGATGTCCTCATGGGTCGCGACCGACGCGGCGAGCTGCTTCACCAACAGCCCGAGCTCGCCGATCTCGCTCATGGCGACCTGGGTGCGGTCCTGGCTGGCCGCATTGGCGGCGAGTACCCTGCCTTCGACCGCGGCGAGCCGGCGGCCGAATTCGGCGATCTGGCGGGCGAGGTCGGCGGTGCCGCGCGACAGATCGGCGATCTGGTGACCGGCGTCGGAACGGTCGCGGAGCCGGATCGACACGGCGCTGTAGAGAATGAACAGGCTCAGCGTCGCCAGCGCGACGATCGCGGACTCGACCGCGCTGAAGCCGGCGAGCGAATACACCACCGTACCCAGCGATACGGAGATCAGCACCATGCAGATGGCGACGAAAATGGTCGAGATTCGGATCATCCAGCGCCGGTTTCCCTGCAGATCCCGCCATCATTGGTGATTCGGCGGACGAGTCCAAAGGATTCGTCCGCCGCAGGCAGGGTCGAGGCGGGGAGCGTCAGGCGATGGCGCGGATCACGCGGCCGACTTTCTCGACGATTTCGCCGATATGGTCCGCATTGAGGATCAGCGGCGGGGTCAGCGCCAAGGTGTCGCCGGCGATCCGCAGCATCAGATCATGGTCGTGGAAGGCCGAGTTCATCGCTTCGAAGCCGCGCTTGCCGGCGCCGTCCGGGAGCGGCGCGAGGTCGATGCCGGCGGTCAGGCCGAGGGTGCGGATATCGACGACGTTCGGCTCGGACTTCAGCGACATCACCGCGTCGGCGAACACCGGCTCCAGCGCCTTGGCGTTCTCGAACAGCTTCTCGTCGCGATAGAGGTCGAGTGTGGCGAGGCCTGCGGCGCAGGCCAAGGGATGCGCCGAATAGGTGTAGCCGTGGAACAGCTCGATCGCGTAATCGGGCCCGCTCATGAAGGCGTCGTGGATCTCGGAGCTGGCGATCACGCCGCCCATCGGCACCGCGCCGTTGGTGACGCCCTTGGCGAAGGTGATCATGTCCGGCGTGACGCCGTAGCGCTCGGCGGCGAAGCTATGGCCGAGCCGGCCGAAGCCGGTGATGACCTCGTCGAAGATCAGCAGGATGCCGTGCTTCCTGGTGATCTCGCGCAGCTTCTGGAGATAGCCCTTCGGCGGCGGGAGCACGCCGGTGGAACCGGCCATCGGCTCGACGATCACTGCCGCGATGGTGTTGGCGCCGTGCAGATTGACGAGGCCTTCGAGTGCGTCGGCGAAGTGCGCGCCGTAGTCCGGCTCGCCCTTGCTGAAGGCCTGCTTGTCGCGGTCATAGGTCGCGGGCAGATGGTCGACGCCGTTCAGCAGCGTGCCGAACATCTTGCGGTTGTTGCCGATGCCGCCGACCGCGGTGCCGCCGAAGCCGACGCCGTGATAGCCGCGCTCGCGGCCGATGAAGCGGGTGCGGCCGCCCTGGCCGCGGATCTGCTGCCAGGCCATCGCGATCTTCAGCGCGGTGTCGGCGGCTTCCGAGCCGGAATTGCAGAAGAACACGTGGTCGAGGCCTTCGGGGGCGAGGTCCGCGATCCGGCTGGCGAGTTCGAACGCCTTCGGCTGGCCGAATTGGAACGGCGGCGAGAAGTCCAGCGCCTCGGCCTGGGCGGCGATCGCCGCGGAAATCTGGGGGCGGCCGTGGCCGGCGTTGCTGCACCACATGCCGGCGGCGGCGTCGATGATCTTGCGCCCGTCCGTGGTGAAATAGTGCATGTCCTTGGCGCCTGCGATCATCTTCGGCGCGCGCTTGAAGGCCCGGTTCGCCGTGAACGGCATCCAGAACGCATCGAGGTCGTTCGGCACGTTGACGGCGGAATTGGGCTTGCTCTTGTCTAACATAGCGCTCCTCATGCATGCGCAGGCTGGTTTGCGGACGGCGCGGCAGGCTAGCAGCTTCGAGGAACCACGGAAACGCCGGGAGCCCGCACAATTGCGTGGGGCATCCATTCGCAACGGCAGGCTGACGCTCACAATCGAGGCAGCCCGCTTCCGATTTGCGCTGGATCATGCAGCCCAGCCTTGCTGCAGGGCAGGGCGGCTGGTACCAACCCGGCCCTGAGCGGAAAGGCGACCATGGCTGAGAAATCGAAGAAACCGCAGAAGTTGCGCGCCCGTCTGCCGCGCGGCCTGGCCGATCGCGGCCCCGCGGAGATCGCGGCGACGCGCGCGATGGTGGAAACCATCCGCGAGGTCTATGAGCGCTACGGCTTCGAGCCGGTCGAGACCCCGGCGTTCGAATACACCGACGCGCTCGGCAAGTTCCTGCCCGACCAGGATCGCCCCAACGAGGGCGTGTTCTCGCTGCAGGACGACGACGAGCAATGGATCAGCCTGCGCTATGATCTCACCGCGCCGCTCGCCCGCTACGTCGCCGAGAATTACGACGCGCTGCCGAAGCCCTATCGCAGCTACCGATTCGGCTGGGTGTTCCGCAACGAAAAGCCCGGCCCCGGCCGCTTCCGCCAGTTCATGCAGTTCGACGCCGACACCGTGGGCTCCGGCTCGCCGGCCGCCGACGCCGAGATGTGCATGATGGCTGCCGACACCATGGAAGCACTGGGCATCCCGCGCGGCAGCTACGTGGTGAAGGTGAACAACCGCAAGGTGCTGGATGGGGTGCTGGAGTCGATTGGCCTCGGCGGAGAGGAAAATGCGGGGCGGCGGCTCACAGTGCTGCGCGCGATCGATAAGCTGGATCGTATCTCAGATCAGGGTGTCAAAGCTCTCCTAGGCGAAGGTCGGCTTGACGAATCTGGCGACTTTACAAAAGGCGCAGGTTTAACTTTCGATCAAATCGACAAGGTAATGTCGGTAGTAGACCCTGCTTGGCTCGACAACGACAACCAATTCAACGTTCGCCAATTGAGCAATATCTTGTCTGACGTGAATTTGGGGCGCGAGGGCGCTGAAGAACTTCGGGCAATCAATGAAATTGTTGAGTCGTCTGGATACAATGATGGACGTATCCGTATAGACTCGACCGTTGTCCGCGGACTCGAATACTACACGGGCGCGGTCTTCGAGGTCGAACTGCTGCTCGAGACCAAGGACGAGAAGGGTCGCCCAATTCGGTTCGGCTCGGTCGGCGGCGGGGGCCGTTACGACGGTCTCGTCTCGCGCTTCCGCGGCGAGCCGGTGCCGGCGACCGGGTTCTCGATCGGTGTGTCGCGGCTGCAGGCGGCGCTGACGATGATCGGCAAGCTCGGGACCCGGCCCGCGACCGGCCCGGTGGTGGTGACGGTGTTCGACCGCGAGCGGTTGGCCGACTACCAGAAGATGGTGTCGCAGCTCCGCGCCGAGGACATCCGCGCCGAGCTCTATCTCGGCAATCCGAAGAACATGGGCAACCAGCTCAAATACGCCGACAAGCGCAACTCGCCTTGCGTGATCATCCAGGGCTCCGATGAGAAGAACGATCCGGACGGCGCGCAGGTGATCGTCAAGGACCTGATCCTCGGCGCCGAACTCGCTGCGCTGGACAAGGATCGCGACGACTATCTGCAGCGTCAGGCCGACGCCCAGCGCAAAGTGCCGCAACTCGGGATGATCGACGAAGTGCGGAGGATTCTGGCGCGGCACGACATCGACTGGAATTGACGGCGGGCGGCGCGCTGTCGAACCCTCTCCCCTTGTGGGAGAGGGTCGCTTCGCGAAGCGAAGCGGGGTGAGGGGTCGAGGGCCTTTGCCGAGATCACAGGTCCCCCTCATCCGTCGCGGACTTCGTCCGCGCCACCTTCTCCCACAAGGGAGAAGGACAAACCAACAGCGCTCATCGCGCGACCACAGGGAGACACCACGATGCCCGAGATCACCGTCAACATGGCCGTAGGCCGCACCGACGAGCAGAAGGCGGCGATGATGCGCGACATCTCGCAGGCGCTGGTGACGCATCTCGGCGTCGCCGCCGAGGACGTGGTGATCCAGATCAACGAGGCGCCGCTCATCAACAAGATGAAGGGCGGCAAGACCTTCGTCGAGCGCAAGGCCGCGCAGGGCAAGTAAGCGGCTTCCAAATCCCCTCCGTCATTCCGGGGTACTCACGAAGTGAGCGAACCCGGAATCCATACCCCCTGTTCGTGTTGCCTGGTCGCTGACTTGCCACGCCCGGGTTCATCGCTGACACTGGGCGTATGGATTCCGGGTTCGCGCAAGCGCGCCCCGGAATGACAGCGCGTGTCGCAGGGATCGCTCAGCGCCCCTCGCGCAGCCAGGTCGCCGCAAACGCGCCGAGCAGCAGCATCAGGCCGATCAGGCCGGTGAACACCGGCAGCACGCCGACGCCGCGGACCACGCTGGCGTCGCGCATCCGCACGCCAAGCCAGCCGTCGCCGCGGAACAGCGTGGCGGATTGCACCGGGACGATCCGCGGCAGCTCGACGCTGCCGCCGTCGGCGATCCGTCGCGCATCGCCGCCGGTCGCCATCGCCAGCGGCTTCAGCGTCTCCGCCGTCGAGGTGACTTCGGAGAATTCCTTCGGGTTGACCGGACCGACATTGATCAGCGCCTTCAGCGTGCCGTCGGTGGCGGCCCACAGGCCGAGTTCGTCGGCCGGCAGCGTCGTGCGCCAGATGCCGGGATCGCCCGGGGCGAGGGTGAGCTGCCGGGTCTGGCCGGACGGCGAGGTGACGGTGACCGGCGGCACGGCGTCGGCCATGGTCTGGCGGATCACCTGCAGATCCTTGCCCTCGACCTTGAGCCGCAACGCTTCCTCGTCCAGATCAGGCTGCTTCATCAGCCAGTGCGACATCCGCCGCAGCAAATCGAGATGCGGGCCGCCGCCCTCATAGCCGCGCGCCCACAGCCAGATGTGGTCGCTCAGCAGCAGCGCGACGCGGCCCTCGCCGAAGTGCGACAGCAGCAGCAGCGGCATGTTGTCGGCGCCGGTCATCAGCGGCGGCGTGGTGGCGTTGCGGGTGTCGATGGTGCGGAAGAAGCGGCTCCATTTCGGCGGCTCGGAGTTCGAGCCTTCCAGCCCGCGCGTTACCGGATGGCGTTTGCCGGCGTCGGACAGATGCGCGTAGAACGGCTTCTCGGTGACGCCGACCGGCTCGGCCGGCAACAGACTGTCGAGCGGCGTCCGCCAGATCGACGTGGTCGAGGCGTAATCCGGCCCGGCCGACACCAGCACCGCGCCGCCGTTGCGGACATAGCGGGCGATGTTGTCGAAATACGCGATCGGCAGCACGCCCTGGCGGGCGTAGCGATCGAAGATGATCAGTTGAAACTCGTTGATCTTCTGCTGGAACAGCTCGCGGGTCGGAAACGCGATCAGCGACAATTCGTTGATCGGCGTGCCGTCCTGCTTCTCCGGCGGCCGCAGAATCGTGAAGTGCACCAGGTCGACGCTGGCGTCGGATTTGAGCAAATTGCGCCAGGTGCGTTCGCCGGAATGCGGCTCGCCCGACACCAGCAGCACCCGCAGCTTGTCGCGGACGCCGTCGATCGAGACCACGGCGCGGTTGTTGACCGTGGTCAGTTCGTTCGGCACCGGCGAGGCGTCGATCTCGACGATGTTCTGGCCGGCGTGCTTGATCTCGACGTCGACATTGACGGTCTGGCGGCTGGCGACGCTGCGCTCGGTCAGCACCTCGCCGTCGCGGCGGACGACGACGCGGGCACGCTCGCCGCTGATGCCCTGGTCGTCGAGCCGGTAGGTGATGGTCTGGATCTGGCCGACGATGCCGAAGCGCGGCGCGGCGACGATCGCGATGCGGCGGTCGCGCTCGTTGCTGCGGCCGGTGACCAGCGCGTGCACCGGCGCCTGGAATCCGAGCGCGGCGGCATTGGCCGGAATGTCGTGGACCCGGCCGTCGGTGATCAGGAAGGCGCCGGCGACGCGGTCGGTCGGCACGTCGGAGAGCGCCGAGGTCAGTGCGCCGAACAGCTTGGTTCCGTCGGTCTCGCCGTCGGCCTGTCCGGCCTCGACGACGCGGACCTCGACGCCCTTGAGCTGCTTCAGCCGGTCGACCAGCGCCTGCTTGGCCTGTTCGGCCTCCTCCGCGCGGCTGCCGAAATTCTGGCTCGGGCTCTTGTCGACCACGACGACGGCGACCGAGGACAGCGGCTCGCGTTCCTCGCGGGTGAAGGACGGGTTCGACAGCGCCAGCAGGATCAGCGCCAGCGCCGCGATCCGCACCCACGCGCCGCGCGAGCGGCCGAGCAGCAGCACGACTGCGATCACCGCGATCGCGGCAAGCGCGACCCACAGCACGGCTGCGGGAACCAGAGGCGCGAAGGCGATGCCGTATTGCAACTCAAGCACCTCTCAACTTGAAAGGCGTCATCCTGAGGTGCGCGTCGCGCGAGCGACGCGCCTCGAAGGATGGCCGCGGATTCCCTGTGGCAGTCATCCTTCGAGGCTCGCTGCGCTCGCACCTCAGGATGACGGCTGTTGTATTCCCAGCGAAGTCATTCCGGGGCGCGCCGACAGGCGCGAACCCGGAATCCAGAGCTTTAGGGCATCTCGGGATTCCGGGTTCGCGAGCTGCGCTCGCGCCCCGGAATGACGTGGTGAGGGCGGGATAAACTCGCATCACTGCCCCAATCGTTCGATCAGCGCCGGGGCGTGGACCTGGTCGGCCTTGTAGTTGCCGGTCAGCGTGTACATCACGATGTTGACGCCGGCGCGGAAGGCGAATTCGCGCTGGCGTGGTTCGCCCGGCGTCAGCGGCAGCATCGGCTGGCCGTCGGGGCGCATCGCCCAGGCGCCGGCCAGATCGTTCGAGGTGATGATGATCGGCGACACGCCGTCGCCGCCGCGCGCCGGGCGCGCATTGTCCTCGTCGTCGTTCTCGCGCGGCAGGGTTTCCACCCAGGTCTCGCCGGAGGTGAAGCGGCCGGGAAAGTCGCGCAGCAGGTAAAACGTCTTGGTCAGCACGTGCTCGCGCGGCACCGGCTCCAGTTCCGGCACGTCGAGCGACGACAGCACGTTGCGCAGCGTCAGCATGCCGGGCGTCTGCGACGCGCCGTTCGGGCCGGCGGGCGCCTCGATCGCGTCGCGGGTGTCGAAGATCACCGTGCCGCCCTGCTTCATATAGGCGCCGATCTTGTCGAGCGCGTCCTGCGGCGGCTTCGGCGCGCCCGCGATCACCGGCCAGTAGATCAGCGGGAAGAACGACAATTCGTCGCGCGCCGGATCGATGCCGATCGGCTCGCCGGCTTCCAGCGCGGTGCGCTGCGCCAGAAACAGCGTCAGCCCGTTCATCCCGGCTTTGACGATCGAATCGACGTCGGCATTGCCGGTGACGACGTAGGCCAGGTGCGTCTGCGACGTCGCCTTGATGGCGAACTCGTCCTTTGGGCCGTCGGCATAGGATGGCCGTGGCGCAGCGGCGAGCGGCATCGCGAGCAGCAGTGCCAGCGCCGCGGTGGCGGTGCGGCGGCGGCGCATCATCAGCGCGGCGAGGCCGCCGCCGAGCAGCGCCACGATCAGCGCGTCGAGCCCGAACAGGCCGAGCGCGGAAGCGAGCAGCATGCCGCGCAGGTCGCGCGGCTCGGCGTTGGTGTAGTTCGCCCGCCGCGCATTGATCGCCGCGGTGTCGAGCGGCGCGATGCGGTCGGCGCTCGCCAGCGCATTCACCGCCAGCGGACCGTCGGCCGGGCCGTAGAAGCCGGGCGGATGATCGGCGCTGCCGCGGTCGCGATAGTCGGTCGGGATCGGTTTGGCGGAGGCCGGCGGCGGGCCGAATGCGCCGAAGCCGTCGAGCGTGCGCAGCGGCGCCACGGTCTCGGCGGCATTGGCCTCGGCGGCGACGCCCGCGCCCGGCGTCGCCGTGTAGCCGGACATGTCGACCAGCCGCCGCAGCATTTCGACGAAGGTGCCGGACATCGGCAGGTCCGACCAGCGCATATCGGCGCTGACGTGGAACAGCGTCACCAGACCCTTGCCGCGATGCTCGCCGGTGACCAGCGGCGTGCCGTCGGCGAGCGAGGCCCAGCTCTTGGTCGCCAGCACCGCGTCGGGCTCGGCCAGCACCTGGCGGTTGACGGTCACGTCGGTCGGCACCGCGATGCCCGCGAACGGCCCGTCGGCGGCGAACGCGGCGAGATGTTGCGGCTTCTCCCAGGTCAGGCTGCCGCCGAGGCTGCGGCCGCCATGGCGCAGCTTCACCGGCACCAGATCGTCCTCGGTCTGGCGCGCGAGGCGGGGGCCGGCGAACCGCACCAGCACGCCTCCCTGTTCGATCCAGGCATCGAGCCGCTGGCGCAATTCCGGTGACAGCGCGCCGACATCGGCCATCACCATCATCGGCAGCTTCTGATCGAGAAACTGGGTGATCACCTGCTGCGGCGCGGCGCGGTCGCCCAGTCGCACATCGGCAAACGGCGACAGCGCGCGGGCGAGATAGAAGGTCGGCGCCAGCAGCGGCTGCGCGGTGTCGGTGCTGGCGCCGGAGACGATGCCGATGGCGCGGCGGCGCCAGCGCTTGTCGAGCAATTGCACCGCGCCGGCGGAGCGTTCGCCGGCGATCTCGAGCCGCGCGATGTCGTTGCGCAGTTCGACCGGCAGTTCGAACGCTGCATCGGTTTCGCGATCCAGCGGCGGAAAATTGAACCGTGCTTCGCCGATCGGCGCGCCCTTGGCGTCGAGCGCGCGCACCGCGCCGGTGTCGATGCCGCCGGCCTGCGCGCGCAGCACCTTCACCGTCATCTTGGCGGCCGCATTCTCGGCGGCGGCGAGCGCATGCGCCGTCGGCGCACCGCCCTCGACGATGGTAATGCTGCGGTTCTGCAGAATCTTGTTCAGGCCCTCGACAAATTCGCCGCCGCGGCCGGTGTCGACGCCGTCGGTCAGCCAGACGATCTCGGCGTCGCCCACGGCTTTCAGGAAGCGCCCGATCGGCGGCAGCGCCTCGACGCGCTCGACCGCATAGGGCTTCGGCGAAAGCTGGCGCAGCGACACGCGCGCGGTGCCGGCCGGCATCAGCGTCGGGTCGCGGGTCGCCTCCGACAGCGGCGCCAGCGCGACGGCCCGGCTCACGCTGTCCGCCTCGGCGATCAGTTCGTCCGCGGCCTTGATCCGCATTTCCCAGCTCGCCGCCGAACTCCAGCCGTCATCGAGCAGGATCAAGAGCGGCGCGCGGCTGTTGCCCGCTGCGGTCTGCGGATTCCAGATCGGCCCGGCGAGCGCGATAATCACCAGCGCCGCGGCGAGCATGCGCAGCGCCGTCAGCCACCACGGCGTGCGCGACGGGGTTTCTTCCTTCGGGGCGATCTCGAACAAAAGCCGGGTCGGCGGGAAGTCGATCCGGCGCGGTCGCGGCGGTGTCACCCGCAGCAGCCACCACAGCGCCGGCAGCGCCAGCAGGCCGAGCAGCAGCAGCGGTTGTGCGAAGGACAAAGGCAAACCGCCGATCATGCGCCGAGCCCCGCTTTGACGCCGCGCTCGACGCCCTTGGCGGTGGTCATGCCGGCGTGCAGGAACAGCAGCAATTCGGCGGCCGAACGGCTGGTGGTGTGAGACGAGAACAGCCAGTCGAGCTTGCCGGTCTCGATCCGGATCGCGTCGCGATGCGCCGCGACGAGCGCGACGTAGTCGCTGGCCCAGGTTTCGGCGCGGCCGGCGGTGATCGCGCCGCCGCCTTCCGGCTCGACGAATTCGACGCGGCCGGAGAACGGAAAGCTCTCTTCCGCGGGATCGACCACCTGCACGAGCGAGCCGTGCGCGCCGGAGGCCGAAAGACCCGCGAGCATCTGACGGATCTCGCCGATCGGCGACCAGAAGTCCGAAAGCACCACGATCTCGGCCAGCGACGACGGCACGAAGGACGGCGGCAGGCTGTCGCGGGAGGTGGTGTCGTGCAGGATCGCCTGCGCCATCCGGTCGATCACGTTGCTGTTCGAGGTCGGGTTCATCAGCCCGGGAATGCCGACCCGCTCGCCTCCGGCGACCAGCAGTTCGGCGAGTGCGAAGGTGACGATCAACGCGCGTTCGAGCTTGCTGTCGCGCACGCCCCTGGAGGCGTAGGCCATCGAGGCGGAACGGTCCGGCCACAGCCACACGGTGTGCGCGGCCTCCCATTCCAGCTCGCGGACGTAGAGATGATCGTCGCGCGCAGAGCGGCGCCAGTCGACATTCTGCGCCGGCTCGCCGGAGACGAAGCGGCGATACTGCCAGAAATTTTCGCCCGCACCGGCGCGGCGGCGGCCGTGCAGGCCGTGGGTGACGTTGTTGGCGATGCGGCGCGCTTCGAGCATCAGGCGCGGCAATGAGGCGGCGAGCGTTCGGCTTTCGCCATCCGCGCGTCGGACTGCCAGCGTCTCCTTGTTCGGTTGCTCGGGCGCCTGCGCCATCAACCGATCCGGCTCTTGAGCTGCCGGATCACGTCCGGAATGGTGCGGCCTTCGGCGCGCGCCGAGAAGGTCAGCGCCATGCGGTGCTTCAGCACGGGCTCGGCGAGATCGAGCACGTCGTCGATCGACGGCGCGAGCCGGCCGTCGAGTAGCGCGCGGGCGCGCACCGCCAGCATCAGCGACTGGCTGGCGCGCGGGCCGGGGCCCCACGCGATCAGCTTGCCGAGCTCGCCGGCATCGGGGCCGGGCCGCGCCGAGCGCACCAGCGACAGGATCGCCTCGACCACCGAATCGCCGACCGGCAGCCGGCGCACCAGCCGCTGCGCCGAGACCAGCAGTTCGGCGTTCATCGTCGTCTTCGGGATCGCGTGTTCGGCGCCAGTGGTGTCGAACAGGATGCGCCGCTCGGCGTCGCGATCCGGATAGTCGACGTCGATTTCCATCAGGAAGCGGTCGAGCTGCGCTTCGGGCAGCGGATAGGTGCCTTCCTGCTCCAGCGGGTTCTGCGTCGCCAGCACGTGGAACGGCTTCGGCAGGTCGTGGCGTGCGCCGGCCACCGTGATGTGCTGCTCCTGCATCGCCTGCAGCAGCGCCGATTGCGTGCGCGGGCTGGCGCGGTTGATCTCGTCGGCCATCAGCAATTGCGCGAACACCGGACCCGCGATGAAGCGGAACGAGCGCCTGCCGGCGGCGGTCTCGTCGAGCACTTCGGCACCGAGAATATCCGACGGCATAAGGTCAGGCGTGAACTGGATGCGCTTGGCGTCGAGGCCGAGCGTCACGCCCAGCGTTTCAACGAGCTTGGTCTTGGCGAGGCCGGGCACGCCGATCAGCAGTGCATGGCCGCCGGCGAGGATCGTGACCAGCGTGTTTTCGACGACGCGATCCTGCCCGAAGATGACGGTGGCGATCGCCTCCTTGGCGGCGCGGACGTCGCTCGCGACCTGCTCGGCTGAGCGGACGATCACGTCCTCCAGCTTCTCGACACTGTCCGCCATCCGGTCTCTCCTGTTCATGCTGGCCGTTCGACCAGTCCACCCGGCTCGACGGCATCGTCCCGTCACGGCCAGATATGCTAGGCTGCCTCCTGCGACGAAGCGAAGGCTATGGTTTTATTAGCCAAATCTATCCCCACATTATGGGCATCGCGGATCGACGCGCATCACGATGTGGAGAGTTGAACCGCGCCGCATGTTGTCGAAGATGTGCAGCTATCGTGCCACTTCAGCAGTTGAGGGTCAGGGCAAACCATGGCGAAGCAAGGGCAGAGCGCGAATCGCAGCCTCGACGGATTGACGGAAGCGGCGCGCGAGGCGGCCGGCAAAGCCGCGACCGGCAAGGGCCTGCCGCCGGTGCATCTGTGGAATCCGCCGTTCTGCGGCGATCTCGATATGCGCATCGCCAGCGATGGAACCTGGTTCTATCTCGGCACGCCGATCGGACGGCCGGCATTGGTGCGGCTGTTTTCAACCATCCTGAAGCGAGAGGACGGCAAGCACTTCCTGGTGACGCCGGTCGAGAAGGTCGGGATCAAGGTCGACGACGCGCCGTTTCTGGCGGTCGAGATGGCGAAAGACGAGGATGCGCGCGGCCGATTGCTGCGCTTCCGCACCAATGTCGACGACTGGGTCGCCTGCGACGCCGATCACCGGCTGCGGTTCGAGGCCGCGGAAGACGGCGGCATGGTGCCCTATCTTCACGTTCGCGCCGATCTCTGGGCCAAGGTGACGCGGGCGTTGTATTACGATCTGGTTGACATCGGCGAGGAGCGGGTGGTCGATGGTCATCCGAAGTTTGGAATTGCTTCCGGCGGCGCGTTCTTCGCAATGGCCGACGCGGAGCAGATGAGGGAAGCACTTTGAACGGGCCGGAAGCACTTTGAACGAGCCGATGATGGGGATTGAGTCTGCCGCGGGCAGCATCAGTTCGGCCGACTTCTTCGATCGCGCATTGCGGCGGTTGCGGTTCGACGTGCCGCCGGCGCTGACCGACGCCAGCGTCATTCCCGACAGCGGCGATCACGGCACCGACCGGATGCTGCGGCTGATCGCGGAGGAGCGGCCGATCCGCCCGGCCGCGGTGCTGATTCCGGTGGTGGAACACGCTGAGCCGACCGTGCTGCTGACGATGCGCGCCGCGCATCTCAACGATCATGCCGGGCAGATCGCGTTTCCCGGCGGCAAGATCGACGCCACCGATAATTCCCCGCTCGACGCCGCGCTGCGCGAGGCGGAGGAGGAGATCGGCCTCGACCGCTCCTATGTCGAGCCGATCGGCTATCTCGACGTCTACGGCACCGGCTTCGGCTTTCGCATCCTGCCGACGGTGGCGCGGGTGCGGCCCGGCTTCGAACTGACCATCAACAAATCGGAAGTCGACGACGCTTTCGAGGTGCCGCTGTCGTTTCTCATGAATCCGGGCAATCACCAATTGCACAGCAAGGAATTCCGCGGCGCGCAGCGATCCTACTACGCGATGCCGTTCGCCGAGCGTTACATCTGGGGCGCGACCGCAGGCATTTTGCGAGTCTTGTATGAACGGATTTGCCTGCCATGATCCGTGCCGTGCTGACAGAAGTCGCGATCTTCCTCATCCCTTTCATCTTCTACGCGACCTACCTGGTGATCACGCGCTCGGCGCTGACGCACCGCTCGTCCTGGCCGTTCCGCATCGTCGGCTGGCTGCTGATTTCGGCGCTGGCGCTGGTCATCCTCAGCCTGCTGCTGCTGGTTCACTATTCCGGCGCGCCGCCGGGAGCGACCTATGTGCCGGCGCATATCGAGGACGGCCGCCTCGTCCCCGGAGTCGAAAAATGACCGGGAGCGCGGTGCGCGCCGACGCGCCGTGGCTGCAGGCCGGCCCGGCCGCGCAGGTTCTCGCCCTGCTCAACGACGATGGCGAAGAAGCCCGTGTGGTCGGAGGCGCAGTGCGCAATGCGCTGTTGAAGCTGCCGATCGGCGACGTCGACATCGCCACCACCGCTCGGCCCGACGAAGTCGTCCGCCGCGCCCGGGCCGCCGGCATCAAGGCGGTGCCGACCGGGATCGAACATGGCACCGTGACGCTGGTGCTGGACGGCCACGGCTTCGAGATCACCACGCTGCGTGAGGACGTCGAGACCTTCGGCCGCAAGGCCAAGGTCGCGTTCGGCCGCGACTGGATGCGCGACGCGCAGCGCCGCGATTTCACGATCAACGGGCTGTCGGTGTCGGCCGACGGCGTGGTGCACGACTATGTCGGCGGCCTCGACGACATCGCCGCGCGGCGGGTGCGGTTCATCGGCGATCCGGATCAGCGCATCGCCGAGGATTATCTACGCATCCTGCGGTTCTTCCGCATCCATGCCGCCTACGGCGTCGGCGCGCCGGAGCGCGACGGCACTCTCGCCTGCATTCGCGGTCGCGGCGGCCTCTCCAATTTGTCGGCCGAGCGGATGCGGATGGAGATGCTGAAACTGATGGTGGCGGACGGCGCGCTCGCCTCGGTCGAGGCGATGGCGGACGGCGGCCTTCTGCTCGCAGTGCTCGGCGGCGTGACCTATCCGGGAACTTTCGCTGCAATGATCGGCGCGGAGCAGGCGCTCGGGCTCGATCCCGATCCGGTGCGGCGGCTCGGCGCACTTGCGGTCGCGGTCACCGAAGACGCCAGACGGCTGTCGCAGCGGCTGCGGCTGTCGAACGCCGAGAGCAAGCGGCTCGACTCGATGGGACATCGATGGTGGCGGCTTGCGGGCATGGACGAGGCGACCGCGCGACGCCGGCTGTACCGCCTCGGCGAGTCGCGCTTTCACGATCGCATGATGCTGGCCTGGGCGCGGGCCGGCCGACAGGCCGATCCGGCGCCGTGGCGGAACCTGATTGATCTGCCGCAGCGCTGGCGCGCGCCGGGTTTCCCTTTGAGAGCCGCCGATTTCATCGCTCGCGGCTTTGCCGCGGGGCCGGCGCTCGGCCATGTCCTCACGCTGGCCGAAGATGCCTGGCTGGCGGCGGACTTTCCGGTCGATGTGGAGAGGCTGCAGACGATCGCCGACCAGACTGCGGCGCGGTTTGCCCGCGATCACCTGCTGTAGTTGCTTCCCAAAGATTCGCGGCCCTGGACTATGTCCATGGCCGCGAGGTTCCGGGGTTGAACGCAACGAAATTGGACGGATGCCCCTCAGGTGACCTTGTTCGCCTCGGTGTCCTTTGCGTCATCTTCTGCGTCGTCTTCGTCTTCGTCGTCGACTTCGATCGCTTCGAGCACGGCGAGTGGCAGGCTCTCGCGGAACAGATCGCCTTCCTCACCCATCCACACGCAGACCACTTCGTCGGCACGGGCTTCCGCCACCGTCATTGCCTGGCCGCCGGATTTCAGAATCACGACGTCGCCCGCCTTTAAGTCCATGTCTGGCTCCCGCTTGAAGTGTTGATCACGCGCCCGAGCCTAGCGATTCGTCATGACACGCCAATCACGGCGAGGCGGCACCGGCGCCTACCTGATCCCGATCACCTTGTGGGTCTGCACGCTGAGCCGCCATTGCGGATGGCGCAGGCAGTAGTCGATCGCGCGGCGGGTATTCTCGTCGCGGTCGGGGCCGTCCATCGGCTGCAGCGAGAACCGCTCGAAGGCGAGCCCCTGGAGCTGGTCGGGCATAGCGCCCGGCTGCGGGTAAACCAATTTGAGCTCGTTACCGCACTGCACGCGCAGCGGCGCGCCAGCTTTCGGGCTGACACAAAGCCAATCAATTCCGAGAGGTGGTTCGATTGTACCGTTAGTTTCGACCCCGATCGCGAAGCCCTGCTTGTGCAGTGCATCAATTAGTTTCAGGTCGAGTTGCAGCAGCGGCTCGCCGCCGGTGATCACGACATAACGGTCCTGATCGTCGCCCGCCCATTGCGCGGCAATTGTGGTGGCGAGCTGATCCGCGTCGGTGTAGCGACCGCCGAGCGTCCCGTCGGTGCCGATGAAGTCGGTATCGCAGAACTGGCAGACAGCGTCGTTGCGGTCCTGCTCGCGTCCGGTCCACAGATTGCAGCCCGCGAACCTGCAGAACACCGATGCGCGCCCGGCATGAGCGCCTTCGCCCTGCAGGGTCAGGAAGATTTCTTTGACCGCGTAGCTCACGGCGTCGTGTCCTCTAGCCTTGTCGGGTCTGGCGAAGCGCTTCGCCGACCACCAGCGCCGCGGCCATCGCGACGTTGAGCGAACGCATCCCCGCTTGCATCGGGATCACCACCCGGGCATCGGCGCCTGCGGCGACTTCGTCGGGCACCCCGGCGCTTTCCCGGCCCAGTAGCAGCACGTCAGTGGGATGGTAACGCTGTTCGAGATAGGGTGTTACGCCTTTCGTTGTAAGCAAAATCACCCGGCAGTCAGCGTCTTTCCTCCATTGCTCGAATTTTGGCCAGGAATCATGGCGAACGATGGTGATCTGATCGAGATAGTCCATTCCCGCGCGACGGAAATGACGATCCGAAACGGGAAAACCGGCGGGCTCGATGATGTGAGCTTCGACGTTCAAACAGGCGCAAAACCGAAGCAAAGTCCCGGTATTCTGGGGAATGTCGGGCTGGTACAGGGCGATCCGCATTCCGTATTGCTCCCAAGCAACTGAATCCTAACTGGCAGTGCGTACGACAACTCTTCCGAATTGTTCTGGCTGCGCTGATTAGCCCTTCGCGGGCTTGCGCTCTACCGGCAAGGGTGCCAATAGATCGATTCTGAACTGTCTGTTTCTACCTGACCGGCTGTGATAGCGGCCAAGGGATGCGTGGGCTGCGGACTTCGGCGGCTCTCCCTCGGACGA
Source organism: Rhodopseudomonas sp. NSM (assembly GCF_052445935.1). Classification (NCBI taxonomy): domain Bacteria; kingdom Pseudomonadati; phylum Pseudomonadota; class Alphaproteobacteria; order Hyphomicrobiales; family Nitrobacteraceae; genus Rhodopseudomonas; species Rhodopseudomonas sp. NSM. The sequence continues at coordinate 148,119 of NZ_JBQTCH010000004.1, read as the reverse complement.
TCGTTTCGCATCCTGCCGAGACCGCTTCGCCGGCCGCAGATATGAAAGGGCTTTGGATCGTGACGACAGAGACTTCGGCGGAACCGACGCGCCGTGATTTTCTCTACATTGCAACCGGTGCTGTGGCCGCAGTCGGCGCAGCAGCTGCGGTGTGGCCGTTCATCGCCCAGATGAACCCGGACGCATCGACCATCGCCGCCGGTGCGCCGATCGAAGTCGATCTGACTCCGATCGCCGAAGGGCAGGACATCAAGGTGTTTTGGCGCGGTCAGCCGATCTACATCATGAACCGCACCCCCAAGCAGGTGGACGAAGCGCGCTCCGTGAGCCTTTCGGCACTGCCGGATCCGCAGACCGATGAAGAGCGCACCAAGGCAGGCCACGAGAAGTGGCTCGTCGTTGTCGGCATTTGCACCCATCTGGGCTGCATTCCGATCGCGCATGAAGGTCTGTTCGACGGCTTCTTCTGTCCGTGTCACGGCTCGCAATACGACAGCTCCGGTCGTATCCGCCAAGGGCCCGCGCCGCTGAACCTGGCGGTTCCGCCCTACCAATTCGTCTCCGACACCAAAATCCAGATCGGCTGACGCCCTCCCGACCCGCGTCGCTATACCCTTGCTTAGGATCGCATCATGAGCGGACCATCGACCTATCAGCCGCAGAGCCCCTTCATGAAGTGGCTCGAGCAACGCCTGCCGATCGCCGGCCTGGTTCATTCCTCGTTCGTCGCTTACCCGACCCCGCGGAACCTGAACTACTGGTGGACGTTCGGCGCCATCCTGTCGATGATGCTCGCGGTGCAGATCATCACCGGCATCGTGCTGGCGATGCACTACACGCCGCACGTCGACTTCGCCTTCGACTCGGTCGAGCGGATCGTGCGCGACGTCAATTACGGCTGGCTGCTGCGCAACACGCACGCCGCCGGCGCGTCGATGTTCTTCATCGCGGTCTACATCCACATGTTCCGCGGTCTGTATTACGGGTCGTACAAGGCACCGCGTGAGGTGCTCTGGATCCTGGGCGTGATCATCTATCTGCTGATGATGGCGACCGGCTTCATGGGATACGTGCTGCCGTGGGGCCAGATGAGCTTCTGGGGCGCCACCGTCATTACCAACCTGTTCTCGGCGATCCCGTTCATCGGCGAAAGCATCGTGACGCTGCTGTGGGGCGGTTATTCGGTCGGCAACCCGACCCTGAACCGGTTCTTCTCGCTGCACTATCTGTTGCCCTTCGTGATCGCCGGCGTGGTCGTGCTGCACGTCTGGGCGCTCCACGTCACCGGTCAGAACAATCCGACCGGCGTCGAGCCGAAGACCGAAAAGGACACCGTTCCGTTCACGCCCTACGCGACGCTCAAGGACGTGTTCGGTGCGTGCTGCTTCCTGCTGTTCTTCTCCTGGTTCATTTTCTACATGCCGAACTATCTCGGTGAGGCCGACAACTACATTCCCGCCAACCCGGGCGTGACGCCGCCGCACATCGTGCCGGAATGGTACTACCTGCCGTTCTATGCGATCCTGCGTTCGATCCCGAACAAGCTGATGGGCGTCGTCGCGATGTTCGGCGCGATCATCGTGCTGCTGTTCCTGCCCTGGCTCGACAGTGCCAAGGTGCGTTCGTCGCGTTACCGGCCGCTCGCCAAGCGCTTCTTCTGGGGCTTCGTGGTGGTCTGCATCATGCTCGGCTGGCTCGGTTCGAAGCCCGCGGAAGGCATCTACACGATCCTCGCCCGCGTCTTCACCTTCGCCTACTTCGCCTACTTCCTGATCGTACTGCCGCTGCTGTCCAGGGTCGAAAAGACCTTGCCGCTGCCGAACTCGATCGCCGAAGACGTTCTGAACAAGGGCAAGGTTGCCGGCACGACCGCGGCGAGCCTGTTTGCCCTTGTGCTGGCGGGATCGTTGATGTTCGGCGGTGCGCAGAGCGCGAAGGCTGCGGAAGGCGGCGAGAGCCCGCCGTCGCTGGACTGGAGCTTCGCAGGCCCGTTCGGCACCTACGATCGCGCCCAGTTGCAGCGCGGCTTCAAGATCTACAAGGAAGTCTGCGCGACCTGCCACTCGATGAAGTTGCTGCAGTATCGCAACCTCGCCGAGCCGGGCGGCCCCGGATTCACCTTGGATCAGGCCAAGGCGATCGCGGCTGAAGCCTCGATCCAGGACGGTCCCAACGACGCCGGCGAGATGTTCGAGCGGCCCGGCCGGCTCGCCGACACCTTCAAGTCGCCCTTCCCGAACGAGCAGGCGGCGCGTGCTTCCTTCGGCGGCGCGCTTCCGCCGGACATGTCGCTGCTGGCGAAAGCCCGGTCCTATCCGCGCGGCTTCCCGCAGTTCGTGTTCGATTTCTTCACCCAGTTCCAGGAGCAGGGCCCGAACTACATCGATGCGCTGCTGCAGGGCTATCTCGATACGCCGCCGGAGGGATTCAGCCTTCCGGATGGTTCGTACTACAACAAGTGGTATCCCGGGCATTCGATCAAGATGCCTCCGCCGATGGTCGACGGTCAGGTGACCTACGACGACGGCAGCCCGGAGACGTTGCCGCAATATTCCAAGGACGTGACGGCTTTCCTGATGTGGGCTGCCGAGCCGCATCTCGAAGCGCGCAAGCGCCTTGGCCTGCAGGTCATGATCTTCCTGCTCATCCTCAGCGGCCTCTTGTACTTCACCAAGCGCAAGGTCTGGTCGAACGTGCACTGAGCACGAACGATAGAGCAGAAGACGAACACGTGACAGAAAGCCCCTTCGGGGGCTTTTTTGTTATGCGGAGTCCGCGATCTGCGGCCGCACCTCCGGTGATTGCATCTTTCAATCCCTGCGCACACAATGTTCGCAACGATTTGCAACTCAAGTGGAGGAAACATGGGCACGATCATTACCTTCAAGCGTCCCGACGGTCAGGATGCCAGCGGCTATCTCGCCAATGCCGCACGCGGCAACGCGCCGGGCGTCGTCGTGATTCAGGAATGGTGGGGCCTGTCCGAACAGATCAAGGGGCTGACCGATCGTTTCGCGCTCGCCGGCTTCGATGCGCTGGCGCCGGATCTCTACAACGGCAAAGTCGTGCCCTATCACGACACGGACGCCGCCAACAAAGAGATGAACTCGCTCGACTTCATGGATGCGACGACGCAGACCGTCCGTGGCGCGGCGGCCTATCTGTCGCGAAACGGCGCCAAGGTCGGTCTCACCGGATTCTGTCTCGGCGGCGCCGTCACGGTGATCGGTGCGTGTAAGATTCCAGAACTAAGCGCGGCGGTTGTGTTCTACGGCATCCCGCCGGAACAAGCGGCGAAGCCTTCCGAAGTCCGAGTCCCGATGCAGGGGCATTTCGCCAATCGGGACGACTGGTGCACGCCGGAAGTCGTCGACGCGTTCGAAAAAGGGCTGAAAGACGCCGGGAAGAGCGCGGAGTTCTTCCGCTACGACGCCGACCATGCCTTCGTCAACGAACAGCGTGCCGCGGTCCACGATCGGGAAGCCGCAGAGCTCGCGTGGTCGCGTGCGGCGGCATTCTTTGGAAAGCATCTGGGCTGACCGGCGGCTGCATCTAAAATTTGAGCGTTCGTCTGAACAGTTGGAAGAAGGGTTTGCTGCGATAAGCCTGTCACATATACGAGGACAGCAATGGTTGAGAAAGTTGTAACACCACGTCGCAACGTCATCGACCTCGCAGACTATCAGCGAGCGCAGCGACCGAGTCAGGCAACAGCGATAAGCGGCCGCTTCTGCCGCCACTGCGGCGCACCGCTGTTCGAGGGCGATTCCGAGGATGACTGCTCGAGCGCCGGCATCGCCCTTCAGCGCCCCGGCCGGCTGCGGCCGCCGCGGCGTTTTCGGGCCGACTGACAAACAAGAAATTGCGGCGGGGCGATCGCTCGCTCCGCCGTCGATATCAAAAAAGAGCGGCGTCGCTACACGTGCTGGCCGCCATTGATGTGGATCTCGGCGCCGTTCACGTAGGACGACGTCTCCGTGCACAGCACGTAGATGATCTTGGCCACCTCATCCGGCGTGCCGAGGCGGCGCATCGGGATGTCTTCTTCCACGATCTTCTCGGTTCCGGGCGACAGGATCGAGGTGTCGATCTCACCCGGCGCGATCGAATTGACGCGAACCCCGATGCGGCCGAAATCCGAGGCCATTTCGCGGGTCAGCGCGGCGAGCGCCGCCTTCGAGGTGGCATAGGCGGCGCCCGCGAACGGATGCACGCGCGACCCCGCGATCGAGGTCACGTTCACCACCGAGCCCTTGGCCGCCTTCAATTCCGCGATCAGTCCGCGCGCCATCATGATCGGCGCGAAGAAATTGACGTGGAAGACGTGCTCCCATGTGTCCATTTCGGTGTCGATCGAGCCGAGCCGACCGCCGCCGGCGGCCTTCGGCGAGATCGCGGCGTTGTTGACCAGCGCGTGGAGCTGGTCGCCGTCGAGTCGCTCGCGGATCTCGTCGATGCCGCGCAGCGTATCGGCGCGGTCGCCGAGATTGATCTGAATGTGATCCTCGGGCCCGGCGCCCCACGGGCATTCCTCCGGGAACGGATGGCGCGAGCAGGTGAGCACGCGCCAGCCGGCGCTGGAAAAGCGGATCACGGTGGCGTGGCCGATGCCGCGGCTGGCGCCGGTCAGAATCATGGTCCGGCGCTGCGCATTGCTATCCGGTGCGCGCGGCTTCGGGGTGTCGGGGGGGCTCATGGATACAGCCTTGTCTTGGTCCAGGGTTGGGCCGGGGTGTCCCGGCTGAATTCGATGCGGTCGTGCAGGCGGAACGGGCGGTCGTGCCAGAATTCGAACCGTGACGGCGTGATCCGCCATCCGCTCCAGCCGGGCGGTCGCGGAACCTCGCCGATCAGATAGCGCGCGGCGACCTTGGCGATGGCCTGCTCGAACGCGAACCGGCTTTCCAGCGGCTGCGACTGCTTGCTGGCCCATGCGCCGATCTGCGCCTGCTTCGGCCGCGTGGCAAAATAGGCGTCGGCCTCGGCTTCGGTGACAGGCGTCACGGCGCCGCGGATCCGGACCTGCCGCCGCAGCGACTTCCAGTGGAACAGCAGCGCCGCCTTGGGAGTGGCGGCGAGTTCGCGGCCCTTCTGGCTGGCGATGTGGCTATAGAAAACGAAACCGTCGGTGTCGTAGCCCTTCATCAACACCATCCGCACGTCGGGCAGGCCATCCGAATCGACCGTGGCGAGCGCCATCGCGTTCGGATCGTTGGGCTCGGACGCGTTCGCTTCTGCAAACCATTCAGCAAACAACTCAAATGGATTCTCCGACGCGGTGAAATCACCTGACGTTAACTGACTCTGGTGTTTGGTGGAGGTATCGCTCATGCGAGGAAATCCGACTTGTGCTTTACCGCGGTCCGGAACGCGCTGACGGCTCTGTATAGGCCAGACCTATATAGGGTACGCAATTGCGTTGGCCTATCGGGGATCACCCCCGCTGTGGCGATGATAGCGATTCTAACGGGGGCCGGATTGGGCGGCTGCAGTGTGGGTGGCAAGAACGCGGCCTTTGCCCAAATGGACAGCAGCGACTTCACAGGCTCGATCCGGGCGCTGGCGCCGCCTGCGGACAACGGCCCGACCGAAGCCGACCTCGCGCTGGCGCGGATTGCAGCATCCGACGTGCTGACCAAGGGCGACAAGGATTCCAGCCAGCCTTGGGAGAATCCCGCGACCGGCGCGCGCGGCTCGGTCACGCCGCTCGCCGCCGCCTACACGGCCGATGGCCGCTCCTGCCGCGATTTCCTCGCCAGCTACGTCAAGGACAGATCGGAAAGCTGGATGCAGGGTGCCGCCTGTCGTTCGGCACAAGGGCACTGGGAAATCCGCTCGCTGAAGCCCTGGCGCCGCGGTTGACGGCCGCGGAGGTGGCCGAAAGCGGTTGCAAAAGCGACACAAACATCCCAGATGAAACGACAATGGGCGGTCTGCCCATCATGTGAATTCCTTGAAGGAGACGAGACGGATGCGCGACCCCTATGAGGTCCTGGGGGTGCAGCGGGACGCCAGCGCTGCGGCGATCAAGAGCGCCTATCGCAAGCTGGCCAAGAAGCATCACCCCGACGCCAACGCCAACGACCCGAAGGCCGCCGCCCGCTTCGCCGAAGTCAATTCGGCCAATGAGATCATCGGTGACGAGGCCAAGCGCAAGCAATACGACCGCGGCGAGATCGACGCCGAGGGCAAGCCGCGATTCCAGGGCTTCCCCGGTGGCGGTGGCGCGCGCGGCGGACGTGCGGGTGGTCCCGGCGGCGGCTTCGAGCAGTACAATTTTCGCGGCGGCAGTGGCGGATTCGCGGGCGGCGGCGGTGGCTTCGAGGACGTCCTGAACTCGATGTTCGGCGGTGCGGCCGGCATGCGCGGCGGACCGCGCGGCGGCGCCCAGGGCTTTGACTTCGACACCGGCGGCTTTGCGCCCGACCTCGATCAGAGCGTCGCGATGACGGTGACGCTGGAAGAGGCGGCCAAGGGCACCGAGAAGCGCGTCAGGCTGCCGACCGGCAAGGAGCTCAACGTCAAGATTCCGGCCGGCGTCGGTTCCGGCCAGCAGATCCGGCTGAAAGGTCAGGGCGAAAGCGCGCCCGGCCACCGCCCGGGCGACCTGCTGATCACCGTCAATTATGCCGCGCATCCGTATTTCAAGGTCGACGGCAGCGATCTGCGGCTCGAACTGCCGATCACGCTGTACGAGGCGGTGCTCGGCGCCAAGGTGCGCGTTCCGACGCTGACCGGCGCGATCGAACTGTCGATCCCGAAGAACACCTCGAGCGGGCGGACCTTCCGGCTCAAGGGCAAGGGCCTGCCGAAGAGCGGCGCCGCGGGCGACCTGTTCGTCACCACGCGGATCGTGCTGCCGGACGGCCATGATGCCGAGCTGGAAGCGCTGATGCAGAAATGGCGCGACGGCCATCCCTATCATCCGCGCAGCGACCTCAACTGACTTCGGTGCCCACGCAGCCTCGCAGGCTGCGTGGGTGCGACACGCCCGGCCGCGGGGTGGACCGCTTCGATCGCGTCGCCGCTTCGGTCAGGTCGCCACGTCCGTCACGAATTGATCGAGCAGGGCGTTGAACAGTTCGGCCTGCTCCCACTGCGGCAGGTGGCCCGCGCCGTCGATCACCTGCACTTTGCCGCGCCACAGGGTCGGCATCGTCAGCGTGTCGAAATACGCGCCGTTGACGAGCTGTTCCTCCGCGCCATGCAGCACCGCGAGCGGCTGCTTCAGATCTGCCGCGACCGCCACCTCGTCGCGAAAGCCGCCGGGCCGGATGCTGGCGGCGAGCTGGCCGCGGGCGCGGCCGTCAGTGCGCAGCACATCGGTGACCATCTGCGCCGGCAGGTCGGTGACGCCCGGCCGGAAGGCGGCGGCCACATAGGCGCGCGCCTGCTCCTCGTTCAGTTCGGGCTGGAAGGTATAGGCCATCGCCGGCGTCGGCAGGAACGCCTGGTCCATCGCCGGCGGAAAGCTGATCGGCGGGGTGCCGACGATCGCGAAGCCGCGCGCCTTTGCAAGGTCGGGCGCGGCCTCGAGCACGATGTGCCCGCCCAGACTCCAGCCCACGAATACCGCATCCGTGGCGTCGAGCCTGGCGACGACCTCATGCAGCACGGCGGCATAGCCGGGCAGGTTGTAGGTGCCGGCCGGATCGGTCGCGTCGTCCGAACCGCCGTGCCCGGGCAGATCGGGGACGAGGATCCGGTATTTGTCGCCGAGCGCGCTCTCGATCTGCGGCGCGAAAGCATTCGAGGAGGCCGAATTGCCGTGAAGGATCACGATGGCCGGCCCGCTGCCCTTGGACTGGCGGCAGGCAATCCGCCCGCAGGTGGTGTCGATCGTCTGAACTTGCATGGTATCCCCTTCGCACTTGCGGCAGGGATACAATCTGAAAGTCGCGCTCCGGGGAAGGCCCTGACGCCGCCGGCGTTCAGCAGCGCTGCGCGGCACCGAAACGGGTGCGGCCCCGGCGCGGGGGATCAGCGCGACCCCGGCCGAGGCCGCAGTGCGCCGATCGGCGGATCAGACGCACCGAAACCATCCGGAGTTCGTCGGACGATAGTGAGGCGCGCCGATGGTCGAATCCGCGAATATCGATGTCGAAATTTGGACCGTGGCATTCGAGGCACCACCGCAGGCGGCTGCAACTAACTGACGACTAACCGCCGCCCCTTCGGCAGGGTCGTGCCGCGACCCGCCCGAGCCGGCGCCCGCCGGCTCCGGCGCGCCGGCTGCACCGTCCCGAAATGCGTTCGCCGCTCCGATCACCCCGGCCGGCTGGTGCGGCCCGCTTCGGCTGCGCCGAGATCGCCCGAGCGGCCGAAATCGTCACGAACAGGGGCTGTACCAAGCCCGGCCGCTGGTGTACCTCCAGAGCCCGATCAAGGCGATAGGATAAGAAATGGTGACCGATTCAGGCCTGATGCAAGGCAAGCGTGGGGTGATTCTGGGGGTGGCGAACAACCGCTCGATCGCCTGGGGGATCGCCAAGGCCTGCCGCGCCCACGGCGCCGAGATCGCGCTGACCTGGCAGGGCGACGCGCTGAAGAAGCGGGTGATGCCGCTGGCGGCCGAGCTCGACGGTATTTTGGTCGGGCATTGCGACGTCACCGATCCGGCCACCATCGATGCGGTGTTCGACGAGCTGAAGGCGAAATGGGGCAAGATCGACTTCGTCGTCCATGCCATCGCGTTCTCCGACAAGGACCAGCTCGACGGCCGCTATGTCGAGACCACCGCCGACAACTTCTCCAAGACGATGCTGATCTCGTGCTATTCGCTGACCGCGATCGCGCAGCGCGCCGAGAAGCTGATGCCGGACGGCGGCTCGATCCTGACGCTGACCTATTACGGCGCCGAGAAGTGGATGCCGCACTACAACGTGATGGGCGTCGCCAAGGCCGCGCTCGAAGCCAGCGTGCGCTACCTCGCGGCCGATCTCGGCGAGAAGAACATCCGCGTCAACGCGATCTCGGCCGGTCCGATCAAGACGCTGGCGGCGTCGGGCATCGGCGACTTCCGCTACATCCTGAAATGGAACGAATACAATTCGCCGATGCGCCGGACGGTGACGATCGAGGAGGTCGGCGACAGCGCGCTGTATCTGCTGTCCGGCCTGTCGCGCGGCGTCACCGGCGAAGTGCACCACGTCGATTCCGGCTACCACGTCGTCGGCATGAAGCGCCCCGACGCGCCGGACATTTCGCTGGCGAAGGACTGAGCGCTGCTACCATCCCGGTGCCGTCATCCTGAGGTGCTCGCCCGCAAGGGCGAGCCTCGAAGGATGCGGAGATGCGCACAGCCGGTGTCTTGCGGCTCATCCTTCGAGGCTCGCTGTGCTCGCGCCTCAGGATGACGGAGCGCAAGTCGGGGACCTGCTCGCGCTGGCATCTTCACTTATCAAACAGCCACGACAACTTGGTCTCGCGGCGCCGGAGCGTCCGAGGCTTGCACCCGTCGCTTCGCAGCGAGGGGTGGGGGCGCGCCGAAAGGCGCGAAGGTGGTGAGTAACGCGATGGCTTTGCGGACCATCGCGCAACGCCTGATCGGCGCGCCCACCGCGGCGGTTTTGGGCATCGGGACCGTTCTTCCGGGAGCACAGCGGTGCGGGATCTCCCCGGCCTTGCTGCGCCCGTCCAGCCACGAAAGCGGCAGCCGCTCGTAGTAGCGGCGGACGGTGACCTCTGCCTCCCGGACGCGTGCTTGCGAGGCACACGCGCAGGACGCCGCATCCGTTCGACTCCACCGGCCGAGCCGGCATTGCCGAACTATCATCGGGGCTGGTTTCCCAACCCGTCGATCTGTCCCGCTTGTACGACGCCTCGCGAAGCGCCCCTCACGGACAGGACGATGCGGACTATAATCATAATAGGACTATTGTCAAGAGGGGTGAGCGACGCCTTCCTTCTCCCCTCGTGGGAGAAGGTGGCGCGGACGCAGTCCGCGTCGGATGAGGGGGCGGCCGCGCCAATCTCCTACGCACTGCGCGTGGCACCCCTCACCCGGCGAGCTTCGCTCGCCACCCTCTCCCACAGGGGGAGAGGGTCGGTTTGACCCTGCCCGGTCAGCGGGTTACGACAGCCGCGCGTTGACTTTTCGCATCCAGGTTGACGGTTCTCATTCCTGTCCGGGCGTTCTCGATGTCGTTCAACACTTTCGGCCACATGTTTCGCGTCACCACCTTCGGCGAGAGCCACGGGGTGGCGATCGGCTGCGTGGTCGACGGCTGTCCGCCGCTGATCCCGCTGACGGAGGCCGACATCCAGGGCGATCTCGACCGCCGCCGCCCGGGCCAGTCGCGCTTCACCACCCAGCGCCAGGAAGCCGATCAGGTGAAGATCCTGTCCGGCGTGATGGCGCATCCGGAGACCGGCGCGCAGGTCACCACCGGGACGCCGATCGCGCTGCTGATCGAGAACACCGACCAGCGCTCCAAGGATTATTCCGAGATCCAGAACAAGTTTCGGCCGGGCCATGCCGACTTCACCTACGAGGCGAAATACGGCATCCGCGACTATCGCGGCGGCGGCCGCTCCTCGGCGCGCGAGACCGCGAGCCGGGTCGCCGCCGGCGCCGTCGCCCGCAAGGTGATCGGCGGCATGACCGTGCGCGGCGCGCTGGTGCAGATCGGGCCGCACAAGATCGACCGCGAGAAGTGGGATTGGGCCGAGATCGGCAACAACCCGTTCTTCTGCCCCGACAGGGACAAGGCGGCGTTCTTCGCCGACTATCTCGACGGCATCCGCAAGAACGGCTCGTCGATCGGCGCGGTGATCGAGGTGGTCGCCGAAGGCGTGCCCGCGGGCCTCGGCGCGCCGATCTACGCCAAGCTCGACACCGACCTCGCCGCGGCGCTGATGAGCATCAATGCGGTCAAGGGCGTCGAGATCGGCGACGGCTTCGCCACCGCGGCGCTGACCGGCGAGGAGAACGCCGACGAGATGCGGATGGGCAATCACGGCCCGCAATTTCTGTCGAACCACGCCGGCGGCATTCTCGGCGGCATCTCCACGGGGCAGCCGGTGGTGGCGCGGTTCGCGGTGAAGCCGACCTCGTCGATCCTGTCGCCGCGCAAGACCATCGATCGCGACGGCCACGACACCGACATCCTCACCAAGGGCCGCCACGACCCCTGCGTCGGCATCCGCGCGGTTCCGGTCGGCGAGGCGATGGTCGCCTGCGTGCTGGCCGATCATTTGCTGCGCCATCGCGGGCAGGTCGGGTAGACCGCCTCGGAGGCGCCGCGGCGGCTGCGCCGGCAATGGCAGGCCTGAGGACCTGCCATGAGCGGTAACACGGTCCCAATGCCGATGCGTTCCGCTAGGATGGCGCGATGCAATCGCAACCATTTCACGACCTGATCGACTGGCTGATCGACGGCGCGCGCTCCGAGGCCGAGCCGGTCGCCATGATGACGCGCACCTGCGAGCGGCTGGTCGCGGCCGGGCTGCCGCTGTACCGCGTCGGCGTGTTCGTCGAAACGCTGCATCCGGACATTTACGGCTACGGCTTCGTCTGGCGTGACGGCCAGGAGACCGTGACCAGCGAAACCACGGTGGACGTCGAGAGCCTGGAGGAATATCAGCGCAGCCCGCTGAAGCTGATGTACGACACCGGCGTCGAGGTCCGTTTCCGGCTCGACGATCCCGTCAGCAGGACGTTTCCGTTCTTCGACGACATGCGCCGCGAAGGCGTCACCGACTATCTGGCGCTGCCACTGAAATTCATGGACGGCAGCATCAACGGCTCCAGTTTCAGCACACGCCGGCCGGGCGGTTTCGGCGACGACGAGTTGGTTGCGTTGCGGCGGCTCACCGGGCCGCTGGCGCGGCTGATCGAGGTGATCAGCCTGCGCGCGATCGCCACCACGCTGCTCGACACCTATGTGGGCAACCGCGCCGGCGCGCGCATCCTGTCCGGCCAGATCCGGCGCGGCCACGCCGACACCATGCGCACCGCGATCTGGCTGTCGGATCTGCGCGGCTTCACCGCGCTGTCGGACCGGCTGCCGCCGGAGGTCGTGGTCAAGCTGCTCAACGCTTACTTCGATTGCCAGGTCGGGCCGATCCTGCGCAACGGCGGCGAAGTGCTGAAATTCATGGGCGACGGCCTCTTGGCCGTGTTTCCGATCGCCGCCGACGGCGGCGACGAAGCCGACGTCTGCGCGCGGATGCTCGCCGCCGCGCAGGAATGCCGCGGCACCGTCGCGGCGATGAACTATATCGAGGGCAACCACATCATCGAAACGTTTCGTTTCGGCGTCGCGCTGCATGTCGGGCAGGTGCTGTACGGCAATATCGGCGGCGGCAACCGGCTCGACTTCACCTGCATCGGCCCCGCCGTCAATCTCGCCGCCCGGCTGGAGCGGATCGCCGGCCGGCTCGGCCGCACCGTCGTGGCCTCGTCGGATTTCGTCGGTCTGTGCGGCGAGGGCTTCGTCGAGATCGGCGAGTTCCCGATCGAAGGCCTGTCGCATGTCGAGCGGGTCTACGGCCTTGCTGTCGAGACGCTGCAGGCGGCGGAGGGATTGTAGATCGCTCTCGAGAGAGGACGGAGACTATCAGCAATGCACGGCGCGCTCCCTCGCCCCGCTCTTGCGGGGAGAGGGTTGGGGTGAGGGGCGACGCGAGTCTCTGACTCTCGGCCTCGCGGAGACGCCCCCTCACCCGGATCATCGCTGCGTGCTGATCCGACCTCTCCCCGCGCGCGGGGAGAGGTGAAACTGCCGCTACTCCTCCGGCTCGGTCGTGAACAGCAGCGGATAGCCCTTGGCGCGGCCGGCGTCGGTGGCGCGGGTGGCTTTGGTCTCGGCGACGTCCCTGGTGAACACCGCGACCACGCAGACGCCGCGCTGATGCGCGGTCAGCATGACTTTGTAGGCCTGTTCCTCGGTCATCCGGAACTCGGACTTCAGGATCATCACCACGAAGTCGCGCGGCGTGAAGTCGTCGTTGACGAGGATCACCTTGTGCAGCTTGGGCCGCTCGACCTTCGGCTTCGCCTTGGCCGTCGGCCTGGTGACGACGTTGCTCATGCGCCTGGTCCGGTTTGATGGCCCCGCAGTTTACAACCGCGATTGCGATCGCGAAACCGCCCTCGGGCGAGCGGACTGCGTGATTTCAGTGCAGCGCGGCATGTTCCGGAACGCGCCGATTGTATCAGTGACTGAAACGTGATCGCGGCGGAACCGGCTTTGCCGCTTTTCGTCGTCACCATGGCGTGTCACGATCTCGTCACCTCGACCGGAGGGCGCGCGATGCGCTGGTGGGTCTCGATCGGAGCGGTGGTCGCCGCTGTCACAACGGCCGGCATGGTGGCGGGAATGGCTGCGCCCAACCGGGCCCCGCCGATCGCCGACCGGTCCGACGGCACGAGCGAGGTCGACGTCGAGCTGATACTCGCGGTCGATGTCTCCTACTCGATGGATGTCGACGAGCTCGCGGTGCAGCGCGAGGGCTATGCGGAGGCGCTGCGCTCCGCCGATTTCATGAAGACGTTGAAGACCGGGCCGAACGGCCGCATCGCGGTGACGTATTTCGAATGGGCCGCGGCCGGCGATCAGAAGATTATCATGGCCTGGCAGGTGATCGACGGCCCGGAATCCGCCGACGCCGTCGCGGCCGAGATCATGAACGCGCCGCTGCGGCGGGCGTCGCGCACCTCGATCTCCGGCGCGATCGCTTTCGCGGTGCCGCTGTTCGATCAGAATCCGTATCACGGCCTGCGCCGCGTCATCGACATCTCCGGCGACGGCCCCAACAACAACGGCGAGCCGGTGACGCTGGCGCGCGACGCCGCGGTCGAGAAGGGAATCGTCATCAACGGCCTGCCGATCATGGTGAAGGAGCCGTCCTATTCGACGATGGATATCGAGAACCTCGACCTCTACTACGAGGATTGCGTGATCGGCGGCCCCGGCGCGTTCGTGGTGACGATCAAGGACCGCGCCAAGTTCAAGGAGGCGATCCATACCAAGCTGGTGATGGAAGTCGCCGGTCTGACCCCGCCGGGCCGCATCCTGCCCGCCGCCGACAGGGAGCAGCCGCCGCGGGTGTCGTGCCTCGCCGGCGAAAAGATCTGGCAGGATCGCTGGGGGCGTTAGTCAGCTCAGCCTCTCGTTCGTCATTCCGGGGCGCGCGCAGCGTGCGACCTCTCGTTTGTCATTCCGGGGCGCCGCGCAGCGGCGAACCCGGAATCTCGAGATGTTCTGCAACGCGGATGCGGGATTACGTCGTCGATGTGCGCGTCGTGCTCGGAATGCCCTGAACCTCCAGATTCCGGGTTCGCGAGCTTCGCTCGCGCCCCGGAATGACGGCGGCGGTGTGCGTTTAGAATCCGGGGCACTCACGGCGTGAGCGGCCCCGGATGGTCGGGTCCGTCGTTCTGAGCAAACCCGCGAACGCACGGCGCGCGTCCGCGGGTCGGGCAGACCTCGTCAGGCCGCGGCGCGGAAGATGGTTTCGATCTCCGTTTGCGTCGCCTGTTTCGGATTGGTGAAGCCGCACGCATCCTTGAGTGCGTTGGCGGCGAGGGTCGGCACGTCGGCCTCCTTCATGCCGAGGCCGCCGAGGCCGGGCGGAATGCCGATATCGGACGACAGCCGCTGGATGGCGTGAATGCAGGCATCGGCGCCTTGCGCATCGGTCATGCCAGCGGTGTCGACGCCGAGTGCGTGGGCCACGTCCTTGAGCCGTCCCGCCGCAACCTGCGCATTGTAGGCCTGCACATGCGGCAGCAGAACCGCGTTGCAGACGCCGTGCGGCAGATCGTAGAAGCCGCCGAGCTGATGCGCCATCGCGTGAACATAGCCGAGCGACGCATTGTTGAACGCCATGCCCGCGAGGAATCCCGCATACGACATGGCTTCCCGGGCGGCGAGGTTCTGCCCTTCGGCGACGACGGTGCGCAGACTGTTCGAGATGATCGACATCGCCTTCAGCGCGCAGGCGTCGGTGATCGGCGTCGCGGCGATCGACACATAGGCCTCGATGGCGTGCGTCAGCGCGTCCATGCCGGTGGCGGCCGTCAGCGCGGCAGGCTTGCCGAGCATCAGCACCGGATCGTTCACCGAGAGGATCGGCGTCGTATGCCGGTCGACGATCGCCATCTTCACCTGGCGTTCCTCGTCGGTGATGATGCAGAAGCGGGTCATCTCGCTGGCGGTGCCGGCCGTCGTGTTGACGGCGATCAGCGGAAGCTGTGCCTTCGCCGACCTGTCGACGCCTTCGTAGTCCTTGATGCTGCCGCCGTTGGTGGCGGTGAGCGCGATGCCTTTCGCGCAATCATGGGACGAGCCGCCGCCCAGCGAGATCACGCAGTCGCAGTCCTCCTGCTTCAGCAAAGCGAGCCCGTCCTCGACGTTCCTGATGGTCGGGTTCGGCTTCGCGCCGGGAAAGATGACGCTGGTGACGTCGCGCTCGATCAGCATCGAGGCGATCTGGTCCGCGATGCCGAGCTTGTGCAGCCACTGGTCGGTGACGATCAGCGCGCGCTTGAAGCCGCGTGCTTTGGCGTGGTCGGCAGCGCTGGAGACGCATCCGGCGCCGAACAGATTGAGAGAGGGGATGAAAAAGGTCGTTGCGGTCATGGTGTTTCCTTCCTTGGGTTTCATTGTTGGTCGGTTGTCGAAGCGCGGCCCGACCGAACGCTTGCGGCCGGACACGAACGCGCCCCGTTTCGCAGGGCACATGCCCTGCTGCCCGGACGGCAGTGTGAGAACACTGCCGTCCGGAATCGTCACGGCCAGGTGCCGCGCGCCGCCGTCGATGCGCTTAGTCGCGCATCAGAAGAAGCCGAGCGGCCCGGTGCCGTAGCTCACCAGCAGGTTCTTGGTGTGCTGATAGTGATCGAGCATCATCTTGTGGGTTTCGCGCCCGATGCCGGACTGCTTGTAGCCGCCGAAGGCGGCGTGGGCCGGGTAGGCGTGGTAACAGTTGGTCCACACCCGGCCGGCCGCGATCGCGCGCCCGAACCGGTAGGCGCGGGTGCCGTCGCGGGTCCAGACGCCGGCGCCGAGACCGTATTGTGTGTCGTTGGCGATCGCCACCGCCTCGTCTTCGTCCTTGAAGGTCGTGACCGACACCACCGGGCCGAAGATCTCCTCCTGGAAGATGCGCATCTTGTTGTGGCCGTGGAAGACGGTCGGATTGACGTAGTAACCGCCCGCGAGCTCTCCGGGCATCGTCGCGCGCCCGCCTCCGGCCAGCAGCTCGGCGCCTTCCTGGCGGCCGATTTCGATGTAGGCCAGGATCTTCTCGAGCTGTTCCTGCGACGCCTGCGCGCCGATCATGGTGGCCGGGTCGCGCGGGTCGCCCTGCCGGATCGCGGCGACACGGGCGAGTGCGCGTTCCATGAAGCGGTCGTAGATCGATTCCTGCACCAGCGCGCGGCTCGGGCAGGTACACACCTCGCCCTGGTTGAGCGCGAACATCACGAAGCCTTCGATCGCCTTGTCGAAGAACGGATCGTCCTCCGCCGCCACGTCGGAGAAGAAGATGTTGGGCGACTTGCCGCCGAGTTCGAGCGAGACCGGAACGAGGTTCTCGCTGGCGTACTGCATGATCAGTCGTCCGGTCGAGGTCTCGCCCGTGAAGGCGATCTTGGCGATCCGCGGACTCGACGCCAGCGGCTTGCCGGCCTCGATCCCGAACCCGTTGACGATATTGAGGACGCCCGGCGGCAGCAGGTCGGCGATCAGTTCGGCCCACACCAGGATCGAGGCCGGAGTCTGCTCGGCCGGCTTGAGCACCACGCAGTTTCCGGCGGCGATTGCCGGCGCCACCTTCCAGGCGGCCATCAGCAGCGGAAAGTTCCACGGGATGATCTGCCCGACGACGCCGAGCGGTTCGTGAAAATGGTAAGCGATCGTGTCGTGATCGATCTCCGAGACCGAGCCTTCCTGGGCGCGGAGCGCGCCCGCAAAGTAGCGGAAGTGATCGATCGCGAGCGGCAGGTCTGCGGCCCGCGTCTCGCGGATCGGTTTACCGTTGTCCAGCGTCTCCGCGGTCGCAAGCAGGTCGAGATTCGCCTCCATGCGGTCGGCGATGCGATTGAGAATGAGTGACCGCTCCGTCGTCGTCGTCCTGGCCCAGCCCGGACTCGCCGCGTGCGCTGCATCAAGTGCAAGCTCGATATCTTCTTTTTGCGAGCGCGGAATCTCCGTGAGCTTTGCGCCGGTGATCGGCGTCGTGTCGTTGAAGTACCGCCCATCGACCGGGTCGACCCAGCGGCCGCCGATGAAGTTGCCGTATCTCGCCTTGAAAACCGAGCCGACTTCCGGATGTATAGTTGTGATGATGTTCATGGCTTCCTCCCACTGTTGAAGCGGGCAGAACTACGCACAATGCGTGCCAGCCGCGCGCGACGGTGCGGCGGATCGTCCACGATTCAATCAGCTCGTTGATAAAGCTGGGAGGATTCTATTTGCAGCGGTCGGGCGCCGGGCTGTGATCTATGGACAGCGCGCGCGACTGCGTGTGATACTGCGATCAGTTGGGCGCAACACCTGTTGCAGAATCCAACACCCCGGAGACGCCCATGTCGCTCGCATCAAATGGTGATGCTGTCTTTGTCGCGCGCCGTCGTTTCTTCGGCGAAGGACGCTCCGTCGAGGGAATGCTGGCCGCTCCGATCCTGCGTTCGTGGGAGCGCTGCGCCGGCCATGGTCTCGACGCCAGCCGCTCGCCCTCGGTCGAGCCGCCGACCGCGCGTGAGTTGCGCGAACTACAAGAATTCCACGAGCGGCTCGGGCGTCTCGCCAGACCGGAACTCGACGCACTGCAAAACGACGCGCGCCTGACCGGCAGCGTCGTGATTCTCACGGACACCGCTGGCGTGGTCCTCGATATGGTCGGCGACGGGGCCTTTGCAGGGCGCGCCGCCCAGGTGGCGCTGCGGCCCGGCGTGTCGTGGAACGAGGCCGCCACCGGGACCAACGCGATCGGCACGGCGCTGGTGGAGCGTCAGCCGATCGCCGTTCACGGTGCGGAGCATTTCTTCGAACGCCACCAAATTCTGGCCTGTGCCGCCGCGCCGCTGATCAATCCGCGTGGCGAGGTGGCAGGGGCGCTCGACATGACCGGGCCCGCGGCTATTCGGCATGTTCATGCGCTCGGCCTGATGCGGCTTGCCGCCGAGCAGATCGAGCACCGCTTCTTTACCGAGGGGTTCGAGCATTGCATGATGCTGCGTTTCCACGCGGACCGCGCGCTGGTCGGCACCCCGCGCGAGGGCGTGCTGGCTTTCGCCGATGGTGTGCTGGTCGGCGCCAATCGTCACGGCCTGGAGCTGATGAGGCTCGATTGGTCGTCGCTCGACCGGACGAGACTGCCGGCGGTGCTGCCGGGGATACGGCCCTCGGATCAGATCCAGCCTTTGCGCGGGCCCGGAGGCACGCGGCTGTTCGGCCGCCTCGTCGACGCGCGCAGGCGGCCCTCCCGCGGCAGGGCGGTGATGTCCGCTCCGGCAGCGCGGCCGACACCGGCGGGCGAGATCGAGCCGATCCTCGGGCCGGAAATGCTGGCGTCGCTGTCGCGTTCCGTGCGTCTGGTGAATGCGGGTATCCCGTTGCTACTTCTTGGCGAGACAGGCTCCGGCAAGGACGTGTTCGCACGCCGCATCCACGCCGAAAGCGAGCGGCGCAACAAACCGTTCGTGCCGGTGAACTGCGCGGCGCTGCCGGAGAGCCTGATCGAGTCGGAGCTGTTCGGCTACGAGGCCGGCGCGTTCACCGGGGCGCGGCGCCAGGGCGCGCCCGGCCTTCTGCGCCAGGCCGACGGAGGCGTGCTGTTTCTCGACGAGATCGGCGATATGCCGTTATCGCTGCAGAGCCGCCTGCTGCGGGTGCTCCAGGACAAGCACGTCTCGCCGCTCGGCGGCGGTCGCCCGGTGCCGGTCGATTTCGCGCTGATTTGTGCGACGCATCAGTCGCTCGGGACGCTGCTGGCCGCCGGTGCGTTTCGGCAGGACCTGTATTTTCGCATCGCCCAATACGTCGTTGAACGGCCGCCGGTGCGCCATCATCCGGACCGGCTCGCGCTGATCCGCGGCGTGTGGCGTCAGCTTGGCGGCGAGGCGGCCGGCGTCCAATTGTCGGAAGAGGTCGAACGCCGGCTTGCCGGCTATGACTGGCCGGGCAATTTCCGGCAATTGGTCGGCACGCTGCGCGCGCTGCTGGTGCTGGGCGAGCCGGGCCATCCGGTCGAGGTCTCCGCCTTGCCGGCTGAAATCAGCGCGGCCGTCGGCTCGCCGGGCGAGGCCCCGCTCGATCCACCGCCGGTGCCGTCGCTCGCGGCGCAGACCCGCTCGGCGCTGCAGCTGGCGCTGGAGGCGAGCGGCGGAAATGTGTCGCGCGCCGCGCGCCGGCTCGGAATCGATCGAAGTACTTACTATCGCCGCCTGCTCAAGGAATAGAACGGTTCCGTGTGGGTGGGTGCGGCCGGCGCCCTGGACGCCGCCTTGGGCGCCGGACCACGCTCACCCCGCCGCCACCCAATTGCCGTGGAAGCCGTCCGGGACGCGGTGGCCGAGCTGCACCAGGGCGATCGGGCCGGCGGCGACGTCGGCGGCGTTGAACACCGCGAGGTCGCTGCGGTTCTCGCAGCTGCGCCAGATCACGGTCAGCAGCCAGCCATCGGCTTCCGCCGAATCCGGCTTGCGCGGCACGAACACCGGCTCGCCGATGGTGTCGCCGGTCGGCAGCAGATAGCGCGCGCGGCGATGGCCGTTGCCGTCGACATGCACAAGCCCGGTGAGCATCCCGAGCATCGGCGTCTCCGGGCTGGCGCAGGCGTACCAGCCGTGGCCGCTGCGCAGGCCGGCGCGGCGCTCGTCGATCCGCGGGAATTCGCCGCTGATGTCGTCGAGATAGCTGCGCTTGAATGCGTTGGTGTTGCCGGCGAGGTCGAAGCTCCAGCGGCACAGCCGCGCGCGGCCCTTCTCCGGATCGGTGCGGCGGCCGTCGGGATGGGTGAACAGCGGCGCTTCCTCGGATTGCATCACGTCGGCGACGATCTTTGTCCCCTCCTCCCACGCATTCATGACGTGGAACACGAAGCAGGCATCGCCGCGAAACCAGCGGATGTCGCGGGTCGTGCCGGTGCGCTTCATCACTCCGACGTAAGAGCCCTTGCCGGGGTCCCAGGCATAAGGCGGCCGGCCGCGCATCGCGCGCCAGAGGCTGCCGGTCAGCGGCAGGATCGGAAACAGCACGTAGTGCTCGGTGACGATGAAGTCGTGCACCATCGCCGCGTAGGGCGCCTTGAAGTGCTCGAACCGCGTCACCTGACCCGACGCATCGATCGCGCCGAACGACATCGTGCGCTTCAGCGGCCCGGCGGCGTTGTAGCCGAAGAACAGCATCTCGCCGGTGACGGGATCGATCTTCGGATGCGCGGTGAACGGCCCCTTCAGCGCGCCGCCATAATCGCAATAGCCGCGCGTCTCCAGCGTGTCGCGTTCGATCTGCATCGGCAGATGCGCCTCTTCCAGCGCCAGCAGCCGGCCGGCGTGGAACACGATGTTGGTGTTGGCGACGTTGCCGTCGTCGGGCGCCGAGCGCGGCGCGTCGGGCAGCTTGAGATTGAACTCGCCGTAGAGCGGCCGGCCGGCTTCGTGCTCGGCCAGCCATTTCGGGGTGCGGACCCAGCGGTTGCGATAGGAGGCGCGGCCGTTCTCCAGGCGGAAGGCGTGCAGCATGCCGTCGCCGAAGAACCAATGCGCGTTCGGCGAGGCGAATTGCGGGTTGGCGCCGTTGCGATACAGCGTGCCGTTGAGCTCGCGCGGCAGCTCTCCCGAGACCGGCAGAAACGACGCGTCGCATTCCATCGGGATCGGCGACAGATTATCGCACGCATCCGGAACTCCGGTGATCTGCAGCATGTCGAGCTCCTGTCTTCCGCGCCGTTCTTCCGCGCCGTGGCCTCGATCAGCTCAACGCGAGCAGCCGGCCGAACGGCTGCACGGCATGTGAGTAATTCTCCGGCACCGCCCAGATCACCGGCCAGCGCGGCTTGAAATCGGCCGGGCCTTCGAGATCGGTCAGCACCACGGCGATGTCCGGTCTGTGGCGGTCGGCTTCGGCCAGCAGCGGGGTGAAGTCGGTGCCGCCGCCGCCGCCAAATTCGATCTCGCTCAGCACGAAACGACGGCCCGGCTCGAAGAACTCGACCTGGCGCACCCGCTCGTCGCCGATGATCAGCACCAGCCCCGCTTCCTGCCGCCGGATGATGGTTTCGATCTCGCGCGCGAAGCGCTCCATCAATCCATCGTCGATCGAGCCGGAGACGTCGATGATCAGCGCCAGCCGCGGCTCGTTCTTGCTCGCGCTGAACCCCGGCTCGAACGGCATCCGGTGAATGCCTGCGCGGCCCTGATTGGCGATGTAGGAGCGCGCCGGCCGCGACCAGGTCAGCGACGGCTTTCGCGCCAGCCCGCGCGCCAGCTGGACGCGCAGCACCTGCGCCCACGGCGTGCGGGTGCGCGGCAGATCGGCGATCAGCGCGCGCAGCATCGAGAACGCGCCGTCGCCGGCGTGGCCGCGCAGGATCCGCTCGCTCCATTCGCGGGCGTGCTCGGCTTCGTGTTCCGGCGCCGATTGCGATTCCGGATTCGGCACCAGATCGCGGGCGCTGCCGGCGCCGAGTTCGCGCACCTTGGCGGAGCGGGCGCCGTCGGCGCGCTGCTCGGCGCTTTGCTGTTCGGAATTGGATTGCGACTGGGACTGATCGCGGCCGCCGGAGCCGGACGCATCGGCCTCGGAGCCGGACTGCGACTTGTTGCCGGATTTCGACTTGCCGTTGTTGCCGTCGCTGTCGCGATCGTCGATCGCGCGATACAGCTTCTCGACGTCCCATTCCAGCAGCGCCGCCTCGGCGTCCTGCTCGCGCCTCAGCGCCTTGGCGAGGATCTGCTCGAGCATCACGGACTTTTCCGGCAGCGTCAGCCAGCTCAGATGCGCCAGCGTCGAGTTGACGATGGCGTCGGCGCAGATGTTGAACAATTCGAGGTCGACATCGCCGATCACGCGCTGCAGCTCGACGAAGCGCTGCGGATGGCGCAGCGCGATGTGCAGCACCTCGTGGGCGACGAGGCCGACCTGTTCGGGCAGCGGCAGCTTGTCGAAGGCGGCGCCGTAATACACCACGGTGCCGTCGGTGAACGCCACCGTCGCTGCGTCGCTGTCGGCCGGCAGGTCCTGATGCCGCACCCACAGCGCCAGCCCGCCGGTGGACGGCGCGAACTCGACCATGCGCTGGATGGCGCGGGTTCCGCGGTGGCAATACAGCGCGGCGGCCTCAGGCATCCTGCATGTCCATCTGCCGGCGCTCGCCGTAGCGGGCGTAGGCCGGGCTGTCGAAGATCGCGGCCTCGAGGCCGTTCTCCAGCGCGCGCTGCATCAGCAGCTCCATCGCCAGCGTCTGCGCCTCGCGGATCGGCAGCGGGACGTTGCCGCGGATATCCGGCAACTGCTCGATGATTTCGAGCGCGCGCGCCAGTGTCGGCTGATCGGAGCAGGCGGCGAGCAGGCCGTACAGCATGCCGTAGAGCGCATCCAGCGTCTTCGGCAGCAGTGCGGCGGTCTCCGGGCCCGGCCGCGCCGCCAGCAGCCGCACCACGTCGGCCCCGGCCCTGATCTCGCGCAGCACGCCGAAGAACTCCGCCGCATTGGCGGCGCCGATCCGGCCCTGCACGAACAGCCGCTTGGCCGGATCGGACAGCCCGGATTTCAGCACGTTGGAGATA
The DNA here is from genome assembly GCF_052445935.1 of Rhodopseudomonas sp. NSM. NCBI lineage: Bacteria > Pseudomonadati > Pseudomonadota > Alphaproteobacteria > Hyphomicrobiales > Nitrobacteraceae > Rhodopseudomonas > Rhodopseudomonas sp. NSM. The sequence continues at coordinate 125,378 of NZ_JBQTCH010000004.1, read as the reverse complement.
TCCTCCCAGCCGCGCGGGCTGGCGCCGATCAGATGATCGCCGGCGAGCTGCGCCTGGGTGTCATCGAGCTTGTCCGGGCGGATCTTGAGATAGGCCATCACTTCCGGCGCGAATTCACGCGCCATGGCGTGGCTCAGAAAGGCGTCGATCGCGGTCTGGACGTTGAAGTGGAACATGCGGTCGGCGAGCGCCGTGCCCATGTCGTGGCTGATCGCGCCGTGGAAGCTGGCATTGCCGGCGGCGACCACCAGCCAGCCGTCGGGCAGTTGATAATTGCCGACGCGGCGATCGAGGATCAGCGAATAGGCCGAGATCTGCAGCCGCTGATCGGCGGCGGTGAGCTCGTCGAGAAACAGCAGACCCTCGCGCTGGTCGGGCGACGGCAGGAATTCGGGCGGAAACCACACCGTCTTGGCGAGATTCTCGTCGGCGTAAATCGCGCCGCGGATATCGACCGGCTCGATCGTGGTGAGGCGCAGATCGACCAGCGGCACTTTGTAGTGCTCGGCGACCTGGCGCACCACCGACGACTTGCCGACCCCGCGCGTCCCCCACAGCATCGACGCGCGCCGACGCAGCGTCGGCTCGGCATATTGCTCGATCAGTGCCGCCTTCGCCGCAGCGATCGAGACCGGAGGAATGTTCATGGGGTTGCCGTGCATCGATCGAATCCTCGCTCAGGTCGGACGAACGTCGAGAGTCTCCGGCGCCGCAGTCCCGGTCTGCGGTTGCCACGCGGCGCGCGCGATGCGGCGCGGGAACGGCGGGATCTCCAGCGACGGCGTATCGCGCATGCCGAAGGCACCGAACATCAGCAGCGGCGGCGCACCCATCAGCAGCAGGTTGAAGATCGAGTCCTGGGGGATGTCGACCAGCGTCAGGCTCGCCGAGCCCGCGATCAGGCCGCCGAAAAACAGCAGAGGGCCAGCGCGCCGCAGGGTTACGCCCCACCGCGCCCGCACCATCGCATCGTGATACGCAGCGGGCGGCCGCGCCAGGGTGTGGGTCAGATGCGCCACCGTCTTCTCCAGCCGCGCCTCGATCGCCCGGCTCAGCTCCGGCTCGCGGCCGCGCACCTTGATCTTGCCGGTCCAGCCCGCTTTCTTTCTCCGCAGCGGCGACCATGACCAGCCGATCACGGCGAGCAGATCCTCGGGCAATTCGGCGTCGGCGGTCTTCGGGGTGATGTCGATCTCGACCGGATAGCCTTTGACCTGGGCCGGACGCAGCGCCAGGGTGAAGCCTGCGATTTCGGCTTCGCCGCGCAACAGCTCGCGATGCACCGCTGACGGTTGTCCGGTCTCGTTACCGATCGGAACCAGCCGATAGCTCAGCGCAACGGTCGTGCCGTCGACCGAGCGAAACTGCTGCTGCGGCAGCACGGTCTCGATCCGCGCCAGCAGGGCGGCGGGATCGTCGCCCTGGGTTTCGAGGGTCGCCACCAGGCCGCTTGCAAGCGTCAGCGTTCGCGTCAGCACGCTGAAGCCGGGTCGCGGATTGTCGAGTTGCAGGATCTCGCTGGCGTCGATTCCGGCGTGATCGGCCTCGTCATGCGTGACCGGCTTGAAGATCAGCCGCCGATTGATCCGATCGCTGGCGGCAAGATCGACGTGAAAGTCGCGGCGTGTGAATGGCTGCACCAATCCGAGGATTTCGTGGTGCGTCAGTGGATGCGCCGGTGATTCGTCGTGACCGGTCGGGCCGGTCAGTAGTCTTGCGTAGTTCATTCTCGTTCAACACCTCCGCATGTGGTGCTTCGTCGTCCGGCAATTCAACTCATGACTTGCATCGGCAATTAACAGCGTTCGCGACGCTGAATGCAACTTGAAAACCAGATCCATGTACTGATCCCAGGGAGCGCCGCTTCACATATGCGTGCGGCGCTCCCCGATTGTCAGGCGCTGACGACGGTGGCGTCAGGCGCTGCTGACAAAGCGAGGAACTGATCGTACGAACGAACGACCTGATCGAGCACCTCGAAGTGCATCATCGCGCCGGCATCGAACTTCACGATGGTCCAGTTCGATCGCCCGGCGACACGACTCTTGTGGCGATAATCCACAAAGTCGCCGCGGACGCCGTGCGCCATCCAGACCGGAAGGCGGAGCGATTCGTAGATGCTCAGAATGTCCTTGCTGAACATAAAGCCGGCCACGAAGTAGTACGGGGCATAGCGTGCGCCGGGCTGGTGGGTAGTATGGTAGTCATATTCCAGCATCGACTCGTCGATGTTCTTCGATCCCCAGGCTTTCTCGAGAAATTTGCGAATCACCGGCTTCGCCGTCAGCAATTTGAAGAAGCCTTCATCCCACAACCGGAAGCGCAGCGTGCTCAGCAGCCACGACTGGCCGCGCGTGGTCGGGACGCGCGCGTCGCGCGCCTTGCCTTCGAAACCGGTCGGGCTGATCAGGCCGAGGGTGGCGAATGCCTCGGGCTTCTCGGCCGCCGCGCGGGCGACGAATTCGCACGACAGCGACAGCCCCAGGACGTCGATCGGCTGCTGCCCGTGCACCTCCTGCACGCGCGCGACTGCCGCGTGCACTGCGTCGGTCATCATCCGCGCGGTGTATTCACGATCGTCGCGGTCCGACTGGCCGAAGCCCGGAAGGTCGAACGCATGAACAGGACGATGCTTGGCGTAGTGGTCGTACAGCGTCTTCATTTCGAAAGCCGAGCCGGCGGCATTCACACTGTGCACCAGCAGCAGCGGCCGCGTCGTATCGTCGCCCGACGAAACTCCAAGGGAGTAGGTCGCCAGTCGCCCGACTTTGGCGACGATATCGGCCCGTGTGCCTCCGACCGGATTGGCGAGGCTCGAGCGCGCGTAGCTCTGATTGGTTCGGTGAAGAAGGTCTTCGCTGACGACCGACATTTTGAGTGCCCTCGACGATTAAATCTGAGGAGCAAATGGCGTGGAACTCGTCTGGTTCCAGCGCAGCGACGTCGAAATGAAACTAATCAGAAAAACGGTATCGAAGTGTGTTCACGCAGAGCGCAGACACAGCAAAAATCCGTACTTGTACGCATCGCCACGTCTCGTTTGAGACGCGCGACGAGTCATGCGGAGTTGACGTCAATCATCTGTTAGTTCGACCGACGAACCGCTGTCCATTCGGTTTGACGCGGATGCCCGGACGCAGCCGCGTCCAGGACAACGATGCGGTGTCGGCCGGCATCGCGCCGGGCGCGGCGCAGATCAGCAGTTGCTCCGCGATCGGCTGGAAGTCGGCGCGGAAATGCACCGAACTCTTGACGACGAGGATCGCCTGTTCGGTCGGCTCGATGCCGACATAGCGGTACATCGCCTGATCGGCGAGCTGCGCCTTGTGCGAACTGACGACGATTCGGACATCGCCGATGCGCAGGCACGCCGACGGCCCCATCTCCATCTCGCGGCCGCCATAATAAGGACCCGGCGCGACGAAGCGGCCATCGGACAAGCGCTCGACGACGAAGCTCTCTTCATACGGCGCGTCGCAGGCGATGCCCGACTTGCCGCCGAGCGCGAGCCTGATGGTCGCGCCGATGCCCGCGGCATGCGCGGCCTGCGCCGACGCCGGATCGTAGATCACGCCGATCGCGGCGCGCTGCGCGTCGTTTCGCACCAATGCGCGCAGCATCCCGGTGGTGTCGGAATCGCCGCCGGCGCCGGGATTGTCCTGGGTGTCGGCGATGATCACCGGCCTGGCCGCGGTCTTGGCGATCTCCATCGCCAGACGCACGCCGTCGTCGGGCGAATGGATGGTGCCGTCGAAATCATTCTCGTGGCCGATCACCAGCGCGGCGACCTTGTCGGCCGCGGCGTCGGCGTCGGCCTGCGTCCGGCCATAGGCGAACACGCTCGGTCCGCAATCGGGGAAATCGGCGGCGGGAAAGCCCGGCGCGAACGACAGCGTCGGCACCGCGTCGCTCTCCAGCGCCGCGAGCTTGCCGTAGATGCCCCTGGTCGGCTCATCGAAGGTGCATTGCCACGAGATCGGAATCAGGAACGGCAATTGCCGGAACGCCTTGGCGTACTTCGCGCCGCTCTGCAGCAGCAGATCGAGGTGCTTCGCCGCGGCGCGGCCGGTGTCGGCCATGTCGACATGCGGATAGGTGCGGTAGGCGATCAGCGCATCGGCGTGCGCGATCATCGCCGGCGTGACGTTGGCGTGCAGGTCGAGGCTGACCACCAGCGGCAGATCGGGGCCGATCACCTGGCGCACGCGGGCGAGAATCTCGCCTTCGCCGTCGTCGAGATGGTCGGTGACCATGGCGCCGTGCAGATCGAGATACACCGCGTCGAGCGGCCCGGCAGCGGCGATGCCGTCGATCATTGCTTTGACGACGCGCTCGAACGCGTCCTCGGAGACATGCGCGGAGGGACTGGCGCCGCAGGCGATGGTCGGCACGAGATCCCAGCCCTTGCTCTCGGCGTCCTCGACGAAGCCGGCGAGCCCGACATTGATGCCGCGCATCACCTTCAGCACCTCGGCGCCGGTGGTCATCGCCGGCCAGCCGCCGCCATGGACGAAATCGTCCCATGTCGCCTTGGTCGGCGCAAAGGTGTTGGTCTCGTGCAGAAAGCCGCCGACGGCGATACGGGTCATGGTTGTCTCTTGGTTGTCTTGCTCCGTCATTCCGGGGCGCTCACGCAGTGAGCGAACCCGGAATCCAGAGGTGGTGAAAAGGGAGATTCCGGGTTCGCGCTACGCGCGCCCCGGAATGACTCGGGAAGGGGTGGATACTTAACTCACCGCCACGACCGGCGCCTCGCTCACCGGGCGGAAATTCGCGAAATCCCAGCCGCGGCCGGGGGCGGCTTCGAGCAGTTGCCGGGTGTAGGCCTGTTTCGGATTGGTCAGCACCTCGGCGGCCGGGCCCTGCTCGACGACGACGCCCTTCTCCATCACCGCGACGTCGTCGCAGATCTGGGCTGCGACGCGCAGATCGTGGGTGATGAACAGCAGCGCGATGCCGAGCCGGGTCTGGATCTCGTCGAGCAGGTCGAGCACCTGGGCCTGCACCGAGACGTCGAGCGCCGACACCGCTTCATCGGCCACCAGCACGTCGGGATCGAGCGCCAGCGCGCGGGCAATCGCGATGCGCTGGCGTTGGCCGCCGGAGAACTGGTGCGGATAGCGCGAGATCGCGTCCGCCGGCAGATGCACCAGTTCGAGCAATTGCCGCGCCTTCTCCATCGCGTCGGCGCGCGACACGCCGTAATTGATCGGCCCCTCGGCGATGCTCTCGCCGACGCTGACGCGCGGATTGAGCGAGCGATACGGGTCCTGGAAGATGATCTGGATCTTCTTGCGGTGCGGCCGCAGCAGCCGCCGCGACAGATCGGAGATTTCGCGGCCGGCGAGGCGGATGCCGCCCGAGGTCGGATCGATCAGCCGGACGATGCAGCGCGCCACGGTCGATTTGCCGGAGCCGCTTTCGCCGACGATGCCGAGCGTGCGGCCCTTGTGCAGCGTCAGCGTCACGTCCTTGGCCGCCACCACTTCGCGTCGGCCGCCGAGGAAGGAACGCTCGCGATACACTTTGCCGAGTTCGTTGGCTTCGAGCACCACCGGCAGCCGGCTGGCCTCGCGCGGCGCCCGCGGCACCAGGCTCGGCACCGCCGACAGCAGATTGCGGGTGTAGTCCATCGCAGGCCGCCGCAGCACGGCGTCGAGCGCCCCGGTCTCGACCAGCCGGCCGTGCCGCATCACCGCGACGCGGTCGGCGATTTCGGCGACCACGCCCATGTCGTGGGTGATGAACAGCACCGCGGTGCCGTGCGCCTGCTGCAATTCGCGGATCAGCGTCAGGATCTGCTTCTGGGTGGTGACGTCGAGCGCGGTGGTCGGCTCGTCGGCGATCAGCAATTTGGGTTCGAGCACCAGCGCCATCGCGATCATGATGCGCTGGCGCTGGCCGCCGGAGAGGCGGTGCGGATAGGACGCGAAGATCCGCTCGACCTCCGGCAGGCGGACCTGCTCCATCATGTCCAGGATGCGCTGGCGGCGGGCGCGGGCGCCCAGATCGGTGTGGAAGCGCAGCACCTCGTCGATCTGCTTGCCGACCGGCACCACCGGATTGAGCGCGGTCATCGGCTCCTGAAAGATCATCGCCATCCTGGAGGCGCGCAACTGGCGCAGCCGCCGCTCGCTGGCGGCGAGCACGTTCTCGCCGGCGAGCCGGATCTCGCCGCCGGTGGCATGCAGCACGCCTTTCGGCAGCAGCCCCATCGTGGCCAGCGACGTCACCGATTTGCCGGAGCCGCTTTCGCCGACCAGGCACATCGTCTCGCCGGGCCGCACCGATAGCGAAATTCCGTCGATCACCTTGTCGCCGTCGCCGCTCCTGCCGAGCTGCACGATGAGGTTGTCGATCTCGAGAACGTTGTCGGTCATGTCCGCATTGCTCGCTTGCGATGAGTCTGTGCCCCGGATGCGGCGCAGCGCGCCGTTTTTACGGCGTGGTGCGCTGCTGATCCGGGGTCCCGGTCGTTCGGCTGCGAAACCGGGGTCCCGGATCTGCGGCGCGGCACTTCGCGCCGCACCGCGTCCGGGACACGAGAGGAAAACTCGGCCGTCATCGCGCGCTCTCCCGCTGTTTCATCCGTGGATCGAGCGCGTCGCGGGCGGCGTCGCCGATCAGGTTGACGCTGAGGATAGCGATCGACAGCAGCACGCCGGGCCAGAAGATCAGCGACGGCTTGATCTGGAACAGCGCACGGCCCTCGGCCATGATGTTGCCCCAGGTCGGCGTCTCCGGGCTGATGCCGGCGCCGAGAAACGACAGGATCGCTTCGGTGAGGATCGCCGAGGCGCAGATATAGGTGCCCTGCACGATCAGCGGCGCCACGGTGTTGGGCATCAGATGCCTCACCATGATCTTGGGCAGGCTGGAGCCGAGCGAGATCGCGGCCTCGACATAGGGCTCCTCGCGCGCCGACAGCACCACCGAGCGCACCAGCCGCGCGACGCGCGGGATTTCCGGGATGGTGATCGCGATCAGCACCGTGGTGAGACTGGCGCCCGACAGCGACACCACGGCGATCGCCAGCAGGATGCTGGGGATCGCCATCAGGCCGTCCATCAGCCGCATCATCACGGCGTCGATCCATTTGAAGAAGCCCGAAACCAGGCCGATGACGAGGCCGATCGCGATGCTGACGATCGCGGCGCCGACGCCGATCAGCAGCGAGATCCGGCCGCCGTAGAGAATGCGCGACAGCACGTCGCGGCCATAGGCGTCGGTGCCGAGCAGGAATTCGGCGCTGGCGGGTTTCAGCCGCTGCGCCGGCGCCAGCAGCAGCGGGTCATGCGGCGCGAGCCACGGCGCGAACACCGCGGAGGCGACGACCAGCGCGAGGCAGATCGACGCCGCGGCGATGATCGGGCTGGAGTACAGAAATTCGAACCTCTGTCCGAACGGCCGCGTGATCGGGATCGAGGATTCGGGGAGACTATCGATGGCCATCGCGCGCCTCTAATATCTGATCCGCGGATCGAGCAGCGTATAGGCCACGTCGATCAGCAGGTTGACGGCGACATAGATGCCCGAGGTCAGCAGGATCATGCCTTGTATCACCGGATAGTCGCGCGCCAGCACCGCGTCGACGGTGAGGCGGCCGATGCCGGGAAGATTGAACACGCTCTCGGTGACGACGACGCCGGAGATCAGCAGCGCGAAGCCGGTGCCGATCACGGTGATCACCGGCACCGCGGCGTTGCGCAGCGCGTGGCGCAGCAGCACGCGGCTTTCGGTGATGCCCTTGGCGCGCGCGGTGCGGACATAGTCCTCGCCGAGCACGTCGAGCATCGCCGCGCGGGTCATCCGGGCGATCAGCGCGATGTAGATGAAGGACAGCGTCAGCGTCGGCAGCACCAGCCGCTCGAAATACGGCCCGAAGCCGCGCGCCATCGTTCGGAAACCCTGCACCGGAAACCAGCGCAGCTCGATGGCGAAGATCTGGATCAGCACATAGCCGATCACGAACACCGGCACCGAGAAGCCGATCACCGACAGCCCCATCACGAAGCGGTCGATCCACGTGCCGTGCTTCCACGCGGCGACCACGCCGAGCGGCACCGCGACGACGATCGAGAGAATGATGGTGGCGATCGCGACGCTCAGCGTCGGCTCGATCCGCTGGCTGATCATCTTCAGCACCGGCACCTGCGAAATCAGCGAGACGCCGAGATCGCCGTGCAGCAGTTTGCCGACCCAGGTGAAGAACTGGATGTAGAGCGGTTCGTTGAGGCCGAGCGACGCGCGGATGCGCGCGAGTTGTTCAGGTGATGCGTTGTCGCCGGCGAGGATCGCGGCCGGATCGCCCGGCGTCAGCCGCAGCAGCAGGAAGACGACGAGCGCGACCACGCCCATCACCGGAATCGCCGCGAGGATGCGGCGGATCAGATAGCCGAGCATCGGGGCTCCATCGCTGATGCAGAGTGCCGATTAGCAGAACTTATTCGGTGACTGGTGTGTGTCATTATCGTCTGGACCTGCGGTGAGCGAAGTTCGGTGATCTTCACCAGAATATTCAGCAATTCCCATGCCACGAAACGCGGCATGGCATGAATGTTCCGCCGCCGGCGACACTCATTCGAGAGTCGCGAGCAGTCCGGCCATCAGGCGTCCGCGTTCTGCCAGACTATCGACTTCGATATGCTCGTTCAGCGTGTGGGCATCGGCGCCACGCACGCCGAGACCGTCGAGAGTCGGGATCCCCATCGCGCCGGTGAAGTTGCCGTCGGAGCCGCCGCCGGCGCTGCCGTGCGGCAGCTTCAGTCCGAGCTGTTCGGCGATCGCGGATGCCTTCGCGTACAGCGCCATGGTGCCGGCGTCGGGCTCCCAGACCGGCCGCGTGACGCCGCGGGTGACCTCGAAGGAGACGTCGTTGCTGCTGCCGGACAGCGCCAGCATCCGTTCGACGCCGCGATCGAGATCGGCCTGCCGCTTGGCCATGCTGAGCGCTTCACCGCTGCAGGTGGTCGCGACGCAATTGACCCATTGCCCGCCGTGCACGATGCCGACGCTGAAGGTGCAGTCTTCCGTCGTCATTGCGTCGATCGCCAGTATCTGCCGCGCCATTTCGCGGATCGCGGACCGGCCCGACGACAGCGTGGCGCCGGCGTGGCTGGGCTTGCCGGTCGCCGTCAGATTGAAACGTGCGATCGCGTAGCGGCCGGTGACGACGCCGTTGTCTGGGCGGCCCGGCTCCGGCACCAGCACGTATTTGTTGCGTGCAGCCTCCGCCTCGATGACGTCGCGGGTCGACGGCGTACCGACTTCCTCGTCCGGCGTGAACAGCACGGTGATCGGCAACGGCGTCGTGAACGACGCGCGGGCGAGCTGTCGAACAGCTTCGAGCGTCAGGTAGTTGCCGCCCTTCATGTCGAAGATGCCGGGGCCGTAGCATTTGTTGCCGTCGCGGCGCCATTGCAGTTTCTCGATGGTGCCGACCGGATGCACGGTGTCGAGATGGCCGGCGATCAGAATGCCGGGCTCGCCCTGCCGCGGATGCGGAAAGCGCGCGCGGACGCAGCCGGCGAAGCCCTGCCGTCCGGCGATGCGTTCGATCGACGCCCCCATCACCGCCATGTCGCGCGCGGCGAGGTCGAGCATGCGCCCGACGGCGGCGGCGTCCCAGGTCGGGCTTTCGCATTCGACCCAGGCGCGCAGGCCCTGCAGCATTGTTTCTGAATCGAACGGCAAATTGGCTGGGTTCATTCGTACACTCACGGTTCTGGCTGGCGCTACGAGAATGACTGCGCGTGAATTTGTAAAGTGAAAGATGCGCGAGCGGCCATCCCGGCCTGCCGCATGCTGCTCTGCGGGAGCAGATTGACGCCTGGCACGCTTGGTGCAAGTCTTTGCGATCAGGGTGTTGCGGCGCGCAATGCGTGAGCCTTGATGCCCTATCGTCTCTCACGCTGCCCAAGCAATCAGCTGGGTTTGGTCAGTTTCACGCCAGGAGAAATCATAATGATCCGAACTTCGCATTGGCTGCGTTCAGTAGCTGCGTCGAAATTCGCGCTGCCGGCGCTGGCGCTAGCAGCTTCGCTGACACTGCCTGCGTTTGCCGATGCCACGACCATTCAGGCGGTGATGCATTCCGACCTGCGCGTCACCGATCCCGGTCTGACGACCGCCTACATCACGCGTGACCACGGCTACATGGTCTACGACACCCTGCTGGCGATGGACTCCAACTTCAAGGTCCAGCCGCAGATGGCGGACTGGAAGGTCTCGGACGACAAGCTGACCTACACCTTCACATTGCGCGACGGCCTGAAATGGCACGACGGCAAGCCGGTCACCGCCGAGGATTGCGTCGCCTCGCTGAAGCGCTGGGGCCAGAAGGACGGCATGGGCCAGAAGCTCATGGACTTCACCGCCAGCCTCGAGGCCACCGACGCCAAGACCATCACGCTGAAGCTGAAGGAGCCCTACGGCCTGGTGCTCGAGTCGATCGGCAAGCCGTCGTCGCTGGTGCCGTTCATGATGCCGAAGCGTCTGGCCGAAACCTCGCCGGACAAGGCGATCTCCGAGCAGATCGGGTCCGGTCCCTTCAAGTTCGTCGCCGCTGAGTTCCAGCCGGGCGTCAAGGCGGTGTACGTCAAGAACACCGACTACGTGCCGCGCAAGGAGCCGCCGAGCTGGACTTCGGGCGGCAAGGTGGTGAAGGTCGACCGTGTCGAATGGATCACCATGCCGGACGCGCAGACCGCGGTGAATGCGCTGCAGTCCGGCGACATCGATTTCATCGAGGCGCCGTCCTTCGACATGCTGCCGGTGCTGAAGGCCGATAACGAATTGACGATCCAGACGCTCAGTCCGCTCGGCTTCCAGACGCTCGGCCGGATGAACTTCCTGTATCCGCCGTTCGACAACCTCAAGGTCCGCCGCGCCGCGTTCCTGGCGTTGAGCCAGAAGCCGGTGCTCGACGCGCTGGTCGGCAATCCCGATTACTACAAGATCTGCGGCGCCGTGTTCGGTTGCAACACGCCGTTGGCCAGCGATGTCGGCTCCGAGTCGCTGGTGAAGGGCAACGGCATGGCCGAGGCCAAGAAGCTGCTCGCCGAGTCCGGCTATGACGGCACGCCGGTGGCGCTGATGGCGCCGGGCGATGTGGTCTCGCTCAAGGCGCAGCCGATCGTGGCGGCGCAACTGCTGCGCGAGGCCGGCTTCAAGGTCGACGTGCAGGCGACCGACTGGCAGACCGTGGTGACGCGGCGCGCCAGCCAGAAGCCGCCCGCGGAAGGCGGCTGGAACATGTTCTTCACCAATTGGGCCGGCCCGGACATTCTCAACCCGATCGCCAATGTTTCGACCGGCGGCCGGGGCAAGAACGGCGGCTGGTTCGGCTGGCCGGAAGACGCCAAGATCGAAGAGCTGCGCGACAAGTTCGCCCGCTCGACCTCGCCGGAGGAGCAGAAGAAGCTCGCCGCGGAAATCCAGAAGGAAGTCTACGACAAGGTGATCTACATCCCGCTCGGGCAGTACACGTCGCCGAGCGTCTGGCGCAAGGATCTGACCGGCGTGCTCACCGGCCCGGCGACCCCGGTGTTCTGGAATATCGAAAAGAAGGAGTAGGCGCGGCAGCCACTCCGGCTTCGCATCGATCCTTCGGCACCAGCCTCGCCGTCCCGCCCCGCGGGGCGGCGAATTGCCGAGAAGCGCCGTAGAGCACTTCATTTCAACTCGTCATGCCCGGCCCTGTGCCGGGCATCCACATTCTGCAGCGGACGCCGCAAGCAAGGCGTGGATGGCCGGGACAAGCCCGGCCATGACGGAGTGAATTGCGAAGTGAACGACTTGCGCAAGCGACCGATTTTGCTGCCTGCATTTTCGGTCAGCCGCTGAGGAGCCGGGCGCAGCCGGGCGTCGCGAAGGATGCGACGGCGCAGTGCCGGCGGCGCATGGTTCGAGACGGCGCCTCCTCACCACGGGGTTGTGCCTGTGGTGAGTGTCTCGAACGTCAGTGCTGATTCCATCGGAAACAGAACGGACCCAGGGCCGTGCGAACGCGCCGATCCAACAAACGGAAAGCCCGGCGCGGGCGCCGGGCTTTCTTGTCGTCACGAACCTGTCGTTGAACTGTTACTTGCGGGCGCAGGCGAGCGAGATGCTGTTGGCGCTGGGGCTGCATTTCGCCGTCACCACGCCGTCCTTGACCTGAAGCTGATCGGCCAGCCGCGCGGCGCCGCCGCTGATGCAATAGGCCGAGGCGAGGATTTCGTCGGCGCCGCACGCCAGCGGGCAGCCGTCCGATGCGCAGCTCGACGAGGTGAGCATGCGCACCGCGCCATTGGCCGACATGCTTGCCATCGCGCTGGACTTCCGTTCGGCCTGGGCCTTCTGGTCCGGTGCAGGCGCTGCAGGCGGCGGGGCTGCCGCTGCAGCGGGTGCCGGAACTGGTGCTGGAGCTGCTGGCTGAGCGGCCGCTGGCGCCGGAGCGGCAGCAGGGGGCGCCGCCTGAGCAGCAGGGGCCGGCGCTGGTGCCGGCGCTGGTGCCGAGGCTTCGGCTGCCGGCGCGGCGCTGTCTGCGACGGCGGCTTCCGGCGCGCCCGGGGCCCGCTCGAGGTTGCCGGCGGCCATGTACACCACGACGGCACCGGCGAGAACTGCCGCGGCGACGATGGCCGGTCCGGGTGGCAGCGCTTTCAGTCTGTCGGTGACCGAGGCCAGGGTTGCGGAGAACGAACCGGCCTTCCAGGAGACACCGCGGGTGAGCATGTCATCGATCGCGAGATAGGCCACTATGACGAGGCCGCCGCCGAACACAATAAGTATCAGAAGCGGCCCGATCGCGGAGAGATACTCCATGTCGATGTCTTTCCATCCCTGTCATGCGCGGCGCGCGTGTATAGATAGCGTGCGCCGCGGAACGCATTGTCGAAAATCAAAAGAACATGCACCAGCCGGCCAGCGTTGAGGTAAATCAAACCTCTTCCGACCCGACCGGCGATGTGTAGCATGGCTGAGCAGGCCGCGTCATCGCCCGCCGGGGCTGCACGATCGGGTATGGTTTATGTTCGCTCCCGGTGGCTCGCCCGTTGGATTTTGCGCGACCCGCCTGGTCTTCAATGCCGCCGGTCGGAATGGGTTCCGGTAGCGTGATCCAGATCAAAGGCCGCTTTGTCGCCGACGATTACGTTCCCGCTCCCGCCACAACGGCATGATTCCGCCCCGATGACATCGATGGACTTGATCCGATCTCGCTGCGGGCGGCGGTTATCCTGGCCGTCGCCGAACCGGCCGACAAAGATCGGGCCGCTGGCCATGGTACCGCCATGGTGCTGACCGGGCGGGCGCCCGGCATCAACGCCATGCCGCTTGTGTCGTCCCGAATTCGTCAATCCGATCGAAACTGAAGGTAGGTTGCGGCGCAATCGCCGCGACATTCCGGCAGGGGACATGAGCATGAAAGCACTGGACGTGATGACCACCAATATCGTGACGGTGCCGCCCGATGCGTCGGTGCGCGCGGTCGCGGAGACGCTGCTGAAATGCGGCATCAGCGCGGTGCCGGTGGTCGACGACCACGGCGTGCCGCTCGGCATCATCAGCGAGGGCGACCTGATGCCACGCGACGAGACGGCGCGGGAAGCGCGCCGGGACTGGTGGCTGCAGATCCTGTCCGAGGGTGGCGAGGTGCATCCGGATTATCTGCAACTGCTGAAGTCCGACCACCGCACCGCTGCGCAGATCATGGTGTCGCCCGTCGTCACCGTCGATGAGAACGTGTCGCTGGCCGAGATCGCCGACATTCTGTTCGAGAACAAGATCAAGCGGGTGCCCGTGCTTCGCGGGGGGCGGATGGTCGGCATCGTCAGCCGCGCCGATCTGCTCAAGACTCTCGCCCGGCCCGGCCACGTTCCGGTCCGCGATCCGGTCCATGACGACGGCGGCGCGATCCCGATCGCCTCCGACAAGCTCGAGGCGCTGGCCCATCGGCACAATGGCGCGCCGCCGCCGCACGATTCGGCCGAGGATGAGTTCTCAGCGTCGGCGTTTCAGGCGCTGCGCGTCGAGCACGAGCGGCACGAAGAAGAGCTGCGCCGGGAGGCGAGACGGATCGCCGACGAAAAGCACCATCGGCAGGCCGGGCAGATGCTGGCGCAGCATCTCACCGAGGAAGCCTGGGAGCACATGTTGCACAACGCCCGCACCACCGCGAAGAAGGGCGATGAAGAACATCTGCTGCTGCGCTTCCCGGCCGAGCTGTGCAGCGACCATGGCCGCGCCGTCAACGCGCCCGATCCGGAATGGCCGTCGACGCTGCGCGGCATGGCGGCGGACATCTATCTGCGCTGGAAGGCCGAGCTGCGGCCGCACGGCTTCACGCTGAACGCCCGCGTGGTGGAGTTTCCCGACGGCCTACCCGGCGATATCGGCCTGTATCTGAGCTGGGGCAAGCACGACGACGTCGCGCATTGACGTCCGCGCATCGCGCGGCGAGCGCTCAGATCTTCAGGTTGCGATACACCGAGACTTCGCGCTCGCGCGCCAGCCGCGCGTCGTCGCCGGCGCGGATGCCGCGCCAGCCGTCGAAGAACACCACCAGCGTGGTGATCAATCCGGTGATCTTGCCGACCAGGAAGCCGAACGGAAAGATCAGCCGCTCCGGCGGCAGGAGGAATTGGGAGCCGAGGAAGATCGTCGCGGCGTTGAAGAAGTACGCGCTGCGGTACAGCGTCTGCTCCTTCCAGGCGCTGCGCGCATAGGGCTTCGAGCTCTTCTTCACCGCCTTGTTGTAGCGCGGGTTCGACAGCAGCCCCCATAGCCGCCGCTTCTTTGGCAGCGCGCGCGGGCCGGCGAGCAGGCTGCGAAAATTCTCGCGCATCTGCAGATGCGCCACCAGCGCCAGCAGCAGATTGAGCGCGACCAGCGCCAGCTTCAGTTCGGGCAGTGACAGCAGCAGCTGCGCGGCGAGATCGACGAACAGCAGATGGGTGACCGCGTTCAGCACGAAGGCGGAGCGGTGAAACGCGGCGCGGTTGATGTTGCCGACCTTCTCGTCGATGAACGCCGCGCCCGGCTTGGTGGCGCCGAGCTGCAGCAGCGTCGCGCGGTGTTCGGCGCTCAGCTCCCAGCTCTTGCCGAGCTCATCGATCGTCAGCGCCGGCGGTCCGCGCTTGATCCGGAACGTCGCCTTGGCCGACCAGCCGGAAATCCGCGCAAGCCACCGTCGCGTGACGGCGAAACGCGAATGCGTGGCGGCGTCGACGAGAGGGTGCGGGTCTGGCTGTATCGGATCCATCGGCGTGGTCACCGGCTGCTCAATCAGCGAAAAGCGGTGAGTCCGCGAGCTTGGTTGCGGCCTTGACCGCGGCTTTCATCTGCTTGCGCGCGGCCTCGTCGTCGGCAGCCGCCAGATCCTGCGCCGCCGTGGCATCGGCTTTGGTGGTGCGCCGCGGCTGGTTTGCGGGGCGGCTCGCCAGCTCACGCTGCACCGCAGCGTCGTTGAGGGCGCCGAGCGCGTCGAGCAGTTTTTTCAGTTGCTTGCGGAAGCGGGCGAGCCGCTTGCCGCTGTGGGGGCCTGTGAACAGGCTCTGGAAGAAGCCGGCTGCGTAGTAAAGCTTCTTGGCCGCGATGCGGACCCGGTGGCGCTGCTCGTCGTCCAGTTGGTCGAGCCGGTCGAGTTTCCTGATCAGTCGGTCGGCACGATGCGACAGCACGTGCCTGGCGAATTTCTTGGCGGACTCCGGTACGTCATGCGAAGCCTGAGCGAATTCGCCCGCATCGATCCAGGATTGCAGATCGTCGAGCAACTTGCCGAAGCGTTTGCTGACGACCGTCCGGCTCGCCGCGTCGAACGCGCTGATGCGGTCGGCAGCCACCCGGTTTCTGAACGCCGCGGACCCGACATCGCTGATGTCTCGCAGTTTCAGGTCCATCAGATGCAGGTCGCGCGCCGGTCCGAGCCTGCCGGTCAGCCACTTCATCTCGCTTTTGAGCCGTTCGGTCTCGGGGCCGTGGACGAGATCGGCGAAGATCGAGATCGCCGCGCGCATCCGGCGCAGCGCGATCCGCATCTGATGCACGCCGACGGGATCGCGGTCCGATACCGGGGGCTGTTGTGCCGCCATCAACCCGACCAACGTACCGGCAATCGTCTTGAACGCTTCGGGTGTGCTGCTGTGTGACGCCAGAATGATGTCGTCCGACGACGCGCCCTTGCGCGCCGGCGTGAACGCGCGCTTCACGACCGCCTTGCGTCCCGCAACTCGCGGGGCGGCCACAACTTTTTTGGAAACTCGAGGCATTGCGTCCCGCAGCGGCGTCCATCCGCCAACGACACTGTAGCAGCTTTCAGGCCGAAATGGGCCCCGCTGCCGATGCGGCGCTGCCGTGAAAAAACGTCGCGCAGGCGCGGCGCACGACGGTTCACGCGCGCTTCAGAACCTCCAGCGGATAGCCGATCAGCTTCGCCACGGCGAAGGCGATCGCCATGCCGATCAGCGCGCCGACCGCCTGTCCGCCGTAGAACCACGCGGGCGAATCCGGGTCCGGATTGATCCGCACGGCAAAATCGAGACACCACAGGATGGCGACGATGCCGACCACCATCACGATGAAGAGCTGCATGCGTTGCACCGCGGCCTCGATCCGGGCCATCCGCGCTTCGACATGCTTGTCCGGGACCGTCGTCATTCCGTCCTCACTGTCAGTCAAGACTGCAACCGATTAGCAGCCGCATTGCGATCTGTTCTTGCGTAGCTGTAGTTCTCGTTGCGCCGCACCGAATTGACGCAACACAAATTCCGCAGTGCGATGATTAGTGTGCGGACTTAGTGATGATCGCGATCGCGGCCTCCGTTGACTTAGCGCAAATACGAAGGAAGGTAAATTTGGGAAACAGGCCCCCTTAAAGCTGATCGCCGGAACGGCGTGCGCTTGGGGGGAGCTGGTTATGCATACACCTTGGCAAGCCGCGACGGCGCTGAAAAGCGACGCGAAAGAGTTGCGGCCGCTGACCGGCAACGAAGCGATCGCGCGCGCCGCCTGGGAGGCGGGCGTCCGGGTCGCCGCCGCATATCCGGGCACGCCGAGCACCGAAATTCTCGAAAATCTCGCGACCTATCCGGCCGAGGACCTGCACGCGCAATGGTCGACCAACGAAAAGGTCGCGCTCGACGTCGCGATCGGCGCCTCGTTCGCGGGTAGCCGCGCGCTGTGCGCGATGAAGCATGTCGGGCTCAACGTCGCCGCCGATGCGTTCATGACGGCGACCTATATCGGCGTGAATGGCGGGCTGGTGCTGATCGTTTGCGACGATCCCGGTATTCATTCATCGCAGAACGAGCAGGACAGCCGGGTCTATGGCCAGCTCGCCAGCGTTCCGGTGCTGGAGCCGAGCGACGCGCAGGAGGCCTACGAATTCACCAGGCTGGCGTTCGACATCTCCGAGGAATTCGATACGCCGGTGATCGTGCGCAGCACCACGCGGCTGTCGCATACCCGCAGCACGGTCACGGTCGGTACCCGCGCCGAAATCGCCTCGCGCGGCTTCGTCGAGAAGCCGTCGAAGAACGTGATGATCCCGGCCCACGCCCGCGCCCGGCATCTGGTGGTGCTGGAGCGCGAGGTCAAGCTGAAGGACTACTTCGCGGCTTCGGCGATCACCCGATGGGAGGCCGGCGACCGCAGTTTCGGCATCATCACCGCCGGCACCTGCTATCCGTATGTGCGCGAGGTGCTGCCCAACGCCACCGTGCTGAAGCTCGGCGCGTCGTGGCCGCTGCCGGAACAATTGCTGCGCGACTTCTGCGCCTCGGTCGACCGCGTCTTCGTGGTCGAGGAGCTGGAGCCGGTGATTGAAAAGGAGATCGCCGCGCTCGGCATCAAGGTCGAAGGCAAGCGCTTCTTCCCGCGCGCCGGCGAGTTTTCGCCCGAAGTGGTGCGCGGCGGGCTGGTGCAGGCCGGCATCCTGCCGGCGCCGCCGTCGCTCAATGCCTGGGTGCCGGAGCCGGTGGTGCGCCCGCCGGTGCTGTGCGCCGGCTGCCCGCACACGTCGAGCTTCATGGCGGTGCGCGCGTCGGGCGCCCGCGTCGCCGGCGACATCGGCTGCTACACGTTGGCGGTGCTCGATCCCTTGCGCGGCATCGACACCTGCGTGTCGATGGGCTCGTCGATCGGCAACGCCACCGGCATGGCCAAGGCCGGCGAGCCCAAGCCGATCGTCGCCACCATCGGCGACTCGACCTTCCTGCATGCCGGCATCCCGGCGCTGATCGACGCGGTCTACAATCAGGCCAATATCGCCGTGATGCTGCTCGACAACCACATCACCGCGATGACCGGCGGCCAGGAGCATCCCGGCACGGGTCGGACGCTGCGCGGCGACCCGGCGCCGCAGATCGACTACGAAGCGCTGATCCGCGCCTGCGGCGTGCAATGGGTCAAGACGGTCGACAGCTACGATCTCGCCGCGACGCATCAGGCGCTGCGAGAGGCGATCAATTATCGCGGCGTCGCGGTGCTGATCTCGAACCGGCCCTGCGTGCTCGATCCGATCAAGATCAAGGGCCCGCCGCTGGAGGTCGTCACCAGCCAATGCACCGCCTGCCAGTCCTGCATGAACCTCGGCTGCCCGGCGCTGACCTGGAGCGACGAATGGTTCGAGGGCCGGCACCGGGTCAAGATCGACCCGGCGCTGTGCATCGGCTGCACGCTGTGCGCCCAGGTCTGCACCATCGACTGCATCAAGATCGCGAGCCCGGCGGTGACGTCATGAACGAGCAGAGCAATATCGCTGTGAATGCGGACAGCGAGCCGGTCGCGTTCAACGCGGCGCTGGCCGAGCCGTTCAACGTGCTGATCGTCGGCGTCGGCGGGCAGGGCGTGATCATGGTGTCCAAGGTGCTGGCCGCGTTGGCGCAGGCGCACGGCTTCGAGGTCAAGCAGAGCGAAGTGCACGGCATGGCCAAGCGCGGCGGCGCCGTGTTCAGCCATGTCCGCTTCGGCCAGCGGGTGTGGTCGCCGACGATTGCCAAGGGCGAGGTCGACGTGCTGATCGCGCTGGAATGGGCCGAGGGCCTGCGCTGGCTGCCGCATCTCAAGCGCGACACCGGCGTATTCATCTGCGACACCAAGCGGATCGTGCCGCCCTTCGCCTGCCTCAACCGCCGGCTCGGCGCGCCGCTGCGCTACTCCACCGAGACCGCCGAGCAGGTCTCGGCCTATGTCTCCGAGGCCTATGCGATCGACGCGACACGGATGGCCGAAGAACTCGGCAACGACCGCGCCGCCAACGTGGTGCTGCTCGGCGCATTGTCGACCGTGCTCGAATTCTCGCTGCCGGAATGGGAGCGGACGGTCACCAGCTTCGTGCCGAAGAAGACCATCGCGGTGAACTCGGCCGCGTTCGAACTCGGCCGCAACTGGATCGCCGAGGCCAGGACCGCCCCGCCGGCCGGCGATGCCGCGACGAGGCCTGCGCCGGTGCACGCGCCCTATACGGCGCGGCTCGAGATCACCGACGCCTGGTGCAAGAGCTGCGAGATCTGCGTCAAGCTTTGCCCCGAGCGCTGTCTCACGCTGAACGCCGACCGCATCGTTGAAATGACCGCGCCGGAGAAATGCACCGGCTGTCGGCTGTGCGAATGGCTGTGCCCGGATTTTGCTATCCGCGTCCATCTCGACACCGAAGTCGCCGTGATGGAGGCCGCGCGATGAACGCGATCGACCGTTCGCACGCCAGGCCCGCCGCCAAGCTGCTGTCCGGCAATGCCGCCTGCGCCCAGGGCGCGATCGACGCCGGCTGCAGCTTCTTCGCCGGCTATCCGATCACGCCGTCGTCGGAGATCGCCGAGCGGCTGTCGACGCTGCTGCCGAAGGCCGGCGGCGTGTTCGTGCAGATGGAAGACGAGATCGCCGCGATGGCCGCGGTGATCGGCGCCTCGATGGGCGGCGTCAAGGCGCTGACCGCGACCTCGGGCCCCGGCTTCTCGCTGAAGCAGGAGAACATCGGCTACGCCGCCGGCGCGGAGATTCCCTGCGTCATCGTCAACGTGATGCGCGGCGGCCCGTCGACCGGGATGCCGACGCGGCCGTCGCAGGCCGACATCTTTCAGACCCGCTACGGCAGCCACGGCGACTATCCGATCATCGTGCTGGCGCCGGCCTCGGCGCGCGAGATCTACGACGAGACCATCCGCGCCTTCGACCTCGCCGAGATCTGCCGGACGCCGGTCGTGCTGCTGTACGACCAGGTGATCGCGCAATCGTCGGAGACGGTGGCGCTCGGCGGCCGCCCGCTGGTGCACGCCACCCGCAAATGGGCGAGCGGCCCGCGCGAGAGCTACAAGCCCTACGCGGCCGGCGACAATCTGGTGCCGCCGATGCCGCGCCCCGGCGACGGCTATCGCACCCACACCACCGGCCTGACCCACAGCGAGACCGGCTTCCCGAGTCAGGATCCGGAAACGGTGACGCGCAATCTCGGCCGTCTCTACGCCAAGCTCGACCGGCATCACGACCTGATCGACTCCTATGAAGCGGTGCGCTGCGAGGATGCGGACGTGGTGATCGTCGCGATCGGCATCAGCGCCCGCGCCGCGCGCCGCGCCGTCGATGCCTGCCGTGCCGAGGGCCACAAGGTCGGGCTGTTTCGCCCGATCACGCTGTGGCCGTTCCCGGAAATCGCGCTGCGCGAAGCGACGAAGAATGCCAAGGCGATCCTGGTGCCCGAACTCAACATCGGCCAGCTCCGGCTCGAGATCGAGCGCCAGCTTCGCGATCGCCGCGTCGAGGGCCTGCATCTGATCAGCGGCGAGCCGATCACGCCGGGAGAGATCGCCGTCGCCGCCACCAAGCTCGCCACGGGGGTCTGATGTTCAGCAGCGCGCCGCATTTCGACGTCCGCGATTATCTCCGCAAGGAGATGATGCCGCATTTTCTCTGCCCCGGCTGCGGCCACGGCATGGCGCTGCGCGCGCTGCTCTGGGCGCTGCACGACCTGAAGGTCGACCGCGACAGGCTCGCGGTGGTGTCGGGGATCGGCTGCGCCGGGCGGCTGTCGGCCTATATCGACGCCAACACGTTTCACACCACGCACGGCCGGCCGTTGGCCTACGCCACCGGCCTCGCGCTGGCGCGGCCCGACCTGCATGTCGTGGTGATCACCGGCGACGGCGATTGCCTGGCGATCGGCGGCAATCATCTGATCCACGCCTGCCGGCGCAATCTCAAGCTGACCTGCCTGATGCTCAACAACGAGATCTACGGCATGACCGGCGGCCAGGTGTCGCCGACCACGTCGGAGACAAGGCTGACCACCACCACGCCGCACGGCAACACCGAGCCGAATTTCGACGCCTGCGCGCTGGCGACCGCCGCCGGCGCCGGCTTCGTCGGCCGCGAAGTGACGCGGCACGTGCCGAAGCTGAAGGAACTGATCAAGGACGGGCTGCAGCATCCCGGCTTCGCCTTCATCGAGGTGCTGTCGGATTGCACCGAGGTCTACGGCCGCAAGAACGACATGGGCTCGTCGTCCGAAATGGTGCTGCGGCAGAAGAGCGAGATGCGCCCAAGCGCGTATCGCGACAGCGTCGACGAGCCGTTCCGCTCGACCGACCTGCCGACCGGCATTTTGGCCCGCAACACCCGGCCGGAATACGGCGCAGCGCTGCGCGCCGCCGCCGCCGCGCGCGCCGCCAAGTAACAGGATCGAGACCATGCCGAAATCCCGGATCGAACTGCGCTTCGGCGGCACCGGCGGGCAGGGCCTGGTGCTCAGCGCCAAGCTGCTCGCCGACGCGCTGGCGCTGGAAGGCCGCCACGTCGCGCAGTCGCAGACCTACGAGCCGACCTCGCGCGGCGGCTTCTGCAACGCCGACCTGGTCGTCGCCCACGGCGAGGTCGACTATCCGTTGCCGATCGCCTTCGATTATCTGGTGTTGCTCGACAGGATCGCCATCAGGCCGTCCTGGCCGCGGCTGAAGGCCGGCGCGCTGGTGATCGCCGATACGCGGCTGTGCCCCGAGCTGCCGGACGGCGACGTCGTGCCGCATCGCTTGCCGCTCAGCCGCACCGCGATCGAGCTCGGCAGCGAGCGCGTCACCAACATCGTCGCGCTCGGCGTGCTGATCGAACTGACCGGAATCTGCAAGCACAAATCGGTCGAGCAGGTGGTGCGCGCGAGTTCGCCACGCGGCTTCCTCGACCTCAACATGGACGCGCTCGCCGCTGGTTACGAGCTGGCTAAAGCGCCGGTGGCCGCGGCAGCGTCGTGAAATCGGACTATCAACAAGCGCAGACTGAACCTCTCCCCGCGCGCGGGGAGAGGTCGGCTTGCATCGCCAGATGCAAGCCGGGTAAGGGGGCGTCTCGACGAGGCCGAGCCTCCGTGCCCGCGTCGCCCCTCACCCCAACCCTCTCCCCGCGAAGAGCGGGGCGAGGGAGCTCGCCGTGCGGGGGGGGGGGGGCGGACGTCTCGTTCTGAATTCAGGCATGAAACGCGGCTCTCCCTCTCCGGGCATGCGGAGAGTGCGAGAGTCCGATACTGACAAAGGATCGTTTCGATGAGCGCCCAGCCCGCATTGCGTGAACAGCCCGTCTATATGCACGATCTCGCCATCGAGACGATGCCGCGGCCGCAGCTCGCGGCGCTGCAGTTCGAGCGGCTGCGCCGAATCGTCGAACGCGCCTATCGCGACGTGCCGCATTATCGTCGGACGTTCGATGAAGCGGGCGTCAAGCCGGCGGACCTGCAGACGCTCGCCGACATCGCCAAGTTTCCGTTCACCAAGAAGACCGACCTGCGCGACAACTATCCGTTCGGGATGTTTGCGGTGCCGCGCAATCAGCTGCCGCGGATCCACGCCTCGTCCGGCACCACCGGCAAGCCGACCGTGGTCGGCTACACCAAGACCGATCTTGACAACTGGGCCGACCTGATGGCGCGGTCGATGGTCGGGGCGGGCGTGTCGCCCGACGACATCGTCCACAACGCCTATGGCTACGGCCTGTTCACCGGCGGCTTAGGCGCGCATTACGGCGCCGAGCGGCTCGGCTGCACCGTGGTGCCGATCTCCGGCGGCGGCACCGAGCGGCAGGTCACGCTGATGACCGATTTCGGCGCCAACGTGCTGTGCTGCACGCCGTCCTACGCGCTCAACATCGCCGAAGTCGCCGAGCAGATGGGCGTCGACCTGCGCGCCGCGCCGCTGCGGATCGGCGTGTTCGGCGCCGAGCCGTGGTCCGACGCGATGCGGCGCGACCTCGAAGCCCGGCTCGGCATCAGGGCGGTCGACGTCTACGGCCTGTCGGAAATCATGGGCCCCGGCGTCGCCTGCGAATGCGCGGTGGCGCAGAACGGCCTGCACGGCTGGGAGGATCACTTCCTGTTCGAGACCATCGATCCGGAAACGCTGCAGGTGCAGCCGATGGGCGCGGTCGGCGAACTGGTGATCACCACGCTGACCAAGGAAGCGCTGCCGATGATCCGGTATCGCACCCGCGACATCACCAGCCTGAACACCGAGCCCTGCGCCTGCGGCCGCACCCATTTGCGCATCATGCGCGTCACCGGCCGCGACGACGACATGCTGATCATCCGCGGCGTCAACGTCTATCCGTCGCAGGTGGAGTCGGTGCTGGTCGGCTTCCCCGGCATCGCGCCGCACTACCAGATCGTGCTGACGCGCGAGAAGGCGCTCGACGCCATGACGGTCGAGGTCGAGATCGCCCCGGACGCCCCGCGCGACGAGGCGGCACTCGCCAAGAAGGCGGCCGAGGTAACGCACCACATCAAGTCGCTGATCGGCGTGACCTGCAGGGTGGTGGTGAAGTCCCCGGGCGACGTGCCGCGCTCGCAGGGCAAGGCGGTGCGGGTCAAGGATCAGCGGAATATTTGACGGACGGCGACCTCGCTTGCTCCGTTCTCCCGAACGATCCGCACGCGATCCGTCATCCTGAGGTGCTCGCCCGAAGGGCGAGCCTCGAAGGATGGAGACGGGTGCGCGCGGCCATCCTTCGAGGCGCACCGACCGCGCGTCGCGCGGCCGGCGCGCACCTCAGGATGACGCTCCTATTCGCTGCTGCGTTGCGGCTTCCTCAGTAATGACGGCGCTGCCTACAACCCCAGCACCAGCTTGCTGATGATGTCGCGCTGGATCTCGGAGGTGCCGCCGAAGATCGTGTAGGCGCGGCCGTTGAGATGCGTGGGCATCACGGCGAGTTCGTCCTCCGGGATCGCCGGCGGGGCGTTGAGGCGGTGCAGCGGGCGGGTCGGTTCGACATAGAGACCGTCGGTGCCGATGACGTCGACGCCGAGCCGGCTCACCGCCTGGTAGATCTCGCTGGTGCGCAGCTTGAGGATCGACGACACCGCGCCGGGGTTCTGGCCGTTCTGCAGCGCGGACAGCACGCGCAGCTCGGTCATTTCCAGCGCGTCGATATCGACCTCGGCCTCCGACATCCGGATCGCGATGTCCGGATCCTCGATCGCCCGGCCGGTCGCCTCCGACTCGGCGAGCGCCGCCGTCCTGTGCAGCGCCTTGCGGAGCTTCGCCGAGGCGATGCCGGAGCCGCGCTCGAATTCCAGCAGATACTTGCCGTAGGTCCAGCCCTTGCCTTCCTCGCCGACGAGGTTCGACGCCGGAATCCGGACGTCGTCGAAGAACACCTGATTGACCTCGTGGTCGCCGCCGATGGTCAGGATCGGCCGGATGGTGATGCCGGGGCTCTTCATGTCGATCAGCACGAAGCTGATGCCGTCCTGCTGGCGCGGCTCGTCGCTGGTGCGCACCAGCGCGAACATCATGTTGGCGTTGTGCGCGTGGGTGGTCCAGATCTTGGTGCCGTTGATGACGTATTCGTCGCCGTCGCGCACCGCACGGGTCTTCAGCGACGACAGGTCGGAGCCCGAGCCCGGCTCCGAATAGCCCTGGCACCAATAATCCTCGCAGGAGAGGATCCGCGGCAGGAAGTAGTTCTTCTGCTCCGGCGAGCCGAAGCCGATGATGACTGGGCCGACCATCTTGACGCCCATCGGCGTCGGGGAGGGCACGCCGGCGTGGGCGCATTCGGTCTCGAAAATCCAGCGCTGCGCCGGTGTCCAGCCGGTGCCGCCATATTCGACCGGCCAGCCCGGCGCGCCCCAGCCCTTGGCGTTGAGCGCGCGCTGCCACGGCACGCCGGTTTCCGGCTCGGAGAATACGGAGGCGTTGAGCGTCTCCGCCCGCTTCATGTCGGGCGTGAGATTGGCCGCGATGAAGTCGCGGACCTCCTGTTGGAAGGCGAGCTCGGAATCGCCGAAGGTCATGTCCATGTCGATGCCTCGCTTTGCTTAAACCGGCCGGCCGCTGAGCGCGGCGTGGCGGCGATAATGATGGGTGCTGCCGCCGAACAGCGTCTCGAACGCCAGCAGTCGCTTGAAATACCCGCCGACATCGAGCTCCTCGGTGACGCCCATGCCGCCGTGGAGCTGCACCGACTGCTCGGCGACGAAGCGCGCGCCCTTGCCGATCTTGGCCTTGGCGCCGGAGGCGGCGCGGCCGCGCTCGGCGGCGTCGGCATCCGCCTTCAGCGCCGCACGCAGCGCCATCGAGCGCGCCTCGTCGACCTGCACCGACATGTCGGTGAGGCGATGCCGGATCACCTGATTGGCGGCGAGCGGCCGGCCGAACTGTTTTCGAACTTTGGTGTAGTCGAGCGTCTTGTCGGTCAGGGTCTGCATCATGCCGACGGCTTCGGCGGACATCGCGGCGAGGGCGCGATCGACCACCGCCTCGACCGCCGGATAGGCATCGCCGTCGCCGCCGAGCATCGCATCCGCCGGCACCCGCACGCCTTGCAGCGTGAGATTGCAGGCGCGCCCGCCGCCGAGCCGCGGATAGTCGGCGAGCGTCAGGCCGGCCGTCTCGCGCGGCACCAGGAACAGCCGCAGCGAGCCGCTGCCGTTATTCGCCAGCCGTGCCGAAACGATCAGCTGATCGGCCGCCGCGCCGTCGAGCACCGCGACCTTGGCGCCATCGAGGACGTAGTTGTCGCCGTCCTTGCGGGCGGTGGTGTCGACGCGAGACAGATCGGCGCGCGCGGCGCGTTCGGCATGCGCGAAGGCGAGCCGCAGCGTGCCCTCGGCGACCGGCGGCAGCAGCGCCGCCTTCTGCTCGTCGCTTCCGTGCGCGGCGACGAGGCCTGCGCCAAGCACCACGGTCGCGAGATACGGCTCGCTGACGAGGCCGCGGCCGAAGGCTTCCATCAGGATGCCGACCTCGATCGCGCCGCCGCCGATGCCGCCGTGCTCCTCGGGCAGCGGCAGCGCCAGCCAGCCGAGTTCGGCGAACTGCTTCCAGATCGCCTCGCTGAAACCGAGCGGTTCTTTGGCGTTCTGCTCGCGCAGCTTGCTGGTGTAGGTCTCGTTGATGAAGCGGTCGGCGCTTTCGCGCAGCAGCCGCTGTTCGTCGGAAGGCGTCAGATCCATCGCTACACCTTCACTTGCTGGCGCACCGAGGGATGCAGCCCCATTGGGTCGACGATCATTCCGAACTCCTGCAAATTGTGAGCGTGACAGAGCTGATGCAGCGCGAAGGCCTGATCGATCGCGGCCGGCTGGCCCTGAATGTCGACCGAACGGTTGACCGCCTCCTTGGTCATCTTGAGTGCGAAGCTCGGCTTGGCGGCGATGCGCTGCGCCAGTTTCAAGGTGAAGTCGGTGAGTTCGGCGGCCGGCACGACGTGGTTGACCATGCCGAGCCGGTGCGCCTCGTCGGCGCTCCAGCTGTCGGCGGTGAACAGCAGCTCCTTGGCCTTGCGCGGGCCGAGCTCCCAGGGATGCACGAACCATTCGACGCCGCAGACGCCCATCGTCACCACCGGATCGCAGAACTCGGCATTGTCCGATGCGACGATCAGATCGCAGGCCCAGGCCAGCATCAGCCCGCCGGCGATGCACTTGCCGTGCACTTCGGCGATCGTCGGCTTGGCGAGATTGCGCCAGCGCCTTGTGATCTGCAGATAGATCTCCTGCTCGCGCGCCATCCTTCCGTGCGCGCCTGGCTCGCGAAAGCCGCCCCAATGGCCCACCGGCGGAAAGTCGACGCCGGCTTCGTTCCTGGTATGCGCGCGCAGGTCGTGGCCGGCGGAGAAATGCGGGCCGGCGCCGGCGAGGATGATGACCTTCACGGCATCGTCCTGCACCGCGTCGTCGAACGCGGCGTTGAGGTCGTAGGTCATCTGCAGGTTCTGCGCGTTGCGCGCCTCCGGCCGGTTCATCACGATCCGTGCAATCGCCGGATCGGGACGTTCGACCACGAGCGTCTCGAAGCCGCCCATGCGTCCTCCCTTTTCTTGTTGTGCCGGCGCTGATGCCGGTGCTGTTGACGCGTAGTCTGGCAGCTCGCTGCGGCGACCGCAAACATCATCTGGTGCGGTGGAGCGCGCATATTCCGCGACGCGGCGTCGGCGGACGGCCGCTGGGCGGTTTTCGACGGCTTCCGGCCGGCTGCGCGGCTTTGAGGCAGAACAAACCGCGCGCCGCGTGATTGTGCGAAGGGCGTTGGGCGCGCCGGCAAGCGCCGGCCAGATTTGATTTTTTCGTCGTGACGATCCGTGCGATAGGTCGCGCGTCCAGAGCGTTTCCCAGCCGAAAGTGGATATGCCGCAGTTCCACGTTCCCCCGATGATCCGCCGCTCCGCGTCGCCCGGCGTTGTGGCCGGGGCGGTGCTGCTGATCGTGCCCGCAGGGGCGGAGGCGGCGGATGCGCTGGCGAACCTGCCGCGCGACCTGTCGCCGTGGGGCATGTTCACGAACGCCGACATCGTCGTGCAGGTGGTGATGGCCGGCCTCGTGGTCGCTTCACTCGCGACCTGGACGGTGTGGCTGTCCAAGACCATCGAGCTGCGCCGCGAGACCGCGCGCGCCCGGGAGGGATTGGCCAGGCTCGAAGCCGACGTCACGCTGGCCGAACTGCGCAGCCCGGAGGAGGCACGCGACGCGGTGGCGCAACTGGTGCAGAGCGCGGCGCGCGAGGCGAGCCTGTCCGGCTGGACCTTCGACGACGACTTCAAGGAACGTGTGGCGCTGCGGCTGGAGCGGGTCGAGGCGGCGATGTCGCGCAAGATCACGCGCGGAACCGGCATTCTCGCGACCATCGGGGCGGTGGCGCCGTTCGTCGGCCTGTTCGGCACGGTGTGGGGCATCATGAACGCCTTCATCGGCATCTCGGAAGCGCACACCACCAATCTCGCGGTGGTGGCGCCGGGCATCGCCGAGGCGCTGCTGGCCACCGCGCTCGGCCTCGTCGCCGCCGTGCCGGCGGTGGTGATCTACAACTATCTTGTTCGCGGAATCGCGAATTATCGCGCGCTGCTCGGCGACGCCTCGGCGCAGGTGCTGCTGCTGGTCAGCCGCGACCGCGGCCGCTCGGCGCGGCTGATGGCGCGCGGAGGCTGAGCGATGGGCGTGCGGCTCGGCGCGAGACGGCGGCAGGGCGCCGAGGACGATCTCGCCGTCGCGCACGAGATCAACGTCACGCCGTTCATCGACGTGATGCTGGTGCTGCTGATCATCTTCATGGTCGCAGCCCCGCTCGCCACCGTCGATCTCGGCGTCGATCTGCCGGCCTCGACCGCAGCGCCGCAGCCGCGGCCGGACAAGCCGGTGTATCTCACGGTGCAATCCGACCTGACGCTGGCGATCGGCGAGTCTCCGGTCGCGCGGGACGCGCTGGACGCCGCGCTGCAGGGCGCGACCAATGGCAACAAGGACGAGCGCATCTTCCTGCGCGCCGACAAGGCGGTCAGCTACGGCGAGCTGATGGCGGTGATGAATCTGCTGCGCAACGCCGGCTATCTCAAGATCGCGCTGGTCGGCCTCGACGGCCGGGACGCGCCATGAACGCGTTCGCGCTGCACCAGCCGACCGACAAGGGCCGCGCCTCGCAATGGGCGCTGTCTGCCGCCGCCATCGTCGCCGCACATCTGGGGCTGATCGTCGCCGCGGTCGCCTGGTATCAGCAGGCGTCGCCGCCCGGCGTCGAAATGCCGGCGATCATGGTCGACATGGCGCCGGCGCCGTCTGCGCCCGCGGTGCAGCCGCAGGATCTTGCGCCGGGTCCGCAGATGCAGCAGGCGGAGGCCGCGCCGGAGCCGGTCGCGCAGGATCAGCCGAAGCCCGAGCCGTCGCCGCCGGAGCCGGTGAAGCCGGTCGCCGCGCAGCAGGCCGAGCCGTTGCCTGTCGCGCCGACGCCCGACGTCGTGCTGCCGCCGCCGGCCGAGAAGCCGCCGGTCACCGCCAGGGCGGAGCCGCAGACAAGCGAGCCGGCGAAGCGCGCTCAGCCGAAGCGCAAGCCGGAGCGCACCGAGCCGAAGCGGGCCACGCGCGAGCCGCCGGCGCCGCGCACCACGGCCGCGCCGAAAGCCGAGCGTCAGGCCGCGCTGCAATCGTCGCCGAACGCCGGCCGCGCCGCGGCGGCGGCCGCGCTGCCGTCCTATCGCGACCGGCTCGCCGCGCATCTGGCGCGCTTCAAGCAATATCCGTCGTCGTCGAAGGCCGCCGGCGAGACCGGCACCGCGATGCTGAAATTCACCGTCGGCCGCCACGGCGAGGTGCTCGGCAGCCGGCTGGCGCGCTCCTCGGGGCACGCCGCGCTCGACGCCGAAACGCTGGCGATGATCCGCCGCGCCCAGCCGCTGCCGTCGTTCCCGCCGGAGATGACGCAGCCCTCGGCCAGTTTCACCGTGCCGGTGAATTTCTCGCTGCAGTGACCCTCGCGCGACGACACGTCACCTCATCCTGAGAGCCTGACTGGAAATGCAGGCCGCCAAATCAACGCCCTATCCCCGTCATTGCGAGCGAAGCGAAGCAATCCAGAGGCGCCGAGTATGGGGCTTCTGGATTGCTTCGTCGCTTCGCTCCTCGCAATGACGAACTCAAGTGCCTTGATCTGGTGCTCTCATTTTGAGTCAGACCCTGAGGAGGCCGCGCAGCGGCCGTCTCGAAGGATGAGATGTTCGTCGCACATCCTTCGAGACGTCGCGCCAGACAGCGCGCTCCTCAAAGTCTGACTGGAAATGCAGGCGGCCAAATCAACGCCCGATCCCCGTCATTGCGAGCGAAGCGAAGCAATCCAGCGCCGAGTATGGGGCTTCTGGATTGCTTCGTCGCTTCGCTCCTCGCAATGACGAACTCAAGTGCCTGATCTTGTTGCTCTCATTTTGAGTCAGACTCTCAGGATGAGGTCGGAAGGCGCGGAGAGCGCATGCGGCCACCTCGAACAGACACTACGCCTCGCCGTGCGCGGCCTTCACCGCGGCGCGGTCGATCGCGCCCTTGGCGACTTTCGGCAGGGCGTCGACGAACACCACGTGTTTGGGCTTCTTGTAGCGCGCGATCAGCGAGCCGACGAAATCGGCGAGCGTGGCGGCGTCGACGCTCTGGCCCGGCCTGCACACGCAGACCGCCTTGATCGCCTCGCTCCATTGCGGGTCGGGCACGCCGATCACCACGGCGTCGGCGATCGCCGGATGCTGCTTCAGCGCGCCTTCGACCTCGGCCGGATAGACGTTCTCGCCGCCGGTCTTGATCAGTTCCTTCTCGGGCGCGCGGCCGGCGTAGAACAGGTAGCCGTCGGCGTCGAACTTCCCCATGTCGCCGGTGTGGTGCCAGCCGTTGCGGAAGGCGTGCTGGGTCGCCGCCTCGTTGTTCCAGTAGCCTTTGAACACGGTCGGGCCGCGCAGCACGATCTCGCCGACCTCGCCTGCCGGCAGCGGCCTGTCCTCGGCATCCACCACCGCGACGCTGCGCCAGAACAACGGCCGCCCGGCGGATTTCGGCCGGTCGCGATACGGCGAAAACGTCGCCAGCCCCGAGGTCTCGGACTGGCCGAAGGTCGCCCAGAACGTCGCCTGCGGGCACAGTTTTTCGAAGCGCTCGATGGTCTCCGGCGTGTCGAGGCCGGTAACCGCGCGCAGGCTCCGCAATTGCTCCGGCTGGGCCTGATCGAGAATGTTGCCGAGCATCGGCGCGAATTCGGCCAGTACGGTCACCTGCTCGGCCGCGATGTCGCGCGCCGCCTGCGCCGGATCGAACTTCGCCGCAATCACGCTGGCGCCGCCGGCCTGCTGCAGCGTCAGCATCAGCCCAAGGCCGGTGACGTGAAACAGCGGCAGCATGCCGAGATTGACGTCGGCCTCGGTGAGCCGCCACGCCTCGATCAGCGAGCTCTGCGCGATCAAGAGATTTCCCTGGGAGATCAGCGCGCCGCGCGGTTTGCCGCCGACCGCGGCGGTGTGGATGATGACGAAGCCGTCGGCCGCAGCGACCTCCGGCGGCACGAAGGCGTCGTCGGACGCAAGCTCCGCGAACGGCGCGAACGGGCCGGGATCGGCGCCGATCGCGAAGCTGCGCCGGACGCTTGCCAGCGACGGCTGCAGCCCCGCGACGATGTCGCGATAGTCGGCGCCCGCGATCAGCACCG
Organism: Rhodopseudomonas sp. NSM; assembly: GCF_052445935.1. NCBI lineage: Bacteria > Pseudomonadati > Pseudomonadota > Alphaproteobacteria > Hyphomicrobiales > Nitrobacteraceae > Rhodopseudomonas > Rhodopseudomonas sp. NSM. The sequence goes on along the minus strand of NZ_JBQTCH010000004.1, from coordinate 93,969 downwards.
TCGGCGCGCCGTCGCCGAGCACGAAGCCGATCTCCTCGGCGTTGAGGCGATAATTCACCGGCAGCAGGATCGCGCCGATCAGCGCCACCGCGCCGATCAGTTCGACCATCTCAGGACAGTTTTGCGACAGGATCGCAACACGGTCGCCCGGCCTGACCTGCTCGCGCAGCAGGCCGGCGGCCAGCCGCTCGATCCGGGCAAGATAGTCGCGGTGGGTGATGCGGACGCCATCAAAGATGAAGGCGGTTCGGTCCGGAAACAGCGCCGCGTTGCGGCGATAGACGTCGCCCAGGGTGAAGTCGTGAAGCGCCATGCATTTCCCCCTTATTTTGGCTTCAGCCGGGGTCGCCCGGTCGGCCTGATTGATGTGTCCGAGCGCCGAGTCGGCAGCCTGGGCCATCGACCTTGTAGCGAAATTCGGCCCGGGAGGGACATCGAAACCTCGGGCGGGTCGCAGGGATCGCTTTCCCCCAAAGGTGGCCGAAGGAGGGGGGAGGATCGGAGATATTTCGTCGCACCGGCCGATGGCCGCGTCTTCCGCTTCCGGCCGCCGGGGGCCATTTGAAGTGATGAATGTACCGCGGCTGAGGAACATCGCCAGCTCTATCGAGTTGGACGCTCACAACTTCTGGAGGAACCGATGGCGCACGACGCTCGAACCCTGGACGAGATCCGACGCGATACCGAACGCGCCCGGGCTGGATTGACGGAAACCGTCGGCGAATTGCGGGCGACCGTGGCCGACACCGCGACCGATTTGCGCGAGCGCTACTCGCCGCAGGCGATCAGGGACGACGTCACCAGCTACATCAAGACCCGCGGCGAGGATCTGGCCGACAAGGTCAGCTACAGCATCCGCAACAATCCGGTGCAGGCGGTGGCGGTCGGCGCGACGCTGGCCTATCCGCTCTGGAAGATCGTTCGCGCGATTCCGACCCCGGTGCTGATGGTGGGCGCGGGCCTGTATCTTGCAGGCACCAAGTCGGGCCAGCAATTGACGCAGCGCGCATCTGACGCCGCCGTCGATCTCGCCGGCGACGTCGAACGCCAGGCCCGTGCCTTCGGCGCCGATGCGGCCGACACCGTGGAGGCCGCCAGAGATTACGCGACCGGCGCGCTGCAAGCCGCGGGCGATGCGGCCAGCAGCCGGGCCAATGAATTCCGGCGGGCCGCCTCGACCACGGCCGCAGAGCTGAAGCACAAAGGCGAGGAATTCGGCCGCACGGTCTCGTCGCAGACCGACGAACTCAGTCGCACCGCGGCGGCGGCCGGCGGGGCTTTTGCGGGCGAGGTGGACGACGTCGCCAATCGCGGGGCCGGAATCGCCAACGCAGTAACGGATACGTTGCGCGACACCGCCGCTTCGGTCCGGGACACCGCCACATCGATGCGCGAGAGCGCGACGGATGCGGCCGTCCGGCTCCGCGACAAAGTCGGTGAGACTGCCGATGCGGGATTGCACGCCGCCGCGCGCGCACGCCATCGCGCTGCCGACATGGGCCAGCGTGCCGGCAAGAGTTTCACCGAGACCGTCAGCGCCCATCCGCTGCTCGTCGCCGGCGCCGGCCTCGTCATCGGCGGCCTGATCGCCAGCGCGATCCCGCGACTGCGCGCCGAAACGCAGATGTTCGGCGGCGCCAGCCGCCGGATGCGCGAGCAGGCCGAGGAAACGGCGACGCGCGCCGTCGGCGCGGTGAAGCAGAAGGGCCGCGAGGTCTATGAGAGCGCGGTCAGTGCCGCCGAAGACGAGGGACTGACGCGCGAGAATATCGGCGGTCAGGTTCACGATCTCGGCGACCGCGCCCGCAAGGTAGCCGATGTTGCGGTCTCGACCTTCGAGGCACCGTCGCAGAACAAACATTGAGACACAGGACCGGAGATCCAATCATGGCCGAACAGATCGAGAAGACAGGGAATGGCGCTGGCGGCACGCGGTCGCAGCCGGTGAAGGCGGTAAAGAAGGAAGCCGAGACGATGGCGGGTCAGGCGACGGACGCGGGGCGGGACATCAAGGACCGGGTCGTGGGTCTTACCGAGGAGACGGTCGACGCTGCGCGCGCCAAGGCCGAAGATCTGGCGGGCGCCGCCAGGGAGTTCGCCTCCGAAGCCGGCGAGACGATCAAGGAACGCGCCAACGCACAGCGCGAGGCCGGCGCCGATTACATCGGCGGCATCGCCGACGCCATTCGGCGTGCGTCGCGGGAGTTCGACAACGACATGCCGATCGCCGGCGTCTACATGCGCAAGGCGGCGAACAAGGTGGAGGAGATTTCCGACACCGTGCAGCGCGGAGACATTTCCGATCTGGTGCAGGGCGTGCAGGATTTCGCCCGTCGCCAGCCAACGGCGTTTCTCGGCATTGCGGTGCTCGCGGGGTTCGGCGCGGTGCGCTTCCTGAAGAGTTCGTCGTCGGCCGCCGAGCCTTCCTATCGCACGGCATCGGGTGCCCAAGGCGTGGACGACAATCGGAGATATCGCGATGAATTCACCAAGTAATCGATCGATCCCCGAGCTGTTCGGCGATGCCTTCAACCAGTTCGCCAAGCTGATCAGCAACGAGTTCGATCTGGCCCGCGCCGAGATGGCCGACAAGGTCGGCCAGGTCGGGCGAGCGGTGGCGATGATGGGCGCGGGGGCGGTGATCCTGATCCCCGGCCTTGTTCTGCTGTTGTTCGCGCTCGCCGCTTTGCTGGTCGAGAACGGATTCTCGCAGTCGGTCGCCTATCTGATCACCGGCGGGGGCACCGTGGTCATCGCCGCGGCGCTGATCGGCATCGGCGTCAGCCGGCTGTCCCCCGATTCGCTGACACCGAACATGACGATCGAGCAATTGCAGCGCGACAAGGTCGCAGCCAAGGAGATGGTCCAGTGAACGATCGATCAGATCAGGGCAAAGTGATGCCCTTCATCCACGATCTCGGCGACGCCATGCGCCGCAACCCGGTGTCGACGGCGCTGATCGGCATGGGCGTGCTGTGGCTGTTCACCGGCGGCAAAGCCAAAGAGCGCGCCGCGAGTCTGGCGCACAGCACCGGACTCGACCGCGTGCCCGACGCGGCGTCGGGCGTGATCGATGCCGGACGTGCGGCGATGCATGACGTCAGGGATCGCGTCAGCGAAACCGTTGCCGATGTCGGCGAGCGCGCCGCCAGCGCGATGCATAGTGTCCAAGACAGCGGCGCTGCCGCACTCGATCGCGCCAGCGATTTCGGACGGCAGATTCCGGAAACCGGGGCCGAACTGTTCGGCGCGGCGCGAACGCGGATGACCGATCTGTTCAACGAGCAGCCGCTGATGCTCGGCGCGCTGGGCGTGGCGATCGGCGCGGGGATCGCGGCGTCGCTGCCGTCCACCAAGGTCGAGGCGGAGCTGTTCGGCGAAACCAGCGACGAGTTCAAGGCGCAGGCGCGCGGCTACGTGGATCACGCCCAGGAGCGGGTCAGCGCCGCGGCGCGCGATGCGGTCGATGCCGCGACCGAGGAAGCGCGGCGACAGGGTCTGACGCCCGAGGGCGTGATGTCCGCCGCCAGCGAAGTCGGCCAGAAAGCCAAGCGCGTCGCCGATGCGGCCGAAGACAATCTGCGTCTGGAATGATCATGGCAGATACCGACGACAAGGCGCCCTCGGACCGGCCCGGCGACGCGATGAAGAGCGGCACCAAGGAGCCCTGGAAGAAGCCGAACCAGAGTTCGCAGACGACGTCCCAGCCGCCGCCGGACAAGCCGGATCTGGAACAGTGGCAGGACAGCAATACGCACTGACTTGCGCTGCGTCGGAGCCGGAAACAGGCCCGGCCGCCCGTTGGGGGCAGCCGGCGCCGCCGCGATCTGTCGGAACGATGTGACCTCATCACCGGGTGAGTTGTTTCTGATGAGTGCCAAGCCATGACGACAATGCGATCCGGATTTCTCGCTTCGCTCGCTTTGATCGCGGCTGCAACGGCCGTTCGCGGGATCGCCGGCGGCGCCACCCGCACCGACAACGCAACAACCGGCTTGCAGCATAGGTCCAAGCCGAATCCGGCAGGGTCCGAGTTGCATTCCCGCGCTGCCGATTCGTCGGCGAACACATCCGATGACCCGGTTCCGACTGCGCGTGCCCAATCTCCGGTTCCGCTCCTGCGCCGACAATGGACGGCGGTTCTTCGCGGCGTCTATGAGCGTGTCAACGATGACCGGCTGCTGCTGGTGGCCGCGGGCGTGGTGTTCTACGGGCTGTTGGCGCTGTTTCCCGGCATCACCGCGCTGGTGTCTTCCTACGCGCTGTTCACCAACGGCGAAACCATCAGAGCGCATCTTCAGCAACTCGCCGCCGTCGTGCCGGAGGGGACCTATTCGGTGATCGAGGACCAGGTCAGCCGCGTCCTCGCCAATGGCGAGACCAGGCTGGGACTGGCGTTCCTGTCGAGCCTCGCGCTGGCGCTGTGGAGCGTCAATGGCGGCGTCAAGGCGGTGATCGATGCGCTGAACGTGGTCTACGACAAGCAGGAAAGCCGCAGTTTCATCAAGCTCAACGCGGTGTCGCTGGGCTTCACCATCGGCGCCCTCGCGGCGGTTCTGTCGGCGATCGGACTGGTGATCGCGACCCCGATCGCGTTGTCGATGATCGGGATGGAGGGCCAGGGCGCGGTGCTGATCGGCTACGGCCGCTGGCCGCTGCTGGCGCTGCTCACCTTCGCCGGACTGGCGGTTCTGTATCGCCACGCCCCCGATCGCGACACGCCGCGCTGGCGCTGGGTGCTGCCGGGCTGCGTGTTCGCGACCATCACCTGGATCGTCGGTTCGGCGCTGCTGTCCTATTACCTCGGCAATTTCGCCAATTACGACGCCACCTATGGCTCGCTCGGCGCCGCCATCGGCCTGATGATCTGGATGTGGATGACCGCGATCGTGGTACTGGTCGGCGGCGAACTCAACGCCGAAATCGAAACGCAGGCCTGCGGCCGACGTAGACAGCGTTCGTCCACACGCTGAGCGCCGCGCCACGACGGCCAAAGCCGCGGATGCCGCGCCGGGTCGGAGCAATTCTGTTCTGGTGGAATCAACTCGTGCCACAAGTACAACCTCATGGTGAGGAGGCGCGCAGCCGTCTCCAACCATGCGCCACCGGCACTCCGTGGCTCCATCCTTCGAGGCCCGGCTGCGCCGGCTCCTCAGAGCATGACCGAGAATGTGGGCAGCAAAATCAACGCCCTATCCCCCGTCATTGCGAGCGAAGCGAAGCAATCCAGTGCGCCGAGCACAGGATTCTGGATTGCTTCGTCGCTTCGCTCCTCGCAAAGACGAACTTAAGCGGTTGATCTTGTTGCCCCATTCTGAGTCAGACTCTCGGGATGAGGACTTAGCGCCTCTGCAAAGGCCGCATCGCTTCAATCAATGAAGCGACTAGGAATCCCGTCGGCTGGCGCTGGTGGCGATCGCTGCGGCGGCGGTGCGGTTCTCGACGCCGAGCTTGGCGTAGATCTGCTCGAGATGCTTGTCGACGGTGCGCGGGCTGAGACCCAGAATCTGCGCGATGTCGCGATTGGTCTTGCCCTTGGCGAGCCACGCCAGCACTTCGCTTTCGCGGCTGGTCAGGCCGAATTCGGTGGCGAATTCCTTCGGCGACTCGCTCGAGGTGTCGCGCGCCAGCCGCAGCAGGAATTCGTTGGGGCCGAGTTTGCCCATATATTGCAGCCGCAATTCGTCGTTGCGCAGCAGCGACGCCTTCATCGGCGTCTTCGGCTGCGCCAGGCCGCTGTGCACCTGCTCCAGCCAGTCGAGCCAGGGCTTCGGCAGATCGAGCCGGAATTCTTCGGTGGATGCGCCGTCGGCGGCGAGCAGCTTCTGCGCCTGCGGCGTCGCCCACAGCACCTTGCCGACGCGATCGACCGCGAGCAGGAAGCGGCCGGAGACGTCGAGTGCTGCGCGCGCGCTCTGGCTCAGCCGCGCATTGCCGAGGTGGACCCGGATCCGCGCCAGCATCTCGGCGATCACGATCGGCTTGGTGACGTAGTCGACGCCGCCGGCCTCCAGGCCGTGGACGATGTGTTCGCTTTCGGTGAGGCCGGTCATGAAGATCACCGGCACATCGGACACCGCCGGACTGCGCTTCAGCCGGCGGCAGGTCTCGAAGCCGTCGAGTCCGGGCATGATGGCGTCGAGCAGGATGATGTCGGGCGTGATCTGTTCGACGATCCGCATCGCCGCGGCACCGTCGAGCGCTACCATCACGGTCATGCCGGCGCCGTCGAGCGCGTCGGTCAGCATCCGCAGCGTCTCCGGCGAGTCGTCGACGACGAGCACGATATCGCGCTTCTTCAGATCATTGGTCATGGCGATACAGCGTGTTCAGGGTCTTCATGTACTGGTCGAGATCGAACTGCTCGACCAGCGCGCGCATCTGCGACACGAACAATCCTGATTCCGGATAATCGTTGTCGATCTGATCGAGCTTGGACTCGATGCCGCGGATGTATCCGATCTTGCCGAGCTCGATCAGTTCCTCGACGTGCTGCATCGGCGGGCTCAGGATCGAGCCGGTCGCCCCGACCGCCTCCGGCGCTTCGCCTTTGTGGATCCATTCTATCTTCAGCAGCTGCCCGATCTGTTCGAGCAGCCGCGGAATGTCGACCGGCTTCATCAGGTAGCCGTCGTGGAACGGCTGCGCCAGCGGCGCGCCGTGCGCCTCGATCGCGCTCGCCGACACCATCAGGATGCGGGCGTGGTGATGGCCGTTGGTGCGCAGCGTCTCGGCGACGGTCCAGCCGTCCATGCCGGCCATCGAGATGTCGAGCAGGAACAGATCGGGCTGGCAGTGCTCGGCGAGGCCGACGCAGGTGTAGCCGTCCGGCGCGCTGAGCACGATGAAGCCGAGCGGCGCCAGCAGTTCCTGCAGCAGATTGCGCTGCGCCGGGTCGTCGTCGGTGATCAGGATGGTCTTGCGCGGGCCGTGATAGCCGAGGATCGGCGCGCGGATGGCGCGGGTGCGGGTCGGATTGGTGACTTCCGACAGCAGGAGCTTGACGCGGAAGGTCGAGCCCTGGCCGAGCGTGCTGGTGACGCTGAGATCGCCGCCCATCACGCCGGCGAGCAGCTTGCTGATCGTCAGACCGAGCCCGGTGCCGGTGTGCGGCTGCGACACGCCGAGCGCGCCGCGCTCGAACGGCGCGAAGATCCGCTCGAGATCGCCGGCATGGATGCCGGGGCCGGTGTCGCGTACTTCGAGTTCGGCCACCGGATTGCGATAATGCACGATGAAATGCACGCTGCCGCTCCGGGTGAACTTGATCGCGTTGGACAGCAAATTGATCAGCACCTGGCGCAGCCGTTTCTCGTCGGCATAGACCACCGGCGGCAGATATTGCGGGCGCTTGAACACGAAGTCGACGTCCTTGGCGGCCGCCTGCAGCCGGAACATGCCGACGAGCTGATCGAGAAACTCGCCGAACCGCACCTCGTCGCGCGACAGATAGAGGCGCCCGGCCTCGATCTTGGAAATATCCAGCAGCCCGTCGATCAGTCCGGAAAGGTGATCAGCGCTGCGCCGCATCAGCCGGATCTGGTCGCGCGGGCGCGGCGGCAGGCTGCCATCCTGTTCGAGCAACTGCGCATAGCCGCTGATGGCGTTGAGCGGCGAGCGCAATTCGTGGCTGAGGCCGACGACGTAGCGGCTCTTGGCGAGGTTGGCGGATTCGGCGACCTCCTTGGCGCGCTGCAGCTCGGCGTCGGTCTGGCGATGCGCGTCGATCTCCTGCATCAGCAGCGCGGTCTGCCGCCGCGTCTCGGCCTCGGCGGCCTGCCGGCTCTGCCGCGCCAGCACGAACAGCCACGTCACCACGCCGATGATGATGGTCAGCGCGAAGAACAGCTTCCAGAGAATCTCCGCCAGCAGGATCTGCTGCGCGTCGGTGGCGGGTGCGGCCTGCAGATAGATCATCATCAGCGTCAGGCCGACCAGCCCCGCCGACACCATGAAGACGCTGAGATAGTGCCCGACCTGCGAATTGAGCAGCGCATGGACGCGCTGCGGCAGCACCTTGCCGAGCGTGTCGGCGAACTGCGCGTCGAACCGCGCGTGCGGCTTGCACAGATCGTGGCAGCGGGCGTCGAGCGAGCAGCACAGCGAGCAGATCGGCCCCGCATAGGCCGGGCAATGCGCCATGTCCTCGGGCTCGAACGAATGCTCGCAGATACAGCACTTGATCGCCGGCAGGTTCTGCCAGGAGCGCTTCGGCTTGCGCGCGATATAGAACCGGCCGCGGGTGAGGATCGCGATCGCCGGCGCGGTGACGAACGCCACCAGCAAGGCGACGAACGGCGCCAGCGCCTTCGCGGTCGGCCCGAACACGCCGTAGAACGCGGTGATCGACATCACCGTGGCGATCGCCATCGAGCCGACGCCGACCGGATTGATGTCGTAGAGATGCGCGCGCTTGAACTCCATCTGCCGTGGCCGCAGGCCCAGTGGCCGGTTGATGACCAGATCGGCCACCAGCGCGCCGACCCAGGCGATCGCGACGTTGGAATACAGCGCGAGCGTCTGCTCCAGCGCCTTGTAGACGCCGATCTCCATCAGCAGCAGCGCCACCAGCACGTTGAACACCAGCCAGACGACGCGGCCGGGATGGCTGTGGGTCAGCCGCGAGAAGAAATTCGACCAGGCGATCGAGCCCGCATACGCATTGGTGACGTTGATCTTGATCTGGGACAGCATCACGAAGGCGCCGGTCAGCGCCAGCGCCAGTTCCGGCTGCGCCAGCACGTAGCGGAACGCCTCGCGATACATGTGCGACGGCTCGGCCGCATCCTCGACCTCGACGCCGTGGCTCAGCGCGAAATAAGCCAGGAACGAGCCGGCCAGCAGCTTGATCGCGCCCGGCACGATCCAGCCCGGCCCGGCGCTGATCATCGCCGTCCACCACGCCGCCTTCGAGGTGCGGCGGTCACGCGGCAGGAAGCGCAGGAAATCCACCTGCTCGCCGATCTGCGCCACCAGCGCGAACACCACCGAGGCAGCGGTGCCGAACAGCAGCAGGTCGAGATGCCCGTCGGGGCTGCCGTGCGCGCCGGCGAATTCGGTCCAGCCCGCGAAGGATTCCGGACTTTTGATCGCGATCGCCGCGAACGGCAGGATGTGCAGCAGGATCCAGAACGGCTGGGTCCAGAGCTGAAACCGGCTGATCAGCGTGATGCCGTGCGTCACCAGCGGAATGATCACCACGGCGCTGAACAGATAGCCCAATGCCAGCGGCAGGCCGAAGCACATCTCCAGCGCCTTGGCGAGAATAACAGCTTCGATCGCGAAGAAGATGAACGTAAATGAGGCATAGATCAGCGACGTGATCGTCGAGCCGATGTAGCCGAATCCGGCGCCGCGCGTGAGCAAGTCTATATCGACGCCACATCTGGCTGCGTGATAGGCAATCGGCAGGCCGCAGCAGAAGATGATCACGCTGACCACCAGGATCGCCGCGGTGGCGTTGGTGACGCCGTAGTTCAGCGTGATGGTGCCGCCGATCGCCTCCAGCGCGAGGAAAGAGATGGCGCCGAGCGCGGTGTTGGCGACCCGCAGCGCCGACCAGCGCCGCGCGCTCTTGGCGGTGAAGCGCAGCGCATAGTCCTCGAGCGTCTGGTTGGCGACCCATTGATTGTACTGGCGCCGAACGCGGTCTATGCGCTGCCGCCCAACCACGCGCTTCTCCTTGTTGTTCGTCTCGCTTTGTTGCTTGGAAAAATCTACGTCGCGATCTTGCGATGCAACATACGTGATCTTGCGTATCGGTACAGCCGAAAATTTCGCCGATCGTTTGCCCCGGCTGCACACGCGTCCAACAACACGAAGGGGTAGTTCATGGCAGACGACAAAGACCAGGGCCTTCATTCGCCGTTCCGGCGCAAGCTTCTGATGGGGATGGCCGCCATTCCGGCGATGACGATGCTGCCGCGCACGTCGTTCGCCCAGGCGCCGGCGACCTCCGTCGTCAACACCACCGGCCTCGCCGTGACCGACACCGAAGTCACCGTCGGCATCCTGCACTCGGTGACGGGCACGATGGCGATCTCCGAGACCGGCTCGGTGCAGGCCGAGAAGCTCGCGATCGAGCAGATCAACGCCGCCGGCGGCGTGCTCGGCCGCAAGATCAAGTACATCCAGGAAGACGGCGCCTCCGACTGGCCGAACTTCGCCGAGAAGGCCAAGAAGCTGCTGGTCAACGACAAATGCGCCGCCGTGATGGGCTGCTGGACCTCGGCCTCGCGCAAGGCGGTGCTGCCGGTGTTCGAGCAGTACAACGGCATGCTGTACTACCCGACCTTCTACGAAGGCCTCGAGCAGTCCAAGAACGTCATCTACACCGGCCAGGAAGCCACCCAGCAGATCATCGCCGGGCTCGACTGGGTCAACAAGACCAAGAACGCCAAGAGCTTCTATCTGCTCGGCTCCGACTACATCTGGCCGCGCACCTCCAACAAGATCGCCCGCAAGCACATCGAGAACCATCTGAAGGGCTGCAAGGTCGTCGGCGAGGAATACTTCCCGCTCGGTCACACGCAGTTCAACTCGGTGATCAACAAGATCAAGCTGACCAAGCCGGACGTGATCTACGCGATCATCGTCGGTGGCTCCAACGTCGCGTTCTACAAGCAGCTCAAGGCGGCCGGCATCGACCTGTCGAAGCAGACACTGCTGACGATCTCGGTGACCGAGGACGAAATCGACGGCATCGGCGGCGAGAACATCGCGGGCGCTTTCGCCTGCATGAAGTACTTCCAGTCGCTCGACAATCCGAACAACAAGGCATTCGTCGCCGCGTTCAAGAAGATGTGGGGCGAGAAGACCGTGATCGGAGACGTCACCCAGGCTGCCTATCTCGGCCCGTGGCTGTGGAAACTGACCGTGGAGAAGGCGGGCTCGTTCGACATCGACAAGGTGGCGGCGGCTTCGCCCGGCGTGGAATTCAAGGGCGCGCCGGAAGGCTACGTCCGCGTCCATGAAAACCATCATCTGTGGTCGAAGACCCGCGTCGGCAAAGCCAAGCTCGATGGGCAGTACGAGCTGGTCTACGAGACCGCCGAGCTGGTCGAGCCCGATCCGTTCCCGAAGGGCTATCAGTAAGGAGTGCCGCCGGCGGCGCAGCACTCTCCGCGTCATGCGCGGGCTCGACCCGCGCATCCATCACTCTTCGCAGAAGATGGATCGCCGGGTCGAGCCCGGCGATGACGGCCGGAATGTGTGGCGGCGGCGCCGGCGATCTCATCGCGTCCGGATCATTTCAACTAGCAGGGGCCAGTCCATGTTCGGCGATTATTCCATTGGCGATCTCGGCGCGATCTTCGCGATGCAGGGCTTCGCGGGTCTGATCCTGTTCTCGGTCTATGTGCTGATGGCACTCGGACTGGCGATCATCTTCGGCCAGATGGGCGTCATCAACATGGCGCATGGCGAGTTCATGATCCTCGGCGCCTACGTCACCTGGATGACCTCGAGCGCGTTCCAGGCCTATCTGCCGTCGCTGTTCCCCGGCTACTTCTTCGTCGCCATGATCTTGGCCTTCATCGCCGCGGGCGCGCTCGGCATGCTGGTCGAATGGGGACTGATACGCCATCTCTACAAGCGCCCGCTCGATACGCTGCTCGCGACCTGGGGCCTCAGCCTGATCCTGCAGCAGGCCTATCGGTCGATCTTCGGCGCGCGCGAGGTCGGCGTCGAGTTGCCGCAATGGATGCTCGGCTCCAAGCAGATCACCGACACCATCGAGGTGCCGATCAACGGCATCTTCGTGATGTGCCTGACTTTCCTGATCACCGCGGCGGTCGCCTATGTGATGTACAAATCGCGCTGGGGCCGCCAGGTCCGCGCCGTGGTGCAGAACCGGGTGATGGCCGGCGCCGTCGGCATCAACACCGAGAAGGTCGACCGCTACACCTTCGGGCTCGGCTGCGGCATCGCCGGCATCGCCGGCAGCGCCTTCACGATGATCGGCTCGACCGGGCCGACCTCCGGCCAGCTCTACATCGTCGACACCTTCCTGGTCGTGGTGTTCGGCGGCGCGGCGAGCCTGTTCGGCACCATCGCATCGGCCTTCAGCATCTCACAGGCGCAGTCGACCATGGAGTTCTTCATGTCCGGCTCGATGGCCAAGGTGCTCACGCTGCTCGCCATCGTCGCGATCCTGATGATGCGCCCGCAAGGCCTGTTCGCCCTCAAGGTTCGCAAATAGGAGTCATCGACATGGAAAGCCCGCGCTTTCTCAGCCGCTCCGACCTGATCGGTCTCGCCGCGCTCGCTCTGCTCCTGGTCGTGATCCTGCCGCTGTCGCTGGACGTGTTCCGTCTCAACCTGGTGGCGAAGTATCTCACCTACGCCTTCGTGGCGCTCGGTCTGGTGCTGTGCTGGGGGTTCGGCGGCATCTTGAGCCTCGGGCAGGGCGTGTTCTTCGGCCTCGGCGGCTACGGCATGGCGATGTATCTGAAGCTGGAAGCCTCCAGCGTCGCCAACACCAAGATCCAGTCCACGCCCGGCATCCCGGATTTCATGGACTGGAACCAGATCACGGAATTGCCGCTGTTCTGGCAGCCGTTCCACAGCCTGACGCTGACGATCCTCGCGATCCTGATCGTGCCGACGCTGTTCGCCTATCTGATCGGCGCCGCGATGTTCAAGCGCCGCGTCGGCGGCGTGTATTTCGCCATCATCACCCAGGCGATCGCCGCGATCCTGACCATCCTGATCATCGGCCAGCAGGGCTACACCGGCGGCATCAACGGCATCACCGATCTGCGCACGCTGAAGGGTTGGGACATCCGTCCCGACCACGCCAAGGTGGTGTTGTATTTCGTCGAAGTCGCGTTCCTGTTCGGCTGCATCCTGCTGGCGCTGTTCGTGCGCCACGCCAAGCTCGGCCGCATCCTGGTGGCGATGCGCGAGAAGGAGGACCGGGTGCGGTTCTCGGGCTACAGCGTCGCCAATTTCAAGATCTTCGCGTTCTGCCTGGCGGCGATGTTCGCGGCGATCGGCGGCGCGATGTTCACGCTCAATGTCGGGTTCATGTCGCCGTCCTTCGTCGGCATCGTGCCGTCGATCGAGATGGTGATCTACACCGCGGTGGGAGGAAGGCTGTCGATCTTCGGCGCGATCTACGGAACGTTGCTGGTCAATTTCGCCAAGACCAGCCTGTCGGAATCCTTCCCGCAGCTCTGGCTGTTCGGGCTCGGCGCGCTGTTCATCGCGGTGGTGCTGATCTTCCCGAACGGGCTCGCCGGGATCTGGCGCGATCACGTCCAGCCGCTGATCGACAGGCTGATCAGCAGGCGCAAATCCGGCTCGGATCACAGCAGCGGCAAGACGCTCGGCCCGATCGCCGACGGCGCTCCGGCGGAATAGGGGAGGCAACCATGCTGATCGGCCATCAACAACCCGACTTCCTGCTCGCGGTGGAGGGGCTCACGGTGTCGTTCGACGGCTTCAAGGCGGTGAACGACCTGTCGTTCTACGTCGAGGAGAACGAGATCCGGGTGATCATCGGCCCCAACGGCGCCGGCAAGACCACGGTGCTCGACCTGATCTGCGGCAAGACCAAGGCGACGTCCGGCGCGATCCATTTCCGCGGCAAGGACCTCACCAAGATGAAGGAGAACCAGATCGTCCAGGCCGGCGTCGGCCGCAAGTTCCAGACGCCGTCGATCTACGAAGACCTCACGGTGTTCGAGAATCTGGAGATCTCCTATCCGCAGGGCCGCTCGGTGTTCGGCGCGCTGGCGTTCCAGCGCACGCCGGCGGTGCGCGAACGCGTCGAGGAAGTGGCGGAAGCGATCTTCCTCAAGGACAAGCTCGGCCAGAGCGCCGATCTGCTCAGCCACGGCCAGAAGCAATGGCTCGAGATCGGCATGCTGCTGATCCAGGACCCGGACCTCCTGATGCTCGACGAACCGGTCGCCGGCATGAGCGTGTCGGAGCGCGTCAAGACCGCCGAGCTGCTGCACACCATCATCAAGGACCGCTCGGTGCTGGTGATCGAGCACGACATGAAGTTCGTCGAGGACATCGCCCACAAGGTCACCGTGCTGCACCAGGGCCAGATCCTGTCCGAGGGCACGATGGACAAGGTGAAAAACGACCCCAAGGTCATCGAAGTTTATCTGGGGCATTAGGAGGTGGTCATGCGCACCGCCTCTCCCCCGTCATTGCGAGCGAAGCGAAGCAATCCGGCTCGGTGCACTGAGCCTCTGGATTGCTTCGTCGCTTCGCTCCTCGCAATGACGCCTCCTTCTTCACCTCACCCCGCGCGCGGGGAGAGGTCGACGCGCTCTTGCGCGTCGGGTGAGGGGGCGCCTCGCCACGGCCGAGCTTCTGCGACTCGCGGAGGCGCCCCCTCACCCCGACCCTCTCCCCGCCCGCGGGGAGAGGGAGCTCACCGTCACGGCTAGAGGAGATCCCGATGCTCGCTATCAACGATCTGCACGTCGCCTACGGCCAGAGCGAGGTGCTGCACGGGCTCAACATCGACGTCGCGCCGAACGAGATCGTCGCGATCATGGGCCGCAACGGCATGGGCAAGACCACGCTGATGAAATCGCTGATGGGCATCATCCCGCAGCGCTCGGGCTCGATCACGATGGAGGGCGCCGAACTCGGCGGCCTCAAGAGCTACGAGCGCGTCGCCAAGGGCCTCGCTTACGTGCCGCAGGGCCGGATGATCTTCTCGACCATGACGGTGAAGGAGAACATCGAGACCGGCCTCGTCGTCTCCGGTGAAAAGGATGTGCCGGGCGATCTCTACGAGCTGTTTCCGGTGCTGCTCGAGATGAAGAGCCGCCGCGGCGGCAATCTGTCCGGCGGCCAGCAACAGCAGCTCGCGATCGCCCGCGCGCTCGCCACCAGGCCGAAAGTGCTGCTGCTCGACGAGCCGACCGAGGGCATCCAGCCGTCCATCATCAAGGACATGGCCCGGACCCTGAAGCGGATCCGCGACACCAAGGGCCTGTCGATCATCGTCTCCGAGCAGGTGCTGAGCTTCGCGCTCGACGTCGCCGACCGGGTGCTGGTGATCGAGAACGGCGAGATCGTCCGCGACGAGTCGCGCGCCAGCGTCGATGAGGCGCAGGTCGCCAAATATCTGTCCGTCTGAGTCCGTCTATCTATCCAACCAAGTCCACTGGTCGAAAAGGGAGCATCCGATGCCAGAGACATTGATCAAAGTCGACCTCACGCAGTCCGCTTATGACAACGAGATGGTCCACAACCGCTGGCATCCGGACATCCCGATGGCGGCGTGGGTCAATCCCGGCGACGACTTCATCGTCGAGACCTACGACTGGACCGGCGGCTTCATCAAGAACAACGACTCGGCCGACGACGTCCGCGACATCGACCTGTCGATCGTGCATTTCCTGTCGGGTCCGATCGGCGTCAAGGGCGCTGAGCCCGGCGACCTGCTGGTGGTCGATCTGCTCGACGTCGGCCCGATGAAGGAGAGCCTGTGGGGCTTCAACGGCTTCTTCTCCAAGCAGAATGGCGGAGGCTTCCTCACGGATCACTTCCCGCTGGCGCAGAAGTCGATCTGGGACTTCAAGGGCATGTACACCTCGTCGCGCCACATCCCGGGCGTGAACTTCGCCGGCCTGATTCATCCCGGCCTGATCGGCTGTCTGCCCGATCCGAAGCTGCTGGCGACCTGGAACGAGCGCGAGACCGGCCTGATCGCCACCAACCCGACCCGCGTGCCCGGCCTCGCCAACCCGCCGTTCGGCCCGACCGCCCACATGGGCAAGCTCACCGGCGACGCCAAGGCGAAAGCGGGAGCGGAAGGCGCCCGCACCGTGCCGCCGCGCGAGCACGGCGGCAATTGCGACATCAAGGACCTGTCGCGTGGCTCCAAGATCTACTTCCCGGTCTATGTGCCGGGCGGCGGCCTGTCGATGGGCGATCTGCATTTCAGCCAGGGCGACGGCGAGATCACCTTCTGCGGCGCGATCGAGATGGCCGGCTGGCTGCACATCAAGGTCGACATCATCAAGGACGGCGTGTCGAAATACGGCATCAAGAACCCGATCTTCAAGCCGTCGCCGGTGACGCCGAACTACAAGGACTATCTGATCTTCGAAGGCATCTCGGTCGACGAGCAGGGCCAGCAGCACTACCTCGACGTCACCGTGGCGTATCGCCAGGCGTGCCTGAACGCGATCGAGTATCTGAAGAAATTCGGCTACTCCGGCGCCCAGGCCTATTCGATCCTCGGCACCGCGCCGGTGCAGGGCCATATCTCGGGCGTCGTCGACGTGCCGAACGCCTGCGCCACGCTGTGGCTGCCGACCGAGATCTTCGACTTCGACATGATGCCGTCGTCGGCGGGGCCGGTGAAACACATCAAGGGCGACATCCAGATGCCGATCTCGCAGGACAAGTAACGAGAAAGTTCGTCATTGCGAGCGAAGCGAAGCAATCCAGAGCGCCGTGCACTCAGCTGGATTGCTTCGTCGCTTCGCTCCTCGCAATGACGGCGGTGTTCCCTGCGCGAAGGGAGCGGGACGGTGCGGTTCAGCCGCCCCGCTTCCATCGCCGGGACCAAATCGTCAGCGCAAGGGAAAACGACGATGCCAGTCTATGAATACATGTGCGACGCCTGCGGGCCGTTCACCGACATGCGGCCGATGGCCGAGTGCGACGCGCCGCAGCTCTGCCCGAGCTGCGAGGTCTCGTCGCCGCGGGTGATCCTCACCGCGCCGAACTTCTCCTGCATGCCGGCGTCGCAGCGCAATGCGCACGCGACCAACGAGAAGAGCCGCCACGCGCCGATGAGCGTCGGCGAATACAAGGCCAAACACGCGCCAGGCTGCGGCTGCTGCTCCGGCCTGAAAAAACCGGCGCGGCTGCAGACCCGCACCAGGGGCGGCGCCAAGGGCTTCCCCACCGCGCGGCCGTGGATGATCAGCCACTGACTTCCGCGTCATTGCGAGGAGCGAAGCGACGAAGCAATCCAGGGCCCCAGTGCACTGCGCTGGATTGCTTCGCTTCGCTCGCAATGACGATGCGAGGCCGTCGAATACTCAGGCCGCCAGCACCGCGGCCACACCCAGCAGAAACCCGATCTCGAACATCTGCTCGGTGGCGCCGAGCACGTCGCCGGTGTAGCCGCCGAGCAGCCGCTTCGCCCATGAGGCGATCAGCGCGGCCAGCGCCGCGCCGAAACCGAGGCCGGCGATCAGCGCCAGCGGCGACACCAGCAGCAGCGGCAGCGCCGCGAGCGCCACCGTCACCAGCACCAGCATCCATTCGTCCCTGCGCATCGGCTCTTCGGCGTAGCTCACCTTCATGCCGCTGACGTCGCCGGCGTAAGACAGCTTGCGCTTGACGAAGCCCGGCGTCGCGCGCGCGGCGGCGTGGCAGGCGACCAGCGTGGCGAGCGCGGCCCACAGCGGCAGTTGCGCCAGCGCCATGGCGCGCAGCGCTATGTCGAGGCCGAGCGCCAGGCCGCCATAGGTGCCGAGCCTCGAGTCCTTCATGATCTCCAGCCGCTTGGCCACCGACCAGCCGCCGCCGAAACTGTCGAAGGTGTCGGCGAGGCCGTCCTCGTGCATCGCGCCGGTGATAATGACCGAGGCGGCGACCGCCAGCAGCGCGGCGAGCCCGGGGCCGAACAGCGAATTGCCGATCAGCAGCACCAGCGCGGAGATCACGCCGATCCCGACGCCCGTGATCGGAAAGAACGTCATCGCCCGCGTCAGCCAGTCCGGCTCCGGCGCGCGGTCGGAATCCGGCACCGGCAGGATGGTGAGAAAGCGAATCGCGTCGAGCAGTTGCGCGCGCGTGGGCGAGGGCCGCGGGGGCTGAGAATCGGTGGACATGAGGGTCCTTTGCGGGGAGCGCTTTACTGCGCGCCCGGGCGGGCCTCGGTCAACCGCGACCTTGGCCAAGGCCGTCTTCGTTGCGCGCACCGGCGCCGGGCACGGAACTTTGCGCCAGGGCAAATCGGACCCGGGCGGCGCTGGCAGAATCGAGACGCTTCGAAGTGGGGCATAAATGATGTCTGAAGCATCATTTATGCAGAACGAAATTTGAGGATTGATAGACGGACTCCGTTTCGGGTAACTATTGTCCAAACGCAAGGACCGTTTCGATAGCCGCGGCGGTGCCACGCCTCCGCGTGCGAAGTGCTTGTTGCCATCGGGCGGCCTGCGCGGCGACACTGGTGGAATGAGGTCGAACCCGATGCGAGTGGGGCACGATCGCGAATGATGTTTCCGGCGCAGGATCGCACGCAGGCTTTGCGCGCGCGCAACATTGCGCGCGGGGCGCGGGTGCACGGGCGATGACGGAACTCGCGGTGCAGCTCTGGTGCGTGGCGGCGCTGCTGGCGCTCGCGGTCGTCGCCGTTCCGCTGAGCCGCTGGCCCGGCCTCGCCACCCCCGTCATTTACAGCGCGACGCTGATCGCCTGCGCGGTCGCCACCGCCAGCGCGCTCGTCTGGCTGCTGCATGCCGATGCCGCGGTCGAGCGAACGCTGCCGATCGGGCTGCCCTGGCTCGGCGCGCATCTGCGGCTCGATGCGCTGGCGGCGTTCTTCCTCGTCGTGGTCAATCTCGGCGGCACGCTGGCGAGCCTGTATGCGCTAGGCTACGGCCGCCACGAACACGCGCCGCATCGGGTGCTGCCGTTCTATCCGGCGTTTCTCGCCGGCATGAACATGGTGGTGCTCGCCGCCGACGCGTTCTCTTATCTACTGAGCTGGGAATTCATGTCGCTGGCGTCGTGGGCGCTGGTGATGACGCATCATCGCGACGCCGCCAATCGCCGCGCCGGCTATGTCTATCTGCTGATGGCGAGTTTCGGCACGCTGGCGCTGCTGCTCGCCTTCGGCCTGCTCGCGGGCGCCGCCGGAAATTACGATTTCGCCGCGATCCGCGCCGCGCAGCACACGCCGTGGATCGCGACGCTGGTGCTGATCCTGCTGCTGCTCGGCGCCGGCTCCAAGGCCGGGCTGGTGCCGCTGCATGTCTGGCTGCCGCTGGCACATCCGGCGGCGCCGAGCCACGTCTCGGCGCTGATGAGCGGCGTGATGACCAAGGTCGCGGTCTACGGCTTCATCCGCGTGGTGTTCGATCTGCTCGGCACGCCGGACTGGTCCACCTCTGGAATCGTGCTGGCGCTCGGCGGCATTACCGCGGCGCTCGGCATTCTGTATGCGCTGATGGAAAAGGACCTGAAGCGGCTGCTGGCCTATTCGACGATCGAGAATGTCGGCATCATCTTCGTCAGCCTCGGCCTGGCGCTGGCGTTCCAGGCCAATCAGCAGCCGCTGCCGGCGGCGCTGGCCTTCACCGCGGCGCTGTTTCACGTGCTCAACCATTCGCTGTTCAAGAGCCTGTTGTTCTTCGGCGCCGGCGCGGTGCTGAGCGCCACCGGCGAGCGCGACATGGACAGGCTCGGCGGGCTGATCCACCGCATGCCGTTCACCAGCGTGGTGTTCCTGATCGGCGCGATCGCGATCTCGGCGCTGCCGCCGTTCAACGGCTTCGTGTCGGAATGGCTGATCTTCCAGGCGGTGTTGCAGAGCCCGCAACTGCCGCAATGGGGCCTGAAGATACTGGTGCCGGCGGTCGGTGCGCTGATGGCGCTCGCCGCGGCGCTGGCGGCGGCGTGTTTCGTCAAGGCCTATGGCGTCACCTTCCTCGGCCGGCCGCGTGGTGATGCGACACTGGCTGCGAAAGAGGTCGATCGGTTTTCGCTGGCGGCGATGGCGATCCTCGCCGCTCTGTGCCTGCTCGCGGGTGTGCTGCCCGGAATGGTGATGGACGCGCTGGCGCCGATCGCCACCGAGATCCTCGGCAGCCGGCTCGCGCCGCAGAGCGGGATGGCGTGGCTGTCGATCGTCCCGATCGCGCAGAGCCACAGCTCGTATAACGGCCTCTTGGTCGCGGTGTTCATTGCGGTGTCGGCATCGGCGTCGTACGCGGCGATCCGGCTGTTCTCGTCCGGCGCGGTGCGGCGCGGGCCGGCCTGGGGCTGCGGCTTCACCGATCCGGTGCCGCTGGCGCAATATTCAGCCGCCGGCTTCGCGCAGCCGATCCGCCGGGTGTTCGGCACGCTGATCTTCCGCGCCCGCGATCACGTCACCATGCCGCCGCCGGGCGACACAGCGCCGGCGCGGCTGCGGATCGAACTGCACGACCAGATCTGGGAGCGGATCTACGCGCCGCTCGCCGGCGGCGTCATGGCTGCGTCGGTGCGCCTCAACAGGATGCAGCTCCTCACCATCCGCGGCTATCTCAGCCTGGTGTTCGCCACCCTCGTCACGCTGCTGCTGGTGCTCGCGATATGGACCTGATCACCAATATTGTCGTGCAGGGCGTGCAGATGCTGCTGGTGTTCCTGCTGGCGCCGCTGCTCACCGGCTTCATCCGCAAGGTGAAGGCGCGGCTGCAGCGCCGCCGCGGCGCTTCGATGCTGCAGCCCTATCGCGACCTGATCCGGCTGCTGCGCAAGGAGGTCGTGCTCGCCGACAACGCCTCCTGGCTGTTCCGCGCCGTGCCTTATGTCACCTTCGCGGCGATCTGGGTCGCCGCCGCCTTGGTGCCGACCTTCGCCACCGGCCTGTTGTTCAACTGGACGGCGGATCTGATCGTCATCGTCGCGTTGCTCGGCACCGCGCGGTTCTTCCTCGCGCTCGCGGGCATGGATGTCGGCACCTCGTTCGGCGGCATCGGCTCGTCGCGCGAGGTGATGATCGCCGCATTGGCCGAGCCGGCGATGCTGATGATCGTGTTCTGCGTCGCATTGGTGGCCGGCTCGACGCACCTGTCGACCGTCGCCAACTACATCGCCTCGACCGCAGTCGGCCTGCGCGTCTCGCTCGGGCTGGCGATGATCGCGCTGGTGATGGTGGCGCTCGCCGAGAATGCCCGCATTCCGATCGACAACCCCTCGACCCACCTCGAACTCACCATGGTGCACGAGGCGATGATCCTGGAATATTCCGGCCGGCATCTGGCGCTGATCGAGTACGGCGCGCAGCTCAAGCTGCTGCTCTATGTCTCGCTGATCGTCTGCCTGTTCTATCCCTGGGGCATCGGCGTGTTCGGCGCCGGCCCCGTCGCTTATCTCGCCGGCGCGGCGCTGTATCTGTTCAAGATCACCGTCGCGGGATTCCTGCTGGCGGCGTTCGAGACCGCGACCGCCAAGATGCGGGTGTTCCGGGTGCCGCAGTTCCTCGGCGCGGCGCTGATGCTCGGCCTGCTCGGCACCCTCCTGCTGTTCGTCTCGAAGGGGCTGTAGCGATGCACGGGCTCGCCTTCGACATTTCGCATTCGCTGGCCGGCGGCCTGGTGCTGGTGTCGTTCATGATGCTGTATCAGGACCGGCTGACCTCGCTGCTCAACGTGTTCGCGCTGCATGCGATCATGCTGTCGCTGGCGGTGGGATGGCAGGCGCTGATCCAGGACGCGCCGCATCTCTACGTCACCGCGCTGATCGCGCTGCTGTTCAAGGCGATCATCATTCCGGTGGCGCTGCGCCGGATCGTCTACAAGCTCGGCATCCACCGCGACATCGAGACCGTGGTCGGGATCGGCCCGACCATGCTGGCCGGCATGGGGCTGGTGGCGCTGTCGCTGGCGCTGATGCTGCGCGTCACCGCCGACGCCGACGCGCTGGCGCGCGAGGACCTCGCCTTCGCGCTGTCGGTGGTGCTGCTGGGGCTGCTCTTCATGGTGACGCGGCGCAACGCGGTCAGCCAGGTGATCGGCTTCATGTCGCTGGAGAACGGGCTGATCCTCGCCGCCGCCGGCGCCAAGGGCATGCCGCTGGTGGTCGAGATCAGCGTCGCGTTCTCGGTGCTGATCGCGTTCATCGTGATCGGCATCGTGCTGTTCCGGATCCGCGAACGGTTCGACTCGGTCGACGTGGCGCAGCTCGACGTCTCGCGCGGAGAGCAGCGATGAATTTGTCCGGCCTCGATCCGGTGGTGGGGGTGCTGCTGATCCCGGTCTGCGCCGCCATCGTGCTGGCGCTGCTGCCGGGCTACAAATTGACCGCGCGGCTCAACGTCGTCGCGAGTCTGGGGAGCTTTCTCTGCGCGGCCTCGCTGCTGGTGCTGCCGCGGCCGGCGCCGGGACCGTACATCCTGGTCGACGATCTCAACATCGTCTTCATCGTGCTCAACACCTTCGTCGGTTTCACCACCAGCGTCTTCAGCGCGAGCTACATCGCCCACGAACTCGAGACCGGCAAGCTGACGCCGACCTATCTGCGGTTCTACCACGCGATGTACCAGATCATGATGTTCGGCATGAATCTGGCGTTCGTGTCGAACAATATCGGCCTGATGTGGGTGGCGGTGGAACTGGCGACGCTGACCACGGTGCTGATGGTCGGGATCTATCGCACGCCGGCGGCGCTGGAAGCGGCGTGGAAATACTTCATCCTCGGCAGCGTCGGCATCGCGCTGGCGCTGTTCGGCACCATCCTCGTGTACATGGCGGCGCGTCCGGTGGTCGGCGAGGGTCAGGACGGCATGATCTGGACCGTGCTGGTGGCGCGCGCCGCCGGCTTCGACGCGCCGCTGCTGAACGTCGCCTTCGTGTTCCTGTTCCTCGGCTACGGCACCAAGGTCGGCCTCGCGCCGCTGCACGCCTGGCTGCCGGACGCCCACGCCGAAGGCCCGACGCCGATCTCGGCGGTGCTGTCGGGCCTGTTGCTCAACGTGGCGCTGTATGCGCTGCTGCGTTTCAAGATGCTGCTCGCCGCCAATGGCGAGGCGATGCCGCCCGGCGTGCTGATGATCGTGATGGGGCTGGCGTCGCTGCTGTTCGCCGCCTTCATGCTGTATCGGCGGCGCGACATCAAACGGCTGTTCGCCTATTCGTCGATCGAGCACATGGGCATCATCGTGTTCGCCTTCGGCATGGGCGGACCGCTGGCGAATTTCGCCGGACTGCTGCACATGGTGATGCACAGCCTGACCAAATCGGCGATCTTCTTCGCGGTCGGCCACATCACTCAAGTCAAGGGCACGCAGTCGCTGGCGAAGATCCGCGGCATCACCGAGACCCACCCGGTGCTCGGCTGGGGCCTCGTCGTCGGCGTGGCGGCGATCGCCGGGCTGCCGCCGCTCGGCATCTTCATGAGCGAATTCCTGCTGGTGACCTCGACCTTCGCGCGCTCGCCGTGGCTGGCGCTGCTGCTGGTGTTCGGCCTGCTGGTGGCGTTCGGCGCGCTGATGCTGCGGCTCACGGGCATCGCCTTCGGCCGGCCGCGCGGCAGCCGCCAGCCGGTGCAGGCGTCCTACGTGCCGATGTTCGCGCATCTGGCGCTGGTGCTGATCGCCGGCGTGTATCTGCCGGCGCCGGTGGTCGTGTGGTTCCAGCATGTCGCCAAGCTGCTGGGCTAGGGAGCAACAGATCCGATGCCGTCGCTGATTGATCTCAACCTCGAAGGCCTGCAGGTGGCGCGGCACCGGCCGTGGACCCGCACGGTGGTCGATCGCGCGGTGTGGAGCTTCGCGACGAGGATGCTGAGCGAGCAGCAATGGCAGTTGCTGTCGCTGTGGGGCGAGCCTTCGGGCGTGCACATGGCGCTGTTCGATCCGCGCACCGCGGAGATCGGAATCGTCAGCCTCGACTGTCCGCACGGCACGTTTCCCTCGGTCGCCGCCAGGCATCTGCCGGCGCTGCGGCTCGAGCGCACCATCACCGATCTGTTCGGCCTGACGCCCGAAGGCGCGATCGACGATCGCCCCTGGCTCGATCACGGCCAATGGGGCGTGCACGCGCCGCTCGGCGCGCGCGTCGAAGTGGAGACGCCGCCGCCGCCCTATCGCTTCCTGCCGGTGCATGGCGACGGCACCCATCAGGTCGCGGTCGGCCCGGTGCATGCCGGCATCATCGAGCCGGGGCATTTCCGCTTCACCGTCAGCGGCGAGACCGTGGTGCGGCTGGAGCAGCGGCTGGGCTACGTCCATAAGGGCATCGACGGGCTGATCGCCGGCGCGGATTTGCCGCGTGCCGCGCAGCTCGCCGGCCGCGTCTCCGGCGATTCGACGGTCGCCTATGCGCTGGCATTTTCGCGCGCGGTCGAGACCGCGGCGGAGATCGCGGTGCCGGCGCGCGCGGTGTGGCTGCGGGCGCTGTGCGCCGAGCTGGAGCGCCTCGCCAATCATCTCGGCGACATCGGCGCGGTCTGCAACGACGCGGCGTTCGCAATCATGCTGGCGCAATTCGGCGTGCTGCGCGAAAACATGCTGCGCGCCGCCGACACCGCGTTCGGCCATCGCCTGATGCGCGACGTAGTGACGCCCGGCGGGGTGGCGCGCGATCTCGACGACGCCGGCAAGGCCGCGATCCGCGCCGCGCTGGCCGCCGTGCGCAGCAAGCTGCCGGCGCTGATCGAGCTGTACGACAGCACGGCCTCATTGCAGGACCGCACCGTGTCGACTGGCATCCTCAAACCCGCGCTCGCCGATCAATACGCCGCCGGTGGCTTCGTCGGCCGCGCCTCCGGCCGCGGCTTCGATGCGCGGCGCACGCCGGCTTACGCGCCCTATGACGAGTTGCGCTTCGACGTCCCGGTGCTGACCGAGGGCGATGTCGACGCGCGGGTCTGGATCCGGATTCGCGAAGTCGAGCAGAGCCTGTCGCTGGTCGACCAGATCCTCGACCGGCTGCCGCGCGGCGAGATCCGGGTCGCGCCGAATCTGCCGGAGGAGGTCTGCGAAGGGCTGGCGCTGGTCGAAGGGTTTCGCGGCGATATCCTCGTCTGGCTGCGGCTGCACAACGGTGTCGTCGAGCGCTGCCATCTGCGCGACCCGTCGTGGTTTCAATGGCCGCTGCTGGAAGCCGTGATCGAAGGCAACATCGTCGCCGACTTCCCGCTGTGCAACAAATCGTTCAACTGCTCCTATTCCGGCGTGGATCTGTAGCGATGCGCAAGCTGCTGTTCGAGAGCCTGTTCGCCAGACCGCTGACCGAACCCGCCCCGGCGCCGGGCGAGGCCGGCATCGCCGAACTCGCGGCGCTGGTCGAGGCCACCGCGCGGCGCGCGCTCGGCCGCAGCCTCGCGATCCGCGAGGTCGACGCCGGCTCGTGCAACGGCTGCGAACTGGAAATCCACGCGCTGAGCAACGCGTATTACGACGTCGAACGCTTCGGCCTGCGATTCGTCGCTTCGCCGCGCCACGCCGATGTGCTGATGGTCACCGGGCCGGTGACGCACAACATGCGCGGGGCGCTGCGGCTCACTTACGACGCGGTGCCCGGACCGAAATGGGTGGTCGCGGTCGGCGATTGCGCGCAAGACGGCGGCTGCTTCGCCGGCAGCTACGCGGTCGCCGGCGGCGTTTCCGCGGTGATCCCGGTCGATCTGCACATCCCCGGCTGTCCGCCGAAGCCGGTGGAGATCCTGCGCGGTCTGCTGGCGCTTCTCGATCGCGCTGCCACGCGCGAGTCGTCTCGTTGATATAGGCGAGTACCGCGAGACTGCGATTGTCGTCGCGATGTCATCCGCGATAAGACGAATGACCCGTGCGTTTCGTATTTCTATCAGTTGCTGCCGCCCCTGGTCCGCCGCACCGATGATGATCGGCGGGCAAGGGGTGATTCGCGATGTTCGGTATTTCAGGCGACGGCGCGCGGAGTCGCGCACCGATGTTGTTCTCACGTGCCCGTCGGGCGATCTTCTCGATCGCCGTGATAGCGGCCGCTTCCGGCATCATGCCGACTCCGGCGCAGGCGCAGTTCACAAGGTTGTTCGGCTTCGGTGACAGCTACGCGGATACCGGTTCGGCGCCCGGCGGCGCATACCGGCTGATCGGCGCGAACGGGACCGGCACGGTCAGCATCCCGTATTTTCCGTTCACGCTGACTCCATCCGACTTCTGGCCGTGTCCCAGCCCGACTTACACGAGTTGCCGTTTTACCGGCAGCACCAATTTTGTCGACTCACTGCAGTCGATCTACGGGCTGTCGGGGCTGACGAACTACTCGATCGGCGGTGCGCGGACCGACAATACCAACACCATGCCGTTTTTATCCAGCAGCTACGGATTGCCTTACGAGTTGCAGCAATTCGTCGCCAGCGGGACCCGTTTCACCGACAGTGACCTGATCGCGCTGTCGATCGGCGGCAACGACCTGTCCGGCATCAACGTCTCGGGTGCGGCCGACGTCAATGCGGTGATTTCGACCAGCGCGACCGTCTCCGCCGTCAACGCCGTCGCAGGCGTGCAGCAGTTGGTCGCCGCCGGTGCGCGCAATATCGCTTGGCTCGGCACCGGAAGTTCGAAGTGGTTTCCGGAGGCGACGCTCGGCAAGGACGGAACCAATCCCTACAATTTCAGCGCCCCGCAGCGTGACCTCTGGGCCGACACCTATTACTTGCAGACCCAGCAATTGCTGGCGCCGCTCGCGCAGGCCGGCGTGCGCATCTTCCTGCTCAATTTCGGCATCCTGCAGCAGCGCGTCGCCGAGAATCCGGCGATGTACGGGTTCGCCGGCATTCCCGCGGGCTTCACCGGTTGCGAGGCGGGGCCCGGCACCGGATCGACACCGGGGACAGTCGCGGTGAATGTCGCAGGCTGCTTCTATGAGAATTCGGTGCATCCGACCGGCGCCGCGATGGCGCTGATCGCCAGCTACATGGCCAACCAGATCGATGCGCCGAGCACAGTGACGCCGCAGGCCGGCGTCGCGACCGGCCTGCTCGGCGGTTTCTCGAATTCGGTGTTCGATCGCCTCGAGGCCGGCCGACGCTTCCAGCCCTCCGGCGTCCATGCAGCGATGGCGGCGATCCCCGGTAAGGCGCTTGCGCCGCCGGCCCCGGTGGATCGCTGGTCGGTCTACGGCGCGGCCAGCTACGCCGGCGGCAGCCGCGACCGGCAATTCTACGCCACCGGCTACGATTACGATGCGGCGGGCGGCTATCTCGGGCTGGAATATCGGCTCGATGCCAATTGGCGCGTCGGCGGCGTATTCGGCTATTCGCAGCCGGACGTGAAGCTCGCGGTGCAGGATGCGCGGAATCGCATCGATGCGTTCCAGTTCGCGGGCTACGGCTCCTACACGGATGCGCATTGGTTCGCCGACGGGTTGGTCGCTTATGGCCGCCAGAATTTCGCGCTGGAACGCCGCGGCATCATCGACATCATCCGCGCCAGCACCAAGGCCGACGTGGTCACGGTCGCCGCCCGCGGCGGCTATCTGTTCGACGCCGGTCGGCTGCGCGTCGGGCCGATCGCGGGGCTGAACTACACCAACGCCACGATCCGGGGCTACACCGAGACCGGCGACGTCCTGCTCGCCATGATGGTGGACCGGCAGACGCTGGACACGCTCACCGGCGATGCGGGCGTGCAGCTCCGCTATCCCTTGCAACTCGGCGACGGCAGCTACACGCCGTTCCTCAATCTGACCGCCGCGCATGATTTCCTGCGCTCCGGCCACACCGTCACCACCACGCTGGTGTCGGCGCCGCTGCTGCCGATTCTGACGCCGGTGTCGGCTGATGGCGGCACCTATGGCAGGGTCGCTGGCGGCATTTCGGCGCTGGTGGCAAGCAATGTCGCCGCCACCCTGACGGGCACCACCAGCTTCGCCCGCCGAGGCGGCAACGACGCCGGCGTCACCGGAGGTGTCAGGCTCGCATTCTAGCGAGGCTGGCGCGACGACCACGCGACGCGGAGGTTTCGATCGAAATGTTCCGATCACTCGTGCGGGCGCGGCGTGGTGATCGACGATGATGTGAAATCCATCGCTTGTTGCGACGAGCGGCCGCAGTTGCCGGCCTACCCGCATTGAGCGAGATCAAGGTTAGACGATAGGCGTACGGCCTAGCTTCAGTCGGTCTTGTCGGGCCCTGTAAAAAGCGAATGATGTCGGGAGACGATGCGATCTGATCGAAACGGCGAGTTCCGGATAGTTCCTGCTGCATTGCGCCTCTGGCTCAAGGCGGCGATCTGTCTGTTTGCGCTCGCCGTGATCATCGTCGCCACCGTGCCCGTCGCATCGGCGCATGACGCGCCGCGCGACCAGTTCGAATTCGTCAAGACGCCGCCGCCCGGTCCGGCGCCGACCCTCAGCGACGATCCCGAGGTGTTCGCCCCGGAAGCGAGCGCCCATCTGCTCACGCCCGTGCCATTGCGGCGCGCCGCATGTGAGTCGATCCGGCTGCAGCTGCCGCTCGCCGAGGTGATGCTCGATCGCAGCGAGCGTCCGCCGCTGCGTCCCCCAATCGCGTCGTAGAGTCCGCCGCGATTTCCCTTCGCCGCCGTTAGCACGCCGATAGCCGCGCCGTTTCCCGACGGTGTGGCGCGCGCCCCGTCGTGGATGCGCCGTGCCGGATGCGCCGGGATTCCGGCCTCGCCTCAACTCCGTCACGCCGCGCGTCCGATCCCGGATCGGCGGGGCGATGCCGTCGCGCAGACGCCGGCTTCGCCCGCTTCGCGGCCCGCAAATGTCAAACCCAACGCCTCGAGACAACGCATGAGCATGCCGATGGAAGCCACGATCAAGGGCCCGAACGACCAGGCGTCGGAGGAGATGTGGCACGCGGTCGATGCCGAGCGGGTTCTCGCGAGTCTGTCGACCGAACGCGGCGGCCTGAGCAGCGCCGAGGCGGCGAAGCGTTTGGCAACCTATGGGCCGAATGCGCTTCCCGAAGCGTCCCGGCGGAATCCGCTGTTGCGCTTTCTCGCGCAGTTCAACAACACCCTGATCTACTTCCTGCTGGCTGCGGCGGTCGCAGCCGCCGTGCTGGGCCATCATATCGATGCCGCGGTGATCGTGGCCGTGGTGACCATCAATGCGATCGTCGGCTTCATTCAGGAAGACAAGGCCGAGAAGGCGCTGAGCGCGATCCGCAAGATGATCTCGCCGCGCGCCCATGCCTGGCGCGACGGCCACCGCATCAGCATCCCCGCCGCCGATCTGGTGCCCGGCGATGTGGTGATGATCGAGGCCGGCGATCGCGTTCCCGCCGATCTGCGGCTCACCCGCGCCCGCGGTCTTCTGATCGACGAGGCGATGCTGACCGGGGAGTCGGTCGCCTCCGAAAAGCACGACCAGCCCACCGCGGTGGATGCGCCGCTCGGTGATCGGCTGTGCATGGCGTTTTCCGGGACGCTGGTGTCGGCCGGCCAGGGCTTCGGCGTCGTCGTCGCAACCGGCGAACGCACCGAGATCGGTCGCATCAGCACGCTGATCCAGGGCGTCGAACAACTCACCACGCCGCTGCTCGGGCAGATCAACCGGTTCGGCGAACGCTTCACCTGGGTGGCGATCTCGGCGGCCGCCGCGATCTTCGCGTTCGCCACGCTGGTGCGCGGCTACGAATGGTCGGATGCGCTGATCGTGGTGGTGGCGATGGCGGTCGGCGTCGTGCCGGAAGGCCTGCCCGCGGTGATCACCATCACGCTGGCGATCGGCGTGCAGCGCATGGCCAGGCGCAACGCCATCATCCGCAGCCTTCCTGCGGTCGAGACGCTCGGCGCCACCTCGGTGATCTGCTCCGACAAGACCGGCACGCTGACCCGCAACGAGATGACCGCACGGCGCATCGTCACGGCCGATCAAACCATTCTGGTCAGCGGCTCGGGCTACATCCCGCAGGGCGAACTGACGGTCGACGGCAGCGAGGATGCCGGGGCGGACGCATCGGCGATGCAACTGATCCGCTCGGCACTGCTTTGCAACGACGCGCAGTTGCGGCTGGTCAAGGGGCACTACGTCGTCGACGGCGACCCGATGGAGGGCGCGCTGGTCGCGCTCGCCATCAAGGCCGGCCTCGACCCGGCCGGGGAACGCTCGGCATGGACGCGCTCGGACGAGATTCCGTTCGACGCCCAGCATCGCTTCATGGCGACGCGCCATGCCGCCGCCACCGGCGGCCAGGTGATCTTCGTCAAGGGCGCGCCCGAACGGCTGCTGGCGATGTGCCAGACGCAACTGGGCCGCGACGGCCCGCGGCCGCTCGATCCGGCATTCTGGACCGAACAGATTTCGCGGGCGGCGGCGGAGGGCGAGCGGGTGCTCGGCTTTGCGGTGCGATCGCCGGCGCGTCCCAGCGATCAACTCGCTTTCGGCGATCTCGACGACGGCCTCGCTTTCATGGGGCTGGTCGGTTTCATCGATCCGCCGCGCGCCGAGGTGATCCAGGCGATCGCCGAATGCCGTTCGGCGGGCATCGTGGTCAAGATGATCACCGGCGACCACGCCGCCACCGCCGACGCGATCGCGCGGCAATTGAAGCTGACCGACAGCCCCGACGTCGTCAGCGGCGCCGATCTCGATCGCACCCCCGATGCAGCCTTCACCGGCATCGCCACGCATACCGACGTGTTCGCGCGCACCAATCCGGAGCACAAGCTGCGCATCGTCCGCGCGCTGCAATCGACCGGCGCCGTGGTGGCGATGACCGGCGACGGCGTCAACGATGCGCCGGCGCTGAAGCAGGCCGATGTCGGCATCGCGATGGGCCACAAGGGCACCGAGACCGCCAAGGAAGCCTCCGAGGTCGTGCTGCTTGACGACAATTTCGTCTCGATCGTGGCGGCGGTGCAGGAAGGCCGCACCGTCTACGACAACATCCGCAAGGTGATCGCCTGGACGATCCCGACCAATGGCGGCGAGGTGCTCGCCGTCATCCTCGCCATTCTGTTCGGCTTCACCCTGCCGATGACGCCGGTGCAGATCCTGTGGATCAATCTGATCCTCACCGTCACGCTCGGCCTGGTGCTGGCGTTCGAGCCGCCGGAGCCCGGGGTGATGAAGCGGCCGCCGCGGCCGGCGCACGAGCCGCTGCTGTCGCCGTTCCTGGTCTGGCGCATCGTCTTCGTGTCGGTGCTGTTCACCGCCGGCACGCTGGGGATCTTCTTCTTCGCGCTGGGGAAGGGGCTGCCGCTGGAGACGGCGCGGACGATGGTGGTCAACGCGCTGGTGGTGTTCGAGATCTTCTATCTGTTCAACGTCCGCTATCTGCACGTGTCCTCGTTCTCGTTCCGCGGCGCGCTCGGCACCCCGGCGGTGCTGCTGGCGCTGATCGTGGTGATCGCGGCGCAGCTCGCCTTCACCTACGCCCCGGTGATGCACACGCTGTTCGAGACCACGCCGGTGTCGCTGGTCGACGGCCTGGTCATCGTCGGCGCCGGCGTCGTGATGATGGCCGTGCTCGAAACGGAGAAGCTGCTGATGCGCCGCATCGGCGCGCTGCGAAGTTTCGAGCCGTAGCGAAAGCGCGAGGCGCGGCGGCTTTTCTGGCTGCCGCGCCTTGCGGATACAGCCGCGTCAACGCCTACAAGCATGCAGAGGGTGATCATGGATCAGATGCCGCGTCAGTCAACGAAATCCGGTTTGCAACTGGTCGTCGTCGCCACGGACTTCTCGGCGCGTTCGGACCGTGCCGTGCGTCGCGCCGCCCTGATCGCCAGAGATGCGGGCGCGCGCCTCGTGCTGGCCCATGTCGTCGACGACGACCAGCCGGAACACATCGTAGCCGCGGAATGCGACCTTGCCGAAAACGCACTCGCCGATGCGATCCGGGAGCACGCTTATCTCGCCGATCTGAGCTGCAGTTCGCTGGTGATGCGCGGCACGCCGTTCGACGGCATCGTCAGGGCCGCGCAGCAGCATGGCGCGGATCTGTGCGTGATCGGCAGCCATCGTCGGGCATTTCTGAAGGATATTTTCGTCGGCACCACCGCCGAACGGGTGATCCGAAACAGTTCGATCCCGGTGCTGATGGCAAATATCGATCCGGCGCTGCGCTACAGGTCGGGTCTGGCGCCGGTCGAATTGTCGGACTGTTCGGGTCGCGCTCTCAACGTCGCCCGCAGCCTCGGCCTGTTGCCCCGCACGCGCGTCTCGATCCTGCACGTCTACGACGCCGCGGCGGCCGGGATGCTGAGCTATGCGCGCGTCCACAAAGGGAATGTCGACGACTATCTCGCCGAATCGCGCGTCGAAGCGGTGCGGGATCTGGTGCGATTCCTGGAGCCGCTCGATCTCGGTGACATCGACTACACCACGGTGGTCAAGGAGGGTACTGCCCCCTCGACGATCGTCGATGTCGCGACCGAGATGCGGCCCGATCTCGTGGTGATCGGCACCCACGGCCGGCAGGGCGCGATCAGGATGCTGCTCGGCAGCGTCACCGAAGAGGTGCTGCGGCGGCTGCGCCAGGATATTATGGTCGTCCCGGTGCGTGACGCGTAGCGAACTGCGCTGCAGCACGCGACGCGCTTGCCGGCGCCGCCGTCCCGCTTCAGACTGAGCGTCGCAATCGGCGCGCCAGCAATCGTCGCCGAACCGAACGGGAGGGCACGATGGGCAGCGCGCGGCTGAAGCATTACGGCTGGGGACGGGAAGGCGAGGGCATGAGCGCGGCCGAGCAGGCCTTCGTGCTCGGCCGCTATCGGCAGAAATTCGGTCAGGACAGCTTCGACACCATCGCGGTGCCGAAGCTCGACGAGCTGAAGCTGCGGGAGCCGCGGATCGTGCCGCCGCGCGCGCTCGCGGAGATCTGTTCGATCGACGTCTACAATCGCGCCGCTCATGCCTACGGCAAGTCCTATCCCGACTACGTCCGCGGCATGGTCGGCGACTACGAGGCCGCCCCCGATATCGTCGCCTATCCGCGCAACGAGGCCGAGATCGCCGCGGTGATGGACTGGGCCGGGGGTGCCGGCGCGGCGCTGACGCCGTTCGGCGGCGGCTCCTCGGTGTGCGGCGGCGTCGAATGCCACGTCGACGGCGGTCGCTACAAGGCCGCGGTGTCGCTCGACATGCGCCATCTCGGCCGGGTGATCGAAGTCGACGCCACCGCGCGCGGCGTTGATCGAAGGCGGCGCCTATGGTCCTGCGCTGGAAGCGCAGCTCAAACCGCACGGCATGACGCTGCGGCATTTTCCGCAGAGCTTCGAATACTCCACGCTCGGCGGCTGGATCGCGACCCGCTCCGGCGGTCACTTCGCCAGCCTCTACACCCACATCGACGATTTCGTCGAAAGCCTGCGGGTGGTGACGCCGCGCGGCGTGATGGAAACGCGGCGGCTGCCGGGGTCGGGCGCAGGGCCGAGCCCGGACCGGATGTTCATCGGTTCCGAAGGCATACTCGGCGTGATCGCGCGCGCCTGGATGCGGCTGCAATCGCGGCCGACGTTTCGCGCCGGGGCGTCGGTGCGCTTTGCGGATTTCTTCGCCGCGGCCCGTGCCGTGCGCGCAGTGGCGCAGGCCGGCCTGTATCCGTCGAACTGCCGCATCCTCGATCCGCAGGAAGCGTTCAACACCGGCGCCGCCGACGGCAGCGTCGCCATCATGGTGCTCGGCTTCGAATCCGGTGACCATCCGGTCGAGGCCTGGATGGCGCGCGCGCTCGAATGCTGCGCCGACCACGGCGGTACCAAGGAAGAAGCCGATGCCGCCGAGGCGCATCTGGCAGGCGCCGCGGGGTTGTGGCGCAACGCCTTCATCCGGATGCCCTATGCGCGCGAGTTTCTGACGCCGGCGGCGCTGATCAACGACACCTTCGAGACCGCGATCACCTGGGAGCGCTTCGAATCCTTCCACGACAGCGTGAAGGCCGCGACCGAGCGCGCGATCCTCGACGCGACTGGTATCAGGGGCGAAGTCACCTGCCGCTTCACCCACGTCTATCCCGACGGGCCGGCGCCGCACTTCTCGTTTCACGCGCTCGGTCGACACGGTGCGCTGCTCTCGCAATGGCAGTCGATCAAGGACGCCGCGAGCGACGCGTTGCTCGACGCCGGCGGCACCATCACGCATCACCACGCGGTCGGCCGCGATCACCGCAAGTGGTACGACCGCCAGCGTCCCGAATTGTTCGCCGCCGCGCTACGCGCCGCCAAGCGCGAACTCGATCCGCAGGCCATGCTCAATCCCGGCGTGCTGATCGATCCGTAGAGCGGTTCTGCTTTTGATGGAATCGGAGCTCGCGATCCGATTGCCGCCGTCATCCTGAAAGCCTGACTGGAAATGCAGGTCGCCAAATCAACGCCCTATCCCCGTCATTGCGAGCGAAGCGAAGCAATCCAGCGCCGAGTATGAGGCTTCTGGATTGCTTCGTCGCTTCGCTCCTCGCAATGACGAACTTAAGTGCTTGATCTCGTTGCCCTCATTTTGAGTCAGACTCTGAGGTGCCCGTTGGGCCTCGAAGGATGGGCCGCAGGCGCCTCGGGTCCGCATCCTTCGAGGCGCGCTACGCGCGCACCCCGGATCAAGTCCGGGGCAGGCTCTCAGGATGACGACTCTGCACGCGAGAAGGCGACAGTGCTTCAATAGTCGATGAAGCGTCACCGCGCCGATCACGCGCGATCAATTCCAATCACCAGCGCAGCCCGTCCCGCCGGGTGAGCGCTGCAGGCGCGGGCGCCTGCGTGCCTAAATCCCGGCATTCAAAGCCGGATCTGCGGCCGTGGTTGCGACGCGCAGGATTCCGGTTACCAATCTTACGACTTTACTAATTTCGTCGATCACATCGCGGCGCTTTGCTTAGGCAATTTTTAAGCCGGGCAGCATAGGTTTACGACACACAGTATGTTGAGTGCTTGAGAGTTGTGAGTACGCCATGACAGAGCCCCAC
Organism: Rhodopseudomonas sp. NSM; assembly: GCF_052445935.1. NCBI lineage: Bacteria > Pseudomonadati > Pseudomonadota > Alphaproteobacteria > Hyphomicrobiales > Nitrobacteraceae > Rhodopseudomonas > Rhodopseudomonas sp. NSM. The sequence continues at coordinate 59,412 of NZ_JBQTCH010000004.1, read as the reverse complement.
CGTCCGCGGGTCAAATACGTCATCGGGCCCGACGGGAGTCCGTTAACGATTGCGGATCTGCCTGCCCCGGGGACCAAGCGTTGGGTTATTCGCCGCAAGGCCGAGGTGGTCGCGGCGGTCCGAGGCGGCCTTCTCTCGCTTGAAGAGGCCTGCAGCCGCTACACCCTGACCGTGGACGAGTTCCTGTCCTGGCAGTTCTCGATCGACCAGCACGGGCTGGCAGGGCTCCGGACCACCCGCATCCAGCAATATCGCCAGTAATCTTCCTTACCAGATCATTAACGAATTCGCGAAAGCCGGCCCCGTTTCGGGAAGCCGGCTTTCAGCATTTCTGCAGCAATTCGCGTCCGCGTTAAGATTCGTTAACCATATGGAAACCATCCCATAGGCAAGATTTGCCTAGTCGGCTTTGTCGTGCCGAATCCGAGGGGCTGGTCTTGCAGAGTTTGCTGGGTTTCCTGAAAGGCTTGGGCGCTGCCCGGGTGATGGCGATGATTGCCGTCACGGTTGCGTTGCTCGGGTTTTTCGCCTTCGTCATCATGCGCGTCTCGCAGCCGCAGATGACGACCCTCTACACCGACCTCAGCGTCGAGGACTCCTCGAGCATCATCAAGGAGCTGGAGCGCCAGGCGATCCCGTTCGAGATGCGCAATGACGGCGCCATTCTGCTGGTGCCGAAGGACAAGGTCACCCGGCTGCGGATGAAGCTGGCCGAAGGCGGCCTGCCCAAGGGCGGCGGCGTCGGCTACGAGATCTTCGACAAGTCCGACGCGCTCGGCACCACCAGCTTCGTCCAGAACATCAATCATCTGCGCGCGCTGGAGGGCGAACTGTCGCGCACCATCCGGGCGATCGATCGCGTCCAGGCGGCGCGGGTGCACCTGGTGCTGCCGGAGCGGCCGCTGTTCTCGCGGGAAACGCCGGAGCCGTCGGCCTCGATCGTGCTGCGGGTGCGCGGCGCGCTGGAGCCGCAGCAGGTTCGCGCCATCCGCCATCTGATTGCCTCCGCGGTCAACGGCCTGAAGCCGCAGCGGGTGTCGATCGTCGACGAGGGCGGCCAGTTGCTCGCGGACGGATCGGCCAGCGCCAATTCGGCCGACAGTGCCGCGGGTGACGAGCGCCGCACCAGCTTCGAGAAGCGGATGCGCAACGAGATCGAGGCGATCGTGTCGTCGGTGGTCGGCGCCGGCCGCGCCCGCGTCCAGGTCACCGCCGATTTCGACTACAACAAGATCACCCAGACCTCCGACCAGTTCGACCCCGAAGGCCGGGTGCTGCGCTCCAGCCAGACTCGCGAGGAGCAGTCCCAGACCGCGGCGGCCGACGGCCAGGTCACCGTGAACAACGAGCTGCCGGGCAATCAGGCCCCGGGCGGCGCCGGCGCGCGGGACCAGAGCAAGAAATCCGAGGAGACCAACAATTACGAGATCTCCCGCGTCACCAAGACCGAAGTGACCGAGGCCGGCCGGGTCAACCGGCTGTCGGTCGCGGTGCTGGTCGACGGCAGCTACAGCAAGAACGAGAAGGGCGAGCTGGTCTATGCCGAGCGGCCCAAAGAGCAGCTCGACCGCATCGCGGCGCTGGTGCGCTCGGCGATCGGCTTCGACCAGAAGCGCGGCGACCAGATCGAGGTCGTCAATCTGAAGTTCGCCGAAGCCCCGCAGGTCGAGAAGCTGCCGGAGCCGAGCGGGCTGCTCGGCATGCTGCAATTCACCAAGGACGACATCATGAACATGATTCAGCTCGGCGTGATGTTCGTGCTCGGCCTGGTGGTGGTTTTCATGGTGATCCGGCCGCTGGTGAAGCGCGTGCTCGCGTCCGACCCGGCGTCCGAGGCGGCCGGCCTGCCGGCGCTGACCGACGGCAGCCTGCCGCAGATCGGCACCGACGGGCAGCCGACCGGGACCAGCATGATCGACATCGCCCAGGTGCAGGGCCAGGTCCACGCCCAGTCGGTCCATCGCGTCGGCGAACTCGCCGAGCGCAATCCCAACGAAACCGCAGCCATTGTCCGTCAATGGCTGGCCGAGCCGGCGTAATCCATGGCCGAAGCTCCCGCCACAACCAGCGGCACCGAAGACATCGCCAGCGTCGTCGCGACGCTCGCGCAGCGTCAGAACGGCCGCCCCGCCTCGAAGCCGCTGCCGGGTCCGAAGCGCGCGGCGATCCTGATGCTTGCGCTCGGCGAACAATATGGCGGCAAGATCTGGAGCCTGCTCGACGACGACGAGGTGCGCGAATTGTCCGCCGTGATGTCGACGCTCGGCACCATCGAGCCGGAAACGGTCGAGGACCTGCTGCTCGAATTCGTGTCGCGGATGTCGGCGTCCGGCGCACTGATGGGAAACTACGACGCCACCGAGCGGCTGCTGCAGCGCTATCTGCCGGCCGATCGCGTCACCGGCATCATGGAGGAGATCCGCGGCCCCGCCGGCCGCAACATGTGGGAGAAGCTCTCCAACGTCCAGGAGGAGGTGCTCGCCAACTACCTCAAGAACGAATATCCGCAGACCACCGCGGTGGTGCTGTCGAAGCTCAAGCCCGAACACGCCGCCAAGGTGCTGGCGATCCTGCCCGAGGACATGGCGCTCGACGTCATCAACCGCATGCTGCGGATGGAGTCGGTGCAGAAGGAAGTGGTCGAAAGCCTCGAGCGGACGCTGCGCTCGGAATTCATGTCGAACCTGTCGCAGACCCGCCGCCGCGACGCCCACGAGGTGATGGCGGAGATCTTCAACAATTTCGACCGCCAGACCGAGACCCGCTTCATCACCTCGCTGGAAGACGACAACCGCGAGGCCGCCGAGCGCATCAAGGCGCTGATGTTCACCTTCGACGATCTGGTCAAGCTGGACGCCGGCTCGGCGCAGACGCTGATGCGCAACATCGACCGCGACAAGCTGGCGATCGCGTTGAAGAGCGCCAACGAAGAGGTACGCGGCTTCTTCCTCGGCAACATGTCGTCGCGCGCCGGCAAGATGCTGCTCGACGACATGGGCGCGCTCGGCCCGGTGCGACTGCGCGATGTCGACGAGGCGCAGGCGCTGCTCGTCAACCTCGCCAAGGATCTCGCCGCCAAGGGCGAGATCGTTCTCACCAAAAACCGCGCCGACGACGAACTGGTGTATTGATGGCTTCTCCCGCGCAGAAATTCCTGTTCGACAATGATTTCGGGGCGCCCGACAAGGCCCGCGAAAAAGCCGCCGCCGCCGACGAACTGGCGCGTGAGGTCGCCGCCGCCGAGCAGCGCGGCTATCAGACCGGTTTCGCCCAGGCCCAGCGCGAGATCCAGGCCGAGGCCGAGCGCCGCACCGCCGCCGCGCTGGAGCAGATCTCGCAGGCGGTCCAGTCCATCGCCGTCGGCATCGGCGCCGTCGAAACGCGGATGGAGACCGAGGCGGTCGAGGTCGCGGTGGCGGTCGCGCGCAAATTGTGTGCGGAGCTGGTCGCCGCCGAGCCGCTGGCGGAGATCACCTCGCTGGTCGGCGAATGCTTCCATCAACTGGTGTCGACGCCGCATCTGGTGGTGCGCATCAGCGACTCGCTCTACGAAGCCGCGCGCGAACGCATCGAGATGCTCGCCAAGCAGAGCGGCTTTGCCGGGCGGCTGGTGCTGTTGTCCGACCCGGAAATCGCCGGCGGCGACTGCAGAATCGAATGGGCCGACGGCGGCGTGGTGCTGGAGCGCGCCGCGATCGAAGCCAAGATCGGTGAACTGGTCGGACGCTACATGGCGTCGCGCCGCTAACGGGATTGAGGATTGAATATGGGCGACAATGACGGCCAGGTGCCGCTTCCCGATCTGAACGGCGCCGACGCGCCGCCGCTGGCGGATGTCGGCTACCACGAGGAAGAACAGACGTCGCGTGTCGCCGCCGATCTCGAGGCGGTGTTCGACGTGCCGGTGCAGGTCTCGGCCGTGCTCGGCCGCTCCAAGATGGACGTCGGCGAATTGCTCAAGCTCGGCCCCGGCGCGGTGCTGGAACTCGATCGCCGGGTCGGCGAAGCGATCGACATTTACGTGAACAATCGCCTGGTGGCGCGCGGCGAGGTGGTGCTGGTCGAAGACAAGCTCGGCGTCACCATGACCGAAATCATCAAGGCGGAACGCGGCTGATCGAGAGCCCGCGCGCGGCGCGGCAGGACACGGGATTACAGGAGCAAACCATGCGGCTTCTCATCGTTGGTACCCTGAAGGGCCAACTTACCACCGCGACCAAGATCGCGATCGACAACGGCGCGGCGGTCACCCACGCCGACGACAACGAGCAGGCGATGCGGGTGCTGCGCGGCGGCAGGGGCGCCGATCTGCTGCTGGTCGACGTCGCGATCGATATCCGCGACCTGGTGATGCGGCTGGAGGCCGAGCACATTCACGTGCCGATCGTCGCCTGCGGCATCGCCAACGACGCCCGCGCCGCGGTCGCCGCGATTCACGCCGGCGCCAAGGAGTACATCCCGCTGCCGCCGGATCCGGAGCTGATCGCGGCGGTGCTGGCCGCGGTCGCCAACGATTCCCGCGAACTGGTGTATCGCGACGAGTCGATGGCCAAGGTGGTGAAGCTGGCGCAGCAGATCGCCGGCTCGGACGCCTCGGTGATGATCACCGGCGAGAGCGGCACCGGCAAGGAAGTGCTGGCGCGCTACGTCCACACCAGATCGCATCGGGCGAAAAAGCCGTTCATCAGTATCAATTGCGCGGCGATCCCCGAGCATCTGCTGGAATCCGAATTGTTCGGCCACGAGAAGGGTGCCTTCACCGGCGCGGTGGCGCGCCGCATCGGCAAGTTCGAGGAAGCGACCGGCGGCACGCTGCTGCTCGACGAAATCTCCGAGATGGACGTGCGGCTGCAATCGAAGCTGCTGCGCGCGATCCAGGAGCGGGTGATCGACCGCGTCGGCGGCAGCCGCCCGGTGCCGGTCGACATCCGGATCCTCGCCACCTCGAACCGCAATCTGGCGGACGCGGTGCGCGCCGGCACCTTCCGCGAGGATCTGCTGTTCCGGCTCAACGTCGTGAACCTGAAGATTCCGCCGCTGCGCGAGCGGCCGGCCGACATCCTCGAACTCGCCCAGCACTTCGCCCGCAAATATGCCGACGCCAATGGCGTGCCGGTGCGGCCGATCTCGGCCGAGGCGCGGCGCGTGCTGACGACCAACCGCTGGCAGGGCAACGTCCGCGAGTTGGAAAACACCATTCATCGTTCGGTGCTGATGGCGTCGGGCGACGAGATCGGCGCCGATGCGATTCTGACGCCGGAGGGCGACCGGCTCGATCAGAGCAAGACGCCGCCGGCGGTGGCGCACGCCACCTTCGCGGCCGAGCAGGTCACCCGCGCGCTGGTCGGCCGCACCGTCGCCGACGTCGAGCGCGACCTGATCCTGGAAACGCTGAAGCACTGTCTCGGCAACCGCACCCACGCCGCCAACATCCTCGGCATCTCGATTCGCACGCTGCGCAACAAGCTCAACGAATACGCCGACGGCGGCCTGCCGATCCCGGCGGTGGGCAGCGGTGAGACCAGGGCGTTCGCGTCGATGGGGTAAATCACCAGATCGGCGTCATTGCGAGGAGCGAAGCGACGAAGCAATCCAGCTCGGTGCATGAACTCTTCGCCTTCCGCCTTCGGCTCGCAATGAAGAGCTTGGCGACCCTCCTCCGTCATTCCGGGGCGCGAGCGAAGCTCGCGAACCCGGAATCTGCCGCGCAAACCAACGTCGAGATTCCGGGTCCGCTCACGGCGTGAGCGCCCCGGAATGACGGTGCAGAGAGATTCACGAATATTTCGGCGCGTCCGGGTTGCGGAAGATCCTGATCGGCTCGCCGGGGGTGAGCTTCGGCGTCGTCAGCGTCGTATAGGCGTAAAGCGCCAGATACGCACAGGCGATCGCGCCGACGCCGTAGAACAGCCAGGTCGCCACACGTCGCATTTCGCCGACCCTTCATCTGCGACAGATGCCGACTCATCTCATCGCGGAAATCGAGGGCTAGCGAAAATCGATGCTGCGCAGGATGATCCCGGCCGGTTTGCCTTCGAGTTCCGCTGCCTCGAATTTGCGCTCGGCGCGCTGCTCGATGCTGGTGCGCAGCCGCATGAACTGTTCTTCGCGCTGCGCCGGCGACGTCCGCTTTGCGCCGTCGAGAAAATCCATCGCGTCGGAACTGATCGCACAGGGCACCTCGGTGTACCCATCGATCATCGAGAACAGCACCACCGAACGGTCGGTGTCGTAGCCGCGATACTCGCCGCTGGAGAATTTCATTGCGGATAATCCCTGGGTTGGGCCGACACTGCGCCGCCTGTTACGGCAGGTCGGCGCCGGCGTCGGCCTGGCGCGCGTCGCGCACCGCTTCCGGGTCGATCACGACCATTTCGAATGCGTTCTGATGCGGAGGCGCGCAAGGCAAAGTGATCATCGTCGCGACGCGGCGGAACACCGGAAACGACAGGCCCTCGATCAGCTCTTCGTCAGTGACGACATCATAGGTGCCGCCCGGTAGTTCGCGATCGATGCCGCGGAGCCGGAACGGTTGATGAAAGACGATCGATTCGCGGCGCGTTCGCGTGGTCATGGATGGCTTCTTCCTGACCTGCATCACCGACATCGCGGCGCGATCATTGATGATATTGCGCCTTTTCACCCGCAATAGCCACTGAATTCTCGGTCGCTCCGAACGGCCCCGCTCACGACATCTTGCTTTTTCCGGCGTCGACCGCCATTTAGAGACGAGCAGCCGGCGATCACTTCCGATCAAGCCCCACGGCGCGATTGCGGAGAACCAACGTCATGAAACTGCGTGTCGGCTACGAGATGATCTACGACTTTCCCCAGCCGACGCCGATGCTGATCGTGCTGGGAACCCATTTCACCCGCGCGTCCGACGTGATCGTGCCGGACTATCTGACGGTCGATCCCTCGGTGCCGATCACGCCCTATCGCGACATGTTCGGCAATTGGTGCAGCCGCCTCGTTGCGCCCGCGGGCCGGGTGCGGTTCGCCGCGGACGGCATCGTGCGCGATCTCGGCGTGCCCGACCCGGTGGTGCCGTCGGCGATCCAGCACGCCGTCGAGGATCTGCCCGCGGAGACGATCGTCTATCTGCTCGGCAGCCGCTATTGCGAGACCGATCTGTTGTCGGACACCGCCTGGAGAATGTTCGAGACCACCACGCCGGGTTGGCCGCGCGTGCAGGCGATCTGCGATTTCGTCCACAACCACATCAAGTTCGATTATCAGCACGCCCGCGCCACCCGCACCGCTCACGAGGCGTTCGACGAAGGCCGCGGCGTGTGCCGCGACTACGCGCATCTGGCGATCGCGCTGTGCCGCTGCATGAACATTCCGGCGCGTTACTGCACCGGCTATCTCGGCGACGTCGGCACGCCGAAGCCGTGGGCTGCCGGTGATTTCGCCGGCTGGTTCGAGGCCTATCTCGGCGGCCACTGGCACACTTTCGATCCGCGCAACAACGTGCCGCGGCTGGCGCGCGTGCTGATCGCGCAGGGCCGCGACGCCGCCGACGTGCCGATCACCCAGACCTTCGGCCCCAACACGCTGGTCAGCTTCAAGGTCTGGACCGACGAGATCGTCGAGTAGCCCGCGCCGGGTTGCACTGAGCGCGCAAAACGCTAGCTTGCCGGCATCGAGTCGCCGCGAGACCGCATGACCACCTTCACCCCGCATCAGGACGACGCGCTGAAAGCCGTCGGCGCCTGGCTGAAAGCCAAGCCCGGCCGCGGCGGCACGCCGCTGGTGTTCCGGCTGTTCGGCTATGCCGGCACCGGCAAGACCACGCTGGCGCGCGAGATCGCCGAGGGCGTTTCCGGCGAGGTCAAGTTCGCGGCCTTCACCGGCAAGGCCGCGCTGGTGATGCGCAACAAGGGCTGCGACGACGCCCAGACGATCCATTCGCTGATCTATCGCACCAAGGAGAGCGGCGTCGAGCAGCCGAGCTTCGAATTGTGGGACGACGCGCCGGCTTCGAAGGCCAAGCTGATCGTGGTCGACGAATGTTCGATGGTCGACGAGGAACTCGGCCGCGATCTGATGTCGTTCGATTGCCCGCTGCTGGTGCTCGGCGACCCGGCGCAATTGCCGCCGATCCAGGGCGGCGGCTACTTCACCGATTGCGAGCCCGACGTGATGCTGACCGAGGTGCATCGCCAGGCGCAGGACGATCCGATCGTGCGGCTGTCGATGGACGTGCGCGAAGGCCGGCGCCTCGAGATCGGTCGCTACGGCGAGACCGAAGTGGTGCCGCGCGACAGCCTCGACCCCAAGCGGGTGATGGACGCCGACCAGGTGCTGGTCGGCCGCAACAACACAAGGTGCGCCTACAATGCCCGCTTCCGCCAGCGCCTCAACATCGAGGACCCGCTGCCGGTCGGCGGCGACAAGCTGGTGTGCCTGCGCAACAACCGCAAGAAGGCGCTGTTCAACGGCGGGCTGTGGAAGGTGAAATCGCGCGCGCCGTCGAAGTCGAAGATCATCACCATGCGGGTGGTGCCCGACGAGGATTTCGGCGGCCGTCTCACCAAGGTCTCGGTCCGCAACGAGTGCTTCGCCGGCGGCATCGAGGACATCTCCTGGGACCAGCGCAAACCCTATGACGAGTTCGACTACGGCTACGTGCTGACCGTGCACAAGTCGCAGGGCTCGCAATGGGACGACGTCGTGCTGTTCGACGAGAGCTTCGCCTTCCAGGACAGCCGCGCCCGCTGGCTCTACACCGGCATCACCCGCGCCGCGAAGCGGCTGAGCGTGGTGGTGTAGCTCCCAGAATCTCAAAAGCCGTCATTCCGGGGCGCGCCGTCAGGCGCGAACCCGGAATCTGACACGCAGACAACCTCTGGATTCCGGGTTCGCGCTATGCGCGCCCCGGAATGACGGTGCCGGAAAGCTATCCCGCCGGCCGGGCCACGAAGGTCATGCGCCAGGGATTGTGGCCGATATTGACGTCGGCGCGGATCGCCGAGAACCCCGACGCAGTGAGCTTGCCGAGCATCTCGGCTTCGCTGTAGCGCTGCAGGCCGATCCTGGTGCGGAGTTGGCGGTAGTCGGATAGCGCGGTCCGCGCCAGCCCGACCAGGGCATCCCGCAGAAAGCCGTGCCGGGCCGCGAACCGCAGCAGCGCGGTCACGTCGCGGCCCATCCCGACTTCCGGCTGCAGGATGTCGCCGAGCACCAGTCTGCCCGAGCGGCGCAACAGGCGGCGGATCAGCGCCAGTGCATGGTCGAGTGCGGCCGGCGTCATGTATTGCGCCACCGAATTCATCACCACGAGGTCGACCGAGCCGTTCGGCAGCGCCTCCAGATCGTCGAGCGAGCGGACCTTGATGTTGGGGTGGTGAACGAACCGGGCACTCAGCCGCCCGCGGACGCCGGGCGCCGGCTCGGCGAGGATCAGCGTGCCGCATCTCTCGGCGACCTTCGGCGCGGACAGCGCCTCGCCGCAGGAATAATCCAGCACGACCGCGTCCGGGGCGCCGATATAGCCGACGATGTCCGTCGCGATCTCGTCGAAATGCACGTCGCGATGGAGCTTGCTGACATAGATCGTATGCGTCGAGTCGTAATAATCGATCCAGTCGTCCATCGATGCCTCGAAAATCGGCAGGGTTCGGGATCGGCCTTCCGCGGCTGCGGTGCCGATATCCGGCGAGCGGGCGCGCCTCGGATTCGTTCCATCACTGGAACACGGCGGAATTTGGCGCGTTGAAGCAAGGTCTATCGCGTTTCGCGGGGCGGACCAACGAATACGGTCCAAACATCCAAGAAATCGCCGTTGCGATCTGCTTGGATGGGTCCGGATTTAGCCGATCGCCCCAGCCTGACCGATCTTTAGCCCTCCCGGGCACCATCCCACTCGACAGGACAACCGCCGTGACCAAAGCCAAATCCGCTTCCATCGCTCCCGACCTCGACACCCCGACCGACCTGCCGCAGCAGTCCGTCGACAAGATCTCCGCCGCGCTCAACACGCTGCTGGCGGATGCCTTCGCGCTGTATCTCAAGACCAAGAATTTCCACTGGCACATCAGCGGCCGGCATTTCCGCGACTATCACCTGATGCTCGACGAGCAGTCCGACCAGATCTTCGCCACCACCGACGAGTTGGCCGAGCGCGTGCGCAAGGTCGGCGGCGTCACGCTGCGCTCGATCGGCCACATCGCCAAGCTGCAGACCATTCAGGACAACAACGAGGACTATGTCCCCCCGCGCGAGATGCTGCGCGAGCTGATGAACGATAACAAGAAGATGGCGGCTGCGATGCGCAAGGCGCACAAGATCGTCGACGAATGTGACGACGCCGCCAGCGCCGGCCTGCTCGAGAACTTCATCGACGAGACCGAAAGGCGCACCTGGTTCCTGTTCGAAGCCAGCCGCCAGGAAGGCGGCAACGAGGAGTGAGCCGAAGCCGAGTTGTTCATTTCGCAACGACGTCATGGCCGGCTCGTCCCGGCCATGTGCGTCTTTGATGCAGGAGTTGCACTCCCCCCCACGCACAGCGCGCTCCCTCGCCCCGCTCTTGCGGGGAGAGGGTTGGGGTGAGGGGAGGCCGCGAGTCGCTGAGTCATCAGTCGTGGTGAACCTCATTGACGCTCGGCATTGCGGAGACGCCCCCTCACCCGGATCGCTGCCGCGATCCGACCTCTCCCCGCGCGCGGGGAGAGGTGAGGCCGCCCTCTCGGCAAAGCCCAGGCAGCAGAGCTACTTCTTGGACAAGATTTCTTACTTCCGCAGGCGACTTCCTCAGTCGCCTACTTCCCCCACAGCCGCATCAGCGGACCGTCCTTGCCGGCGACCGGATCGGTCTCGGGCAGCGCCACCTGCGGGATGGTGTTCAGCGCGCGACGATAATTGTCCGGCGTCGGCCGCATGATCTGCATCTCGGGGCCGGGCGGATAGGCGCCGACGACCTGGAAATCATGCGAGGCGAACAGCCGCTTGTGGCCGGTGCCGGCGGGCAGAACGGCGACGTCGCCGGGATTCAGCTCGATCGCCTCGCCCTGGTCGCCGCCGAACAGCACCAGCGCATGCCCGCGCGCGACGCCGAGCGCCTCGTGCACCGTCGCATGATAGTGCGCGTAGTCGAAAATGCCGTTGCGCCACATCTGGCCCCAGCCGTTGCGGCCGAAAAGCGCCTCGATCGCCTGCGCAGGATCGTCGCGCGAGAGATCGATCGCGCGCTTGTAGATCAGCAGCGGCATCGGATTGTTCGGGATCAGCCCGTCATCGTCGAAATGATGGGACTGCGGTCTGATCTGGTCGCGGGCGAGCGACATGCGGTCTCCGGCTGTTGTTTGTACGCCGGAAACAACGCTACACGGCCGGGCCGGTTCCTGTCGGCAGATCGAACACGAGGCAGGTGGTGGTGGCGTGCGACAGCAACCGGCCTTTGCCGTCGGTCATCTTCGCCTCCGCGGTCGCGGCGCGGCGGCCGACATTGAACGTGCGGCCTTCGGTGCGGATCATTCCGGTGTCGGCGCTCATGCCGCGGATGAAGCTGATCTTGAATTCCAGCGTGGTGTAGCCCTGGCCCGGCTGCAGCATGCTCTGCACGGCGAGGCCCATCGCCGAATCCAGCAGCGTCGCCGCGTAGCCGCCATGCACCGAGCCGATCGGATTGTAGTGCCGCAACCCCGGCACCGAATGGATCACGACCAGCCCGGGCTCGGCGGTGCAATCGAACGGCGCGATGGTCTGCATGATCGGCGGCTGCGGCAGCCGGCCGTCGAAGATCGAACGGACGAAGTCCAGCCCCGCCATCGACGCCATCGTTTCGACCGGCGTCACGCCGTAGTCGATCGGCTGTTCCACCCCCGCATCCATGCTGTTCTCCCTGATTAGATGATCATCATCATATCAAGGTCGGGCGCCGGTTTCCAGAGGGGAGGAGAGCTCGCCTTCAATCGTGATCGCGCCGTCGGCGCCGCTGATCCGGAACGCGCCTCAGCCGAGCGCCGGCGATCGCACGAATTGCCCGCGCTGGCGCAGCGTCGCCAGCACCGCGTGCAGATCGGGCAGCACCGCCGCGCATTTCTCCCGCGTGTCCTGGTCCGGCTGCAGCAGATCGGGCACCATCAGGGTGATCGCGCCGGCGGTGAACGCCGCCGCCACGCCGACGCTGGAATCCTCCACCGCGACGCAGTTCTGCGGCGCGCTGCCGATCCGTTGCGCGGCGAGCAGATACAGGTCGGGCGCCGGCTTGCCGCGATCGACGTCGTCGCGGGTGAAGATGGTGTCGAACCGCGCGCGGATGCCGGCCAGCGTCAGATGCAGGTCGGCAGTTTTGCGCGACGACGACGTCACCACCGCCACCCTGCAGCGGGCGTCGCGCAGCGTGTCGAGCAACTCCAGCGTGCCGGCCTTCACCGGCAGGCCGTCCGCGAACCGCGCATCGCGCTTGGCGGCGAAGGCGCGATTGATGGCGGCGAGCGGCAGCGCCTCGCCGTAGCGCGCGACCAGCAGCGCCTGGCATTCCGGCCCGGGCAGGCCGATCATGCTGTGGCAGGTGGCGAGTGCATCGGGCAGGCCGCGCTCGGTCAGCACCTCGGTCAGGCTCTCGATATAGACGCGCTCGGTGTCGACCAGCGTGCCGTCCATGTCGAGCAGCACCGCTTCGATCTGCCAGTGGCTCACGATGTCACGCTCACGATGTCCCGCTCGTTTTGGCCAGTTCGCGCATGCACGCCGGGCAGAGGCAATCCACCGCATCCGATGGCATCGGCAAGCTCACCGGCTCCGCCGCACACCAGCAATCGCCGTCCATCGTACACGCGAACTCCGCCCCGCAGCCGGCGCAGATCAGCCGGCGGGGCTGGGGAGGAGAGGAGGACAGCGGCTTCATCCGGGCAGTTTAGCGCGGGGGATGCGGCAGCGTAAGGGCAATCCTCGCTCGCGTGACTTGCCGTTTCGGCCTGCCGCGCGGGCTGGCGTCCAACACCGTGCGGCCGTGCCTCGAACGGGATGAAGACACGCGCCTCGACAAGGCGCCTCGCATATCTCCGCACGAGTGTGAACCGGAAGTGTGAGCGACATCGCTCTTAGCGGGCGCTCACGGCGCTGAAAGGTCCTGCATGGCGCCGTTGCACACTCTCCCAAACCGGCTAGACTGGACGGTATTAGGAACTATTTGCGCGTGTTTTCTGATCCTATATTTCTAGGATGATTGCGATGGCCGCCAAGCCGATTAGCGAACTGTCCTACGATAAGAAACCTCCGCTCGCGGAGCTGCCGCTCTACCCGACGATGACGAGCTGGTTCCGCCCGCAGCTGCTGCTGAAATTGCTGTGGCGGGTGATCGTCGCGGATCTGTTCGGCCAATATGCCGACCGTCGCCTGCTCGAAGCCGCGCTGGATACGCAGGAGGTTGATCTCGCGGGCCGCGACGACCTGTCAGATCACATGGTGCCGGACGGCGACGGCGCGGTGTGGATCGATTTCGTCGCCGATCTGGGCGACGGTTTCGACGCCACCTTCGCGATCGCCTCGCTGCTGGCGCGGCCGCATCTGCAGCTCGGCGATCTGCAATTGCCGCGCGGCTCCGTGCTGGTGATGGGCGGCGACGAGGTCTATCCCACCGCGACGCGCGAGGAATACAACGCCAAGACCAAGGCGCCGTACCACTTCGCTGCGCCGAAGCCGGATTCCAAGCTGAAAGTCCATCGGCCGAAGCTTCTAGCGATCCCCGGCAACCACGACTGGTACGACGGTCTCGTCAATTTTCTCGCCTTCTTCTGCCGCGAGAAGGCGACGTCGTTCGGCGTCTGGCAGACAGTGCAGCGCCGCAGCTATTTCGGCATGAAGCTGACCGACAACGTTTGGATCTGGGGGATCGACATCGCCCTGGTCTCCGATATGGACCAGCCGCAGGCGGACTATTTCGTCAGCATCGCCAAAGCGATGCCGCAGAACGCCAACGTCATTCTGTGCAGCGCCGAGCCAGGCTGGTACGGCGCCGAAGACAAAACCGCCTCGTACCGGACCCTGAGCTATGCCGCGTGGATCGCCCAGAACGCCGGAAAATCGATCAAAATTCCGGTGGTCCTTTCCGGCGACACCCACCATTACAGCCGCTATTCCAGCGCTTACGGAACGCAATACATCACCTCGGGCGGTGGCGGCGCGTTTCTGCACGGCACCCACCAGTTGCACGACGTCATCGAGGCGAACTGGTTGAAATATGATGAGATTAAGCTGAAGCTCGAGGCGTGCTATCCGGACAAGGACGAAAGCAAGCGGCTGTTGCGCGGCGATCTGAAGTTCCCGCTACTCAATTCCGGCTTTTCATTCTTCATCGGCTGCGTCTATGCGGTGCTGGGTTTCACACTCAGCATGCTGTGGCGCGGTGATGTCGTCGTCATCGAGGCCCTGATCCTGATCGGCGGGTTCACGGCCTATGTGCGTTATCAGGAGAAGCACAATCCGACTTGGGCGATCTGGGGCTGGTCATTGCTCCATGCCGCCTGCCAGTACGCGGCGATGGTAGGCCTGACCTGGCTGTTCGCCACCTATGCCCCGTTCTCGCCTTGGCACAGCGTAGCGCCGTGGTGGGCGTGGCTGAGCGTGGTGGTCGTCCTAATGAGCGTCGTCGGCGGCGCGGTCGCCGGTTTTCTCTACGGCCTCAATCTGCTGCTCACCTGCCGCTACGCAGATTTTAACCACAACGATGCATTCAGCGCGATGCGGCTGGATTGCTACCGCAACTTCCTCCGCATCCGGCTGCTCGGCGATCAGGTCACGGTCTATCCGATCGGGCTTGACCGGGTGCCGACACGCGCCGACTGGATCGACAACCCGCAATCCGCGATCGATCCGATGGTGCCGTATTTCATCGCGCAGCACGGCCTCGATCCGCACTTGATCGAGTCGCCGATTGTCATCGGCGGATTTGATACGTCGTCCGCCGCCACCGTCAAGCAGCCGACGTAATGGTAACCTCCGCGAGGCGCGCCGATAGAGCATGGGTGTCGTGGGCGGGTAGAAGTGAGGTGAACCGATGGGCGATGAAGACATTCGTGCTGATCAAATAGATCTGAAACGCGAGCAACTGGAACTGGACCGCTATCGGGCTAGGTTGGATTTTTGGAAGTTCGTGCTGGGAAGTGTTTTCGTGGCGATTGCAATTGCGGCCATTCCGCCGGGCTTTCAACTTGCCACCGCGTTCCTTGAAGCCGTGAGGCTCGACAAGGAGCGCATGGCCAAGCAGCAGGAGTTTCGCGACAATTACGTGAAGGACTTTTTGAGCAATGCCCTCGATCAGGATATCGAATTGCGTATCCGCCTGGCAAAGTATTTTTCCTACGTGGCGGGCGACACAGCTCAGCAGGGGTGGTCAAAATACCATGCGGAGCTCCAGAGCCAGAGAAACGAGATTCGGCAGCAAATCAACCAATTGGAGGAGAAATGGCTTGCCGCGGTGAAGGCCAAGCCGCTGCATGATGAAGAGATAGAGCGTCTCGAACGAAACCTGAGGTGGCTCTACAAGGAGGTTGGCTATCACGAGAGGGATCGAAGTGTCATCGCCAATCCCCGCGCCGCGGTCGTGACATTGCCGTCTCCGCCAAACAAAGACGTCACTGCGACGAACTACCAAGTATTCGTTCAGTTTGCAGGGGTCATTGCTCGAGACGACGTTAGGTCTATGATGCGCAGACTAAGGGAGAGCGGGTGGAATGTGCAGGGTGTCGAGCAGGGTGGGGAAAGGACGGCGGCGGCGGCGAACGTTCAAGAAATTCGGTACCACGACAAAGCCGATGAGGTGGCCGCAAATCAGCTTGCGCAAGCAGTGCAGCTGTTCAGCTTGACCACTCGGCCTATTATCCCCCGGCTCAACCCGTTGGTCTCTACCGGATCACTTGAGATTTGGATCAGCCGATAGAGTGCTGGGGATGCCGATTGCCGTCATCGCCCCTTCGTAATTGCGTCGATCTCCGCCATCTCCTCGGCGGAAAGCTGCCAGCTCGCGGCCTTGACGTTCTGCTCGATCTGTTCCGGCGTGGTGGCGCCGGCGATGACGCTGGAGACTTGCGGGCGGCAGGCGAGCCAGGAGAAGGCGAGGTCGAGCAGCGTGTGGCCGCGCTGTTCCGCGAAGGCCTTGAGCTGGTCGACGATGTCGATATTGCGGTCGGTGAAATAGCGGTCGCGGATCGCCGGCATCTTGGCGAAACGGGTGTCGGACGCGATCGCAGCGCCGCGCTGATACTTGCCGGTCAGCAGGCCGCTTGCCAGCGGGAAGAACGGCAGCAGGCCGAGATTGTACGACTGCGCCGCCGGCAGCAGATCCTTCTCGATGTCGCGCACCACGAGGCTGTATTCGTCCTGGCACGACACGAAGCGATGGGTGCCGAGCGCGCGGGCGACGTATTCGGCCTCGGCGATGCGCCACGCCGGGAAGTTCGAGTTGCCGATATAACGCACCTTGCCGGCGCGGATCAGGTCGTCGAGCGCGCGCAGCGTCTCGTCGATCGGCGTCAGCTCGTCGTAATCGTGCTGCTGATACAGGTCGATCCAGTCGGTCTTCAGCCGCGTCAGGCTGGCCTCGACGGCGGCGACGATGTAGCGCCGAGATGCGCCCTGCCTGGTGCCGTCGGCCGCCATCGGCTTGGCGAATTTGGTCGCCAGCACGATGTCCTTGCGGCGGTCGCCGAGCACATTGCCGAGCACGGTCTCGGAGCCGCCCTGGCCGGCATAGATGTCGGCGGTGTCGAACAGCGTGACGCCGAGATCGATCGCCTTGTGGATCACCTTGCGCGAGGTGTCGGGATCGGTGCGCTGGCCGAAATTGTTGCAGCCGAGGCCGACGACGGAGACGCGCAGCCCGCTGCCGCCGAGATTACGAAGTTGCATGATGGGTCCTGTGCGAAACGCCGAAGCGCGCATTGTGCCGCGCGCGCCGCGCGGCGGCAAGGCGGCCGGGCTCACATCGGCGATGCTGCGTCAGGCCGGCTCGGGCTGGGCTTCCGGCCGCGCGACGGGCGCAGCAGTCGGACGCGGCGCGATCGGATCGCGGATGCCGGCGCGGCGTGCGGCCTCGCACATCCGCCGCACCGATTGCTCGGCGTCGCGCGTGATCGCCTTGCGATCGGTCGCCGAGGCCGCGATCGGCTCGCCCCAGCTCACGGTGACGTCGATTGCGCCGCTCGAAAGCAGGCCGATGAAATGCGGGATCAGATCGGCGTCGCCGTACCACGCCACGCGCTCGCGCAATTCGCGGCCGATCGGCAGGCCGCCGAACCCCGTATAGGTCACCGCCATCGGCTGCACGCCGATCGCGGCCCGCGCCTCGTCGGCGAGCGCATGATGCACCGCGCCGACCAGCGCGGAGCGGAACGGCAGCACGCGGCTGCCGTCGCTCGAGGTGCCCTCTGCGAACAACACCACGGCGTCGCCATCGGCGAGCCGCGCGCCGATCTCGGCGGTGGCTTCGCCGGTGCGATGCCGCGCCTGGCGGTCGATGAAGATGGTGCGCTGGAGCTTCGCCAGAAAGCCGAACAGCGGCCAGCCCGCGACTTCGCTTTTTGCGACGAATGTCACCGGCGCCAGCGCCGAGATCACGCAAATGTCGAGCCAGGAGACGTGGTTGGCCAGAATCAGCACCGGACCGTGGCCGTCGCGACGGCCGACTTCGCGGATCCGGACGCCGATCAGCCTGCACAAGATCCGGTGATACAACCGCGGGATGGTGCGCTGGATGCGCCACCCGTTGCGGAGCGCCAGAAGTTGCAGCGGCAGCAGCGCCAGCGTCAGCGGCACCACGCAGGCAATCACAACAGCGACTCGGATCATGGCAATATCACCCGTTCAAAAAAGGTGCGGCCCCGGTCAGACGCGGCGACTGACAGGGACCGCTGGGACGCTGATCGGCGACGGGGGGCCTCGATCAAACGCGAGGGCAAACTATCGGTACATTGTTACATAGAGGTGACGTATCAAGGACAAACGCGAGTCTTCGCCGACGTCATCTGCTGCGCCCGGCGTCGCTCGTGCCACCCCGTACGGTCACGCGTCATCGCGTTTGCGTGATGTCGCGGGAACCGCTCCCTGGTCATGCTGTTACCACTTGGTTTTTCGAAAGGCTCTCCATGCCCCCAAGCTTCATCTCGCCTTATCTGCTGCCGATCCTGCTGCTGATCGGCTCCAACATCTTCATGACCTTCGCCTGGTACGGGCATCTCAAGCACAAGACCGTCGCGCTGCCATTGGTGATCATGGTGAGCTGGGGCATCGCGCTGTTCGAATACTGGCTGGCGGTGCCGGCCAATCGCTGGGGCAGCGCGGTGTATTCGGCGGCCCAGCTCAAGACCATGCAGGAGGTGATCACGCTGGTGGTATTCGCCGGCTTCTCGGCGTTGTATCTCAAGGAGCCGCTGTCGTGGAATCATGCGCTCGGCTTCGCCTTCATCGCGCTCGGCGCTTACTTCATCTTCCACAAATGGAGTTGAGATAGTTCGTCCGTCCACCGCCCGGCGGCGCTGGCAGATCGCGCCCGGTTTGCGGTCGGCTTCGGAGTTGCTGCGCTGCGTGGTGGCTCTGCGACATTATCACCGCGATCCCGCGGCTTTGGACGTTGACGAGCCGGTTTGCGACGTGGTCTGATACCGGCAAAACAACAGACTGAGGGAGAAGCGCGTGCCAAGCTCGATCAACACATCGAATCGACGCAGCATTTTGAAGGGCGCGCTTGCCGCCGCCGCGGCTCCGGCGTTGATCGGGCAGGCGCTCGCGCAGGAGAAGGTCACCTGGAAGGTCCAGGCGCACTGGCCGAAAGCGTCAGGGTCGTTCAACGACAGTCTCGGCGTGCTCGCCAAGCAGCTCGCGGAGCGCACCGACGGTCGCTTCACGATGGAGCTGTTCGGCGCCGGCGAGATCGCCAAGGACCGCGAAATCTACAATGTCGTTCGGCGCGGTGTCGTGCCGATGGGAACGATCTCTCCCGCCTATATTCTCGGCGAAGCCCAGGCGATGGGGCTGCTCTACGGCGTGCCCGGGACGCTGCGTGAGAGCTGGGAGATGATGCATCTGACCAAGAACCTCGGCATCGAGAAAATGGTCAACGAGGAATTGCGCCCCAAGGGCGTGTTGATCCTGGCCGAGAAGGCCTATCCAACCGAACTCGTCCTGAAGCGAAAGATCGGCTCGGCCGCCGATCTCGGATCGCTGAAGGTCCGTTCGGCCGGCACGATGCTGGAATATCTCGCCGCCGCGGGAGCATCACCCCAACAGGTCGCCGGTCCGGAGATCTATCAGGCGATCTCGACCGGCGTGGTGGATGGTGCGCATTGGGGCGCCGCGGTCGGAGCGCTGTCGATGAAGTTCTGGGAGGTGGCGCCGTTCCACATGAAGCCGGCGCTCGGCTTCAACAACGACGCCTACATCATCAACACGGCCGCGCTGGACAAGTTACCCGCCGACCTTCGGCTGCAACTGCTGTCACTGATCGAGGAGCGCTACTTTCTCCGTTCGGTGGAATATATGCATCAGGAAGCCGTCGCGCTGAACACCGGCAAGGCCAAGATGAACGTCGAGGTCGTGCGATTTTCCGACGACGTGGTCAGTCGATTCACCGAGGCCTCGAAGACGATCTTGCAGAAGGAAACAGCAAAGGGCGCGATTGCGGCGAAGGGTGGCGATGCCATGACGAAGCTGATGTCCGACCTCGGCTACGTTTGAGGCCGGCTCTGCTGTCGCGCCGATGAGGCCAGCCAACCATATCGCCGAAGCGGCTTTTATGCCGGGTTCCGGCGTCCTTGCGTCCGGTTCGACTCGGCGGATCGTCTCCGCCGGTCGGGCCGTTCGGCTGCGTGGAGCGTGGAAGTGACGGAATGCTGAAGCTCGCCTGGGCGATCACCCGCCTGAACGTCTGGGTCGCCCGAATCGCCGCGTGGCTGATCGTCCCGATCTTTGTGCTGCTGATGGCCGACGTGATCATGCGCTACCTGGTCGGCAGCGCCGCGATCTGGACTGCCGAATTCGCGCAACTGATTTTCGGCGTCTATGCGGTGGTCGCCGGCGGTTACCTGCTCTCGGAGCGGGCGCATGTCAGCGTCGACATTTTCTACGGCAAGTTCTCCCGGGTGCAGAAGGCGAAAGTCGATCTCGCGACCTCGGTGCTGTTCTTCCTGTTCGTCGGCGTGCTGATCTGGCAGAGCGCCGACATGGCGTGGGAGTCCGTGGCCAAGATGGAGTCCAGCTACAGCATCTGGAATCCGTACATCTGGCCGGTCAAGCTCGCCATTCCCATCGCCGGCATTCTGCTGCTGCTGCAGGGCCTGGTGCGCGTCGCCTCCGACATCCGCACCGCGGCCGGCTACGAGAACGACCCCGAAACGTTCGGCAAGCAGGCCGGCGACGATCCCTCTCACTGAACGGACGTTCTCGTGTCTGTCGAACTCCTGACCCTGCTGTTCTTCGGTTCGTTGCTGTTCTTCCTGTTCATCGGCACGCCGCTGGCGTTCACGCTCGGCGGCATCTCCGTCGTGTTCCTGTATTTCACCATGGGGCCGGTCGGCTTCTACATCGTCGCGTCCAAATTCTGGGATTCGATGACCAGCTTCACGCTGATCGCGATCCCGATGTACGTCTACATGGCGATGCTGCTCGAGAAATCGGGCGTGGCGCAGGATCTGTACCGGATGATGCATGTCTGGTTCGGCGCGATGCGCGGCGGGCTGGCGATCGGCACCGTGCTGATCTGCGCGATCTTCGCGGCGATGAGCGGGATCAGCGGCGCCGCGGTCGTCACCATGGGCGCCATCGCATTGCCGCGGATGCTGGAGCGCGGCTACGACAAGCGGCTCGCGCTCGGCGCGATCAATGCCGGAGGCGGCTGGGGCGTGCTGATCCCGCCGTCGATCCTGATGGTGCTCTACGCGCTCCTGACCGAAGTGTCGGTCGGCCGTCTGTTCGCATCCGGCATCGGTCCGGGAATTCTGCTCGTCGTGCTGGTGACGATCTACATCACCGTCCGCGCCTGGCTGCAGCCGTCGCTGGCGCCGGCGCTGCCGGTCGAGGAACGCGGCGACTGGGGGCTGAAATTCGCCTCGCTGAAGGCCGTGGTGCTGCCGCTGCTGATCGTGGTGTTGGTGCTCGGCGCGATCTTCGGCGGTTTTGCGACGCCGACCGAAGCTGCGGCGCTCGGCGTGCTCGGTGCGCTGGTGGCCTCCGCGGTGCATCGCAAGCTGTCGCTGGAGGTGCTGACCGACGCCGCGATGCAGACGCTGCGCCTCACCGCGCTGATCATGTGGATTCTGTTCGCCGCGCACGCGTTCTCGACGGCCTACACCACGCTCGGCGCCAACGAACTGATGAACCATATGATGACGCTGATTCCGGGCGGCGAATGGGGCGCGCTGGCCTTCATCCTGCTCGTGCTGCTGCTGCTCGGCATGGTGCTGGATCCCGTCGGCATCATGCTGATCACGCTGCCGGTGTTCATCCCCGTGGTGCAGCTCTACGGCTGGGACCCGGTGTGGTTCGGCGTCGTCTTCATCATCATGATGGAGATCGGCTACATGACGCCTCCGTTCGGCTTCAACCTGTTCTACCTCAAGGCGGTGGCGCCGCCCGAGGTCAGCATGGCCGACATCTACTGGTCAGTCGTGCCCTATGTGCTGGTGACGCTCTTCGGCGTGCTGATCCTGATCATCTTCCCGCAGATCGCGCTGTTCTTCCCGAACCTGTTCTTCGGCGTTGCGCGGTAGCGGCGAAGCCGCCCGCTCAATCGCCGGCCGGCGTCACGCGCAGGATGCGGCCGGCGACGTTGTCGGTCAGCAGCCACAGCGCGCCGTCGGGCCCCTGGCGGACGTCGCGGATGCGCTCGTTCAGCGCCTGCAGCAGGCGTTCCTCGCCGGTGACCTTGTCGCCGGCGAGCGACAGCCGCACCAGCATCTTGCCGGACAGCGCCCCGGTGAACAGGCTGCCGGCCCATTTCGGAAACAGCTTGGCACTGTAGAACGCCATGCCGGAGGGCGCGATCGACGGCACCCAATATTTGACCGGCTGCTCCATGCCGGGCTTCGCGGTCGCCTCGTGGATCTTGGCGCCGCTGTAGTCGATGCCGAAGCCGATCACCGGCCAGCCGTAATTCTTGCCGGGCTGGATGACGTTGACCTCGTCGCCACCGCGCGGGCCGTGCTCGATCTCCCACAATGCGCCGTTGGCCGGGTTGAAGGCGAGCGACTGCGCGTTGCGGTGGCCGTAGCTCCAGATCTCCGGCTTGGCGCCGGCGCGGCCGACGAACGGGTTGTCGGCCGGCACGCTGCCGTCGGCCGCGATGCGGATGATCTTGCCGAGGTGGTTGCCGAGACTCTGCGCCTGGTCGCGAAAACTGAAATGATCGCCGAGCGTGACGAACAGATGCCCGTCTGCGCCTTGCGCGATCCGGCAGCCATAGTGATTGCCCGACGACAGCGGGCCGTCCTGGCGGAAGATCACGGTCACGCCGTCAAGTCGCGGCGCGTCGCCGTCGATCAGCGCCGCGCGTGCGACCGCGGTGCGGCCTCCGCTCCGACCTGTCTGACCGGCGCGCTCGGCGTAGCAGAAATAGATCGTCCGGTTGGCGGCGAAATTCGCGTCGGTGATGACGTCGAGCAGGCCGCCCTGACCGGCCGACCAGACCTCGGGCACGCCCTGCAGCGGCGGCGACAGCGCGCCCTGCGCGGACACCAGCCGCATCCGTCCCGGCCGCTCGGTCACCAGCACGCGGCCCCCGGGCAGGAACGCCAGTGCCCACGGACTCTCGAGATTCTGCGCGAAGGTCTTCACCGCCAGAGGGCCCGCGGACGAACCGAAGGAGGTCGGCTGGCCGCTGCTCTTGGTTGCGATCAGGAACGAGGCGATGATCACCGTCGCCGCGGTCAGTGTGCCGGAAACCCAGACCAGGAGCGTCTTCATCGCAAGGCCTCCAAGCTTCTGCCGGAGCAAAATGCCGTCAACGGCGGCGCGGCCGTGTCGGCGGAGCGTTCGATCGATATGGGAGTTCAGTTCGCAAACGGCATCGCCATGCTCGATTGGGTCGATGCGACCGCGAGCGTCAGGATGACGCTGAGCAAAATCAATGCGACTGCCAGCGATGCCGCGACACCGCGGATCAGCCGGGTTGAACCATCCGGCGTGTGCCGCTGGAAGAAGCCGGCCTCATGGCCGGGCGACCAAGTCATGACCAATTCCTCGCATGCGCCGGCGAATCGCGGGCGCGAGCGGAATATCCCTGCAATCGCAGGCATTTATGGGGCGTTCAAAGGCCGATCGTGGCGGAATGACGGCAAAATCGGCACAAAAGTACCAGCTTTCAGGCCTCGGCGGCGAAATCGACGTGGTCGTGCGGCGCCGAATCCGGGGTCCAGTCCATGGTGATGAAGCCCGGCGTCTGCTCGACCCGTCGCAGCCAGGCATTGACCGCCGGGAAGGTCGAAAGGTCGAAATCGCACTGGTCGGCAACGTGGGTGTAGCCGTACAGCGCGATGTCGGCGATGGTGAGTTGACCCGCGGCGACGAAGTCGTGGGTCCTGAGGTGGTTTTCCATCACCTGCAGCGCGGCGTAGCCGCGCTCCAGCCAGTCCTCGAGTGCGTGGGTCTGGAGGTCGCGGCCGCCCTTCACCAGGCAAAGCCAGAAGTAAGCCGATCCGATATTCGGCTCCAGCGCGTGCTGCTCGAAGAACATCCATTGCAGCGCTTCCGCGCGGTCCATCCGCGTATCCGGCGCCAGCGAGGTGCCGACGGCGAGATACCACAGGATCGCGTTGGATTCGGCCAGATAGCGGCCTTGCGCGACTTCCAGCAGCGGCACCTGTCCGCTCGGATTCTTGGCGAGGAATTCCGGCGTGCGACTCTCGCCGCGCAGGATATCGACTTCGATCGCGCGATAGGGCGCACCCAGAAACGCCAGCGCAAGCCGCGCCTTGTAGCTGTTGCCGGATCGCTGCATCGAATAGAGCTTGTACATCGCGGTCGTTTCGCTCGCCTGTGGTC
This sequence comes from Rhodopseudomonas sp. NSM, assembly GCF_052445935.1. NCBI lineage: Bacteria > Pseudomonadati > Pseudomonadota > Alphaproteobacteria > Hyphomicrobiales > Nitrobacteraceae > Rhodopseudomonas > Rhodopseudomonas sp. NSM. The sequence goes on along the minus strand of NZ_JBQTCH010000004.1, from coordinate 35,436 downwards.
CGGGCATCTGCCGACCCGAACGCGGCTAAACAATGATGCCGACCGGCAGGCGTCGCAAGCCCCAAGCAATGGAAAGGGTCGAAATCCTTCGCCGCAGTGCAACCGCGCAGAAAAATGATCTGCAATTGAAGCGACCTCGCGCGATTGCGATCGCCGCCATTCTGCGGATCGCCATGCAGCATCGGCGCGCGTGCGGCTGCCGCGCGCATGACTCGCAACAGAACAGCACGGCTGGTCCTCGCGCCGCCGCTCAGCTCGGCAATCCTCCGTTCCGGCGGTCGCGCGGCTCCGCCCGGCGAGCCGTCGCGGCGGAGATTTGATCCGAAAAGCCGCGCCGTTCTCAGCAATGATCTTGCGATGCAGCGTGCCGGCGCTTAGTGTGGGGCATCCCCGTCACAAACCGAAGAGTCGCGCCTTCCGCCGGCTCACGACGGCTGCAAGGAGAAGACGATGTCGTTCCTGTCCGCCTCGCTCGATCGTGTGAAGCCGTCCGCGACAATCGCGGTCACGGACAAGGCACGTGAGCTGAAAGCCGCGGGCCGCAACGTCATCGGGCTCGGCTCCGGCGAGCCGGATTTCGACACCCCGGCCAACATCAAGCTGGCGGCGATCCACGCCATCGAGGCGGGCAAGACCAAGTACACCGCGGTCGACGGCATTCCCGAGCTGAAGCAGGCGATCATCGACAAGTTTCAGCGCGAGAACGGCCTGACCTACAAGCCGAACCAGATCATCGTCGGCACCGGCGGCAAGCAGGTGCTGTACAACGCGCTGATGGCGACCATCAATCCCGGCGACGAGGTGATCATCCCGGCGCCGTACTGGGTCAGCTATCCGGAGATGGTGGCGCTCGCCGGCGGCGAGTCGGTGCCGGTGGTGTGTCCGGCGGAGTCCGGCTTCAAGCTGCAGCCCGCGGCGCTGGAAGCGGCGATCACGCCGAAGACCAAGTGGATCATCCTCAATTCGCCGTCGAACCCGACCGGCGCCGCCTACACCCGCGAGGAGCTGAAGGCGCTGACCGACGTGCTGCTCAAGCATCCGCACGTCTGGGTGATGACCGACGACATGTACGAGCACCTCGTCTACGACGATTTCGACTTCACCACGCCGGCGCAGATCGAGCCGCTTCTGTTCGATCGCACGCTGACGGTGAACGGCGTGTCGAAATCCTATTGCATGACCGGATGGCGGATCGGCTATGCGGGCGGCCCCGCCGAGCTGATCAAGGCGATGGCGACGATCCAGTCGCAGTCGACCTCGAACCCGTCGTCGATCGCGCAATGGGCGGCGGTGGAAGCGCTCAACGGCCCGCAGGAATTCATCGCCGCCCACAACAAGGTGTTCAAGGAACGCCGCGATCTCGTGGTGTCGATGCTGAATCAGGCGACCGGTATCGATTGCCCGCGGCCTGAAGGCGCGTTCTACGTCTATCCGTCCTGTGCCGGCACCATCGGCAAAACCGCACCGTCGGGCAAGACGATCGAGACCGATCAGGATTTCGTCACCGAGTTGCTCGAAGCCGAGGGCGTCGCGGTCGTGCAGGGCTCGGCGTTCGGGCTCGGCCCGGCGTTCCGGATTTCCTATGCGACGAAAACCTCGGACCTCGAAGACGCCTGCAAGCGGATCCAGCGCTTCTGCGGGAATCTGCGCTGAGGGCCCGGCCGGCCGTTCATTAAAGATCGGCAAGGTTGGCTAGATTTATTTCAACGTCGTGGAAGCGCCTTTTTTTGGACAAGACGCTTCCTTCTTGTCGCCTCCGCAATCCCAATCCTGAAATGCGGAGTTTTTTTCAATGTCCATCTCTAGACTGTTCGGTGTCACTGCGGTCGCACTGGTTGCTTCATTCGCGACCGCGAGCGCGCAGGAGCGGCTGCAGGTCGGCGTGCTCGAATGCGCCGGTGGCCCGAACGTCGGCTACGTCGTCGGCTCGACCACCGAACTCGAATGCGTGTTCAAGAGCGGCGGCCGCCGCCCCGAGCCCTATGTCGCCCGCCTGCAGCGCATCGGGCTCGATCTCGGCTTCACCCAGAACACCGGAATCGCCTGGGCGGTCTATGCGCCGACCCGTCGGCTCGGCCGCGGAGATCTGTCGGGCAGCTATGGCGGCGTCGGCGCCAACGCGTCGTTCGGCGTCGGCATGGGCGGCAACCTGCTGGTCGGCGGTTCGGCGAATTCGTACGCGCTGCAGCCGCTCAGCCTGCAGGGCCAGACCGGTCTGAACGCCACGGCCGGCATCGTCGACGTCCAGCTCCGCCCGGCCGATCTGCCGCCGCAGCGGAAGTACCGCAAGCACAAGCGTCACCATCGCAGCCACCGCTGATCGCGTCAGCGCATCGTCGTCGTGACGGAAGGGCCCGCGTTGCGGGCCCTTTGTTTTGGCGCCTTCGGTCTGCGGCGACGCCGCGGGTGTCATTGAAGATTCGTCGATGCTGTGACTAGATGGCGAGGCCGTTCGGTTGCGTTGCGTGCGGGGCTGCTCCGCGCCGGTGGCATGACGCCCATCCACATCACGACATCTGAATCAAATCGTCTGTATCATCGCCCTGTCTGCATCACATCGTTGAAACGGAGACTTCTCATGCGCCGCTTTTCGCTTCTGCTCGGTATCGCCGCTTCGCTGGCCATCAGCGCTGCCCATGCGCAGGATGGGCGCGTGCGCATCGGCGTGCTGGAATGTCGCGGCGGCGCCAGCACCGGCTTCATCGTCGGTTCGGTGACCAATCTCGGCTGCGTGTTGCGCGCCGAAGGCCGCCCCGACACGCCCTATGTCGCCGTCATCCGCAAGGTCGGCCTCGATCTTGGTATCACTCAGGAGACCGCGCTCGCCTGGGGTGTGTTCGCGCCGGTCGAGCGCTTCGGCCCCGGCGATCTCGCCGGCAACTACGCCGGCGCGCAGGGTTCCGCATCGGTCGGCGTCGGCCTCGGCGCCAATGTCCTGGTCGGCGGTTCGGCCAATTCGATCGCGCTGCAGCCGCTCAGCCTGCAGGGCCAGACCGGCCTCAACGTGGCGGTCGGCCTGCAGGAGCTGGAGCTGCGGCCCGGCCGCTAACTAACCGCGCGCTGCGGCGCAATGCGCGCCTCGCAGCATTGAATTGCGCTGTCCTTGATCCTGCTCAAGGGCACCCTGCAAGCTTCGTAATTTTTCGCGCTTGCCAAGCGGCGAGGCTGCTGAAAGCATTGCCTCGCCGACCCAATCACGGGCCGAGCTCCAGAGAAGGAGGCGGCGATGGGACAAGATCCCCGCGGTCCCCGGTGCATCGCACTGGTGGGCCCATTCCAAAGCGGAAAAACCACACTGCTCGAAGCGATCCTCGCGCGCACCGGCGCCGTGCCACGCACAGGGTCCGTCGACGCAGGCACCTCGTACGGCGACTCCAGTCCCGAGGCGCGCCAGCACAAGATGGGGCTGAGCCTCACCGCCGTCACCACCCAGTTCATGGGCGAGACCTACACCTTCCTCGATTGTCCCGGCTCGGTCGAATTCGCGCACGACATGCGCGCCGCGCTGCCCGCCGTCGATGCCGCCGTCGTGGTGTGCGAAGCCGACGAGCGCAAGCTGCCGCAGCTGCAGCTGATCCTGCGCGAGCTCGAAGACCTCGGGATTCCGCGCTTCCTGTTTCTCAACAAGATCGATCGCGCCAGCAAGCGCATTCGCGAAGTGCTCGACAGCCTGCAGCCGGCCTCGCGGATTCCGCTGGTGCTGCGCCAGATCCCGATCTGGAACGGCGAACTGATCGCCGGCTATGTCGATCTCGCGCTGGAGCGCGCCTTCGTCTATCGCGAACACAAGCCCTCCGAAGTGATCGCGCTGGAAGGCGGCGATCTCGCCCGCGAGAAGGAAGCCCGCTTCTCGATGCTCGAGAAGCTCGCCGATCACGACGACGCGCTGATGGAGCAGTTGCTCGAAGACATTCCGCCGCCGCGCGACGCGGTGTTCGACGATCTCGCGCGCGAATTGCGCGAAGGCGTGATCTGCCCGGTGCTGCTCGGCTCGGCGCTGCGCGAGAACGGCGTGATGCGGCTGCTGAAGGCGCTGCGCCACGAAGCCCCGGACGTCACCGAGACCGCGTCGCGGCTCGGCGTCGCCGCGTCCAAGGAGGCGGTCGGCTACGTGCTGAAGACCACGCATCTGCAGCATGGCGGCAAGCTGTCGCTGGCGCGGGTGTTCGCCGGCACGCTGGCCGACGGCGACACCGTGCACGCATCGTCGGGCGAAGCCGCACGGGTGTCGGGCATCCACACCGCCAATGGCGGGCCGGACAGCAAGCGCTCGTCGGCGGTGGCCGGCGACGTCGTCGCGCTCGGCAAGCTCGATGCGATCAGGACCGGCGACACCTTCGGCAACGGCAAGGCCGCGCCGTCGGCGCTGATCGAAATCACCGCTGCGCCGCCGGTGCTGGCGATGGCGCTCTCAGCCGGCGACCGCAAGGACGACGTCAAGCTCGGCCAGTCGCTGCAAAGGTTGTCCGAGGAAGATCCGTCGCTCACCGTGATCCACGATCCGCAGACCCACGACATCGTGCTGTGGGGCCAGGGCGAGATGCATCTGCGCGTCGCGCTGGAGCGGCTGCATGATCGCTACGGCGTCAGCGTGAAGTCGCATCCGCCGGCGATCGGCTATCGCGAGACCATCCGCAAGGCGGTCACGCAGCGCGGCCGACACAAGAAGCAGTCCGGCGGCCACGGCCAGTTCGGCGACGTGGTGCTGGAGGTGAAGCCGCTGCCGCGCGGCGAGGGCTTCGCCTTCGCCGAGACCGTGGTCGGCGGCGCGGTGCCTCGCAACTACATCGGCGCGGTCGAGGAGGGCGCGGCCGACGGTCTGCGCGCGGGCCCGCTCGGCTTCCCGGTGGTCGACGTCCATGTGACGCTGACCGACGGATCGTATCACAGCGTCGATTCCTCGGATCAGGCGTTCCGCACTGCGGCGCGGATCGGCGTCACCGAGGCGTTGCCGCAGTGCCAGCCGGTGCTGCTGGAGCCGATCCACAGCGTCGAGATCGTCTGCCCGACCGACGCCACCGCCAAGGTCAACGCCATTCTGTCCGGGCGCCGCGGCCAGATTCTCGGCTTCGACACCCGCGAGGGCTGGCCGGGCTGGGACGTGGTGCGCGCCACCATGCCGGAAGCCGAGATCGGCGATCTGATCGTCGAACTGCGCTCCGCCACCGCCGGCGCGGGCAGTTTCACCCGCAGCTTCGACCACATGGCCGAAGTTAGCGGCCGCACCGCCGACCAGATCATCGCGGCGCACCGGCAAGTCGCGGCGTAATCTAGGAAAGCGTTTGCTAACCTCTCCCCGCAATGCGGGGAGAGGTCGGAAATCGCGCATAGCGCGAATTCCGGGTGAGGGGCATGGCTGCACCGCCTCATCCGCGGCCACTCGGGCCGTGCTGATTCTGCCGCGCACCGATTTCCCTGTCGCTGGGCGCGAAAGCCGTGCCAGGCCCTCACCCCGACCCTCTCCCCGCAATAGGGCGGGGGAGAGGGAGCGTCGCGGCCGCTTGCCCTCCCATCGCGCGTTCACAGCCGAGCGAGATGATGTTCCAAGCATCATTGAAGCCGTTTTATATTTGCGGTAGCCGATAGGGCGGACCTCAAACCGGAATGCTCGCTTGATCACCTCGTCCCAGATGCGCGCGGCGCGCGCGCTGCTCGGCATCGACCAGCGCACGCTGGCGAAGCTCGCCGGCGTCTCGGTGCCGACCATCCAGCGGATGGAGGCCAGCGACGGTAACGTCCGCGGCATCGTCGAGTCGCTGACGCGGGTGGTCGATGCGTTGAACCGCGCCGGCGTCGAACTGATCGGCGAAAACGCCCGCAGCGACGACGGCGGACGTGGGGTGCGGCTGAAGCAGGCGACGCCGCAGCAGAGCGAGAGGGGCGAGCCGTGACGCATCCGGTGCCGAAGGGCGATACTCACATCGCGGCCTGCCTGATCGGCTGGCCGGCGGCGCATTCGCGCTCGCCGCTGATCCATCACTACTGGCTGCGCAAGCTCGGCATCCCCGGCGGCTATTCGATCGAATCGGTGCCGCCGGAAGGCTTCGCCGAATTCGTGCTGAACCTGAGACAGCACGGCTACAGCGGCGCCAATGTCACGATCCCGCACAAGGAGCGCGCGCTGCAATTGACGCAGCCGGACGATCGCGCCCGCGCGGTCGGCGCGGCCAACACGCTGTACTACGACGGCGACGTGCTGCGCTCGACCAACACCGACGTCGAGGGCTTCATCGCCAATCTCGACGCCAGCGCGCCCGGCTGGGACCACGCACCGCATGCCGTTGTGCTCGGTGCCGGCGGCTCGTCGCGTGCGGTGCTGTTCGGCCTGCTGGAGCGCGGCATCGCGCGCATCGCGCTGGCCAACCGCTCGATCGAACGCGCGCGGGCACTGGCCGATCTGTTCGGCGAGCGCGTGGTGCCGATCGCCTGGACCGATGCGCCGGCGGCGCTGCCGGGCGCCGGGCTTCTGGTCAACACCACCTCGCTCGGCATGAAGGGGCAGCCCTCGCTCGATCTCGATCTCGAACCGTTGCCGGCGGATGCTACGGTCGCCGATCTGGTCTACGTGCCGCTCGAAACCGAGCTGCTGGCCGAGGCCCGCGGCCGCGGCCTGCGCACCGCCGACGGCCTCGGCATGCTGCTGCATCAGGCGGTGCGTGGGTTCGAATTGTGGTTCGGCGCGCGGCCGCACGTCACTGCCGAGCTGCGCGAACTCGTCGAGGCGGATCTGCTCGCGCATACGTGAAGGTAATAGACCGGCGTTCCCGACGTAGTCCCTGGTGGGGCCAATTGGAGAACGTGCCGATGTCGTCATTGTCCATGTCGCTATGCCGCCAGCTCGCTGGAGTTGCGCTGATCGCCTTTTCGCTCACCGCCGCCCATGCGCAGCAGTCACCAACGCCCACCAAGGTTCGCGGCGAGATCGAGAGTGTCTCCGGCGATAGTCTCGCGGTGAAGTCGCGCAGCGGCCAGGACGTCAAGCTGCAGCTTGCGCCCGACATCAAGGTCGCCGGCATCGCGCCGACCAAGCTGAGCGAGGTCAAGCCCGGCGCATTCATCGGCGCCACCACCGTGCCGGGTCCCAACGGCGCGCACAACGCGGTCGAGATCCACGTCTTCCCCGAGGCGATGCGCGGCACCGGCGAGGGCTCGCGCGCATGGGATCTCGGGCCGAACAGCACCATGACCAACGCCACCGTCGATCAGTCGGTCACAAGTAACGACGGCAGCACGGTGCGGGTGAAGTACAAAGGCGGCGAGAAGGTCATCACCGTGACGCCGAAAACCCAGGTCGTGACCTACGGCCCGGCCGACAGATCCGACCTCAAGCCCGGCGCCCAGATCATCGCCTTCGGCAAGACGCTGCCCGACGGCTCGTTCCAGACCAGCCGCATCGCGGTCGGCCGCGACGGCATCACGCCGCCGATGTAGAACGCTTTCAACACGCACACCGTCATGGTGAGGAGGCGCGAAGCGCCGTCTCGAACCATGCGCCGCCGGCCCTGCGTCGCCTCTGGATTGCTTCGCTTCGCTCGCAATGACGGGGATAGGGCGGTGATTTGGCGGCCTGCATTTCCGGTCAGGCCCTCAGGTCGAGATGAAACGCTCTAATTGTCCCTGCGCCCCGGTCGCGGCCGGTAGCGCGGCAGCGACCAGCCGCGCTGGAGCGCTGCGGCCCGCACGAGGAAGCCGATCGCAAATCCCACGCCCGTGCTGATTTCGCGCGAGGCTCCGGTCATCATCAGGACGACGAATGCGGACGCGCCGACCAGCGCCGCCGAAACATAGATCTCGCGCCTGAGGATCACCGGGATCTCGCCGCCGAGCAGATCGCGGATGATGCCGCCGAACGTGGCCGTCACCACGCCCATGGCGACGGCCACGATTCCGTTGGCGCCGGCCAGCGCCGCCGTCTCGGCGCCGGTGACGGCGAACAGCGCGAGACCGACCGCGTCCAGCCAGAGCAGCGCCTTGTAGCGGGAACGAGGAATGTGGGCGGTGAAGAACACCACGGCGGAGACCGCCACGCAGGTCACCAGATAGGCCGGCTCCTGCACCCAGAACACCGGCAGACCGAGCAGCACGTCGCGCAACGTACCGCCGCCGATGCCCGTCGCCGTGCCGAGCAGCGCGAAGCCGACGATGTCCATCTCCTTGCGCGACGCCACCAGCGCCCCCGAGACCGTGAAGGCGACCACGCCGAGCCAGTCCAGCATCGTCGTGACCGTCTCGAACATCAGGAGCTCTCCTCGGCAACGTCTGTCGAGCCATTCTTCGTCATGGCCGGGCTTGTCCCGGACATCCACGTCTTTCTCGCGACGTCCGCTCAAGGCGTGGATGGCCGGGACGAGGCCGGCCATGACGTTGCGACAATCTAGCGGCCCTCGAAGCGGGCCTCGCGCTTCTCCATGAAGGCCGCGATGCCTTCCTTCATGTCCTGCGTCTTGAACAGCGGCAGCAGTTGCAAATACACGTGATGGACGTGGTCGGGGAAGGTCTCGTTGAGGCCGATCCGCATCATCCGCTTGGCGGCCTGCACCGCCAGCGGCGCGTTGCCGGCGATCTCCTTGGCCACCGCGCGGGCGCGGCCCATCAGTTCGGCATCGGGCACCACTTCGTTGGCGAGGCCCCAGTCGAGGCTTTCGCGCGCGGAGAGCGTGCGGCCGGTGAAGATCAACTCCGCCGCCTTCGCCCAGCCGATCATCCGCGGCAGAAACCATGTCCCACCCGACTCCGGGACGACGCCGCGCTTAACGAACGCCGCGGCGAGCTTGGCCGACTCCGCCATGATGCGGATGTCGCAGCCGAGCGCGGTGTCCATGCCGTAGCCGGCGGCGCCGCCGTTCACCGCGCAGATCGTCGGCTTGTCCATCGCCTGCAGCACGGTCGGCGGGGTGCTGCGCAGATCCAGCGTGGTCGGCGACGACGCCGAACTGAGCCCTTCGTCGCCGCGCTCCTTGCGCAGATCGAGCCCGGCGCAGAACGCGCGGCCATTGCCGGTGAGGATTACGCAGCGCACCTCGGCGTCTTCATTGGCCTTGATCAGCAACGCGGCCAGCGTGTTCAGCATCGGCCCGGAGATGGTGTTCATCCGCTCCGGTGCGTTCAGCGTGATGGTGGCGATGTGATCCTCGACGGCATAGAGCACTTCGCTCGTCGCGGCGTGCGGCGCGCCTTGGGTCTCGGTCATGATGTCCTCCTTGTTGTTTGTTGTTAGTTATCTGCCGCCTCGTCATTGCGAGGAGGCACCCGGATCGGCGCTCCGCGCCGTCCGGGCACAGGCTCCGCGACGAAGCAATCCAGCTCCGTGCACGGAACTCTGGATTGCTTCGCCTTCGGCTCGCAATGACGAATGGCGAGCGCTGTGTTTGCTGCCGACTATTCCGCCAGCACCTTCTCGTCGATCTGGTTGATCGAATTGACGCCGCACAGGCCCATGGTGGTCGACAGCTCCTTGCCGATGATGTCGATCGCCTTGGCGACGCCGGGTCCGCCGAACGCGCCGAGGCCGTAGATGTAGGCGCGGCCGATCATGCAGCTGCGCGCGCCGAGCGCCAGCGCCCGCATCACGTCCTGGCCGGAGCGGATGCCGCCGTCGAACATCACTTCGATATGCGAGCCGACGGTGTGGACGATCTCCGGCAGCACCTCGATCGACGACGGCGCGCCGTCGAGCTGGCGGCCGCCATGGTTCGACACCACCAGCGCCTCGGCGCCGACCTTCACGGCCTCGCGGGCGTCCTCGACGTCGAGGATGCCCTTGATGATCAGCTTGCCCGGCCAGATCGAACGGATCCAGTCGATGTCCTTCCAGTTCAGCGAGGCGTCGAATTGCGACGCCACCCAGGCCGACACCGATTCCAGATCCTTCGAGCCGGGCAGATGCCCGGCGATGTTGCCGAAATTGCGCTGCTTGGCGCCGAGGATGCCCTTCACCCAGCCGGGCTTGGTGGCGATGTCGAGCAGGTTCTTCGGCCGGAAGATCTCCGGCGGCACCGTCATGCCGTTCTTGATGTCCTGATGCCGCTGGCCGATCACCTGCAGGTCGACGGTCAGCACCAGCGCGCTGCATTTGGCCGCGATCGCGCGCTCGATCAGCGCCTTGACGAAGCCGCGGTCCTTCATGACGTAGAGCTGAAACCAGAACGGCTTGTCGACATTCGCCGCGACGTCCTCGATCGAGCAGATCGACATCGTCGACAGCGTGTAGGGGATGCCGGCGGCCTGGGCCGCGCGGCAGGCGTGGATCTCGCCGTCGCCATATTGCATGCCGGTGGAGCCGACCGGCGCCAGGATCAGCGGCATCGCCGACTTTTCGCCGATGATGGTTGTGGAGAGATCGCGCTTCGAAATGTCGACCAGGATGCGCTGCCGGAATTTGATCCGCTTCAGGTCGTCGACATTGGCACGGAGTGTTTCCTCGGCATAGGAGCCGTGGTCGACATAGTCGAAGAACATCTTCGGCACCCGCCGCCTGTGAATCTGGCGGAGGTCCTCGATGCAGGTGATGTATTTCATGAACGTTGCCGCCCCTGGTCGGTTTTGCGCGTCGCGTCCTCTAGCACGCCGGCGCGGCCTGCAACATGGCTCGGGACGCGGTGGCGGCCCGCCCGGGGAACAGCGCTGGTTCCCGCGCGTTCTTCGCAGGACACCCACAGAATGGAGCAGGAGCACATCATGGCCGCCACCAAGACCGTCGAGAAAACAGTCGAGACGACTGTCGAAGAGAAGACCGCCGGCACCCCGGTGAAGCATTCCAGGGAAGAGAAGAGCGAGCGCGACGACGAGCTGAACGAGGCGCTGGAGGAGTCGTTTCCGGGTTCCGACCCGCTCAGCGTGACCCAGCCGGCGCCGTCCGAGCCGGACGGCGACAGCAAGCGCAAGCGCTGACGCAGCCCTCCGGGCTGTGCCCGTTTGGCGCTTAAACGTACGTTATCAACAAGTTGCGCCGCTGGCTCCCGTCGGCGGCGCGTAATCTTTCTTTATATTTTTTGAAGGGCCCCCCATTAGAATGGCCGTATAAGCGGTTTGGCCATGGCGGCGCGGACCGGATTTCTGGTCGGCAACACGCCCGATCGTGGCGCAGGCGGGGGAAATTCTCATGAGCCGCAGATATTTCGGAACCGACGGCATCCGTGGCCGTGCCAACGGTCTGATCACGCCGGAACTGGCGTTGAAGGTCGGGCAGGCTGCCGGGCTGGTGTTTCAGCGCGGCGATCATCGCCACCGGGTGGTGATCGGCAAGGATACACGGCTGTCCGGCTATATGATCGAAAACGCGATGGTGGCCGGCTTCACCTCGGTCGGCATGGACGTGCTGCTGGTCGGCCCGATGCCGACGCCGGCGGTGGCGATGCTGACCAAATCGATGCGCGCCGATCTCGGCGTGATGATTTCCGCGTCGCACAATATGTTCGAGGACAACGGCATCAAGCTGTTCGGTCCGCTCGGCTTCAAGCTCTCGGACGACGTCGAGAAGCAGATCGAGCAACTGCTCGACGAGCCGATGGACAAGAAGCTGTCGGAGAGCGCCAGCCTCGGCCGCGCCCGCCGCATCGACGGCGTCCACGACCGCTACATCGAATTCGCCAAGCGCACGCTGCCGCGCGACCTCTCGCTCGACGGGCTGCGCGTCGTGGTCGATTGCGCCAATGGCGCCGCCTACAAGGTGGTGCCCGAGGCGCTGTGGGAACTCGGCGCCGACGTGATCTCGATCGGGGTCGAGCCGGACGGCTTCAACATCAACAAGGAATGCGGCTCGACCTCGCCGGAAGCGCTGTGCCGCAAAGTCCGCGAGATGCGCGCCGACATCGGCATCGCGCTCGACGGCGACGCCGACCGCGTCATCATGGTCGATGAGCGCGGCCACGTCATCGACGGCGATCAGTTGCTGGCGGTGATCGCGCAGAGCTGGAAGGAAGACGGCCGGCTCGCCAAGCCGGGTATCGTCGCCACCGTGATGTCCAATCTCGGCCTCGAGCGCTTCCTCGCCGCCGAGGGCATCGAACTGATCCGGACCTCGGTCGGCGACCGCTACGTGCTCGAGGCGATGCTGCGGGACGGCTACAATGTCGGCGGCGAAGCGTCGGGCCACATCATCCTGTCGGACTACGCGACCACCGGCGACGGCTTCGTTGCTGCACTGCAGGTGCTCGCCGTGGTGCAGAAGCTGGGTCGCCCGGTGTCGGAGGTCTGTCACCGCTTCGACCCGCTGCCGCAGATCCTCAAGAACGTCCGCTATCGCGCCGGCAGGCCGCTCGACGACGCCCATGTTCAGGCGGCGATCAGCGACGCCGAGAAGCGGCTCAACGGCCATGGCCGGCTGCTGATCCGCCCCTCCGGCACCGAGCCGGTGATCCGGGTGATGGGCGAGGGCGAGGATCGCATCATGGTCGAGGAAGTGGTCGATACCATCGTCGACGCTCTCGGCAATGCCTCGGCCGCAGCCGCGTAGTGATTGCAGTGCGGGACGCGTAGTCCGGCGCATCGGGCCGCAACGCAGCCATCGCGAATTGCGGCTTCCGCCGGCGTCCCCGGCGCTCTAGTTTCATCGCGGCCGGCACGATTGCCGGCCGTCTTTCGTTGTCGGCGGCCCGGCTCGTGTCCCTGGCGCCGCGAACATCCCGGGAAACACCACCGTGAACAAGCCTGTTGCCGTCGATGTGGATGTGGCCGCGCCGGTCACGACGCCGGATCTGGCGTTGCCCGAGACCACCGCGCCCGCGCCGCCGCCCGCCGGGCCGGCCTATGTGGTGCTCGGCGGCATCAGCTTCTCGCATTTCCTCAACGACACCATGCAGTCGCTGATTCCGTCGGTGTATCCGATCCTGAAGGCGAACTACGCGCTCGATTTCGGCCAGATCGGACTGATCACGCTGGCGTTCCAGTTCACCGCCTCGCTGCTGCAGCCGGTGGTCGGCCACATGACCGACAAGAAGGCGCAGCCGTTCTCGCTGGCGATCGGCATGGGCTCGACCTTTTTCGGCCTGCTGCTGCTCAGCGTGGCGCACTCCTACACGGTGATCCTGATCGCCGCGGCGATGATCGGGCTCGGCTCGGCGGTGTTTCACCCGGAATCGGCGCGGATCGCGCGGCTCGCCTCCGGCGGGCGCTACGGCATGGCGCAATCGGTGTTCCAGGTCGGCGGCAATGTCGGCACCGCGCTCGGTCCGGTGCTGGCGGCGCTGATCGTGGTGCCGTTCGGGCAGGGCTCGATCGGCTGGTTCTCGTCGATCGCCTTCGTCGCCATCATCGTGCTGTGGCGGATCGGCCTGTGGTACAAGCCGCAGGTCGCCGCCAAGAAGAAAATGGTGGTGAAGGCGCACCCCGATGCGCCCGGCCGGCGACGGGTGATGGTCGCACTCGTCGTGCTGGTGGCGCTGCTGTTCTCCAAGCAGCTCTATATGTCGAGCCTGTCGAGCTACTACACCTTCTATCTGATCGAGAAGTTCCAGGTCTCGACCCAGACCGCGCAGATGTTCCTGTTCATCTTCCTCGCCGCCACCGCGGCCGGGGTGTTCTTCGGCGGCCCGCTCGGCGACCGCTTCGGCCGCCGCTACGTGATCTGGTTCTCGATTCTGGGCACGCTGCCGTTCACGCTGGCGCTTCCCTATGTCGGGCTCACCGGCAGCGCGGTGCTCACCGTGTTCATCGGCTTCATCCTGGCGTCGGCGACGCCGGCGATCATCGTGTTCGCGCAGGAACTGATGCCGCACCGCTTCGGCATGATCTCGGGGCTGTTCTTCGGCTTCGCCTTCGGCATCGGCGGCCTCGGCGCCGCGGCGCTGGGCGAGGTCGCCGATCTGCGCGGCATCGATTTCGTCTATCAGGTCTGCTCGTTCCTGCCGGCGCTCGGCCTGCTCGCGGTGCTGCTGCCGAAGATGCCGCGCCACGCCCATTGATGCGCGGCGCGGCGCGCCGGCCATCGCCTCTCCCCGCGCGCGGGGAGAGGTCGACGCGCATCGCAAGATGCGCGGCGGGTGAGGGGGCGCCTCATCGCTACTGAGCCCAGCGACTCGTTGCTTGCCCCTCACCCCAACCCTCTCCCCGCGAAGAGCGGGGCGAGGGAGCCCGCCTCGTTTGGCTGTTCCGCTTTCGGCTCGAACCGCGCGCGAAGAGAAGCGCAGCCTTCGCCTCTCCGCGGTGGCCCGGCCGCAGGCCGGTCATCGTCAAGGATTTGTTAGTGAGTATGACCGCGCGAGCCTGTCGCGCGGCGGACGCTTAGTTCCAAAAGCGATCGTCGTCACCAATTATCAACCTTAAGAATTAGGGTTAAGTCCGGCTTAAGGATTTGCTGGCATCGTCGGTCCATAGGTTTCCGGGTGTGGGGCCTCAGTAATTATCATTGGACCAGAGGACGAAGCCAATGCGTAGCGTGAAGATGATTTTGGCCGCCGGAGCGGCTTCGATGGTTTGCTCGGCGGCCGTGGCGGCGGACATGCCGATCGCGCCGCCGCCGGCCTATGCGCCGCCGCCGGTCGAAGATTTCGGCGGCTGGTACCTGCGCGGCGACATCGGCTTCAGCAATCAGCAGGTCAAGGATCTGCGCTACGGGCGCGAATCGGCCTATTCGCAGCTGACCTCGTTCGATCAGCAGACGTCGTTCGACGCGGCGGGCATCTACGGCGTCGGCGTCGGCTATCAGTTCAACAACTGGTTCCGTGCCGACCTGGTCGGCCAGTACCGCGGCAATTCCAACTTCAAGGGCACCGATCGCTTCACCGGAACCGCCAGCGGCGTTCCGTACAGCGGCATCGACAATTACGGCGCCAGCAAATCCGAATGGCTGGTGATGGCCAACGGCTATGTCGACCTCGGCACCTGGTGGTGCGTCACGCCGTTCATCGGCGCCGGCGTCGGCGCCGCGCGGGTGACGATGGCGAACTTCACCGACACCGGGGTCAACAACATCCCGTTCTCGACGGTGAGCTACGCCAGCGCGCCGACCGCGTCGAAGTGGAATCTGGCCTGGGCGCTGCACACCGGTCTGGCCTACAAGGTCAATCCCAACCTGACCCTCGAACTGGCCTACAGCTACCTCAATCTCGGCGACGGCTACACCGGCGCGCTCGCGACTTTCGACGGCCTGACCACGAACAACAGCTTCAAGTTCAAGGATATCACCTCGCACGACGTCAAGGTCGGCGTGCGCTGGAATCTCGACGCCGCCCCGACCTACTACGCGCCGCCGCCGCTGATGCGGAAGGGCTGATCGCCCGGGTTGAAGTAGTTCCTATCCGAAGAGGCCTGAACGGCGCGGGAGATTCCCGCGCCGTTTTGTTTTGCGGATCGGCCGCCGCGACAACGATTGATTAAGGTTAACAGCGGATGATCGTCGCGTGATTTGGGGTTCAAGGAGCGTGGTGATGCGTCGAGTTCTGATTGCGGCGATTGCGATGACGGCGGCGGCGCAGGGCGCCCTGGCAGCCGACATGCCGGAGTTCGGCCCCCTGCGCGGCGCGATGGTCGACACGCCCCGCGGCGTGGTCAACTGGCAGGGGTTCTATGTCGGCGGTCAGGCCGGATACGGCACCTCCGACATGGATTTCACCAATGCGACACAGGGCGTTGCGTCCAGCCTGCTTGTGAACACCGCAGTCGAGAGTGTTCTTGGGGTGTCGTCGTGGCCGGTGCTCGGCAAGTCTTCGTCACATGGCCAGGGTTGGGGCGGCTTCGCGGGCTATAACGCGCAATGGGACGATGTCGTGCTCGGCATCGAAGCCAACTACATGCACGGTAGTTTCGGCGGCTCGATGTCCGGATCGATGGCCCGGCAGATCGCCTCCAACGGAGTGAACTACGGCGCGATCTACGGCGCCAACGCCAGCATCAACGTCCACGATGTCGGGTCGGCGCGGCTCCGCGCCGGCTGGGCGGTCGGCAGTTTTCTGCCCTACGCGTTCGGCGGCGTGGCGCTCGGGCAGGCGGATATCGTCCAATCGGCTACAATCATCGGTACGGATGCCGGTGGCACGTGGGTGCTCAGCGGAAGCAAGGTCCAGAACGGCCATTTCATCTACGGCTATTCCGGCGGCCTCGGCGTCGACATGATGCTGTATCGCGGCTTGTTCGTGCGCGCTGAGTGGGAGTACCAGAAGTTCGCCGCGCCGATCAACACCTCGGTCTCTACCGTTCGCGCCGGCGTCGGCTACAAATTCTGATCGCGCCCTGATTGACGAGACGGCCGGCCGCTGGTCGACTGCGCCCGCGACGGGGGCGCAGCAGACGATGAGAATCTACGGTGATCTCAATTCCGGCAATTGCCTGAAGGTGAAGTGGGTCTGCGACGCGTTGTCGTTGCCCTTTCAATGGGTCGCCGTCGATACGCTGAAGGGCGAGACCCGAACGGCGGAGTTCCTCGCGCTCAATCCGGCCGGGCAGGTCCCTGTCGTGGTGCTCGACGACGGCCGGCCGCTGGCGCAATCCAACGCCATCATCCGCTATCTCGCGCGCGACAGCGATCTCATGCCGCGCGACCCCTATCTCGCCGCAAGGATGGACGAGTGGCTGTTCTGGGAGCAGTACAGCCACGAGCCGTATATCGCGGTCTGCCGCTATCAGATGTTGTATCTCGGCAAGCCGGCCTTCGCGCGCGACCCGGCCAAGGTGGAGCGCGGCCATGCCGCGCTCGCGCTGATGGATCGCCATCTCGCCGGATCGCCGTTTCTGGTCGGCGATAAGTGCTCGCTCGCCGACGTCGCGCTGCTGGCCTATACGCGCCTCGCCCCCGAGGGTGGTTTCGCGCTCGGTGACTATCCCGCGGTGCAACGGTGGATCGCCGCGAGCGAGTTCGCGCTCGGTCTCGCGCCGGCGGGCGATGCGGCGCCGTCGTGAGCCCGGCGACGCTGCGATCACCATCCGCCCGTGCGACGGGACGATGCGGGTGCAATCACGGCGATACTTGCCGTGATGATCTCCGCCAGGGTCGCGAGCGGATCATGAGCGGCCTCTCCGAAACCCGCGACGCGGCGTTGCCGAGCCGCTGCACGCCGCGGGCTGCGCAGGCCGCCGGATGGGCATCCGAAGCCGGATTTGTCCGTAATCTCCCTGAGCCCGGACATCCTTGACTTTCGCCGGCAAACGACTATCCCCAGCGGCGGGACACCTCCCCCCAACGGGAGGCTAGCTATCTGGAAGGATAGAACATGACGACGAAGCCCGCATCGCGGCCCGCTACCCCCAATTTCTCCTCCGGCCCCTGCGCCAAGCGCCCCGGATGGACCCCCGAAAATCTCAAGGACGCTCCGCTCGGCCGCTCGCATCGCGCGAAGGTCGGCAAGGCCAAGCTCAAGCTCGCGATCGATCTGACGCGCGACGTGCTCGAAGTGCCGGCGGACTACAAGATCGGCATCGTGCCGGCATCCGACACCGGTGCCGTCGAGATGGCGCTGTGGTCGCTGCTCGGGCCGCGTCCGGTCACCACGATCGCCTGGGAATCGTTCGGCGACGGCTGGGTCGGCGACGTCACCAAGGAGCTCAAGCTCCCGAACGTCACCAAGCTCAAGGCCGGCTACGGCGAAATTCCCGACCTGTCGAAGGTCGATTGCAACACCGATGTCGTCTTCACCTGGAACGGCACCACCTCGGGCGTCCGCGTCCCGAACGCCGACTGGATCGCGGCCGACCGTGAAGGCCTGACGATCTGCGACGCCACCTCTGCCGCCTTCGCGCAGCCGCTGGATTGGGCCAAGCTCGATGTCGTCACCTTCTCCTGGCAGAAGGCGCTCGGCGGCGAAGCCGCCCACGGCATGCTGATCCTCTCGCCGCGCGCCGTCGCCCGGCTCGAGAGCTACACGCCGCCGTGGCCGATGCCGAAGATCTTCCGCCTCGCCAAGGGCGGCAAGCTGATCGAGGGCATCTTCCAGGGCGAGACCATCAATACCCCGTCGATGCTGTGCGTCGAGGACTACATCGACGCGCTGAACTGGTCGAAGTCGGTCGGCGGCCTCAAGGGCCTGATCGCCCGCGCCGACGCCAACACCAAGGCGATCAGCGACTGGGCGGCGAAGACCCCGTGGGTCGACTTCCTCGCCGCCGATCCGGCGATCCGCTCCAACACCTCGGTCTGCCTCAAGGTGGTCGATCCCGCGATCACCGCTCTGTCGCCCGAGGTCCAGGCGGATTTCGCCAAGAAGCTGGTCGCAGTCGTCGAGAAAGAAGGCGCCGGCTACGATCTCGGCGCTTATCGCGATGCCCCTCCCGGCCTGCGGATCTGGTGCGGCGCCACGGTGGAAGCCGCCGACGTCGCGACGCTGACGCAGTGGCTCGACTACGCGTTCGAGACCACCAAGGCCGGCCTCGCCAAGGCGGCCTGATGCTTCTCTAACCTCTCCCCGCAATGCGGGGAGAGGTCGGATCGCTCTTGCGATCCGGGTGAGGGGCCAGGCACTGCGCTCAACTTCACTGCGCTCAACTCACCGTTTGCATATGCGGGGACTCAGTAGCCCCTCACCCCAGCCCTCTCCCCGCAAGAGCGGGGCGAGGGAGCAGGCCGCATTCGTTGATTCGCACCGAACTACACCCGTTTCCAATTCAGCAGGATCACACCCCATGACCGCACCCAAAGTCCTCATTTCCGATGCCCTGTCGGAAGCCGCCGTGCAGATCTTCAAGGATCGCGGCATCGACGTCGATTTCCAGCCGGCTCTCGGCAAGGACAAAGAGAAGCTCGCCGAGATCATCGGCAATTACGACGGCCTGGCGATCCGCTCGGCCACCAAGGCGACCGCGAAGATCCTCGAAAAGGCGACCCGGCTGAAGGTGATCGGCCGCGCCGGCATCGGCGTCGACAACGTCGAGATTCCGGCCGCGACCGCCAAGGGCGTGATCGTGATGAACACGCCGTTCGGCAATTCGATCACCACCGCCGAGCACGCCATCACCATGATGCTGGCGCTGGCCCGCGAGATCCCGGCGGCCGACGCCTCGACCCAGGCCGGCAAGTGGGAGAAGAACCGCTTCATGGGCGTCGAGATCACCGCCAAGACGCTCGGCGTGATCGGCTGCGGCAACATCGGCTCGATCGCCGCCGACCGCGCCCTCGGCCTGAAGATGAAGGTGATCGCGTTCGATCCGTTCCTGTCGCCGGAGCGCGCCAAGGACATCGGCGTCGAGAAGGTCGAGCTCGAGGAGCTGTTCAAGCGTGCCGATTTCATCACGCTGCACACCCCGCTCACCGACAAGACCAGGAACATCATCGACGCGGCTGCGATCGCCAAGATGAAGAAGGGCGTCCGCATCATCAACTGCGCCCGCGGCGGTCTGGTCGACGAGCAGGCGCTCGCCGAGGCGCTGAAGTCCGGCCAGGTCGCCGGCGCCGCCTTCGACGTGTTCTCCGAGGAGCCGGCGACCAGCAACGTGCTGTTCGGCCTGCCCAACGTGATCTGCACCCCGCATCTCGGCGCCTCGACGACCGAGGCGCAGGAGAACGTCGCGCTGCAGGTCGCCGAGCAGATGAGCGACTACCTGCTCAACGGCGCGATCACCAACGCCGTCAATTTCCCGTCGATCACCGCGGAAGAGGCGC
Organism: Rhodopseudomonas sp. NSM; assembly: GCF_052445935.1. NCBI lineage: Bacteria > Pseudomonadati > Pseudomonadota > Alphaproteobacteria > Hyphomicrobiales > Nitrobacteraceae > Rhodopseudomonas > Rhodopseudomonas sp. NSM. The sequence goes on along the minus strand of NZ_JBQTCH010000004.1, from coordinate 15,911 downwards.
CGAAGCTGAAGCCGTTCATCGAACTGGCCGAAAAGCTCGGCTCGTTCGCCGGCCAGCTCACCGAGACCGGCATCACCAAGGTCACCATCACCTACGAGGGTGAGGTCGCCGAGATGAAGATCAAGGCGCTGACCTCGGCGGTGCTGAGCGGCCTGCTGCGGCCGATGCTGGGCGACATCAACGTCGTCTCCGCGCCGGTGATCGCCAAGGAGCGCGGCATGGTGGTGGACGAGGTCGTCCGCGCCGCCGAGAGCGACTACGAGAGCCTGATCACCCTGACCGTCACCACGGAGCGGCAGGAGCGCTCGGTGTCCGGCACCGTCTATGCCGACGGCAAGCCGCGGCTGGTCGACATCAAGGGCATCCGGGTCGACGCCGAGTTCGGCAAGTCGATGATCTACGTCACCAACGAGGACAAGCCGGGCTTCATCGGCAAGTTCGCGAGCCTGCTCGGCGACGCCAAGATCAACATCGCCACCTTCAACCTCGGCCGTCACAGCCAGGGCGGCGACGCCATCGCGCTGGTCGAGATCGATGGCCCGGCGCCCGCCGATGTGATCGCCAAGGTGCAGGCGCTGCCGCAGGTGAAGCAGGCCAAGGCGCTGGCATTCTAAGAGGCGCTGGCCATCTGAGAGGCGCTGGCGGTCCAGGACTTTCGCCGCATCGATCGGTTACACACGACGAAATCCCTCCCTCGCGGGAGGGATTTCTGTTTGGGACAGGTGTGGGGGAATCCACGATCTGTCCAAAGTAACAAAATGCAAATTTTCTTCTGATACCGTCCCGCAACCTCAACCGTGCGCCCGCGCGGTGAGCCTGGTGTGTGGAGACGATCCGTGAAATTCAGCAACCTTCGTATTACGCCCAAGATCGGCATCCTGGTCGGTGTCGCTCTGCTCGGCCTGTGCGCGGCCGGTGCCTATGCCGGCGTGATGATGCGCAAGGAATTGCTCGACGCGCGGATCGAACAGGCGAAGTCGATCGCCGAATCGGCGCGCAGCATGGCGATCGGGCTGCAGAAGCAGATCGATGCCGGCGAACTCACCCGCGATGCCGCGCTCGCTGAATTCACCCGCCGGGCCAACACTCTCACCTACGACAACGGCAACGGCTATCTGTTCGCCTACACCAATGACGGTGTGACTCTGGCGTCGCCGGACAAGAAGGCGCTCGGCACCAATCGGCTCGAGACGCCGACCGGCGATCGCTATCTGGTTCGCGAACTGCGTGACGGCGTCAAGGCCAAGGGCGACGTGCTGCTCACTTACGAATTCCGCAAGCCGGGCTCGGAGGAGCTGATCCGCAAGATCTCCTATGCGGTCGCGATCCCCGGCTGGAACGCCTTCGTCGGCACCGGCGCCTATGTCGACGACATCGACGCCAAGGTGAAGCCGGTGGTCTGGATGCTGGGTCTGGGCATCCTGTGCATCGGCGCGATTTCGTCGCTGATCGCCTGGCTGATCGGCCGCAGCATCACCAAGCCGCTCGGCGAACTCGGCGCGCGGATGAAGTCGCTCGCCTCCGGTGAACTCGAGGCGCCGATCCCCGGGATCGCGCGCGGCGACGAGGTCGGCGAGATGGCGACCACCGTTCAGGTGTTCAAGGACAATGCGCTGCGGATTCGCGGGCTCGAACAGCAGGAGGCCGAAGTCAAGCAGCGCGCCGCGGCCGAACGCGCGGCGCTGATGCAGCAGATCGCCGACGATTTCGAGCGCAGTGTCAACGGCGTGGTGCGCAGCGTGGCGGGCGCGACCGCCGAGCTGCAGACGACGGCGCAGTCGATGACGACGACCGCCTCGGACGCCAGCTCGCGCGCCGCCGCGGTCGGCTCCGCCTCGGATACGGCGTCGAGCATGGTCGGCACCGTCGCGTCGGCGTCGGAAGAGCTGTCGGCGTCGGTGGCCGAAATCTCCCGCCAGGTGCAGCAGTCGCGCGAGATCGCCAACAAGGCGGTCGGCGACGCCGAGCGCACCAACGAGACCGTCAAGCTGCTGTCGATCGGCGCCGAGAAGATCGGCGAGGTGGTGCAGCTGATTCATTCGATCGCCTCGCAGACCAATCTCCTGGCGCTGAATGCCACCATCGAGGCGGCGCGCGCCGGCGAATCCGGCCGCGGATTCGCGGTGGTCGCCTCCGAGGTGAAGGCGCTGGCGAGCCAGACGGCGAAGGCCACCGAGGAGATTTCGTCCCAGGTCTCGGCGATGCAATCCTCGACCGCCACCGCGGTGGAGTCGATCAATCACATCACCTCGACGATCGGCGAGATGAACAATATCACCATGGCGATCTCCTCCGCGGTGGAGCAGCAGGGCTCGGCGACGCGCGAGATCGCCCGCAATATCCAGTCGGTCGCGGCCGGCTCGAGCGAGATCACCGAGCACATCGGCGGCGTCAATGCGGCGGCGTCGGCCACCGGAAGCGCCGCTGCGCAGGTGCTGTCACACGCCCGCGGCCTCGACGGCCAGTCCGGCGCGCTGCAATCCGCGGTCGACGATTTCCTCCACAAGATCCGCGCGGCTTGACGCCGCCAAGCGTGCGCTCAGGCGATCGCGCACGACTCTCGGGAAGCTTCAGTGCGCCGCGACACCGCGGCGCATTTTTGCTTCGTGCGGAGGGTCCGGGGCGGTGCCGGTTGGTTTGAACCTCCCGCCCTTCCTCCGCGACTACCTTTTGCTGGGGGCGTGCGCCCGCGCGGTGAAACGAGAACCGACCGCATGCCCATTTTGTTGCAAGGCACCGTCGCCTTCGAACCCGAATTCGTCGGCAATCTGGCGCTGTTGACCCGCACGCTGATCGCGCGCGGGCTCGATCCCGATTGCTATGTGATTGCCAAGGATATTTCCAAGGATGTTGACAGGGATCTGGACAAGGATCTGGACAAGGATCTCGCGCTCGCCCCGGCGCTGCGGTTCGTCGGCCTGGTTGCCTATGACTACGCGGTGGACACCGGCGGGACGCGGTTCGTCGTGACGGAAGTCGGCGATGCGCGCTTCCTCGAAGCGTTCCTGCGCCACATCGGCGATCCCGACGGGGCCGCGCCGGCGCTGATCCAGGGCGGCATGTTCTCGCGACTGACGCGATGGATGTCGCCGCAGATCTGAGCGTCGCAGATCCGAACGCCGCGGGCGCCACGCGGCAGTGAAGCTCTCTTCTCGCAAGAGAGGGGGCCTTTCGTCGGACCTGTCCGGCGAAAGGCGGGGGAGGGGTTGCGTCCCAGGAGTCGCAACCCCTCGCCCGACGTCGTTGGCGACTTACTTCGCCTTCAGAAAATCGGCGACTTCCAGCAGCACGAATTCGTTGTCGTCGGCCTTGTTGGGATCGCGGCTCGACGAGAACGGCAGGTTGTTGTCGTTGCCGACGATGATGTGGCGGTCGTCGACCTTGTCGACGTTCTCGATGGTGAAGAACGGGAACGCCAGCGCGCCGTCGGTCAGGGGCTTCTTCGCCTTCTTGTCCGGATCGCGGATCTTCAGCAGCTCGATATAGCCGACCTTGCGCACCGGCATGCCGGCGTTGGCGTCGGTCAGCTCGATCTTCACGATCCGCTTGAATTTCGGCAGGTCCGGGAAGCAGTCGGTGCCGCGGGTGCCGGCGGCGCAGGCCTTGTCGGGCGTGCCTTCGCCGTCGTCGCGCTCGATGATCAGGCCGTGGGTGGCGTCGATCATGTTGAAGTCGCCGATGGCGTGGCCGTTCTGCTCGAACACGTAGTACCAGAACCGGCCGGTGAATTTTTCGGCGGCGACGTCGAATTCGAGAATTCGCGCGGCTTCCTTGCCGTCGACCTTCTCGATGTCCTTCTTGGCGGGATCGAACAGCGCGCCTTCGAACAGCGGATACAGATACTTGCCGTCCTTCGACGCCGCGAAGCCTTCAAAGCCCTTGGTGCGGCGCAGGTTGACATTGGTGTAACCGCCGACGATCGCGCCCGGCGACTGCACCGCCCAATGGTCCGGCGAGCGCACCGGCTTGCCGTCCGCCATGGTCTCGAACACCGCCAGCACCTTGCCGGTCATATCGGCCTTGATGATGTAGGGGCCGAACTCCTCGCCGATCCAGAAATGGTCGCCGATGACCTGAAAGCCCTCGGTGTCGAAATCGGCGCCGGTCAGATAGCGCTTGTCGGTGCTCTCGTGGAGAATCCGGAACGGGATCTTCTTGTCGGGATCGTGCAGGAACACGGTCTCCTGCCGCTCGATCTTGCCGCTGGTCCAGTCGATCTTGTGGCGGTTCAGATACAGCATCGAGTCGGCGGAATTGTAGCGCGAGCCGGAGCCGTTGTCGGTCAGCACCCAGAAGCTGCCATCGGGCATGGTCTTGATGCCGGAATGGCCCTGCAGCGGCTGGCCCTTGAACGGCAGCGACACGCCGGTCGGGCGCTCCTTGGATTTGCCCATCACGGTGCCGACGGCGTCGACCCGCTTGCCGGTGGTGTACTTGCCGGCGTTTTTCAGATCGGCGGGCGCATCCGCCGGCGCGTCGATGAACGATTCCGCGGGCAGCACGGCGTGACCCGCCAGCGTGGCCGTGAACTCGCCTTCTGATTGCGCCAGCGCGGCGGACGACGCCAGCGCCAGAATCGTGACGGAACCAAGCATCAGTTTTCGCATGGCGAGCCTCCTGTGTTTGAGCCGGACTTGTGGCGGGTCCGGATCACAGGCCGCTGACGGTTCGATGAAACCGCGGTGACGGTCGATGCGGCGAACCGCCGGCGAGCGGGCCGTTGCTCGCAAAGTGTGATGTTACGCCGTCATCGCCGCGCGGCGATGAACACGCCGGCGACCACCATCGCGTAGCCCGCGAGGTGAAACAGTTCCGGCTTCTCGCCGAGCAGCACGATCGCCATCACCGAGCCGAACACCGGCATCAGATGCAGGAACGGCGCGGAGCGGTTCGGCCCGATCAGCGCGACGCCGCGGTTGAAGCACAGATAGGCCAGCGCCGACGGGAAGATCACCACATAGGCCAGCGCCGACGCGGTGAGCCAGTCGGCGCTCGGTCGGACGCCGGCGGCATACTCGGCCAGCGCGAACGGCAGCAGCAACAGCGCGCCGCCGCCGGTGGTGACCACGAGCAGCGACAGCGGATGCGTCACCGGCCGCTTCGGCATCATCGCCGAATACAGCCCGAAGGCGCACAGCGCGCCCGCGACCATCAGGTCGCCGCGGTTGAGGTCGATCCCGGCCAAAGCCAGCAGGTCGCCGCGCAGGATGATGGTGAGCACGCCGAGCAGCGACAGCGCGATGCCGATCGTCTGCATCCAGGTCAGCCGCACCCCGAACAGCAGCAGCGACCACAGCGCCACGAACAGCGGCCCCGACGATTGCATCAGCAGCGCGTTCAGCGCCTGGGTGAATTGCAGGCCCCAATAGGCCAGTGCGTTGTTGATCGCAAAGCCGGTCGCCGACAGCACGATCATCAGGACCCAATGCGCCCGCAGCCTGCGCCAGTCGCGCCGCAGATGCGGCCAGGCGAACGGCAGCAGCAGCAGCATCGCGCCGACCCAGCGCACGCACGACAACGTCACCGGCGGCACGTGCCCGGCGACGGCGCGCGCCAGCACGATGTTGCCCGCCCAGAACAGCGAGGTCAGGCTGAGCAGCAGGTGAGGCTGGTTGGCGAGCCAGCCGAAGGCCGTGCGGAAGAAAGAGATCAAGCGGAGCGATCTGTTCGAGTGAGGCGCAGCCATGCCCGAAAAACGCAGCCCGGCAAAGAGCCGCGGCGGAATGCAGGGCATGCATGGGCACCCGGCGCGCGCATGAGCCGCTCTCGCCCGTCATTCCGGGGCGCGCGCAGCGCGAACCCGGAATCCCGCGCTGTTCATCGTCCGGCCGCGCGGACCGCCGTCAGATTCCGGGTTCGCGAGCTTCGCTGGCGCCCCGGAATGACGGGGCGCGGCGCTATTTCTGCGGGCCCGACAGCCGGATGTCGCGTTCGGCGCGGAACACGTTGCTGTAGAGGCTGGCGATCCATTGCTGGCCGCCGGCGGTGGCGTTGAGGTAGCGGATCGCGGTCTGGACGTGCGGCGCGACGCTGTTCCAGTAGAACTGCGGATACAGATTGATCAGGTCGGCCGGCGAGCCGTAGCCAAGCTGGCGGTTCAGGCCGGCTTCCTCGAACTCGTAGTACAGCGCATTGGCCTTGCGGATATAGGCCGGGTCTCCGAGCTGGCCGATCAGATCGGCGGCGCGCAGCAGCGCCGCATCTTCCCCGCATTGTTCGCCGTCGGCCGGCATCTGCGGCGGGAATCGCGTGCCCTCGATCGCGCAGGCGATCCGCCCGGCGTCGAGTTCTGCGATGCCGCCGATCCGCTGCATCACGAACAGCTTCGAGCGGTCGACATGCCACGGCAGCATCGAGGCGTCCGAGGCGCCGCGCGGCAGCGTCGTCTTGCGGCCGCCGGCGTCGATCACATAGCCGTCCTCGCCGTCGTCTTCGAACAGGCCGCGGACATAACCGATGTCGTGGGTGAGGCAGCCGATGATCAGATGCGCGTAGTCCTGCGCCGGCACATGCGTATACAGCGCGCGGCCGCGCAGGATGTGGTGGCCGGCCAGCGTCACCAGCATGGTGTGCTCGACATTGTGATACAGCGCGTCGCTGTTGCCGATGCACTCCAGTGTCATCCGCGCCACCGACGGAACGATCTCGGCGAGATGCGCCTCGGACGCGCCGTAGCGCTTGCGCATGTACTTGCCGAGGAAGCCGCCGAGCGCGTCGGCGGCGAGTTCCGGAACCGTCATCATGATTGTCGCCCACTGCAGCCGGCGTATTGTTTCACGATCGCTGCGGGCCGGCAATCGCGGCGATGCCGCAGTCGGGTGCAGCGTCAGAAATCGCTACCGCCTCGCCGCCGATCGCGGCATGGTTGCCGGCAACACGCTTGTCGGCGACAAGGGCCGGCAGCCGGAAGACGGCAAGGGAGCGACAATGGGAATCGAGCAATTGAACGTCGAGGGTCTGAAGGAACTGGATCGCGAGGACCGCGGGCCGGTGGTGATGGTCAATCTGATGCGGTTCAACGAGAGTGCGCCGGACGGCAGCGGCTCCGGCTGGGACGCCTATCTGCGCTACAGCGTACTGACCGTGCCGATGATCAAGGCGCGCGGCGGCACGCTGCTGTGGACCGGCAACGCCAAAGCGGTCGCGTTCGGCCGCGACGACGGCCGACATTGGGACTATCTGGCGTTGGTGTATTATCCGTCGATCGAGGCGTTCCTCGAGATGATGAATTCACCCGAATACGAACTCCAGTGCGATCCGCTCCGCCGCGCCGCCTGCGCCGATCATCTGATCATCTGCACCCGCGAAGCCTACAGCAAGTTCGGCATCGCCGCGCCGCGACAGGAAAATCTGTAATCGCGTTCGCGCGGCCTCACGCCGCCGCCGTCTTCCGCGCCGCGATGATCACGCCGGTCAGCACCAGCGCGTAGCCGACGGTGTGATAGAGATGCGGCCGTTCGCCGAGGAACAGGATCGCCATCGCCGAGCCGAACACAGGGATCAGATGGAAGAACGGCGCCGAGCGGTTGGCGCCGATCAGCCTGACGCCGCGATTGTAGCAGAGATAAGCGAGGATCGACGGGAAGATCACCACATAGGCCAGCGACGCCACATTGGCGAGGTCGATCGCCGGCGCCGGCCGCGCCGTCAGCTCCCAGACCAGCAGCGGGATCAGGAACAGCGCGCCGCACCCGAAGCTGAAGGCGAGGAACGACAGCGCGTGCATCGGCGGCCGCCGCTGCGTCAGCGCGGTGTAGAGGCCGAACACCGCCAGCGCGCCGAAGAACATCAGGTCGCCGCGGTTGAGATCGATCGCCGCCAGTTGCGCGATGTCGCCGTGCAGGATGATCACCACGACGCCGAGCATCGACGTCATGATGCCGAGCGCCTGCATCAGCGTCAGCCGGATGCCCAGCACGATCAGCGCCCAGATCGCGACGAACAGCGGCGCGGTCGATTGCAGCAGCAGGACGTTGATCGCCGTGGTGTATTGCAGCGCGGTATATTGCAGCGTGTTGAAGATCGAGATCCCGGCGATCGACAGCACGATCATCAGCCCGAGATGCCGGCGGATCACGCCCCAGTCCGCGATCAGATGCCGGGCCGCGAACGGCAGCACGATCGCGAACGCGCAGGCCCAGCGCAGGAACGACAGCGTGACCGGCGGAAAATGCCCGGCGGCTGCGCGGCCGACGATGGAGTTGCCGGCCCAGAACAGCGAGGTCAGGCTGAGCAGAAGATAAGGCTGGTCGGCGAGGCGTGCGAAGGGGTGGGGAGCGCGGGTCACATCTGTCTGCTTTGCTTAAAGGGGAGGCGACTTGTGCCCAAAATTTCCCCCGCCGCAAGTCCGCCCGCCGGATGGATGCCATGCGGGCGTCGTGTTCCCCGCTGCGTTGCGCCGGCGCCCGGCGCAGCCGCGCTGCAGCAACCGCCGTGCGATCAGGCCTGCTCGGTCTTCTTCAGCTTGCCGATGCCGAGGATGTCGAGCATCGCCTTCTCGTAGAAGGTGTCGCTCTCGCCGCGGCTCATCTTGCGCAGAAAGTACTTCTCGAACGCGATCTTGGCGTTGTGCACCCAGGCGCCGGACGACGACCAGTTGACGTTGCGCGGCGGCAGTTGCGGCTGCGCCACGAAGGCGACGCCGGAATCGCCGAAATCGGCGAGGCAGACCGCATTCCAGGTCGCCTGATGGGTCGGCTCCTGGCCGTCGAGCAACTGACGGATATTGTGCGCGGTCGCCGTCACCATGGATTCGATCATGAAGCCGGTCTTCGGCACGCCGCACGCCACCGGGGTCGGCCCCATCGGCGGGATCGCGACGCAGACGCCGATCCCGAACACGTTGCGATATTTCGGATTGCGCTGATGCTCGTCGATCAGCACGAAGCCGCGCGGATTCACCAGCCCGTCGATGCCGCGCAGCGGCGCGATGCCGCGGAAGCCGGGGATCAGCATCGAATAGCCGAACGGCAGCTCCGTCGTCTTCTTCACCGAGCCGTCGTCGGCGATCTCTTCCACCGTCATCTTGCCGGGTTCGACCCTGGCGACGCGGGTATTGGTCATGAACTTGATGTGATGCTGGCGCATCTCGCTTTCGAGCAGCGTCTTGGTGTCGCCGACGCCGTCGAGGCCGAGATGGCCGATATAGGGCTCCGGCGTGATGAAGGTCATCGGCACCCGGTCGCGGATCTTGCGGCGGCGCAGCTCGGTGTCGAGGATGAAGGTGTATTCGTAGGCCGGGCCGAAGCAGGACGCGCCCTGCACCGCGCCGGTGACGATCGGCCCGGGGTTCTTGCAGAACTGTTCGAATTTCTCGGATGCCTCGATGGCGTGATCGACGTGGCAGACCGACGAGGTGTAGCCGTCGGGGCCGAGCCCCTCGATCTCGTCGAAGGCGAGTTCGGGGCCGGTGGCGATCACCAGGAAATCGTAGTCGACGACGCTGCCGTCGGCGAGCTCGACGCGGTTGTTGTCGGGATCGACCTTGGTGGCCGGCACCGGCCGGTAGTCGATGCCACGGCGCTGGAACACAGGCGCGAGATCGACCTCGATCGCGTCGCGCGTCCGCCATTTCACCGCGACCCACGGGTTCGACGGCACGAAGTGGTAGATCGGATCCCTGGTGACGACGGTGATGGTGTCGTCGCGGCCGAGCAGGTCCTTCATCTCGTAGGCCATCACGACGCCGCCGAGGCCGGCGCCCAGAATCAGAACATGTGCCATCGAACCGTCTCCTTCCGGCCGCCGGCAGCGGGATGCCGAGGCGATGTGGTTTCCTCAGGTCCGGCGCGTTGTCGCCGATGCTTGTCGCGCGACGTCGCCGGTCGCGCGTAATATCTTCATACATTCGTATATTCGAATTATGTCAGATATTGCCGAGGCTGCAACCGTTATTTCGATGCGCGCCGGGTGTGCGCTGCAGCAACGGGCCCCCTGCATCCGGGCGAATCTCTACGCCGCGGTGATCTCGGGGCTGTTGTCGAGCACGGCGAGGGTGGTGTCGCCGATCTGGCGCAGATCGCTGGTGAAGCGCGCCGCCAGCGCCTGCATCGGGGCGTTGGACTTCAGGCACTGCATCTCGATCCGCAGCACGCCGCGCCGGCGCGCGTCGTCGATCATCGCCGCCATCAGCAGCCCGCCGATGCCCCGGCAGCGCCAGTCGTTCTCGACGCTGAAGGCGGCTTCGGCGCCGTGCTGCGCGCGGTCGGTTTCGAGCAGTTCGCAGGCGCCACGCACCTCGTCGTCCTCGACATAGCCGACCACCGCGCGGCCGTCGGACAACGCCGCGCCGGCATGGAACAGCACGTGGAAGTCGGAGACCTCCTCGAAGAACCGCATCCGCCGCGCCGCCGGATCGAGCCGCACAAGGTGATTGCAGTAGCGGTCGGTGTCGGCAGGTGCGAGTGCGCGAACCTGCCCGCGCGGGGCGACCGTTGCCATCATGATGAGGTCCTCTGGCGAAGCAGCGGGAATCATAGACCCCGGGCGACGCGATGCAAACCGGGTAACGCGGTCGCGGCCGAAAACGCCGCAAGTGACAAGTAGCAATTTACCGGCGGATACGCGGTCGCAGTGTCAGTCCGCCGCGATCGGTTTCGCCACCGCACCGAGCGCCTTCACCGCCTCGCGCGGATCGATCTCGATCTGCAGTCCGCGCTGGCCGCCATTGAGATACACGGTGACTTCAGTGAGCGCCGCTTCGTCGATCGCCACCGGCACGCGCTTCTTCTGGCCGAACGGCGAGATGCCGCCGACATGATAGCCGGTCAGCCGCTCGGCGTCGGCGGGCTTCATCATCCTGGCGCTCTTGCCGCCGAGCGCGCTGGCGAGCTTCTTCATGCTGACCTCGCGATCGGAGGCGATCACCGCGCAGACCGGTCTGCCGTCGAGTTCGGCCATCAGCGATTTCAGCATCCGCCGCGGCTCGACGCCGAGCGCGGCGGCGGCCGCGAGCCCGATCGAGTCGGCGTCGGGATCGTAGTCGTAACTATGCAGCCTGAACGCGACGCCGAGCTTCTCCAGCGTCTGCGTCGCGCGGGTGGATTTGGACATGATGGGGCTCGGACGACTAACAGCAGGGGCGCCGGAGAAAGTCCGCGCGCGCCCGCCTATTTTGTCATTGCGAGCGCAGCGAAGCAATCCAGCGCCGCGTGCAGGCCCCGCGCCCGTCATTCCGGGGCACGCGCGGTAGCGCGTGAACCCGGAATCTCGATGTGCAGGGCACGGCAGCCGAGACACCATCGCGAGATTCCGGGTTCGCTCGCTGGCGCGAGCGCCCCGGAATGACGTGCCTGTGGTTACAACGCGCGCGGCGGGCGGACGCCTGCTACTCCACATCCCATTCCGGCGAGAACGCCGGTTTGACGAAGCGCTGGTCCTTCGGGAGCTTGGCGATCAGCGCGCGATCGTCCTGGTCGAGCCTGATCTTCAGCGCGTCCAGATTGCTGCGCTGGCTGGCCTCGCTGCGCGCCTTGGGAATCGCCATCACGCAGTCCTGCTCGAGCAGCCAGGCCAGCGCGATCTGGGCGGCGGTGGCGTCGTGCTTGTCGGCGATTTGCTGCAGCTCCGGCATGGCGGCGAGCCGGCCCTGCGCCAGCGGCGCATAGGCGGTCAGCGGCACGCTTTTGCCCTGCATAAAGGGCAGCAGCGTCTTCTGGCCCAGCAGCACGTGATACTCGACCTGGTTGCAGGCGATCGGCGCCTTGATCTCCTCGATCGCCTGTTTCAGCAATGCGACCGGGAAATTGCAGACCCCGATGGCGCGGGCGCCGCCCTCGTCCCTGATCCGCATCAGCGTTTCCAGCGCGCTCGCGAGGTTCATGTCGGGCGCCGGCCAATGGATCAGATAGAAGTCGACATAGTCGGTCTTCAGCCTGGTGAGGCTGGTCTCGAACGCCTTGCGGATGGCGTCGGGGGCGAGGTTCTGCCACCACACTTTGGTGGTGAGGTGGATCTGGTCGCGCGGCACGTCGGTGTCTTCGAGCGCGTCGCCGACGGCGTCCTCGTTGGCGTACATCTCCGCGGTGTCGATGTGGCGATAGCCCATCGCCAGCGCGCTCAGCACTGCCTCGTGGCAGTCCTTGCCCTGCAGCTTGAAGGTGCCGAGCCCGAGCCGGGGCACGTTCAGGCCCTGCGTCTGGATTGTCTGCATGTTGATTCCTGCAATTTGCCTTGGGAACCGCACGTCGTGCCGTTCAGATGGCGGCGGAGGGGGAAAGTCAAGGCGGTGGGCGGGCGGACTTCCCCGGCGGCCCGCGTCGTCCCGGCGGTCGCAAGGCGTCGTCCGGGCCTGGACCTAGGATTTCTACGAGCTGCGACGCAGTCGGGTTCCATGTTAATCACAGCTGCGCGTATTCGTTCCGAATGCTCGTCAATTGATCGTAGAAGTTGAATTAGTTCCCGTATTCGCGTTATTCCGGAACCGTGATTGTTCGCTGCTTCTCCGGCAGCGCCTGCACGTTCCTGTTTTGTTTTGTTTCTGAGTCAATGGATTTCTCCGGCGGTCGCACAATTCGCACCGCCGATGTCGCTGCAAGAATTGCAGGAGCGGCCATTGGTTTACGGCGACCGAAAGCAGCCACGCGTCCATTTCGAGAAAGCAATCACCACCGTCCTGATCGGGATCGACGGGACCTGGCGCCGGGAATGCGCGATCGCCGATATCTCGGCGAGCGGCGCCAGGCTCATCCTGAAAAGCTCGCTGGCTGGGCTGAATTTCAGGGAGTTCTTTCTCGTGCTGACCCCCTCGGGCTCGGTCTACCGGCGCTGCGAACTGATCAGAGTCGATGGCCTGACGATCGGCGTGCGCTTTGTCGGCGCTGAGAAGTCCGCCGGCCCACGGCGCTCGCCGCCGGGCGGCGGCTGAACGCGCCGTCGGGGCAGGTGTCTGATGCCGGTTCACGTCATTGCTGAAACTCCCCAGAAGATATCGACGATGCGCCTTATGCTGCCGCCGCAGATCGATGCCAGCTTCGCGCTGCTCGGCGAGCCTGTTGACCTCGCATTGCTGCCGGACGCTCTCATTGTTGCCGTCGACATCCGGGTGGTCCGCAATATCTCCGCGCTGAAGGACGTCATGCGCAGGCTCGGCGCCGTTCGCAAACGCATCTTCCTGATCGACGGCGTGTCGCATCTGCTGTCCGCGCAGGCCTACGCGCTGGGGGCGACGCGCGTGCTTCACAATCCGGTTTCTGCGCGGCAGCTCGCCGGCCACCTCGTCGATCAGGTCGTGCTGAGCGCGTCGTCGAACTCGGCCGTAAGCGACGCGACGCGCAGCGCAGCGGACGGCGCGGCCGCGATCGCGTCGATGTTCGTCGCCGCGGCGAGTGGCGGTCCGGTCGACATGGGAATCGTCGACACCGCAAGCCGGATCGCGGACAGCGTGATCGATCACGGGCTGACGAACTGGCTGACGATCGTGCGCCGGCATCACGAAGGCACCTTCCAGCATTGCCTGCTGGTGACCGGCGTCGTGGTGGATTTCGGGCAGTGTCTCGGGGTCTCGAGCGCGGATATCCGACGGCTGTCGATCGCGGCGATGTTTCACGACATCGGCAAGGCCAGCATCCCGCGCGAGGTGCTCGACAAGCCCGGCAAGCTCGACCCGGAAGAGCGCACGCTGATCGAGACGCATGCCGCCGCCGGACATCAGATCCTGCAGAAGACGCCGGGCGTGTCTCCCGAAGTCCTCGACGCCGTCCGCCATCACCACGAATATCTCGACGGCAGCGGCTACCCCGATGGCCTGTCTGGCGCGGGCGTCTCGGATCTGGTCCGGCTGCTGACGATCTCCGACATCTTCACGGCCCTGATCGAGGACCGCCGTTACAAGCCGCCGATGGCGCGCGACGAGGCCTACGACGTGCTGCTGAAAATGCGCGGCAAGCTCGAGGCGCCGCTGGTCGCCGCGTTCCGCCAGGTTGCCTTCGGCCACTGAGGCTGTCCGCGTTTCAACATCATGCTTCGGCGCGGGTCTCGCCCGCCGGACGACCCGTCGCTCCATGGTCGCCGAATTTCCGGGTATTTCAATGATTTGGAGCGGGCCACGGAGCGGTGGAAACGGCCCGTATCGCTTGCGTCGCAAGCCCGAGTCCGTTATCCGGTTGATCGCCTCGCATGCGAGCGGCCACGGCCGTGTTTTGGCTTGGCGCTCAGGACGATCCGCCCAGCCGCCGACAGGCGCTCGACGATCGTGCTTCATCCGGTGAGTTGCATAGGAACTGCTCGAAAATGGCCAATGTCGTCGTGGTCGGCGCCCAGTGGGGCGACGAGGGGAAGGGCAAGATCGTCGATTGGCTGTCGGAGCAGGCGGACATCGTCGCCCGCTTCCAGGGCGGGCACAATGCCGGCCATACGCTGGTGATCAACGGCGAGACCTACAAGCTGGCGCTGCTGCCGTCCGGCGTGCTGCGGCCGTCGAAGCTCGCCGTGATCGGCAATGGCGTGGTGTTCGATCCGCAGGCGTTTCTCGACGAGGTCGAGCGGCTGACCAGGCAGGGCGTCGCGATCTCGCCGGAGAATCTGCGCGTCGCCGAGAACGTCACGCTGATCCTGCCGCTGCATCGCGAACTCGATGCGCTGCGCGAGAACGCCAGCAAGGCGACCTCGATCGGCACCACCCAGCGCGGCATCGGCCCGGCCTATGAAGACAAGGTCGGCCGCCGCGCGATCCGGCTGATGGACCTCGCCGACATCGACACGCTGCCGCACAAGATCGAGCGGCTGCTGACGCATCACAACGCGCTGCGCCGCGGTCTCGGCCTCGCCGAATTCGAGGCGGACACGATCCTGAAAGAGCTGACCGCGCTGGCGCCGAAGCTGCTGCCCTACGCCGAGACGGTGTGGCGGCTGCTCGACATCAAGCGCCGCGAAGGCAAGCGCATCCTGTTCGAGGGCGCCCAGGGCGCGCTGCTCGACGTCGACCACGGCACCTATCCCTACGTCACCTCGTCGAACACGGTGGCGGCGCAGGCCGCGACCGGCACCGGCATGGGGCCGGGTTCGGTCGGCTACGTGCTCGGCATCTGCAAGGCGTACACCACGCGGGTCGGTCAGGGGCCGTTCCCGACCGAGCTGACCAACGAGATCGGCGAAGAGATCGGCCGTCGCGGCAAGGAATTCGGCGTCAACACCGGGCGCAAGCGGCGCTGCGGCTGGTTCGACGCGGTGCTGGTGCGGCAGACGGTGCGGACCTGCGGCATTCACGGCCTGGCGCTGACCAAGCTCGACATTCTCGATGGCTTCGAACAGATCGAGGTCTGCGTCGGCTACCGGCTCGACGGCAAGGAGATCGATCATCTGCCAGCCGGCGAGGGCGCGCAGGCGCGCGTCGAGCCGATCTGGGAGACCATCGAGGGCTGGAAGGAACCGACCGCCAATGCCCGGTCGTGGGCCGATCTGCCGGCGCAGGCGATCAAATATGTTCGCCGCATCGAGGAGCTGGTCGGCTGCCCGGTGGCGCTGTTGTCCACCAGTCCCGAACGCGAGGACACGATTCTGGTACAGAATCCCTTCGAGGCTTAATAGGATGTTACCGAAAGGCATCGAAACTTGAGTCAAGATGGCTGATTACTATCCGCTGATCGCACGCGCCATATCCGGCCTGGACCCCAGTGCTCCGGGCGAGCAGCGCCGTGCGATCTACGAGCGGGCGCGCTCGGCCCTGATCACGCAGCTGCGCGGCGTGCAGCCGCCGCTGACCGAATCCGAAATCACCCGCGAGCGGCTGGCGCTCGAGGAGGCGGTGCGCAAGGTCGAGTCCGAGGCCGCGCAGCGCGCCCGCGACGCCGCCCGCGCCGAACTGAAGACCCGCCGTCCCGCCGGCGAGGCCGCGCGCCCCGGCGATTCGCTGCGGGCGTCGAGCCGTCCGGCGCCCCGCCCCGGCGATCCGCCGCCGCAGGTCAGCCGCGCGC